>CAVUSZ010000038.1:0-64180 GCA_963744255.1 uncultured beta proteobacterium
CGCTCGCCCTGACTCAGCCGGTCAGCTTCTTCAGCACGTGCCGGCGGTTGCGGGTGTACGGCCGCACCTGGGTCGGCCAGCGTCCCGCATCGACCGCCTTCGCCCAGCCCTCGCTCACCAGCACCGCGGCGACTTTCGAGCTCGTAGACCGCGCTGTACTTCGGCTCGCCCTCGGCGACGATCGTCTTCCTCTCGCCGCCGATGATCATGGTCAGCGGTTCGGTCGTGCAGCGCCG
The DNA here is from genome assembly GCA_963744255.1 of uncultured beta proteobacterium. Lineage (GTDB taxonomy): Bacteria > Pseudomonadota > Gammaproteobacteria > Burkholderiales > SG8-39 > DATEDA01. The sequence continues at coordinate 237 of CAVUSZ010000038.1, forward strand.
CGCGGAGATGACGCCCGGCACCTTGAGGATGAGCGGGATGTGCTCGGTGTCGTAGACCTCGTTGAACAGCGCTTCCTTGTCCGGGTCCACGTCCATGCTGGCGATGAAGAGGTAGGGCATCGTCGTATCAGCTCCGTGCGGCTTTCCGCCGTGCCTTGCCGAGGGCTTCCATCGCCGTTCTCACTTGCGCCCGCGGGCCGGCGCTTTCGCGTCGCGGGTCTCGAATTTCGCCGGCGCGACCACCTCGATCATCTCGAGGTCCTGCGAATGCGCAAGCTCGCGGTGCCGGATGCTCGGCGGTTGGTAGAAGCAGGTGCCCGCGCGCATCGTACGCTTCCCGACGCCCTCGTACTCGAACTTCACCCAGCCCTTGAGCACGTACACGAACTGCACATCGCAGTCATGATAGTGCCACTCGCCATGCGGTGCCTTCCCCGGCCGCGCGCGGATGACGTGCGCGACCACCTTGCCGCGGGTGGCGCGCTCGATGCCGAGGTCGCGGTACTCGAAGTAGCTGCGCAGGCCGCGCCGCTCGAATTTGGAGCGGGCGCGGTGGCTGACGTTGAACCGCTGGGCGCGTGCGTTCACTGGGATCCTCCTTCCGCGAGAGTCACCGGATTGTCGCGCAACGCCCGCGGGGGTGCTGACAACCGCCGGCGTTTGGAGTACAACCCGCGGACCCGAAGGAGGGACTCGCTACCATGAGGATGAAGCTCGCCAGGCGGCGTTGTGCGCCGCGCTCGCCGCGTTTGCGCAGCATTCGCTCGCGCAGGCTTTCCCCGAACGAAGCCGATGAAGATCATCGTGCCGTTCCCGGCCGGCGGGACCACCGACATCGTCGCCCGGCTGGTCGCCCAGCGGATGACGGAGACGCATCGGTCAGCCGGTGGTGGTCGAAAACCGCGGCGGCGCCGGCGGCCAACTCGGCGCCGAGGTCGTCGCGAAGTCACCGCCCGACGGCTACACGATCCTGATGCACAACGTCACGTTCCCGATGGCCTCGGCGGCCGCCCAGATCGCCAACCGGCCGCTGTACAACGTCGACACCGATTTCGCCGGGAATCTCGATCGCCGTCTTCGTGCCGCTGGTGATCACCGCAAGCCCGACGATCCCGTCCAGGGACCTGAAGGAGCTCGCCGCGTTCCTGCAAACCAACAAGAACGTCCACTACAGCTACGGCTCGACCGGGCCGGGATCGTTCATGCACGTGATCGGCGAAGCGTTCAAGCGCGAAGCGAACGTCGAGATGACGCATGTGCCTCTCAAGGGCGCCGCGCCACTCAAGCAGGAGCTGCTCGCCGGCCGGCTGCAGGTCGGCGGCGATCAGCTCTCGTCGTCGCTCGCGGACATCAAGGCCGGCAAGCTGCGCGCACTGGCGACGAACGCCTCCAAGCGCATCCACGAGCTGCCCGACGTGCCGACGGTGCGGGAGCTGGGCTACCCGGGCCTCGAGGCCGACGGCTGGAACGGCCTGTTCGCGCCGGCCAAGACGCCGCGCGACGTGATCGACCGCCTGCAGCGCGAGACCGCGGCGGCGGTGAAGAATCCCGAGGTGGTGAAGCGGTTCGCCGATATCGGCGCCGAGCCGGTCGGCTCCTCGTCCGCCGACCAGGACGCGATCCTGAAGAAGCAGCTCGCGCAGTTCCGGCCGATCATCAAGGAGATGAAGATCGATTAGAGGACGCGCGCCTCGCGTAGCAGCCTATCGGCGCGCTGCCCCCTCACCTCGAACGGAGCACCATCTGCGTCTGGATCGTGAGCGAGAGCAGCCGGCCGGTCTCGTCGGTGACCCGCGTCTGCCAGACCATCGTTGTCTTCCCGCGGTGCAACGGCGTTGCCTCGGCGCGCACCACGCCCGAACGCCCCGCGGCGAAGAAGTTGGTCTTTGACTCGAGCGTACTCGTCGTCGCGCCGGCGGGCAGGTTGACGATCGTCGCCGCCGCGCCCACGGTGTCGGCGAACGCCATGAGCGCTCCGCCGTGAAGCGCGCCCCCGATAGTGCGCAGATCGTCGCGGATGGGCAGCTCGGCCACCACGCGATCGGGGCTCGCCTCGACGAACCGCATGCCGAGCAGCGCCGGCAGCGTGCCGCTCAGCCTGGCATTGAGATCGTCGGCGTCCATCCCGGGGGATTATCGGTCAGGATCGCCGCGCCGCGCCGGCGCACGCTCTCGCGACCGATGCGCGGATGATCTCGGCGAGCCGCCGCTCGTCGCGCCCGGCGTAGTCGGGGTCCGCGAATACGAGATAGAGATCGGCCCAGCGCTCGGCTCCTTCCCTGAGCGGCAGCGGCCTCAGGACGCCGGCCGCGAGCTCGTCGCGGACGTTCTCCTCGGGATACCACGCGAATCCGAGCCCCATGGTGGCGGCCCGAATCGAAGTCGCTTTGTGGCTGACGGTCCAGCGCTGCTCGGCGCCGGCCCAGAGCCCCGGCCGGGTGCGCTCGATGCCGGAATCGCGGATGACGAGGTGCCGATGCCGCCGGAGATCGCGGTCGGTGAGCTCCCGGTCGAGCTGGTGCAGCGGGTGGTCCGGGTGCGCGCAGGCGATCAACCGCAGTCGCAGGAGCAGGTCACCGAGGAAACCCTCCGGCACCTGCGAGACGATCGCGAGATCGACCTGGCGCGCTTCGAGCGCCTCGTCGGTGCCGCCGAGCACCGTCTCGTAGAGCTCGATGCGCGTCTCGGGCCGCTCGGCGGCGAAGTCGCGGAGGCACTCGAGCAGCAGCCAGGTCGGGAAGATCACCTCCACCGCGAGCTGCAGCTCCGGCTTCCAGTCCGCCGCCATGGCCTTGGCGCCCTGCTCTAGCGCCGCCGCTTCCTCGACGAGCGTGCGCGCACGGCGAACGAGCACTTGGCCGGCCTCGGTGAGCACCGCCTTGCGGCCGCGGATCTCGAACACCTTCACGCCGAGCGCGGACTCGATCTTTTGCACGGCGTAGGTCACGGCCGATTGGCTCTTGTGCAGGGCGTCGGCCGCTTGCGCATAACCGCCCGCCTCGACGACCGCGAGCAGGGCGCGCCACTGGTCGAGCGCGACGCGAGGGGTCGTCGCCATCTATCTAATGGTTCGATCAGTTAGGCCGAAATCTTCTACTTTTTTATCTGATCAGTAAATACGAATATGGAGGCACTCAACTAGGAGATGCTCATGAAAACCCTGCTCCAGCTCAACACCAGCCTCTTTTCCGACGGTGGCCAGTCGAGCCGCCTCGCCCGCGAGTTCGTCGCCGAATGGCGGGCGCAAAACCCGGGCACGGCCGTTCTCACCCGGGACCTCGCCCGGGACCCGGTGCCCCACCTGACCGCCGAACGCTTCCAGTCGTTCCTGACCCCGGCAGGCGAGCGCAGCCCCGAGCAGCAAGCCGTCGTCGGCTATTCCGACACGCTGATCGACGAGCTGCGTCGCGCCGACGTCATCGTGATCGGGTTGCCGATGTACAACTTCGGCGTGCCGTCGACGCTCAAGGCCTACTTCGATCACATCGCGCGCGCGGGGGTTACCTTCCGCTACACCGAGAAGGGGTCGCAGGGGCTGCTTACCGGGAAGAAAGCGTACGTGTTCGCTACGCGCGGCGGCCGGTATGCCGGGACCGCGGGCGACAGCGAAACCGCGTTCGTCCGGCAGTTCCTGGGCTTCCTGGGAATCGACGACGTCGAGTTCGTCTACGCCGAAGGCCTGGCGATCGATGAGGGAAGCAAGAAGGCGGCGCTCGCGCGCGCGGAGCGCGCCATCGCGCGGCTGGTCACGCCGGAGGCGCTGGCGGCCTGAGGGCTCAGCCGAGCACTGCCAGGTCCGCGGCGGCGAGCTTCAACGCCGCCGCGGCAACGTTCTCCTCGAGGTGCGGGATCGACGCGGTCCCAGGGATCGGGAGCATTACCGGCGAACGGGCGAGCAGCCACGCGAGCGCTACCTGCGACGGTGTCGCGCCCTGCACGGGCAGCCATCCGTCGCACCTTCGATGACCGGAGCACCCGCCCGGCGCCGAGGGGGTACCACGGGAGGAAAGCGATCCGCGCCTGCTCGCACGCGGCGAGCACGTCCTCGGAGCCGCGGTCCTCGAGGTTGTAGCGGTTCTGCACGGCGACGATAGGCGCAATACGGCGCGCCTCGGCGAGCTGGCGGAGCGTGACGTTCGATACGCCGAGGTGGCGGATCTTGCCCGCACGCTGCGCGCCGGCGAGAGCGCCAATCGATTCGGCGAACGGCACCCGTGGATCCGGGGCGTGGAACTGATAGAGGTCGATCCGCTCGAGCTTGAGGCGCCTCAGGCTGCCGTCGAGCGCGCGCAGCAGATGCTCCGGCCGCCCATCCGGATCCCAGGCGTGGCGCGTCGGCCGCACGAGCCCGCCCTTCGTGCCGATCACCAGCCCGGGGGGATAGGGATGGAGCGCTTCGGCGATCAGCGTCTCGTCCACCTCCGGCCCATAGCTGTCGGCGGTGTCGAAGAAGTTCACGCCGAGCTCGATCGCGCGCCGGAGCACCCGGTGGGCCGCGGCGCGATCCTTCGGTGGACCCCAGATGTCCGGGCCGCAGACCCGCATCGCACCGAACCCCATGCGGTTCACGGTGAGGTCGCCGAGGCGCACCGTGCCGGCTGCCGCGGCAGGCGTCATCCGAGCGCCTTCCTGAAGCACGCCACCTCGATGATGCGCAGATCCATCGCGGTCCTCGTCGGCTCGCCGGGGGACCTGATCTTCGCCCGCGAGCGGGCTCACCGGCAAGCGATCAGGCAGCCAGCGGCTCGAACGCGGCGAGGGTCGCCCCGACGGCGTACTCGACGCCCTCGGCCTCCACCCGCGGCGGCCGCTCGCCGAAGAAGCGGGCGATGGTCGCGATGACCTCCCCGACGCTCGCCGCAGCAAACTCGCCCGACATCGCCGCGAGGTCCTCGAGCCGGCGGCCGCCGATCTCGCGCCCGCCGCCGGCGGGCGACCGCGCAATGACCCGCTCGACGGTGCGCTGCGCGTAGTCCGGGTCGCTGCGCCAGCCGCGGTCGCCTGCGGCCGGGCCTAGTCTCGAGAAAGCCGGGGCGCTGATCAGGAATTTCGCTTGCATGGCCGCTCCTCTGGGCTGTGGACGGGACGGAGGAATTATTTCCTCTTCGGCGCGCGGGGCGAATCGACCCAAGGCATAGGCCGTCGTAAGCCAAAGGTATTAGTCCGCATGATCCAGCTCGACCGAGGCGCCGTATACTGAGTGCGGGGTGGAACTACCCGGTTGGAAAAGAAAAGGGTTAAGAATGAACGTCCTGCCTGAATGGGTCATCGTCGCGCTGTGCGCGGCGATCGCCCCCGTACAGCCCCCGGCCGACCGCGCGAGGGCGCTGCGCGCACGGATCCTCGCCCGCGCTGCCGCCCCCGGGTTCGTCACCATTCCGGCCAGCGACGAGGGTTGGCTCGAGGTACTGCCGAGGGTCCGGGTGAAGCTGCTGTACACCGACGGCACGGCGCAGTCCTACCTCGTCCGGCTCGAGCCCGGAGCCCGTGCGCCGGCCCACGACCATCCGGCGAGCGAAGAGTGCATCGTCCTCGAGGGTGAAGTGCGGTACCTCGGCGGATCGACGCTGCGCGCGGGGGACTACGAAGTCGCGCACGAGGGCGCGCACCATACCGAGCTCGTCAGCGACACCGGCGCGCTCGTCTTTCTGCGCTACGCGCTGCCGCTGGAGAACTACATCCGGCTCTAGCTCGAACGCTTCATCGCGGTGAACGCCTCGTCCGCGACCTCGAGCGTGCGTTCGACGTCGGCGTCGGTGTGGGCGATCGAGATGTAGATCTTCTCGTTGGGATTGACCAGGATCCCGCGCCGGATCATCTCCAGCGCCCAGCGAAGCCCGAGCTCCTTGTCGGCGGTCGTGAGATCCATCCAGGTGCGCAAGGGCTTGCGGGCGGTGAAGCGCACGCCGAACACCGCGTCCTCGCCGGGCGTCTGCACCGCGAACCCGTGGCGCTCGCCGGCAGCGACGATGCCCGCGCGCAGCCGCGACCCGGTCCGGTGCAGCCGTTCGTAGACGCCGGGCTGCGACAGCGCGGCTAGCGCGGCGCAGCCGGCCGTGGCGCCGATCGGATTGCGGGCGAGCGTGTGGGTCGCCCAGACGACCTCCGCGCGTGGGCGCTTGCGCACGTCGAGCACCGCCATCACGTCCGCCTTGCCGACGACCGCCGCCATCGGAAAGCCGCCGCTCATCGCCTTGCCGTAGCAGGCGACATCGGGCACGACGCCGTAGCGTTCCTGCGCGCCGCCCCACGCGATCCGGAATCCGGTCACGATCTCGTCGAACACCAGCACGATGCCGTGTTTCTGCGTCACCTCGCGCAGTGCCTGGAGGAAACCCGGCTCCGGCAACAGGACGCGCTGGAGCGGCTCCACGATGACCGCGGCGAGCTCCGCGGCGTGGCGCTCGATCATCTCGACCGCGCGGGCGGTCTCGTTGAACGGCGTCACCAGGACCGTGTCGCCCGCCTGGGCGGGGATTCCCACCGAATCGGGCTTCGCGCGCGGATAGTCGGACGGCGCCACCGGCACCGTGCCCCACAAGCTGTAGTCGTGCATGCCGTGCCACGAGCCCTCGAACTTGAGAATCCTCGTCCGTTTCGTGTAGGCGCGCGCGATGCGCAGGCTGTAGAACGTCGCCTCGGTGCCCGAGCCGGTGTAATGCACCACCTCCCCGCACGGCACGGATTCGACGAGCCGCCTCGCGAGCGCGATCTCGGGCTCGGCGAGGAAGTAGTAGGCGGTGCCCTTCCCGAGCCGCGCGGCGACCGCTTCCACGACCCCGGGATGCGCATGGCCGAGCAGCGCCGGACCGGAGCTCAAGTGATAGTCGATGTACTCCTTCCCTGCGACGCTCCAGACGCGGCTGCCCTGTCCGCGCTCGACGACGAGGTTGAGATCCGGCGGTAGCTGGAAGAGCCCGAGGCCCCCGCCGGCGAGATAGTTGCCCGCGTCGGCGAGCTGTGCGGCCTGTCGGTCCGAAGGTGTCATGTCAGCGTCCCTGGTTCTGGTCGAGCCGGATTTCCACATTGTCAGACGGCGCGCCCTGGGTGAGTACGCTGTGGCGTACCGTATTCAAGAACAGGATCCGTTCCCCGGCGCGCAGTTCCGCGCTCACCGCATAGCGCATCCGCTCATCGATCCGCGCTGCATCGTACGAAAGCTTGTACGGCAGCGGGCTCTGCTGACCCTCGACCCTGAAGCGCGTCTCTGCAAGCACCGTGGCCGGGGCGTCGGCGCGCGACACGTCGATGAGCCGGACGACGGCCTCGGTCTGCGGCGGCAGGGCGATGCGCTGCCGGTAGGTCAATGTACCGCTCAGGGTCTTCATGGCCGCCGGCGGCGGTGAGGCGGTGGTGCACGCCGCGAGCGCGGCGGCGAACGCGACGATGAGACGGCGCATGGCGTCAATTGCGTCAGACAAGCGTTCCGTGCTCCCGCAGGAACACCGGCAGATCGGTCGTCGGCGGATGTTTCGGCACCTGGTAGAACATGTCGGCGACCCAGCCGCGGTGGTAGCTCGTGTGATTGACGACGTGGAGCAGGATGTCGCCGCGGCGCATCGTCCCCCGGTTACCGCCGATGAGCGTGAAGCCCACCGTTTCGTTCAGGCCCTGCTCGGTCAGACGGTCGCCGTAGGCGACATACCACTCGTCGATCGCCTGTTGCGCCGGCCACAGGTCGTCGAACGCCGGGTGAAGGACGGTCTTGAGCGCCGGGATGCCGTGCTCCCGCCCCTCGAGGTGCGCCTGCCAGATCACGTCGACCGTGTACAGATGGTTGAGCGTATTGACCATATTCTTGAAGAGCGTCTGCCGTTCCCGGGTCGCCTCGCCCGCCGGCAGCGCGGCCACGGCGTCGAAGATCAGCCGGTTCGCCCAGGCGTTGTAGCGAGTCAGCATGCGGACGGTCTGCGGCGTCATCGGGCGTGCCTTCGGTTCGGTCGCGTGATTGTAGAGGTAGACTCGCGATCCAACCCAGGAACGGAGGTGAGCGATGCAAACGCGACGTCTCGGGAACGGCGGCCTCGAGGTCTCGGCGCTGGGGCTCGGATGCATGGCGATGACCAGCCTCTACGGGCCGGTGGACGAGGCGGAAGCGGTCGCCACCGTCCGCGAGGCGCTCGATGCCGGCGCGAACTTCCTCGATACCGCGGACGCCTACGCCGACGGGAAGAACGAGGAGCTGCTCCGCCGCGCGCTCGCCGACGGCTATCGCGCGAAAGCCGTGATCGCGACGAAGTTCGGCAACGTCCGCACCCCCGACGGGAAGCCGGCGGCCAATGGCCGCCCCGAGTACGTGATCGAGGCCTGCAACAAGAGCCTCGCCCGCCTCGGGATCGACGTCATCGACCTCTACTTCCAGCACCGCGTCGATGCGAGCGTGCCGATCGAGGACACCGTCGGGGCGATGAAGCGCCTGGTCGAAGAGGGCAAGGTGCGCTATCTCGGCCTCTCCGAGGCCGGGACCGGAGACGCTGCGCCGCGCCGCCGCCGTGCATCCGATCGCCGCGCTGCAGACCGAGTACTCGCTGTGGTGCCGCTTCGTCGAGCAGGAGATCCTCCCCGCCTGCCGCTCGCTCGGCGTCGGCTTCGTACCCTACTCCCCGCTCGGGCGGGGCATGCTCACCGGCGCGATCAGCACCCTCGCCGACCTCGGCGAGAACGACCGCCGCCGCGACCATCCCCGCTTCCAGGGCGAGAACCTCGAGCGCAACGCCGCGCTCGTGCGCCCGTTGATGGAGATAGCGGACGCAAAGCGCTGCTCCCCGGCGCAGCTCGCGCTCGCGTGGCTCCTCGCGCAGGGTCCCGACATGGTGCCCATCCCGGGACAAAGCGTCGGACGCACCTGCGGCAGAACCTCGCGGCGCTCGACGTCAAGCTCTCCGCAGACGAGGCGAGCGCGCTCGCGCGCGCGATCGACGACTCTGGCGTGCAGGGGACGCGTTATCCGAAGGGGCAGCTGCCGCTGCTGGGGCTGTAGTCAGCACGATACGAGCGGGCGGCAGCCCCTCCGCCCCGCCCTTGGGCGGCGCCACCTTCGTGCGCCCCGAAACGGGAGGCGGGTTCAGTCCAGATCCGGAAGGTGCTCTCTCGCCAAAAGCAACCGAATAGAGCGCGCTTGTCCAGGCAGGTCACGGATCCTCGCCTCGTGACTGCCCGTCCTTGCCGCGGGAAGGCCTACAGTTCCTGTTGCGGGAGGCGCTTATGGCATAATATGCCAATCGCCATCGCAGCCACCGTGGAGTGCACATGCCGACGCGCAATGTCGTCCTCACCGACTATCAGGCGGAGCTGGTCGAGCGGCTCGTTGCTTCCGGGCGTTACCAGAACGCGAGCGAGTGCTGCGCGAAGGACTGCGGTTGCTCGAGAGCCGGGAGGTCGAGGAGAAGGTCCGTCTCAGGGCGTTGCGCGAAGCCGCGCGTGTCGGCGTCGCCGACATCGACGCAGGGACGATTTCGCAGCTTCGAGTCGCCCGCCGCGCTCAAACGCCATCTTGCCTCAGTCGCTGACAGAACCATCGCCGAGAAAAGCCCCAGAACACGCTCCCGGTGACGGCGGGGACGCGTCCTTGACCAGTGCGCCTCACGGCAGCCGCCGAGGCTGATTTCCAGGACATCGTGCGCTGGACGCTGGAACACTTCGGCGAGGCGCAAGCGCGCGTCTATGCCGAGACGCTGTCCACGGCGGTGGAGGCGCTCGCCGGCGGTCCGACGGTCATCGGCGCGAAAACCCGCACCGACATCGCCAAGGGACTGTACACGCTGCATGTCGCTCGCCAGGGCCGCAAAGGGCGTCATTTCGTGCTGTTCCGGGTCGGCCACGATCAGGGACGCGAGGTGATCGAGGTGCTCGACTGCTCCATGATGCGATGGACCTGCCGCGCCATCTGCCGCCCCTGGACGAGACCGAATGAAGCACCCGGATGTCCCGGCGGCAGGAATGTGGGCGCTACACGCGTTTCACGCGGCTCCAGAAACTTGTCTTGCGTCCATGCTTGGCCTGGAGGTGTCGTTCAAGCTCGTCGTGCGTGGATAGCGCACCGTAGTCGCCGATCCTCAGCGCAAGTGAGCGGAGCTTCGCCAGGTAACGCGCCCCGTGGGCGTACGCCTGGACATAGGCCCGTGCGAGGATCGCATCCAGGAGCGCCCGATAGCAGGCGACAGCGCCCGACAGAGCCGTCCCCTTGATTCGAGCGTCTCGGCAATCGGCAGCAGGTGGTAGTAGCTTTCGCCTCGAATCGACGCTCGGCGATCGACCAGCAATCGCTCGGCGCCACGATCGTCCTCGATCGCGAGCAACAGGTGCGCGGCGCCGATCACATAGTCCGTAGCCTGCGCCCGATCCGCGCGCCTCGGCGTTTGCCGTTTCCCACTCCGGAGGCGAGTAAACATGCGCGGTACGCGAAAAGTCCTCCGCGGATCCCGTGGCCGTGAATAGTCGCCTGCGAGTATCGGTGAGCCGCTCGGCGTCCCCGAGGGCTTCGTAGGCCCGGGCGAAACCGCTGACGCTGGTCCTCGTGAAACGCCCATTGCCCGTCGAGCCACCCGCAGCGCCTCCTGCGCGCGGCCGAAGCGCAGATAGCGATCGGCGAATTGCGCCTTTTGCAGCGGATTCGGGTCCGGGCTATACGACAGGACGGCCTTGGTCGACAAGTCCGCGGATCCTGAAGCACATCGGCCAGCAGGCATGGCCGCGCTTGCGGCGTATCGACTATAGTCGGCCGTGTCGTGATTCGTTTCCCTCGCTGCATCGCGAGGTACAGATCGCCCTCGAACCGCCCTGCGAGCACGGCGCAGCGCCGGCTGATCGAACAGGCTATCCGAACAGCGGAGCAATTCATCCCGGGCACCGTACTGGTCAGCCCTTACCAGGGCATGTACACGTGTTCCACCCAGTCGATCTCGGCTCGCTGGGTGCGCCTTCGCGGCCTTGAGCCAGAGCCGGCAGCCCGCGCGGCATTCGGACATCGTCAATCGCGCCGTTCGAGTCGTCAGCATGATCGAAGAAGATGTGATCCGCCTCGAGGTACGCCTCGACGAGCTCTGTGCGCCCGCGCAGGATCAATGGGCAGAAGTTCGCGCTCGATTTCGTCGAGCCAGACCTTGAGGCCTCGCCCGAAGGCGCCCGCTTCGCGCCAGCCAAAGAAGCGCGTGGCGCGCCTCCACCCCTGGAGTCGCTGACGGAAACTGGCGGCGAGCTTCGCGGGGCTGGACGCAGCTGGCGCCGGGCAAGCCGCTCTCGGTCCGCAGGGACCGTTCCGGTGGGGTCCTCGAGCAGGTAACGAGCTCGGCGCGCGCGAGCGGTCGAGAAACTCTCGCGTTGCGCAGCCTCCCCGTCTGGCGACAACGCCGTTTCCTTCTTTGCCATAATGCTTGACCGATCGGCTTCTAGTGTCGAACGGAATCGTATCAGCAGGCAATTGCAGGAAGCTGCCGGTGGGCGACACCTGGATCACCGATCTCACCCACTTCCTGGACGAGACGGGCTCGATTGCAGACATGCCACGCCCGGCGCGATTGCTTGCCGAGTTCCTCGCGCGGATCGTCATGAGCGCGACGCTTGCCGCTGCAGGCCGCGGCGATCGAGGCCGTCCATCCTGTCGGAGACGTCCGAACAGGAAGCCCTGCCCTGGCAAGATCGAGAATTTCATCGACGCCGACAGCGGCGTCATCCGCTGGGAATGCCCGAGCTGCGGTGATAAGGAAGCGCGTGAAAATAACTTGATCAATTCTGTTTCTTGACCTTTAATGAGGGTATGCAGGATGCAGCTGCGCTTCGCCAGATCAAATCGCGGTATCGAGCACTTGCGCCGCTGATGGATGAGCGCATGCGCCGGCAATGGGCGGCGACGGAAGCGCAGACCTACGGGCGAGGTGGGGTGAGCGCGGTGAGCGGCGCGACGGGGATGTCGCGCAATACCATCCGCAAGGGACTGGTCGAGCTGGCGGCGCGCAAGAAGAATCCGCGGGCGCCGGTGGCTGCGCGGATCCGCAAGCAAGGCGGCGGGCGCAAGCGGCTGACCGAAACGGATCCTGGGTTGGCGCAGGCGCTGGACCGATTGATCGAACCGAACACGCGGGGCGATCCGATGTCGCCGTTGCGCTGGACGTGCAAGAGCACGATGAATCTGGCCGCAAGCGCTGACGCGCCAGCGGGCATCCGGTGGGCGCCTGGACGGTCGGGGCGATGCTCAAGCAGGCCGGCTACAGCCTGCAGAGCAACCGCAAGACCAAGGAAGGCGGTTCGCATCCGGACCGCAATGCGCAGTTCGAGTATATCAACGGCTCGGTCGAGCGATTTCAGCAGCGCGGCCAGCCGGTGATCTCGGTGGATACCAAGAAGAAGGAGCTGGTCGGCCCGTTCAAGAATGGTGGGCGGGAGTGGCAGCCCAAGGGCGAGCCCGAAGAAGTGGTGATCCACGACTTCGTGGACGAGCAACTGGGCAAGGTCATTCCGTACGGGGTCTTCGACCTGAGTCTGAACGAGGGCTGGGTGAGCGTGGGCATCGATCACGACACGGCGCAGTTCGCGGTCCAGGCCATCGGCCGATGGTGGCAGAAGATGGGGGCGAAACGCTATCCCCGAGCCCGCGAACTGCTGATCACCGCCGATGGGGGCGGCAGCAATGGCAGCCGCTGTCGCCTGTGGAAGGTGGCGCTGCAGGATCTGGCGACGCGCCTGGGGTTCCCTGTTCATGTGCGCCATTTCCCGCCCGGCACCAGCAAATGGAACAAGATCGAGCATCGCATGTTCAGCCACATCACCGAAAACTGGCGCGGTCGCCCGTTGGTGAGCCACGAGGTCATCATCAACCTGATCGCGAACACCAGGACTCGTGCTGGACTGCGCATTCGCGCCGAGCTGGACTCGGGAAAATATCCGACCGGAATCAAAGTGCCCGACGCGCAGACTCAACGCGCTGAATCTCAAGCATGCCGAGTTTCATGGCGATTGGAACTACGCGATCCTTCCGCGGCGGAAGAAAATAATGCTCAAGTTATTTTCACGCGACTCCTAACGGTCAGATTTCCGGCTGGCGAGGAACGCTCTGAGACTGCACTCGCACTCTAGCCGTGCAACATTGAGTGGGGCACCGAAGAAGACGAGTGTGCGAGGTGTCACTAGCGTCGCCTCCCCTCTGAGGACCGTGCGGAAACGCGTAGTGAGCCGCTGCACGCGTACCCGGCGGGCGATTTGGATGCCGTTGCGAGAGAACGCCGGACTGGAGTTTGACCTGAAGCGGCCTAGGCGTTCATGAACGCAATCAGCTTCTGCGTTCCGAAGAGAGCATGCCAGCGCGTAGTTCTCGATCGCCCCCAGCGGCTGGGTGATCTCGTGGGCGAGCGCAACCGACATCTCCCCCGCCGTGTGCACCCGCACTAGATGCGCCAGGCGCTCGCGACTGTGCGCCTCGACCTCCGCGGGCTGCTTCCGGCGCTCGACGATTGGCCCGCGTGCAGGCTCGCGAACACCCGGCGAGCAGACTCACCCCGGGGACGAGGCCCTCGTGCCACGTGCGGTCCTCGTGCGTGCTCGCGAGAAAAAGCGCCCCGGCGACCGTGCGGGAGACGAGGAACGGCACGGCCAGCATCGAGCGTAGCCCGAGCTCGGCCAGCATCGGCAGGTCGGCGACCGCTTCCGGGGGGAGGTCGGTGTCCCGCGTGAAGCGGACAACCGAGCCGCGGATCAACCGGGCGCTGACCCACGGCAGGTCGGGTGCGACGGACGGCGCAGGCAGTTCCGCAGCCTGCCAATGGTGCGTTCTGCGGAACTCGTCGCGATCGGGAACCCGCTCCCACAAGCTTGCCTGCTCCAACCCGAGGAACGCACCGATGTCCTGGAGCCCCGCTCGATCGCGCGCGCCTCGTCGTCCGGGCGCGCGAGGAGCAGCGACGCGAGGATGCCGGACGCGAGGCGTTCGAAGCCGATCGCCTGGTCGAGCTCTTCTTGCGCGCGTTTACGGGCGAGGGCATGCCGAAGATCTGCGCCGCTGAGCGGTCAATCGATCAATCGACCGGGTCGGCTCGCAAATCGTTGCGGTTTACGGGGATCATCGGACAGTGATCGGGCCTAAGGCAGCTCGAGTTCACGCGGATGCTCCTACCGGGAGAATGCAAGCCGAGCGCGATCCCCGGGTCAGCGACGCAGCCGGATGGCATCTGGGCGCTGGGTGGCAATCTGGGGTGGCGATCAGGCCGCCTGAAACAGCGGCGGTGCCCGCGCCGGTGAGCGCGGCGGGGCGCGAGCGGGCAAGTTTAGATGGGTGAGGATTCCGACAATCACCGCGGGATCCATCGATGGCGGCATAGGATCTTCAGGTTTGCCGCCGCAGTGTGGACAGTGTTCAATGTCGATCTCGAAGAGGCGCTTGAGCAGACGCGCCCAACTCATGCGGCTTGGCGTCGCGCCGTGCGCAGTGTGAGCTCGTTCATGGGCGTTGATGGGCTCGCGTGGGACGATCTCGGCCGGTACCTTGGCGTGGGGAGCGGGCACCCCGTGGAAACGAACCAGATGTAGGCGCGGAGGCGGCACCAAGGCGGCCAGTCGCTGCATGACCTCCAGCGGCGACATCACGACGTGGGTGGTGCCATCCTTGTACGGACTCTTCAGTCGCAGCACGACATCACGAACGCGCCATACCAGAGCGGGATCTTCCCGTAAAGCTAGGCTGCATCGGGACGCCGCAACGCTTGCGGCAGGCAGGAAAGACGTAGGGCCCTTCGGACAATGGCGAACGCCACGCTCTACGCTGCGGCATCCTCTCCGCGCGGCGGGTAGACGCCCGCCAGCCGCGCGATCAGGATCGCCAGAAACAGCGCGCCAATGAGCTGCTCGAGCACGCACAGCCCGCGCGCGTACCGGAGCAGCGGTACGATGTCGCCGAAGCCGGTGCTCGTCAGCACGGTGAAGCTGAAGTAGAGCAGGTCGCCGAGCGCCGGCGAGCCGACCGCACCGCCGAGCGCGAACGAGCCCGGATGGAGATAGTTGGCGATCGCGTAGAGAGTAGGCCCACAGCACGCCGAGCATGAGGTACGCGGCCGCGGCGCCATAGAGCTTGTCGCTGGTCATCACGTCGCGCTGGAAGACGAAGCGCAGCAGATAACCGATCGTCGCTACGTATAACATGGCGCCGAACGCCCACGATCGCAGGAGGTAGTCCGGCGTCGCCTCGTCGATCGCGAGCATCTGGAAGACCAACGCTGGCGCAGCGAGAAGAAGGGCGATGACGAACGACAGCCGCGTCCGCCCGACCGCGGCGACCGCGGCGACCACGACGAGGAGATTCGCCGCGTTGATCAGGATCCGTCCCGCGCGGCGTCGGCTCGAGAAGCAGCACTACCATGATGAGCCCCAGCACTGCGGCGAAGAGATAGAAGCAGCGCTGGAAAAACACCTGCCCGATGGTCGCGCGCGCCCGGTCGATCGCCATGCCACCCCACGCGGTAACCGCCGCGGATCTTAGAACGCGCGTGGAACTTGCGCGCGACCGCCGCCGGAAGGGTGCGAGGCCCTTCATGCAGCGTCCGGCCGTGTAGCATTCCGGCCGCATCGGGATAGGGGCCGATCATCGCTGATCGGGCCCCTCCCACACCACCCGGCATGCGGGTCCGCACCGGG
This sequence comes from uncultured beta proteobacterium, assembly GCA_963744255.1. Classification (GTDB taxonomy): domain Bacteria; phylum Pseudomonadota; class Gammaproteobacteria; order Burkholderiales; family SG8-39; genus DATEDA01. The sequence goes on from CAVUSZ010000038.1 coordinate 15,855, forward strand.
CGGTTCGAGAAGTTGAGGTCAGGAGAAACCGGGACTCCGAGACGGTCGAAGTAGGCCACCGGCAGCACGCGGTTCAGGCCGAGGAGGCTGTTGTGCCACCAGCGATGCGCGTTGCCCGCGATCCGCGCAGCCAGGTCCGCGCTGGCACCCAGCGCGCGCAGTTCACGGAACATCGTCGGCCCGCTGCGCCACTGCTTCAGCCGCACGGCGCGCAACCGGTGACGCAGCCATTCGTCGAGTTCACGAATGACCCGGGGGGTCTGCGCCAGCCGGAAGTACGCCCTCCAGCCGGGCACATAGTCGAGCGGTCAATCGGTCAATCGTACCGGGGTAGGCGCGCAAATCGTTGCGCTTTGGCGGAGATGATCGGACTGTGATCGGGCCCAAGGCAGCTGGAGTTCAGGCCGCTGCGGAGCATAGGAAGAGCCGCATCATCATCTTGCGGTTCTCGAGCATGTAGACGACACGCTCGACGGCACCCGCAGGTTGTCCTCGAGGACATAGAACTCGCCCTCTCCCGCGCGCACGACGTCGACGCCGGCGATGTGCGCGTAGGTGTCGCCCGGAGAACATAGAGCTTCGAGAACGACGCTCATGGGGCCGTGCGCCCGCTCACGCCGCGAGTTGCTCCACGGTGCCTCAGCAGCGCGAGACGTGTCCGTCGCCGATCGCGTGCGCCGGCGGCTGGATCGTGACGGTATCCGACGCGAGCCTTAGCCGGCGCCCGTCAACCGCCCGATCTGCTCGCGCCACCGCGCGACCAAGCGATCGTCCTCCGGGTCGCGGCCCTCGTCCCGGACGCGCCGTTTGCGGAACGCGAGCTCGTGCTGCGCGTTCACCATCGCCGCCGACGCGCGCGGATACCGCGGATCGATCCGGCGGGTGCGGAACATGCGGTCGGCGGCGATCTCGTCGTACTCCTGCGGGCTCACGGTCCGCCCGACCTCGGCCGCGAGCTCTTCGCGGATCACGCGGCGCTCCCAGACGCCGCTCCGCCACAGCGCGACCGCGAGAATGATCACGAACGGCAGGAACACGGTGAGCTCGAACAGGCTGCCGTACAGGAACGCCTGGAAGAAGCCGAGACTGGGTTCCGCGGAGTCGTCCACGGGCGGCGGCTCGCCGGCGGCCGCCGCCGCGATCGCGAAGAAGAGCGGCAGCGCGTTGTTGAGCGCGTGCGCGGCAACGGCGAGCGCCAGGCCGCCGATCGGCGCGAGGACGCGCAGCCAGCGGCGGCGTGTCTGCAGGGCGAGCCCGAGCGAGGCGCCGAAGAGCGCGGTAAAGAGGGCGTGTCCGCCGAACCCGAACAGCGCATAACGCCAGCCGAGCTGCATTCCCCACGGCGCCACGCCGGTCTCGGCATAGCCCTGCGCGACGTAGATCGGCGCCTCGAACCACGTGAAGCCGACGCCGACGAGCGCCCCGTAGACGATCCCGTCGCGCATGTTGTCGAACTCGTCGCGCAGCAGCCAGAAGATCACGAGCACGCCGAGCGCCTTGGTGGCCTCCTCGATGATCGGCGCCGAGATCGGCGCCGAGAGCATTCCCACCGCGTCGGGCCCGAGCACTTCCCTGACCACGGGGTTAGCCGTCACCCAGGCATCCACCAGCTGCGCGAAGGCAGTGTTGAACGGCAGCGCGAGCCCGGTCGCGATCAAGCCGCCCCAGAAGAACGCGGCAGCGAAGAGCCACGGCGTCTCGCGCTCGCGCCGGTCGAGGTACCACAGGATCCGGAGCGGCACGAGCGCGAGCAGGCTGGAGAGGAGCAGGGCGCGGAGGAACACGCTCGCGACGTCCGGGCGCATGCCGCCGATCAGGCTGAGCTGGACGAGCGCCGCGAAGCCGAGCAGGATCGTGAGCACCACGCAGAGCGCGATGCACGGCCGGCGTCGCCGCAGCGGCGAGCCGAGAGAGAGCGGATCGTAGTCGCGATGCGCGAGCAGCATCATGGTCCTCCATGCGGCCGTGCCCGAAGCGGGGCGGCGATCGCGACATTCTCCGCGCGCCCTGCCCCGGCTGCAGCCCTTCCGGCTAAACTCCGCCGCCGATGCACCGGGAAGGACCCGTCATGAAGCCCGCAGCAGCGCTCGCCACCGATCTCGCCGCCGGCAGGACCACGAGTCGTGAGCTCCTCGAGCAGGTGCTCGCCCGCATCGCTGATCCGGCAGGTGAGGGCGCGCGCGCCTTCCTCAAGGTCTATGCCGACATGGCGCGCGCCGAGGCCGACCTGGCCGACCGGTTGCGGCGGAGCGGGATCGTCCGCTCGCCGGTCGACGGACTGCCGGTCGCGGTGAAGGACCTCTTCGACGTCGGCGGGGACGCGACGCGCGCCGGGTCGAAGATCCTCGCCGGCGCGCCGCCGGCGAAAGCGGACGCGCCCGCGGTCGCGCGGCTGCGTGCGGCAGGCGCGATCCTCGTCGGCCGCACCAACATGGTCGAGTTCGCGTTCGGCGGGCTCGGCCTCAACCCGCACTACGGGACGCCGCGCAACGTCTGGGACCGCGAGACCGGCCGCGTGCCCGGCGGCTCGTCATCCGGCGCCGGCGTGGCCGCCGCCGACGGCATGAGCGTGATGGCGCTCGGCAGCGACACGCGCGGCTCGGTGCGCATCCCGGCGGCGCTGAACGGCGTGGTCGGGTTCAAGCCGACGGCCCGCCGCGTGCCGCGGGACGGCGCGTTCCCGCTCTCGTACACGCTCGACTCGATCGGGCCGCTCGCGCAGACCGCGGCGTGCTGCGCGGCCTACGACGCGGTGCTCGCGGGCGAGCCGGATGCAGCGCTGGCGGCGCTGCCGGTGAAGGGGCTGCGACTGATGCTGCCGCAGTCGAGCGCGCTCGCCGATCTCGACGCGCACGTCGGTAAGAGCTTCGAGGCCGCACTGTCGAGGCTCGCCCGCGCCGGCGCGGCGGTGATCGAGGTCGCGATGCCGGCGTTCGACCGGCAGGACCGGTATTTCAAGGGCGGCGGCTACGCGGGTGCCGAGGCGGCCGCGATCCACCGCCCCTGGGCGGACCGCAGCGGCGAGTACGACCCGCGCGTCGGCAAGCGCGTAGCGATGGGCGACGACATCCCGGCGCCGGACCTCGTGGAGCTCGGTTTCGTCCGCGCCGCATATATCCGCGAGGTCGAGGCGGCCGCAGCCCCGTTCGACGCCATCGTCATGCCGACGGTGCCGTGCGTCGCGCCGACGATCGCCGAGGTCGACGCCTCCGACGAGGCGTACTTCCAGTGGAATGCACGCGTGCTGCGGAATGCCGGCCTGATCAATTTCCTCGACGGCTGCGCGGTGACCCTGCCGTGCCACGAGCCGGGCAGCGGGCCGGTCGGCCTGATGGTCTGCGGGACAGCGATGACCGACCGGCGGATCCTCGCGGTGGCCTGCGCGCTCGAGCAGGCGCTCGCGGCGGCGGGGGTAGCCGCGCGCTACAGCCCGCCGCGAACCGTCCTCACCAGCGCTTCGGTCATCTCGTCGATCGCGTCGCAGACGAACGCGGCGCCGAACTCGTGCAGCCACGCCCGCTCCGCGCCGCTGCCCGAGGTCGCGACGATCGCGATGCGCGGATTCACCTGCCGCGCCGCCATGCAGATCCGCATCTTCTCGGCGAGCGTCGGATTGGTCACGACGATCATCTTCGCGTCGTCCATACCCGCCGCCCGCAGCACCTCCGGCTCCGCGGGATCGCCGCGGACGACCGCGAGCCCGCGACCGCGCAGCCCCGCGAGCGCGTCGGGATCGGGGTCGATGACCGAGACCGGGATACCCGCCTCGGCGCAGCGCTGAACGACGCGTCGCCCGAGCTCGCCGAGACCGGTGAGCGCCACCGCGGGCCCCGTCTCGGGCGCAGTGCCGCGTTCCTCCGGCGCTGCTGCGGCCGGTTCCGGCGAATCGCTCTCGGCCAGCGCGGGACCAGCCTCGCGGGCGACCACCATGCGGAAGAGCAGCGGATTCAGCGCGATCGAGACGATCGCCGTGGCGACCAGAACGTCCATCCCCGCCGCCGGCAGGATGCCGAGCTGCGTGCCGAGCACGCCGAGGATGAACGAGAACTCGCCGATCTGGGCGAGTCCCACCGCGACCGTCAGCGCCGTCTGCTTCGTGTCGCGCAGCAGCGCAACGATCGCGAGCGCCACCGCCGGCTTGAGCACGAGCACGATGAGGAGGGCGCCGACGACCAGCAGCGGCTGCGACGTGACGATCTCCGGGTTGAAGAGCATCCCGACGGAGACGAAGAAAAGCGCGGAGAAGACGTCGCGGAACGGCACCATGTCGGCCGCCGCCTGCGGCCCGAACCGCGACTGCCCGACGACCAATCCGGCGAAGAAGGCACCGAGCGCCACGGAGACGTTGAAGACCTCGGCGGCGAGGAGCGCGATGCCGAGGGCGACGACGAACACGGTCAGGGTGAAGAGCTCGGTCGAGCGGGTGCGCGCGATCCGTTCCATCGCGGGCGCGACGAGACGGCTCCCCACTGCCCAGACGAGCGCTGCGAACACCGCGGCCTTGGCGAGCGCGAGCCCGAGCGCACCCGCCACCCCGGCCGGGTCGCTCCGCTCGGCGGCGAGCGCCGGCAGCATCACCAGCGCGACGACGGTGAACAGGTCCTCGACGATCAGCCAGCCGACCGCGACGTGGCCGTCGCGCGTGCTGAGGCGGTCCTGCTCGACGAGCATCCGCATCAGCACGACCGTGCTCGCGACCGCGAGCGCCATGCCGAACACCACGCCGGCGCCATGGCTCCAGCCGAACGCGCGCGCGATCCCCCAGCCCGCGACGGCGGCGACGGCGCTCTGCGCGATGGCGCCGGGAACCGCGATGCGCCAGACGCGCAGCAGATCCTGCGGGTGGAAGTGCAGCCCGACACCGAACATCAGCAGGATCACGCCGATCTCGGCCATCTGCGACGCAAGCCCCGCGTCGGCCACGAAGCCCGGGGTGTAAGGCCCGACGACGATGCCGGCGAGCATGTAGCCGACGAGCGTCGACAGCCCGAGCCGCTGCGTGATCCAGCCGAAGGCGAGCGCGACCGCGAGCGCGCCGGCGAGCGTGATGATGATCGAGAGGTCGTGCATGCGGCGCTGGAGCGGGCGCCGCTGTGATGCGACGCCCGCCGGCCGAGCGTACACGACGGCGGTGGCGCTTGTCCGGCCGGCGCTAGGGGACGAGTACCTTTATCGTTCGCTCCTCGGGTTCAGGCCAGGGTCGCGGCAGCCGCGGGCTTGCGGGAGGCATTGGCGGCCGCGCAGCGGCGCGCCATCGAGGTAGTCATCACGGTGGCCTCGCCCTCGATCACCACGGGTGCCCTTTACGCGGCACACCGTGGACAGCACGGCGCGGGCCTTCGCGTTTTCCACCGACAGCACGGTCACGGTGGCATGCACGGTGTCGCCGGGCCGACCGGCGCGCAGAACTTCATCTGCTGGCACGAGGTACACCGTGCCGGGCCGGGCAGTCGATTGGCCACCGCCGCCGAAATGACGCTGGCCGTCAGAACGCCATGCGCGATGCGCCCGCCAAACTGCGTGCTGGCGGCGTGGACTCCTCGTTGACGTGCATCGCGTTGTTGTCGCCCGAAACGCCGGCGAACAGGCACAATGTCGGCCTCGGTGATGGTCTTCGCAGAACGTGCGCATGCATGCTCGAGGCGGAGGTCCTCGATGTCGTAGCCGTTCATGGCGTTGATGATCTTCGGTGCAGTCTGGAACGGGCCGTGTGCTGACGCCACACTGTTTGAGGGCTCAAGGCTTGCTCAAGGTGTTCGCTCGTTCGCGTAAGAGGAATTTCTGCACTTTGCCGGTAGAAGTCTTCGGCAGCGGTCCAAACACGACGGTCTTGGGAACTTTGAAGCGCGCCATGCGCTCGCGGCAAAATTCTATGATTTCCTTTTCGGTGGCTTGCCCACCTTCCTTCAACTCAATGAAGGCGCATGGAACCTCGCCCCATTTCTCATCCGGGCGCGCCACTATCGCCGCGCCAATCACTGCCGGATGGCGGTACAGCACGTCCTCGACTTCCAATGACGAGATGTTCTCGCCACCGGAAATGATGACGTCTTTAGAGCGGTCCTTGATCTTGACATAACCGTCGGGATGGATCACCGCCAAGTCGCCGGTGCGGAACCAGCCGCCGGCAAACTCTTTCTCGGTCGCGGTGGGGTTCTTGAGATAACCCTTCATGGTGATGTTGCCACGAAACATGATTTCGCCCATGGTTTCGCCGTCCCACGGCACCGGTTTCATGGTTTCCGGATCCAACACCGTCATCGCTTCCTGCAGCGGCGCGTTCACCCCCTGACGGCCGTTGAGTTCGGCGCGCTTCTCGATCGGCAAGCTGTCCCACTCTTCGTGCTTGGCGCACACGGCGGCGGGGCCATAGGTTTCGGTCAAGCCGTAGACGTGGGTGATGTCGAAACCGATCCGCTCCATCCCCTCGATCACCGCGACCGGTGGCGCTGCCCCGGCAATGAAGCCGTAGACCTTGTGCCCGACGCCGCTGCGCACGTCTTCCGGCGCATTGATGAGCATGCTGTGCACGATCGGTGCGCCGCAGAAATGCGTCGCCTGATGTTTCTTGATCGCATCGAAAATCAGCTTGGCTTCGACCCGCCGCAGGCACACGTTGGTCCCGGCCACCGCAGCGATGGTCCAGGGAAAGCACCAGCCGTTGCAGTGGAACATCGGTAGTGTCCAGAGGTATACGGCATGATGGGGCATGGCCCAGGAAAGGACGTTGCTTACCGCGTTGAGGTACGCCCCACGGTGGTGGTAAACCACACCCTTGGGATTGCCGGTAGTGCCGGAAGTGTAGTTGAGCGCGATCGCATCCCATTCATCGGCCGGGCCAGACCAGGCGAAATTCGGGTCGCCTTCCTCTAGGAAGGCTTCGTAATCCTTCTCGCCGAGCAGCTTGCCGGCCTGGTATTCCGGGTCGTCGATGTCGATCACCAGCGGGCGCTGCTCCAGCATCGGCAAGACTTTCTCGATGAGGGGAGAAAACTCGCGGTCGGTGATCAGCACCTTGGCTTCGCCGTGCTGCAACTGGAACGCGATGGCTTCCGCGTCCAGCCGGGTATTGAGGGTATTGAGCACCGCGCCGATCATCGGCACGGCGAAATGGGCCTCATAAATGGCCGGCACGTTGGGCGCCATGAGCGCTACGGTGTCGCCCTTAGCGATGCCGCGCTTGCTCAATGCCGAGGCTAGCCGCCGGCAGCGGTCATAAGTCTCTTTCCAGGTGATCTGCCAATCGCCATGGATCGTGGCGATGCGCTCAGGATAGATATGGGCCGCCCGCTCGAGAAAGCTAATGGGAGTAAGCGGTGTGTAGTTCGCCGGGCCTTTGTCCATGCCGACGTCGTAGGGATTAGTGTGGCTCATTGCTCCTCCGTTTTCTGTTTGAATCGCAATCAAGCCCAGATTCGATCTTGGCTCCGAAGTCTTGGGAGGCCTCTTGCTTCCAGGACATAGTCGGGCTGCATCTCCTTATCTCCTTATCGCAGACGCTGGCCCCGATTTAGTGCTGTGCTGCACCCGCCGCACCGAAGCCGGTCTGTGCGCGGACGAACTGATCGGGGTAAGCCGCCTGTTCCTTGCGCGCTCGCGCGCTGCTGTCCAGCTTGGAGACCAGCCAGGTCACCAGGAACGCGGTGGTCATTGAGAACAGCGCAGGATGGTCATAGGGGAAGATCGGCGTCGCGTTGCCGAGCACCTTCACCCAGACCGTCGGCGACAGAAGTACGAGCCCCACCGCGCTAACGAGCCCGGCGATCCCACCCCAGAGCGCGCCTCGGGTGGTGAGTCCCTTCCAGTACATGGACAGGATCAGCAAGGGAAAATTGACCGAAGCCGCGATACCGAAGGTTAGCGCCACCATGAACGCCACGTTCTGGCCCTTGAACAGGATGCCGAGCGCAACGGCCACAACTCCGATCACCAGTGTGGCGATCTTGGACACCCGCATCTCTTCCTGCTGCGAGGCCGTGCCCTTGCGGATGACGTTGGCGTAGATGTCGTGCGAGATCGCCGCGGCCCCCGCGAGCCCAAGCCCTGAGACTACGGCGAGGATCGTGGCGAAGGCGACCGCCGAGAGAAAGCCGAGGAACAGGTTGCCCCCGACGGCCTTCGCCAGGTGCATCACCGGCATGTTGCTCCCGCCGATGATGTTGCCGCCCACCTTGCCGCCTTCGAAGAACTGCGGGTCGGTGCCGACAATGACGATGGACGCCATGCCCATAAGGCCCACGACCAGGAAGAAGAAGCCGATGAAGCCGCTCGCATAGAACACGCTCTTGCGCGCCTCTTTAGCGTTGGGCACGGTAAAGAAGCGCATCATGATGTGCGGTAAGCCCGCAGTGCCGCACACCAGCCCAATGGACAGTGACACTGCGGTGACCGGATCGGCCAGCAGCGAGCCCGGCCCCATGATCTTGGCGCCGTCCTTGTGCGCGGCCACCGCTTTCGTCGCCAGCGTCTCAAAGTTGAAGCCGAACTGATAGAACGCCAACAGCGTGAGCAGCGTGCCGCCGGCGAGCAGCAGTACGGCCTTGATGATCTGCACCCAGGTTGTGGCGACCATGCCGCCGAAGGTGACATAGACCATCATCAGTACGCCCACCGCGATGACTGCGTAGTTATATTCAATGTAGATGAGTGGTGTGCTGCGATCTACGGCTGAGAGAGCAAGAGAGAGAACTTGGAAGTGGGACTTGGCGAGAGTGAGGAAGAAAGGGAAGAGCGTGGTGCAGAAGAATAGAGAGGCTAGAAGTGGAGATAGAAGAGATAGAAGAGGTAGAAGGAGAGAGGCTAGGAGAAGAGAAAGTGGAGAAAGTGAAAGTGGAGGAGATAGAGATCGCTGATAAGAAAGAAGGTAGGAATAGATAAGAGAAGATAGAGAAGAGAGAGAAGCTACAAAGACGACTAGGTGGCGCGAAAAGAAGAGAAGGGGAACAGAGAAAAGCAAAGATAGATGGTGGTGGAGAGAAGAGAAAAGAGAGAGTAGAGAGAGAAAGAAAGAGAAAAGGAAAGAAGGAGAAGAGGAGGAAAGGAAAGAGGAGAAAAGATAGAGAGAAATAGAAGAAGATGAGAAAGAAGAGATATAAGAAGGAAAAGGAGAGAGAGATGAGGCAGAGATAGAGGGGTAGGCCGAGCCCGAATAGCAGCTGAATCAACTCGCCGGCGCCCACCATCTGCACGATGAGGTAGAAGGCCACCACGGTGAGCGTGCCCACCGCCGCAAAAGTGCGGATCCGGGTCTGGTCGAGACGGTAGGCGGCGATGTCGGCAAAGGTAAATTTGCCGAGGTTCCTCAGCCGGTCCGCCAACAGGAACAGGATGACGGGCCAGCCGACGAAGAACCCGATCATGTAGATGAACCCGTCATAGCCTTTGAAGTAGATCAGGCTCGAGAGGCCGAGCAGCGTGGCCGCGGACATGTAATCGCCGGCGATCGCCAAGCCGTTCTGAAAGCCGGTGATGCCGCCACCGGCGGTGTAGAAGTCGGCCGTCGTCTTGACCTTGCTGGCAGCCCAGTAGGTGATGCCCATCGTTACCGCCACGAACACGAAGAACATGACGATGGCGTAGATGTTGAGCGGCTGCTTCTCGACCGGGCCCACCGCGGCGGGCGCAGCGAGCACCAGCGCGGACAGCCCCACCAACAGCGCGCCGATAGCCAGTTTGACGATTGGGGTTTTCATCGAGTGGCCTCCTCGAGGACTTGGTTGTTGATCGCATCGAACTCGCTGTTGGCGCGGCGCACGTACAGGCCAGTCAGCAACCAGCAAATCACGACGATCGCAACGCCGACCGGCACGCCCACGGTGGTCACTGCGCCCTGCCAGAGCGGCGTGGCGAGGAGGCCCGGCCAGAAGGCGACGACCGCCATGAAGCTGTAGTAGCCGACCAGGACGATGGCAGAGAGCGCCCACGAAAAGCGCGCGCGGCGGGCCACCAAGTCATGGAATTTCAAGTTGTCTCTAACCCGCTGATAGACTGTGTTTGGCATATTCCCTCCTGCAGGACAAGACCGATAGCGTAGAAGCAGCCCCGCGGCGCACCCTCGCCGGCCTCCGGAAGTGCTTGTATGTTGTCCACTCATCGGAGTTCTCCGGTGACAATGGACGTCGACGGAATCCGGGAGAGGGTCGCCGCGCGTGCGCTCGAGGCGAAGTCCTCGGCAATGAGATTGGCGCCCTCGACCGGTGCTCAGGGCCCGAACGGTATCCCGAGGCCGGCTGTGCCGAGTCCTCGCATGCACAAGCGCGGGCAGGAGCACCGGCTCCGAGGCTCCCGACTTCCTCCGTCGGCAGGAGGTCGTATGCGATTCGCTGGCGTGGACATCGCCTCCGAGACCCACGTGGTCGCGCTGGTCGACGAAGATGGGAAGGTCTTGGTCAAGCCCACCGCGTTCACCGAGGATGCGGCCGGCTACGAGAAGCTCTTCGAGCAGCTCGGCGCGAGCGCCGAGCTGCTCGTCGCCATGGAGGCCACCGGCCACTACTGGAAGAACCTCTTCGCGGCCCTGGCCGCGCGCGGCTTCAGCGTGGCGCTGCTCAATCCGCTGCGCACCCATCGCTTCGCCGAGGAGGACCTGCAACGCACCAAGACCGACGCGATCGATGCGCTTGGGCATCGCGCGCTTCGCCGCGCAGAAGCGCCCCACGCCCACGCGGCTGCCCGACCCGGCCACCGAGGAGCTGCGCGAGCTGGTGCGCCTGCGCGAGCGGCTGCTGCAGGACTTCGGCGACCGGGTGCGCCAGCTCCACCGCCTGGTCGACCTGGGCTTCCCCGAGTTCACCCGCTACGTCAAGGGCCTGGATAGCGAACTGGCGAGCGCCATCCTGCACGACTATCCCACCGCCGCGGCCTTCCGCGGCGTATCGGCCAGGCGTCTGGCCGCCCTGCGCTACGACGGCCGGCACAAGGTCGGCGCCGAGCTCGCCGGCCTGCTCATCGCGGCGGCCAAGCACTCGGTGGGACACCATCACGGCGAGGCCTACCGCGTCCAGGTCCGCTACGCCTGCGAGGATCTGGACATCCTGCGCCGGCGCTTGCGCCAGCTCGACCGCGACATCGAGGGCACCCTCGGCGCGCATGAAGTCGGCACGCTGCTCACCACCATCGAGGGCATCGGCCCCAATACCGCCGCGCGCCTCATCGCCGAACTCGGCGACCCCGCCCAGTTCCGCGCCCCCGGCGCGCTCGCCGCCTACGTCGGCGTCGTGCCAGCGCTCAGCCAGTCGGGCAAACGCAAGAACACCCGCGCCGCCACCACGACCATCGGCAACGCTCGCCTGCGCGCCGCACTGTGGATGCCCACCCTGACCGCCGTGCGCAGGAACCCCTGGCTGCGCGCCCACTACCAGCGTCTGCTCGCGCGCGGCAAGCTGCCCAAGGTCGCCCTGGTGGCCTGCATGCACAAGCTGCTCTTGGCCGTCTACAGCGTCGCCAAACATCGCCGGCCCTTCGTCGCCCATCTGGCTACCGCGGAGACGACACACATGAGCTCGCCGCTTGACAAAGAACACGGTATCTCATTGCTCGCGCTTCCCCGTCGATCACCACCTTGTCCGATACGGCAGACAGCATCGACGGACCGGCAGCAGGCGAATCGGGTACAGCGCCAACATGGTGCGCGTGGTGTGGATCGCGCGTCTGTGCGCTGTCGCACGTATCACCAGACCAGGGTGATCCATGGTCGTCCGAGCGATCCTCGATGCTCCTCGTCGACGATCATGACGTCGGCGACGATGTGATGCATCTCAACCACCGCTAGCCGGAGGTATTGAACGGGGTTGATCGCCTGCCGAACGCCTACTGAACGTCGTGCCAGGGCTCGGCACCTTCTTCTTCACCGCGGATCCGGACCGCTTCCGCGGGCTCGCCGCCGGGTTTCTCGAGTGCCACGCCGCAAACTAAGCCTCGCTGCGGGGCCCGCCGCGTCCGTTTGCCGCGACCGCTCGTGCTACGTTGCGGTGATGCGCTGCCTGCTCCTCCTCGCCCTCGCCCTCGCCGCCGGCGCAGCCCAGGCGGATATCCGCGTGCGCGTCGCCGCCACCGACCCGCCGGCTGAAGCGACGCTCGGCCGCGACCAGCCGTTCTACGTGCGCATCCAGTTCGACGCCGACGAGCCGGTCGGCCTGTGGACGCACGCGTACTTCGGCGGCAAGCGGATCGAGAAGGGCTGGAAGTCGAATGCTTCGGCGAAGTGGTCCGGGTCGGGCTACGCGCTCGGCTGGATCTCCTTCGACAAGCCGGTCGAGGTGGACGAGATCCGCATCGTCGCCGGCGGCGGCAAGCCGTACCGCGAGTGGCAGGTGTCCGCGTACCCGGTCAAACTCCGCTGGGGCAGCGGACCGGTCGCCGACGCGACCGCGCCGTGGGTCCCCGAGCTCAAGCGCGCAACCGCGGCGGCGTGGGAGGCCGAGCGCAAGGCGGCGGCGGCGAAACCCCCGACTGCCGGCGATCTCGCGCTCGGGTTTCTGATCGCCCCGGTGCTGGTGGCGCTCGTGCTCGCTTGCATCGGCGCGCCCGTGTGGGCGCTGTGGAGATGGCGCGGCGCGTGGCGGCTCGCGGCGGCGGTGCCGGTCGCGGTGATGGCGTTCGTCGTCGGGCGAATCGTCGTCGACACGTCGCGCGACCCGACCTCGCACAACCTCTGGCCGTTGGAGATCATCATCTTCGGCGCCGGCGGCGTCGGCTTATCGTCGTGCTCGCTCTGGTCCGCCGCTTCACGGGCGCCGGCGCGCCGCGCCTTTCCTGAATCCAGCGACCTTCGCCTGCAGCGCCTTGAGCGGCGGCGACAGCTCGCCCTTGCGCCACGCGAGCGCAGTCGTGCTCACGGCCGTTCCCCGCGCGAGCGGATAGACCGCGACGCCCTCGTCGCGCCGGATCGTCGCCAGCACCGAGCGCGGCACGATCGCGATGCCGGTGCCGGACGCGACGCAGGCGACGATCGCGTGATAGGAGCCGAGCTCCAGGACCTTGTCCGGCACCACGCCGTCGCCGCCGAGCCAGGCTTGCAATCGGCGCCGATATGCGCAGCCGCTCGGAAAGATGATCAGCGTGTCCGCGCGCACGTCGCGGGCCCGCCGGATACCCGGATGCGAGCGCGGCGCGACGAGCACCAGCTCTTCGCGAAAGGCCGGCATCGTCTCCAGTCGGGCGGAGGGCCGGCAGTCCGCGACGAACGCCGCCTCCAGACGCCGGCCGAGAACCGCCTCGACCAGCGCATCCGTCGTGCCGGTGACGAGCTCCACGGTCACGGCCGGATGCGCCGCGTGGTAGCGCGAGAGAAGCGGCGGCAGCCGGCTCGCCGCGGTGCTCTCGAGCGTCCCGATCCGCAGCACCCCGCGCGGCGAGTCGCCGGCGAGCGCGTTCCGCACTTCGCCCGAGAGCCGCAGCACCTGCTCGACGTACTGGCGGAATACCTGCCCTGCCGGCGAGAGATGCAGCCGGCGCTTCTCGCGCACGAAGAGCTGCGTCCCGAGCGAGGCTTCCAGCTGCTGGATGCGAGTGGTGACGTTGGACTGCACGCGGTGGAGCTTGCGCGCCGCCGGGTTGATGCCGCCTTCGTCGGCGACCGCCTTGAACACCTGCAGGGAAGCGAAGTCCATGATTCTCGATTCGAGAACGATCCGTTCGCGATTATTCATTTGCCGGGATGACCCCGTCAAGGTAGGGTGGCGATGCACACGTTCGAGGCCTCCCATGGCGATCCAGACCGCGCTCACCCGCCGGCTCAAGCTCACTCACCCGATCATCCAGGCGCCGCTCGCAGGCGGCGGCGACACCCCGGCGCTCGTCGCCGCGGTCGGCGAGGCGGGCGCGCTCGGGTTCATCGGCGCGGCCTACCTCACGCCGCCGCAGATCGCCGAGTCGGCGCGCGCGGTGCGCGGCCTGACGCAGCGGCCGTTCGGCATCAACCTGTTCGCGCCGATGCCGCGCCGCCGGTGCCCGCGGACATGCGCGCCGCGCTCGCGAGCGTCGCACCCTACTTCGCCGAGCTCGGGCTGCCGGCACCCGCGGCGCCGGCGGCGCCCTGCCGACGCGTTCCCCGCGCTGTTCGAGGCGGCGCTGGAGAGCGGCGCATCGGCCTTCAGCTTCACGTTCGGCGTCCTGCCCGCCGCCGCGATCGCGGCGATCAAGGCGCGCGGCATGTTCCTGATGGGCACCGCGACCACCGTCGAGGAGGCCGCGGCGCTCGAGCAGGCCGGTGTGGACGCCGTCGTCGCGCAAGGGAGCCGAGGCGGGCGGTCATCGCGGCACGTTCGTGGGCGAGCGCCGACTCGGGGATGGTGGGCACGATCGCGCTCGTGCCGCCGATGGTCGACGCCGTGAAGGTCCCGGTGATCGCCTCGGGCGGCATCATGGACGGCCGCGGCATCGCCGCCGCGCTCGCGCTCGGGGCGAGCGGCGTGCAGATGGGCACCGCGTTTTTGACGTGCGACGAGGCCGGGATTCCGGAGGTCTACAAGCGGGCGATCCTGGCGGCGCGTGAGAGCGACACGCGGTTCACGCGCGCCTTCTCCGGCCGCCCGGCGCGCGGCATCGTCAACCGCTTCATGACCGAGGTCGGGTGCGACGACAACGCGATCCTGCCGTTCCCGCTGCAAAACTCGCTGACTCGGCCGCTGCGCGCCGCGGCGGCGAGAGCGGGACGCGCCGAGTTCCTGTCGCTCTGGGCCGGGCAAGGCGTTCGGCTCGCCCGGCGCCAGCCGGCGGCGGCGCTGGTCGCGCGGCTCGCAGCAGAGACCGAGGCTGCGCTGCGACGCGTATCCGTGCCGTGAGGTAAGTTCGCTCCCGACGCTCGCTACCGAGCGGACGGGAGGCTTGGATGACGGTGGTGCAGGGCGAGGCGGACTCCGGCTACGCATGGCTGCGCCTCGCGGCGGCGCTCGCGATCTCGGCCGTCGGCGGCGTCGGCCTGTGGTCCGGCGTCGTGGTGCTGCCCACCGTCCAAACGGAATTCGGCGTCGCGCGCGGCGACGCGTCGCTGCCGTACACGTTGACGCTGCTCGGCCTCTGCGTCGGCGGGCTGCTCATGGGTCGCCTCGCCGACCGCTTCGGGGTCGTCGTCCCGGTCGTGATCGGCGCGATCGCGCTTGCGACCGGCTACGCGGCTGCCGGCGCGACGGCGAGCCTGTGGCAGTTCGCCCTCGTCCAGGGGCTGCTCATCGGCCTCCTCGGCGCCTCGGCGACCTTCTCGCCACTCCTCGCCGACATCTCGCTCTGGTTCGTCCGCCGGCGCGGCCTGGCGGTCGCGATCGTCGCGAGCGGCAGCTACCTCGCGGGCACGGTGTGGCCGCCGGTGGTGCAGCACTTCGTCGAGACCGTGGGCTGGCGCCAGACGCACGTCGGCATCGGCCTCTTCTGCGCGGTGGTGATGCTGCCGCTTGCGCTCGTGCTGCGGCGGCGGCCGCCGGCGTTCGAAGCGTCGGCCGCGGCCGGGCGCACCGGGTCCGGGTCGCCGCGGCCGCTCGGGTTGTCGCCAGGCGCGCTTCAGGGATTGCTGATCATCGCCGGCCTCGCCTGCTGCATGGCGATGTCGATGCCGCAGGTCCACATCGTGGCGTACTGCGCCGATCTCGGTTACGGCCCCGCGCGCGGCGCGGAGATGCTGTCGCTCATGCTCGGCTTCGGCATCGTGAGCCGGCTCGCGTCGGGCTGGATCTGCGACCACATCGGGGGCCTGCGCACGCTCGCGCTCGGGTCCGTGCTGCAGGGCCTCGCCCTGATGCTGTTCCTCCCGTTCGACGGGCTCGCCTCGCTCTATGTCATCTCGGCGCTCTTCGGTCTCTTCCAGGGCGGCATCGTGCCGGCGTACGCGATCATCGTGCGCGAACACTTCGCGCCGCGCGAGGCCGGCACCCGGATCGCCGCGGTGATCACGGCGACGCTCTTCGGCATGGCGCTCGGCGGTTGGATGACCGGCGCGATCTTCGACCTGACCGGCTCGTACACCGCGGCGTTCGCGAACGGCATCGCGTGGAATATCGTGAACCTCGCGATCGCGCTGTGGCTCGTGCAACGGTCGGGCGGCGGGTGGCATTCCCGCGCGCCCGCGCCGGTGCCGCGCGGCGGCTGAGAGAACCTACGCGTGCAGCTCCACGACGTCGCCGTCCTCGACCGGATGCTCACGCCCGACGTGCTGGCCGTCGAAGCCCGATCGGCCCCATACGCGCGCGTACGTCAGGGTGCGCGCGAGATCCTGGTGAACGAGCCGCGCGACGTCCTCGATCGTCTGGCCCCGGCGCAGGGTGAAGGGAGGGCCGAGCTCGCGCGGCTTGCCGGGGGTTTTCGTGTAGACGCGCACGATGTCGAGGTTGCTGAAGAGGAATGAACCGATCTCGCCGAGGCCGCGGCCGGTGGTCGCCGAGGTGACGACGGCCGGATAGCTCGATCCGGTGAGCTCGCGAAACGCCTGGAGCTCGGCGTCCTCGTCGGCGCTGAGGTCGGCCTTGTTCGCGGCGAGCAGCGTCGGCAGGCGAATCGCGAACGGATCCTCGTCCGCGGCCGCCGACCCGGGTGCGGACGGCCAGCGCTCGCCGAGCGTGACGCGCCGCTCCGCGAGCAGCGCGTGGATCGCCTGCACCTGCTCGACGCAGGCCGGCTCGCCGAGGTCGACGACGAGCAGGCACGCGTCCGCCGTCTGCAGGGTGGCTGCGAGCCACGGGACCGGATGCTGCGGCGACACCGCCGGCAGGTCGACGAGCTGAAAGTGGACGTCCTCGTGGGTCATCATCCCGGGCTCGGGATGCTGCGTCGTGAACGGATATTCCGCCACGTGCGCGTGCGAGCTGGTGAGCCGCGCGTGCAGCGCGGACTTGCCCGAGTTCGGCGGCCCGATCAGCGCGATCTGCGCCGCGCCCTCGGGGCGGACGACGAGCGACGGGGCGCTGCGCGCGCCGCCCTTCCGCGGCCCCTCGAGCTCGTCGGAGAGCTCCTTGATCCGACGCTTGATGTCGCCCTGGAGGTGATCGGTCCCCTTGTGCTTCGGGATCGTGCGCAGCATCTCGCGCAGCCGGTCGAGCCGCTCGCGGGGCTCGCGCGCCTTGCGAAACGCGGCCTCGGCGGCCTTGTACTCGGGCGACAGGTTGGCGGGCATGGGCAACCCAGCATAACGCCGGCAGGCCGAACGAGTCTCCCTTCCGGGAGTCCGGGCAACTTCCTCGAGGGAAGCGTCGGTGAGCTGGGCAAGCGGCCTCTGGCTGCGGTGCCGGGCAGACTGGCAATAGCGGCGCGCCGCCGGTATCATGTATTCGCCCGACGAATACGAGCCAAGACATGCCCCTGGTCATTCGCCTGCCCGCCGACATCGAAGCGGGGCTCCGCCGCCTCAGTGACGAGGAGAACAGAAGCCAGGCAGAGATTGTGCGCGGTCTGATCGCCGAGCGGCTCGGCAAGCGGAAGGTGCGCGCCGGCGCCTACGCGGTCGCCCGGCGTCTCGGGGTCATCAGGATGCGACGACGATTCGCGGCCGGACGTGGCCGAACGGCACTCGGAATACGTTCGCGCTGCGCTGCGCACGAAAGCCGCGTCGCCCGGCAGACCGGTACGCCGCCGCTTCCGTGGCTAGAGTCCTCCTCGACACCGGGCCGTTGGTCGCCCTCTTCAAGCGCAACGATGCGTCGCACCCCCGCGCGGCTGCGTGGTTCTCTCGCAACCGCGCGGATCTCGTAACCACGCACGCAGTGCTTACGGAAGCCTGGCACCTGATCAGCCCGCCTGCACGGGGGAAATTGATGGCGTTCGCGGCCGAGGCGCTCATCGTCCCGCAGTTGTCCGACGACGCAATCCCGAGGCTGGCACGACTGCTCGCCACCTACGCGGACACGCCGATGGACTACGCGGACGGGACGCTGGTACTGCTCGCGCACGACCTAGGCGAGTTGCGCGTCGCGACGATCGACGTCGGCGATTTCTCCGCCTACCGGACCGAAGGCAAGAGAGCGCTGCGCATGGTCTTCTGAGGGAGCGCCAAGCCTCAGGACGCCGGTGCGTGCACCGCTCCCGACCCGGCGGCCGCGGCGGCGCACCGCGGGCCGCGCCGCGCCGGCGGGCTACGCGAAGAACGCGAACGTCCGCGCCTCGATGCTCTGTCGCGGCGGTGCGTCGGGCGGCGTGTTCGGGTCGACGAACGAAGTGTGCGCCGTGAAGCGCGCACGCCCGTCCTTCGCCGAGTCATAGACCTTGAAGACGAGCGCCTCGTCGCGCCGCATCTCCGGAAAGTAGAACCAGCGGTGGGCCGGGTTGTAGCGCACCTGGTAGGTCTCGCCGACCCGGTGCGGGTAGCGGCGCTCGGCGGCGAGAAGGTCGCCGCGAGCGACGCTGCGCGCGTCGGCAATCGCGAGGGGGTTCGACCGGATCGGCTGGTTGATCGCCCGCCAGACCTGGATGATCGCGAACCGGTGCGCGAGCAGCGCATCGGCTTCGTGGGGCAGCACCTCGCGCACGCGTTGCGGTCCGGACCACTCGGTGTAGTCGTTGTGCGCCGACAGCACCGGCTCGCGGACGAGCAGCGCCTCGCGCTCGGCCTCGTCGCCCGAGCGCAGCGTGTGGTCGAAGACGACCACGCGCGCGGCGCCGGACGCGGCCTTGACGATCTGCTCGACCTCAGGGTAGTAGACGGCCGCGAGCTGATCCTCGTCGAAGAAATCCGCGACCGCGGTCGGATGCGGCACGAGGACGAATCCGTTCTCGTCCAGCGAGAACGTGCCGGCGAGCGGCCGCCCGTCGCGGATCGGCATCGACCGTTGCTCCTTTGTCCCCGTGTTGCGGCGCCGGATGTTGCCCGGGCCGAACGTCTCGTTCACCGGCTTCTCGCCGGTGTCGACCGCATAGGCGATCCCCGCGTTGATCGCGCCCGCTCCGGCCTGTGCTTCCATCGCCACCCCCAGTAGAACGCATCCGCGCGGAAGCGTACATCAGAGTCGGACAAGGAACGTGAGATCGAAAGAATCGGTCCTCGCGCCGCGAAACCGGGCGTGGCGCGCACATCGCGAGATCACTCGCGAGCTCGCGGCTGCGGCGAATCCGACAGGCCGTGCAGGCTCGTCCGCGACAACGCCGTCGCGGGAGCGTGGGCGTTCAGCCGGCCGCCGCTGCGGGCTTCACCGGCACCCGCGTCGGCGCGGTGTTGACCTTGGCCTCGCCGCTCATCGGGTCGATCGCGCTCGCCGGAGCGATATACGTGCACTTCTTGTCATCGCCGGAGATGACGAGCTGCCCCCCCGGGAAAGTATTGCGCATTCCGACACGGATCGGGCCCGAGAGGTCGATCGGGGTGACCTCCGAGCGATAGACGATCCGGCTCGCCCGGTCGTAGACCGTGTAGCACTCGCCCCAGGCGGGCGTCGCGACGGCGCAGAGCAGCAGTACCAGGGGGGTGATCGCGTTTCTCACGGGGCCTCCTCGGCCGGGACGATTCAGAACAATGTCATGAATACGCCAAACCGGAGGCGCCGTCCACCCCCCGGCGTCAGCACAGCGTGCAGCGTTTCACCCCGTTCGGCAGCACGACCCGTTCGGGCACCTGGACGGCGCCCGCGCGCGCCGTTCGGCGGCTCTGCGGCGTACCGGGTTGCGCGACCGGCGGGCGTGCCCGTATGCTGCCGGCATAGGAGCGAACGATGCACGCCGTCAACCGCGCAACGAACATCCTGCTCCAGCCCGAGAGCGAGTGGTCGGCGATCGCCCGCGAGCGGAGCGACCCGCGATCCCTCTACCTCGGCTACATCGCGATCCTGGCGATCCTGCCCGCGGCGGCGACGCTCGTCAGCACCGGGCTCGTCGGGTCGCTCGGCTTCGGGCGCCTCGGACCCGGCCTCGCGGTGCAGGCTGCGCTGACGGGGTACGTCCTGAGCCTCGTGATGGTGCTCATCCTCGCGCTCGTCGCGAACGTCCTCGCACCGCGCTTCGAGGGGCGCAGCAATTTCGACCAGGCGCTCAAGCTCACCGCCTATGCGCTGACCGCCTCCTGGGTCGCCGGCATCTTCACCATCCTGCCGGTGGTCGGCTGGTTGATCTCGCTCCTCGGCGGCCTCTACTCGCTCTATCTCCTGCAGCTCGGGGCGCCGCTGCTGATGAAAATGCCGGAGCGGAAAGCGATCGCCTACGGCGTCCTGGTGGTCGCGATCGCGGTCGTGATCACGTTCCTGATCGGCGCGGGACTCGCCGCCGCGTTCGGCATGGGCGCCATCGGCATGATGGGAGCGATCGGACGGTTCTGACCGCCCGGCGCGCCCGTGCAACTCGGGGCACGATCGCGCTGTCAGACGCTCCGGAGAGCCTCATGCTGAATGCCATCCGCGAATTCTTCGATCAACGGGTGACCGCCCCCGCGGGGCAGGGCGACGACCGACACCCGATCGAGGTCGCCACCGCCGCGCTCCTCGTCGAAACCGTCCGGCTGGACAGCGCGATGGACGATGCGGAGCGCGCCGCGGCCCTTGGCGCCGTGCGCACCAAGTTCGGTCTCGACGCCGGGGAGGCCGAGACGCTGATCCGCCTCGCCGAAGAGGAGGCGCGGGACGCCACCGACTACTACCAGTTCACCTCGCTGATCAACCGGCATTTCTCCGCGGCGCAGAAGGAGCGGGTCATCGAGCTCATGTGGCAGGTCGCCTACGCCGATGCCGACCTGAGCGCGAACGAGCAGCACGTCGTACGCAGGATCGCCGACCTTCTGCACGTCCCGCACCGCGCGTACATCGCGGCGAAGCTGCGGGCGCGGGACGCTGCCGGACGCTGACCGCGGTCGGCGCTCACCGCGCGTCGACGAGCAGCCGCAGCTGGTCCGCGCGTCCGATCCCGGCCGCCGCGAGGCTCGCCGCGAACGCCGAGTCGGGGCCGACGAGCGGCGCAACGTCGCACTCGAGAAAACGCAGGCTGCCGGTCGCCGCCTCGTGCATGAGATCGATCCGCGCCGCCCAGTCGATCGCGAGCACGCCGGCGATTCGCAGCGCGAGTTCGCGCACCCTCGCCGCCAGCGCCGGGTCCGCGAGCGGCGCACTGCCCGGCCGGGCGAGATACTTGCGCCAGAAGGAGTAGGGCGTCCCCTCCGGGAGCGCGAGCCGCAGCGGCATCCCCACCCGGCCGCCGATCACGGCGATCGTCAGCTCCGCGCCGACGATCCGCTCCTGCGCGATGTAGCGATCGGTTCGCGCCCGCACGGGAATCGGTCCGTTCGCGACCAGACGCATGCCGATCGAATCGGAACCCTGCCGCGGCTTGAGGATCAGCGGGAATGTCGCCTTGCCGGCGTCGCTCGCGAGCGCGGTCGCCGGGCAGTCGATGCCGGCTCCGCTCGCGAGACGGTACGCCTCCCATTTGTCGTAGCAGCGCGCCATCGCCGCTGCGCCGGGGCCGAAGTATGGAATCGATGCGCGGCCCAGCGCCTGCGCAGCGACGAGCATCACCGGATCGGAGACACGCAGGAGCAGCGGGCCCGAGGGCAGCGCGCCGATCTCCGCCTCGCTGAACTTGACCATCCGCACGGCGTACCCCGCACGACGGAACTCAGCGGCGACCGCCCGGGCCTCGCCGCGGTGAATCCACGCGAGCGGGTGTACCCGCCAGGGTTCGACGACGACGTTCAGCTTGGGCGTGCTCGGCCCGCGCGCGCTCAGTGCCCGGGCAGGTATCCGCCGAGCACCGTCTTCGGCCACTTCGCCTGCGCGAGCAGGTAGTCGCGCGACTGTTCGGCCTTGCGCTGCAGCTCGACCACGTTCACGCCGACGAGCTGCCCCTTCCACTTCTTCACCTTGCCGCCGACGAAAACGGCCTCGACGTTGCTCGTATCCATGGTCTGCACGACCGCCGCGTAGGCGTTGTTGAGCGGCATCACGTTGATGCGATCTGTCGCGAGCATGATCACGTCGGCCTCCTTGCCGGGCGTGAGCGACCCCACCTTTCGGTCGAGGTGGTTGACCGTCGCGCCGCCGAGGGTGGCGATCTGCACCACCTGCTTCACGCCGAGCAGCGACGGGAGATTCTTCTCGCCGGCCCGCTCGCGCGCGAGCAGCTGCATGCGCTGCAGCACGAAGACGGTGCGCATCTGCGAGAAGAAGTCCGCGCCGATCGAGGTCTCGACATCGTTGCTGAGCGAGAGCGGAAGCTTGAGATCGAGCGTCTGCTGAATGGGCGGAATACCGTGTCCCATCTCCATCTCCACCGGCGCCGCGATCGAGATCTTGCCGCCGGTATCGGCGATGTGCTTCCACTCCTCCGCGGTCAGGCGACAGCAGTGGATGTAGGTGACGTCCGGTCCCATCAGCCCGGCGTTCGCGAGCGGCAGCAGCTCACCTACGCCGTTGGCGTGCAGCGTGATCGGCGCGCCGACCTCGCGCGCGAGCCGCCAGTGGTTCGGATCGAATGCGGTCGCGAGCGCGAGCGTCAGCAGTTGGTCGTCGCTGGCGAAGTACTGCTTGCGGATCCGCCGGATGTCCTGCGGGTACTGGGTCGCCGGCCCCGGCGCGCCGAAGCCGTAGGCGTAGACGCCGCGGATGCCGGAGTCCCGCAACCCCTGCACGGCGGCGTCGGAGTGCGCCGGCGTATTGGAGATGTGCGACCAGTCGAGCATCGTGGTGACGCCGGCGTTCATCGCGCCCCACGAGCACAGGAGATCGCCGACGTAGACGTCCTCGGGCCGGTACACGCCGCGCGCGGTCGTGCCGATCGACTTGAAGTAGTCCCCCAGGCGGCCGTCGGGGAACACGTTGCGCAGCGGGCCCTGCCAGATGTGCCGGTGCGTGTCGACGAATCCCGGCATCACGATCATGTTCGAGGCGTCGATCACCGTGGCCGTCGCCTGGAGGTTCGGCCCGACCGCGGCGATCTTCGAGCCCTCGATCAGCACGTCGGCCTGGTCGAAGTCGCCGAGCTTCGGATCCATCGTCAGCACGACGCCGCCCTTCAGCAGCACGCGCTGCCCGGGAGTACCGCTCATCGCAGCCTGGTCGGCCGTCGCACATCCCGCGAGGCCCGTGCCGGCCGCGGCGCCGGCGAAGATCCCCGCGGCGCTCGAGGTGAGGAACTCGCGGCGCGAGACGCCGCGATCTTCGGGTTCGCGCCCGGCGCGGCGTGGCGTTTCGGGCGTGGCGGGGGATGGCGTGAGCTCGCACATGATCGGATCTCCTCCTCGAATCGCTTGTCGTTGGTCTGCGGGCGCGAGTTTACTTGCCCCCGCCGTGGGACGGCGGTCCCATGTTCGGCACGTCCCACTACGACGCGGCGCGGCCGCCCGCCTTCATGCGCCCGATGCAGCGGACGAGTTCGTCGTGCATCCGCGCCGGCGGCAGCCGGCAGCGCATGCCATGCCCCGGCAGCAGCCACTCGAATGCATAGCCCGCGAGCCGCTCCATCGACGCCGTCTGGAGGCCCCAGTCGTACCAGCACACGCTGCGCGAGGCAACGACGCGCTCGCCCCGCGCGTCCGACCACGCGTGGTCGCCGGAGAACAGGAAGCCCCGATATAGCAGGCAGGTCGAGCCGGGCGTATGCCCCGGCACCGGGATGAAGAGCGCCTCGTCGTCGAGCGGGACGGGCGCGTCGCCGTCGAGCTTGATCTCGACCTCTTGCGTCCCGGCGACGACGTCGTCGCGGTGCAGGATGCGCTCGCAGCCGAACCGCTCGCGAAACTTGCGGTGATCGGCGACGTCGTCGCGGTGGGTGAGAAACATCCAGCGGACGCCGCCGAGCGCTTCGATCTCCGCGACGAGCGGGGCGGCATAGCGCGGCGAGTCGACCAGGATGTTGCCGCGCGGGCGCACGATCAGGTAGCTCCGGGCGCCGTAGCTCGATTCGGCCGCCCAGCCGCAGTAGTACACCCCGTCTGCGATCGGTTCCGGAAACGCCTGACGCGCCGCGGCGACGTTGCGCTTCGCCTCGGTGCCGATCGCCGCCACCGGGCAGGCGACGAGCGCCATCGCCGCGCGGCGCGCTTCGGCCTCGTCGACCGGCTGCCGATACACGTACGAGGCATCGCGCCCTTCGGCGAACGCGTCCGGCGCAATCTGCCGGCAGGTCCCGCAGTCGATGCAGGTCGAGTCGACGAAGAAATCGCCGGGGACGTTCGCCGCAAGGCGTTTCGCGAGCACGGCCATAGCTCGATTCAGGCCTGCTCGCCGGGCGGGGATCCCTTCTCGGGCGTCGCGCGGGCTTGCCGGCGCACAACGGGATCGTATGCTGCGGCCGAGCGTCCGGCTCCCTATGCACAGGTTCGCTCGGATCGCCGCCAACCCCGAGGTCCTCGGCGCCCAACCGCGATTCGCGGGATGCGACTGACCGTTCGCCGCGTGGTCGCGGCCGTGGCGACGTATCCCAATCGCGAAGATCTTTTCCGCGAGTACCCCGAGCTCGTGACCGCGACGTTCGGCAGGCACTCGAGTTCGCCGCTTCGAACCTGGACGACCGTATCGTTCCGCTGGAATCCGCTTGAAGCGGCTTCTGCTCGATCAAGGTTGCCCGTGGACGGACGCGTCAATTCTCAACAGCGAAGGCTCGGACGTCGTCCACGTAGGCGAGCGTCGGTCGGGCGAGTGGAGCACTACACGCCGCGGCCCCGCACCGGAGGAGCCATGCGACCGACCCCGATCCTCGCCGCGCTTGCGCTCGCGCTTGTCGCCGCCGGCGCCCTCGCACAGCCGTATCCCGCGAAGCCGATCCGGGTGATCGTGCCGAACCCGGCCGGCGGCTACTACGACCTGATCGCCCGGACGGTGGGGCAAAAGGCGGGCGAGAGCCTCGGCCAGCCGATGGTCGTGGAAAACCGCGTCGGTGCCGGCGGCAGCGTGGGAACGGAGTTCACCGCGAAATCGCCCCCGGACGGTTACACGATCATGGTCGGCGGCATCGGTCCGCACGGGATCGCGCCGAGCCTGTACGCGAAGCTGCCGTACGACCCGGTGACGGACTTCGCGCCGATCATCCTGGTCGCGACGACGCCCAACATCCTGGTCGTGCATGCTTCCTCGCCGCTCCAGTCGGTGCAGGACCTCGTCGCGGCGGCGCGACAGAGGCCGGGCACGCTGAGCTACGCGTCGAACGGCAACGGCACCTCGCAGCATCTGTCGGCCGAGATGCTCGCCACGACGATGGGGCTGAAGCTCAACCACGTTCCGTTCAAGGGCAGCGCGCCGGCGGTCGCCGCAATGCTCGGCGGCCAGGTCGACTTCGCGTTCGCCGTCGCGCCGGACGCGCTGCCGCACGTGCGGGCGGGGAAGCTGCGCGCGATCGGCGTCACGGGCGCGAAGCGCGCGGCACCGCTGCCCGACGTCCCGACGATGGTCGAGGGTGGCGTGCCGAACTACGAGGCGACGGCGTGGTTCGGCTACTTTGCCCCGGCCGGCACGCCGCGCGAAGTCATTGAGCGGCTCAACGCGGAGATCGCGAAGGCGATGGCCGCGCCCGACGTCCGCGAGCGCCTCGCACCGGGCGGGCTCTCCGACCTCCCGGGCGGCACGCCCGAGGCCTTCGGCGAGTTCGTCAGGAGCGAGATCGCCAAGTGGTCGCGCGTCGTGAAGGAGTCGGGCGCGAAGATCGATTGATCGCGTCACCCTGGCGAACGCCGGGGTCCAGGAGGCGCGGCACTGGGTCCCGGCCTGCGCCGGGACGACGCTAGAGCGGATACACCAGCAGCGTATCGATCCGGTCGGAACGGTTTCCACTGCGCTCACGGTCGATCTCCGGTTCGGCTTCGGTCGCGTAATCTAGCACCGCCGCGCCGCACTACTCGAGCTCGAAGGCGAGCCACGGCTCCCCGGCCCAGAGCCCGCCGTCGACCGACAGCACGGTCCGGAAGCCGCGGGCGAGGAGCGCATCCGCAGCCGCCGCCGCCTTGACGCCGAGCTCGCAGACCAGGACCACGGTCCGCAGCCGATCGCCCTCGGCTGCGCGCAGGATCTCGTCGGCGAGCCGCGCGGCGTCCGGGCCGCGGATGCCGCCGTCCGCGCGGAGCGGAATCCACAGCGCCCGCGCGAGCCGGCCGCCCTGCGCGCGCTCACCGGCCGTCCGCAGGTCGACGAAGAGCGCCGGAGAGCCCTCGTGATACCAGCGGGCCGCCTCGGCGTTGGCGATGCGATCGGCGGCGGTCGCGAACGGCGCCGCGGCGAGAAGCAGCATCGCCGTAAGCGTCATGCCGGGCCATATCGCAGGCACCCGATCCCCCGTGCGTCGTGGCATCGGTTCTCATTTGGCCTCGCGCGGGAAAGGTTTTCGATACGTGAGGCTACGTACCGAATCGGACGCCGAGCGCCGCAAGCTGAGCCTCCATCGCCTCGACCCAGCCCCGGTTCGCGGCCGGGCTCGCCGGGCTCGGGTGCAGGATCTGTCCGACCCGCATCTTCCGCGCCACCGCGCCGTCGACGAGGTTCCCTTCGAGCACCGAGCGGATCCGGCGCTCGGCGAACCCGCCGATGCCGATCGCCCAGACCGGCGCGAGCGCGGTGAGCGCCGCGGCGAGATGGCGATCGCAGACATCGTGGACCGTGCGAAGCAGCGGCGCCGGAAGCTTGTCCGGCGTGAAGTTGCGGCCCGAAGCCTCGAGGAACGCGAGCGGGCAATAGTTCAGGACGAACCAGTCGGCGAAGAACCGCTCCGCCGTGCCGAAGCGCCCGGCCGCCCAGCCCCACAGCCGCCGGCCGCTCACCTCGGAGCGCCTGCAATCGAAGCCCTCGATCGGCCGCCGCGGATGCTCGTGCTTCGGCTTCTCGACGCGTGCGCGAATGCCCATCCAGTCGCGCACGGCCGCGATCTCGCCGAACGGCACGCCAGTCTGCATCATCCCGAACGGCCCCGGGTTCATTCCGAGCAGGACAAAGCGCTTGGGCCCCGCGCCGTAGCGCGTCACATACGCCTCGTAGGGCGCCCACGCGTAGCGGTGCGGGTCGTAGACATGCGCGACCGGCGGCGGGAACTCGAGCGTCGCAAGCGACCGCGACAGCTCGCGGGCGGCATCGAGCAACGCGCCGCTCGTCAGTTGCCCTTGCCCAACTAGTAGGGCGAGCGGGTCGATCATGCAGTCGAGACGCACCGCTGCCGTCGAGGTCGATGCGGCGGTTAACCGAAGACGCCGCTGCAGGGCTCGCGCGCGGAGGTTGTGATCGAAATGGCGTTCCGGGAGAGAGCGCGCGAGCGTACAGGAGTCGGCGGCTCCCGTGCTGCTGCGTCGCAGCTTGACGCTCCTCCGGGCGCGGCTCAACGTTCGCGCTCCGCCAAGGGAGGCCAGCATGAACTCGAACGACCGTCGCAGGTTTCTCGCCGGCACGGGCGCCGTCTCGGCGCTCGCCGCTTCCGGCCTCGTCGGCCGCGCCGTGCATGCGGCGATGGGCCCGCAGGACAAGTTCGACCTCGTCATCAAGGGCGGCGAGGTGCTCGATCCCAGCCAGAACCTGCGCGGGCGGCGAGACGTCGGGATCCGTTTCGGCGTCGTCGAAGCAGTCGAGCCCGACATCCCCGCCGATCGTGCGCTGCGCGTCCTGAACGCGAGCGGGAAGCTCGTCACGCCTGGGCTGATCGACCTTCACGCGCACGTTTTCCCGTACGGCTCGGCGATCGGGATCCCGGCGGACGAGCTCGCGCAGTTCCAGGCGACGACGACCCTCGTGTCGGCGGGCGACGCCGGCGCCAACAACTTCGCCGTGTTCCGACGTCACATCGTCGCGCAGACCCGATGCCGGCTCTACGCCTTCGTCCACATCGCGAACATCGGGCTCGCCGGCTTCCCGGTGGCGGAGCTCTTCAACATCAACTACGCGCAGACCGACACCGCGGCCAAGGCGGTCGCCGAGAACGGCGACATGGTGATCGGCGTCAAGGTGCGGATGTCGGAGAACGTGATCGCCAAGCACGGCCTCGAGCCGCTGCAGCGCGCGATCCGCGCCTGCGAGCAGTCGGGGACCGGCGGCAAGGTGATGTGCCACATCGGCGGCGTGCAGACCCGCGAGCTGATGTCGCAGATCCTCGACACGCTTCGCGCGGGCGACATCCTGACCCACAGCTACTCGGGGGCGCCAACGACGCGGGCCAGGGCACGAACATCGTGCAGGACGGCAAGCTGCTGCCGGCGGCCCTCGCGGCGAAGCGGCGCGGCGTGATCTTCGACGTCGGCCACGGCGGCGGCAGCTTCGACTACACGATGGCCGAGCCCGCGATCCAGCAGGGCGCGCCGCCGGACGTGATCTCCTCGGACATCCACGTCTTCTCCGGCAACACGCCCGGCATGCCGTACCTCACCTGGGTGATGAGCAAGTTCCTGAACATGGGCTTCACGCTCGAGCAGGTGATCGCGATGGCGACCGTCAATCCGGCGCGGGTGATCAACCGCGCGCCGAAGCTCGGCTCGCTGCAGAACGGCGCGCCGGGCGACGTGTCGATCCTCGAAGTGTCGAAGGCCCGGTGCGCTTCGTCGACACGCGGAAAAACGAGCGCGACGGGAAAGTCCACCTGCGGCCGGTGCAGACGGTGGTGGGCGGCGTGCCGTTCGGGCGGCCGTACAACGCGCCGTTCACGGTGCGATAGGCGCGGGCGCCTCGGGTATCCTGCGGGTCGGCCATGCCGCTGCGGCGGCGAAGTCATCGCGGCGCGGCCAACCGGTCCGAGAGGTAAGCCTGCTCACGACACTGGCGGTCGCCAACTATCGTTCGCTCCGGAACCTCGTCGTTCCGCTCACACGGCTGAACGTCGTCACCGGGCCGAACGGCAGCGGCAAGTCCAACCTCTATCGCGCGCTGCGGCTCCTCGCCGACGCCTCGCGCGGCCGCCTGGTCCCGTCGCTCGCCCGCGAGGGCGGCCTGCAATCCACGCTCTGGGCCGGTCCGGAGAGCTTCGGCCGCGCCGTGAAGCGGGGCGATTACGCAGTCCAAGGCACGCGTCGCAACGCGGTCGTCAGCCTGCGGCTCGGGTTCGCGGGCGACGAGTTCGGCTACGCGATCGACCTCGGCCTGCCGACGCCGAGCAACTCGGCCTTCGCGCTCGATCCCGAGATCAAGCGCGAGTGCATCTGGAACGGACCCGTTCTGCGCCCTGCGGCCTTGCTGGTGGACCGGCGCGGGCCGCTCGTGCGGACGCGGCGCGACGACGGGGAGTGGGACACGGTGTCGCAGCACCTGTCCGCGTTCGACGGGCTGATGAGCCAGCTCGCTGATCCGCGAAACGCGCCAGAAGTCCTGGCGCTCCGGGAACGGATCCGCTCGTGGCGCTTCTACGATCACTTCCGCACCGACCTCGACGCGCCCGCGCGGCTGCCGCAGATCGGGACGCACACCCCGGCGCTCGGCGACGACGGCGCGGATCTCGCGGCAGCACTGCAGACGATCCGGGAGATCGGCGAGGCCGAGGCGCTCGACGAGGCAATCTCGGATGCGTTTCCGGGCTG
This sequence comes from uncultured beta proteobacterium, assembly GCA_963744255.1. Classification (GTDB taxonomy): domain Bacteria; phylum Pseudomonadota; class Gammaproteobacteria; order Burkholderiales; family SG8-39; genus DATEDA01. The sequence continues at coordinate 45,223 of CAVUSZ010000038.1, forward strand.
CAGTGTCTCGGTGACGGCGAACGGTGGACGACTCGAGGTCGCGATGGCACAGCACGGTCTGCTGCGACCCTTGCAGGTCAGCGAACTCTCCGACGGCACGCTCCGCTACCTGCTCTGGATCGCCGCGCTGCTCACGCCGCGCCCGCCCGAACTCCTGGTCCTCAACGAGCCGGAGACGAGTCTCCATCCCGACCTGCTGCCCGCGCTGGCGCGGCTCATCGCCCGCGCGGCGGCACGCGTGCAGATCGTCGTCGTCTCGCACGCGACGCGCCTGATCGCCGCGCTGGAGGAGCAGCCCGGGTGCAACCGCGTCATGCTGGAGAAAGACTTCGGCGAGACCCGCATCGCCGAGACCGCGGGGCTCGACGCCCCCGCGTGGCACTGGCCGGCGCGCTGAGCTCCGGCTCAGTCGCTCCAACGCTTTGCGCCGGCCGCTTCGACTCGGCGAGCGCGCTCGAGCAACGTCGCGATCCAGCGCATCCGGGGAGCATGGCAGAGCGGTTTTCCGGAGCTGCAAGGGCCTGCCGGCCGGCGCCGTGCGGAGCGTGGCGCTTGCTGCGCCGTGACGAGCCAGTGCACACTAGGCATCCCACTCGACAAGGAGTCCGGCAAATGAAACGCAAAGCATCCGCCGTCTGGCGTGGCGGCCTGAAGAACGGCAAAGGCACGCTGACGACCGACAGCAAGGTCCTCTCGGACACGCAGTACTCCTTCAGCACCCGGTTCGAGGACGGGAACGGGACCAACCCCGAGGAGCTGATCGCGGCGGCGCACGCCGGGTGTTTCTCCATGGCGCTCTCGGCGCAGCTCGGCGAGGCCAGGCTGGAGCCGGAGTCGATCCGCACGACGGCCACGCTCACGATGGAGAAGCAGGATGCGGGTTTCGCGATCACTGCCATCCACCTGGACGTTACAGCTCGCATTCCCGGGGCCGATCAACAGGCGTTCGCCAAGGCGGCCGACGCAGCAAAGACGGGGTGCCCGGTCTCGAAGGTGTTGAAGGCGCAGATCACGATGGACGCAAAGCTGGAGAGCTGAGCGGCGCGTTCGTGCTCCGCCGTGCGCTTCGACACCTATCTCCGCTATGACGAGCTGACGCGCGAACTGCAGGCACTCGCCGCCGAGCATCCCGGCCTGCTCCGCGTCGAAAGCATCGGCAGGAGCTTCGAAGGGCGGGACATCTGGCTCGCGACCGCGACGCGCTTCGACTCGGGCGCCGACCGGGACAAGCCGGCGCTCTGGGTCGACGGCAACATCCACGCGACCGAGATCGCCGGCTCGATGGCGTGCCTCTACCTGCTGCATCACCTCGTCACGCAGTACGGCAGGGACGACGAGGTGACGCGCTGTCTCGACACGCGCGTCTTCTATGTCTGCGCGCGCCTCAACCCCGACGGCGCGGAACTGGCGCTCGCCGACGTGCCGAAGATCATCCGGTCGAGCACGCGGCCTTACCCCTACGACGAAGAGCCGGTGGCGGGGCTGCGCCGCGAGGACGTCGATGGCGACGGCCGCGTGCTCTCGATGCGCGTGCCCGATCCGAACGGCCCGTGGAAGGTGTCGGAGCGCGACCGGCGGCTCATGGTCCGCCGCGAGCCGGCCGAGACGGGCGGCAGCTATTACCGGCTCCTGCCGGAGGGGACGATCGAGGGCTGGGACGGCGTGACGATCAAGCTCGCGCCGCGCCGGGAGCAGCTCGACCTCAATCGCAATTTTCCGGCGGGCTGGCGGCAGGAGCACGAGCAGCACGGCGCCGGGCCCTTCCCGACCTCCGAGCCGGAGGTGCGCACCGCAGTCGCGTTCGTCGCCTCGCATCCGAACATCACCGGCGCGATCCTGTTTCACACCTACAGCGGCGTCCTGCTACGGCCGTACTCGCACCAGGCCGACGAGACGCTCCCCGCCGAGGATCTCTGGACCTACCAGAAGCTGGGGCAGCGGGGCACCGAGCTGACCGGCTACCCGGCCATCTCGGTGTTCCACGATTTCCGCTACCACCCGAAGGAGGTAATCACCGGCTCGTTCGACGACTGGGCCTACGACCATCTCGGCGTGTTCGCCTGGACGATCGAGATCTGGAGCCCGCAGCGCGCCGCCGGGATCAGCGACTACAAGTTCATCGAGTGGTACCGTGACCATCCGCTCGAGGACGACCTCAAACTGCTCGAGTGGAACGACAGCGTGCTCGGGGGCCGCGGCTTCGTCGACTGGTATCCGTTCCGCCACCCGCAGCTCGGCCCGATCGATCTCGGCGGCTGGGACGCGCTCTACACCTGGAGCAACCCGCCGCACGCGGCTCTCGAGAAGGAGGTCGCGCTGTTCCCGGGATGGCTCGTGTGGCATCTCCTCGTCTCGCCGCGGCTTGAGCGGCTCGAAGCGACCGCGACGCGGCTCGGCCCCGACACGTGGCGCGTGCGGCTGGTGGTGCACAACACGGGGTGGTTGCCGAGCTACGTCACCAAGCGGGCGCTCAAGAACAAGACCGTGCGTGGGCTCGTCGTGGAGATCGAGCTGCCGCCGGGCGCGCGCCTCGAGACGGGCAGCGCACGCGAAGAGCTCGGGCAACTCGAGGGCCGCGCCTACAAGCCCGCGGTGCCAAGCAGTTGGTCGGGCTGGGGCGGCGACGCGACTGACGACCGCGCCAAGGTGGAGTGGGTGGTGCGCTCGCCCTCTGGTGGAACCGTGGCGCTCTGCGCGCGCCACGAGCGTGCCGGAACGGTGCGGGCCGAGGTCGTCCTCGATTCGCCGGCACGATCGTAACCATCTGAATTTGCGATTAGGAGTTCCCGGTCTGCGGACCTATATTGGTATTGTGCGATGCAGCATGATCGCGTGAACCGATTGGAGGTTCCAGATGAAACGAGTTGATGAAGCCCTGCTCGACCGGGTGCGCATGACCCCAGCCGACCGCGAGGCGGCAAAGGCGACCTTGCGCCGCGCCGAGGTGATCGCAGACCTGGTGTACCGCGCGACCCAGGCGGTCCAGGCCGCCGTCGAGTTCCTGCGGCACGGCGCGCAGGTCCTCGCGCAGCGCATCCGCGCCCGATTCGCGTAACCCGCAGCGCGTCAGCGGCGCGGCACGCCGATCGCGACCGGCCGCACCGCCGAGCCTGATGCGCCCTTCTCCAGCGCCGGCAGGATCATGGTGCACGACGTCCAGACCTTGTCGCGTGCCATCTCGCCCAGGCTCGCGTTCTCGATGTGGTGGATCCCCGCCTGCGTGAGCAGGTGGTGATGCACCGCGAACGGCAGGCCCTGCGGCGTCCCCGCCGCCGGGCCGCTCTTCCCCTGTAGCTGGCCTTCGTTCACCGGATCGAGGAACGGCGTGTCGAGCGCGACTGCGACGATCCGGCGCTCGCCGATGTAGCGCGCCGCGTCGTACGCGAGCCCCGGCGCCTTCGTGTAGTAGAACTTCTCGGTGTCCGGGTCGCGCCAGAAATCGCCCCAGCCGGTATAGACGTAGAGCACGTCGCCCGGCAGCAGTCCGCGCCGGGAGAGCCCCTGCGCCTTTAGCATGCCCTGGATGTCGGCCGCGGTGACGAGCTGGCCGGGCTTCATCGGTTCGCCCTTGCCGACGTAGGTCTTGGCGTCGAGCAGTACCGCGCTCGTGACGATCGGCGGCACCTTGTCCATCCCCAGCTTGAGCAGCGGCGAGTCGGGGGTGGGCTTCACGTCGCCCTGCTTGTATCCACCGTAGTACGCGGCACCGTCCGCCGGCGACTCGCTCTTGCCGTCCCACGGCTGGGGCAGCACGCCGAAGTGGCCGAGCGCGTCGATCTGTGTCCCCTGCTGCCCCGGGTCGCCGGAGACCGAATCCATGTTGAACGCGTGCTGCGTCCCGGGCAGCACCGTGGTCGGGTTGTGCTTGTAGGCGAACGGCCCGCTGAACGGCGATAGCGGCATCGTGTTCGAGCGCACGCGCGAGGCTTCGTAGACTTTCGCCTTCGGCTGCGCGAGATACCAGCTGCAGCGGAGCCAGGTGCCGGGACCGATCGCGTTCGCCATGCCGCGCTCGTCGCCCACCGGCCACGGCCCGTTCGGGACGAGCCGCGTCGAGCGCTTCGTGACATCCTCTTCGGCTGCTTGCGCCCAGGCCGGCGAGGTGCCGCCAAAGCACAGCGACCACGCGACCACACCGCCGATCAGCCTCTTCATGTTCGCCTCCGCGTCGACGTCGAGCAGGCGGGAAATCTACTCCACGCCGCGGGCTTCTGCTCCGGCGAGCCGCCGTGATACCGTCGCCGGCCGGGACAGACCACGATGAAGAACACCGCCACGCGCTACGGAGCCGTCACCAAGATCCTCCACTGGACCGTCTTTCTCCTGATCCTCAACCAGTTCGTCGTCGCGATTGCGATGCTGAACACGCCGCAGGGACAGACGACGGCGGGCTTCACGCAGGGAACGCTCTACAACTGGCACAAGTCGATCGGGCTCGTCCTGCTCGCCGTCGCGCTCGCGCGCTACATCTGGCGCCAGGCCACCCCGCTGCCCGACTGGGCACCCAATCTGAGCGCAGGGGAGAAGCGCGCACTCGGCCGGATCGAACCCCTCCTCTACCTCTGCATGTTCGTGATGCCGATCAGCGGCTTCGTGTTCGTGATGACGGGCGGCTACGGCGTCAACTTCTTCGGCGTCTGGACCATGCCCAACTTCCTCGGCAAGCACGCCCTCGCCTCGAAGATCGCCGAGTGGACGCATATCGTCACCGCGGCGGTGCTGTTCCTCACACTGCTCGCCCACTGGACGCTCGGCATCCGTCACCAGTGGATCCACGGCGACCGCTATCTCCACCGAATGCTCCCCTTCACGCATCAGAGATAACTCGTGAACCGGCGCCGGGTCCTGCTCGCGATCGCGCCCGCGCTCGTTGCTTCGACATGGCTCGCCCGCGCCTGGGCGACGCCGGTTCCGCGAGTGTCACCGGTGCCGGGCGGCGTCGCGAGAGTGCCGCTCGGCCCGGCCGCATCAGCGCCGCGCGCGCGCCTCGGCAAGGACCGCGTGCTGGTCGCGCGGGACGGCGACGAATGGATCGCGCTCGTCGGCATCCCGCTCGGTGCAAAAGCGGGCGCGAAGCTGCGGCTGGACGTGGAACGAGCCGACGGCGGCGAGTCGCGGTTCGAGATCGGCGTCGTGGCGAAGGAGTACGCCGCGCAGCACCTCAAGGTGCCGCGCGGTCAGGTCGACCTCTCGCCCGAGGATCTTGCGCGGTACGAGCGCGAGCGCACGCATCTCGCTGCGGTGCTGCGGACCTTCACCGAAAGCGCGCCAACGACGCTCGCCATGCTGCAGCCGACGCCTGGGCCGCGCTCAGCCTCGTTCGGACTGCGGCGCTACTTCAACGGCCAGGCGCGGAGCCCGCACAACGGGATGGACATCGCGGCGCCCACGGGCACGCCGGTCGTCGCCGCGAATCATGGCAAGGTGATCGACGCCGGCGATTACTTCTTCCCGGGCCGTACCGTGATCCTCGACCATGGGCAAGGGATGCTCTCCCTCTACTCGCACCTGAGCGCGATCGAGGTGACTGCGAGCGAATCGGTCTCCGCGGGTGCGCCGATCGGCAAGGTGGGCGCGACCGGTCGCGTCACCGGGTCGCATCTCCATTTCTCGGTCTATCTCAACGCGGTGGCCGTCGATCCGGCGCTGTTCCTCGCCGAGTGACGGGCGTCATCCCGAGGTCGCGCACCGCACGGTCCGGGTGCCGTCGGCCCCTGGCACGACGACACAGGCCGGCGCCGCGATCGTCGTCTCGGCCGCGACGTCGCGCTTCGGCAGTGCGTGTTCCTCGCGGAACCACCGTTGGACCTCGGCCGCCTGCATCTCGCATCCCTCCGTCGTCAGGTCCTCCTTCAGATACTTCGCCTGGATGTAGTGCACGAACTCGTGGGCAAGCGAGTCGTCGAGGGTCCGCTTGAAGCGCAGGTAGAACGAAGGCATCGTCGGTCAGGTAGATCTCGTTGCTCGCGATCGAGTAGACGTTGGAGACGAGCGGCGGGCGGAACTGCCACTGCCCTTCCATCGCATCCTGGAACTGGCGGAGCGGCGTCGCGCTCTCGACGAAGATCGCGGGCAGGGGGACGTCCGGACGGAGCGTGACCTGCATGCGCTGCGCCACGGTCTCCAGGATGAACCTCGGCTCGAAGCGCAGCTTCGCGGGCTCGGGCGTAGAGACGTCGTCGCCGGCAAGAGCCGGGCTCATGCACGCGACGATCGCGAGCATCGCTGACCAGCGGCAAATGCGTGTTCATCACGTCTCCTTCGTAATTTGTGGTCGTCAGGTGCGACGACGACAGTTCGAAGGCTACGGATCGGGCTCACGCGAGGAAGTGCGCTTACGCACTAGCGGGCGGAGTTTGGCGGGTTAGGGTGCCGGCGCAGATGGACTAGGCCATTGGATCTATATGCCTTGCCGGAGCGCTTGCGCGCACCACGTCCGCGAACTCGACACGCGCTTCCGGCTGAAACGCGCGGAAGCAGACGCCAGCAAGATCAGGCGCTCGCGCGAACTTCTTCGACCAGGCGTTCGAGCCGCGCAACGTCGCGAATGACGAGCGCGTGGTTGCCGCGCTCGACGACGCCCATCTTGACCAGGGCAGAGAGCTCGCGAGTCACCTGTTCGCGGTAGGTGCTGACCCGACTCGCGATGTCGGCGTGCTTCGGCGCGGGATCAAGGCGTGCCGTGTTGCCCGTCACGCCTGCCTCGCGCGCGAGGCGCAGCAGCTCGGCATGGATCCGGTTCTGCACGCCGAGCGTGCTGAGATCGATGACGCGCTCGGAGAGGCCGCGCACCATGCTCGCGAGCCGCACCAGCATCCGCTCGGCGACCAGTGGCACCTCGCGGACGAGGTGCCAGAAGGCCGCCGGCGGCAGCGACGCGACCAGCGTGCTCTCGACGGCGATCACGTCCGCGGAGCGCGGCTTGCCGTCGATCCCCGCGACCTCGCCGAAACAGTCGCCCGCACCGATGTCGCGAAAGGTCACCTGGCGCCCGCCCGCCGAGTACGTCGTGACGCGGACGCGTCCGGAGACGATGAGGTAGAGGTCGCGGTCGTCTGCCTCGCGCGAGATGATCTGCTGTTCGGGCGAGTAGCGGCGCCACGCGCACTCGCGCGCAAGCGCTTCGAGGCGATCCGGGGGCAGGCCGTCGAGCAGCGCGACGCTCCTGAGACCGAGGCTCGAAGGCTGATGGTCTCGTGGCATTAGGCGCACAACCTAACCGCGCGCGCGGCGAGGGAGAGTGCGTTCGCGCACGCTAACGCCGCCAGCGCATCGCGGGATTGGACCGAGATAGCCACTACTTCTTGGGCTTAGTCTCTTCGAGCCGGTCGGTGGCGGGCGGCGGTGTGCGCGAGAGCGCAGAGAGCTCCGCGCGAAGCTCCGGCGTCATATCGATCTTGACCGAGTCGAGCGACGCCCGCAGCTGGTCGACGTTCCGCGCGCCGATGATCGGCGCCGTGATCGCCGGATGGCTTGCCACCCACGCCACCGCCATGCTCATCGGGTGCACGCCGCGCTGCTTGCAAAGCGCCGCGAAGGACGCCGCCGCTTCGTGCATCCAGTCTTCGCCGTACCTGACCTGGTACATCGGATTGGAGACGAGGCGACCGATCCCCGGTGCGTCCTTCTGCTCGTACTTGCCGGAAAGAAGACCGCCTCCCGCGGGGCTGTAGGGCATAACTGCGATCCCGTTCGCCTGCGCCATCGGCAGGATCTCGACCTCGGCCTGGCGCTTGACGAGGTTGTACATCGGCTGGATGGCCTGGAGCCGCGCCCAGCCGTGCGCCTCCTGAATGTCGACAGCTTTCTGGGTCTGCCAGGCGGTGTGATTGCTGAGCGCCGGGTAGAGGATCTTCCCGGCGCGCACCAGATCCTCCAGCGCGCGCAGCGATTCCTCGATCGGGGTCGATGGGTCCTGCTGGTGCAGATAGAAGACCTCGACGCGGTCGGTCTTGAGCCGCCGCAGGCTCTCTTCGGCAGCGCGAGTGATGTGGCGGCGGGAGAGCCCGCGCGCATTGACGTCGGTGCCGGTGGCGTTGAAGCACTTCGTCGCGATGACCAGCTCCTCGCGGTGGCCCTCGATCAGACCGCCGAGGATCGTCTCGGAACGCCCGCCGCTGTACTGGTTCGCGGTGTCGAAGAAGTTGATGCCGGCCTCGCGGCACGCCTTGTACATTGCTGCGGAGCCGTTCTCGTCGGCGTCCCCGCCGTACGCCATCGTACCCGCGCAGAGCTGCGACACCTGCACACCGGAACGTCCAAGAGGCCGGAATTTCATGCGCTCACCTTCACGGTAAACAACGTTTGCGATCGATCACGAACAGTCCCGGCGAGCAGCACGCTCTCGACCCGGATCATGCGCTCAATGGTAACCCGCCTCGCGCTGATGGCGGATGGCGAGGATCTCGACACGGTCTGCGCGAGCGGCCACGCGGTAGAGCGCGACGTACCCGGTACGGCCGTAGGAGATAACAAGCTCCCGCAACCGTCCCCTGGCCGGCCGCCCGATGTGTGGATGACGTTCGAGGATCGTGACCGCATCGACGATGGCCGCGGTCGCGTGGACCGCGGCGTTCGGGTTCTCGGCGGCGAGGGAATCGAACAGTCGATCGAGATCGGCCAGGGCCCGCGCGCTGTAGGCGACGGCGGCCAACGGCAGCGGCGCTACCGCCTTCTAGGGCGCCGGATCGGCCTCGGGCGGGGCGCGGAGTTCCCGGCCGCGCGCGCCACGATGTACGCGTGCACGTCCTCGGCGGCGTACAGCGGCCCGCCCGCGTCGACTTCCGCCGCGGACGCTTCCGCGTCGGCGACGAACGCTTCGCGCATCTCGGCGAGCGCGGCCTGCGCCTCGAGCGCGTCGACCATCCAGGCGTGCGGTGTTTTCCCCGCGGCCTCAGCCAACGGGGCGATTCGGGCCTTGAGCGACTCCGGCAGCTTGAGGGTGGTGGTCGAGATCATCGCGCAATCCAGCAGGCTGGTGTCACCAAGGTAACACCGGAGTCGGGATAGGGTCAAGGCGCGATGCCAGATGCGCCATTCGACGTGCGAAGACGAGTCGGGCATGCTCCGGCGCAATGAACATCTGGGTCGATGCCGATGCCTGTCCCGGCGTGGTGAAGGAGATCCTTTACCGCGCCGCCGAGCGCGCGAGAGTACCGCTGACGCTGGTCGCCAACCGGCCACTCCGCGCACCGCCGTCACCTTTCATCCGCACGCTCCAGGTGCCGCGCGGGTTCGACATCGCCGACCACGAGATCGCGCGGCGGGTCGAGCCGGGCGATCTCGTCGTCACCGCCGACATCCCGCTCGCCGCGCAGGTGATCGAACGCGGCGGTCACGCGCTCGACCCGCGCGGCGAGCTGTTCTCGCCGGAGACGATCCGCGAGCGGCTGACCATGCGCGACTTCATGGACGAGCTGCGGGCGAGCGGCGTGCAAACCGGCGGTCCGCCGCCGCTCGCGCACGGCGACCGGCAGCGCTTCGCCAACCAGCTCGACCGGTTGCTGGCGCGGGTCGGGCGGGAGTGAACTTCCGGTGCTCGCGCGGGCTCTGAGGAGGGGATAATCCCTTCCCCCATGCAAACCGCCCGCGACCTGTCGAGCTACCGGAAGCACTGGGCCGAGCGCTTCGGCACGGCCCCGTTCCTGCCCATGTCGCGCGCCGAGATGGACGAGCTCGGCTGGGACAGCTGCGACGTGATCATCGTGACGGGGGACGCATACGTCGATCACCCCAGCTTCGGGATGGCGATCATCGGCCGCGCGCTCGAGGCGCAGGGCTTCCGCGTCGGCATCATCGCCCAGCCGGACTGGCACAGCGCCGAGCCGTTCGCCGCGCTCGGCCGGCCGCGCCTCTTCTTCGGCATCACGGCCGGCAACATGGACTCTATGGTGAATCGCTACACGGCCGATCGTCGCATCCGCCGCGACGACGCGTATACCCCCGGCGGCGAAGGCGGCCAGCGCCCGGATCGCTCCGTGATCGTCTACGCGCAGCGCGCGCGCGAAGCATTCAAGGACGTGCCGATCGTGATCGGCGGCATCGAAGCTTCGCTCCGGCGCATCGCGCACTTCGACTACTGGTCGGAGAAGGTGCGCCGCTCGATCCTGCTCGACGCCAAGGCCGATCTCCTCGTCTACGGCAACGCCGAGCGGCAGATCTGCGAGATCGCGCACCGGCTCGCCGCGGGCGAGAGCGTCCACGGGATCACCGACGTGCGCGGCACGGCGTTCGCACGGCGGGCGTTCCCGTCGGACTGGATCGAGATCGACTCGACCCACCTCGACACGCCCGGGCCCTTGAACCAGCCGGTCGATCCGTACGCGATGGAGGATAACGCGCGGACGAAACCCCGGGGACTGCCCGCAGGGCACAACGTGGTGCGGTTCGAGCGCCGCGTGAAGAACGCCGACCGCGAGCGGAGCGTCATCCGGCTGCCGGCGTACGAGCAGGTCGCGGACGACCCGGTGCTCTATGCGCACGCCTCGCGCATCCTGCACCTGGAGTCGAACCCCGGCAACGCGCGCGCGCTGGTGCAGCGCCACGGCGACGGCGACGTGTGGCTGAACCCGCCGCCCATCCCGCTCACGACCAAGGAGATGGACTGGGTGTACGAGCTGCCATACCGGCGCCGGCCGCATCCCTGCTACGGGAACGCGAAGCTCCCCGCGTACGAGATGATCCGGTTTTCGATCGCGATCCAGCGCGGCTGCTTCGGCGGATGCACGTTCTGCTCGATCACCGAGCACGAGGGCCGCATCATCCAGAGCCGCTCGGAAGACTCGGTGATCCGCGAGATCGAGACCGTGCGCGACACCGTCCCGGGCTTCACCGGCGTGATCTCCGATCTCGGCGGGCCGACCGCCAACATGTACCGCCTCGCATGCAAGAGCCGCGAGATCGAGAGCGCGTGCCGGCGGCCCTCGTGCGTGTATCCCGGCATCTGCCCGAACCTGGAGACCGACCACGCGCCGTTGATCGATCTCTATCGGCGCGCGCGCGGGGTGTCGGGCATCAGGAAGGTCCTGATCGCTTCGGGCGTACGTTACGACCTGGCGATCGAGTCACCCCAGTACGTGAAGGAGCTCGCGCAGCATCACGTCGGCGGCTATCTCAAGATCGCCCCGGAAGCGATCGCCGAGGGCCCGCTGTCAAAGATGATGAAGCCGGGCGTCGGCGCGTACGACCGCTTCAAGGAGCTCTTCGACCGCTACTCGAAGGCGGCGGGCAGGGAGCAGTACCTCATCCCCTACTTCATCGCGGCGCACCCGGGCACGACCGACGAGGACATGCTGGAGCTCGCGCTATGGTTGAAGCGGAACGGCTTCCGCGCCGACCAGGTCCAGGCGTTCCTGCCTTCACCGATGGCCACGGCGACCGCGATGTATCACAGCGGCAAGAACCCGCTGCGCCGCGTGTCGCGCACGAGCGAGGAGGTGATCGTTCCGAAGGGCCTCAAAGTACGCCGCCTGCACAAGGCGTTCCTCCGCTACCACGACGCGAACAACTGGCCGGTGCTGCGCGAGGCGCTGCGGCGAATGGGCCGCGCCGATCTCATCGGCAGCGGCAAGCACCAGCTCGTGCCGGCGTATCAGCCCCTGGACGTCGGTAACGATGATCAGGGCAAGCGCCGGGCGCATCGGCCGTTCCGCACGCAGCACACCGGCCTGCCGACGACACCGCGCGCGCGCCGGACGCCCGGCTCGAGCGGAAGTCACAAGGGCTGAGCGCGGCCCTCCGGCACCGGGCGCCGACTGCCCGGTGCGGCGCAGAGCAGGCAGGCGGCAAGACAATCAGGCGCGCAAGTAGCGCCGTCGGCGGCAGCACGCGTTCGCGTCGCTCACCGGCGGGCAGCGCGCTTCGCCACACTCCTGGCGCGCGCCGCAGGCTTCGCGCCGGGTTTCCGCGCCGTGACCTTTCGTTTTGCCGCCTTGACGCGGGCTGTCTTGACCGGCTTCCGCTTGGGAGCTTTCGCCGTCTTGACCTTGGCGCGCTTCACCGTCTTCTTCTTCTTCACAGCCGGCCGGCGGGCAGTCGGCGCGTCGTCCATCTCGACGTAGTCCATCTCGACCGAACCCGTCCCGCGAGCGCGCATGGCCGGCTCCTCCATGGCGAGGGCCGCGGTCGCGGTGATGATGGGGTATCTCAACGGCCGTCCATCGGCGCTGAACACGACGGTCCTGATCTCGCCGCGATTGCGCGCCGCGTTGTGCGACACGTGCACCCACTTCGTCGTCGCGTCCTTCGCCTCGTAGATCACCTGGTCGAAAGGCAAGCCGAGCTGGATGATCCGCTTGAACAGCTCGAGCACCCTCAAACCCGGTGACTGGAGATCCGCCGCCATGCCCTTGACGTGCTGGCTGTCCTCCGCACCGCGAATGTGGCGGTTGAGGTCGGGGGAGCGATACCCGGAGTTCACCTTCACCGGCTGCCCGATCGATTCCCGAAGGGGATCGAGCACGGCGGCGCACAACGCCCGCAGACTACCGACCTCCGTCGCGCCGGGCTCGTTCGGGATGCCTTCCCGCCGCGCCGTTTCGGAACGGGTCATCTCATCCAGCGTGAAGAACCGCGACAGGCTCATGGCGCCCTACCTCCGATCCTGGAGCCGCATGATCAGCCGCGCGCCCGCGCGCGCGGTCAGAACCATATTCCTTCTGCAGCGAGCCCGCTAGACGCGCTGCGCAATGAACTTCCCAAGCTCCCCGGGGACGCCCACGTGTAACAGGGTGGAGTGAGCGCCGGGCACGGCGGGCGTCCCGCCTGGCAGCCGCCTCGGCTACCATCGCGGGTCCCGATCACCTCCACCCTCATGCGCGGATTCCCGTTCGCCCTGCTCGTCGCCTGTCTCGCAAGCTGCGCAACGCTCACACGGGACTCTTCCATCGACCAGAGGTACGGCGTCCCGGATTCCACCCGCTACGACAAGCCCGCCGCACCCTCCGGCGGCTTGTCCTACCGCACGGACGTGCAACCCATCCTCGAGCGGCGCTGCGTCGTCTGCCACGGCTGCTACGACGCGCCTTGCCAGCTCAAGCTCGGCGCATGGGAGGGCGTCGCGCGCGGTGGCAGCACCGCCGCCGTCTATGACGGCGGCCGTCTCAGCGAGGCGCCGACGACGCGGCTATTCGTCGATGCGCAGCAGCCGTCCGAGTGGCGGAGGAAGGGCTTCTTCCCGGTCCTGAACGAACGCGCGCCGACGCCCGAGGCCAACCTCGCGGCGAGCGTGCTCTACCGCAGCCTCGCCCTCAAGCGCGCCCATCCGCTGCCCGGCGCGGCGGTGCTGCCCAAGCCGTTCGATTTTTCGCTCGACCGGACGCAGTACTGCCCGCGCATCGACGAGTACGAGTCCTACGAGCGCCAGTTCCCGCTGGCCGGAATGCCTTATGGCCTGCCGGGGCTCGATCAGCGCGAGTTCGACACGGTCGCGCGCTGGCTCGCGGCGGGCGCGCCCTATGAGGCTCCCGCGCCGCTGCCCGACGATGTCGCGCGGCAGGTGCAGGATTGGGAGACGTTCCTCAACGGCGACTCGCCGAAGGAGCGGCTGATGAGCCGCTACCTCTACGAGCACCTGTTCCTCGGTTTCCTGTACTTCGAGGCGGACACGGCGAGGCGCTCCTTCCGCATCGTGCGGTCGGCCACCCCGCCGGGCAAGCCGGTCGCGCTGATCGCGACACGCCGGCCCTACGACGACCCGGGCGTGCCGCGCGTCTACTACCGGCTCGTGCCGGAGCGCGAGGCGATCCTCGCCAAGACGCACATGCCGTACGCGCTCTCGGCCGGCCGCATGGCGAAGTTCCGCACCTGGTTTCTCGCTCCGCCGTACCAGGTCAGCGCGCTCCCGGACTACGCGATCGAGACGTCGACGAATCCGTTCGTCGCGTTCAGCGCCATCCCGGCCGACTCGCGCTACCGCTTCATGCTCGACGAGGCGCAGTACTTCATCATGAACTTCATCAAGGGCCCGGTCTGCCGCGGCCAGCTCGCGGTCGACGTGATCGACGACCGCTTCTGGGTGTTCTTCGTCGACCCGAAGTCCGGCGAGAGCGAGGCGAGCGCCGAGCTGATCGCGCGGCAGGCGAGCAATCTGCGCCTGCCCGCCGAATGGGGCAGCAACTCGCCGGTGTTCCGCCCGTGGTTCGAGTACGCCGCCCTCGAGACGAAGTTCGTCCAGGCGAAGAGCCGTGCGCTCGACCAGGCGCTCGCCGGGCGCAGCAGGATCGATCTTGGGCTCGTGTGGGACGGCGACGGACGCAACCCAAACGCGGCGCTGACCGTGTTCCGGCACTACGACAGCGCCTCGGTCGTGAAAGGACTGGTCGGCGAGCCGCCCAAGACGGCGTGGGTGATCGGCTACCCGCTCTTCGAACGCATCTACTACCTGCTCGCCGCCGGCTACGACGTGTACGGGAACGCGGGTCACCAGCTCAACAGCCGCCTCTACATGGATTTCCTGCGCATGGAGGGCGAGTTCAACTTCCTCGTGTTCCTGCCGCAGGCGGCACGCGAGCCGACCCGGGACTACTGGTATCGCGGCGCATCGAGCGAGGTGAAGGACTACGTCTACGGCCGCAACGCGCACCTCGACCGCGAGACCGGGATCGTCTACCGCACCACCGATCCGCAGCGCGAGCTGTACGGCATGCTCCGCGCGCGCCTCGCGCCGGTGCTTGCGCCACGATACGAGCTCTCGACCGTGGCGGACGATGCGTTGCGGCGCGACCTGGAGGCGCTGGCAGCGGTGCGCGGGGCGAGCACGGCCTGGCTGCCCGAGGTGACGTTCCTGCGCGTGGACGACCCGCCGCGCGCGCCGCAGTGGTTCAGCCTGCTGCGCAACACGGCCCACAGCAACGTGTCGCACATCTTCCTCGAGGGGTCCGAGCTGTTGCCCGCCGAGAACACGCTCACGGTCGTATCCGGGTTCATCGGCGCGTATCCGAACGCGATCTACCGCGTCCGGCGCGCCGACCTGCCCGCGCTCGCGGCGGCGATCCGCGGCCTGGCCTCGGAAGACGACTACCGCAAGCTCGCCGACCGCTTCGCCCTGCGCCGCACCGATCCGGGATTCTGGGCCGCGAGCGACGCGATGGTCGACGCGTACACGCGCTCGGCGCCGTTGGAGGCAGGGCTCTTCGACTACAACCGGCTGGAGAACCGCTGAGGCGGCGGCTCAGCCGGCCGCCGCCAGTTTGGCTTTCTCCTCCAGCGCGTTCCACCGCTCGAACGCCCGCTCGAGCAGCCGCTCGATCTCCTCCGCTCGCTGGCGGTCGACCTTGAGCTTCTCCGGACCCTGCCGGTGGTAATCGACGCCCGCCATCCGCGCCGTCAGCTCGTGCTGCTCGCGCTCGAGCGCCTCGATCTCCGCCGGCAGCGATTCGAGCTCGCGCCGCTCCTTGAACGTGAGCTTCACTTTCTGCGGCTGGCGCGGGGGCCTGCGGTCGCCGCGTTCAGGCGGCGCCGGCGAAGGTGCCGCGGCTGCGGCCGGGCGCTGTGCGACCCAGTCGCTGTAGCCGCCGACGTACTCGCGCCACTTCCCGCGCGCCTTCGGCGACGAGCGTCTGCGTCACCACGTTGTCCAGGAACGCGCGGTCGTGACTGACGAGGAGCAGCGTGCCGGCATAGTCCTGCAGCGTCGCCTCGAGCAGTTCGAGCGACTCGATGTCGAGATCGTTGGTGGGCTCGTCGAGCACGAGGAGGTTGGCCGGCTGCGCGAAGAGGCGCGCGAGGAGGAGTCGGTTCCGCTCTCCGCCGGAGAGGCTCGCGACCTTCGCCTGCGCGCGCCGCGGCGGAAACAGGAACTCGGCGAGATAGCTCATCACGTGCTTCCGGCCGCCGCCGACAGCGATCCAGTCCGAGCCCGAGCTGATCGTGCCGGCGACGGTACGCTCCGGATCGAGCTGCTCGCGCATCTGGTCGAAGTACGCGACGTGGAGATTCGTGCCCAGGCGCACGGTGCCCGCGTCGGGCGCGAGCGTGCCGAGGACGAGCCGGATCATCGTGGTCTTGCCGGCGCCGTTCGGACCGATGAGCCCGATGCGATCGCCGCGCATGATCCGCAGCGAAAGACTCCGCACGATCTCGAGCGCGCCGAACCGCTTGCCGACGTCCTTCAGCTCGGCGACCAGCCGGCCGGAGCGCTCGCCCGCGTCGAGCGTGAGCTTGATGTTGCCCAGGCGCTCGCGGCGCGCGCGTGCGCTCGGTGCGGAGCGCCTCCAGGCGCTTGACGCGGCCTTCGTTCCGCGTGCGGCGCGCTTCGACGCCCTTGCGGATCCAGAGCTCCTCCTGCGCCCAGAACTTGTCGAAGCGGCGATTGGCGAGCTCCTCCGCGACAAGCTCGTCGCGACGCCGCGTCTCGAAGGCGGTGAAGTTGCCGGGATAGGAGCGAAGCGCCCCGCGATCGAGCTCGACGATGCGGGTTGCGACGCGATCGAGGAAGGCGCGGTCATGCGTGATGACGATCGAGGCCGGTCCCTTGAGCAGCAGCTCCTCGAGCCGGGTGATGCCGTCGATGTCCAGGTGATTCGTCGGCTCGTCGAGCAGCAGCAGCTCCGGTTGCAGCGCCAGCGCGAGGGCGAGCGCACCGCGCTTGCGCTCGCCGCCGGACAGCGTCGACGGGTCCATCGCCCCGTCGAGGCCGAAGCGATGCAGGAACTCGATCAGCCGCGCATCGGCGCGCCAGCGATCCCGCTCGTCATGGATGCGCTCGAGATGGCCGCGCAGCGCGAGGCTCTCGCGCAGCGTCGAGGCCGGAGGCAGCTCGGGCTCCTGCTCGACGAGCGCGACCGACAGGCCGTCGCGCAGCTTGAGCTCGCCGTCGTCGAGCGCCGCCAGCCCCGCGATCACGCGCAGAAGCGAGGACTTCCCGCTGCCGTTCCGGCCGATCAGGCCGATGCGATCGCCCTCGAGGACGGTGAGCGCCGCCCGGTCGAGGAGCGGCAGATCGCCGTACGCGAGCTGCGCGGCGGCGAGGGTGGCGAGCGTCACCCGTCAGGTGTCGCCACGATACGAGGGGGCCAGGCCCCCTCGTGCTCCCCGAAGTCGGAGAAGGCCGCTGCCGGAGGCATCGCCTTTTCCTCAACCGACTCCCAGCAGCTCGACCTCGAAGACGAGCGTCGCGTTCGGCGGGATGACGCCGCCTGCGCCACGCGCGCCGTAACCCAGATCGGGCGGGATGGTGAGCTTACGCTTGCCGCCGACCTGCATGCCCTGCACGCCCTGGTCCCAGCCGCGGATCACTTGCCCGGCGCCGAGATTGAAGACGAATGGATCGTTGCGATCCTTGCTCGAGTCGAACTTCTTGCCGTCGGTAAGCCAGCCCGTGTAGTGGACCTTCACCTTCTGTCCGGCAGCGGCGGCGGGGCCGCTGCCGACGGTGAGGTCTTCGACGACGAGGCTCGCGGGTGCTTGAGGCGTGGACATGTGCGGCTCCTGAGAGGGAGCCGCGATTGTAGTCGCGATCAGGTCGTGCGAACGGCGCGCCCGGCGCGCGGCAGCAGCTTCGCGAGCTCCACGCCGTCGATGAGCCTGATCCGCTTCTCGAGCGCGAACTTGCGCGCGCCGCCGGTGATCTCGCCGGTGGCGACGTAGATGCAGTCGTTCGCCTCGCGCGCGTCCTTGGCGGCGTACAGGTCGCGCAGCGGGTCGACGCCGGTGCGGGCGACCTTCCAGCGCTTGCACGCGACCAGCGCAGTCCGTCCCGCTTTGGTCATCTCGAAGTCGGCCGCGGCGCCGTCGAGCCGGTTCACGCTGTAGCCGTCCTTGCGGAACGCGTCCTCCAGCGCTCTGGAGAAATCGCTCCACGACATGGCGCGGACGGCCTCGAGCGTGTTGGCGACGCGGGTGGCACTCGGTGCGCGGAGCTGCCGCCAGCCGGCGACGGCGCCGATCACGATGAAGGGCAGGCCGGCGAAGACGGCATAGGCGATCGGGATCGCGGGCAGGATGGCCTTTGCCAGCGCGGTGATCCCGGCTGCGATGGCGATGCTGATCCACCACGGCGAGCGGAGCAGCACCGCGAAGAGCGAGTTCTTGGCCATCTGGAACTTCATGTCGCGGCCCGCATCCGTGGACCTATCGCCATCATCCTGCCTAGCGGGATCGCTTAAGCTCGTCCAGCGCGCGCTCTAGTACCTCGCGGTCGAGCTTATCCTTGTCGCGCGAGGTCCGTTTCGTCTTCAGCAGCCCTTCTAGATCAAGGGTACGCACGGAAACGCCGTCGAAGTCCAGGGTTACGGCGTGCGGAAGCAGCGACTCGTAGGTCTCCCCGCACGCATTGAACATGAGATCAACGACGAAGGCGTCCGCCACCCTGATCGTCTCACCCTCCACGAACCAATCCGGTTCGAGGTCTTTCGCGACGCCGTCGGGCAGCAGGAGCAGCGCCCGTTTGGTACGCTCGCCCTGCTCGAGCGTCGCCGGCAAGAGGATGTCGATGTCGACCGTCCCGCGCTGATAGCCAAGGGCATACAGCGCATAGCCACCAATCAGCACGTAGTCGACGCCGTGGTCGTTCAACGCCCGCAACAGGAGTTTCAGGTCATCGACACTCGCCGGGCGCGCGAGCTTCGATGGCGGGCCGGTCATCGGCGGGCAGCGCGGCGCGAAGCGTTCAGCGTCACGGCGCGCACCTGCGCTTCCTCGGTGTGGCGGTTCATTTCGGCATGAGACTTGAACCGGTAGATGCCCTTCCGGATCCCGGTCGTGGCGATCGCCGCGAGCGCCGAGCCAGCCGCCTGGTGCCGGGCAGCGGCGCGCAGCGCGTCGCCGCTGGGTCTCGTACCAGGGGTTCCGGTAGCGGACAAGCCGATCTTTTTCACGCGCCGTACGGATCCGGATAGCTTCGATAGGCGACTCTAGTACAGTCTCGTCTGCGAGTCGACCGGCGATGGGTCCATGACAGGTCGTTCCGCAAAGTAGCTCGCGGACTCATTTGTCCATCGGGGGCGGATAATCGCCGGTT
>CAVUSZ010000039.1:0-174020 GCA_963744255.1 uncultured beta proteobacterium
CTTTTTCCTGTGCGCCCGGCATCGCCGGATCGCCGGTGCCCCGCGGAGCTTGGCCGGTCCGTCCGACCTCGTGGCCTTGCTCGCACGAAGGTTCGCGAGCCGGTCCGGGGTAGGGTCTACAATCGAGCCGTGATGCATCCTCGGGTTGCGGCCACCCAACAGCAGATTCGCGAGCTCTGCCGGCGCTTCCACGTGAAGCGTCTGGAGCTGTTCGGCTCGGCCGCCACTGGCGTGCACGATCCCGCCCGCAGCGATTTCGACTTTCTGGTCGAGTTCGACCTGTCACGCGACGTCCGAGCCTTCGACGCCTATTTCGGGTTGAAGGAGGCGCTCGAGAAAATCCTGGACGCCCGAGTGGACCTCGTCATGCCCTCCGGCTTGAGGAATCCGTACGTCCGCGCGAGCGTCGAGCAGCAGCGCCAGCCGATCTATGGCTCGTGATCCCAAGGCCTACCTTTGGGATGCGAAGAGCGCAGCCGATGCGATCGCGACTTTCCTCGCCGACCGGACTTTCGAGCACTACAAGTCCGATCTGCTCCTCCGTTCGGCAGTCGAACGACAGTTCGAGATCGTCGGCGAGGCACTCAATCAACTCTCCCGAATTGCGCCCGACGTGGCGGCTCAGGTCCCGGATCTCGGCCGAATCATCGCGTTTCGCAACATCCTGATCCACGGCTACGCGGTCGTCGATGACGAGATCGTCTGGCGCGCGACCCACGAGAACGTTCCCGCGCTGCGCACGAAGCTGGAGTCACTGCTGCGCGACTAGCGCGTCGCGTCCGTCCGTTGCCATGCTGGCAACGTACCGGAGGCGCTTCGTTCTTCAACTCCGTGGACGTCGAGGGGGAGGGGAGTAGAGCCCCTTCCCGCTGCTTGAAAGGAGCTCTTTCGCGGCTGCCTTTGCCGCCCTTCTTCCCCGCCGCCCGCATCGGCGTGGCGACCTGCCAGGAGCGCAGCGTCTTCAGCGCGACCGAGTTCTGGTCGCTCAACGGCACCGAGAACCCGGGCTTCACGCTCACGAGCTCGCCGGAGTCGACGCGAGATCCGCATCGACCCCACCGGCGCGATCCACGTCACGCTCGGCTCGCCCTTCTGGGGCAACAGCCCGGAGACGATGGCGACGCGAGAATCGTCGCCGAGCAGTTCCAGGTCGATCCGTCGCAGGTCAACATCGTCTACGCGGACACCCAGAGCGGCTTCAACTCCACCGGCCCGGGCGGCAGCCGCTTCACGGTGATGATCGCCGGGGCGATCGTGGGCGCGGCCAAGCGGGTCAAGGACAAGCTCCTGCGCGTGGCCGGACACATGATGGAGGCCGACGCGGGCGACCTCGAGCTCCGCGCCGGCAAGATCGGCGTGAAAGGCGCGCCCGGGAAGGAGAAGTCGATCGGCGAGGTGGCGCTCTTCGCCCACTACTTCCGCCTCAACCTGCCGGCGGGCGACGCCTTCGCGAGCGGGCTCGACGCGAGCTACGTGTACGACCATCCGCTCACGACGATGCCGGCGGCCGACCGCAGCCACCTCGGGATCTTCTATCCGATCATGGGGCACATGTGCCACCTGGCGCTCGTCGAGGTCGACCCGAAGACGGGCAAGGTGGCGATCCTCGACTACGTCGCGGTCCACGACGCGGGAACGGTGGTGAACCCGATGACGCTCGCGGGCCACATCCGCGGCGGCACGGCGCAGGGCATCGGCACCGCGCTCTACGAGAAGTTCCACTACGACGAGAACGGCCAGCTCGTCACCGGGACGTTCGCCGACTACCTGATTCCGACGCTCGCCGAGATGCCGGCCGCGATCCGCGTCGGGCACGTGGAGACGCCGTCGCCGTTCACCGAGTACGGCATCAAGGGCGGCGGCGAAGGCGGACGGATGGGCGCGCCCGGCGCGCTCTCGGGCGCGATCGAGGACGCGCTCGCGCAGTACGGCGTGCGCTGCGACGAGCTGCCGCTCACGCCGCGCAAGGTGCGGGAGCTGGTGCGGGCCGGCGAGAAGCGGTAGCGCGGGCAGGGTAGAGGCGGGGCCCGGCGCCCGGGGCGCCGGGCTTTTTTCTTCATCCGCTCCTCTCCGTGTGACTAACTGCAGGCTCGCGGCCTGAGCCACTGCCACTCGTAGAGTGGGCGCGCGCACCCGATCGGGCTGGCGCGACACGGACCGGCCATCGCCCTTGAGCATACCCAAAATGGGTAGTAGCATACCCAAAATGGGTAAACCAAAGACGACCGCGCGCCGGCGACGCGAGAGCAGCCTGGCGGACGCGCTGTTCTCGACGACGCAGCAGCGGGTCCTCGGCCTGCTGTTCGGCCAGCCCGAGCGCAGCTTTTACGCCACCGAGCTCATCGGCCTCGCCGGCGCCGGATCCGGCGCGGTCCAGCGAGAGCTGGCGCGACTGGAGCAGAGCGGTTTGGTGACCGTACGCAGGCTCGGAACGCAAAAGCACTATCAAGCGAACCCCGAGTCGCCGCTCTTCAGCGAGCTGTCCGGCATTGCTCGCAAGACGGTCGGCCTCGCCGAGCCGCTGCGCGAAGCCCTGGCGCCGCTCGCGTCGCGGATGATTGCGGCGTTCGTGTACGGCTCGGTCGCCAAGCGGCGGGACACGGCGGCGAGCGATATCGACTTGCTGGTCGTGAGCGACACGTTGACCTACGCCGATATCTTCGGCGCGCTCGAGCCGCTCGCCGCGAAGCTCGGTCGTGCGATCAACCCGACCGTGTACAGCCGCCGGGAGCTGGCCAGGCGCCGAAAGGAAGACAACGCATTCGTGACCCGCGTGCTCGCACAGCCCAAGGTCTGGATCATCGGAGCCGAGGATGACCTCCCCGCTTGAACGTCTGGCCGGTCCGGGCCAACCGCTTACGGTCGAGCCACCGGACGCGAAGGAGTTCGCGGGCCTGAAGCGGTCGGGACTGGCTCGGCTTCGGGACGCCAGCAACTCCGCCAACTCTTTAGAGGGGCGCTTCGATCTCGTCTACAACGCGGCGCACGCCTTGTGCCTGGCGGCGCTGCGGTATCACGGGTTTCGTGCCAGCAAGCGATACATCGTCTTCCAGGTTCTACCGCACACGCTCGGGCTCGGCCCGGAAGTGTGGCGCGTGCTGGCCAAGGGCCACGACATTCGCAATCTCGGGGAGTACGAAGGCGATCTGAACGTCGACGAGCGCCTCGTCGCGGACCTGCTCACGGCCTGCCGGGCGGTCGCGGCGAAGCTCGAAACCTTGCCAGCGTTGTCGTCGAAAGGCTAGTGATCTCTCCCGTTGGTGGTGTCTCAGTCTGATTTTCAGAATCCGGGCGGCGGCGGCAGCCGGCCGAGGATCCGCTCGAGCGCGAGGCCGATCGCGAGCAGGCACGTCCTCACCGCGCCGAAGGCGGCCTCAACACTGTCGGCGGCGTAGTGCCCAAGGATGGCTGCCGTCGAAACACACCGGGGGCAATCGAGCGCACAAGTTGCACGGCGGACCATTGCCTCTTCACCGCCAAGTAGGACAAGTGCCGCAGCGTGCTTTGGGGCGACCGCGCCGTGGCGTGCCCCGCGTCGTCAGCGCCTTGCGAACTTGAGGTGCGTCACGTTCGGCGCGGCCACCGTCCGCACGAGCTCGAGCCCGCGGAGATCGTCGCCGACGCCGACGCCGTCGAACAGTCGCTCGCCGCTGCCGAGAAGCGTCGGCACGAGGCTGATTTCCATCTCGTCCACGAGGCCGGCGACCAGGTACTGCCGGGCCGCGCTCGCGCCGCCAGGAGCGACACGTCTTTGCCGGCGGCGGCTCGCCGTGCCTGTTCGAAGGTCGGTCAAGGGGAGCCGCTTAGGCGAGCTTTCGCGGATTGTCTCGATCGGGCACAGGGCCAAGACTCGGTCACCGTGAGCATCGGCGTGGCGGCGCGTGTGGCGCGGAACGACTCCCCGGAGGCGGTGATCGTCGGCTGCCGACGAAGCGCTCTACCGCGCCAAGCAGGAGGGGCGGAACGCGCTGCGAGCGATGACGCCTCGGCGTGAATGGTCCGCAATCGGTGTGCGCCGTGACAGGGCGGCGCTCTTCCGGTGGGTGTAAACCCGGCCCGGCGACGCCGCGCGTCGGTTGACCTCTTCGATCACGCCGGCCGACGTGGTACGACGAGGTTTCCTACGGAAATCTGCACGATCTCGTCGCGCTGATTGAGCGTCGTCGTACGTACTTTGATCATGCCCTGCTCGGGCCGCGACTTCGACGGACGCACTTCGAGCACCTCGCTCTCCACGCGCAATTCGTCGCCGGCTCGCACCGGCCGCGGCCAGCGGAACTCGTCAAAGCCTGCGCCCACGATGCCGCCGGCCGGCTTGAGATCACTCTCCACCAGAAGCCGCATCGTCGTCGCGGCCGTATGCCACCCACTCGCGGCGAGGCCCCCGAAGATCGAACTGTCCGCGGCTTGCTCGTCGAGATGAAACGGCTGGGGATCGAACTCCGCTGCAAAAGCCTTGATCCGCTCCTTCTCGATCCGAATCCGTGCGGCGCCGCCGAATCGCTGCCCCGGCGCAAATTCCTCCAAGTAGCGGCTGGTCATCCCTCCACCCTCAAAGCATCTCAAGCGCCCGGCAGGGAGTTGCGCTGGCGCCCTACCACCGTCTAGCACGTGACATGGAGGACCGCGTTGACTTGGTCGGGGCGCTCCTTCAACTCCGCGACCGCTTCTGCCGTCGGCAGGATCACCAATTTGATGTGCCGACGCGTGGCCTCGTGCTTCACCTCCTCCATGACCGGCAATCTCCCGGTGCCGGTGCCGATCACAAGCCGCCGGCATTTCCAGGGTATATCCTCTTTCATTGACAGCGGTGTGTGCCCAAAGGCATCGCGGAACTTCTTGGATGGCTTCTTCTTGCGTTTACGGACCTGCCCGCGGTCTATCACCACGTCATGAGTGTAGGTGACTCCATCAATGCGGATGGAACCAAAGGAAAACGCTTCGAAGCGCATGCACACCTCCGCCGCTGTTACGCTGCCAGGGACTCACTGAATGAAGAACAACTAGACCCCGCTTCTGTGCGAACCCGAGAAAACTATACGCCTCTGTTGGTGTTTCGATTCCGGTCCGCTGCCAGAGCGCCCCAGCCCATACGGAGCCAACGATGATCATCGCAACCGATCTCCGCCCCGGAACAGTGATTCACTTCGAAGGCGACCTTCACAAGATCGTCGACGCCGTCTATCACGCCGGGGGCGGCAAGCTGACCGGGACGGTTCATGCCAAGCTGCAAAGCGTCCGGGCGGGCTCGATCATCGAGCGGCGATTTCGGCCGGATGACAGGCTCGACCGAGTCGAGCTGGAACGGGCCGGATGGCAGTACATCTATGCGGACGGCGATGATCTCTACCTCATGAATCCGCAGACGTACGAACAGATCCCGATTCGCCGCGAAACCTTGGGCCAAGCTGCCCGGTTTCTCCGGCCGGAGATGACCGTCAGCGTCGAGAGCTACGAAGGCCGTCCGGTGCACGTCACCGTCCCCGAGGCAGTCGAGCTGCGCGTCGCCACCACGAGTCAGCCGTTGCACCAAGGGGAGAAGAGCGCCATGAAGCTCGCCACACTCGAAAACGGTTTCGAGCTCCTCGTGCCGCTCTTCATCAAAGTCGGCGACATCGTCCGCGTCGACACCGCCACCGGGAGATACCTTGACCGTGCGCGCGCCAAGAGCGCCTGAGGTCCGATTGGCCGGCAAATCTTTCCTGCGGAGAATCAGTCGCGACTGCCGCTCAGCACCGCCTTCGTCCGCGCCGCATCCATCGGGGCGTAAGTGTCTAAGCGTTCGCTTGCGGCGAGAGCGCTCCCCTAAGCCGCCTTCCCCTATTGCTGCGCTCGCTGAATCATGTGCCACAGGGTGTTGGGTCGGAGCGGCAGCTCAGTGATCTCGACGCCGAACGGACTCAGCGCGTCGCACACCGCATTGCAGATGGTGCCTGGGATCGCACTCGGCCGGCCTTCGCCGATGCCGCGCGTGCCCAATGGCGTGTGTGGGCACGGCGTTGGCGAATGCGTCACCTTGATGTGCGGCACATCCGCTGCGGTGGCGAGCTTGTAGTTCTCGAAATCGGCGGTCAGCTGCTGGCCGTTCTCGTCGTAGACGAACTGCTCGAACAGGGTGTTGGAGATTCCCTGCACGATCGCGCCCTGCATCTGCCCCTCGACGATTGCCGGGTTGATGATGCGGCCGACGTCCTCGGAGGTGGTCCATTCTTTGATCTTGAACTGACCGGTGCTAATGTCGACTTCGACGACGCAGCAATCGGCGTTGAAGCAAATCATCGGCTTGGCCGCCTCGAAGAACGCGGTGTGCTCGAGTCCGCCGGATTCGCCGGGTGGCAGATTGATCGGCGCCATGATGATGCGCTCGACCGCCTCGCGGAAGGTTTTCTTGACGTTCTTGTCCTTCTTGTAGGTGATGAGCCCGTCGGCGAACTCGAAGTCTTCGGGCTTCGCTTCGAGCTTCAGGTCGAACGCCGTGATGCGTGCAATCTTGTCCTTCAGCAGGGTGCACGCCTGGTACGCCGCGCTGACGAAATAGGAGCCGGAGCGCGCGCCGATGGTGCCGGAACCGAACGGCGTTGTTCCGGTATCTCCCGTGGTGACGACCACGTCGTTGGGATGAATACCGAAAGCGTCCGCGACCGCCTGGGCGACGGTAGTTTCATGGCCTTGACCGCCGGGCGCGTCGCCTTCGAACACCTGCACCTTGCCGCGCGGATCAAGGCGAACGGTGGCTGCACCATAGCCGGGCTGGTTTTCCATCGGCACGAGCAGTTCCGAGGCGACGCCCGAGAGCTCCGCGCCGAGGCCGAAACCGATGCCGATGTAGCGACCCTGCTTGCGCGCCTCGGCCTGTTCCTGGCGGAACTTCTTCAGATCGATCTGGCTCAGCAAATTGTCCCAGACCTGAAGGAAGTTGCCGCTGTCGAAGTACTCGCCGGTGGCCGAGGTGTACGGCAGCTCCTTGACCAGGTTCTTGCGCTTGACCTCGGCCGTCTCGAGACCGCAACGGCGCGCAACCATATCGACCGCGCGTTCGATTGCGAACCTGGTCGGAAACTCGCCGAACGCGCGCGCGGGGCTCAGCGCCGACTTGTTGGTGACGGCCACCTTGATCTTGATGTCGCACTTTGGAACGTCGTAGGCGTTGGGCAGCTCCACCGCCCCCAGGAACGGCATCAAGAAGCCCCAATAGACGCCTTCGCAGCCGTCGCCGCAGTCAGCGAGGCCGCGGTCGCGGATGGCGAGGATGCGTCCGTCCTTGGTGGCGGCGACCTCGAGATCGTGGATCTGATCGCGCTCCTGGCTCACCGCCATCAGGTGTTCCTGGCGCGATTCGATCCAGCGCACCGGCCGGTTCAGTTCCTTCGCCAGATAGGCGACCAGGATCGGCTCGCGATAGAACGGCGCCTTGACACCGAACTGCCCGCCCTGATCGCGCGGTGCGATCACGCGCACCTGCTCGGCAGGAATACCGAGGATGTCGGACAGCGCCAGCCGGTCGATGTGCGGACGCTGGGTGGTGACATGGGCGGTCAAGCCATCGGCCGGATCCCAGATGCATAGCGCGCCGCGGGTCTCCATCGGTGTCACGCCGCAGCGATGGGTCTTGAATCGCTGCTTGATGACGATGTCGGCGTCCTTGATCAGCGTGTCGACCTCGGCGTCGTTCTTCTTCTGACTCTCTTCGTCGGGGCCCCCGGTAAAGGTCATCGAGAAGATCAGGTTGTCCTGCCAGTCTTCGTGCACTTTCGGTGCGCCGGGCTTCAGCGCAGACTCGGCGTCGCCGACGTACGGCAGCGGGTCGTATTCGACGACGATCGCCTCCGCGGCATCCTCCGCGGTGTATTTGTCGCGCGCGACCACCGCCGCAACCGGCTCGCCATGGAACTTCACCTTGTCTACTGCGAGCGGCCAGAACTTCGGATAGTTCGCCGGCAGCGCCGGCACGACGACCGGTTGAGGCAAGGACGGAATCTTGTCCTTGATGTCGGCGCCGGTCACTACCTTGACTACCCCCGGCATCGCCGCGGCAGCGCTGACATCGATCCTCTTGATGCGCGCGTGAGCGCGCTGGCTGCGCGCAAAGACCAGGTGCAGCATGCCCGGCTCGACCAGATCGGCAAGGTACTTGCCCTTGCCGACCAGCAGCCGGCGATCTTCCTTGCGATTGAACTTGCTCCCTACCCAGCCAGTCGATGCCGCCATGTTCCAATCCTCAAATAGTCGATGATCGTTTACGCCCGCGATGGATTACTTCCGCGCTATGTCCGTCGCCGCGCAACTCAACAGCACCGCAATCGCATGTACCCGACGCGATCTCTAGCCGCGCTGCCGGGCGGCGGCGTCCTTGACCGCGTCGACGATATGCGCATAACCGGTACAGCGGCACAGATTGCCGATCAAGGCGTGGCGGATCTCGTCATCGGAGGGCTTTGGATTCTGTCGCAGGAATTCCTCTACCGTCATCAGGATGCCCGAGGTGCAATAGCCGCACTGCAGCGCGTGATGATCGGTGAATGCCTGCTGCAAGGGCGTCATCTCGCCGTTTTTCGCCAGGCCTTCGACGGTGGTGACTTGATGGCCATCGGCTTGGACGGCGAGCATCAGGCAGCTCTTGACCGCCTCACCGTCGAGCTGCACGGTGCAGGCGCCGCACACGCCTTCGTAGGTGCAGCCCACATGCGTCCCGGTCAGGCTGGCCACGTCGCGGATGAAATCCACCAGCGGCATGCGGATCGGGATCGTCTCCTGAAAGGTCGAGCCGTTGATGGTGATGGAAACCGTCCTGTTCATGCTTGTTCTCCCTCAGCCGGCGCGCGTGAAAGCAGTGCCGATCACCTCAGCACCCAGGGTTCGGATGAGCTGCTTGCGATAGGCTTTGTCGGCCCAGATGTCGGCCTGGGTCTCGATTTCGTCGGCAGCCGCTTTTGCCGCAGCGGCGATGGCGGCTTTGTCGCTCGCTTTCATCCCTTTCAGGGTTGCTTCGGCAGCCGGTGAGCGGCGCGGCCCGCTGGCCAGACCGCCGACCGCAAAGCGGGTGCTGTCACAGGCCCCCGACCCGTCCAGCCGGATGGATACGCACACGCCGACCACCGGCAATGCGTCGGTGACCAGTCCCCACTTCTTGTAAGCGCTGCCAGCTTTGCCCTGGACCGCCGGCAAATGGATCATGACCAGGATCTCGCCCTCTTCGCGCGCGGTTTCGAGGGGCGAGCCGATAAAGTCTTCCGCCAGGATCGTGCGGCGTGTGCCGTCCTTCTTGGCCAGCTCGAGGCGCGCGCCGACGCCGATCGTCGTCGGCGGCATACAGGCAGCGATGTAGTTCCAGCACAGACTGCCGCCGATGGTGCCGCGGTTGCGCACCTGGCGGTCGCCAACGTGGCTGGCGGCATCCACCAGCGCCTGATAAGCGCCGTTCAGGCGGGTGTCTGCGGCGATATCGCGATAGCGCGTCATCGCGCCGATGTGCACGCCGTTATCATCGACAGCAATGCCCTTCAGCTCCGCAATGCGCTGGAGATCGACCAGACATTTGGTCTGCACCAGGCGGGACTTGAGCGCCTGCATGAGGCTTTGCCCGCCGGCGATGCAGCGGGCGTCCGGGCCGTGGGTGGCCAGAACCTGCAGCGCTTCTGCCACCGTCGCAGGCGCGGCATAGGTTTCGATAGGAGCTGGATACATCAGGCTCTCCTCCTTTGTACTGGCTGTCGCTCCGGCAGCAGATCCAAGCATAGATGTTTTTGCGGCCGTTGCTGACCGGTCATAGTCTGGACGCAGCCCGATGTTGCAGAGCGAATCGCACGCTTCCTGGATGTTGCCGGGTCGGGTGGGCGAAAGGGGATCGACCGCAAGGTGTTCGTGCCGATTCAAAAACGTTGAGTTGCGGCAGAACCCGAGGTAGAAATCCGGGTCTGCCGAGTGCGGTCAAAGTCGCGGCGAAGAGCGACGCCGCCCCTGATTGCGACCGGAGAGGATGAGCCGAAGTCTCGCCAGAACTGCCACGCAACGCTGGAACGGCCCAATCGGGTCAACTCGAGTCGGATGGCGCCGGTGAAGTGACTGCGCCGATCATCCCTTCCCCCTATGCTACATTTCCCACAGCGTTACTCTCGCGCGAAAGGAGGGTGTATGGCCAACGTCGCACCGGTGACCGACCTCGATCTGTCGGTCGAGGAGATGAGCCGACACGTCGCGCGGTTCAAGGAACAGCGAAGCACCTCCAAGGCCTTCATCGACACGCGCATCCCGGGTCACGAGCGCGACATCTATAGCATCATCGGCGCTGCAGTCCTCGAGGACCCGGACGTCCGGCCGGCGATTCCCGCCCAGGACTTCCACCTGGCGATCGTGCGCTGCGAGCCCGGCAAGGGCGCGGCGCTGCACTCCCACCTCACGCAGGAGGTCTTCATGCCGCTCACCGGCCGCTGGGCGGTGTTCTGGGGTCCCCGCGGCGCCCACGAGCTGATCCTCGAGCCCTACGACGTCATCTCGCTGCCAGTGCACGTAATGCGCGGGTTTCGCAACGCCGGCAACGAGACCGGGCTCCTCCTCGCGCTGGTCGGCGGCAACGATCCCGGCAAAGTCGGCTGGCCGGAGGAAATGAAGGATATGGCTCGCGCGGCGGGCCTCGAGCTCACCGACGACGGCAACTTCCGCGAGCTGGTCGCAAGCCGCTAGCGGCTCGGGCGGCGTGAGGGACCTTCACAGCGCGCGGCTTCCAACAGCGCGCACGCATCGGCTGCATCCGTCTTTGTTGCGTTTCACGTACGCGCGCACGTAGGGCGCCGGCAGCAGCCTGACCCCGATGCCCAGCCCGGTGAGCCAGCGCGCCCAATGGTGGGCGCTGCCGCACGCCGCCATCACCACCAGGCCGACGCCCCGATTGACAAGCCAACGCTCAGAACGGGCGAGGATGTCATTCCCGCCCAGTTGGTTGGAAGACATCGCGATAACCCCAAGCGTATTCTGCGGGTCCAACCAGCATGAAGCGCCTTTTCGCCCTCCTGCTTGCCGCGGTCGTCGCCGCTACCGCGCAACCTGCGGAGCCGCTTTCTTGGCTCGGCAGCACCGAAATCGCCGCCGGCCGCGCCGAGCGCGGGCCCTGGCGGATGAACGAGTCGAGGTTCGACTACGTCGACGATCCCTCGGTCGCGCTCGACGACGAGGGGGAAGCCGCGGTCGTTTGGGTCGACCAGGCGCGCAAGGACGTGTTCTTTCAACGCATCTCGGCCACGGGTGCGAGGCTCGGCGAGCCGGTCAACGTTTCGCGCAGCCCGGCGGTATTTTCTTGGCTGCCGCGAGTCGCGCTCTCGCCGCGCGAGCCCCGCAGGGTGTTCGTCCTTTGGCAGGAAATCATCTTCTCGGGCGGCTCGCATGGTGGCGACATCCTGTTCGCACACTCCGAGGACGGCGGGAGGACCTTCTCGGCGCCCTTCAACCTGTCCAATTCCGTCGCGGGCGATGGCAAGGGGCGGATCAGCCGGGACTTCTGGCACAACGGCAGCCTCGACATCGCCGCCGACGCAGACGGTGCGGTCTACGCGGCCTGGACGGAATACGAGGGGGTGCTCTGGTTCAGCCGCTCGGGCGACAGCGGCAAGAGCTTCTCGCCGCCCCGGCGAATCGCCGGTGGCGGCAGGGAAAAACCGGCGCGGGCGCCCTCGCTCGCGGCCGGTCTGGATCGCGCCGTGTATCTCGCCTGGACGGTCGGCGAGGACGATTCCGCCGATATCCGGGTCGCGCGGTCGGCCGACGGCGGAGCGAGCTTCGGCGAGCTGCGGTTCGTCGCGCCGAGCCCAGGCTTTTCGGATGCGCCCAAGCTCGCCGTCGATCCGCGCGGCGCCTTGCACCTTGTGTACGCGGAGAGCTCCGGCGGGCCCTTCGACCCGTCTCACGTCCGCTATACGCGTTCCACCGACGGCACAAGCCGCTTCGAGCCACCGCGTGAGATCTCCGCGCCGGGGGCGGGATTCCCCGCCTTGAGTGTGGACGCCAAAGGCAATCTCTACGTGCTGTGGGAGCTTTTCCGCGACCCGCGCGGATATCCGCGCGGCCTCGCGCTCGCCGTCTCGCGCGACGCAGGCGACAGCTTCACCTCGCCCACCCTGGTGCCCGGCAGCATCGATCCGGCGGGGGGCCTTAACGGCAGCAACCAGGGATTCCTGATGCGGAAGCTCGCGGTGAACGGCCGCGGCGCTGTGGCGATCGTGAACAGCGGCCTGAAGCCGAATGAGCGTAGCCGCGTGTGGCTCATTCGAGGTGCTTTATAGCGTGAATCTCCATCCCGTCCGATTGGCCCGCAAATCTTTCCTGCGGAGAATCAGTGGCGACTGCCGCTCAGCACCGTCTTCGTCCGCGCCGCATCCATCGGGGCGTAATGGTCGAACTCCATGGTGTAGAGGCCCCGGCCCTGGGTGGCGGATCTCAGGGCGGTCACGTACCCGAACATCTCGGCAAGCGGGACCTGCCCGACGATCGCCTCGATCCCGCCCGAGCGCGGCTCCACCCGATCGATGTCGGCGCGGCGGGCGGCGAGTTGGGCGAGCACCGCACCAGTGAACTCCGAGGGAGTGAGCACCTCAACGCGAAAGACCGGCTCCAGTAGCACTGGCTGACCGTGGCGCAATCCATCGTGGAAGGCCTGTGCCGCAGCCATGCGATAGGCGAGCTCGCTGGAATCCACCGGATGCGACGAGCCGCCGTGAAGCGTAACGGCCACATCGGTCACGGCGTAACCTCCGAGCACGCCGATCTGCGCGGCCTCGCGGACTCCCCGCTCAACTGCGGGAATGAACTGCGGGGGAATCGCGCCGGCGCGGATGGCACTCTCGAAGCGCACCCCTGAGCGCGGCTCGCCAGGGCGCAAAGCGAGAATCACATGGCCATACTGGCCCCGCCCACCGGTTTGGTGGATGAAGCGTCCCTCCACCGCGCGCACTTCGCGGACGATGGACTCCTTGTAGCTCACACGCGGGCGACCCATCCACACCTGAACGCCATATTCACGGCGCAGCCGCTCGACCAGCACCTCGAGATGCAGCTCGCCCATGCCGGCGATCAGGACCTGCCCCGTGGTCTCGTCGGTGCTCAGCTGGAAGGTGGGATCTTCGTCGGCCAGGCGGCGCAGCGCCTCGGCCATGCGCGCGTGGTCGGCCGCGGTGCGCGGCTCGACGCCCGAGCGGATCACTGGTTCCGGGAAACCGATCGGCTCCAGAACAACGGGGTGATCGGCGGCGCAGAGCGTGTCGCCCGTGAACGTTCGGTTCAGGCCGAGGATCGCGCCGATTTCGCCAGCGCGAATCATGTCGACGTCCTCGCGGCGGTTTGCGTACATGCGCAGCAGCCGTCCGGCGCGCTCCTTCTGGTTGCGCGTGGCGTTGTAGAGCGGCATGCCGGTGCGGATCGCGCCCGAGTAGACGCGCACATAGGCGAGGTGCCCGACGTAAGGATCGGTGACGATCTTGAACACGAGGGCGGCCGGTGCGGCGTCCTCATCGGGCGCGAGGTTCGCCGTCGCGCCGGTCACAGGATCCGTCCCCTCGACCGCACCGATGTCGAGCGGCGACGGCAAGAAGTCGACGATGCCGTCCAGCAGCGGCTGGATGCCGATGTTGCGCAGAGCCGCCCCGCAGCAAACGGGGAAGAGTCTATTGGTCAGGGTGGCCCGCCGTAGGGCCGCGCGGAGTTGAGCGGCGTCGAGTTCCTCGCCGGAAACGTAGCGCGTCAGAAGCTCGTCGTCGGCCTCGGCGATTTGCTCGATGAGCGATGCGCGCGCCCGCTCGGTCGCCGCGCGGTATTCGGCTGGGACGTCGCTCGATCGAGGCATTGCGCCCAGCGCATCGGCCCAGGTCACCGCCTTCATCGTGAGCAGGTCGACCACGCCCCGGAAGCCCGCCTCCCGGCCGATGGGAAGCTGCAGGCAAGCCGTCTTGACCTCCAGCCGCCGCGTGATGCTCGCCACCGCGTGGTCGAAATCGGCATCCAGACGGTCCATCTTGTTGAGGAAACACAGGCGCGGCACCCGGTACCGATCTGCCTGACGCCAGACCGTCTCGGTCTGCGGCTGAACGCCATGCACCGCATCGAATATGACCACCGCGCCATCGAGCACCCGCAGCGAGCGCTGCACCTCGGCCGTGAAATCGATGTGGCCCGGGGTGTCGATCAGGTTGATGACGCCCTCGCGCCAATGCACCTGGATCGCCGCGGCGACGATCGTGATGCCGCGCTCGCGTTCCTGATCCATCCAGTCGGTGATCGTCGTGCCGTCATCGACCGAGCCCAGCCGATGGGTTCGACCGGTGTAATAGAGGATGCGGTCGGTCGTCGTCGTCTTGCCCGCGTCGATGTGGGCGATCACGCCGACGTTGCGCAACTTGGCGAGCGAATCAGCGATGTTAGGGTCGCACCTCGATGCGATTGATCACCCGGTCCACGGCGAACAGGTACCAGGCATCGAGCTCCGCGCGCTTCTTCTCTTCTTCGGTGGTGACGACCCCTTCGAGCGTCACCACATAGTTGCGAGTCCTGATCCCGATCTGGTCGGCAGGCACCAAGGGGTCGGTTTCCAGCACCAAACGCAGCGCATCCGTGACCTCGTCGTCGCTGTCTTCCTCGGGCGGTACCACTTCCAGGCCATTGACCACGTCTCGGCAACCGCGGGCCCACCATGCCAGGACGCCCGCCACCCGCTTGTGGGAGAGGCTGATCACCTGCCCAGTCAGCGTGACGACCCCGTCCGCCACTTCGACTTGAATGGCGCCGCAGGAATTTTCGCCGGCCTCCCGCAGCGTTTCCGCTCGGCCCTTCACCCAGGCGCGCAGCGTGCAGTTCTGAAAATCCACATCGCGCAGGAGCAACTCCAAGGCGGCGTCCCGGACCGCCCCATCGCCGGCGCGCTCGGTCGGCGCCACGTGCAGCCTGTCGACGATGCCCCGGACGCCGGGGACCGTCGCTGCGGCTTCCAGGGCCAATTTCTTGCATGCGACATCCGGCACCTCCCCCTGCAGCGTCAGGGCGCCATCGGAGAGCTCCATTTCGACGCGATGAGTTTGCCGGTTGAAATGCACCTCGCGCACAAGGGCCGCCTCGACTTGCTTCAGCACTTCTTCCTTGGTGGACATGGTTGTGGTCTCCTCTTGAGCTGGCTTGCTCGGCGTCATGCGTGGACGGTGTTCACCGCTTGCACGGCGCCTCCGGAGCCGGCCAGGAGGAGGCGCACGCGCTCAGCGAGACGAACGTGACCCTCATAGGACCTCCTTGCGGCGGTTGAGCCGCTCGCTGGCTGATCGCACGGTCCACCCCGGGGTAATCCGAGCCGCGGCGACAGTGCGAGGCCAGGAGCGATCATGAAACTTTAGCCAATCCGACGGCTTGAGGGAAAGCCCTCTCGGGCCTGGTTGACCCCTCGTCTATCATAGGAATGAGTTCTTGCGGTCCGGTGCGCGCGATGAAATTCCTCAGGGCGGTTCGGCTCGACGAGTCGGCTGCGCGCCGCCTCGCCGGCGAAGGCGGGGCGGCGGAGGACGGGGAATGGCTGGTATCGGGCGGCTATGCCGTGTGCGGCCTTCACCGCAGCCCGCGCTGCCATTGCGACACCACCTTCCTCGCGGCCGGCTCGCGCAGCCGCTCTACCATCGCGGAGGTCGCGGAGCTCGATGAAGCGACCTGCGAGCGTCTGAAAGACGCCCTCGCCCGGCATTTTCTGGAAGAGCTCGGCGCGCCCTCGCCCGAGGCTGCACGCGCGGCAGCGGAGGACGAATGCACTAACACCGCCGACCTTGGTTCAAGCGCCTCATGATCGGCGCCCATAGGCTGTGAGGGTGCGACTGCCGACCGGAATTCCCTGCTATGTCAGCGGCGCTGGGCTGTTCGCATCGGACGCCACGCGCAGCTTCAAGACGCTGGTGATCACCTGGCTGGAGGAATCCGGGCTCGGTTACGACACGCGCTACCGCTACTACCGCGGGCAATTCGCGGCGCTCGAAGCCGCCGATCTGGCGCGCCTGGTCTGCGATCCCATCGAGTATTACGACAAGGACTGGCCGGCCTACCGCATTGCCGCCGGCGTCCCCGAACAGGAAGCGCTGGCGCGCTTCGTGGTGGAACGCGATGCGCGCTTCCGCAACGAGGCGCGCGTCGCGATCTACTGCTTTGACGAGGCCGGCATCGGCTCGGGCATCAACGCGATGCGCTTCATCCACGCGGACAGGCCGATTTTCGGCTTCTACGCCGCCGCGGAGACCAGCCGGCGCATCAATCTCACCAACGTGCTGCAGCTTCTCGTCGAGTTCCCGGACCAGGTCCGGCTGGCGGCCTATCGCGGCCCGGAGGAGATCACAGCCCGGCTCACCGAGTGGCTGTCCGAGCTGCGCGCCGAGCGGTGAGCAGTGACCAGAATCGGGCCAGACTCGCGTGCTCCGGGTCCGATGGCGCTTAGACCATCGCGCAGCTTCTCCATCCGATCGCCGTCGCGCGCGAGCTATGTTGAGGCTCATCGTTACGATGTGGCGGAAGAGAAATGATCAGCCTGCTGTCGTGCACGGAAGAATGGCAAGGCATGGGCATTGCTCTCGACGGCGATGAGAGCCACTAGCGCCTCGGATTCCATAGCTCACCGCCGCGCGGGAGCAATGCGCCGCGCGTTTTGCGCCTTTGCCGCGCTCGCGCTGGGGCTCGGCGCGGCGCTCGCGTTTGCTCAGACCGAGGCGGACGCCGAGCTGAAGCGGCTCGAGGCCGCGCTCGGCCGCATCAACCAGGCGCAGCAGAGCGTCTACCAGCAGTTCCAGATGCTGCAGGAGCTGCGCCGCGCCGAGCTTGCGCGGCCCGATCCGTTCGCGCCGCGGCCGAACGGCATCGCGCCGCCGCCGCGCGATTACAGCGAGCTGCAGCGCGAGCGCGAGGCGCGCGAGACCCGGATCAAGGACTTGAGCGCAGAGCTCGACCGCCTGTACGCGCGCTATCAAGAGCTGGAAGAGCAGAAGCGGCCGTTGCTCGAGCGCATGAGCGAGCTCTCGCGCGCGCGCTGACGCCGGAACCAAAGCGTCCTCGGTGTATCCACGTCACGCTCGGGTCGCCCTTCTGGGGCAACAGCCCGGAGACGATGGCGACGCAGAATCGTCGCCGAGCAGTTCCAGGTGATCCGTCGCAGGTCAACATCGTCTACGCGGACACCCAGAGCGGCTTCAACTCCACCGGCCCCGGCGGCAGCCGCTTCACGGTGATGATCGCCGGGGCGATCGTGGGTGCGGCGAAGCGGGTCAAGGACAAGCTCCTCGCGCGTGGCCGGACACATGATGGAGGCCGACGCGGGCGACCTCGAGCTCCGCGCCGGCAAGATCGGCGTGAAAGGCGCGCCCGGGGAGGAGAAGTCGATCGGCGAGGTGGCGCTCTTCCCTCCTTAGGGTATTGTCGTGGCATGCTTGACGCGTGAGCGTCTTGTCACGAGAGAGGTCGTGTGTGAAATACGACGTGTTCCTCTGCCACAACAGCAAAGACAAGCCTGCGGTCCGTGCCATCACCTTTTCCAGCTTACTCGGATACCCGGCTTGCGAGTTTCAATATGCCGTCAAGAGCTTTTTGCTATTTGCCAAATAACGGATTGAGCTATCACTTGCGGTGTGGTTTTGCCGTCGGCATGGTGAGAAACGGGGAAGCTTCACGGTGGGTGCCGTATATTCGTTAGGCTGAGTCGATCTGCGGTTCATAAGACGCCCCCGACCCCGTGAAATTCCTCAAGGCCGTGCGCTTGGACGCCTCCGACACCCGGGTTTATTCCCAGGACGGTGCTGCGCAGGATGGCGAGTGGCTTGTGTCCGGGGGTTACGCCGTGTGCGATCCCAGTGGCGCCACCCACCGTAAGCCTAATTGCCATTGCCTCACGTCATTCATCGGCGTGGTGGAGCCGCGGGCGCTGCACCATCGCCGAAGTGGTGGAGATTGCAAAGGTCGAACACCAACAGGTGATCGAGCGCCTGGTGCGCCATTTTGTGGACGACCTCGGCGGCCGCACTTTGGAGGCGGCCCGCGCTGTTGCGGGAGAGGAAGTCTCCTATACCAGGGAGTTGTGTGAGAGCTTCAGCTCCGGATCGTGGATCACGGTCGAGCGCACTCCCGGCGATGAAGGCATCAAGGAACATTACTCGGCGGCTGATGATCGGGACCACAAACTTTGACCCGGATGCCGATGACCCGCCTCTTCATATTCACAGCATGACCGTACGATGAAGGAAGACTGCCATGGCAGGCTTGGACCAAAACACCCCCGGCCCTACTGAGATCAAGCTGCACCAGAAGTCCCGGATCCTGGAAATCTCGTTTGCCGACGGCAAGACGTTTCGGCTCCCGTGCGAGTTCCTGCGCGTCTATTCTCCGTCTGCGGAGGTGCGCGGCCACGGCCCGGGCCAGGAGGTCCTGCAGGTCGGCAAGAAAAATGTGGAGATCACGCACATCGAGCCGGTCGGCAGCTACGCGATCCAGCTCTGCTTTTCCGACGGCCACGATACCGGCCTTTATTCGTGGGACATTCTCTACGACTACGGGATCCACCAGGACGAAATGTGGCAGCGCTACCTCGAGCGCATGACGCAAGCAGGAGCGAGCCGCGAGCCCGTTGCGGGCGCGTTCGAGCAGCGTCCAAAGTCGAAGTAATCACCCTTTGCCGTTTTTCGTTCGTATCCGCTTACCGCGAAATGTCCACCGCGCCTCGAACATCTCTCGACACATTCGCCGGCGTCGCCGTGGAGCGCATCGGCAGTGTGACAGGCGAGGTGCCGTTCAAGGCGGTGCTGATCAATCCTTACGAGTTGGGGCGCCAGCCTTTCGCGCTCGCGCAGCCCGCCGCATGGCTGAAAAAGGCGGGCTTCCAGGTGGCGTGCATCGATCTTTCGCTGCAAAGCCTCGATCCGCGCACCCTCGCTGGCGCCAGCCTCGTGGCGATCTACGTCGGAATGCATACCGCCACGCGCATCGCGGTCGAAGCGATCCCGCGCATCAAGGCGCTCGCCCCGGCGGCCCACTTGTGCGTCTACGGACTGTATGCGCCGATGAATGAAACGCTCCTGAGGGGACTCGGCGTCGAAACGGTTCTCGGCGGCGAGTTCGAACCGGGGTTGGTGAGCCTCGCCGGGCGCCTGCGAAGCAACCGGCGCGACGAGGCCCAGAGCGAGCCGCTCATCAACCTCGACCGGATCGAGTTTCTCATCCCCGACCGGACCGGGTTGCCGCCCCTTGCCCGTTACGCGCACCTGCAAATGCCAGACGGCAGCACCAAGGTCGTGGGATTCGCCGAGGGCAGCCGGGGCTGCAAGCATTTGTGCCGCCACTGTCCGGTGGTGCCCGTGTACCAGGGAAGATTCCGCATCGTGCCGGTGCCGGTGGTGATGGCCGACATCCGCTGCCAGGTGGCGAAGGGCGCGGAGCACGTCTCCTTCGGCGACCCGGATTTTTTCAATGGTCCGACCCATGCGCTGAAGCTCGCGCGGGCGTTGCACGCGGAATTTCCGGAGGCCACCTTCGATGCCACGATCAAAGTGCAGCATCTCATCGATCACGCTGAGCTGCTGCCGGAATTGAAGCGCTGCGGATGCCTGTATGTCACCGCTGCCGTCGAGGCGGTGGATGACCGGATATTGGCATACCTCGACAAGAATCATACCGCCGAGGATTTCGACCGCGCGGTGGCGCTGCTTCGCCGAGTAGGCATCGCTTTCGCGCCGACCTTCGTCGCCTTCACGCCGTGGATCACGCTCGAAGGCTATGCCGAGCTGTTGCGGCGGCTGATCGAGCTCGAGCTGGTCGAAAGCGTGCCGCCGATCCAGCTCTGCATCCGCCTTCTGGTGCCGGAGGGCTCGTACCTGCTGAAACTGGCGGGCTTCCGCGACCTGATCCAGGATTTCGACGCGAAGATTTTGGGTTACCCCTGGCGGCACCAAGACCCCCGCGTTGACGAGCTGCAGAGCCAAGTTCAGGCGCTCGTCGGGCGAGCCGAGGAAGAGGGGCTTTCGCGCCGCAGGATATTCGAGAGAATCTGGGCGATGGTCCACAAGGCGCTCGGCAGGACGGCTCCGCCGCTCGAGCACCTCAATCTTGGCGCGCCGATTCCGCACCTTTCGGAGCCTTGGTACTGCTGCGCGGAACCGACGACCCAACAGTTGCAAGGCTTCTAAGCGCCGAACCGGACTCATGCAGCGCGTATTGCTCTTGCTCCCCACCACCTCGTACCGCAATGAGGCCTTCCTTGCGGCGGGAAAGAAGCTGGGCGTCGAGATTGTCACCGCCGCCGACTACTGTCACCAGTTGGCCCCGGAGTGGGGACTGGATCCGATCATGGCAGTGCATTTCGACAAGCCCGGTGAAGCGCTCGAAATCGTATTGCGCTCGCTCGAGCACAAGCCCGACGCCGTGCTGGCGGTGGACGACCCGGGGCTCGAGCTCGCCGCGCTGCTCAACCAACGCCTGGGCCTTTCGGCGAATCCGCCCGAGGCGGTGCGGCGCCTGCGCGACAAGCTGGCGTTCAGACAGATGCAAAAAGAGTGCGGACTCCTGTGTCCCGATTTTCGCCATCTGCCAAGCGACGCCGATCCGGCCCAATTGCTTGCGCGGCTGAAATGGCCTGTCGTGGTCAAGGCGAGAAGGCTTTCGGGAAGCCGCGGCGTGATCCGGGCCGACAATGCCGAGGAATACCTGCAGGCGGTGAGCTGCGTGAAAGGCATCCAGAATAAAGCGGACCGCGCCGCGGCTGAACTGGGTCTCGTCGTCGAAGGTTTCATTCCGGGTCGGGAATATGCGCTGGAGAGCATCCTCGATCACGGCGAACTCACTGTCCTCGCGTTGTTCGACAAGCCCGATCCCCTGGACGGGCCCTATTTCGAAGAGACCATTTACGTCACGCCTTCCCGCCTGCCCGACCAGACCCAGGAGGAAATTCGTCACGCGGTGCAGCGCGCATGCGGGCTGGCCGGGCTAGTCACCGGGCCGGTGCATGCCGAAATGCGGGTCGACGCCGAAGGCGTATGGCTGCTGGAAGTGGCGGCCCGCTCGATCGGCGGCCTGTGCGGCATGGCGCTCAAGCACACACTGGGCATGACGCTTGAGGAGCTGATCCTGCGCCACGCGCTGAATCAATCCGTGGCGTTGAGCCCATCCCGTGAGGGCGCCGGCGTGATGATGATTCCCATCCCCCGGCGCGGCGTTTACCGAGGCGTACATAACCTGGAAAGCGCGTTAGAGGTGCCCGGCATCACCGGGATCAGGATCACGGCGCAGCCCGGTCAAATCATCGCCCCACCTCCGGAAGGAGCGAGTTACCTCGGATTCATCTTTTCGCTATGCGCGACCCCGGCCGAAGCGGAGATGGCGCTGAGGCTGGCGTACGCGAAGCTGCTCTTCGACCTTCAACCGGAATACAAGGTGCAAGAGTCGGCTGCGGAACATGTTTCCAGCGGTCTGG
The DNA here is from genome assembly GCA_963744255.1 of uncultured beta proteobacterium. GTDB lineage: Bacteria > Pseudomonadota > Gammaproteobacteria > Burkholderiales > SG8-39 > DATEDA01. The sequence continues at coordinate 21,452 of CAVUSZ010000039.1, forward strand.
GGTCTTGACCGCCCGGCCTCGATTATTTGCTGGATGGAGGCACGTAACCCGCCGCCACCTCGGCGCCACTGCCAAAGAAATGTTTGTCCATCTGCTCCGCCAGGTATTTGCGCGCCTTGGCATCGGCCAGATTGAGGCGGTTCTCGTTTACCAGCATCTTTTGGTGCTCCAGCCATTGACTCCAGGCTTCCTTGGACACGCTCTCGAATATTTTCTTTCCGAGTTCCCCGGGATAGGGGGGAAATGCCAAGCCTTCGGCTTCCCGGCCCAGTTTGATGCACTTCACTATCCTTGCCATTTTCACGCTCCAAAGAATACCTAATTGTCACGATTTTGCTCTCGGATAGGAAGTCCCTTCCCACGGGGCTGGCGCTCGGCGCCGCCGGCTGGGGACTCGTGTGGTGGGCGATGGTTGTCAACCGCTTTTTCTCGCCGGTTATCCGTATTCAGACGGAACGAGGCCATCAGCTGATCACGGGCGACGACTTCGCGAGCGGGCTCGACGCGAGCTACGTGTACGACCATCCGCTCACGACGATGCCGGCGGCCGACCGCAGCCACCTCGGGATCTTCTATCCGATCATGGGGCACATGTGCCACCTGGCGCTCGTCGAGGTCGACCCGAAGACGGGCAAGGTGGCGATCCTCGACTATGTCGCGGTCCACGACGCGGGAACGGTGGTGAACCCGATGACGCTCGCGGGCCACATCCGCGGCGGCACGGCGCAGGGCATCGGCACCGCGCTCTACGAGAAGTTCCACTACGACGAGGCGGGCCAGCTCGTCACCGGGACGTTCGCCGACTACCTGATTCCGACGCTCGCCGAGATGCCGGCCGCGATCCGCGTCGGGCACGTGGAGACGCCGTCGCCGTTCACCGAGTACGGCATCAAGGGCGGCGGCGAAGGCGGACGGATGGGCGCGCCCGGCGCGCTCTCGGGCGCGATCGAGGACGCGCTCGCGCGAGTACGGCGTGCGCTGCGACGAGCTGCCGCTCACGCCGCGCAAGGTGCGGGAGCTGGTGCGGGCGGGCGAGAAGCGGTAGCGCGGGCAGGGTAGAGGCTCGAGCCCGGCGCCCGGGGCGCCGGGCTTTTTCCTGTGCGCCCGGCATCGCCGGATCGCCGGTGCCCCGCGGAGCTTGGCCGGTCCGTCCGACCTCGTGGCCTTGCTCGCACGAAGGTTCGCGAGCCGGTCCGGGGTAGGGTCTACAATCGAGCCGTGATGCATCCTCGGGTTGCGGCCACCCAACAGCAGATTCGCGAGCTCTGCCGGCGCTTCCACGTGAAGCGTCTGGAGCTGTTCGGCTCGGCCGCCACTGGCGTGCACGATCCCGCCCGCAGCGATTTCGACTTTCTGGTCGAGTTCGACCTGTCACGCGACGTCCGAGCCTTCGACGCCTATTTCGGGTTGAAGGAGGCGCTCGAGAAAATCCTGGACGCCCGAGTGGACCTCGTCATGCCCTCCGGCTTGAGGAATCCGTACGTCCGCGCGAGCGTCGAGCAGCAGCGCCAGCCGATCTATGGCTCGTGATCCCAAGGCCTACCTTTGGGATGCGAAGAGCGCAGCCGATGCGATCGCGACTTTCCTCGCCGACCGGACTTTCGAGCACTACAAGTCCGATCTGCTCCTCCGTTCGGCAGTCGAACGACAGTTCGAGATCGTCGGCGAGGCACTCAATCAACTCTCCCGAATTGCGCCCGACGTGGCGGCTCAGGTCCCGGATCTCGGCCGAATCATCGCGTTTCGCAACATCCTGATCCACGGCTACGCGGTCGTCGATGACGAGATCGTCTGGCGCGCGACCCACGAGAACGTTCCCGCGCTGCGCACGAAGCTGGAGTCACTGCTGCGCGACTAGCGCGTCGCGTCCGTCCGTTGCCATGCTGGCAACGTACCGGAGGCGCTTCGTTCTTCAACTCCGTGGACGTCGAGGGGGAGGGGAGTAGAGCCCCTTCCCGCTGCTTGAAAGGAGCTCTTTCGCGGCTGCCTTTGCCGCCCTTCTTCCCCGCCGCCCGCATCGGCGTGGCGACCTGCCAGGAACGCAGCGTCTTCAGCGCGACCGAGTTCTGGTCGCTCAACGGCACCGAGAACCCGGGCTTCACGCTCACGAGCTCGCCGGAGTCGACGCGAGAATCCGCATCGACCCCACCGGCGCGATCCACGTCACGCTCGGCTCGCCGTTCTGGGGCAACAGCCCGGAGACGATGGCGACGCGAGAATCGTCGCCGAGCAGTTCCAGGTCGATCCGTCGCAGGTGAACATCGTCTACGCGGACACCCAGAGCGGCTTCAACTCCACCGGCCCGGGCGGCAGCCGCTTCACGGTGATGATCGCCGGGGCGATCGTGGGCGCGGCCAAGCAGGTGAAGGACAAGCTCCTGCGCGTGGCCGGACACATGATGGAGGCCGACGCGGGCGACCTCGAGCTCCGCGCCGGCAAGATCGGCGTGAAAGGCGCGCCCGGGAAGGAGAAGTCGATCGGCGAGGTGGCGCTCTTCGCCCACTACTTCCGCCTCAACCTGCCGCCGGGCGACGCCTTCGCGAGCGGGCTCGACGCGAGCTACGTGTACGACCATCCGCTCACGACGATGCCGGCGGCCGACCGCAGCCACCTCGGGATCTTCTATCCGATCATGGGGCACATGTGCCACCTGGCGCTCGTCGAGGTCGACCCGAAGACGGGCAAGGTGGCGATCCTCGACTACGTCGCGGTCCACGACGCGGGAACGGTGGTGAACCCGATGACGCTCGCGGGCCACATCCGCGGCGGCACGGCGCAGGGCATCGGCACCGCGCTCTACGAGAAGTTCCACTACGACGAGGCGGGCCAGCTCGTCACCGGGACGTTCGCCGACTACCTGATTCCGACGCTCGCCGAGATGCCGGCCGCGATCCGCGTCGGGCACGTGGAGACGCCGTCGCCCTTCACCGAGTACGGCATCAAGGGCGGCGGCGAAGGCGGACGGATGGGCGCGCCCGGCGCGCTCTCGGGCGCGATCGAGGACGCGCTCGCGCAGTACGGCGTGCGCTGCGACGAGCTGCCGCTCACGCCGCGCAAGGTGCGGGAGCTGGTGCGGGCCGGCGAGAAGCGGTAGCGCGGGCAGGATAGAGGCGGGGCCCGGCGCCGGGGCGCCGGGCTTTGCTTCTCTATCCGCTCCTCTCCGTGGAGCGTGGCTGCGCAGCGGCCGGGTTCCCTCTCTTCGATTGGTCCGTCCGCCGCGCCCTCGCGCCCCGACTCAGGCTTGCCTGCCCTCCGGTAACCCTGCTATCGTATGAGCACTTAGACGTTTATACGCATAGGAGTCGATCATGGCCGAGGCCGACGAGCTTGTCCGCTGGACAGTTAAGGTTTCCAAGGACACCGACGTGTCCCTGCGGTCGTTCCTTGCGCAGCGCGGGCTGAAGAAGGGCGATCTCTCTAAGTTCATCGAGCGAGCGGTCCAGAAGGAGGTCTTCGCGCAGACGGTGGCGGCAGTCCAGGCGCGGAACGCGGGCGTGCCGGACGAGAGAATCGAGCAGGCGATCGAGGACGCGCTGCGGGAGGTCCGGGCCGAGATGTGGGGCCCGGCCAGGGCATCGGGCCGCCGGACGAAGCGCAAGCGCTAGGCGCCCGGGCGTTGCGGGTCATCCTCGACACGAACGTACTGCTGAGCGCCCTGATCCGGGTCGACTCGAAGCCCTACAAGCTCGTCGATGCCTGGCTCGACGGCCGGTTCGAGCTCGTCTCGAGCGACGCGCAGCTCGAGGAGCTGAGGCGCGCCTCGCGTTACGAGCAGCTCCGCCGGTACTTCGCGCCGGCGGAGATCGGCTGGCTCGTCAACCGGATCCGTGAACGGGCCTTCCTCGTCAAGCGGCTCCCGAAGGTCGATGTCGCGGACGATCCGGGGGACAACTATCTGCTCGCGATGGCCGCAGCAGGCGACGCGCAGTACCTCGTGACCGGCGACAAGTCGGACCTCCTCGCGCTCGAGCAGTACCGCGGCACGCAGCTCGTGACCGTCCAGCAGCTGGTCTCGACGCTCAAGCTGCGGTGAGGGCCCGGGAGCGATCGGGAACCGTCGCCGCAAGCGCCCGCAGGCTCCCGGCCTGAGCCCGAGGGAGGTCCTGCTATGGTTGGATCGGCGTCGATGCAAGCTGGACGGCACGCTGCCAGCGGTGCCACTATGGCGGCTGCTCAGGCAGCCACCGCTGGAGATGACCTGTGAACTTTGACCGAATCACCTTCGACCCCCAGATCATGGGCGGGCGCGCGTGCATTCGCGGGATGCGCATCCCGGTGTCGGTGATACTCGGGCAGATCGCGCATGGTGCGACCACTGAGGAGGTGCTGGCGGATTACCCCGACCTGGAACCCGAGGACATCCGACAGGCGTTGCGATACGCGGCCTGGCTCGCCCAGGAACAGGTTCACCCCGCATAGGACCGCCACTTGCGGTTTCTCGCTGACGCCGGTATTGCGCATCAAGGGCGGCGGCGAAGGCGGACGGATGGGCGCGCCCGGCGCGCTGCGCGGCTGCCGGTGCGCCGACATCCCATGACCGCGAAATTGCTCGGTGACCGGTTGCGCACGGTTCCGGGGATCGAGCGATGCGATGCTTCGGGTCAATGTGCAGTGAGTGTGGGCCGCCCCGAGAGACGCGTCACCGGGCTGCCGCAAGCTTGACCTGAGAGGGGCGGCATGGCCGCGAACGGACGAGTCGAGATCAACCCGAAGATCATGATGGGCAAGCCGGTGATTCGCGGTACGCGAATCCCGGTGGAGCTTGTCCTGCGCAAACTCGGTGAGGGGGCATCCGAAGCCGATCTTCTTGACGCCTACCCGAATCTCACGCTCGAGGACATCCGTGCGGCGATGCTGTTTGCGGCCGACGCGATGGCCCATGAGGAGACCGCCGACGCCGAGTAGCCGGGTCGGTCGCGCCGACCGATGACGGCACGCTTCCTCGCCGACGAAAGCTGTGACTTCGCCGCCGTTCGCGCGCTGCGCGAAGCCGGTTTCGACGTGGTGGCCGTCGTCGAGTAATCGCCGGGCGCCACCGACGATCGAGTCATCGCGCTTGCGGTGAAAGAACAACGAGTGCTGCTGACCGAGGACAAGGACTTCGGCCGGCTCGTGTTCGCCGCGAACCGCGAGTCCGCCGGGGTGATCCTCCTTCGCTTTCCCGCGAGTGCACGCGGGAGCCTCGGGGCGCGCGTCGTGGAGACGGTTCTGCGCGAGCACGACCGCCTCGGCGGGGCCTTCGTAGTGCTGCAACCGCACAGGACGCGAATGACGCGCCTTCCCGATTCTGAGACCTGACGGGCCGAGGGACACCCCGCCGCTAGTTCACCTCGAGCCCGGCGCGTCTCACCGGCGCACCGGTCGCTCGCGTCTGAATGCACGCGCCTCACGCGCCCCTGCCAGGCCATGAATCAGCAGACGGAGGTCGTGCTATTTTTGCGCCGGAAAGTAGCTAGAACGGATGAACCTTCTTGAAACGGACAAGAATGCGTTCGAGGTCTTCTGCCTTTTCGGATTGACCTTGCGCCTTCGCATTCTCGATATTTTCACGGATCAAGCGCTCGATCTCGCGTAGGCCTTGTGTTGATTGCCGCAAAGCGCCTCCCAGTCCAGCGGCCGCGGTTGTCGATAGATTTTCTTGCTCGGCGATGGCGCCTACTTCAGCTGCGGTGAGTTCTGGTCCACCGGCCATGTTCTCCTGCCGCGCGAACAGGCCTGTGCGCAACATTTCCTTCAGGCGAGGTCCCATCTCCCCGCCTACGGCGTCCCCAAGGCTTTCGATCAACGCCAACGCTCTTTCCTGCTCAGCCACCCAACGCTCTATCGCATGGGATGCCAACGTCAGGGGCGGCACACCCATGAGCGTGCTGAGCCTCTCCAATCGATCCTCTATCCCTGCCTGGAGCGGGATCTGACCCTCGGTTGCTGGCGCTCGTGTCGTCATCATGCTTTCCCGTTGTGCAACTTACCCGCGCAAGTAACAGGCGTGCGCGTGGCAAATCCCTTTTGAGCGAGAGGGCTTTCCCGCCGAAGCCACCTCTGCCGGCAGCATGAGATACGAGATGAGACACACCCGACTTGGAAGAGTTTTGGAGCCGCTCGGCGACGCGCGTGCTTGCGAGCTCGGGCGGCGCTGTTCGCCCGGCGTAGCCGCTCTTTCGGACTGTGCCCTTCGCTTCGACGCCGCCGGAACGACGCCGTTTCTGCCCGGGAACATGTGAGACGAGCAGCGGGGGCGGATAGCTGTCTTCGGCCCGAGCTTGGGGTCGCCAAGAGTTGTACTCGGCGTCGGATAGTACCCGCCCTTTCTAACTATACGCGCTCGGTGCGCCAGAAACTCCCCGTATCGAAAAAAAAGGTCGTCGAAGGTGAGAAGCCCGCCATAGAGCCGCGTGCGTGCCCTGCCACACTGCGACGTGAATCTCCTCCTGCGAGCGCCGATCCCTCGGCCAGCTGATGGTGAAGTAGCGGGCGATTGAGACGTTGCGGCTGCGGTCGGGGCCGCGACCCCCAACCATGCCGAAGGTGCGCAACAGTTGAAGCGCAGCGCCACAGGAAAAGCAGGGGGCGAGCGAGAGGTGCGCCGCGTGAATCGCGATTAGGCTACGCCCCGTCCAACAAGCTCCCGGGAACGGTTCCAGAACTCATGCGATGCGTAACTGCGCGAGCGATGCACGAGCATCTCCGCTATTTATGTCTGGAACGATTCTCAATTCCAGCGCCGTGACCCCGGCAAGATCGACGGCGTACTCTTCGAACTCGCGCGTCACGCCATGCGGACTGAAGTTATATTGCTGACGCACGATCTCCCGGTACGATTGACCGCCATCCGGCGACCACCGCAGCACGAACTCTTGCGTGCGCGCCTGCTGATCTTCCTGGAACAACAGTTGAATACGCCTGACCCTCTGGAACTCATCAAAGAGGAGGCGGATCGTCTGCTCCCCGGCTTGTGCTGCCCGCCAGCCCGATCCCGCGCTCGGCATCAGCGCCGCCTCGATCGGGTGTGCCGCGTCCTCGGAGGTGAGTTCGACTTGTGCCAACCGCTGCAAGTCGAGCCAGCGTTCATCGACAGGTGAGACTTGATTGATTAGTCGCTTGCGCATGGATCTTTCCTCTTACGCGTTTCGATGCCAAGGGCCGCCTGCCCTACGGGAAGTGCACGACGGTCGAGAACTCGCGTCCGACGCACGGTGCCCGCGGCGTCGGTTGACGTGCAAACCAGGCAGGGTGGGAGCCTGACGTGAGGGCGTGTTCGGGGCCTATGGCACGTATCTCACAGCGGCCAGCGTACCTGCCCACAAAAAGCGCGGCGGGGTGTGAGGAGCCGCGCCGCACGGGGCCTTTATCCGTCGGAGGAGGATACCGTCGAGTAACGGGCCGCTGTCGTAGCGGTGTTGAATGCTCGATATCGGGCTGCGGCGTCGGTGCCGTCTCGCGGTGGAAAAGCTCGAGCCTCTCCACGGCCGCGCCCACTGTAGACTTTACTCGCTCCTTCGCCGCACCGAGTACTTCTCGCAACGTCATGCCGTCGGCCGAAACGACCCGCCGGGATAGATCCGAACGAGCGACCGCGGGGACCAGGTGAACGCAGGCGCGATAGGCGAAGGAGCCCATTTCCCAGATTGCGCCTCGGATCCGGTAGTTACCGGCGTTTCCTTGCAGCAGGACTTTCTTGGCCATAGAGAACCTCCTTGGCAGCGCGGTTCTTCTCATCGCTCCCGAGCAAGAAGATCTGCAAGCGGCGTTCCGCGACTACCGCGCTTGTATGAAGTCCCATCGCGTGCCCGGTGACGCGATCGGAAGGACGGTGACGCCAGGAGTCCCGGAGCGGATGCGCGTGCCCAGTGTATCGTAGGAAGCTGGGTGAGACGACGAATAGGAGGACTCCGACGTGAGCGACAGGGAAATCTTCGAGGACTTCTCTCGTGCGGTGCGGGACTTACGGAGCCCCAGCGGCGCGGAAGCTGTCCGGGACAGCTATCTACCGCGCCACCGAAGACGAACGCGCGCGTATTGAGGGAATAGTGAGGGAGGAAATGGGTCGGACGTCAGACGAACTGCAAGCGAGCCTCAGCACGGACGAACAGGACCGTCTCATTGACGACCTTCACCCGAAGTCGCTTGATGAGATGGAGGAATACCCGCACGAGGAAGATGATGCCGCCTACTATCAGCGAGTCGCCGTCGACCTCGCCAGTGCGAATGCGCGGCCCGTGATGCTAGAGCTTCTACGCAAGCGGCGCGCAGACGTTCGGACACAGACGGTCCAATGGCTACGGGTGTTAGGGCGCCTTGACCCATTCGTGGGCGAACGCGCGGCAATTGAGAGGACAGTCAAGCGCATAGAAGCCCTCTCGGCTAGCTGATCTATCGAGGTCTGCATTGCGGGCATCGACGCACCCGAGCGGAAGCAACCCTACAGCACTGCGGCATGAAAACGCTATTTCTCGTTCGCCACGCCAAGTCGAGTTGGAATGACGCTGCGTTGCCCGACAAAGACCGGCCATTGAACGATCGCGGCCGGCGCGACGCGCCGAAGATGGGTGAGCGATTGGCCAAGCGCGATGTGAAGCCCGATCTGATCCTGTCGAGTCCGGCCATGCGCGCGCTCGAGACGGCGGAGATCATCGCCAAGAAGCTCGATTACAGGCGCAAGGACATCGTGGTGGATGATCGGCTGTATGCCGTCGGCGCGGATGACCTGCTCGACGTCATTCACGAGCTCGACGACAAGCTGGAGCGCGTGATGCTGTTCGGCCACAACCCCGAGCTGACCGAACTCGCACATCGCCTCTCGAACAAGATCACCGACATGCCGACGTGCGCCGTCGCCGAGTTCGCGTTCGATGCGAAGTCGTGGTCAAGCATCGGCAAGGGCAAGCCCGCAAGAGTGACGCTCGACTCTCCAAAGAAATCGTAGGGGTCTCAAACGAAGGCATCAGCGAGCCCGCGCCTACAGCGGAGGCCCTGAAGCAGGAGTTCGTCGATGAAGCTGACTGCCAGGCAACTACGCCGGCGCGACGCCGGCCGTGACATCGGCGCGAAGGTCCTCCGGGCCGTGCGCGACATCAAGGCGGGCAAGGGCAAGCGGGTGAAGGTCACGATCCCCGCAGCCGCCGAAGCGCGCCGGAGGGTCGGCGTTTCCCAGGCCGAGTTCGCTCGTCTGCTCGGGGTCTCGGTGCGGACGCTTCAGGACTGAAAGCAGGGGCGACGCAGTCCGATCGATGCGATCGTGACTTTCCTCGCCGGCCGCACTTTCGAGCACTATCGGTGACGAAGCTCGGCGCACGCGGCCTCGCGCTCGAAGCTCATCGTTACGAAGGGGCGGAAGAGAAATGATCAGCCGTCGTGCACGCAAGGAGAACAAGGCATCCAATGTGGGTATTGCTCTTGACGGCGATGAGAGCCACTAGCGCCTGGGATTCCGTAGCTCACGGCCGCGCGGGAGCAATGCGCCGCGCGTTTTGCGCCCTTGTCGCGCTCGCGCTGGGGCTCGGCGCGGCGCTTGCGTTCGCTCAGACCGAGGCGAACGCCGAACTGAAGCGCCTGGAGGTCGCGCTCGGCCGCATCAACCAGGCGCAGCAGAGCGTCTACCAGCGGTTTCAGATGGTGCAGGAGCTGCGCCGCGCCGAGCTTGCGCGGCCGGATCCGTTCGCGCCGCGGCCGAACGGCATCGCGCCGCCGCCGCGCGATTACAACGAGCTGCAGCGCGAGCGCGAGGCGCGCGAGACCCGGATCAAGGACTTGAGCGGAGAGCTCGACCGCCTGTACGCGCGCTATCAAGAGCTGGAAGAACAGAAGCGGCCGCTGCTCGAGCGCATGAGCGAGCTCTCTGGCGCGCGCTGACGCCGGAACCAAAGCGTCCCGGTGTGTGGGACCGGCCCGGTCGCCGCGAGCGCCCGCGCGGCCTGAGCCAAGGGGGAGGTAGCCTGGTTGTTCGCCGCGCGATGCGACGCTTGACGTGGCACTGTTCACGTTTGCCCTCCGGCTTCCCAGCTCGAGTGACGTATGGCTCGTCCTGTGAGCCAGTCCTCGCCTTACCCTTGCGCATACACGCCATCCGGGGGGATGGAAGGGAGGCGGGGGATGGTCGTCACCAGCAGCTTGGCTCGTGGACTCGTTCGCGAAACGGTGGCCACGCAGAGCCGTCGATGCGCCCAGGCGTGGGAGGCGCTGCGCGAATCGCGTTTGCGTGCGCCCGCTTCGTTTCGCGGCTTTCGCAAGTGGTTTGCCGAACGCGAGCGCGTATTCCAAACGAGGGCGGTCCTCATCGCGCGCGGCACGGTGGGCCGGCGCCGCGGCGTGTTCTCCGTCTACATGCCGGCCTTCCGCGAGGACGAGGAGGGTTGGGTGCTCGAGATCGACCGGTTCTCGGTCGAATTCGAGCCGGGCCTGATTCATTCCTTCGGGGTCGATCGGCTGCCCTTGACCGTCAGCGGCCACGCGCTGGAACGCATGTTTCAGCGAGGACAGACGCTGAGCTGGAGCGACGTTCGCAATTGTCTGGCTGATGCGGTGATCTTCTCGGTCGTGGCCGTCGAGGCCTATCTCCACGCCGGCTACCGCCAGTGCGCGGTTCCGGCAGAAAGGGGTCTGCTCGTGGGGCAGACCGACGACGGCCGTCTGCACCTCAGGACTTTCCTGCCGAGTCAGGACCTGAACCGCCGCTGGCAGGCGCTGCTCGACGACTTTCAAGGCGTGCTCTCCACCCGTACAGAAGCCTTCAAGGTGGCCGCCGCAGTGGGGGACGACGAGTTGGTGGGAGCGGTCGGCGAGGTGCTCGCAACACCGCGGCACGCCTGGCTTCGCGAGCCTTACGCGCCCGGCCAGGATCCCTTGGAGCGCGCGTGGGCCTCTCGTGCACCGGGCGGACAGCCCGCCTGACGTGCAAAGTAGCTTACGCGTTTCTTCGCGTCCGCTCCCTCCAACAAATGTAAAGCCAGCTGCCGATGTAACCCCATAAGGCACAGCCGGCCAATATGCAGACTATAAAGCCGACGACTTCCTCGTCACGGGAGAAGTCCATCAGCGGATACAGCCCTACGGCCGTCACGATGGCCGAAATTGCGTAGATACTCCACATCAGCCGTCCTCCTGACGAGCCTGCGCGGGACGTTATTCTGCCTGCGATGGCGGAGGCGCGCGCCCGGTACGTAAATCCCGAGCCGGTGCCGAACTCTTTAGAGGTCGGGGAAGCCTCGATGAGGAGAATCGCCGCGACGTCGCCGGAAAGCACGGAAGTCCGCCGCGCCATCGCCTGGCTGATCGAGCAGCCGCAGCGCGATGCGCGGACGATCGAGGAGGCGAGCCGCCGCTTCAACCTGTCGCCGCTCGACGAGGCGTTTCTGCTGGAGCACTTTCGGGATCCCGGAGGCGGCGGGGCGGGGACTTAAGCGGCGGCTCGGCGCCCGCGCGTCCACGCGGCCCTCGACGGGGCGAGGCGCATTGACGCGCAGTGCGCAATGCGCATTCGACTCGGCGCGCCAACGCCGCGTGCAGCGATCTCGGCATTCGTCAGCCATCTGCAAGTCCCCTGCGCGTAAGTTCGCGCCGGCACGTACGCGGGCCACGACGCCGATCCGACCGGCCCATCGCCTGCGGCGGCGCGCAGTTCCTCAACGGCCTCAATGGTTTCGGACATCCGTCCCCAGGAGAACCCCATGTCTTTCCGGTTCGCGGCGCCTTTCTTAGCCTCTCTCCTAACCGCCTGCGCGAGTTTGGAAACACCCACTCGGGCCGTCGACGTCCCGGCCAAGCTCAGGCCCGGCGCGAGCGAATCGCTCGCGGCGATCGTTCCCGCCAAGGGGGTGCAGATCTACGAATGCCGCGCGAAAGCGGGTCAGGCCGACCAATACGGGTGGGTATTCGTCGCACCCGAAGCCGACCTCTTCGATGCGCGGGGCGGCAAGATCGGCAAGCACTATGCCGGCCCCCACTGGGAGTCGAACGACGGCAGCAAGATCGTGGGCACGCTGAAGGAGCGCGCCGATGCGCCGCAAGCCGACGCGATCCCCTGGCTGCTGCTGACCGCGAAATCCGTGGGCGCGCCGGGTTCGTTCGGCAGCGTCACGAGCATTCAGCGCGTCAACACCGTCGGCGGCGTAGCGCCCAAGGACGGCTGCGCTCGAAGCACGCTGGGGGCAATCGAGCGCACGAGTTACACCGCGGACTATTACTTCTTCGCCGCGAAATAGGACGAGTGCCGTAGCGTGCTACGGGCGCGCGGCCCGTGGCGTGCCACGCGTCGTCAGCGCCTGGCGAACTTGAGGTGCGTCACCTTTGGCGCGGCCACCGTCCGCACGAGCTCGAGCCCGCGCAGATCGTCGCCGACGCCGTCGAACAGCCGCTCGCCGCTGCCGAGGAGCGTCGGGACGAGGTTGATCTCCATCTCGTCCACGAGGCCGGCGACCAGGTACTGCCGGGCCGCCTTCGCTCCGCCGGCGAGCGACACATCCTTGCCGCCGGCGGCTCGCCGCGCCTCGTCGAGCGCCGCCTCGATGCCGCCGGTGACGAAGGTGAACGTCGTCCCGCCCTCGAGCGCGAGCGGGGCGCGAGCGTGGTGCGTGAGCACGAACACCGGGTGGTGGAACGGCGGGTGGGCCCCCCACCAGCCGTTCCACGGGGTCTTGGCATCCCACGGGCCGGGGTGTCCGCCGAACATGTTGCGTCCCATGACCGTGGCGCCGATGTTGGCGAGCGACGCCTCGACCACCGGGCTGCTTTCGTTGACCTCCCCGCCTTCGAGGCCGTGCATCGCGCGCCACTGCGCGAGTGGAAAGGCCCACTCGTGCAGCCGCATGCCGCCGACCCCGAGCGGGTTCGCCACGCTCTGGCCGGGACCGGCAACGAAGCCGTCGAGCGACATCGAGATCCTGAGGCGCAGCTTGGGCATGTCCGTACCTCGACTAGGGCTTGGGCATGGCCGTCGGACCGCTAAGCGAAGGCTTTCTGCATCGCCTGCTGCACTTCTTCCATGCTCATGGCGCGGATCTGCGTGCCGACCGACCAGTGATGGCCGAACGGGTCGACGAGCTGGCCGTAACGATCGCCCCAGAACATGTCCGCGACCGGCATGGTGATCTTCGCCCCGGCCTTCACCGCACGTTCGACCGTGGCGTCGACGTCGTCGACGTAGAGGTGGATGGTGACCGGCGAGCCCTTGAGCGAGGTCGGGCTGAGCGCACCCCGCTCCGGAAATTCGTCGACCAGCATCACCGCCGAATCGCCGATGCGGATCATGGCGTGCGCGAGCTTGCCATCCGGGGCGGAAAGGCGCGCCGCTTCGACCGCCCCGAACGCCTTCTTGTAGAACTCGATCGCTTCGGCCGCGCCGGCGCAAACGAGGTGCGGCGTGACGGTGTGCATTCCTTCGGGAACGGGCTTGACCTGCGGCATGGCTATCTCCTTGTAGAGAGTGATGAACGGGTCGGCGCGCGCTGCGGGACCGTCGCGACCGCCGAGTGCCGCTCACTAGTCGATCGGCGGAACGCCGGATCGACATCGGTCCCGGTCACCCGGAGGTCGGTCGAGGGTAGGCGCTGAGCGAAGCTAGCGCGGAAGTCCCGCGGTTGTGACAATTGACATCTCGCCGCCAGGACGAGCGGCTCCGCCGCCTCGGGCCGGAACGGCAGCGCTTGACGCGGTTTACCGCGTCGTCCGCCTCGCCCTTTACGCCGCGAGGCGCTTGATGCAAGCTCGGCGGCCATGTTCGTCATCGAGCTCATCTACAAGGCCGACCTCGCCGAAATCGATGCGCACATGGCCGCGCACGTCAGGTTCCTGAAGAAGTACTACGCGTCCGGCAATTTCCTCGTGTCGGGTCGAAAGATACCGCGCGATGGCGGGATCATCCTGGCCGTGGGCAAGAGCCGGCGGGACATCGAGGCCATCGTCAAGGAGGATCCGTTCTACGAGCACGGTCTCGCCGACTTTCGCATCATCGAGTTCCGCGCCAGCCAGCGGGCGGACGACATCCAGAAACGGATCGAGACGTCCTGACCGATTGAGTCCCCGAGGCGCGACGGCATAATCGCGCATGATGGTTCACCTCGTCGACGGAACATACGAGCTGTTCCGCCACTTCTACGGGCTGCGTCGCTTCACCAAGGGCGCGGACCCGCCCTTCGGCGCCGTGATCGGCGTGCTCCAGACGCTGCTCGAGATGATCGAGCAGGGCGCAACCCACGTCGGCGTCGCGACCGATCACGTCATCGAGTCGTTTCGCAACCGCCTCTGGCCCGGCTACAAGACCGGCGACGGCATCGAGCCGGCGCTGCTCGCGCAGTTCCACCCGCTCGAAGAAGCGCTCGGCGCCATGGGCATCGCCGTATGGCCCATGACCGAGCTCGAGGCCGACGATGCGCTCGCCTCCGCGGCCCGCATCGCCGCCGAAGACCGGCGCGTGCAGAAGATCTGCATCTGGACCCCGGACAAGGACCTTGCGCAGTGCGTTCGCGGCGACCGGGTCGTGCAGATCGACCGCAGAGCGAAGAAGATCCGCGATGCGGACGGCGTGCGCGAAAAATTCGGCGTCGAGGCCGGGTTGATTCCCGATTTCCTCGCGCTCGTCGGCGACGCTGCGGATGGATACCCAGGTATCCCGGGGATCGGTTCGGTCACGGCGGCGCGGCTCCTGAACCGGTACGGCACGATCGAAGCGTTTCCGCCGACCTTGCTGGGGGACCGCCGCGACCTCGCGCTGCTGTTCAAACATCTCGCAACCCTGCGGACCGACGCACCCCTGTTCCGCAACGTGGACGAGCTGCGGTGGCGCGGCCCCACGGCCGCATTCGCCTCGTGGACGGAGCGCATGGGCGCGCCGCGCCTGCTCGAGCGCTGTCTCGCGGCACAGCGGGGTCTGGATCGAGACCGCGCAGCATCCAAGGATCCGGACTTCCCGTTCTTCGACGGGCGCTGAGCGGCCGCTCGGGGACCGTTCAGGATTCGGCCGCCGGCACGGAGTGATGCTCGTGGACAATGGTCCACGCCCCGTCGATCCGGCGCAGGCACACCGTGAGACGCACCGGGAACGTGTCGCCCTGCCGACCGCAGCGCAGGAGCCCGTAGCCGTACGCCAGGTCCCCGGCCGCAGCGAGCCCGATTCCGCCGGCGGCGCCGGTGATCGAGGGCCGTGCCGTTCCGGAGACCCGCGTCGCTTGCCACCTGGTCGAGCCTGGCGAGAGTGCGTGCGGCAAGGGAGCAGGTCAGAGGTTCTGCACGACGGCGAGGATATTGCCCTCGCTGTCCCTGAACCAGGCGGCCTTCGCGCCGCCGCCGGTCGCGATGCCGTTCACGGTCTTCAACCCCGGCGCGTCGTATTCCTCGAACGTCACGCCGCGCGCCTTGAGCTCGGCGACCTCGCGCTCGACGTCGTCGACCTGCCAGAAGGCCTGGCTCGCCTGCGAGGTGCCCGCGTTGGGCGTCGGATACAGGAAGCAGGCGGTGTGCGCGGCGCACTCGTAGACGACGCCGCCGGCGACCTCCTCCTTGGGCTTGAATCCGAGCTTCTCCTCGTAGAACTTCCTCGCGCGGGCCACGTCGCTGGCTGGTATGTAGGCGTACATCGGCGATCTCTGCAGCATGGTTTTCTCCTCGGCAAGCGCCTTGAAATCGGTTCCCGTCTTCTAGCGTGGCGATCCGCCGCCTTTCGCGTAGACAGGGGCTGTCGTCATCGCGGTGCGGAGGGGTCGGAGGGGCAAGTCCGGCCTGATGCTCGGGTTCCCGCGCCGGTAGAGATACAGCAGCAGGGCGATCAAAGTTCCGCCGGGCAACACGATTTCGACGAGCACATAAGGGCCCATCCTTGGCAACAACCGGCGCAACATCTCCAGACCGACGATGAGGATTTCCACTTGCCGCTCCTTGCTTCCCTGGCACGCCCGAGATCCGGGCTCTCAGTGCCTGGTCGAATACCGGCGCGCGAAATCGACAGCCGGCAAGTCTGTCGATTCCCGGTGCCGCCCATCGACTAATGGGTAGTCCAACCCCTACGCTTGAAAAGGAACCTGGGAATGTCGATAGACGCCCCCGATCCGCGCCGCTCGAAGGCCCGCCAGGCTCTTTTCGTTCTCCGGCTTCGCACCGCGGAGCGTGGCTGCGCAGCGGCCGGGGGTAGCGTGCGGCGCCCGGACGTGAATCGGTCACCGACGGGAAGGCAATTCTCGCGGCCTTCGCCTTCGTGATTCCCTTACGCTGCAGCCGATCCGGGAAACTTGAGGCCCATCATGACCGCCCGCCTTCTCTCACACGTTCTCGCCGTCCTCGCGGCGGTGGTGGCGTCGCTGGCGGCGATCGCTGATCAAAGCGGAACCTTCATCGGCGTGCACGAGATCCCGCCGTTCGTCCACGAGCGGGTCGAGCTTCTGGCCGGTCCGTCCGGCGTTCGCCCGGACTAGAGCCACGGCGCGCTGGCGCGCTAACCTGATCCGGACCGAGCATCGCCGCTCCCCAGCGGGTGCCTCTGGCCAGGAAGAAGCTGGGAAAGCGGTTGGTCTAGAATCGAGCCGTCATGCGTCCCCGGATCGGCCCGCCGCATCTTCGCCAGCGTTCCATGCGTTGTCGACGCCTCCTTTCCAGCCTGCTGGCGGCCGGTTTCGTCGGGTGCTCGACGGGCACCCCGCCGCTCGTCTACCAGCAGGAGCACTTCGGCATCACGAGCGCCCACTCGCGCACGTACCCCGCGTCTTCGCCGGACACCTGCGAAGCGGCGCGGCGGGCCTTGCTGAGCCAAGGCTACCTGGTCAGCTTCGCCACGTCCGACACGGTCGAGGGTCGAAAGCGCTTTCAGCACGACGCCAGCACGCACGTCGAGATCGCGTTTCACGTCGTGTGCGTGACGACCGGCAAGGGCGGCGCGTCGATCGCCTTCGCGAACGCCTTGCACGATCGCTATGCACTGAAGAAGAGCTCCACCTCCGCAAGCGTGGGCGTGGGCGGCTTGGGGACGGTTTCCTTACCGTTCGGCTCGAGCGACGACGCGATGGTCAAGGTGGCGAGCGAAACGATCACGGCGCGTGACTTCTACGACCGCTTCTTCGGTCTGGTTGAACACTTCCTCGTCGAGGAGGCGGACCTCGCGCCGGTCGAGAAGAAGCCGCTCGACTAGGCGCCCGAAGGGCACTCGCGAGCCGGCCGCGCGCCTCGAGCCACGGTCAAAAGGAGGCCCAGGCTTCAGACAGCAAAGAACCGCAGGGCGGCGCCGCTCCGGTGAGTAGCGGAGCCGACCTTCATATCCAGATGAAATGCGTGACGCGCAGCTCGGGTTCGCCGTCCCACCGATACGCCACCAACGCCGCGCCATCCCCCACGCTGTAGTCGACGCAAGCGATCTTCGGCGCGAGCGGCGCCGGCCGCGTCGTCGTGAGGCAGTAGTGTCCGAAGAAGAGGGGCGGCCCGGTGTAAGGCCTGATCCGGGGGTCCGCCGGCAGCGCGACTTCCGGGATCTGCTTCAGCACCCGTGCCGGCGCGAGCGCGATGCGCCGGAAGCTCCGCCGCCCCTGCTCCCACCAGCGAATCCGCACCTTGTGCCGCGTCTTTCCGTCCTTGTCCGTGAAGGATATGCCCTGAGGCAGCGAGACCTCGGGCCCCTTGCACAGCGCTTCGACGGCCTCGAACACCCAGTGACCTTTCCGGTTGCTCCAAACGATCAGCTCGTCGGTGAGCGTCGCTCCGTCGCCGAGGTGCGGCCGGAGCGCGTCAATGCAGTCGTCGTTCCAGCATGCGTGTACGACGCGAATCCCGCCGAGGTCCAGCCACAGCGGGAGGGTCTTGAACCATGCGACGATCTCCGCGTGGAGCGGCTTTCCCGCGACTTCCTGCAGGAAGGCTTGGTGCTGCCGCCGGTTCCCCGGCTCGTCGTGCCGGCGGAGGTACTCGGTCGGATGCTCCGGATCTCGCGTTGCCCAGGCGATGGCGTTGAACTCATGGTTGCCCATGACCGCCCGCGCGGCGCCGGTGTCGACCATGCCTCGCACGAGCTTGAGCGTATCGAGCTGCTTCGGCCCGCCGTCGATGAAGTCGCCCACGAAGATAGCGGTGCGGTCCGGATGCCGCCAGACGCGCATCGTCTCCCGATAGCCGAGCGTCTTGAGCAATGCCACGAGCCGGTGGTGCTGACCGTGGATGTCGCCGATGATGTCGTAGTTCACCCCGAGCTCCCGTTCCCGCCTGCTTCCGGCGTCGTGCGCCGTGTCGCCCATGAAGAGAACGTATCGCGGCAGGCTGCGACAGACCTTGCGGTGCGAGTTTCGCCGGGCGGCGGGCGCCTCCGCGAGGCAGTCCTTCTCCTGCCCTCGTCGTCCCCCGGCTACGGGCGCGCGGAGCGGGAGAAAGTCACACGGCGTGTGCGTGGCGGCGCACGATGTCGTGCGACGCTTCGACCGCAGTCTGGAGCACTTCGAGCGCAGCTACCGGCCGCTGGCCGACCGCTGGTCCGTGTACGATAATTCGGGCTCCGAGCCGCGGCGTCTGAGCCCCTGCCGCCTGCCCTGGACCGCAACCCGTGCTAGCTTGGCGCGTCCCGCACCCGCCCGGAGGTCCGCCATGAGCACGTCTCCCCTCTACCGCTATCCCGGCAAGGACGCCGACGTCGTCTGGGACGAGCGCCTGTGCATCCACATCGGCGAATGCACCCGCGCGAAGAACGATCTCTTCGTCGCGAAGCGCCAGCCGTGGTGCCAGCCCGACCTCGCCACCGTCGCCGAAGTCGTCGACGTCGTCGAACGCTGCCCGAGCGGCGCGCTGGCCTACGAGGTGAAGGATGGCGTCACCCGCGAACAGCCCGCGCCACG
This sequence comes from uncultured beta proteobacterium, assembly GCA_963744255.1. GTDB lineage: Bacteria > Pseudomonadota > Gammaproteobacteria > Burkholderiales > SG8-39 > DATEDA01. The sequence continues at coordinate 40,243 of CAVUSZ010000039.1, forward strand.
CAACACCATCGTCGTCACCTACAACGGGCCGCTCTTCGCGCGCGGCGATCTCGCGATCGAAGGCGCGCCGGCGGACATGCCCGGCGTGCGCTTCCGCGCCGCGCTCTGTCGCTGCGGACAGTCGAAGAACAAGCCCTTCTGCGACAACAGCCACGAGGCGGCGGGCTTCAAGGATCACGGCCCGATCGGCGAGCGCGCCGACGGCCCGAAGGCCGACGGCGGCAAGCTCGCGGTCAAGCCGCTGAAGGACGGGCCGCTCCAGATCAAGGGCAACCTCACCATCGTCGCGGCGAGCGGGCTCGAGCGCTGGCACGGCGCCCAGACCTGGCTCTGTCGCTGCGGCCAGTCGAAGAACAAGCCGTTCTGCGACGGCAGTCACAAGGCCGCCGGCTTCAGGGCGGGCTGAGGAGATGCGGGAAATGGCCACCGACATCGCCCTCATCGTCGGCGCCGGCAAGGGACTCAGCGCTGCGCTGGCGCGCGCCTGCGCGAAGCGCGGCATGACGGTCGCCCTCGCGGCACGCAACACCGAAAAGCTCGCCCCGCTCGTCGCCGAGACCGGCGCGAAGGCGTACGCGTGCGACGCCACGCAGCCGACCGCCGTGCAGGCGCTCTTTCGCGCCATCGAAAGCGAGCTCGGCGTGCCGACGCTCGTGGTCTACAACGCGAGCGCTCGCGTGCGCGGCCCGTTCGTCGAGATAGAAGCCGCGGGCGTAGCGAAGGCGCTCGAGGTCTCCGCCTTCGGCGGATTTCTCGTCGCGCAGGAGGCCGCGAAGCGCATGCTCGTCCTCGGCCGCGGCAGCATCCAGTTCACCGGCGCTTCGGCGAGCGTGAAGGGCTATCCGCAGTCGGCGTCGTTCGCGATGGGCAAGTTCGCGCTCCGCGGTCTCGCGCAGAGCATGGCGCGCGAGCTCGCGCCCAGGGGCATCCACGTCGCGCACTTCGTGATCGACGGCGGCATCCGTCAGCCGGGCGATGCGCGCGCGGACCGCGGCGCAGACGGCTTCCTCGATCCGGACGCGATCGCGCAGACCTATCTCTTCGTCCACGACCAGCCGCGCAGCGCGTGGACATGGGAGGTCGAGCTGCGGCCGTGGACGGAGACGTTCTGACGCGCACGGATACCATCTCCGCGGGTTGCGCAAGGGCTTCGTGGCTTTATTGCCGCTCGTTCCGCGCAGGCAATGATCGCGCCTGCCGGATTTTCGGCAGACGATTTTTCGACGCCGCAGCGCGCGATCCTGCTTTGAGCATTGCGTCATCGCTCCGCACCGCTTGCGACGGTTACCTTGGTGACCGGTTTCGAGCACACGAGGCGAACGATGAAGAAAGCGGAGCGTTGGTTCTATCCGGGCGAGCGCGTGCGCGTCTACTACAAGAGCGTCCGGGAGTGGAAGGTAGCGACGATCCGGTCGATGATCAGGCTCCCCAAGCAGCGCTCGCCGAATCCCACCTACTACCAGGTAACCTGCGAAGGCAAGGAGAACCCGCGCTATTACCGCCCGAAAGAGCTGCAGCCGCTCAGGTCGGCAGCCCCGGCCCGTAGCCAGCGCGCACCGACGAAACGGCCGGGATCCCGGGCAAGCCAGACGATCCGTTGAAGCATTCGCTGCCGCGCAATGAGCCGGCAGCTCGCGAGCCCGGGTTCCCCCTGGTCCCGGCGGTCACCGCCGCCCGATCTGCGGCCTGCCGGGGCCGCTCGCGCGGTTGCCGCCGGGGCGGCTAGAATTCGCGGGGGGAAATGCGCGACGTGGCGATGGATCTCGACAGCCTGGTGGTGCTGGACGACGAGACGGTCGGCCCGGACGAGGAGTCCGCGCTCGAGCGCCTGTTCCCGGAGAGCTTCTACGTCGTCGGCACAGAGGGCAACTACCTCACGACGATGAACAATCTCGATCTCTTCCACCGGGTGATGGAGATGATCGACAAGGACACCGACCTCGGCGCCGCGGAGTTCCGCGAAGAGGTCGCGGCAATGCTCGAGGACGCGGACCGGCTGTCGCAGGAGCAGTACGACGAGACCGCCGAGAGCGAGGGCGGCGACCTCGACGAGGACTACGACGACGAGGACGAGGAAGACCTCGACCGCTGAACCGCGTTCAGCGAGGCGGCGAAAGCGTCACGAGACCCTCCGCCCACGCGGCAATCCGCCGCACCCGCGGCACGAGCAGACCGCCGGCGGCCGCGAACTCGAGCCACCTGAACTCGTCGTGCTCGGGGCGGCCGAGCTCGGGACTGACCGGCAGCGTGACCTCCCCGGCCGGTGACTCGGCGACGTAGTACCTGGCGACCTTCCCGCCCGAGTACCGTTCGGTTTCCAGGAACGCCTCGCCCCAGCGGAAGACGAGGCCGCCGAGGCCGGTTTCCTCCGCCACCTCGCGGATCGCCGTTGCGAGCGGGTCCTCGCCCGGCTCGACGAGCCCCTTCGGGAAATCCCAGTAGGCGAACGCACGGAGCAGAAGGCACCGCCAGCCGCCGGCGTGACCGCGAACGACGACCACGCCGGCAGAGCGGCGTTTCTCGATCCCCTTGGACGGTACGACTGTCATCTATTGTCAAAGACCCGGGTCCTCGTCTGCGACGCCATGGTAACGTTGGATGCGCCGTGAGTAGCGCTCCGCGAGAACAAGAATGAAGCCTGATTACGACGGCGGCAGCATCGTCAACCTGATGTCGTCGATCGCGATCGCGTTCGGCGCGCGCAGCGACTACGCGCCGCTCGGCGCCCTCCTCCCCGAAGATATCGCGCGGGCGCGAAACGTCTGCCTCTTCGTCATCGACGGCCTCGGCTCGCGGCACCTCCTGCGCGCCACCGCGGACGGCGCGCTGCGCTCGCACCTGCGCGCGAGCATCACCACCATCTTCCCGTCGACGACCGCCGCCGCGATCACCACGTTCATGACCGGGCTCGCCCCGCAGCACCACGCGATCACCGGCTGGCACATGTACTTCCGCGAGCTCGGCGCGCTCCTCGCGGTGCTGCCGTTCCGGCCCAGACACGGCGGCCCGCCGCTCCCGGCGACCGGGGGCGTGACACCGGCGACGCTCCTCGGCAACCCCCCGCTTGCCGACGGGATCCAGGCCGCGGCGCACGTCGTCTCGCCATCGGCGATCGTCGACTCCTGCTTCAACACCGCGCACTCGGGGCGCGCCCGGCGCGTCGGGCACGGCGGCCTCGACCAGATGTTCGCGGCGGCGCGCGACATCGTGCGGAGCGGCCGCGGACGGCAATACGTCTACGCCTACTACCCGGAGCTCGACTCGCTCGCGCACGCGCACGGCATCGGGTCCGAGCGGGTCGCCGCGGAGCTCGCGCGCATCGAGCTCGCGTTCGGGCGCTTCGTCGACGAGGTCGCCGGCAGCGACACGCTCGTGATCGCCACGGCGGACCACGGGTTCGTGGACACCCGTCCCGAGACGGTCGTCGACCTGGACGACCACCCCGAACTGGCAGCGACGCTTGCCGTGCCGCTCTGCGGCGAGCCGCGCGTGGCTTACTGCTACGTGAAGCCGGGCGCCGCCGGCGACTTCGAGCGTCACGTGGCGAGCCGGCTTTCGGGCTGCGCGACCCTCGCGCGCTCGAGCGACCTTCTCCGCGACGGCTGGTTCGGCCCGGGGCCCGCGCACCCACGGCTCGCGGACCGGATCGGGGACTACACGCTGATCATGAAGGACGGGTACGCGATCCGCGACCATGTCCCCGGCGAGCGCCGGCACGTTCAGATCGGCGTGCACGGCGGCACCACCGAGGACGAGATGCTCGTCCCGCTGGTCGTCGTGACGCGCTGACCGGCTCAAGCGAGAATCGCCGGGCGTAGATTCGCGGCGAGGACTAGACTACGCCGCCGGCCTCGCATCAAGAAGACTCGGGAGGCCACCCTGCCGTCAGGTCGACTTCGCCCCGTCTCCCGCATGGGAGGGCGGGGTGGGGATGGAGCGTAGGGAGAAATCCATGCTGGCACGCACCGAACTGGGGAAAGCCGAGCGGATCGAGCAGGTTCTCGCCCTCCTGCGCGAAAAGCTCCCGGCGGAGAGCCGCGGGCCGATCGAGGCGTTCGCGCGCGCCTACTTCCGCGAGGTCGACGCCGAGGACCTCGCCGAGCGCGAACCCGCCGACCTCTACGGCGCGGTGCTTTCCCACTGGAACTTCGCGCGCAGGCGCGAGCCCGGCAAGGCCCGCGTGCGCGTGTTCAACCCGGGCGTGCAGGAGCACGGCTGGCAGTCGACGCACACGATCATCGAGATCGTCAACGACGACATGCCGTTCCTCGTCGACTCGGTGACGATGGAGGTGAACCGCCAAGGGCTCACCCTGCACCTCATCGTCCATCCGATCATCCGGGTGAACCGCGCGGACGGCACGCTGATGGGCGTGCTGCCCGACGACTCCTCGGCGGGGAGCCGCGAGTCGTTCATGCACCTCGAGGTGGACCGGATCGGCGACCCGGCGCGCATGGAAGCGCTCGCCGCCGACCTCGAGCGCGTGCTCGACGACGTCCGCGTCGCCGTCGAAGACTGGAAGAAGATGATCGCGAAGGTGCGCGAGATCGTGGCCGACCTCGACCGCCGCCCGCCGCCCGTCGGTCAGACGGAGCTCGCCGAGGCGCGCGCGTTCCTCGAGTGGCTCGCCGGCGACCACTTCACTTTCCTCGGCTACCGCTGTCACGACCTCGTGATGAAGGACGGCGACGACGCGCTCGCCGTCGTCCCCGGCTCCGGCATGGGCATCCTCCGCGAGCGGCCGGGCGAGGGGCTCGCGACGAGCTTCTCGCAACTGCCGCCGCAGGTGCGCGCCTACGCGCGGGTGAAGGATCTCCTCATCGTCACCAAGTCGAACTCGCGCTCGACGGTCCACCGGCCGGGCTACCTCGATTACATCGGCATCAAGCGCTACGACGACCGCGGCGAGGTCAGCGGCGAGCATCGCTTCCTGGGGCTCTACACCCACATCGCGTATCACGTGAGCCCGCGCGAGATCCCGCTCCTCCGGCGCAAGGTCGCGAACGTCCAGGCACGGGCGGGCGTCGCGCCCGGCGGCCACTCGTGGAAGGCGCTCGAGAACATCATCGACACCTTTCCGCGCGACGAGCTCTTCCAGATCTCCGAGGACGAGCTCGCCGAAACCGCGCTGGGCATTCTCCATCTCGCCGAGCGCCAGCGCTTCCGACTCTTCGTGCGGCGCGACCAGTTCGAGCGGTTCGTCACCTGCCTCATCTACGCGCCGCGCGAGAACTTCAACACCGATCTCCGCAAGAAGTGGCAGGCGATCCTGATGAAGGCCTTCAACGGCCTGTCGTCGGAGTTCGACGTCTTCCTCTCGCAGTCCATGCTCGCCCGGATCATGATCACGGTGCGCACGACGCCGGGACAGATCCCGCAGTTCGACGTCCGCGAGCTGGAGGAACGGCTCGTCGCCGCGGCGCGCCGCTGGGAAGACGACCTGCGCGACGCGCTCGTCGCGGCCGCGGGCGAGGCGCGCGGCAACGAGCTGTACCGGATGTCCGGCGCGGCGTTCCCGGCCGCCTACCGGGAGGACACCCCGCCGCGAAACGCGGTTCCCGACTGCGAGATGCTCGCGACGGCCGCCGCGGGGGGCGGCCTGGGGGTGAGTCTGTACCGGCCGCTCGAAGCGCCGCCGGGGACGCTGCGGTTCAAGCTCTTCCACCGCGGTGCCGCGGTGGCGCTCTCCGACAGCCTGCCGATGCTCGAGCGCATGGGCCTGCGTGTACTCGAGGAGCGGCCGTACCGCGTCACGCCCGCATCCGGCGACGCAATCTGGATCCACGACCTCGGGCTCTCCGCCGGCGACGCCGAAATCGAAATCGACGCCGTCGGGAGCATCTTCGAGGAAGCGTTCGGCCGCGTCTTCACCGGCGGAATCGAGAACGACGGCTTCAACCGCCTGGTGCTCGCCGCGCGGCTCGCCGCCGACGAGATCGTGGTGCTGCGCGCCTACGCGAAGTACCTCCGGCAGATCGGCTTCCCGCTCTCGCAGGGCTTCATCGAGCAGACGATGGGCGCGAACCCGGCGATCGCGCGCATGCTGGTCAATCTCTTCAAGCTGCGGTTCGACCCGGAGAAGGCCGACGAGGAGTCCGCCAACCTGCAGGTGAACGCGATCGAGCAGGCGCTCGACCGCGTCGAGAACCTGAGCGAGGACCGGGTGCTGCGCCAGTACCTCGCGCTCGTCCGGGCGACGACGCGCACGAACTTCTGGCGGCGCGACGCCGAGGGGCGGCAGCGGACCTTCCTGTCGTTCAAGTTCGATCCGTCGCAGGTGCCAGGGCTGCCCGAGCCGAAGCCGATGTTCGAGATCTTCGTGTACTCGGTGCGCTTCGAGGGCGTGCACTTGCGCGGCGGCAGGGTCGCGCGCGGGGGCTTGCGCTGGTCGGACCGACCGGAAGATTTCCGCACCGAGGTGCTCGGCCTCGTCAAGGCGCAGATCGTGAAGAACGTCGTCATCGTGCCGACCGGCTCGAAGGGCGGCTTCGTGCTGAAGCGCGCGCCCGCGCCCTCCGACCGCGAGGCGTACCTGAAGGAAGGCGTCGCCTGCTACAAGGATTACCTCCGCGGCCTGCTCGACATCACGGACAACCTCGTCGGCGGCAAGGTCGAGCCGCCGCCGCAGGTGCGGCGTCACGATGCCGACGACCCGTACCTCGTCGTCGCCGCGGACAAGGGCACCGCGACCTTCTCCGACTACGCGAACGCGATCTCGGCGGAATACGGCTTCTGGCTCGGCGACGCGTTTGCCTCGGGCGGCTCGGCGGGCTACGACCACAAGGCGATGGGCATCACCGCGCGGGGCGCCTGGGAGTCGGTGAAGCGCCACTTCCGCGAAATGGGCGTCGACACGCAGACCACCGACTTCACCGTCGTCGGCATCGGCGACATGTCGGGCGACGTGTTCGGCAACGGGATGCTGCTCTCCAGGCACATCCGCCTCGTCGCCGCGTTCGACCACCGGCACATCTTCATCGACCCGGATCCGGACGCCGCCTCGAGCTGGGCGGAGCGGAAGCGCCTCTTCGACCTGCCGCGCTCGTCGTGGGCCGATTACAACACGATGCTGATCTCGAAAGGCGGCGGCGTGTGGCCGCGGAGCGCGAAGTCGATCCCCGTCTCGCCGGAAGCGCGGCGCGCCCTCGGGTTGGGAGAAGCGGGTGCCTCGGCCGAGAGCCTTGCGCCCACCGAGCTGATCAGCGCGATCCTCAAGGCGCCGGTGCACCTCCTCTACAACGGCGGCGTCGGCACCTACGTCAAGGCGACCCAAGAAAGCCATGCGTCGGTCGGCGACCGGGCGAACGAACCGCTCCGGGTGAACGGCGCGGACCTGCGCTGCAAGGTGGTGGGCGAGGGCGGCAACCTCGGCTTCACCCAGCTCGGGCGGATCGAGTTCGCGCTGAAGGGCGGCAAGGTCTACACCGACGCGATCGACAACTCCGCCGGCGTCGACACGTCCGACCACGAGGTCAACATCAAGATCCTGCTCGGCCTGGTGATGGCGGACGGCGAGCTGACCCTGAAGCAGCGGAACACGCTGCTCGCGCAGATGACCGACCAGGTCGCGGCGCTCGTGCTGCGCGACGACTACTTCCAGACCCAGTCGCTCTCGGTCGCCGGCCGGGTGGCGCCGCAGCTCCTCGATGCCCAGCAGCGCTTCATCCAATTCCTCGAGAAGTCGGGTCGGCTCGACCGCGCCCTCGAGTTCCTGCCACCGGACGAGGAGATCGCCGAGCGCCGGGCGAAGAAGATCGGGCTCGTGTCGCCCGAGCGCTCGGTGCTGCTCGCGTACTCGAAGATCTGGCTGAAGGACGAGTTCATCGACTCGGATCTCCCCGAGGACGAGTGGATCGCGACCGCGCTCGGGCGCTATTTCCCGCAGACGCTGCGCGAAGCGTATGCCGGCGTGATGGCGCGGCACCCGCTGAAGCGCGAAATCATCGCTACCCACGTGTTGAACAGCATGGTCAACCGCGTCGGCTCGACGTTCGTCCACCGGCTGATGGAGACGACCGGCGCGCGGCCGCGCGACATCGTGCGTGCCTATCTCCTCACCCGCGAGATCTTCGGCTACGTGCCGCTGTGGCAGTCGATCGAGGCGCTCGACAACAAGGTCGCCGACCAGGTCCAGTCGGAGATGCTGATCGAGGCCGGCCGGCTGATCGTGCGCGCGACCTCGTGGTTCCTGCGCTCGCGCCGGCTCGGCGAGCCGATGGAGCAGACGATCGAACGCTTCCAGCCCGGGGTCGAGACGCTCTACAACGAGCTCGCGCGGCTGCTCGACGCTCAGGCGCGCTCGCAGCTCGAAAGCCACGCGGAGCGCTGGACGCAGGCCGGCGTGCCGCGCGAGATCGCCGCGCGCGTCGCCGCCCTCGACACGCTGTTCGCCGCGCTCGACATCGTCGAGGTGGCCGAGACCACGCACGCGGCCGTGCCGACGGTGGCGGGGGTGTACTTCCGGCTCTCCTCGAAGCTCGGCCTCGCGTGGCTGCGCGATCGCATCGGCCAGATCGGCGGCGACAGCCACTGGCAGACGCTCGCCAGGGGCTCGATGCGCGACGACCTCGCGAGCCTGCAGCGCACGCTCGCGGCAAACGTCCTGGCGAGAGGCGCCGGCGCCGACGACCCGGCTGCCCTCGTTGCCGCATGGGAGAGCGCGAATCGCGACGCGATGGAACGCGCGTCGCGCCTCCTCGGCGAGCTGCGCGCCGCGCCGGCGGCGGACCTCGCGATGCTCTCGGTCGCCTTGCGGGAGCTGCGGAACCTCGCGTGAGGACGGCTGTCGTCGTCCCGGCGTAGGCAGGTCCCGGATAACAGTCCGCCGGGGCAGGCCCGCGCCGTGATGACGGGCTAGATTTCGCGCGGCTGGCTGGCGCCGCATCGAGCGCACCTGCGCTCGCGTGCGCCGAGCGGCGCGCCGCAGGACCAGCAGCGGCGCAGCCAGGCCGCGAAGCGCCCGATTGGAGTCCGGCCTCTCATCGCTCCCAATCGTAACCCCACCGGCCCGGCTGCCGCGTTCAAGGACGGCGTTTCACAAACCAACGGAGACCAGATGATCCCGCGTACCGCACTCGCCCTCACCGCCGGCCTCGCTGCCGCGCTCGGCGCCGCCCCGGCGCCGGCGCAACCCGCGCTCGAACCGCGCTTCAACCAGGTCGACCTCCAGGCCGAGGTCTCGCGCGAGGTCCAGAACGACCTCATGACCGCCTCGCTCTACGCCGAGGCGAACGATTCGTCCGCCGCACAGGTCGCGAGCCAGCTGAACCGCATCACGGCCGAGGCTCTCAGGACCGCAGGCGAGTTCAAGACCATCAGGGCGCGTTCGGGCCTTACCAATACGTTCCCGGTCTACGACCGTGCCAACAAGCTCACCGGCTGGCGCGGCCGCGCCGAGATCCGGCTCGAGTCGAAGGACGTGGCGGCGATGGCGACCTTGATCGGGAAGCTCCAGTCGTCGATGCAGCTCGGCGGCATCGTCTTCGCGGTCTCGCCGGAGCTGCGGCGGCAGACGGAGAACGAGCTGATGACCGAAGCCGTCGCGGCGTTCCGCAGCCGCGCCGATATCGCGACGCAAGCGCTCGGCGGCCGGAGCTACAAGATCCGCCGCGTCGCGATCAACACCGGCGGCCCGATCCCGGGCCCGCGGCCGATGATGGCCGAGCGCGCGATCGCCGCTGCGCCCGCGGCCGTCCCGCCGCCGACCTTCGAGGGCGGAACGAGCATGGTGCAGGTGAGCGCGAACGGAACCGTGGAGGTCGAGTAGAGTAGGGTGAGTGAACGCCACGCTCGTCGCCCTCGCCGTCACCCTGACGGTCCAGTCGCTCACGTCGATGGCGATGATCGCGCCCTCGGTGCTCGCGCCGGTGGCGGCGCGCGAGCTCGGGGTCGCCCCGCAATCGATCGGCTTCTTTGCCTCGCTCACCTATCTCGGCGCGATGCTCTCGGGCCTCGCGACCGGGCGCCTCACCGCGCGGTACGGCCCGCTCGCCGTCTGCCAGGCAGCGGTGGTGCTGGCGGGTGCGGGCCTCGCGCTCGGGTCTTTGGCGATCGCCGCGATCGTGCCCCTCGCTGCGATCGTGATCGGCCTCGGCTACGGCGTCGTGAACCCGGTCAGCTCGCACGTCCTCGCGCGGCGCACGCCGCCCGGAATGATGGCGCTCGTCTTCTCGATCAAGCAGACCGGCGTGCCGGTCGGCGGCGCGATCGCCGGCATCGCGGCGCCCCCGCTCGCCCTCGCGCTCGGCTGGACCGGCGCGCTGCCGGCGCTCGCCGCCGTCTGCATCGCCGCCGCGTTCGTGCTCCTGCCGGCGCGGGCGAGGCTCGCGGAACCGCGTACCGCGCCGGCGGGACCGGGGAGCAGCCTGCGCGGGGTGTTGTCCGGCCTGGGGCGTCCGATCCGGCTCGCCCTCGGCGTCCCGGCCTTGCGCGAGCTGTCGTTCGCATCGCTCGGGTACGCGGCGGTGCAGCTCGTCTTCGTCACCTACTTCGTGTCGTACCTCGCACTCGAGCTCGGCTACAGCCTCGTCACGGCGGGACTGGTTTACGCGTGCTCGCACGGCGCCGGGATCGCCGGCCGGATCGCCTGGGGCGCGGTCGCGGACCGGTGGCTCGCCCCGCGGGCGATGCTCGCGGTGCTCGGCGTGATCACCGCGGCGTGCGCGCTTCTCGCCGCAGCGTTCTCGCCGGCGTGGCCGCTCGCGACGGTCGTTGCCGTCGGCATGCTCTTCGGCGCGTCCGCGGTCGGCTGGAACGGGGTGTTTCTGGCCGAGGTGGCGCGCGCCGCGCCCCCGGGCCTGGTGACGACCGCGACCGGTGGCACGCAGTTCTTCACGTTCGCCGGCGCGCTCTCCGGCCCGCCGCTCTTCGCCGCCGCGGTGTGGGCGACCGGGAGCTATGCCTGGGCCTTCGCGCTGTGCGCGATCCCGTCGGGGGCGGTCGCGCTGCGGCTCCTCCTCCCCCGCTAAAATCGGGTATGCGCGGCGAAGCCGTGCTGCTCGTCCACGGCCTATGGATGAACCGGGTCGTGATGCTCTACCTGGCGCGGAAGCTCCGCGAACGCGGATTCGGCGCGCGCGCCCTCGGTTACTACTCTACGATGCACGATCTCGCTCACAACGCGCAGCAGGTCGCCGCCGCGATCGGCCGGATCGATGCGCCGCGGGTGCACGTCGTCGCGCACAGCCTCGGCGGCGTCGTCGCGCTGGCAGCGCTTCGCGACCGGCCCGATCCGCGCGTGCGCAGGATCGTGCTGCTCGGATCGCCGCTCACCGGTTCGGCGAGCGGGCGGAGCCTCGCGGCGAAGCGCTGGGGCGCACCGCTCCTCGGCGCGACGCGGGGCCTCTGGGGGGAGATGCCGCGCCTCGAGATCCCGCCCGGCGTCGAGGCCGGCGCGATCGCGGGCGCGCGCCGGCTCGGCCTGGGGCGGCTGATCGGCCTCGACGTACCGCTGCCGAACGACGGCGTCGTCGCCGTCGAGGAAACGCGGCATCCGCGCCTCGCCGATCATCTCGTCATGCGGGTGACGCACGGCGAGATGCTCGTCTCGAGCGCGGTCGCGCGCCAGGCGGCGGCGTTTCTGGAAACCGGGAGGTTCGCGCAGTGAGCCTGCGGTGGTGGCTGGCGGCACTCGCCGGCGCGGCGGTGGTCGCCGCGGCCGGCTGCTCGACCTTGTCCTACTACGGGCAGGCGATCGGCGGCCATTTCGAGGTGATGCGCCACGCGGAGCCGATTCCCGGCCGCATCGCCGATCCCGCGACGCCAGCCGACTTGCGTCTGAAACTCGAGCGGGTGCTCGCCATCCGCGCGTTCGCGAGCGGCGAGCTCGCGCTTCCGGACAACGGCAGCTACAAGTCCTATGCCGACATCGGTCGCCCGTTCGTGGTGTGGAACGTTTTCGCGGCGCCGGAGTTCTCCGTCGACCCGCGTCAGAGCTGCTTTCCGATCGCCGGCTGCGTAGGCTATCGCGGCTACTACGCGCAGGCGAGCGCCGACGGGTTCGGCGCGGACCTGCGCCAGCAGGGCTTCGATGTCTTCGTCTACGGGGTGGTGGCGTACTCGACGCTCGGCTGGTTCGACGACCCGGTGCTGAGCACCTTCGTCCGCTATCCCGACGCCGAGCTCGCGCGACTCGTCTTCCACGAGCTCGCCCACCAGGTCGTCTACGTGAAGGGCGACACGACGTTCAACGAGTCGTTCGCGGTCGCGGTCGAGGAGGAGGGCGTGCGGCGCTGGCTGGCGAAGAACGCGACCGCCGGCGAGCGGGACGCCTACGCCGCCTCGCGCGCGCGGCGCGACGAGTTCGTGCGGCTCGTGCTGCGCTACCGCGAGCGGGCCGCGAAGCTGTACCGCGAGCCGCTCGCCGACGATGCGAAGCGCGCCGGGAAGGCGCAGCTCTTCGCCGAGCTCGGCACCGACTACGGCGAGATCAAGGCGAAGCAGTGGGGCGGCTTCGCGGGCTACGACCGGTTCTTCGCCGGCGTCAACAACGCCCACCTCGCCTCGGTCGCCACCTACGAGGAGCTGGTCCCGGCGTTCCGCGCGCTGCTGGCGCGCGAGAACGGCGATCTGCCGCGGTTCTACGCGGCGGTGAAGGCGCTGGCACGCCTCGAGAAGGCCGAGCGCGACCGGCAACTCGCCGCGCTCGCGCAGGGGTAGCTAAGCTAGCGCTTGGCGGGGATCACGCAGCGCCGCCTGCCATCATTCGACCTTGATGTTGGCCTGCTTGATGACCTGCGCCCACTTTGCGGTCTCGCTCTTCACGTACGAGGCCATCTGCTCGGGCGTGCTGGTCACCGGCTCGATACCGGCATCGACCAGCTTCTGGCGCACGGCCGGGTCGGCCACGGCCTTCGCGTACTCGCTGTTGAGACGGGCCACGATGTCCCCCGGCGTGCCGGCCGGGACAACCAGGCCTTGCCAGGCCCAGGCCTCGAAGTCGGCGATGCCTTGCTCGGCGAGCGTGGGTACGTTCGGCAGCGCCGCGATCCGCTTCGGGCTCGCCACCCCCAGCACCTTGATCTTGCCGGCCTTGATCATCGGGGCGCCGGCCGCGAGATCGAGGAACATTACCGGTACCTGGCCGCCCACCAGGTCCTGGATCGCGGGCCCCGCCCCCTTGTACGGCACGTGGGTGAGCTTGATCCCGGCGCGCTGCTGGAAGAGCTCCATCGTGAGATGGTGCGTCGTGCCGGGGCCCACCGAGGCGTAGCTCATTCCGTCCTTCTCCTTCCTGGCCTCCTCGATGAGTTCCTTCACCGAGGTCGCCTTTGACAAGGTCGGATTGACGACCAGGAGCATCGCGAAGCGCGCCGTCAAGGTGACCGGTGCGAAGTCCTTCACCGGATCGTAGGGCAGCTTCTTGTACAGGCTGGGATTCACCGCGAGGGTGGTGCTGTCGGCGACCAGCGCCGTGTAGCCGTCGGGCGCCGAGCGGGCCGCCGCCTCGGCGCCGATGATGGTGGCCGCACCCGGCTTGTTGTCGACGATCATGGTCTGACCAAGCTGGTCCCCAAGCTTGCTGCCCACCGTACGGGCGAAGAAGTCGGTGCCGCCGCCGGTCGCGTACGGCACGATCAGCCGTACCGGCTTGGTCGGGTAGCTCTGGGCAAGGGCGGGCGTCCCAGCAAGCGCGAGAATCACGACAGCGGGAGAAAGCAGCGCCAAACGGCGGACGTGCGAAAGCATTCGGTTGTCTCCTGGTTGAAATGGGTCGTAAGGCGTCTGGGCGGTCCGGTCGAGTCAGAGCTCCAAGACAAGCCTTCCACCCCGGGCGCGCGAGCAGCAGGTCATGATCTTGTTGTGGGCTTCGCGCTCGGCACGGGTGAGCACGACGTCGCGGTGATCGACCTCTCCGGCGAGCACGCGCGCCTCGCACGACCCGCAGAGTCCTTCCTCGCAATCGCTCTGGATGTCGATGTTCGCCGCGCGCAAGGCAGACAGGACCGTCTGGTCGGCCGCCACCGTGACGACGATGCCGGAATCCTTGAGCTCGACCTCGAACGCGTGCTCCTTGGAAGGATCGAGCGTACCGAGGGTCGACACGAAATGCTCGATGCGCAGCGAATCTTCGGGCCAAGCGGCACAACATGATTCGAGAGCCTGCAGCATGCGCACCGGTCCGCAGGCGTACACCTTGGCGCTGGGGCGCGGCTGCGCAAGAAGCGCCCGAAGGTCGTTGCGCCGCCCCTCGTCCCCGGCGTAGACGTGCAGGCGTTCGCCGTGCAGCGCGGCGAGCTCGTCCAGAAACGCCATGCTGGCACGGCTCCGCCCGCTGTAATGCAACGCGTAGTCGATGCCCAGCGCTTTCGCCCGCCGCGCCATTGCGCCTACCGGCGTGATCCCGATGCCGCCGGCGATGAAAATCACCGAGGTCAGGCTCTCATCGAGGCGGAAGTGGTTGCGCGGGCCACGGATCTTGAGCCGAGCGCCCGCGCGCACGTTGTCGTGCATCCACAGCGATCCGCCGCGGCCGTCGGCCTCGCGGAGCACGGCGATCTCCAGCACATCCGTATGGGCCGGATCGCCGCACAGCGAATATTGCCGCGTGATGTCCGGCGTACCGCATTCGACATCGATGTGGGACCCCGGCGTCCAGCGCGGCATCGGCCGGCCGTCCGGAGTGACGAGCCGCAATTTGACGATACCGTCGGCGACGCGAGTGATGCTCTCGACGAGCACGGGCCGGGTGATCGCGTGCTTGGAGGGCTCGCCGATACGGACCGGCGCCCGGGTGTCGAGCAATCCCGGGTTCTTGCGTTCGGGGTTCGCGCGAGGATCCCACTCGACCCACAGATGCTCGGGACCGCGGAACGACGTGTTCGGGACGTAGGTGAACTGCTGCGCCGAGAGCCTCATGTGCGGCAACCGTCCGGTGAGTTCCTCCAGGAAGATCTGCATCTCCATGCGCGCGAGATTCTTGCCCATGCACTGGTGTGCGCCGTAGCCGAAGGTGAGGTGGTCGCTCGCGTTGTCGCGGCGGATGTCGAGAAGATCCGCATCGGCGAAGTGCCGCTCATCGTGATTCGCCGAGGACATGACGATCAGCAGCTTGGAGCCGGCCGGGATGTCGATGCCGTCGATCTGCACGTCCTTCGTCGCGAGGCGCCGCCAGGCGGCGACCGAACCGTTGTGCCGCAGGCATTCCTCGACTGCGTTAGGGATGAGGCTTGGATCCTCGCAGATCTCTCGCCAGACGGTCGGATGCTGAAGCAGGAGCTTGATGGCGTTGGCGGTGGCGTTGGCCGTGGTTTCGTGAGCGGCGACGATGCCTGCCATCATCATCGAGTGCAGGTACGAATCGGTCACGATCTCGGGGTGCTCCATCTGCTTGCGAATGCCGTACTTCATCCAACCGTGGCCCGACGGGTCCTTGCGCATCTTCTCGAGCACCTTGCCGGCGAACTGCCAGAAATTGCCTACGGCGTGAGCGACCGCGACCTGCTCTTCCGGCTTGGGCCGGCCCCAGGTGTTGACCGTATGCGCGATGGAGTACTTGCGCAGCGTGTCCATGTCTTCCTCGGGCACGCCGAGGAAGTGCAGCGCGACGGTGAGCGGCACCTCCCAGAGCATCTGGTCCACCAGGTCCGCTTTGCCGTCGTCGATGAAGCGGTCGACGTACTCTCGCGAGAGCCGCCGCACCATCGACTCGTGGTGTTTCAACTCCTCCGGCGTAAAGGGATCCATCAGCACGCGCCGCCGCGGCATGTGCGCCGGCTCGTCCTCGTTCACCAGCGTGCGGTTCATCGCATAGCCGTAGGACGCGAGCACGGCATTGGCTTCGTCGCCGGTCGGCGTGATCTTTTCCAGCGCGATGGACGGACTGAACGTGATGTTGTCGCGGAAAATCGCCTTGATGTTCTCGTAGCGGGTGACCACCCAGTAGCCGAGCTTCGGGCTGTAGAAGATCGGCTCCTGCTCACGCGCCCAGCGCACGTATTCGGGCGGGTCCTGCTGGTACCCGTCTTCGAACGGGTCGAAGCCGGCGGCGCGCGAGCTCACCGGGCAGCCGGTCGGTGTCTGCGGGGCCGCCCCGTGCGCAAACGGACAGGCCGAGGGATTCAGGGGGGTGTCTGACATTGCCGTCTCCTTTATGCGTAATACTATGCTCGGCCCCGAAGAAGCCATTTTCGTTGGCCTTGCCGCGATGTGGCAGTCGGACATGCTCAACCTCTCGGCGGGCGAGTTCGCCAGGCTCGCCGAAGCGCACGGGCTGTCGTGCTTCGTGGCAGTGCTCGGCTGGGATACCTACCGGCGTCCTAGCCAAGCGAGCTCCGACCGGCGGTGTCGCGGAGCGGCAGGATCCAGGCCAGCACGACGAGCTGCAGCACCGCGATGCCGAGCAGTGCCGCCGCGTAGCCCTCCGGGGCGTAGCGACCGTCGACGACCGGGAACGCGCGCAGCACCGCGCCGATCCCCCACTGGAACGCGAACGACGCCGAGAACATTCCGAAGTTGACCGCCGTGATCGCGCGGCCGGACATGGCCGCTGGAAAGTGCGGCGTGATCAGCGCGAAGACGAGCGCGCCCGACATGACCGTGAAGCCGTACGTTGCGAGCAGCGCCGCACGTGGCACCGCAGCGTCGAGCGCGATGGCCACGAACGCCGCGAACGATACGGCGAGCCCGACCTTGTAGAGCGAGAGCCGCGAGGCGCCGCGCGCAGCCAGCCGGTCGGCAAAGCTGCCGAAGGCGACCGAGCCGATAGCGTAGGCCGCGGCGCACACGAGGAGCAGCGTCGCCGCGCGCTCGCGCGGGAAGCCCGCGACGTCGGTGAGCCAGGGGCCGAGCCAGAGCCCCTGCAGCGCCTGGTAGGCGCCGTGCGTGATCACGAACGGCAGCACGATCCGCCAGAAGAGCGGCCGCGTCATGATCCGGCCGATGCCGCGGATTGCTCGCCCCAGGTCGCGCCAGCGCCCGGCAGCGGCTTCTCCGGCATGCAGACGGCGATCAGCGCAGCGACGGCGAGCGACGCCGCGGCGAGCGCGTAGAACATCACCCGCCACCCGATCGCGCCGAGCGCCGCCTCGACCGGCGCGGTCGCCGCCAGGCCGCCGATCCCGCCGAAGAAGATGTACCAGCCGCTGATCGTGGCGAGGCGCGAGAGCGGGAACCAGAGCGTGAACGCCTTGATCGCGCCCATGAGGCATGCCGACACGCCGAGGCCGATCAGCGCGCGGCCGAGCGCGAGCGTCCCGAGGCCGTCTGCGCCCCCGAACACGAACGCCCCGAGCGCGGTCACGCAGAGGAGGGTCGCGACGACGCGCCGCGGGCCGTAGCGGTCGAGGAACACTCCAACCGGCAGCTGGGCCAGGGCGAACGCGATGAAGTACGCGCTCGTGAGGAGACCCAAGTCGGACGGCGCGAGCTCGAACTCGCGCGCGAGATCCTTCGCGATGACCGCGTTGACGTTGCGGAAGAAGTAGGAGAGGAAGTACCCGGCCGCGAACGGGACGAAGATCAGCGCTACGAGGCGCGCAGGGATGCGCGCGCCGGCGGCTTCGGCGAGGCTCGAGCCGGACACTTCGGAGGTCGGGGATCGCCCGCGGAGGGCCGTTCAGTCGTGCAGGGTCGCGCCGCGGATCACGTGCTTGCCGGGATTCTCCGGGGCGGGGTAGACGCTGAAATACTTCACGTTGTCGAACGGCACGTAGTGCAGGCAGCCATCGGCCTCGAGCGCGATCATCCGTTCGTCGAGGATCGCGTCGCGCAACAGCTCCGCGGCGATCTCGTTGTCGCGCTGCTTCGGAAAGCTGACGGCGAGCGAGCTGCCGTCGACGAAGTGGATGCGCAGGCCGCGGGCGGTGTCGGTCATCGTGTCATCCTCGGTCAGGTGAGCGGGATCGCTGCCACGTGTTCCCGGTATGCCGGACGGGCCTTCAGCCGCTCGTAGTAGCGGGCGAGGTGCGCGTGGTCCGGACGCTCGACCGGGAGCCGGTACCAGCGGTTGACGAAGCAGCCGAACGGGATGTCGCCCATCGAGAATTCGCGGCCGGACAGGTACGGCTGCGAGGCGAGCACGTCGTCGGCGATCTTCATGACGTCCGCCGCCTGCTTGAGCGCAGCATCGACGGCGGCGTTGTCGCACTTGTCGGCCGGGGTGCGGATGAGCTGCCAGAAGGCGGTCGTGAGCGGCGCGGCGACCGTGCTCGTCGTCCAGTCCATCCATTTCTCTTCGCTGTAGCCCTGCTCGAGCGTCCGCGGCGGCCCGTGCTTCGCATACAGGTAACGAACGATCACGTTCGACTCCCACAGCACGAACCCGTCGTAATCGATCGTGGGCACCCGGCCATTCGGGTTCATCTTGCGGTACTCGGGCGTGTTGACCACGCCGAACGCCATGCCGGCGTCGATCCGCTCGTGCGGAAGCTTGAACTCGCCGATCGCCCACATCGCCTTCTGCACGTTGATCGAGTTGACCCGGCCCCAGATCTTCAGCATGCCGATCTACGCTCTTTTGTAATGGCGTTCGAACCGAGCGAGGGTTCGCGCGGGAAGCGCCAGGGAGCGTAGGATACTTGAGCACTTCGAGATCGGCCCGGAGGGCGTCCGTGCCTGGCAAACACTCTCTGCCCGCAAAGCTGACCCGCCCTGCAGCCACGGGCCTCGTCCGTCGCGAGCGACTGTTCAAGCTGCTCGACCGGGGACTGAAACGCAGGATCGTCTGGGTCAGCGGGCCGGGAGGCGCCGGCAAGACGTCCCTCGTCTCGACTTATCTCGACGAGCGGCGGCTTCAATGTGTCTGGTATCAGTTCGACGCCGGCGACGCCGACCTCGCGACGTTCTTCCATTACTTGCGACTGGCGGCACGGGGGCGCAGCGGCCGCGAGCCGCTGCCGATGTTCTCGCCCGCACACCTGACCGACCTCGACGTCTTCTCCCGCCGGTTCTTCGAGGCGTTCTTCGCCCGCCTCGGGAACCGGGTCACGCTCGTGTTCGATGACTACCAGGTGACGATCGGGTTCGTCTCGGAGTCGCAGCAATACATCCGGGCCGGGAAGCTCGTGCCGCTTGCCGTGCTCGGGCCGAGCCGCGTGGACGGCTTCGTCGACGTGCCGACTATGGCGGAGGCCGGGCTACAAGGCATGGAGATCTTCGGGTGGAACTCCTTCGTGGCGCCGGCCGGCACGCCGCCGGATGTGGTGCAGCGGTTGAATGTTGAGATCGCAAAGGCCGCCAAGCGGCCCGATGCCGCCGAGTGGTTCGCGAAGCTGAACGCCGTTTTCATCGAGTTCACGCCGGAAGAGTTCGGCCAATTCATCCGGAGCGAGACGGCGAAGTGGCGGAAGATCGCCGCCGAGACTGGGATCAAGGCGGTGGACTAGCGCGGAACCGGCCGGGGCTCAAATCGCTCGCCGGGAGATCTTCAGCTCGGCGATCGCCCACGTCACGCGGACCTCAACCTTGGCTCGTCCTGTTGCGATCGCAGGCTCACCCGCGAAACGCTGCGTAGACTCCTCGTCGCTCCGCTTCCGTCAGGACGCCGGGGAAAGGCGAAGACTGGCGAAGGCGCGTCGCGTCCTAGGCCGGGCGGCGCCGCGTGCTGCGCTTGATCGGGCCGCGTTTCCCGGACACGAGGTAGGGGGCGAGTTCCTCCCGCAAGACGTGTCTGAGAGTCTCGGCGAGTGCGCCTTCCCGCCGCGCCATGAACTCCCGCAGCGCTGTGTTCATCATGGTCTGGTAGCTCCCGCCGCCCGCGGCGTGGACCTGCGCCCTGAACCAGTCGAGCACGTCGTCATCGATGCGAATCGTGATTCGCGTCTTCCCCCGGACGGACGGGATGATCGGGCCCCGCTTGGCGCGGGAGAAGTCGTATTCGCGCTTCATTTCGGGTTCTCCTCGTACGCGTTGCGCTCCGCGCGGGTCGCGCGCCGCGCGGAGATCAGGCGAATCCGTTCGTCGCGTTGTGCGTAAACCACGACGAGCATCCGACCGAGGAAGTCGCTGCCGATCGCGATGAAGCGCTCCTCCTCCGCGTCGTCGTCCGGCATCGAGAGTGCAAGCGGGTCGTCGAGAACCCCGGCAGCGTCGGCGAAGTCGACTCCGTGCTTCCGCAAATTGGACGCCGCTTTCGCTTCGTCCCACTCGCAGTCCATCGGCGACAGTGTATGCACATCTGTGCATCGCGTCAACGCTGTAGTCCGCCGGCACGCATTCGCGCCGGCCCGCTTCTGACCCGAAGGTGAGCGGTCAAACGGCCGGCCGCCGCAGATGATCGGTCACGCTCTGGAACGCGTGCGCGGCGCGCAGCGCCAGGTCCTCGCGGTACGCCGGCGCGACGAGCTGCAGTCCGACCGGGAGCCCCTCGCTCGTGAAGCCGCACGGCACCGACAGCGCCGGCTGCTGCGTGAGGTTGAACGGGTAGCTGAACGGTGTCCACCACGTCCAGTCGTCCTCCGGGCCGCGCGGCTCGCTCGGCACGATGCGGCCGACTTCGAAGGCAGGCACGGCGAGCGCAGGCGTCGCGAGCAGGTCCCAGTCGAGATGAAAGCGCTTCATGCGTTCGCCGATCGCAATGCGACCGGCGACCGCGTCGAAATAGGCGGCGAGCGTGTGACGCGAGCCCGCTTCGAACGCTTTCTGCAGCCCCGGCTCGAGCAGCGCGAACTTTTCGGGCGGGAGCTTGCGCAGCGCATTGAAGGCGCCGCCGGTCCAATGCACCCAGAACGCGTCGCGCGCGTCGGGGAACCCCGGATCGACCTCGTCGACCCGAGCGCCGAGATCGGCCAGCGTCTTCACCGCTTCCGCGACGCGCGCCTCGACCTCGGGATCCACGTACTCGATGTAGCCGAGGCGCGGGCTGTACGCGACGCGCAGATCTTTGATGCCTTGCCCCAGCGTCGCGGTCCAGTCCGTGCCGTCCCAGGGCAGCGCGTGCCAGTCGCGGACGTCGGGCCGCGCGAGCACGTTCAGCATCAGCGCGACGTCGGCGATCGTCCGCGCCATCGGGCCGATGTGCGCCACCGTGCCCATCGGCGACAGCGGCCATGCCGGCACGCGCCCGAACTGCGCCTTGATGCCCGACACGCCGGTGAACGCGCACGGGATGCGGATCGAGCCGCCGCCGTCGGTCCCGACCGCGAGCTGGCCGAGCCCCGCGGCGAGCTGCGCGGACGCGCCACCGCTCGAGCCGCCGGGCGTGCGCTCGAGGTTCCACGGGTTGCGGGTGATGCCGGTCAGCGGGCTGTCGGTGACGCCCTTCCACCCGTATTCCGGCGTGCAGGTCTTGCCGAGGAGGACGGCGCCGCTTTCGCGCAGGCGTGCGGTCGCCGGCGCATCGTCGTTCCAGGGTCCGGCGGGGTCGACGGTCTTCGAGCCACGGCGCGTCGGCCAACCCTTCGCGAGCACGAGGTCCTTGATCGACGCCGGCACGCCGTCCACCGGTCCGGCCGGCTCGCCTTTCGCCCAGCGCGCTTCGGAGGCGCGCGCACCGGCGAGCGCGCCGTCCTCGTCGACCAGGCAATAGGCGTTGAGCCTGGGATTGAGCGCACGGATACGGTCGAGCACCGCGCGCGTCACCGCGACCGGCGAGAGGGTCTTCGCCGCGTAGCGCGCGACGAGCTCCGTTGCCGGCATGAAGCAGAGGTCGGTGGCCATTTGTCCGGCGATCTTAGCGCAGGCATTATCATGCGGCTCGCTCCGATGGCGCAGAACGCTCGAGGGATGAGGATCGCATGGACCAATCACCGCCCGTCAGGCTCAACTCCACCGCGCACTACTTTCTCGAGGGCCTGACCGAGCTCGGGATCGACTATCTCTTCTGCAATCTCGGCACCGACCACGCGCCGCTCATCGAGGAGATGGCGCGCTGGCGGCGGACCGGGCGCGCCTTCCCGAAGACGATCCTCTGCCCGCACGAGAACGTCGCCGTCCACATGGCCGCCGGCTACGCGATGATGACCGGGCGCGGCCAGGGCGTGCTGGTCCACGTCGATGTCGGCACGGGGAACTCGGCGGTCGCGATGCACAACGCCTTCCGCGGCCGGACGCCGCTGCTGCTGATGGCTGGTCGCGCGCCGTTCACGCAGCGCGGAGAGCTGACCGGCTCGCGCGACGCCTACGTGCATTTCGTGCAGGAGCCGTACGACCAGGCGGGTATCGTGCGGCCGTACGTGAAATGGGAATACTCGCTGCCGTCGGGCGTGGTCGCGAAGGAGGTGTTGCGCCGCGCGCACACGATGATGCAGAGCGATCCGCAGGGGCCGGTGTACCTGATGCTCCCGCGCGAGACGCTCGCCGAGACCTGGGCCGAGAGCGCGGTGCGCTCGTTTCCGCCGGAGCGGTTCGGCGCCGCCGCGGCGGGGGGCGCCGACCCGCAAGCGATCGAACTGCTCGCCGACCGACTGATCGCAGCGAAGAATCCGCTCCTCGTCACCGCGTATGCAGGCCGTGACACCGCGACGCCCGCGCGCCTCGACGAGCTCGCGCGGCTCGCGGGCATCCGCGTGTTCGAGTTCAACCCGCTGCATCTCAACATCCCGGCCGACTCGCCGTGCTGCGCCGGCTTCGTTCCGGGCAAGCACGTTGCCGAGGCCGATCTCGGCATCCTGCTCGACGTCGACGTGCCGTGGATCCCCAACGACACGCCGGAGAACCCGGCCACGTTCTGGGCGCAGATCGACGTCGACGTCGTCAAGCAGGGCTTCCCGATGTGGGACTTCGCCGCGAACCTCAGGATCCAGGGCGCGAGCCGGCGGATCCTCGAGCAGTTGCTAGCGGCAGTGAAGACGAAGGCGACACCGGCGTTCCGCGCGGCGGCGGGCAAGCGGGTCGAGGCGCTGGCGGCCGAGCATGCGGCGCGGAAGGCGGCGCTCGCGAAGCTCGCCGCCGACAAGGGCGTGCCCGGGAAGATCAACCCGCAATACCTCTGCGCCGAGGTCGGTCGCGCGATCGGGCCCGATGACATCCTCGTGAACGAGGCGATCCGCAACGCGCTCGCGGTTTTCAACCAGATCCCGCGCTCCACGCCGGGCACGGTCGTGGGGCTCTCGGGCGGCGGTCTCGGCTTCTCCGGGGGGACGGCCCTCGGGGCGAAGCTCGCGCGGCCGGACCGCACCGTGGTGCAGGTCTGCGGCGACGGCAGCTTCTACTTCTGCAACCCGGCGTCGGTCTACGCGGTCGCGAAGCAGTACCGGCTCCCGATCTTCACCGTGGTGCTCGACAACTCGGGCTGGTCGGCGGTGAAGGAGGCGACGTTGCGCGTGTACCCGGACGGCGAGGCGCAGGCGACGAACGAGTACGAGGCGCTGCTCGCGCCCGACATGAACTTCGCGAAGATCGCCGAGGCGGCTGGCGCCTACGGCGAGCTCGTCGAGGACCCGGAAGCCGTGCCGGCGGCAATCCGGCGCTGCCTCGCGGCCACGCGCGGCGGGCAGGCGGCCATCCTTCACGCCCGGGTCACACCGCTGTAGAGATCAGTACCCGGCGGATGCCGGAGCCGCTCAACCGAGACCGGTTGCCATTCGCCGCAGGTGTTCAGCGACCGGACGCGGTCAAGGCGAACCGAGGGTCATCCTTATTCCCGACCCGCGGAGCTCACCTTCGAAGGTGTTGCCCTCACCCGCTTTCCTGAGCACGAGGTTCGCCTTGCTGCAGCCCGCGTTCGGGAACTTGTTCTGGAACGTGACCGCCATCCTCAGCTCGGTCCCGTCGAAGCGACCGGTCATCGGCTCGTCGTTCATCACGCAAAGTCTCCCGCCCTCCCAGGTGGCCTTCCCCGCGATCGACCCGTCGGGCTTCTGCTCCGCGATGAGAACCGACCAGGTGCCCCCCAACGCGCCTCTCGGGCCGCCTTGAGTCGGCGCATGGGAAGCCCAGGTCCCCGTCATCCTCTCCGGCAGCTCGCCCTGCGCCGCGAGATCCTGCGCGGTGCCGGCCAGGGCGGCAAGGACGATCGTTACCCGAAGGCCCAACCGCGCATTCATGGTCCCCTCCTCGACAAGACGCCAGTATCGTCGGTCGGTCTCGATGCTTCGCGACCGCGCGAGAGCGCTCCACGCGGAACTTCGCGATGATCCGCGGGCTAACCGTGCTTCTTGCGCTTGGCCGCTTTGCGCGCCGGCCGCTTCGCTGGCTTCGCTGCGGGCGCGCGCCGCTTTCGCCGCGGGCGCCGCCGCTTTCGCCGCGATCGCCTCGACCTCGACGAGGTACTCGGGCCGTACGAGCGAGGTGATGATGAGCCCGGTCGAAGCCGGCCGGTGTCCGGCCAGGAATTTCGCGCGCGTCGCGGCGTACCGCGGGAAGTGGTCGAGGCGCGTCAAGTACTGCGTGATCTTGACGAGGTCGGTGACCTCCATGCCCGCAGTACCGAGGATCGCGATGATGTTCTGCCACGCGACCTCGGCCTGCTCCTCGACCGTGACGGGAAGGGTGCCGTCCTTCCGCAGTCCGATCTGCCCGGCGACGTGGAGCCAGCGGGCATTCGGCGGAACCTCCACGCCGTGGCTATAGGTGCCGATCGGGTCGGCGATGGTCTGCGGGTTGTGGAACGTTGGCATGGTTTGCTCCATCAGGCAGGAAGGTTTGACGTCATCGATCTCGTACGGGGGCACGTCGCGCGCGATGGTACCCTCGGCTAGCGCGAGACGCCACGCGCCTTGTCGAGCAGCGCGCGTGCCTGCGTCGCCCACCCGGCCGCGCCATCGCGAACGTCGTCCCACGTGACCTGGCGGCCGATGAAGAGGTGCACGTCCTTGCGCGTCGTGACCTGCGCGAAGAGCCGCTCGCCGGTCACCCCGTCGAGCACCTCGGCCTCCCCCGAGATCGCGATGACGGTCTTGTCGGTTCCGGTCGCATAGCGTGCGGCGTCGATCGCGATCTTGATCGGCAACACGTCGAGCGGCGTGAGGCCCGGACGCTCGGGCGTCACGCCGGTGAGCGCGAAGTGCAGCTTGAGCACGCCCGGGCCCGGCTGGTCGACGACCTGGTAGCCGCCGGCGCGGAACTCCTGCGTGACCTGCTGGCGAAACTCGTCGACCATCTTCTTGTACAGTCCGGGCTCGATCCCGGGGTAGGCGCCGCGCGGGTTGATCCAGACCTCGACCGGCTCGATGAAGAGCTTCGTATAGGACTTCCACTCCACGCCGGCCTTCACCCATTGCCAGGTGTCCAGCCGGCCCGGCACCTTCCGGAACTGGCTGTAGTCGCCGAGGAAGCCGGAGGCCTCCACCGACGAGCCGGGGAGGAGCCCGGGCGAGGAGCCGGATCCTCCCGTCGTATCGGGTTGCGTGGCGCAGCCGGCAGCGAGGAGCGCTGCAACGACGATCCAGGCGAAGCGACGCATCTCTTTCTCCCCGAGTCGGTGGGCGGGCTAGAAGCCCACTGCGAGCGAATCGCGCCGCGGATCCGACGCGGCGACGTACCCGCCGTCGATGCGCAGCGCGATCTGCGCGCACCCGAAGTCCATGTAGCCCGCGGGCAGCTCGACGATGCGGTGGCCACGGCGCGAGAGCTCGCTCACCGTCGCCGGCGGGAACGCGCTCTCGAGATTCACGTCGAGGCCGGTCATCACGCGGAAGCGTGGCCCGTCGATCGCGGTCTGCGGGCTCTGGCCGTAGTCGATCATCCGCACCATGAGCTGCGTGTGGCCCTGCGGCTGCATGGTGCCGCCCATGAGGCCGAAGCTCATCACCGGGACGCCGTTCTTCGTCACGAAGCCGGGGATGATGGTGTGGTAGGGGCGCTTCCGCGGCGCGACGCGGTTCGGATGGTCCGGCTCGAGCACGAATCCCGAGCCGCGGTTCTGCAGGCTGATGCCCGTACCCGGCACCACCACGCCCGAGCCGAAACCCATGAAGTTCGACTGGATCAGCGACACCATCAAGCCCTCGGCGTCGGCCGTGGTGAGATAGATCGTCCCGCCGCGCGGCGGCGTGCCGTGGCCGAAATCCCGGGCGCGCTGCATGTCGATGAGCTTCGCGCGCCCGGCGAGGTAGTCGGGGTCGAGCAGGTGCGAGTGCTTCACCTCGGCCATCGCCGCGGGATCCGCGACGTACGCCCGCGCGTCGGCGAACGCGAGCTTTACCGCCTCGATCTGGAGATGCACGCTGTCCGGCGAGTCGACCGGCGCTCGCGCCACGTCGAAGTGCGACAGCATCCCGAGCGCCATCAGGCAGACGACGCCCTGGGTGTTCGGCGGGATCTCGTGCACCGTGTAGCCGCGGTAATCCTGGCTGATCGTCCCGACCCAGTCGTTCGTGTGCGCGGCGAGATCGTCGCGGGTCATCGCGCCCTCGCACGCGACCGCGTGCGCTTCGATCCGCGCCGCGAGCTCGCCCTCGTAGAAGGCCTTGCCGCGCGTCTCGGCGATCAGCTCGAGCGTGCCGGCGGCGTCGCGGAGCGCGAAGCGTTCGCCGGCGCGCGGCGCGCGGCCACCCGGCAGGAAGGCATACGCGAACCCCGGTTGGTTCTTGAGCTCGGGCACCTGCTGCTCCCAACGCTGCGCGACGAACGGCGACACGAGATAGCCATTGAAGGCGTACTCGATCGCGGGCTCGAACAGCTTCTCGAACGGCAGCTGGCCGTAGCGCTCCGACAGCTCGACCCACGCCGACACGCAGCCGGGCACCGACACGCTGTTCCAGCCGCGGGTCGGCACTGCCGTCTTGCCGGCGAAGTACTCGGGAGTCCACGCGGCCGGCGAGCGGCCCGACGCGTTGAGGCCGGCGAGCTCCTTCCCGTCCCAGACGATGGCAAAGAGGTCCGACCCGATACCGTTCGAGATCGGCTCGACGATCGTCAGCGCGATCGCGGCGCCGAGCGCGGCGTCCATCGCGTTGCCGCCCTCGAGCAGCATCCGCAGACCCGCCTGCGCGGCGAGCGGCTGCGAGGTCGAGACGACGTTCGACGCCATCGTCGGCCGGCGCGCGGTCGGGTAGGAAGAGGTCCAGTTCGTGGAGTTCATCGCTGGTCAGGCGGTTTCATCGACGTCGAGCACGACGCGGCCGAGGATCCGGCCCGCCTTCAGCTCGTCGAGGGTGCGGTTCACTTCCCGGATCGGGCGCGTCTCGACCGGCGTCGCCTTCAGCTTGCCATTCTGCGCCAGCGCCGCGACCTCCCTCAACTCCTGCAGCGTGCCGACGTAGGAGCCGACGATGCCGATCGCGCGCTGCGCGATGGGCGGGAGCGAGATCGTGAGCTCTCCGCCGAAGAGACCGCAGAGGACGTAGCGGCCGCCTTTCGCCAGCACGGCGATGCCGAGACTGGCGGTGGCCGGCATGCCCACGAAGTCGAGCGCGCCGGCGACCGCGCCGCCCGAGAGCTTCTGGATCTGCGCGACGGCGGCCGGCGCGTCGCGCGAGTTCACCGTCTCGCGCGCGCCGGCGGCGCACGCGGCCGCGAACTTGCCCTCGTCGACGTCGCAGGCGATCACCCGCTCGATCCCGAGCGCCCGCAGGGTCGAGAGCGCGATCATTCCGAGGCCGCCGCAGCCGAGCACGACGACCCAGTCGCGCTCGTCGAGCGCGGGGAGCTTGCGGATCGCGCTGTAGGTGGTGATGCCGGAGCACGCGAGCGTCGCGGCGAAACCCTCGTCGACCCCCGTCGCATCGACGAGGTATTTCGCGTCGGGAACGAGCAGGTGCGACGCGTACGCGCCCGGCCGGAACACGCCGACGAAGCGTTGCGCGAGGCAGTAGTTGTCCTGCCCGGCCTTGCACACCGCGCACTCGCCGCAGCCGATCCACGGGTACACGATCCGTTTCGCGCCCACCCCGACGCCCCTGGCGTCGGGGCCGAGCGCCTCGACCACGCCGTAGGGCTCGTGGCCGAGCGTGAACGGCGGCACGCAGCCGCGGTCCTTCACGTAGAGGCGTTTGCCGCCGCCGAGATCGAAGTAGCCGTCCCAGATGTGCAGGTCCGAGTGGCACACACCCGAGCGTGTGATCCGGACCAGCACCTCGGCGCCTTCAGGCTGCGGCGTTTCCTTCACCGCGCGCTGCAGCGGCTTGCCGTGTTCGACGACGTCGTAGCTGATCATTGGTCCTCCAAAGGGGCTCCGACGCAGGAGGCGCGGAGAACGCAGCGGGCCGCTGAGAAAGGAGCCTCCGCTCACCCGGGCAACCGCCGGTTTCTACGAGTCTCTCTCCGCGATCGCCGTGTTCTCTGCGCTCTCTGCGTGGGAAGTTCTAAGCGTCAACGGCCGCGTGCAGCGCCTGGTCGATGTCCCACAGGATGTCGTCCAGCGTCTCGAGCCCGACCGACACGCGGATCATATCGGGCGTGACGCCCGCCTTCGCCTGGTCCTCCTCGGACATCTGGCGGTGCGTCGTCGACGCGGGATGGATCACGAGCGTCTTCGCGTCGCCGATGTTGGCGAGATGGCTCATGAAGGTCGCGGCGTCGATGAATCTCTCGCCCGCAGCCGTGCCGCCCTTGATGCCGAACGAGAGCAGCCCGCTCGCGCCCTTCGGCATGTACTTGCAGACGAGCGGGTAGTGCTTGTTGTCGGGCAGGCCGGGGTAGTTCACCCACGTGACCTGCGGGTGCCCCGTGAGGAACTTCGCCACCGCGAGCGCGTTCGCGCAGTGGCGCTCCATGCGGAGCGGGAGCGTCTCGAGCCCCTGCACGAGCAGCCAGGCGTTGAACGGCGAGAGCGCCGGGCCGTAGGTGCGCATCGTCTCCATCCGGCAGCGCATCGTGAACCCGAAGTCGCCGAAGGTCTCGTGGAAGATCACCCCGTGGTAGCCCTGCGACGGCGTCGTCATGCCCGGGAATTTCCCGTTCCCCCAGGGGAACTTGCCCGATTCGACGATCAAGCCGCCCATGGTCGTGCCGTGGCCGCCGATGTACTTCGTTGCCGAGTGCACGACGATGTCGGCGCCATGCTCGAGCGGCTGGCAGAGATAGGGCGAGGGCACGGTGTTGTCGACCACGAACGGCACGCCCGCCGCGCGCGCGATCGCCCCGATCGCCGCGATGTCGACGACGTTGATCGACGGGTTCCCGAGCGTCTCGGCGTAGAGGAGCCTGGTGCTCGGCCTGATCGCGCGGGCGAAGTTCTCGGGGTCGTCGGGATCGACGAACGTGGCTTCGATGCCGAGCTTCTTCAGGTTCACCCCGAGCAGCGTGTGAGTGCCGCCGTAGAGCGTCGCCGCGGAGACCGCGTGATCGCCCGCCTCGAGCAAGGTCATGATCGCCACCGCCTCGGCGGCCTGGCCGGTAGCGGTCGCGAGCGCGGCGCGACCGCCCTCGAGCGCCGCCACGCGTTCCTCGAGCACCGCGACGGTCGGGTTCGAGATCCGCGAGTAGACGTTGCCGAAGGTCTGCAGGTTGAAAAGGCTCGCCGCGTGCTCGGCCGAGTCGAATACGAACGAGGTCGTCTGGTAGATCGGCGCCGCTCGCGCGCCGGTGGTCGCGTCGGGGATCTGCCCGGCGTGGAGCGCGAGGGTCTCGAAGCCGAATTTGCGGTCGGGCATCAGTTCGCGATGTACTTCGGCCGCTTCGCCGAGATGACCTTCGTGTTCACGCCCGTCCAGTTGAGGCCGCCGAAGAGCCGCGCGTGCTCGATCTTCACGCAGCGGTCCATGACCGTCTCGAGCCCGGCGGCCTCGGCCGTGCGCGCAGCCTCGGCGTTGGTCACGCCGAGCTGCTGCCAGAGCACCTTCGCCTCGATCGCGATCGCGTCCTCGGCGACCGGCATGATGTCCGCGGCCTTGCGGAAGCAGTCGACGATGTCGACTTTGACGGGAATGGCGCGCAGCGATTTGTAGCAGCGCTGGCCGAGGATTACGTCATAGCGCGGGTTCACGGGGATCACGGTGTAGCCGTGCTCGATCATGTACTTCGCAGCGAAGTAGCTCGGACGGAACCAGTCGGCGGATAACCCGACGACGGCGAGCACCTTGCTTGTCGCCAGTATGCGGCGGAGACCCGGGATATCGTCGACCATCGTGGGCGGGAGCTGAGATGACACGCCTATCGTATTGTAGCCGGCCGGACCCAGGCCTTCGCTTCGACCACGGGGGATTCCGATGGGACCGGCCGCTGCGCGGCGGGATTCCAGCACGTCTTTTCCGTGGAAATTACCCAGGACCGAACCGGTCGGCCGAAAGTCCTACTACCGCCACCGGCGAGGGTGTGGAATAGACCGCGAATCAGGGGCTTGGCCTAAGGCGACCGACGTATTCCCGTTCGCGGCGACGCGGCGCACTCTGCGTGCTGACGGAGTGTGCCCATGTCCAGCGAAACGAAAGATCTGATCTCCAGTCCGCTGCCGCTCGTGGCAGTCGCGTTGCTCGCGGCCGGCGTGCTCGTCCGCACGCTGCCGCTCGAGAGCGCGCGTCCCCACGACGTCACGCCGCCCTCGGCTAGCGCGATCGGCGAGCAGGATGTTCGCGCGCGGCTGTGGCAGGACCCGTTCGAGGTAATTCCGCGCGCCGCCCGGCGCGAGTCCCGGGAGGAGCGTCTCAAGCGGTTCGAGAACGATCCATTGCACCGGCCCGACTCGCTCACCGCGCAGCTCGAGCGCGCGACCAAAGAGGGCAATTCGACGGTGACGGTTCTCGGCGTGATGGTCTTCGGCACACCCTACGCCGAGGACGTCGAGACGCGGCGGCGGATGCGGTACGCCGTGCTCTCCGGCCTCGCCGCGCGGCACTACGTTCCGGACAACCCCGGGGCGCTCGGCTACATCTGGACCGAGTCCTTGCCTGGCGCGCGCCTGCCGGAGGTGGTGCCTTACGAATGGTTCACCGCCGAGCCCCCTAAGCGCGACCAGAAGCAGATCCCCGGCGGCGAGAAGCTGCTTGTCCTCTGGCTCGACGAGGACGCGTTCGGAGACGAAGCGCTAACCTCGCTCTCGGCTCTCTTCCAGCGGATCGCCTGCGGCCGCGACCCGACGCCCTGCCAGGCCCAGGAGAAGTTCGAGCCGGTGCGGGTCCTCGGCCCGGCGGGCTCGGGCACCCTCAAGTCCATCTTCGCCAAGGCCCGCACCCTGGCGACGCCTCCGGCCGAGCAGGTCAGCCTGCAGTTCGTGTCTGCGTTCGCCACCGTGCCGATGGACAAACTCGGGTCGGTGCCGCAGGCGTGGAACCGGAAGCTCACGGTGCTGCGGACGATCGGCGGCGACGACGATCTGGCGCACGCGCTGCTCGATGAGCTCGCACTCCGTCGCGTGAACCCGGCCGCGCGCAAAGGCGACGCGGAGTGCCGCGACGGGATAGTGCTGGTGTCCGAGTGGGACACCGACTACGGCCGCTCGCTGCCGGCAGTAATTCGCGAGGAGATCCGCAAGCGCTGCGGCAAGACTGCGCCAGTACGTTGGTTCAGCTACCTGCGCGGGCTCGACGGGACGCTGCCTGGTGGGTCCGACGAAACCAAGGGCAAGCGGGACGCCAAGTCGCGCGATCCGGCTGACGCCGAGGAATTGCTCGCGAAGAGCGTGCCGCGCGACCGCTCGGAGGGCCGCAGCCAGTTCGACTACCTGCGCCGCATCGGCGATCGCATCCGGCTCCACGACGAGCTCGAGAAGGGCCAGGGCCGCCCGGGCGTACGCGCGATCGGCGTCCTCGGCAGCGATGTCTACGACAAGCTGCTCGTGCTCCAGGCGCTGCGACCGATGTTCCCGGATGCGATCTTCTTCACGACCGACATGGACGCCCGCCTTACGCATCCCGACCAGAACGCCTGGGCACGCAACCTCGTCGTCGCGTCCCACTACGGCCTCACGCTACACCCCGGGCTGCAGCGCGACGTGCCGCCGTTCCGCGACGGCTACCAGACGGCGGCGTTCCTCGGCACGCAGATGGCGCTCGCGCGCGAGCAGAAGGCGCCGCGGCAGGAGGTCGTCAACGAATGGCTGGCCGGCAGCTTCGCCCGGGCGGCGGCGGAGCCCCCGGGCGAGGGCTCGTTCGACTACGATGCCGCCGTCCGCCCGCGCGCGTTCGCTGGAAAGAAGCTGTTCGAGATCGGCCGCACCCGCGCGGTTGAGCTGGATGCGAACGGTGCGAGCGTGCGCGGCCGCTGCGACCGCAATCACCTGGCGGAGTGCCGCAACGTCCATCCGCGCCGCGACCGCAGCACAATGGGCCCCGATCTCGCGCAGCCGCAGACGTGGCTCGCCATGGGTGGCGCGCTGGCTGCGTTCCTCTTGTTCTTCCTCACCAGCCGCGTCGTGCGCGAGAACTGGAAGCGGATCGCCGCCGCGCTCGGCCTCGTCGGCTTCGTATTCGCCGGACTGCGATGGGTAATTCAGCTCGACATCGGCGGCAGCGAGGCGCCGTATCTCCGGGCGATCGGCTTCACGGTCGTCGCCGCCGGCACCGCGTGCGGGCTCTGGCTCGCGCACCTCGTTCTCGAGGCGCGCGTGCCGCGCCGGACCGCAACCGCGGCCGTGCTGATCTTTGGCGTGGCCGCGGCCGCGATGGTGGCGCTCGTCCACGTGGAGGTCGGCACGGGCGAGCCGATGGAGTGGCTTGAGGGCATCAGCACCTGGCCTACCGAGTACCTCCGGCTCGCCGCGACACTGCTCGGCCTAGCGCTCCTCGTCCACGGTTGGAGCGCACTTCGGCGCCAGGCCGACGAGATCCAGCGCAAGTTTTTCGTGCCGCTCCACCGGCGCGACGGAGCCTCGCCCTGCGCCGCGCGTCCGGCCATGGAGGCGCTCCTGCGTATCGGCCGCGCGTTCGCGAGCGGATTCCCGCCCGTGCACGACTACTTCGGCCGCCCGGAGCACTGCGGCACGGCGCAGGTAGATGCCGCCAGACTGTGGCATCGATATCGCCGCCGGACCGGGTTCTGGCCGAGCGCCGGCCGGATCTCGGCGGGCGTCGCCCTCGCGGTCGCCGCCGCCGCGCTTGTCCTGTACCTCGATCCGCCGAGCGTTCCGGCGCGCGGCGAGGTCGCAATTTGGACGCATCAGCTACTCCGCGCGGCGAGCGTCGGCGTGCTCGCGGTGCTGATCTTTTCGGTCGTCGACGCGACGCGCATGGCGACCGGCCTCATTCGCGCGCTCGCTGAGCGGCCGACCAAATGGCCGCGGCGAACTCTCGCCCGCTTCGAGCGCCGTTGTGGCGTGCCGGCCAAACTGCTCGACGGCTACATCGACTTCGAGTTCATCGTCGCGTTCACCCGCGGGGTGAGCCGGTTCATCTACTACCCGTTCGCGGTCCTGATGCTCCTCATCGTGTCTCGGAGCACGGTGTTCGACGCGTGGGATTTCCCGCTGCCGCTGCTCGTGCTGGCCGCGACCGCGGCCCTCTACGCCACGTGGTGTGCGCTGAGCCTGCGTCGCGCGGCAGAGGAGGCGCGCACCCAGATCATCGCCGCCTACGAGGACGAGTGCCTGCGGCTCCGCGCGGCTGCGCACGGCGAGGAATCGCAGCGACTGGCGACCGCGGTCTGCACGCTCGCGGACCGGATCAAGAACACGCGGGAAGCGGCGTTCCTGCCGCTCACGCAGCAGCCGGCAGTGCGGGCGCTGCTGATCCCCTTCGGCGGGTTCGGGGGCGTGTCGCTGGTCGAGTACCTGGTCTTCGCCAGCGCGTAAGTTTCGCGCAAGGTTCGCGTCAGGGAGGCGTAAGGGAGCCCCCGTAGAGCAGCCGGCGAACAACACCGCCTACCTACGGAGGAGCGCATGGCATCCCGGGTCTCACGCCTGGGCCGGCTCGCCCGAGCCGCCGTCGTCATCGTATCGCTCGCGGTCCTCGCCGGCTGCACCGGCAGCTACTCGCGCGGGATCTTCACCGGATACGTCGTCGGCAGCACGGCGGAGGAGATCGAAAGCAAGGTCGGCAAACCCGTCAGGGTCGACGCTTCGAACCCGGACCGACCGCGCCGGGTGTACGAGAAGAAGACCCTCGACCCGGACAACTCAACTCAACCAGGTCGACCAGAAGACCACCATCATCCTCGAGCGCAAGGACGGCAAGCTCGTCGGCGCCGACCTCCTGTTCGGCTGACGCCGGCCGGGCGGGTCGCAGCCCTCGGAACGGGGCGCCATCCGGCGCCCCCTTTTTGCCGTTGACCAGGCGGGTACCAGGCACCTGCTCTCGCGCCCGCCGTTTCGGGCGAACGGGGCTAGTTTTCGCGCCGGGGCGCCGAACCGGGGCATACTTGCGTCCCGGTCTTCAATCACCCCGGAGCTCCCCATGCAAGCTCACCAGAACTACATCGGCGGCGAATGGGCCGCGGCCCCGAAGGCCGCCCCGAACCGCAATCCCTCCAACGTCGCCGACGTGATCGGCGAATACGTCCAGGCCGATGAGGCGCAGGTCGGCGCGGCGAT
Organism: uncultured beta proteobacterium; assembly: GCA_963744255.1. GTDB lineage: Bacteria > Pseudomonadota > Gammaproteobacteria > Burkholderiales > SG8-39 > DATEDA01. Next base: position 74,462 of record CAVUSZ010000039.1, read on the forward strand.
CGCCGCGGCGCGGGTGGCGTCTCCCGGCTGGGCCCGGAGCAACGTCCAGGCCCGCGCCGACGCGCTCGACAAGATCGGCAGCGAGATCCTCGCCCGGAAGGAGGAGCTCGGTACCCTGCTCTCCCGCGAGGAGGGCAAGACGAAGCCCGAGGGGATCGGCGAGGCGGCGCGCGCCGGCTCCATCTTCAAGTTCTTCGCCGGGGAAGCCCTGCGCCTCGCCGGCGAGATGCTGCCCTCGGTCCGGCCGGGGATCCGCGTGGAGATCACGCGCGAGCCGGTCGGGGTCATCGGGATCATTACGCCGTGGAATTTCCCGATGGCGATCCCGGCGTGGAAGGTCGCGCCCGCGCTTGCCTACGGGAACTGCGTGGTGTTCAAGCCGGCCGACCTCGTGCCGGGTAGTGCCTGGGCGCTGGCCGAGATCATCTCGCGCAGCGGGCTGCCGAAGGGTGTCTTCAACCTCGTGATGGGCCGCGGCTCGGTGGTGGGCGAGATCCTGTCGACCTCGCGCGACGTCGATGCGGTCAGCTTCACCGGCTCGCAATCGGTCGGTCAACGGGTGGCCCTGAACTGCGTGACACGGCTCGCCAAGGTGCAGCTCGAGATGGGCGGCAAGAACCCGCAGGTGGTGCTCGACGACGCCGACCTCGACGTCGCGGTGAACGTCGCGCTGCAGAGCGCGTTCTTCTCGACCGGCCAGCGCTGCACGGCGGCGAGCCGGCTCGTGGTCACGCAGGGAATCCACGACCGCTTCGTCGCCGCGCTCAGCGACAAGATGAGGGCGCTCAAGGTGGACGACGCGTTGAAGGACGGGACCGACATCGGCCCGGTCGTCGACGAGAAGCAGCTCGAGCAGGACCTGATGTATGTCGACGTGGGCCGCCAGGAAGGCGCGAAGCTCGCGACCGGCGGCGAGCGGCTCAAGCGGTCGACCGAGGGCTACTACCTGCAACCCGCGCTCTTCACCGAGACGACGCCGGGGATGCGGATCAACCGCGAGGAGATCTTCGGACCGGTCGCTTCGGTGATCCGGGTCAAGGACTACGACGAGGCGCTCGCGGTCGCCAACGACACGCCGTTCGGGCTGACATCGGGGATTGCGACGGGCTCGCTGAAGCACGCCGAGCACTTCAAGCGCAACTCCGCCGCGGGCATGGTGATGGTGAACCTGCCGACGGCCGGCGTCGACTATCACGTGCCGTTCGGCGGCCGGAAAGCCTCGAGCTACGGGCCACGCGAGCAGGGACGCTACGCCGCCGAGTTCTACACGACGGTGAAGACGGTCTACGTCAGCCCGGCGGCCTAGGATATGCCGGGGCTCATCCTCGCGCTCTACGTCGACCGGCTCATCACGCCATGAAGCACGACCTGGAGCAACGTACCGCCGCGCGGATCCTCGTCGACCAGCTGAAGGTTCACGGCGTCGACACCGCCTTCTGCGTCCCCGGAGAGAGCTATCTCGCCGTGCTCGACGCGCTCCATGACGCGCCGGACGCGATCAAGCTCGTCGTCGCGCGCCAGGACGGGGGCGCGGCCTACATGGCCGAGGCGTACGGCAAGCTCACCGGCAAGCCGGGTATCTGCTTCGTCACCCGCGGCCCCGGCGCGACCAACGCCTCGATCGGCGTGCACACCGCGTTCCAGGACTCGACGCCGATGATCCTCTTCATCGGCCAGGTCGGCACCGACTTCGTCGAGCGCGAGGCGTTCCAGGAGATGGACTACCGCCGCATGTTCGGCCAGATGGCGAAGTGGGTCGCGTCGATCGATCGCGCCGACCGCGTCCCGGAATACCTGAGCCACGCGTTCCACTGCGCGATGTCGGGCCGCAAAGGGCCGGTGGTGCTCGCGCTGCCCGAGGACGTGCTGACGATGTCCGCGGCGGTCGCCGATGCCGACCCGTTCCGCGAGGTGCAGGCGCATCCGGGCGCCGCCGACATCTACGCCTTGCGCACGCTCCTCGCCGGCGCCGAGCGCCCGGTCGCCATCGTCGGGGGCAGCGGCTGGGACGAGCGCGCGTGCGAGCACCTGCGGCGGTTTGCGGAGGCGAACGCCATCCCCGTCGGCTGCGCGTTCCGGTTCCAGGACGTCTTCGACAACTGCCACGCGAACTACGCCGGCGACGTCGGCATCGGCCTCAACCCGAAGCTCGCGCAGCGGATCAAGGACTCGGATCTCGTGCTCGCGATCGGCCCGCGCCTCGGCGAGATGACGACGAGCGGCTACACGCTGCTCGTGCCGCCGCGACCCGCGCAGCGCCTGGTGCACGTGCACGCGGGCGCCGAGGAGCTGGGCCGCGTGTACCAGGGCGACCTGCTGATCAATTCCGGGATGCCGCAGATCGCCGCCGCGCTCGCGGCGACGAAACCGGTCGACGCCGCCCGCTGGCGCGAGTGGACGCGCGCCGCGAACGCCGACTACCGCGAATGGACCGCGCGGCGGGAGAACCCCGGCCGTGTTCAGCTGTGGGACGTCGTCGACTGGCTCAAGCGCCACCTACCGGAGGACGCGATCCTCACCAACGGCGCCGGCAACTTCTCGGGCTGGGTGCACCGCTTCTATCCGCACCCGCGGTTCCGCACCCAGCTCGGGCCGACCTCGGGCGCGATGGGCTACGGCGTCCCGGCCGGCGTCGCGGCGAAGGTGGCCGCGCCCGGGCGCACGGTGGTCTCGTTCAGCGGCGACGGCGACTTCCTGATGAACGGGCAGGAGATCGCGACCGCGGTGCAGTACGACGCCGCGGTGATCTTCATCGTGGTCAACAACGGCATGTACGGCACGATCCGCATGCACCAGGAGCGCGAGTACCCTGGCCGCGTCTACGGCACAAGCTTGCGCAACCCCGACTTCGCCGCGTACGCACGCGCGTTCGGAGCGCACGGCGAGACCGTCGAGGAGACCGCCCAGTTCGGCCCGGCGTTCGAGCGCTGCGTGGCGTCGGGCAAGACCTCGCTGATCGAGATCCGGATCGATCCGCAGGCGATCACCACCCAGACCACGCTCGACGCATTGCGCGCGAAAGCCCTGAAGCGCTAGCGCGCCCCCCACGACTGAGGAGGAGGGGATCCGATGTTATCCGCGCTGGTCCGTCCTATCCGTAGAATGACGAGTAGAATGATTCAGGTGCGCGCCCCCACGGGCACACCGACTTCATGTTGCAACAGGAGGCTCTATAGCGACAACTATGGAAACCGGGTGACGTGAAACGACACGCAAGTGTCCTGGCGCCGTAACTGCGGCCGCAGCACCGCCACAGAGAGTGGCAAAACAAAAGCCCCGTGCAATGCGGGGCTTTTCTATCCACCGACCGCCGGCCGCAACTAGCCATCTCAAGGAATCAACGCCGTCTCGGCTTGTTCACGCCCGGATTGCGGATGTCGATGTCGGCTTCGACCTGCGCGCGGCTCCGCTCGTAGACGAGCTCGCGCCCCATCACCGTCCCCGCGTAGGCGAGGCCGTTGCGGGTCGGAACCAGGGCCCACTTGACGTTGTGGATGCCTTCGCCGAGCACCACCTCGATCCGGTCGGGGCGCTTGCTCAGGACGACCACCTCGAGCATCTGCCCGGTCTCCGTTCGCACCTTGATCTTTTCCGGGTTCAGTGAGGTACCTCGCCCAGTACGGTGCATCGCCGCACCACGCGCCGCTGCACCGCCGGGTCGTACTCGGTGGCGCGATGCATCAGGCAGCGGTTGTCCCAGACGATCAGCTCGCCCGGCGTCCAGCGGTGCTCGTAGACCAGGTCCGGCTGGACCGCCAGCGCGTTCAGCTCCTCGATCAGCGCGCGGCCTTCGTCGTAGGGCATGCCGACGACGTACTCGGCGTGATCGCCGAGGAAAAGGCATTTGCGCCCCGTCTCAGGATGCGTCCGGACGACCGGGTGATCGACCGGCGGGACCTCGCGACGCTGCGCTTCGGTCATCGGGTCTTCGCCGTGCCGGCGGGTGCGCGAGAAATCGAGGTTGTGCACGGCGCGCAGGTTCGCGATGCGCGCTTTCCACTGGGGGCTCAGGCGTTCGTAGGCGCCGTACATGTCGCAGAAGTGCGTCTCGCCGCCTTGGCCGGCGACGACTTCGCCGTAGATGATGGTGGCCTGGCCGGTGACGCGGCGCCACGAGCCGTCGGTGTGCCACGCGAGCGTCCCCTTGTCCGGGTGTTTCCCGTTCGGGTTGCCGTGCTCGTCGAGGTTGGAGAGGCGATACAGCTCGGGGTGGCCGTCCGCGTGGTACTGGTTCATCACGTGGATCTGCACCTCGCCGAAATGGCGGGCGAACTCCACCTGACTTCCCGGCGGCAGGTCCTGCGGGCCGAACAGCAGCACCTGGTACTGCAGGAAGGCCTCGCGGATCGACCGGAAGAGTGCATCGTCCACGCCACGTACGAGGTCGACGCCGATGAGCTCGGCGCCGAGCTTCGGCGTCAGCGGCCTGACGTCGAACGGCCAGCGATGTTGTTCTTGCGATTGCACGAGCACGTCAGGAGACTTTCAGTGCGCAAGCGCCCGCGCGCATCGTCATGGCACCTGCGAGGCGAGCGGCTTGCCCTTTTCGAGGACGTAGACGGCATTAAGCTGTACCGGCTTGTCGGTCGAGCCTTCGTTGTGGATGGCGCGATCGGCGAGTGTCAGCGACTCACCCGCACGCACGACTTTCTCCGGCTGGCCGTCGAGGTGAATCCAGAACTCCCCCTCGACGACCTGGGCGATGACGACGCCGGGATGCGCATGGCGACCTGCCTTGAAGCCCGGGGCGATTTCGACCGTCGCGTAGATGACCTCGAGGTTGGTGCCCGGTACGTCCGCTCGCTGCAGGATGGTGCGCTTGATCGGTGATGGCTGCGCCGGCGATGGCTGCGGCTGCTGGGCATTTGGCGAGCCGGCCACCGCAAACGCGACGAACGCAGCGCAAATCAAGATCTTCCTGAGCATGGCCTCCTCCAGAACCGGAATATCGACTCGGATGTTATCGTTTTTCACCCTGGGCGCACATGCAAGGCCGCCGGGCCGCGCGAGCCGTTCCATCCCCGCTCCGGGTCGCGCGTTCAGGGCTAAAGTAGTACGCGCCGGCTGCCAGGCGTCGCATCGCCACCGCCCTGCCCGCAAAGGAGCCCTCCCATGAAACCTCGCGCTATCCCTTCATCCCTGGCCGTCGCGTTGCTCGCCGCAGGCGTTCTCGCCGGCTGCGCAAGCATGTCGGACCAGAAGCCGGCGGCCGACTACGCCGCGATCGTCGCCGCGCCCGATCGCAGCGAGGCCGACCGCAAGACCGACCAGCGGCGCGATCCGGCGAAGCTCTTCGCGTTCACCGGCGTGGGGCCGGGCATGACGGTGCTCGAGATGGGCGCGGGCGGCGGATACACGGCGGAGATGCTCGCGCGGGCCGTCGCGCCGAACGGCAAGGTGTACGCGCAGGATCAGCCGCCGGTGATGCAGCGCGCGAGCGACGCATACGCCAGCCGCGCGAAAGGCCCGGCGATGAGGAACGTCGACTACGTGCTGCGTCCGTTCGAGGATCCGCTCCCGCCGGGAGTGGGCAATCTCGATCTGATCACGTTCTTCTTCGCGTATCACGACACGGTGCACATAGGCGTCGACCGCGCCAAGATGAACCGGCGTCTCTACGAACTGCTGAAGCCCGGCGGCGTGCTCGTCGTCGCGGACCACTCGGCGCGCGCCGGCGACGGCATCGGCGTCACGAAGAGCCTGCACCGGATCGAGGAGTCGTCGCTCGCGAGGGAGATCGAAGCGGCCGGGTTCAAGCTGGTGGCGACCGGCGACTTCCTGCGCCATCCCGAGGACAAGCGCGACGTGATCGTGTTCCGCGCGCCGTCGCCAGTGGACGAGTTCGTGCTGAAGTTCCAGAAGCCCAGGTGACCGCCGGGCACGGCGGCCGCGCCGCCATCAGGCGCCTTGCGGCGGCGCGACTCGCGCCGCCCCGGACGCGGTCAGTGGTGCAGGATCTTCGACAGGAACTGCACCGCCCGCTCCGAGCGCGGCTTGCCGAAGAAGTCGTCCTTCTTCGCGTCCTCGACGATCTCGCCCTTGTCCATGAAGATGACGCGGTGCGCGACCTTGCGGGCGAAGCCCATCTCGTGGGTCACGACCATCATGGTCATCCCTTCCTGGGCGAGCTCGACCATCACGTCGAGCACCTCGTTGATCATCTCCGGGTCGAGCGCCGAGGTCGGCTCGTCGAAGAGCATCGCGATCGGGTCCATCGACAGCGCGCGGGCGATCGCGACGCGCTGCTGCTGGCCGCCCGAGAGCTGACCCGGGTACTTGTGCGCGTGCTCCCTCAGGCCGACGCGGTCGAGGTACTTCATGCCCCGCTCGGTCGCCTCGTTGCTCGGCCGGCCGAGCACCTTCACCTGCGCGAGCGCGAGGTTGTCCGAGACGCTCATGTGCGGAAAGAGCTCGAAGTTCTGGAACACCATGCCGATGCGCGAGCGCAGCTTCGGCAGGTCGGTCTTCGGGTCGTCAACCGAGATGCCGTCGACCACGACGTTCCCCTTCTGGAACGGCTCGAGCGCGTTCACGCACTTGATGAGCGTCGACTTGCCGGAGCCCGACGGGCCGCAGACGACGACCACCTCGCCCTTGTCGACGTTGGTGGTGCAGTTCGTGAGCACCTGGAAGGTGCCGTACCACTTGCTCACGCCCTTCATCTCGATCATTGCCATCGCGAGTCTCCCGCGGGAATCAGACTTTGCCCGGCACGGCTATGCGCACCTGCAGCCGCTTGACGAAGTAGGAAAGGCCGTAGCTGATGACGAAATACACCACGGCGACGAAGAGGTACATCTCGATCAGCCGGCCGTCGCGCTGCGCGACCTTGCTCGCCGCGCCGAGGAAGTCGCTGATCCCGAGCACGTACACGAGCGAGGTGTCCTGGAACAGAATGATCGTCTGCGTGAGCAGTACCGGCATCATGTTGCGAAACGCCTGCGGCAGCACGATATAGCCCATCGTCTGCCAGTAGTTCAGGCCGAGCGCATAGCCTGCCCAGACCTGCCCGCGCGGGATCGACTGGATGCCGGCGCGCATGATCTCGCAGTAGTACGCCGCCTCGAACATCGCGAACGTGATGAGCGAGGACATGAAGGCGCCGACCTTGATCGGCTCCGCGGCGCCGATCAGCCAGCCGCCGAGCCACGGCACCAGGAAGTAGAACCAGAAGATCACCAGCACCAGCGGCACCGACCGCATCAGGTTCACGTAGGCGCCGGCGACGAGCGAGATCGGCTTGATGCTCGAGAGCCGCATCATCGCGAGCAGCGTCCCGAAGATGATGCCGAGCGTCATCGCGAGGAGCGTCAGCGTGATCGTGAAGGTCATCCCCTCCTTGAAGAGGTAGGGGAGGCTGCGCCAGATGACGTCCCAATCGAACGCGTCCGTCATGGCTCAGTGCCCCGCCAGCGGCGGGCCGCCGACCGCGATCAGCCCCGGCACCGCGAGCCGCTTCTCGACCCAGCGCATGCCGAACACGACGAGGACGTTGATCAAAAGGTACAGCACCGTCGCCGCGGTGAACGCCTCGAACACCTGGAAGGTGAACTCCTGCATCGACCGGCCGCGGGCGGTGATCTCCATGAGGCCGATCGTGAGGGCGATCGCGCTGTTCTTGATGATGTTCAGGAACTCGGAGGTGAGCGGCGGCAGGATGATCCGGAACGCCTGCGGGAGCAGCACGAAACGGTAGGTCTGCGCGACGGTGAGCCCCATCGCGGTGCCAGCCATCTGCTGGCCGCGCGGCAGCGACTGGATCCCGGCCCGCACCTGCTCGGCGACGCGCGCGGCGGTGTAGAAACCGAGGCACAGCACCGCCGGGATGTACGCGCTCCACGGCGGCGGCATCTGCTTGATCCAGCCGCCGATCGCGACCGGCACGAGCTCGGGCAGCACGAAGAACCAGAGGAACATCTGGACGAGCAGCGGGATGTTGCGGAAGAACTCGACGTAGGCGTTGCCGAGCCGGACCGCCCACTTCGTCGGCGTCGTTCGGATCACGCCGACGAGCGAGCCGATCGCGAGCGCGATGACCCAGGCGGCGAGCGCGGTACCGAGGGTCCAGACGATCCCGACCAGCAGATAGTGCAGCCAGGTGCCGCTCCCGTCCGCGGCCGGCTGGAAGAAGATGCCCCAGTTCCAGTTGTATTTCATTCTGCCTCCCCCCGGACACCGTTCGCGGGCGCAGGCCGTGCCCGCGCCCCGCGCTGATTGAGCGGCACGCAGTTTGTGCCGCTCGAACCAGCGCAGTTATCACGGCGTCTTCGACGCCGTGATAACTAGTTGTAGACCGCGGGATCCCCCGAATCGGTCGGGCTCGCGATCACCTTCTTGAACTGCGGGCTCATCGGCACGTTGAGGTTGATGCCCTTCGGCGGCACCGGCTTCTGGAACCACTTCTCGTAGAGCGGGTTGATCTGCCCGCTCTTGTAGAGCTGCGACACCGCATTGTCCACGACCTTCTTGAACGCGGGATCGTCCCTGCGCAACATGATCCCGTACGGCTCGACCGTGTACGCCTCGGTGCCGATCACCCAGTCGCCGGGGTTCCGCGCGGTGGCTACCAGGCTGTAGAGCAGGATGTCGTCCATGAAGAACGCTGCCGCGCGCCCGGTGTCGACCATGAGGAACGACTCCGCGTGGTCCTTCGCCGCGATGATGTTCATGCCGAGATTCTGCTTCTGGTTCTCCTCGGTCAGCCACTTGAGGTTGGTCGTGCCCGCGGTCGATACCACCGTCTTGCCCTTGAGGTCGGCGAGCTTGCTGATCTTGGACGCCTTCTTCGCCACGTAGCGGTTCGCGGTCACGAAGTGGGTGATCGTGAACGCGACCTGCTTCTGGCGCTCGAGGTTGTTGGTGGTCGACCCGCACTCGAGGTCGATCGTGCCGTTCGCCATCAGCGGGATGCGGGTGGCCGAGGTGACCGGGTTCAGCTTCACGTCGAGCTTCGCGAGCTTGAGCTCCGACTTGACCGCGTCGACGATCCGCATGCAGATATCCATCGCGTAGCCCACGACCTGTTGCTTGTCGTCGTAGTAGGAGAACGGGATGGAGGAGTCGCGGTGGCCGAGCGTGATCGACCCGTTGTCCTTGATCTTCTTGAGGGTGCCGGTCTCCTGGGAGGCGGCCGGCTGCGCCGCGGCCAGCGCGAGCGCCGCGGCGACGGGAAGTGCGAAGTGACGCATGACTTGGGTCTCCTGTGTAGCGCGCTTACTCCGGGGCGGCGCGTCATTTGGGTTTTGCTCGGGTGGACCGAGACAGGCTGGATTCTATGTGGGGAGCCGGGGGCTTGTCCAAAAGCTGTAACAGGCGGCGACGTACACTACCGGCCCCCCTTTCCAGGGAGCCGAACCATGCCGGACCATCCCGCTGCGACACCCTTTTCGGCCATCCTAGAAGCGCGGCTTGCGCGGCGCGAGCTCCTCAAGGGCGGGCTCGCCGCCGCGATCGCCGCAGCTTTTCCGCTTGCCGGCTGCGCCGGCGCACCGCAAGCACTGCCGGTGGCGATCGGGTTCACCGGCATCCCGCCCTCCTCGGACGACGCGCTGAAGATCGCGCCGGAGTACGAGGCGACGGTCCTCTACCGCTGGGGCGACCCGGTCGGCGTTCCAGGCAACATGCCGCCGTTCCGGATGGATGGGTCCAACAGCGCAGCGGACCAGGCGGTGCAGGCCGGTATGCACCACGACGGGATGTGGTTCCACCCCTTGCCTTACGGGTCCGGCGCGTCGACGCACGGGCTGCTCGCGATGAACCACGAGTACCTCGACGACGGTCTGCTGCACACGGACGGTCGCCGCACCTGGACCGCCGAGAAGGTGCGCAAAGCGGAAGCCGCGGTGGGCGTCTCGGTGATCGAGGTGCGCCTGCAAGGCGCGCGATGGGAGGTCGTGCGGCCCTCCAGGTACGCGCGCCGCATCACCGCCTACACGCCGTGCGCGATCTCCGGCCCGGCCGCCGGCGCGGCGTCGATGCGTACGGCGGCGGATCCCGCGGGCCGCGAGGTGCTCGGCACCTACAACGGCTGCGCGAACGGCTGGACGCCCTGGGGCACCTACCTCACCTGCGAGGAGAACTGGCAGTTCCACTTCGTGAACGCCGGCACGGTCTCGCCGGGCGAGCGGCGCTACGGTCTCGGCAAGGGCCGCGGCTACGGCTGGGAGGCGTTCGACGAGCGCTTCGACGCGGCCAAGCATCCGAACGAGCCGAACCGCTTCGGCTGGGTCGTCGAGATCGACCCGTACGACCCGGCCGCGAAGCCCGTGAAGCGCACGGCGCTCGGACGCATCAAGCACGAGGGCGCCTGTCCGGCGATCGGCCTCGATCGGCGCATCGCGTTCTACATGGGCGACGACGAGAGCTTCGAGTACGTCTACAAGTTCGTCACGGCAAGGGCGTGGGATCCGTCGAGCCGCGATGCGAACCGGACGCTGCTCGACGAGGGGACGCTTTATGCCGCGCGGTTCGACGCGAACGGCGACGGCGTGTGGCTGCCGCTCGTCCACGGCGTGGGACCGCTGACGGCTGCAAACGGCTTCGCCGACCAGGCCGACGTGCTGGTAAAGACGCGCCAGGCCGCCGACGCCGTTGGCGCGACGCCGATGGACCGCCCCGAGTGGTGTGCGGTGCACCCGGTGACGCGCGAGGTGTACGTCACGCTCACCAACAACACGGCGCGCGGCCGTGACAAGCAGCCTGGACCCGACGCCGCGAACCCGCGCGCGAACAATGTCTACGGCCATATCGTCCGGTGGCGGGAGGCGGGCGACGACGTCGCAGCGACGACATTCAAGTGGGACGTATTCGCGCTCGGGGGCGTGGCGGATAGCCCCGACCCGGCGAAGCGCGGGCGGTTCAAAGGCGATTCGTTCGGGAGCCCGGACGGGCTCTGGTTCGACGCGCGCGGCGTGCTATGGGTGCAGACCGATATCTCGCCCACCGCGCTCGGGCGGGGCGACTACGCGCCGCTCGCCAACAACCAGATGCTCGCCGCGGACCCTGCCACCGGCGAGTTCAGGCGCTTCCTGGCGGGACCGAGGGGATGCGAGATCACCGGATTCACGACGACGCCGGACGGGCGCACCGGGTTCGTCAACGTCCAGCATCCGGGCGAGAACCCGGGCGAGATCAACGATCCGGACAAACCGCGCGCGTTCTCGAACTGGCCCGATTTCGATCCCAACGGCCGGCCGCGCTCGGCGACGGTCGTGATCCGGCGCAAGGACGGCGGAGTGATCGGCACTTAGTCGAAAACGATCACGCCGCGCGCATTCTTCCCCGCCTCGAGATCGGCGAACGCCTGCGGCGCCTCCTCGATGCGGTAGCGGCGCGTAATCAGTTCGTCGAGCTTGAGGCGCCCCGCGCGGTAGAGCGCGATGAGGCGCGGGAAATCCTCCCGCGGGCGGGCCGAGCCAAAGTAGCTGCCGGTCAGGGTCTTCTCCTCGAAGGTGAGCGCCACCGGTTTCACCGGCACCGACTCCTCGCCGCGCGTCACGCCGACCACCACCGCCTTGCCGCCCTTGCGCAGGCTCCGGAACGCCTGCTCGACGGTGCGTCCGAGCCCGATGCACTCGAAGCAGTAATCCGGCCCGCCCCCGGTCAGCTTCTTCGCCGCCTTGACGACGTTCTCCTCGGTTGCCGCGTTGATCGTGTGGGTCGCGCCGAACTGCCTCGCGAGCGCGAGCTTGGCTTCGGTGACGTCGACCGCGAGGATCGGGTTCGCGCCGGCGATCGCCGCGCCCTGGATGACGTTGAGGCCCACGCCGCCGGTGCCGATCACCATCACCGCGGTGCCGGGCTCGACGCGGGCGGTGTTGAAGACCGCACCCACGCCGGTCATCACGCCGCACGAGACGAGCGCGGCGCGATCGAGCGGCATGTCCTTGTCGATCTTCACGAGGTTGTCGACGGAGAGCGTCGCGTACTCCGCCATGACGCCGCAGGCGGAGAACACGCCGAGCGCGTTGCCCGCCTCATCGCGCGTGGGCGTCGTACCGTCGGGCAGCGTATAGAGCGTCTTCGCCGCCATGTCGCAGAGGTGCGGCTTGCCGATCGTGCACCACCGGCACCGGCCGCACATGTTCACGAACGAGATCATCACGTGATCGCCGGCGGCGAGGTCGGTCACTCCCTCGCCGACCTCCGTGACCACGCCTGCGGCCTCGTGTCCGAGGACGAGCGGCAGCTTCATCTGGATCGTGCCGTTGGTCGCCGAGAGGTCGGAGTGGCAAACGCCGCACGCGGCGATCTTCACCGTCACCTCGCCCCGCCGCGGCGCGCCGATCGCGATCGTTTCGACGACGACGGGCTTTCCCAGCTCGCGGCAGAGGACCGCGCGCGCGTTTCGTGTCATCGCTTGCTCCTTCGTTGCAAACCCGCCGTTAGGATAGCAGCCGCGCGATGGCATCGCGGCGCGCGCCGTTGTAGAGTTGGCGGAAGGGGGTTCGCCGAATGACGCAGTACTGGGTGATCCGCGGCGGCGAGCGCCGCGGGCCGTACGAGGAGTGCGACGTCCTCGAGGGCGTCGAGCTCGGCACGGTACGCCCTCACGATCTGCTCTGGGTCGAAGGCATGCGCGAGGGCGTGCCGATCGCCCACGTGATCGCGAACCTGGGTGCGGCGCCGCCGTCGAAGCCGCCGCTTGCGCTCGAGCCGCTTGCGCGGTCCACAAAGTCGCCCTACCGTCCGCCCTCCGCGCGCGTGGACGATCTCGCCGGGCTCGCGCTCGGCAACATCACCTACGCCGGGTTCTGGGTGCGGTTCGCCGCGTCCCTGCTCGACACCGTGGTGATCCTGCTCATCGCCGTCGTTCTCGGGGTCATGCTCGAGTTCGCGGCGGCAGCCATGGGATTCCGGGTCGGGTCGCTCCGGGACGATGCGTGGGTGAACCTGCTGGGGCTCGGGCTGAGCTGGGTCTACTTCGCATCGCTCGAGTCCGGCCCGCGCTGCGCGACCATCGGCAAGCGCGCGTTCAACCTTCACGTGCTTGGCGCCGGCGACCTCACGCGGATCGGGTTCCTGCGCGCGAGCGCGCGCTGGATCGGGCGGTTCCTCTCGACGTTTCTGCTGATGATCGGCTATCTCATGCAGCCGTTCACGCCGCGCAAGCGGGCGCTGCACGACTTCATCGCCGGCACGGTCGTCGTCGTGCAGGTGCCGTACTCGCGCGCGCTGCTCGCGACGGTGATCGTCCTGGCGTTTGCCCTGCCGGTTGTCCTCGGCGCGCTGTTCGGCTCCGGCATCGTGGCGCTAGGGCTGAGCCGGTGACCGCGTGGCGCGCTCAGTCGGTCAGTCGACCTTCGCCCCGGATGCCTTCACCACCTTCGCCCACTTCTCGATGTCCTGGGCCATGAACTTCCCGAACTCCTCCGCGCTCATCTGCATCGGCACGGCGCCCTGCTTGGCGAAGTCCGCCTTCACGTCGGGCTGGGCGAGGACCTTCTGGATCTCGGCGTTCAGCTTGTCGACGATCGGCTTCGGCGTCCCGGCGGGGGCCATGATGCCCAGCCAGATCACGGCGTCGTAGCCGGGAACGCCTGCTTCCGAGACGGTCGGCACGTCGGGCATGACCGCCGAGCGCGTCTGGCCGCTCGATGCGATCGCGCGCACCTTGCCGGCCTCCGCGAGCTTCGACATGACGGTGATCGCGTCGAACATCATCTGCACCTGGCCGCCCATCACGCTCGTCCGCGCGCCCGAGCTCTCCTTGTGCGGCACATGGACGATATCGAGCCCGGCCATCGACTTGAAGAGCTCGCCCGCCATGTGATACGGCGTTCCGGGGCCGGACGAAGCGTAGTTCAGCTGGCCCGGCTTCGATTTCGCGAGGTCGATCAGCTCTTTGAGGTTCTTTGCCGGCACCGAGGGGTGGACGACGAGCAGCAGGTCCGAATAGTTCAGCGGGGCCACCGGCACGAGGTCGGTCATCAGCTTGTAGGGTTTCTTCGCGACAAGCGACTCGTTCACCGTGTGGGTGTTCGACATCACGAGCAGCGTGTAGCCGTCGGGCGCCGCCTTCGCCACGGCGTCGGCGCCGATGATCCCGCCGCCGCCGACGCGATTTTCGATGACGAACGCCTGGCCAAGCGGCTTCTCGAGGCGCTGGCCGAGATAGCGCGCGTAGATGTCTGCGGGCCCGCCGGCGGAGAACGGGCTGATGATCTTCACCGGTTTGTCGGGATAGGTCTGCGCTGCCGCGCCACCCGCGGCGAGCGCGAGCGCCGCAAGCGTGGAATAAAAGGCGCGCGTCGGATGTTCCATCTTTTCCTCCTCGCTCTGGTCGCTCAGCTGGTCATATGGCTCTCCGGGGCGGCTCGGGCGGCCGCTCCCGCGTGGTTCTTGTAGCACCGATCGCGACCGCCGTGCAATGACGGCGGTCGCGTGGTCAGTCCTGCAGCGCAGCGAGCTTGCGCGCCGGTGCCCGCTTCCCGAGCGCGCCGCGCAGGTAGCGGCCGGTGTAGCTCGTTTCGACTTCGGCCACCTGCTCCGGGGTGCCCTCGGCGATGATCCGACCGCCGCCGTCGCCGCCCTCGGGGCCGAGGTCGACGATCCAGTCGGCGGTCTTGATGACGTCGAGGTTGTGCTCGATCACCACGACGGTGTTGCCGTGATCGCGCAGGCGATGCAGCACACCGAGGAGTAGCTCGATGTCGTGGAAGTGCAGGCCCGTGGTCGGCTCGTCGAGGATATAGAGCGTGCGCCCGGTGTCGCGCTTCGAGAGCTCGAGTGCAAGCTTCACCCGCTGCGCTTCGCCTCCCGAGAGCGTGGTCGCCGGCTGGCCGAGTTTGATGTAGCCGAGGCCCACGTCGGCGAGCGTCGCGAGCTTCTGCCGCACTGCCGGCACCGCGTCGAAGAATTCGAGCGCCTGCGCCACCGTCATCTCGAGCACCTGCTGGATGTTGCGGCCCCGGTAGTGGATCTCGAGCGTCTCGCGGTTGTAGCGGCGGCCGTGGCAGACGTCGCAGGGAACGTAGACGTCGGGCAGGAAGTGCATCTCGACCTTGATCACGCCGTCGCCCTGGCAGGCCTCGCAGCGGCCGCCCTTGACGTTGAAGGAGAACCGCCCCGCACCGTAGCCGCGCTCGCGCGCGGCCGGCGTGCCGGCGAAGAGATCGCGGATCGGGGTGAAGAGCCCGGTGTAGGTGGCGGGATTGGAGCGCGGCGTCCGGCCGATCGGGCTCTGGTCGACGCTGATGACCTTGTCGAAATGGCTGAGCCCTTCGATCGCGTCGTACGCGGCGGGCTCGGCGGAGGCGCCGTATAGCTCGCGCGCGACCGCGGCGTACAGGGTGTCGTTGATGAGCGTCGACTTGCCGGAGCCCGACACGCCGGTGATGCAGATGAAGAGCCCGACCGGGATGTTCACGTCGACGCTCTTCAGGTTGTTGCCGCGCGCGCCGCGCAGGCTCAACGCCCGCTTGCCGTCGGAGCGTAGCCGTCGCTGCGGCGTCGCGATCGCGCGCTTGCCGGCGAGGTACTGCCCGGTCAGCGAACCCTCGGCGCGCACGATCTCCTCGGGTGCTCCTTGCGCGACGAGCTCGCCGCCGCGCTCCCCCGCGCCCGGGCCCATGTCGACCACGTGATCCGCGGCGCGGATCGCCTCCTCGTCGTGCTCGACGACGATGACCGTATTGCCGAGATCGCGCAGATGCTTCAGCGTCGCGAGGAGGCGCCCATTGTCGCGCTGGTGCAGGCCGATCGACGGCTCGTCGAGCACGTACATCACGCCGGTGAGCCCGGAGCCGATCTGCGAGGCGAGGCGGATGCGCTGCGCCTCGCCACCGGAGAGCGTCTCTGCCGAGCGGTCGAGCGTCAGGTAGTCGAGGCCGACGTTGACGAGGAACGTGAGCCGCGCCGCGATCTCGCTCACGATCTTCTCGGCGATCGCGCGCTTTGCCCCGGGCAGCTCGAGCGAGCGGAAGAACGCGAGGCCGTCGCGGAGCGGCAGGGCGCTCACCTCGTAGATCGCGCGCTCGCCGCCCGGCGGGCCGACCTTGACGTTGCGCGCCTCGCGCTTGAGCCGCGTGCCCTCGCATTGCGGGCAGGGCTTGGTGTTCAGGTACTTGGCCAGCTCCTCGCGCACGACGATCGAATCGGTCTCCTTGTAGCGCCGCTCGAGGTTCGGGATCACGCCCTCGAACGCGTGCTCGCGCACGAAGGTGCGGCCGCGCTCGTTCAGGTACGAGAACGGGATCTTGTCCCTGGTGCCGTAGAGCACGACTTGCTGCACGTTCTCGGGCAGACGCTCGAAGGGGCGCTCGACGTCGAACTGGAAGTGCGCGGCGAGGCTGGTGAGCATCTGGAAGTAGAACTGGTTGCGCCGGTCCCAGCCGCGGATCGCGCCCGAGGCGAGCGACAGTTCCGGGTGCGCGACGATGCGCTTCGGGTCGAAGAACTGGATCGCGCCGAGGCCGTCGCACTCCGGGCAGGCGCCCATCGGGTTGTTGAACGAGAAGAGCCGCGGCTCGAGCTCGGGCAACGAATACCCGCAGATCGGGCAGGCGAACTTCGCCGAGAAGACGTGCTCCCTCCCGCTCTCGGTCTCGACCGCGACCGCGCGCCCGTCGGCGTGGCGCAGCGCGGTCTCGAACGACTCGGAGAGCCGCTGCTTCTGGTCGGGCCGCGCCTTCAGGCGGTCGACGACGACGTCGATGGTGTGCTTCGTGGTCCGCGCGAGCTTCGGCAGCGCGTCGATCTCGTGGACGACGCCGTCGATCCGCAGCCGGGCGAACCCCTGCGCGCGCAGCTCGTCGAGGAGATCGGCCTGCTCGCCCTTGCGGCCGGCGACCACCGGCGCGAGGATCATGAGCTTCGTGTCCTCCGGCAGCGCGGCGACGTGGTCGACCATCTGCGCCACCGACTGCGCTTCGAGCGCCACCGCGTGGTCGGGGCAGTACGGCGTGCCCACGCGCGCGAAGAGGAGCCGCAGGTAGTCGTGGATCTCCGTGACCGTGCCGACCGTCGAGCGCGGGTTGTGGCTCGCCGCCTTCTGTTCGATCGAGATCGCCGGCGAGAGACCCTCGATGAGGTCGACGTCGGGCTTCTCCATCAGCTCCAGGAACTGGCGCGCGTACGCCGAGAGCGACTCGACGTAGCGCCGCTGACCCTCGGCGTACAGCGTGTCGAACGCGAGCGAGGATTTTCCGGAGCCGGAGAGGCCGGTGATGACGATCAGGCGGTTCCGCGGGAGATCGAGGTTGAGGTTCTTGAGGTTGTGCGTGCGTGCGCCGCGGATGCGGATTGCTTCCATTTCCAGGGTGCGCGAAGGGAATCCGCTAATATACGAGACTCGAAGGTCCCGGCGCCAGTCCAAGTGCAGTATTTCTCCCGCTCCGGCCGCATGTCGGCCCTGGAGGTCCGCGCCGGCCTCTCGCTCGGCTCGCTATTCGCCCTACGGATGCTGGGGTTGTTCGTGATCCTTCCGGTGTTCGCGGTGCACGCACCGACGCTTCGCGGCGGCGACGACCTGGTGCTCGTCGGCGTCGCGCTCGGCGCGTACGGCCTCACCCAGGCGTTCCTGCAGATCCCGTTCGGGATGGCAGCCGACCGCTATGGCCGCAAGCGCGTGATCGTATTCGGGCTGGTGCTCTTCGCTGCGGGCAGCTTCGTCGCGTCAAGCGCGCATGACATCTGGGTCACCATCGCGGGCCGGGTGATCCAGGGCACCGGCGCGATCTCGGCGGCGGTGATGGCCCTCGCCGCCGATCTCACGCGCGAGGAGCACCGGACGAAGACGATGGCGATGATCGGCGCCTCGATCGGGCTCGTGTTCGCGCTCTCGCTCGTCATCGGACCGGAGCTGTACCGCACGATCGGGATGGCGGGGATCTTTGCGCTTACCGGCGTGCTTGCGCTCGCCGGCATCTGGGTCACGCTGAAGGTGGTGCCGCCCGAGCCCGCGGTGCACGTCGACCACGCACCGGACGTCGGCCGGGCGGCGCTCGCAGCCGTGCTCGGGAACGGCGAGCTGTTGCGCCTCAATTTCGGCATCCTCGCGCTGCACATGATGCAGATCGCGATGTTCGTGGTCGTCCCGCCGCTCCTGGTCGAGCGCGCGGGGCTCCCGGTCGCCGCGCACTGGCAGGTGTACCTCCCGGTGGTGCTCGGCTCGTTCGCCCTGATGATCCCGCCGCTCGTCGCGGCCGAGCGGCACGGGCGGTCGCGCCGGCTTTTCCTGGGCTCGATCGCGCTGCTGGTGGCAGTTCAGATCGGGCTCACGTGGTGGGCCACCGGCCTTGTTACCATCGCTGCGTGGCTGCTCGGCTTCTTCGTCGCCTTCAACCTGCTCGAGGCGGCGATCCCGTCGCTCGTCACGCGCGTCGCGCCGCCGCGGGCGAAGGCGACGGCGCTCGGCGTCTACAATACGACGCAGGCGTTCGGGCTCTTTGCCGGCGGCGCGCTCGGCGGCTGGCTCGCGAAGCACTTCGGTGCCGCGGGTGTGTTCATGGCGGCCGCTGCCCTGGGGCTCGTCTGGGCGGCAATCGCGGCGGGGATGCGGATCCCGCCGCCGGCGGCGAGCCGCGCGATCGTAGGAACCGGGCGGGCATAATGCAACTCGCACAACAGGAGGACTGAATGGCCTCGGTGAACAAGGTGATCCTCGTCGGCAACCTCGGTGCGGATCCCGAAACCCGCTACATGCCGAACGGCGATCCGATCACCAACATCCGGCTCGCGACCACCTTCCGCTGGAAGGACAAGCAGTCGGGCGAAAACAAGGAAGAGACCGAGTGGCACCGCGTCGTCTTTCGTGCTCGGCTGGCGGAGATCGCCGGGGAGTACCTGAAGAAAGGCTCGCCGGTCTACGTCGAGGGCCGGATCCGCACGCGCAAGTGGCAGGACAAGGACGGCCAGGACCGCTACACCACGGAGATCATGGCCGACAACATGCAGCTCCTCGGCAGCCGCGGCGGCGCCGGCGAGCCGCGCCCCGAACGCGAGCCCGCCGAAACCGTTTCCGCCAGCGCGACGAACGGCACCGCCAAACCGGCGGGCAAGAAGGCGCCAGCCGGCGGGCTGGGTGAGATGGAGGACGATATTCCGTTCTGACGGAGGTTTCGTCTCGCGGTACGCAGCGGTGCTCGTGCGCGTCGCCTACCGGGTGATCCTCGCGGCGGTCGGAAGGACGCGCGTGATGCGTTCTCCCGAGACGAGTTCGAGCGTGACCTCGACCCCTGCGGGCAGCCCGACCTGGGCTGCCGAATCGAGCGGGAGTTGCCAGTCCGGATGCCACTGACCGCGGATGTCGAGGTAGCGGAAGTCCATCGCCTTGACGCCATCGAGCACCGCCAAGACCCGCGGCTCGATGCGCGGGCCCCGGTCGACCCACGTCAGCAGGTCGACGACGGTGCCGCGCAGCCGGTAGCCGTGCCGCCGCGGCGTCTCTACTGCGCCCGCCTCGGGCGCGAGCGCGGTCGTGGGGGGGGGGGGAGAGAGTGAGGTGATGAGGGGGAGCGCACTGGGCGCGGAATCGAGCGGGAGCGGAGTCCGGATGCCTGACCGCGGATGTCGAGGTAGCGGAGTCCATCGCCTTGACGCCATCGAGACCGCCAGACCGCGGCTCGAGCGCGGGCCCGGTCGGAGGGGGGGTGGCGAGAGAGTTCGAGCGTGACTCGACCTGCGGGCAGCCGACTGGGCTGCCGAATCGAGCGGGTAGTTGCCAGTCCGGATGCCACTGACCGCGGATGTCGAGGTAGCGGAAGTCCATCGCCTTGACGCCGTCGAGCACCGCCAAGACCCGCGGCTCGAGACGCGGGCCCCGGTCGACCCACGTTAGCAGGTCGACGACGGTGCCGCGCAACCGGTAGCCGTGCCGCCGCGGCGGCGCTACTGCGCCCGCCTCGGGCGCGAGCGCGGTGCGCGTCACCCACGTCAGCAGGTCGACGACGGTGCCGCGCAGCCGGTAGCCGTGCCGCCGCGGCGGCGCTACTGCGCCCGCCTCGGGCGCGAGCCCGGTGCGCGTCATCATCAGCGCACCCTCGTTGATTCTGCACAACGGCGGCGCTCTCCGCGGACGCCGGCGAGAGCACGTCACCGGCGCCACGCACCGCGCGCGGCACCGGGGCGGCGACGTCCTCCTCGAGGCGCGCGAAGAAGAGCGCGAGCTGCCGCCATTTGCGGTTCTCCTGCTCGATGCGGCTGCGGCTTTCGAACACGACGGCGAGCGCGCGATACGCGAACGCCGACAGGATCGCGAACATCGCCACGGCGACCAGCAATTCGACGAGCGGTAGACCGCGGGCGCGTCTCATCGCTGCTCGCTCCGTGACTCGTACCCGACCAGCTTCGCGACGGCGACTCCGGTGTCGCGCGGCGAACACCTGCACCTCGATGCGCCGGGGCGTGGATTCGGCGTGCCGCTCACCGTCTCGCGCCACGCGAACTGCATGCCGGCCTGTCCGCGCTGCGGCGCGCGTGCGACCTCGGGCCACAGGGGCCGCGCAGTGTACTCTGCGAGCTGGTTCTGCGCGATCCAGGTCCCGGCGAGACGCTCGCGCAGGGCGAGCGTGCCGTCGGCGGCGATGCTTGCCGAGCGGACCGCGGCGGCAAGTGCGGCCGCGAGGATGGTGAGGGCGACGAGCATCTCCGATGAGACGTCGACTCGGAGGAGCGACGGATCACGGCTTCAGCACCGAAACATGACGACGACCATGACCTCGATCAACGTGAAGCCGAGGTGGGGTCCGGTCTCGCATCATCGCCATGCTCGCTCCTCTTGCGCCGCGCATCAGGTCGTTCCCTCAAGGGTCGTGCCTTGCCGCTGAGGCCCGGTCGCGCCCCTGTTTGCGCCTGCTAGCCCATGAACCCCAGATCCCGCGTCGCAAAGCGCGCAATGTTCGGCACCACCGCCGGAATGTCGGCGTCGGGTACACCGAACCACTTCGCGAGAGTCGCCGCGTACTGGTCCACCGCCGTGGTCGGAATCCACCGGCCGTCGGAGTCGGTGTCGTCCGGCCCGCCGAGCGCGAGGTTCGGAAACGTTCCGTAGGTCTGGCCACCCCGCACTGCGCCGCCGAGGATGATGTGGTGGTTCCCCCACGCGTGGTCGGAGCCGCCGTCGTTCACGCGCAGCGTGCGGCCGAAGTCGGACAACGTGAAGAGCGTGACCTGATCCTGCACGCCGAGCGCGACGATCGCGTTATAGAAGGCCCGCAGCGCCGGTCCGACCTCGTTGAGCCGGCCCGCTTGGTCCTGGAGCTGATTCTGATGGTTGTCGAAGCCGCCGGCCTGCGCGAAGAAGATCTGGCGCCGCAGGCCGAGCTGGTTGCGTCCCTCGATCATCTTTGCCGCGGCGAAGAGCTGCCGCGCGAGGCCGGTGTTCAGGCCCTGGAATGCCGGCGCGGCGGCCGAGCCGTTGTTGTTGATCACCGTGTTGAGCGCGGTGCTCGCGTTCACCGCGCTCGAGATCACGTCGGCTGCGCTGCGCACCTGCATGTTCTGCCGGTCGAGGCCGAAGAGCGTCTGCATGGCGTTGCGGCGTGCGGTCTGCTGCGCGGCGCTGCCGCCGGTGATCGTCAGGCCGAAGGTGCCGCCGCTCGGCACCGAGTAAGCAGAGGTCGCCTGGCCTTTCAGGAAAATGTCGTTGCCGCCGACCGATATGTTCATCGGCACCGTGGACCCGGCGTTCATCACCGTGACGTGATCGCCGAGGCGCCCGCCCCAGCCGACGGTCGCCTGGTTGGTCGGGAGCGCGGTCTGGTTCTGCTCCTGCTGGTCGTCGTGCGAGAACAGGTTCGCCGGCCGCGTCGAGCGGTTCGCGCGGTACTGCGCGCGCGTGACCGGCTGCACCAGCGGACCGGTGTTGAACAGCAGGGCGAGGTCGCCGTTCGCCCACACCTGCTGCAGCGGCGCCAGGTTTGCGTGCAGGCCGAACCGCGCGCCGCCGGCCTGCGGGAGCTGGACGAGGCTCCCCTGCGGGAGCGCGATGCTGCCCCGCGCGGTGGCGTAGGTGCTGTACTCGGCGGCCTGCGCCGGGACCGCCATGTTGTTGCCGTCGTTCCCGCCGTACAGGAAGACGCACACGAGGGCCTTGTAGTCGGCGGCTCTGCGCGTACGCGTTCATCAGCGAGAGGCCGGGCAGCGTGTTGGCCGCGGTGACCGCGCCGAGGCCCTTGAGGAAGTTCCTGCGCAGGATTTGGAAGCTCATGGCTATTGCTCCACCTGGTATTGCGCCGAGGTCGCGATGAGGTAGACGGCCTGGCGCACGCGCCCGAGCGGGTCGTTCGCGGGATAGGTATTGATCGCCGTCAGAATCGCTTGGCGCGCCTGGGGCGACATCGTGTCGTGCATGAAGATCAGGTTGAATCGCTCCAGCAACTGATCCGGGTTCGCTGCCAGCGCCTGGAACGGCTGCAGGTTGATCCGCGTTCCGGTTGCGCCGGTCACCGTGTCGTCGGCGCCGATGTCCGCGCCCATCACGACGCGGTTCACGAAGTTCGCCCGGTTCAGGACCGTCCCGGTGAGCATGATCTTGAACGGCGGCCCGGCGATGGTCGTGCCGGGGGCAGGGTAGTTCGGCGGGTAGAAGTTGAAGACCGACGGCGCCTGGAACACGTTCTGGCCCATGCTCGACGACTGGCCGAGCAGGTACACGCCGTCGGAGGCACCGTTGAGCGCGCGCAGCGACGCCGGTGACGAGGAGCGCCGGCTCGCGGAGTTTGCCGTAATCGGCGGCGGTCTTGACGTCGCCGCGCGCTTCCGCGTCGAGGAGGATCGCGCGCAGCACCGCCCGCATGTCGCCGCGGACGCCCTGGCCGTTGTTATTGAACGCCGCGGTGACGCGCGCGACGTAGGCCGGGGTCGGGTTCGATGTCACTAGGTGCTGGATCAGCTGCTTGCCGATGAACGTCCCGGTGTTCGGGTGGTTGAAGATGATGTCGAGCGCCGAGTTGAGGTCCTGGACCGGTGTCTGCCCGGCAGGGATCGTGCGGTTGCCGAACAGCGTCTTCGCGGCGGTGTCGTGCTGCGCGGCGAACGGCACCATGCGGCCGAGGTAGTAGGGCGGATTCGGGAACCGGGACGCGACACCGGGCCGCGGCGGATAGGTCCAGCCGGTGAGCGCGCGGGCGAGGTTCTCGACGGTGTCCTGGTCGTAGGTCGGGATCGGCGCGCCGGCCGCGTCGAGCCGGCACGAACCGTCGGGGTCGAGCTCGCACTCGCCGACAGTGAAGAGCTGCAGCAGCTCGCGCGCGTAGTTCTCGTTCGGCTCGATATTCCGCGCCGGGTCCGGCTTCGGGTTGTTCACCATGTCGAGGAACTCACCCATGGCGGGGCTGAGCGTGACCTCGTTCATGATTTCGCGGAAGTTCGCGAACGCGAAGTTCATCAGCAGCTGCTGGTAGAAACCGATCCCGCCCATCGTCTCGAGCTCGGTGCCGGAGATCACCAGGATCTGCGACAGCGCGAACGCGACCCGCTGCCGAAGCTGGTCCGGCGCCGCCATCGCGTTCTGGAAGAATCGCCGCTGCAGCGGATGCACCGTGTAGTTCTCGCGGTAGCAGATGTCCGGGTTCGGAGCCGCGGTGTCGGGGCAGCCCTTGCGCGGGTCGGGGTCGATGTCGGTGAAGGTGCCGTAGCCGCTCATCGACTTGGCGAACTGCTCCTCGAGCGCGAGCGCGGCGCCCTTCTGCATCACTTCCTGGATCGCGGCCTCGGTCGGCCCGAAGCTCGTCTGCTCGAGGAACCGCACCGCGTTGGCGGCAGTCGTGGGCTGCGCCGGCGGGCATGCTCCCGGGGTCGCGGGCGTCGGCGCAGGTGCGGGGGGCGCGACGCCCGGCGGCGCGGCATCGGGTGCCGAGGCCCCGGGCGCCGTGGCGGACGCGGCGGTCGATGCGGGCGCGGCGGACCCGCTCGCGGTGGTCCCGGAGCCGCCGCTACCGCCGCCGCCGAGACAGCCGGCAAGGCCGCCCGCGAGGGCGAGCGCGACGATGGTCTCCCCGATCGGTACTCTGGTGCAAGGCGTGGCGTTCATACGATGCTCCTCTCGGTCGATGGACGGCTCGCGGCCGGGAGGGACCGCGGACGCCGTCGAATCAAACACGGGAAATGCGCGTGCGCCGCCACGGCTCGCGCGGGACCGGGACCGGAAGCAGGGCGCTTCCGGGTGTAGCCCCCGGGACGGGTGAGTTCGCCCCCACCTGCGGGCGACCGGGCTTCGGTAGTTGAAGCTCATGTGTTCTGTCCTGTGCCGGACGCCCTCGCCGGCGGCATCAGGTGCGCATGGCGTCCCCGTCCCTCGCTCGGAGCTTCGATCGCACCGGGCGCGCGCCGATCGAGAAGCTCGGTCGCGTCAGCCGCGCAGCTGGTTGGTTTCCGTTGCGGCGCGCCGGTATGCCAGTGTCATAAATGACCGTCATTGGGCCCGAAGCGTAATCAGGCGTCAAGCGCGAAGCGACGACCGGCAGCCGGGCGTTGACATCGCGACAACGCGCACCGATCTGCGCCGGACGGCCGAATCGCTGCGCCGGCCCTGCGGCGGGGTTGAAAACCTGCGCAAGGCCCCGATTTCCCTCGGGAAAGCCGGGTCCTTCCGGTATAATCCGCGGCCTTGTCTCGGGCGGACCGTGGCGGATAAGTGCGGGGCTAGCGACCGATCCCCGGGCATCTCCCGGTGATTGAACGTGCAGGAGTGCCGGATGCCGATCTACGAGTATCGATGCGCGTCGTGCGGGTTCCAGAGCGAGTACCTGCAGAAGGTTTCGGATCCTCCGCGCTCGGACTGCCCGCAGTGCGGCAAGGCGACGTTCAAGAAGCTGCCCACCGCCGCCGGGTTCCAGCTCAAGGGCTCCGGCTGGTACGCCACCGATTTCAAGGGCAAGGGGTCGGCGCCGGAGAAGAAGCCGGAGGGCGGGGACTCCAAGCCGGCCGGCGAGGCGAAGCCCGCGGCCGACGCGAAGGACTCAGGCAAGGAGTCCGCGACTCCCGGCGCGACGCCGTCTCCGGCGAGCTCGTGACCGGACGAAGGGAAACCGCAGACAAACGCAGATGAACGCGGATTGTCCCGGCGCGCCCGACGTGCCCGGCGATCCACGATCCGTCCGTCGATCTTAGTCAGCGCTCATCTGCGTCTAGCTGCGGTTCCTAGCCGTGAAGAAATACCTCATCACCGGCCTCCTGATCTGGATCCCGCTCGCGATCACACTGTGGGTGCTGCACCTGATCGTGTCGTCGATGGACCAGGTGCTCACGCTGCTCCCGCCGCAGCTCCAGCCGGAAACACTCTTCGGCCGCCAGATCCCGGGACTGGGTCTCGTGCTCACGGTGGTCGTGGTGTTTCTCACCGGACTCTTCGCCTCGAACATCATCGGGCAGCGGATGCTTCGCCTCTGGGAGGGCATCCTCCGGCGCATCCCCGTCGTCAACTCGATCTACACCGGGGTGAAGCAGGTCAGCGACACATTGTTCCGGCCCGGCGGTCAGGCGTTCCGCAAGGCGCTGCTCGTGCAGTGGCCGCAACCGGGACAATGGACGATCGCGTTCCTGACGGGCCGGCCGGGCGGCGACGTCTCGAACCACCTGCAGGGCGATTACCTGAGCGTCTACGTCCCGACGACGCCGAACCCGACGGGCGGTTACTTCGTGATGCTCCAGCGCAAGGACGTGGTGGAGCTCGACATGAGCGTCGACGAAGCGCTCAAGTACATCATCTCGATGGGCGTCGCCGCGCCGCTTCCCGCGGCCGTGCGCAAGTCCGCGCCGGCGGCGCTGCAGGCTCCGCCGCTATAGATTGGAATTGCCCGGCGCAGCCGGGCGACCGTCCCTCTTTTTCTCTTTTCCCAGCGAATGCGCACCCACTACTGCGGCCAAGTCACTGCGTCTCTCGTCGGGGAGGTCGTAACGCTCTGCGGCTGGGCGCACCGTCGCCGCGACCACGGCGGGGTGATCTTCATCGATCTCCGCGACCGCGAGGGCCTCGTGCAGGTCGTCTGCGATCCGGACCGGGCGGAGACGTTCGCTGCGGCGGAGCGCGTCCGCAACGAGTACGTGCTGCGCGTGGCGGGCAAGGTCCGCCGCCGCCCGGACGGCACGGAGAACCGCGACCTCGCCTCGGGCGAGGTCGAGGTGCTCGCGCACGAGATCGAGATTCTCAACCCGTCCGCGACGCCGCCGTTCCAGCTCGACGAGGAGCACCTGAACGAGAACGTCCGGCTCACCCATCGCGTGATCGATCTGCGCCGGCCGGCGATGCAGAAGAACCTCGTTCTCCGCCATCGCGTCGCGATCGCG
This sequence comes from uncultured beta proteobacterium, assembly GCA_963744255.1. GTDB lineage: Bacteria > Pseudomonadota > Gammaproteobacteria > Burkholderiales > SG8-39 > DATEDA01. Next base: position 100,688 of record CAVUSZ010000039.1, read on the forward strand.
GTGCGGCGCTACTTCGACGCGCTCGGCTTCGTCGACATCGAGACGCCGATGCTCACGAGATCGACCCCGGAGGGTGCGCGCGACTATCTCGTGCCTTCGCGGGTGAACCCGGGCCAGTTCTACGCGCTGCCGCAGTCGCCGCAGCTCTTCAAGCAGCTCCTGATGGTTTCGGGCTTCGACCGCTACTACCAGATCACGCGCTGCTTCCGCGACGAGGATCTGCGCGCGGACCGCCAGCCCGAGTTCACCCAGATCGACGTCGAGACCTCGTTCCTCGACGAATCGGAGATCCGCCGGCTCATGGAAGGCATGGTCCGCGCCGTATTCAAGGAGGTGCTCGACGTCGATCTCCCGGACCCGTTCCCCGTGATCGCGTACGCCGACGCGATGCGCCGCTACGGCTCCGACAAGCCCGACCTGCGCGTGCCGCTCGAGCTCACCGAGCTCACCGATGTCGCGCGCACCGTGGACTTCAAGGTCTTCCGCCAGGCGGCGGGGCTCCAAGACGGCCGCGTGGCGGGCCTGCGCATTCCTGGTGGCGGCAATCTCCTCACGCGGAAGGAGATCGACGAATATACGGCGTTCGTCGCGATCTACGGCGCGAAAGGGCTCGCCTACATCAAGGTGAATGACGCCTCGAAGCCGAACGAGGAGGGCCTGCAATCGCCAATCGTGAAGTTCCTGTCCGCGGACGCGTTGAAGGCCATCCTCGAGCGCACTGCGGCGAACGACGGCGACCTTGTGTTCTTCGGCGCTGACCGGGCGAGGATCGTGAACGACTCGCTCGGCAGCCTGCGGACGAAGATCGGTCACGAGAAGGGGTTCGCGGACCGCGGCTGGCGGCCGTTATGGGTGGTCGACTTCCCGATGTTCGAGTACGACGAGGACGAGAAGCGATGGGCTGCAATGCATCACCCCTTCACCAGCCCCAAGGACGGGCACGAACGGTTCTTCGAGTCCGATCCGGGCGAGCGCGCTCGCGAAGGCGTACGACGTGGTCCTGAACGGGTGGGAGATCGGCGGCGGTTCGGTGCGGATCCACCGCGCGGAGGTCCAGTCGCAGGTCTTCCGCGCGCTCGCGATCGGCGAGGACGAGGCGCGGCGCAAGTTCGGCTTCCTGCTCGATGCGCTTCAGTACGGCGCCCCGCCGCACGGCGGCATCGCGTTTGGTCTCGACCGGATCGCGGCGATGATGGCGGGCGCGGAGTCGATCCGCGACGTCATCGCGTTCCCGAAAACCCAGCGCGCGCAGGACCTCCTCACGCAGGCGCCGTCGCCGGTGGACGAGCGGCAGCTGCGCGAGCTGCATATCCGGCTGCGCGAGCCGCCGAAAACCTGAACGCGAGGTTGCAGAGAACGCAGAGCGCGGGATAGAGCGACCGCGGTCATGGCGAGGGCGCTGCAGCACGATGCCGGCAAGCGGCATTTCCTCGCGGTCTTTGCGCTGGCTGCGTTCTTTGCGTTCGCTGCAGGGGCGCTGGCGCGCGAGGCGGCGCCGAACGCGATCCCAGAGGTCGCCGTCGCCGAGTTGCCGAAGGAGGCGCGCGCGACGCTCGTGCTCATCAAGCTTGGCGGACCGTTCCCCTACAGGCGGGACGGCGCCACCTTCGGCAATTTCGAGAAGAGGCTGCCGACCCGGGCGCGCGGCTACTATCACGAGTACACCGTGCCGACACCGGGCGTGCAGGATCGCGGCGCGCGGAGGGTCGTGGCCGGCGAGGGCGCCGGCGGCGACGTGCGCACATCGGGCGAGTACTATTACACTGACGATCACTACCGGACCTTCCGGAGAATCCGGGAGTGACACCTGAAGAATACGAGCAGCTGCTGACCGACCCCGGCGAGGCGGGGATCTTCGTGCGCCCGGACGACGCAGCCGCGCTTGACGCGGCCGCCGAGCGCGCGGGTCTCGCGCGCTGGCGCGTCGACCTTGCGGGCGTGCGCACGAAGGGCGAGTTGCTCGCGAGGCTCGCCGAGCGGCTCCGCTTCCCCGAGTGGTTCGGCGACAACTGGGACGCGCTCAATGACGTCCTCGCCGAGCAGGCGTGGGAACAGCCGAACGGGATCGTGCTCACCCTCGAGCATTGCAGCGACCTCGCCGCGGCCGATCCCGGGGCCTTCGAAACCGCCCTCGAGGTGTTCGACAGCGTGGCCGAGAGCTGTTACGACGAGGACATCCCGTTCTGGGTGCTCGTCGGCGGCGTCGAGGCCAGGGCGTTCGACCTGCCGGTGATCGGGAAGACGGGCGGCTGAAGACGGCAGGGGATCTGCGCGAATCGTCCACCGGTTTTCGATGACCAAGATCCCGCGGTCGGTGCTGGTCGTGATCCACACGCCGGCGCTCGAGGTGCTGCTCCTCGAGCGCGCGCCGTGGCCGGGCTACTGGCAGTCCGTCACCGGCAGCGTTGCGCGCGTGGACGAGCCCCTCGGGGAGACGGCGGTGCGCGAGGTGCGCGAGGAGACCGGCATCGACGCCGCCCGTCATGTGCTCGCCGACTGGGCGATCGACAACCGCTACGAGATCTACCCCGAATGGCGCTGGAAGTACGCTCCGGGCGTGACGCACAATGTCGAGCGCGTGTTCGGCTTGACGCTGCTGGCACCCGTCGAGGTCACCCTCGCGCCGGCCGAGCATTCGCGGCACCTCTGGCTCCCCTGGCAGGAGGCGGCAAACAAATGCTTTTCGTGGTCGAACCGCGACGCGATCCTGATGCTTCCGGAGCGGGTCACCACCGCCGTTTGACCCGAGTGAGCGCTCGTACCACCGAATCGAGAATGGATCTGCAGGTCGCGACCTACAACATTCACAAGGGGTTGAGCCAGTTCAACCGCCGCATGGTCATGCACGAGCTGCGCGACCGTCTGCGCGCGGTCGACGCCGACATCATCTTCCTGCAGGAGGTGCAGGGGAAGCACGCCCGGTATGCCGACCGCTTTCACGACTGGCCCGACGCACCGCAATACGAATTTCTCGCCGACGCCGTCTGGGGCGAGTTCGCATACGGCCGCAACGCCGTCTACGACCACGGCCACCACGGCAACGCCATCCTGTCGCGCTTCCCGATCGTCGCGGCGGAGAATCTGGACGTGTCGTCGCACCCGTTCGAGAGCCGGGGCCTGCTCCACTGCGAGGTAAAGATTCCCGCCACCAAGGTCACAGTGCACTGCCTGTGCGTGCACTTCGCGCTCGTCGAGGAGGGCCGGCGCCGCCAGCTGCATGCGCTGATCGACCGGATCCTCGAGCTCGTGCCGGAGGACGCTCCGGTGGTCGTCGCCGGCGACTTCAACGACTGGCGCAACCGCGCCGGCCACCGGCTGGCTCACGAGCTCGGGCTCGTCGAGGTGTTCCGCGACCATCGCGGCCGGCCGGCGCGGAGTTACCCGAGCCGGTTACCGCTCTTCCGGCTCGATCGCATCTATGTCCGTGGATTCTCCGTGTATCACGCGCAGGTGCACCACGGGCACGCGTGGTCGCGCATCTCCGACCACGCGTTGCTCACCGCGCGCCTCTCGCTCTATTGACGGCGCGGCTCCGCGATGGAGCACGTCGACGGCAACCGCCTGCAGCTCCTGCGGACCGGAGCCGAGTTCTTTCCGGCGCTCGAAGCGGCCATCGCCGCAGCGCGCCACGAGATCTACCTCGAGACCTATATCTTCGCCGACGATGAAGCCGGGCGGCGCATCGCGCGGGCGCTCGCGGAAGCGGCCGCGCAGGGCGTGCGCACGAACGTCGTCGTCGACGGCATGGCGGTCAAGCGCTACGTCGGGCGATTGCGCGAGCGGCTGCTCGCCGCGGGCGTGTCGTTCGTGATCTACCGGCCCGACATCTCGCCGTGGGATTTCAGCGAGCGGAGGTTGCGGCGGCTGCACCGCAAGATCGCGGTGATCGACGCGCGCGTCGCATTCGTCGGGGGGATCAACATCATCGACGACATGCACACGCCCGGGCATGTACCGCCGCGCCACGATTACGCGGTCCGGCTCGAGGGTCCGCTCGTGGGCGCGATCCGCGCCGAGGCCGACCGGCTGTGGCGGCTCGTCGCGCTCTCGAACTTCCAGCAGTGGACCGAGGTACGGCCGCCCCCGCCGGTGACGGAGACGGCGCCACGCGGTTTCCAGCGCGCGGCGTTCCTGATCCGCGACAACTTTCGCCACCGCTCCGATATCGAGGACGCCTACCTGGCCGCGATCGAGGGCGCGAACGAGGAGATCGTCCTCGCGATGGCGTACTTCTTTCCCGGCATTCGGTTCCGCCGCGCGCTGGTGGCGGCCGCCGGTCGGGGGGTGCGCGTGATCCTGCTTCTGCAGGCGCGCGTCGAGTACGTGTTGCTGCACTACGCCTCGCGCGCCCTCTACGGGGCGTTGCTCGATGCGGGCGTGCAGATCTTCGAGTACACGAAGAGCTTCCTGCACGCGAAAGTCGCCGTGGTGGACGGCCGCTGGGCGACGGTGGGCTCGTCCAACATCGATCCCTTCAGCCTGCTGCTCGCCCGCGAGGCGAACCTCGTCGTGGAGGACCGCAGGTTCGCGCAGGAGCTCCGGGAGAGTCTCCTCGAGCGCGTCGTCGACGGCGCGCGGCCGGTGGCCCGCGCGCGCTGGCGCCGGCAGCCGCTGCACCTGCGGGTGCGGATCTGGATCGCCTACGGCATCGCGCGGTTTTTCATCGGCTGGTTCGGGTACGGCGGGAAGCACTGAGGGAACGGGCTCAGCGGCATCGGCGCCGAGCCGCTCGCCGGCGGCCCGGGCCGAGTTCTTGAAGAAGCTCAGGAGTACGCGCGCCGGGGCAAGGTGGTAAAGCTCCCCGGCGCGAGGATCGATTAGGGGCCGCTACGGGTTCGAGAATGCGATTCCCGCTGGCCCGCCCTTCATCTGGAGCTTGTGCCCGGTGTCGAAGAGGCCGGACTTGTCGAGCCGGAAGACCTGGATCTGCTGCTGCACCATGTTCTGGACCAGGACCTGGCCGCCGCCGAACGCGATGCCCTGCGACCAGCCGCCGATGGGCGCCTGGCCGAACCGCTCGAGCCGCTTGCCGTTGACCTGGTAGAGGATCAGCCGGCCGTTCGGGTTGTAGAACGGCGAATCCGCCGGCTTGTTACTCCCGTCGTGGATCACGACGGCGACGAAGGCGCCGTCGGGCGAGCATCGGATTCCCTCGGGTGTCTGGCCCACCGTCAGCGTCTCGACCACTCGGGGCGGGTTCAGGGTCATGTCGATGACGCTGATCGTGTCGGCATCGCCCTGGCCGATGCCGATGTTCGCGACCACCGCGATGCTGCCGGGCGCGCAGATGTCGATGCCGTAAGGCCGCAAGCCGGCGTTCAGGTCGCGCTTGGTGTACGTCACCTTCGTGCCGTCGATCACGAGCACGGCGATCTTGTGGTCCCCGTCGCGCGTGACGAGCGCGGTTCTTCCGTCCGCGCTGATCGCGATGCCGCTCGGCCCCGATTGCGGCGCGCCGAAATCGACCGTGCCGGCGGGCGTGACCGTCTTGCCGGTGATCGTGAACACCGAAACCGTGCCGGCGGCGCGGTCGGCCACCAGCGCGAGGTTGCCCGCCCGATTGATGGCGACACCGGCCGCGCCCATCCCCGCCTCGAGCACGCCGATCACCTTCGGCGGCCGCGCGGTCAGGTCGATCACCGACATGCGGTTGTCCGGGGCGGTCTTCGTTGGATCGACGGGCGAGATCTTCGTCGCCGAGGTGACGAGCGCCAGCGACGCGTCGGGTGTGATCGCGACCGAGATCGGCGGGCCGACGACGCTCGCTGGCGCGTTGACCTCGGCGATCACGGTCGGCGGGTTGGTCTTGAGATCGATGATCGTGACGGTGTCCGGCGTCGGGTTGGGCACGACCGTGTTCACGCCGTTGACAAGCCGGGCCTTGTGGTCGTTGGCGGAGACTGCGATCTGGGCGGCGGCGGGGACCGTGAGCGCGGCTGCCACGAGGCCGGCGACGATGGGAAGGCGGCTCATTTTCTCTCCTCCTGAAGTGCCCTAGGCCGGCGGGATTCTACGCCTGCGCGGCGGTCACGCCGGTACCAGGCGCCCCGCCTCCAGACGCGGCACGACTTCGTGCTTCGAGAGCCCGGCCGCGTACGCGATCTCGTGCGCGAGGCCGCGCTCGAGCATGATCTGCCCGACCCGGCAGTTGGTGAGCGTCGGGACGGGGTCGCCGGACCGGAACAGCGTGCGCGCGACGCGCGCGGCGTCGGAGAAGTCGGCGCCCTCGCCGAGCCGCTCGGCGAGGAGCTCGACGAGATAGCCCGCGCCATAGTAGTCCTCGAGGTTGAAGTTCCCCATCGAGCCCGAGCACACGATCAGGATCGTGCGCTCGGGATGACGCGCGAGCACGTGGTCGACCACCGCGCGGCCATTGAGGAGCGCCGCCGCGTAGACGTGCCCGGCGCCGGCCGCGCCGCGCAGCGCGACCGTGCCGTTGGTGGTCGAGTAGATGACGTGCTTGCCGGCGACGCCGTGGTCGACGAGCGCGAGCGGCGTCGGCGGCGCGAATCCGGGCAGCGTCTCCGCGTAGAGCTCGCCCGCGAGGACGAACGAGCCGGGCGGGTGCCGCTCGCTTTCCGCGCGCGCGGCGCTTTCGTCGAGGGCGGGCGTCACGGCCGATGCGCCGTGCGCCAGCGCGGTGACGATGGTCGATGTCGCGAACAGGACGTCGAGCACGATCGCGACCTTGCCCGGCATGCGGACGGCGTCGAGGTCCTCCTTCTTGCCGAGGACGTGGATCCGGTGGTTGACGACGGAGGTCTCGGTCGTCACGCGTCCGTCCGTCGCAGGAACAGCTGCTTGCCGACCATCGACAGCGTCACCTCGCCGCGCTGGTTGATCACTTCCCAGCGGAAGGTGACCGTGCCGCGGTTCGGCTTGGTGTTCGACGGCGCCGCCTCGATCACCGTCGAGCGGAACCGGAGCGCATCGCCCGGCCGCACCGGCTTGAGGAACCGCAGCTCGTCGATACCCGGGGAGCCGACGCACGAGGTTTCGAGCAGGTAACCGTCGCACATCAGCCGCATCGCGACGCTGGCGGTCTGCCAGCCGCTCGCGATCAGGCCGCCATACGGCGACTCGCGCGCCCGCTCCTCGTCGGTGTGATACGACTGCGGATCCCACTCGCGCGCGAACGCGACGATCTCCGCCGCAGTCAGCGTGCGCGGGCCGTTCTCGAATGTCCAGCCCGGCGTGAAGTCCTCGAACCAGTACTTGGTCATCGCGACGGGCGATTATCACCGAAGCCTGGTCGTCCCGCCGCGGCGGGATCGGGGTACAGTGACGGCGCCGAGGATCGGCTCGCTTGCGCGCCCGTCGCGCGCTCCGGGCTCTGAGCTCCATGAAGCCAGGAAGCGGCAGCCGCGCGAGCGTGCAGCGGGAGAACAGGATGACAGAGCCAATCGGCATTGACCGCGGCCTCACCAACTACGGCGACCGCGATTTCGCACGGTATTTGCGCCGTTCGTTCGCGCGGTCGATGGGCTACTCGGACGCGATGCTCGCGCGGCCGGTGATCGGCATCGCGACGAGCGCGTCGGGCTTCAACAACTGCCACCGCACGACGCCCGAGCTGGTCGAAGCCGTGAAACGCGGCGTGCTTGCATCCGGCGGGCTCCCGATCGAGTTCCCGACGATCTCGCTCGGCGAGGTGTTCCTGAACCCGACGAGCCTCGTGTTCCGCAACCTGATGTCGATCGACGTCGAGGAGATGATCCGCGCGCAGCCGATGGACGCGGTGGTGCTCGTCGGTGGCTGCGACAAGACGGTGCCGGCGCAGCTCATGGGCGCGACGAGCGCGAACCTGCCGGCGATCCAGCTCGTCGTCGGGCCGATGATGACCGCGCGCTTCCGGGGGGAGCGGCTCGGCGCGTGCACCGACTGCCGCCGCTTCTGGGCCGCCTACCGGCGCGGCGAGATGAGCGCGGAGGAGATCTCGCGGATCGAGGGCAACCTCGCGACCACCGCGGGCACCTGCGCCGTGATGGGCACCGCAAGCACGATGGCGTCGATCGCCGAGGCGCTCGGAATGTGCCTGCCGGGCAGCGCCGCGATCCCGGCGGTGCACGCCGACCGCCTGCGCGCAGCCGAGGCCTCGGGCGCGCAGGCCGTCCGCCTGGCGCAAAGCAAGCTGCGGCCGTCGGACATCGTCACGGCGCGCTCCGTCGAGAACGCGCTGCGCATCCTGCTCGCGATCGGCGGCTCGACCAACGCGATCATCCACCTTACCGCGATCGCCGGCCGGGCGGGCGTAAAGGTGCGCCTCGACCGGCTGAACGAGCTGTCGGAGACGACGCCGGTGCTGGTTGACCTCAAGCCGGTGGGCGCGCACTACATGGAGGACCTCTTTGCCGCGGGCGGGCTGGGCGCGGTGCTGCGCGAGCTCGAAGACCTGCTGCATCTCGACTGCATGACGGTGACCGGCGAAACGCTGGGCGAGCGCCTCGCGGCGGGCGACGGCTGGGTCGACCGCGCGGTGGTGCGGAGCCGGTCGGAGCCTTTCAGCGCAAAGGGCGGCCTCGTTGCGCTCTTCGGCAACCTCGCGCCGAGCGGCGCGATCCTCAAGCAGGCGGCGGCCGACTCGAAGCTCTTCGAGCACGAGGGGCGGGCGGTGGTGTTTGCCGACCTCGAGGATCTCGCCGCGCGCATCGACGATCCGGCGCTGGACGTGACGCCCGACGACGTGCTCGTGCTGCAGAACGCCGGCCCGATCGGCGCCGGCATGCCCGAAGCGGGCTACCTCCCGATCCCGGGCAAGCTCGCGAAGCGCGGCGTGAAGGACATGCTGCGCGTGTCCGACGCGCGGATGAGCGGCACGGCCTACGGCACCGTCGTGCTGCACGTCTCGCCTGAAAGCGCCGTCGGCGGTCCGCTCGCGCTCGTGCGGAGCGGCGACCGGATCCGGCTTTCGGTGTCGAAGCGCAGCATCGATCTCGTCGTTCCCGAGGACGAGCTCGCCCGGCGCCGCACCGCACTCAAGCCGAAACCGATACCCGCCCGCGGTTACGCACGCCTGTACGCCGAAAGCGTGCTCCAGGCGGAGCACGGGTGCGACTTCGACTTCCTGCGGGCGCCGGGTCTGTCCTGATCGCTAGCTCGCCGGCTCGATCGAGCCGTCGTCGAGGAGGCGAAACGCGCGCCAGTCGGCGGCGCCCTCTTCCCTGCACAGCCCGTAGCGGAAGATGTTCGAGTCGCGTCCCGGCGTGACGAACCGCAGGTCCTGGAACCACACGCAGGTCGACGGGTTGCCGCGGTCGATGCGGTAGAGCGCCGGGTAGTTGGCGAACCAGCGGAAGAATCCGAGCTTCGGATCGCCGAGCGCGCGTACGGCGAGCTCCCGTTCCGCCGGGACGGCGCCGTACTTCTCCACCGCGATCCACCGCGCTTGCGCGAGCGGAGCGTACGCGGCGTCGAGCCGCGAGATGAAGCCGCCGGCATCGGGAGGCGACGCGTCGCGCACGAGGTTGACGTTGGCGTAGTGGTAGCGATCTCCCTCGGTGACCACCACCATCCAGTTGAAGGGCGACACCGGCCGCGGGATCGCCGACACGTCCGCCGCCGCCAGGCCCGCGCGCCGCGCGTGCTCGACGCCAAAATCGATCGCGCGCGAGTGCGCGAACCCCTGCAAGCCCACGTAACCGGCGAGCACCGCGAGGCTGGCGATCGCCGGAACGCGCGAACGCCGCAGAATCGCGGACACCGCGAGACCGGCAACGATGATGCCGCTGAACCAGAGGTCGATGATGAAGGTCGTGCTCCACGCGACACGCGCGTCCGAAACGGGTGCGTAGATCATCGTGCCGAACGAGGTGATCAGATCGCCGACGATGTGCGCACCGAGCCCGAGCGCGCAGACGCCGAACCAGTCGCGCCAGGTCGTCGTCCCGGGGGCTGCTATCTTCGAGAGGATCCAGGCGAGCAGGAATGCCCAGACCGGCAGCACGAGAATCGAATGGGTGACGCCGCGATGCCCCGAGAGATATGCAACCGGCGAGACGTAGGCGAGGAAGAAATCGACATCGGGAAAGGCCGCGGCGAGCGTGCCGGCGACCATCCGCGCTGCGGTGTTGATCCGGGCGCGCGCGGGATCGGGGGCGGTTGCGCGCGCGAGCAGCGCCCCGCTCAACGCGTGGGTGAGGGTGTCCATTCACCCGGAGCGTACCCCGCGCCCGGCGCCGCCTTCAACCGCGCGCCGGGCGCGAGGGCCTACTCGAAGCGGTGCTCGATCCGCTGCGTCCCGCCAGCCTGCAATGTGACGTTCGCGAGGAACGACGGCTGCGAGGCGTTGCGGATCTCGACGCGATGGTTGCCGGCCGGCAGCTCCAGCGCGGTGACCGGAGACGCGACGCCGCGGCGCTTGCCGTCGACGTAGACCTCGCCCCAGGGCGAGATCGAGAGCACGAGTGTCGCCGTCTGCGGCGGTAGTGGAGGTGGCGGCGGCGGAGCGGCCGCCACCTCCACCGGAGGTGCCGGCACCGGCGGCGCGACGGCAACCGGCGGCGGGTCCGGGGCCTTGCGCGGCGGGCGTGGCGCAGTCGCCCTCTTTGGCGGCGCGGGTGGCGGTGCAATGACTGCTGCGGGCTCGGGCGAGAACGGCGACGCGATCGGCTCGACCGCCGGCGGCCCCGGCTGACCCGCAGTGACGACGACGGGGAGCGGCTCCGCCGTGGCGCCGCGCGTCGCCATCGCGTCGTTGTACTGGAGACGGAGCGGGATCATCGCCATCACCGCGATGGCGGTGGCGACGACGCCGAACGCCACCGCGCTCTGCCAGGGCCTGCGGGGCGTCGGACCGGCGCCGATGACGAGCGTCTTGTCGCCGTCGCCGACCGGGCGCGACTCGGCGGCCGGAGCGAAGGCGTCGAGCTCGATCCGCGCCTCTCCGGCCGGCTCGTGCTCGGCGCGCGCGCTGAAATTCTCCTCGACGCGCCGGAGCTCGCGGAAGAGGCTCCGCGCGCTGGGATAGCGGTCGTCGGGGCGCTGGGCTAGCATCCGCATCACGACGCCGTCGAGCTCCGGCGGCACGTGCGCGTCGACCACGCTGGGCACCGGCGGCGTGTGATCGAGCACAGCTTGCATGATCTCGGTCACCGTCTCGCCGGCGAAAGGCGACTTGCCGGTGAGCATTTCGTAGAGCACCGTCCCGAGCGAGAACACGTCCGAGCGCCCGTCCAGGGTCACGTCGCCGCGGATCTGCTCGGGCGACATGTACTTCGGCGACCCCGCGCGCTCGCTGCCTACGCCGTCAGCCTCCCCGAGCCGGGCAATGCCGAAATCGGTGATCTTCGGCCGGCGATTGCGCAGCACGATGATGTTCGCGGGCTTGATGTCGCGATGGACGACACCGTTCTCGTGCGCGTACGCGAGACCGCGTGCCACCTGTGCGACGGTTTCGAGGATGCGCGGGATCGAGAGCGGCGGGTGCTCGTCGAGGATCTCGCGGAGCGAGGTCCCCTCGAGGAACTCCATGGCGATGTAGGCGACGCCGTCCGCCTTGCCGGCGTCGTAGATGGTGACGATGTTGGGGTGGTTGAGGCGGCCGGCCGAGCGCGCCTCCTGGAAGAACCGCTCCTCGAAGCTCGCGAGCGCCGCTCCGGTGAGCGCGAGATCGATCGTCTTCAGCGCCACCACCCGATCGATGATCGGGTCGCGGGCCCGATAGACGACGCCCATCGCCCCCCGGCCGAGTTCGCCGAGAATCTCGTAACGTCCGAGACGATTGATCGCCATCGCTGTTCGCGCCGGGGCCGCGGCTCCAAGCGCTATTCTTGCAAAGAAAGCGCTCGAACCGTGTAAAGGTAAGCGCTGGAATCCAAACTATTTCTTTTCTCCCCGGGCGCCGGTGGCCTACCATTAGGGAGGCCCGGGGCGGGGCGCGTGAAGTCGGCGCACGCCATCGGCAGAAAAACCCGTTCTATGTCAACGTCATACGACGCCCGCCGGCCGTGTTGTTGCGCTACGAGCTAGAGGTCGCCGCCCGGACCGATATCGGCCGGGTCCGGAAGTTCAACGAGGACAGCCTCGCGAGCGATGCCGTTCGGGGGTTCGTCGCGCTCGCCGACGGCATGGCGGCGGCGAAGGGCGCCGACCTCGCCGCTGCGCTCGCGACCCAGACTCTGGTCGGCCAGCTCGCGACGGCGCAGCACATCGCTCCCCGCGCCGCCGCGCACGCCGCGTTCGCCGCCGCGAACCGCACGATCCGCGATCGTGCGCGCAGCGACCCGTCGCTCGCCGGCATGGGCACGACGCTCGCCGCCGCGTGGTACCGCGGCGACCGCGTCTGCATCGCGCACGTCGGCGACTCGCGCGTCTACCGCTGGCGCGGCGGGCGCCTCGAACGCCTGACGACTGACCACTCGTTCGTCCAGGCGCAGCTCGCCGCCGGCCAGATGACGAGCGACGAGGCGCGACAGTCGAAGAGCCGCCATCTCGTGACCCGGGTGCTCGGCGCGGAAGAGCAGGTCGCGCCCGACCTCGGCGAGCACGAGGTGGTCGTCGGCGACGTCCTCCTGCTCTGCACCGATGGCCTGCATGACCTCATCGACGATGCCGACCTCACCAATGCGCTCGAAGTACTCGAGCCGAACCTCGAGCTGGCGGCGGCGACGCTGATCGCGATGGCAAACGACCGCGGCGGGCGCGACAACATCTCCGTGATCCTCGTGCGGGCGAAGAAGCGCATCGAGCCGCAGCCCGCGAAGGACGCCGAGCCCGAGCCCCACGGCCTGTTCGGCTGGCTCAAGTCGAAGATGGGAGGCTAGGTCCGGTGGCGAAGCTGATGGCGACACGAGGCGGAACGACCCTCGGCTCCTGGTTCATCGATGACAGGCGGCTCGTGATCGGGCGGGCGGAGGGTGTCGACATCCGGCTCGAGGACGCTGCGGTCAGCAAGCAGCACGCGTCGATCGAGGTCATCGGCGTCGACCATATCCTCCTCGACCTCGAGAGCGCGAACGGCACGTCCGTGAACGGCGCGCGCGTGACGCGGCATCTCCTTCGTCACGGCGACACGATCGACATCCTCGGTTTCGCGCTGAAGTACGTGGACCACAAGAGCGTGGTGTCCGCCGACGGCGATCGCACGACGATCTTCACCCGCGGTACGGAAGGCAACCTGTTCCCCACAGGCGGCAAGGGGCCCGTGGCCAGTGCGCGCACGGTGGAAGTCGAGCTGCCGGTAGCGGTGTTGCGCGGCGTCGCCGGTCCGCGCGCGGGTGGCACGATCGCGCTCGACCGGCCGCTCACGTCGGTCGGCGAGCGCGACAGGGAATCGGCGGCGGTGTTCCGGCGGCCCGACGGGTTCGCGATCGCGCGCGTGAACGGCAAGCCGCCGCGCGTCGACGGCAAGCCTATCGGCGAGGGCTGGCATTCGCTACGCGACGGCGCGGTGATCGAGGCAGGGAGCGAGAAACTCGCGCTTGCCTATGTCGGCAAGCGCCAATGACGATCTAAGCCAGCGATCGCGAAGACCGCAGAGATCGCGGACGGCGATTGGCTCGGCCGCTCTGCGGTCTCTCCGGTGAATCCTTCAGTCTTTCTCGGCGGCCTCGCGAATCAGGAGGCCGGTCGTGGACACGCGGACCTCCAGCTCCGCCGGCCTCGTCACCGGCACGAAGCTCGCCGAGCCGTATTCCGCGTCGACGAGCGGCGCGAGCCAGGCGTACTTCCCGCGCAGGTCGAAGAGGTCAAGCACCTTTGGCGCGGCAAGCGGGTACACCGTGCGGATTGCCTTCCGTTCCTGCTCAGCCGAACGGTAGCGGCCGGCGATCCGGTCGAGCTCATAAGCGGTATGCAACCCGAGCACGCTGGCGAGCGGCTTCCACTTGAGGATGTGCGCGTCCACGTACAGCTCGTCGCCGGCGATCACGAACCCGGCCTCGCGGCCGTCGGGGAACTTCACCCGGGCGTCGAACCGCTGCGGCCCGCTGGGCGTGACCGAAATCTTCGCCGCCACCGTCTCGCGCGTGAACGCCTGGTACCCGTGAATGCCTACCGCGACTGTCGCCCCGAGCGCGCCGACGGCGGTCACGGCCAATCCGGTCACTATGCGAACAAGAAACCCAACCGGCTGGCGCCGGAAGAGCACGATGAAGCCCGCTGCCATCTGCAGCAGACCGATCAGCCCGAAGGCGGCACCGACGATGAAGAGCGGTGAACCGGCGATCTCGCCGAGATCGAGCATGGCGGGCGATCTTACCGCCGTTCCCGTACGAGCAGGAGATACGCCACGAGGACGCCGCAGCCGCCGAGCGCTGCGCCAGCCGCGAGCGGTCGCGTCGTGCCGTCGTGCAGGCGCATCAGAATCTGCCCGAAGACCGCGCGAGTCCGGTGAGGAGTACGGGACGGCGGCCGAAGCGGTCGGAGAGCGGGCCGTAGGCTAGCTGCGCCAGGGCGAACCCGATGATCAGCGCCGAAAGCGTGAGCTTCGCCTGCGCGTCGCTCCCGCCGAGGTCGCGCCCGATGGACGGCAGGGCCGGAAGGTAGAGCTCGCTCGCGATCGCGAGCAGCGAGAAGAGCGCCGCCACGAAAGCGATGACCGCGCGTCCGGTCGGTCGCGAGGGGTGGCCGATCAGGCGCAGCGGGAGTGCCGCGATCTCAGCGCTGCTCGTGATGGGTCACCCGCTGTTCGATCGCGCCGAAGATCGAGCGGCCCCCGGCGTCGCGCATGTCGATCTCGATCAGGTCGCCGAACTTGAGGTAGGGCGTCTCCGGCGCGTTCCCGCGCACCGATTCGAGCGCGCGCGCCTCGGCGATGCAGCACACGCCGACCTTGGCGTCCCTGTTGGAGACGGTGCCGGAACCGATGATTGTCCCCGCCGCGAGCGGCCGCGTCCGTGCTGCATGGGCGACGAGCCGGGGGAAGTCGAACGCCATGTCAACGCCCGCATCGGGCCGGCCGAGCAGCTTGTCGTTGACGTGTACGACGAGGGGCAGATGGACTCTTCTCCCGTCCCACGCCGCGCCGAGCTCGTCGGGCGTCACCGCGACCGGCGAGAACGCGGTCCAGGTCTTCGACTGGAGGAAGCCGAAACCCTTGGCGATCTCGGCCGGTACGAGGCCGCGCAGGCTCACGTCGTTCGCGAGCATGAGAAGGCGGATGCAGTCGCCCGACTTCTCGCGCTTCACACCCATCGGGACGTCGCCAAGGACCACCGCGAGCTCCCCCTCGAGGTCGATACCCCAGTCCTCGCGCTCGACGGCGATGTCGTCGCGCGAACCGAGGAACGAGTCCGAGGCGCCCTGGTACATCAGCGGCTCTTCGCGCAACTCCTTGGTGTCCGCGTGGAGGCGAAGGTCCCCCACCCTTCCCCCGCTGTCCGCACCGCGCGCCTGGCGCATCCGCTCGACGTGGCTCAGGTATGCCGAGGCGTCCGCCCATTGGTAGGCGCGCGGGAGCGGCGCGGCGAACTTCGCGAAGTCGACCTCGAACCAGCGCGAGCCCTGCGGCGCGGTGTTCGCCTGCTCGTAGAGCGCCTCGAGCCGCGGCGCGCAGAAGTCCCAGTCGTCGAGCGCCGCCTGGAGCGTCGGCGCGACGTCGTAGGCGACGGTCGCCATTTCGAGGTCGCGCGCGACGACGCAGAGCGCGCCGTCGCGCGTATCGTTCTTGAGGGAGCCGAGCTTCATCCGGGTGCGCCGCGGAAAGCCGCGGATTGTACCCGGCGCGATCAAACGGCCGGCAGCACCGTCGCGCGGCATTCGCCGAAGCCGATCCGCGGCCGGCCGGCGCCCTCGGCGGCCGCGCGCAGGATGACGGCGTCGCCGTCCTCGAGGAAACTCCGCGTCTCGCCGTTCGGCAGCCTCATCGGCTGTTTCCCGCCGAGCGAGAGCTCGAGGAGTGACCCGGCCTCTTCCGGCGTCGGGCCGGACTGCGTGCCGGTGCCGAGGAGATCCCCGGGGCGCAGGTTGCAGCCGTTCACCGTGTGATGGGCGACCATCTGCCCGAGCGTCCAATAAGCATGCCGGAAACTCGTGCGCGAGAGGCGTGCCGGTGGCTCGCCCGCCGTTCGCATCTTCGCGGTCTCGAGCCACACCTCGAGGGTGACGTCGAACGCCCCGCGCGTACGCGTCTCCGGTGAGTCGAGATATGCAAGCGGTTGCGGATCGCCGGCTGGCCGTGTCCATTCCACGCGGTACGGCGCGAGCGCCTCGAGCGTGACGATCCAGGGGGAGATCGTCGAAGCGAAGCTCTTGGACAGGAATGGCCCGAGCGGCTGGTACTCCCACGCCTGGATGTCGCGCGCCGACCAGTCGTTGAGCAGGCAGAGGCCGAAGAGGTGGCGCTCGGCTTCACCGATCGGCACACGCCGGCCGAGCTCGTTGCCGACGCCGACGTAGGCGCCAACCTCGAGCTCGTAGTCGAGTCGTTTGCACGGCCCGAACATCGGCGTTTCCGCGCCCGGCGGCAGCGTCTGTCCGAACGGCCTCGGAAAGGTCTGTCCGCTCATGGCGATCGACGAGCCGCGGCCGTGATAGCCGATCGGCACCCACTTGTAGTTCGGGAGCAGCGGATTGTCCGGGCGGAACATCTTGCCGACGGTCGTCGCGTGATGCACCGATGCGTAGAAGTCGGTGTAGTCGCCGATCTCCGCCGGGACCGCGTGCTCGGCCTGCGCCTGCGGCACGAGGCCTGCGCGGAGCTTGTCCTCGGCCGGCGAGCGCTCGCGCAGCGCGCGCGACAGCGCGTGCCGCAGCGCCGACCACGCGCTCGGACCCATCGCCATCAAGGCATTCAGCGCCGGGCCGGCAGCGCTGGCTGCCGCGGCTGCCGCCTCCCCGGAGAACGCGCCGACCTTGTGCGCGGCGCCGAGGTCGAGGATCTGATCACCGATCGCGACGCCGCCGCGGAAGGGCTCATTCGTCCCCTTGCGCCGGAAGACTCCGAACGGCAGGTTCTGGATGGGAAAATCGCTGCCGGCGGCCGAATCGACCCAGCTCTTCAGCACCGGGTCGTGGGTCTCGTTGATCGTGCTCATCGTTGCTCCTGGCAAGACTTCCATTCAGGGTTTCGAAGGGTCGAAGTGCTTCGCGAGCCCCTGCCAGCACGTGTAGTACTCGTGCTGAAGCTGCGAGGCCTCGAGCGCGAACCGCGTCGGGCGGATCACGAGTCGCGTCTCGAACATGAAGGCCATCGTGTCCGCGATCCGGTCAGGCTTCGAGAGGTCGCGGGCCGAGGCTTTCTCGAAAGTCTCCGCGTCGGGGCCGTGGCCGGTCATGCAGTTGTGAAGCGACGCGCCCCCCGGCACGAACCCTTCCGCCTTCGCATCGTAGGCGCCGTGGACGAGCCCCATGAACTCGCTGGCGACGTTGCGATGGAACCACGGCGGCCGGAAGGTGTGCTCCATCACCAGCCAGCGCGGCGGGAAAATCACGAAGTCGATCATGTCGACCCCGGGCGTATCTGACGGCGACTGCAGCACGAGGAAGATCGATGGGTCGGGGTGATCGTAGCTCGTCGAGCCGATCGTGTTGAAGCGGCGCAAATCGTACTTGTACGGGGCGTAGTTCCCGTGCCAGGCGACGACGTCGAGCGGCGAGTGGTCGATCTCGGCCGACCACAGATTGCCCATGAACTTGTTGACCAGCTCGAACCTCCCGTCGCGATCCTCGTACCAGGCGACCGGCGTACGGAAGTCCCGCGGGTTGGCGAGGCCGTTGGAGCCGATGACCCCGAGATCGGGGAGCTTGAATGGCGCGCCGAAGTTTTCGCACACGTAGCCGCGCGCACCCGGTTCACGACCGCCTTCGGCGCCAGCGTCGGCGACCTCGACGCGGAAGCGCACGCCGCGCGGGACAACCGCGATCTCCTGCGGCTCGACGTCGAGGAGACCCATCTCGGTCGCGAGCCGCAGCCGTCCCTGCTGCGGGACGATCAGCAGCTCCCCATCGGCGTTGGAGAAGAACCGATCGATCATCGAGCGATTGGCGGCATAGATATGGATGCCGCAGCCGCCCTGCGCTTCCGGAGCGCCGTTTCCGCCCATCGTCACCAGCCCCTCAACGAAATCGGTGGGCTTGGTCGGGATCGGCAGCGGATCCCAGCGCAGCTGGTTGGGCGTCGCGACGGCCTGCTCGAAATCGCCCGTCAGGAGACCATCGTCGAGACGCTTGAAGGGCTTGTGGTGCACGCCCGGGCGGATGCGGTAGAACCAGGTGCGCCGATTCGCGTGGCGCGGCGCGGTGAAGGCGGTCCCCGAGATCTGCTCGGCGTAGAGCCCGTAGGGGCAGCGCTGGGGCGAGTTCTGGCCAGCCGGCAGTGCCCCCGGCAGCGCTTCGGTCGCGAACTCGTTCGCGAAGCCGGACTGATAGCGCGCCTCGGCTTGGGCCGTCCGCGAAGCCGGCTGGCCGGTCGTCCTCTTGGCGGTAGTCGCAGTCGTCATGATGTCTCCTTTGTAGGAAGTCAGCGCGCGTCGGGCGCGGCCGCCGAGGCCTCCCCTGTCACGCCGGCGCGCGCCAGCGCGAACGCCTCGCGTAACACCCGAGGTCGCCGATGTGGTTCGCAAGGAGGAGGGCGAGCTTGGCGTTCACCATCTGGCTCGCCTCGTCGTCCAGATCGCGATGGGCGTCGATCAGCGCCTGATAGAAGCCGTCGGGGGTCGGGAAGAGATACGCGGTGCCCGGACAGCGATCATAACGCTGCGCGACCAGGCCCTGCGCGTCTTCCAGCGTCGTGATTCCAGGCCGGTCCGCCCCGGAGTAGGCCCCGCGTCGCAACACGACGAGCGGCGGCAGCGGGATGGGCCCGTGGGCGAGCGCGGCGCGCCCCGCCGCCGCGCGGCCGAGCGCTTCGTCCGTACAGCAGCGCGACGAACCCGCCCTGTAGTGTGTCGATCAGCCAGGCGTCCCGGCGTTCGCACCGAACCGGGGCGCCAAGCGGCGGCGCACCGTCGCGGTCGGGCGCGTCGAGCGGGGAATCCTCGACGAGCTTCGCGCGCGCAGTCGGCGATCTGATCCCGGGAATCAACGGCGTCGCGGCGCCGGCGTTCGACTACAACGGGACGATGGTGCTCGCGCTCGTCGCGCTCGGGTAGGGGGCTGTTTCGACGCGGCATGGGAAGGCGAGATCGCAAACGCGGTCCGGACGACCGCGGCGCGGATCTCCCTGCTTCTCGGCTTCAGGCCGGCGCCGTGAGCCCGGAATGACGGGGCGGCCGACGGTGAGTCATCACCGCCGACCGCCCCGGTACTGCAACCGCCGTGTGCTTACGGATTGAAGACCTGGTAGCGCTCGTCGCCGTGCACCTGCGACGCGATGTAGCTCGTCGCTTCGACCTTCGAGAACGACGCACGGCCGGTTTCGCCGCCGAGATTGAGGGTCGGCTCGGCGAAGGCGACGCCGCTGAAGCCGATCAGGGTCACGAGAGCGATAACGATGCGGTTCATGGTGTTACTCCTTGTCGATAAAGTTGATCATTCGATGACTCACTCTTCACCTCTGCGGGTCCGCGGCTTCTAGCCATCTTGGGCATTCGTCGCGGCCACACATCCGCCATTACGGGAATGTGGTTTGCACGGATGTCGGCATGCGTGCCGCGCGTGAAGAATTGCGCTGCGGAAGCGTGAGCGGGCGAGGGACTACGTAGTTTCCGCAGGGTGCGGGCCAACGGGCGAAGGTATACGGCGCGCGCGCAGCATCGGATGCGCTCCGGGCGGCGTGCGCTCGCCCCGACGGACTGATCCTGTTGCACTCGAACGAGCCGCACTGGCTCAGCACAGCCGGGTCGTCATTCCGGCGGGGCGGTGCAGATCGTGCCGCTCGAACCTGCGGGTCCCATCACGAGCTCCCGCGTGAGGGACAGACGAGGTGAGGGCATGCACCAGCACGCGGCCGAGGAACGGCGTATCGTGGCGACGGATCATGCCGAGGTAACTGTCGGCCGCCAGTGCCGTATGGACGGCCCTGGCGACGCTTCGACGGCCGCCTGCCGCATCGCTTCCGCAACAGCCGGAACGAAGAGTGCGAGATCGTAGCCGCATACTCTCCGCCATCCTCCTAGCGGCGATCGAGCACGCCCGCCCGCCGCCCTAGGGGACGCCGAGCTCGCGTCGCGGGCCTCTGCCCGCGGAGAACAACACCAAACCTGACTCGACCATTAGGAGGGTCGCATGCGATCGCAGAAGCTCACCACGTGGATCTTCATCGCCATGATTGCCGGCATCATCGTCGGCTACCTCTGCAACCAGATGATCCCGGATGCCAAGGAGGCGAAGACCGTAGCGGGCTATATCTCGCTCATCACCGACATCTTCCTGCGGCTGATCAAGATGATCATCGCGCCGCTCGTGTTCTCGACGCTGGTGGTCGGGATCGCCCACCTCGGCGACACGAAGTCGGTCGGCCGCGTGGGCCTGAAGGCGATCGGCTGGTTCGTGATCGCTTCGCTGGTTTCGCTGCTGCTCGGCATGTTGCTGGTGAACATCCTGCAGCCGGGCGTAGGTCTCAACCTTCCGCTACCGGATGCGGCCGCGTCGACCAACCTCAAGACGGGTTCGCTCTCGCTCAAGGAGTTCATCACGCACCTGGTGCCGAGGAGCGTCATCGAGGCGATGGCAACCAACGAGATCCTGCAAATCGTCGTGTTCTCGATCTTCTTCGGCGTTGCCGCCGCGAGCCTCGGGGAGAAGGCCAAGACGATCGTCGCGTGGATCGAGGACCTGGTCCACATCATGCTGAAAATCACCGGCGCCGTGATGTTGTTCGCCCCGGTCGCGGTGTTCGCGGCGATGGCCTCCGTCGTCACGACGCAGGGCCTGGGCATCCTCGTGACCTACGGGACGTTCATGGCCGAGTTCTATTTCGGGCTGCTCATCCTGTGGGTCCTCCTCGGGTTCGCGGGCTTTCTCTTCCTCGGCGGCCGCGTCTTCAGGTTGTTCGGCCTGATCAAGGAGCCGCTCGCCCTCGCGTTCAGCACCGCCTCGAGCGAGGCGGCCTACCCGAAGACGCTGGAGCAGCTCGGGAAGTTCGGCGTCAACAACAAGATCTCGAGCTTCGTGCTGCCGCTCGGCTACTCCTTCAACCTCGACGGGTCGATGATGTACTGCACGTTCGCCGTGCTGTTCATCGCACAGGCCTACGGCGTCGAACTGACGGGCGCCCAGCAGATCACGATGCTGCTGATCCTGATGGTGACGAGCAAGGGCATGGCCGGCGTGCCGCGCGCGTCGCTAGTGGTGATCGCCGCGACGCTCGCCACGTTCAACATTCCCGAGGCCGGACTGCTCCTGATCATGGGCATCGACCAGTTCCTCGACATGGGACGCTCGGCGACCAACGTCATCGGGAACAGCCTCGCGACCGCGGTCGTCGCGAAGTGGGAAGGCGAGCTGAAGCCACCGACCGAAGAAGAGGAGCGGCCGGGCCTACAGCCCGCCGTGGCTTGACGCTCGAGTCCATGTGGGCCGCCCCGCCGGGCATCGCCCGGCCCGGCGGCATCCTCGCAATCGAGGAGGCTATCATGTCGAACCGCTGGTTCAGCACTTTGGGCGCGGCGTTCGTCGCGCTCTCCCTGGCGCTCCCGGCCGTCGGGCAGGAACGCCTGGATGCGGACGCCGGCAAGCTCGCCGGCACGCTCAAGAAGATCCGGGATTCCGGCGTCGTCACGATCGGCTACCGGGAGAACTCGTTCCCGTTCTCTTACCTCGGCCCGGGCAAGACGCCGCTCGGCTACTCGCTCGAGCTCTGCCAGGCGATCGTCGACGAGGTCGCAGGCGAGCTCGACGGGAAGCTCCTGCAGGTCAACTATCGACCGGTCACCCCCGAGACCAGGATGCAGGCGGTTGCCTCGGGCGAGATCGACCTCGAGTGCGGGTCGACGACCAACAACACCGCGCGCCAGAAGGAAGTCGCGTTCTCCCCGATCATCTTCGTGAGCGGTACGAAGCTGATGGTGCGTCGTGCCGACAAGATCCGCTCGTATCGCGATCTGCGCGATAAGACCGTCGTCGTGACCGCCGGCACGACGAACGAGCAGGCGCTGAAGGCGTTCAACGAGAAGCAGAAGCTGGGCATGAAGCTCGTGAGCGCGAAAGACCACGACGAGTCGTTCAAGCTCTTCACCGCGAAGCAGGCCGATGCGTTCGCGACCGACGACGTGCTGCTATACGGCCTGATCGCACGGACCAAGTCGCAAGCCGAGAACATCGTCGTCGGCGAGTATCTCTCGTACGACCCGTACGGGATCATGTTTCGCCGCGACGATCCGCAGTTCGCGGCCGTGGTCGAGCGCACGTTCCGGCAGCTCGCCGAGAGCCGGGAGCTCCGCTGGATCTATCGCCGCTGGTTTCAGCGGCGCGTCCCGACGGGCGAGAACCTCGCGCTGCCGATGAGCCCGCAGCTCGAGTCGATCTTCGAGGCACTCGGACTCCCGGAGGAGTAGGCACCCGCCGTCGACACGACAAAGGAGAACCTCGACACCTCTTCGCAAACAAGGAGGCAACGTGAACTTCTATCGACGTTTCCCGCAGTTCCTCTCCCTTTTGCTATGTGCCGTCTCCATCGCCGCGGCCCAGGCCCAGCAAGCGGCGCCCCCGGCGACCGCTGCCAAGCTTGCCAACGTGGTCGTCATCGCCACCGGCGGCACGATCGCCGGCGCCGGCGCCGGCGCCGCTGCCAGCGCCACCTATCAGGCCGCCAAGGTACCGGTGGACAAGCTGATCGCCGGCGTGCCGGAACTGAAGGACGTGGCCAACGTGCGCGGCGAGCAAGTGTTCCAGATGGCCTCGGAGAGCCTCACCAACGACCATCTCATGCAACTCGGCAAACGCGTTTCGGCGCTCGTAAAGCAGCCCGACGTCGACGGCATCGTGATCACGCACGGCACCGACACCCTGGAGGAAACCGCCTATTTCCTCAACCTCGTGATTCGCAGCGACAAGCCGATCGTGGTGGTCGGCTCCATGCGACCCGGTACCGCGATGTCAGCCGACGGCATGCTCAATCTGTACAACGCGGTCGTAGTCGCCGGAGCCAAAGACGCACGTGGCAAAGGGGTGCTGGTAAGCATGAGCGACGAGATCCACACCGGACGAGACGTCTCCAAGACGATCAACGTCAAAACCGACGCCTTCAACAGCCAGTGGGGACCGCTCGGCATGGTGGTCGAAGGCAAGACCTACTGGTTCCGCACACCGGCCAAACGCCACACCACGCAGTCGGAGTTCGACATCGACCGAATCGAAGCACTGGCGCCGGTCGAAATCGTCTATGGGTACGGAAACATGACCGACGCCGCCTACGGCACCTTCGTGCAGAAAGGCGCGAAGGCCCTGATCCACGCCGGCACCGGCAACGGCTCGGTATCCAACCGGGTGGTGCCCTCCCTGGTGGAGCTGCGCAAACAGGGCGTTCACGTCATCCGGTCGTCGCGCGTGGGCGGCGGGGGATTCGTCATCCGCAACGCCGAGCAGCCGGACGACAAGTACGACTGGGTCGTCGCCCACGATCTCAACCCGCAGAAAGCGCGCATTCTCGCGGCCGTTGCCCTGACCAGCACGCAGGACAGCAAGCAGTTGCAGCGCATCTTCTGGGAGTACTAGTCGCCCGTCATCGCGCCACGCCTGATCCCCTGTTCCACCCCTAGGAGGAGAGATTCGATATGACCACTGCGACCCGGATGGAGCACGATCTTCTCGGCGATCGCGAGGTGCCCGCCGAGGCCTACTGGGGTGTCCACACGCTGCGGGCGCTCGAGAACTTCCCGATCAGCGGCCAGCGCATCGGCTCGTACCCCGACCTCATCCGCGCGCTCGCGCTGGTGAAGCACGCCGCGGCGATCACCAACCAGGCGCTGGGCGAGCTCGACGAGAAGCGGGCCGGCGCCATCGTTGCCGCGTGCAAGGAAATCGCCGATGGCGCCCTCGACAGCGAGTTCGTCGTCGACGTGATCCAGGGCGGCGCCGGCACGTCCACCAACATGAACGCGAACGAGGTGATCGCGAACCGCGCGCTGGAGATCCTGGACCACCGGAAGGGCGAGTACCAGCACCTGCATCCGAACAACCACGTCAACATGTCGCAGAGCACGAACGACGTGTATCCGACGGCGATCCGGATCGGCGTGTGTTTCGCGATCGACCGGCTGCTCGAGGCGATGGCGGAGCTGCGGCAGAGCTTCGAGGCGAAGTCGAAGGAGTTCGCCGACGTGCTCAAGATGGGCCGCACCCAGTTGCAGGACGCGGTGCCGATGACGCTCGGCCAGGAGTTCAGCACCTTCGCGGTGATGATCGGGGAGGACGAGCAGCGGCTGGGGGAGGCGCGAGCGCTGATGCACGAAATCAACCTCGGCGCCACCGCGATCGGCACCGGCATCAACACCGACCCGCGCTACGCCGGGCTGGTGACGCGCAATCTCGCGGCGCTGACCGGGATCGCGGTCGTGCCGGCGGCCAACCTCGTCGAAGCGACCCAGGATACCGGGGCGTTCGTCCAGGTGTCCGGCGTGCTCAAGCGCGTCTCGGCGAAGCTATCGAAGACGTGCAACGACCTGCGCCTGCTCTCGAGCGGACCGCAGGCCGGGCTGTGCGAGATCAAGCTGCCCGAGCGCCAGGCCGGGTCGTCGATCATGCCCGGCAAGGTGAACCCGGTCATTCCCGAGGTGATGAACCAGGTCGCGTTCGAGGTGATCGGCAACGATATCACCGTGACGCTTGCCTCCGAGGGCGGCCAGCTGCAGCTGAACGCGTTCGAGCCGATCATCGCGCACAGCCTGTTCA
Organism: uncultured beta proteobacterium; assembly: GCA_963744255.1. Classification (GTDB taxonomy): domain Bacteria; phylum Pseudomonadota; class Gammaproteobacteria; order Burkholderiales; family SG8-39; genus DATEDA01. The sequence continues at coordinate 125,396 of CAVUSZ010000039.1, forward strand.
AGAGCCTGACGCACCTGCGCGAGGCGTGTTTGACGCTCGCGCGGAACTGCGTGAACGGGATTACCTGCAACCGCGAGCTGCTCGCCGCCCGGGTTCGCTCCTCGGCCGGGCTGGCCACCGCGCTCAACCCGTACATCGGCTACGAGAACGCTACGCGGGTCGCGCGCGAAGCACTCGCCACCGGCCGACCGGTCGCCGACCTCGTGCTCGAGATGGGGTTGATGAAGAAGGAGGAACTCGACGCGGTGCTGCGGCCCGAGGTGCTTACGTCGCCGCAGTACCGCGCCGGCGGCCCGCCGCCGGCACGGTGAGCGAGACCCTCAGGCGAAGGCGGGCATCCGCCGAGGCCGCACCACCACGTCGTCCCAGGTTGCCTCGTCGGGCGCGATCGGCGACCGCCGCTTGACCCGCTCGTAGACCGGCGTGAAGTCGGACGCGGTATCGGCGATCAGCTGCTCGAAGCTGTCGATCACGAAGTAGGTGTCCTGGAAGCGGTCGATGCGGTACTCGGTGCAAAGCAGCCGTTCGAGGTCGAACTTGACGCGGCGCGGCTCGGCGCTTTCGGCCGCGTACAGGACCTCGCCGGCCGAAGAGAGGATCCCGGCGCCGTAGACACGTAGACCTTCGGGCGTCCCGATCAGCCCGAACTCGACCGTGTACCAATAGAGGCGGGCGAGATGCTTGAGCGAGTCGAGCCTCGCCGCCTTGAGCCCGCCCTTGCCGTAGGCCGCCATGTAGTCGGCGTACACCGGGTCGAAAAGCAACGGCACGTGGCCGAAGAAGTCGTGGAACACGTCGGGCTCGACGATGTACTCGGCCTCCTCCGGCCGGCGCAGCCAGTCGGTAACCGGGAAGCGGCGGTTGGCGAGATGCTCGAAGAAGGCAAGGTCGGGGATCAGCCCGGGCACCGCGACGAGCTCCCAGCCGGTCGCACGCCGGAGCTTCCGCGAAATCTCGTCGAAACGAGGAACGCCAGCGCTCGCGTCGAGGCGGGCGAGGGTATGCAGGAACTCCTCGCACGCGTACTGCGGCACGAGCCGCATCTGGCGGTCGTAGAGCTTCCGCCACAGGGCGTGCTCGGCGGCCGTGTACGCCGACCAGTCCTGCTCGCGCGTGTGGTCGGAGCGCATGCGCGAGTAGTCGCCGCGCAGGGCGAGTTCCGGGGCGTTGCTGACTGCGGTGAGAATCGATCGATCCATTTCCCTGCTCCTCAAGCCGGCTGCAAAGTGCCGCGGCGGATCTGATCGAGCTCCATCGACTCGAAGAGCGCCTTGAAATTGCCCTCGCCGAACCCGTCGTCGCCCTTGCGCTGGATGATCTCGAAGAAGATCGGACCGATCACCGTCTTGGTGAAGATCTGCAGCAGGAGACCGCCGGCGGGCCCGCCGTCGACGAGGATTGCGCGTTTCCGCAGCTCGTCGAGCGGCTCGCCGTGGCCCGGCAGCCGCCTGTCGAGCAGCTCGTAGTAGGTGCCGGGCGTGTCCTGCGGATCGGGCGCGGCGTACTCGACGAACTCGAAGCCGTCGGTACCTATCGGGTTGTTCCAGAGGTCGGGCATGGACTTGCTCCTAGGGGGCGGATGGGTCGCCATTATGGGGAAGAGGGGGGGCCATTTGGTGCCAAAGACACCCCGACTCCGCCTTCGTTCGGCAATAATATTGCGCACTCACACGCTTTGAGAGGCCGAAGATGCCAACTTCCAACCTCGACCGCACCGACCGCAGGATCCTCGACTTGCTGCAGCGCGACGGCCGGCTCACGAACGTGGAGCTCGCGGCCAAGGTCGCGCTTTCGCCCAGTCCCTGTCTGCGCCGGGTGCGCGCGCTGGAGGGGGGAGGCGTTATCCGGGACTACGTGGCCCTGCTCGACTCCGCGCAGGTGGGGTTGGGGCTGCTCGCCTTTGCCAACGTGAAGCTCGAGAAGGGCGGGACGACCCCGCTCGAAGAGTTCCGCAGCGCAGTGCAGACTTGGCCCGAGGTTGTAGCCTGCTACGCCATGACCGGCGATACGGACTATCTCCTGCGGGTCCACGTGGAGGATCTCGAGCACTATTCACGGTTCATGATGAACCGCCTGCTTAAGCTGGCGGGCGTGATCGACGTGAAATCTAACTTCGTGCTGGAGCGGATCAAGGACACGACCGCACTCCCGCTCGGGCATCTGGGATGAGTACGCGTTTCGTGCTCGAGCGGATCAAGGACACGACCGCACTGCCGCTCGGACATCTCGGATGAGCACGCGTCGTAAAGCCGGCGCCGGGCGCCCACGGGCCTTGCGACATCCCCGGCCGCGCGTGGCGGCGGTGCCGCTCCTCGAGCGGCTCGCGTCGCTCGCGCGGCTCTTCGCCGCGGCCGCAGCGCGGGGGCCCGCGGATCGCTTCGGCCTCGACCCGGCCGGCTGGCGTGTTGTCGCCGCGCTCGGCGACGGGGCGGCGCGCTCGGCGGCCGAAACGGCGGCCCGCAGCGCGCTCGACAAGGCGCGCGCGTCGCGCGCCCTCCAGGCTCTCTCTCGCGCCGGCTACATCGAGCGGACCCACGACGCGTTCGACGCCCGGCGCACCCTGTTCCGCCTGACCACCAGGGGTCGGGCGCTCTATCGGCGCGTCGCGCTGCGCGCCCGGGTGCGCGAGCGGGCGCTGCTGGCCGGCCTTACGCCGGTAGAACGGCGTCAGCTCGACGGGTTGCTGGCAAAGCTGCAACGCGCGGCCGAAGCTGGCGGAACTTGAACCGCCGCGCGGGTCGCGCTGCATTGCAGCGGTGCCCCTTGCGTTCGCGTTCCTTCTAGAATGCTCGCGGCACTTGGCCACCACGAGGAGGAGGAAACCACCATGAAGCACACCACAATCGCGCTTGCGGTCGCGGCGATCGCAGCGACGGTCTACGGCGCGGGTGCGTCGGCGCAAGCGAAGGAGCAGTTCGTGCCGGTCAATTCGTACTGGGTCGGCCCGTACGCGGCGGGCGGCTCGGGAATCGCAGGTGCGATGATCGATTACTTCAAGCTGCTCAACAACCGCGACGGCGGCATCAACGGCGTCAAGATCACGTGGGAGAAGTGCGAGACCGAGTACAACAACGCCCGCGGCGTCGAGTGCTACGAGCGCTCGAAGAAGAAAGGGCCGACCGGCGCGACCCTGATCCACCCGCTATCGACGGGCATCACCTATTCGCTGATCGAGAAAGGGACGACCGACAAGATCCCCATCGTGTCCATCGGCTACGGCCGGACCGATGCCTCCGACGGACGCGTGTTCCCGTATGTCTTTCCGCTGATCACCAACTACTGGTCGCAGAACACCGCCAAGATCAAGTTCATCGGCCAGAAGGAAGGCGGGATGGACAAGCTGAAGGGCAAGAAGATCGTGAATCTCTATCACGACTCGGCCTACGGCAAGGAGACGATCCCGGTCCTCGACATCCAGGCGAAGAAGTACGGGTTCGAGGTGACGCACATCGCGGTGCCGCATCCGGGCAATGAGCAGCAGTCGCAGTGGCTGCAAGTCCGACAGATCCGGCCCGACTGGGTGATCCTGCGGGGCTGGGGGGTGATGAACCCGACGGCGCTGAAGGCGGCGGCGAAGGTGGGGTTCCCTAGGGAGAAGGTGGTCGGCGTGTGGTGGTCGGGGGCCGAGGAGGACGTGATCCCGGCGGGCGACGCGGCGAAGGGTTACATCGCCGCGGGCTTCAACGCCCCCGGTAGCAACTTCCCGGTGGTCAAGGAGATCCAGAAGCATGTGTACGCGAAGGGTCAGGGCGAACTCGACGACAAGACGCGCATCGGGACCATCTACTACAACCGCGGCGTGCTCTGGGCGATCCTGACCACCGAAGCGGTTCGCACTGCGCAAGCGAAGTTCGGCAAGGGTCAGCCGATGACCGGCGAGCAGGTGCGCTGGGGCCTCGAAAATCTGCGAATCGACGATACGCGTCTGAAGGAGCTCGGCGCCGCGGGCTTCATGCAGCCGCTGCAGGTCTCGTGCATGGACCACGAGGGCGGCGGCGCTGTGAAGTTCCAGCAATGGGATGGCAGGGAGTGGAAAGTGATCACCGACTGGATCGCCTCCGACCAGTCGATCGTGCGGCCGATGATCGAGGCTTCGGCGGCGCAGTATGCCCAGGAGAAGGGCATCACTCGGCGCGACTGCGGCAAGGAAGGGTAGAAAGAACTTGGACGTGTTGCGGCGCAGGTAAAGCCTGCGCCGCAACACCGAGGGTTCAAGACAACCGCGGGCGGGGCGGGCCCCCCGATCGCCGCGAGGTCAGCGGCGGGGTGCGCGCGTCGCGTCGTCGACCGCAGCGCGGGCGGTCTCGGTCCAGGCGCGCGACTGCTCGGTGCATGCGCCGACCCACGCTTCGGTGGCGCGCATGCAGATTTCCGCCGCCCGCCGCGGGTAGTCGGTAAGCGCCTGCTGCCAGTCGGACGAGGCACGCGCGGAGGCCACCGGCGCGGTCCATGCACCTGCGAGCGACTGCCAGGAGCTCATCGCCTCGATCGCGGCGCGCGCGGTCGCGAGATTGAGCTCCTGCAGCTCGCGGATCGACCGGAGCTGCATCTCCATGAGCTGCTGTGACGCGGCGAACGCGGCCGCATTCGGGCCGCGAGTGGGATCGAACGCATTCATGGTGTCCCTCCTTCGGCTGGCTTACTTCCCGAGCGTCCCCCAAAGCTGGTCGAGCCGTGCGTAGCGACCGCAGCCCGAGGTGTAGAACTTGTAGCGGACCGGATTCTTCCGGTAGTAATCCTGATGGTAGTCCTCGGCCGGCCAGAATTCGCCGGCGGCGACGATCGGCGTGACGATCGGCTGGGCGAACGGCTTGTCCTTGTCCCATTTCGCCTTCGAGGCCTCGGCGAGCCGCTTCTGCTCTTCGGTGTGATAGAAGATCGAGGGGCGGTACTGCGAGCCCACGTCGCAGAACTGGCGGTCCTTCACCGTCGGATCGTGGTTCAGCCAGAACTGCTCGAGCAGGCGCTCATAGCTCACCTTCGCCGGGTCGTAGACGACCTGGACGACCTCGGTGTGGCCGGTGGTACCGGACGACACCTCCGCATAGGTCGGTTTCTGCTTGGTGCCGCCCATGTATCCGGACGTCGTCGACACCACGCCGGGCACCTTGTCGAACGCTTCCTCGGTGCACCAGAAACAGCCCGCCGCGAACGTGGCCTTGGCCACGCCGGCGGGCGGGGCCTGCGCGATCACCGGCGCCGCCGCGAGCAGCAGCGCTAGCGCAAAATAGCGTCTCAACACACGGACTCCTGTTCCTGAGAACGTTGGTCGCCGTTCCCGGTTCGGCCCTTGCACCGGCCGCTTGATCCGCGGATCAGGCCTCGGCTGGCTCCGACACCCGGTCGAGGGCCTTGTCGACCACCACGAGCGTGTCCAGGTAGGTCATCGTGGGGTCGCTGCCGTAGAGCGCCCGGATGTGGTTTCGATACGATTCGCCGTGCCACCGCTGCGCGGCCTCTCTGGTTTTCCAAATGTGTACGCCACCACCCCGGTTCTTCGCTGCGTCGAAGAAGTAGAACTTGTGAACGAGGTCTTCGTTCTTCGACCACGCGCGCGCGGTCTGATCGAAGGCTTGCTCGCCGGGGAGGCGCGTTCCTGACAGGGACCGCCCAGTTCGGGCGGGGAAGGGATTACTCCCGAGCGGCTTCGCGGACGAGGCGGTCGCGGAGGAGCTCGAGGTATGCGTCGCGCAGACCGTGCGCCGCGAGGGCCTCGACGGTGTTGTGCAGGTACTCGGCCGAGCTGCCGATGTGCCCGCACGCCGCCGCGAGCGCGCGCGCGACCACGTCGACCGGGAGCCGGCCGGCGTAGTTCGGATGCTCGCGATTGACCACGAATGCGAGCGCGCGCAGCTCCTGCTCGCAGCCGTGGCTCGCGGCGCACGGCGCCGCGTTCACTCTTACCCACCGCGGCGAGTAGGACCCGCTCACCATCTCACGGCGCCAGAGGAGCCGCAGCTCGCTGGCCGCCGTCGCGGCGGGAAGCCGGTAGGCGAGCCCATGGCAGGTGCCACCGAGATCCAGGCCGAGGACGAGACCGGGCCTGTCGGGCGTCCCGCGTCCGGTCATCGACCAGAGGCAGAACCGGCGGTGGAAGCCGCGGAGCGTGGCCGCACGCCGCTCGTCGTGGTGCAGGAGCGGGTTCCAGAGCAGGGACCCGTAGCCGAACACCCAGACGTCTTCGCCGGCACGCACGCCGGAGAGCACGCACCGGATCGAGGCATCGAGTTCCTCATCGGTGAGTGGAGTGGGGCCCCGGCCGGACTCCGCGAGCAGGCGCCGCATCCGTCCGTTCTCGAGGTCTTCGCGCGTCAGGGACATAAGCCGGGCAACGGCCCGTCGTGTTCAAGGTTGACACGGGAATGGCCCGGCGGGGCGGAACTTTTCCGCAACGGGGCGCATCGGGCGTACTTGCCGGGGTCATGCTGCACGCCCACAATCCCGGATCGTGCCGCGTCCGCGGGGTATCCCGTCCAATGGCCAGTCCCCGCTCGCGGTACTTCCCCAGCCTCGGTCCACGCGGGTTCCACCGCGTGGCGTACACGGAATGGGGGAGCCCGCACAACCCGCATACCGTCGTATGCGTTCACGGCCTCACGCGCAACAGCCGTGATTTCGACTATCTGGCCGCGCGGCTCGCCGCCGACTGCCGGGTTGTCTGCATGGACGTCCCCGGACGCGGGGCGAGCGACTGGCTGGCGGACAAGTCGGATTACGGCTTCGCGCTGTATCAGTCGGACGCTGCAACGCTGCTCGCGCACGTGATGGCGCATCCCGGCGGCACGCTCCACGACCTCGCGCGAGTGCTCCGCCACAGCGGGCACCCGGAGCGCGTCGATTGGGTGGGAACGTCGATGGGCGGCCTGATCGGCATGATGCTTGCCGCCAAGCTCGGCTCGCCGATCGGCCGCCTGGTGCTGAACGACATCGGCCCGCTCGTGCCTTGGCCGGGGCTCATTCGGCTGAAGAACGTGCACGCCGGGCTGAACGCGAAGTTCAAGACGCTCGGGGAGCTCGAGCAGCACCTCCGGGTCGCGTGCGCGCAGTTCGGCCCGATCGACGACGCGAAGTGGCGCCATGTGGCCCGGCACAGCGGGCGCAAGAACGACGACGGCACCTGGAGCCAGGCCTACGACCCCGGCATCGTCAGCGCACTCAGGCGGGGCAACAACGGTGGCCTCGAGTTCGGACCCGACTTCCTGCTCGGGGTCGACCTGTGGCCGGTGTGGGAGACGATCAAGTCCCCGACGCTCGTGCTGCGCGGCACGGAGTCCGATCTGCTGCTCGAATCGACCGCGAAGCAGATGGCCGAGCGCGGCCCGAAGGCTCGCGTCGTCGAGTTCGCGGGCATCGGCCACGCGCCGTGGCTGATGAACGATGACCAGATCGACGTCGTGCGCGACTTCTTGCTGGCGCGGTAGCGGAGAGACGCAGGCGAGCTTCTAGAGCTGGAGATCGGCTCGCGGGAGGTGGGGTTCGTCCTCGCCCAGCCGCCGCCGAGCGAGCGCATCGAGGTTCATCAGATGCGGGTCGCGGATTCCGGCTGCGGCCAGCCCGTCGATCGTCCGTCGGAGATAGTCGAGCCCGGTGCCGATCGTGCCGCGGGCGTGGACTAGGCGCTCTACCACCCGCTCCGGGGGTAGCCGACCGGCGTAACCCGGGCGGTCGCGGTTCACGACGAAAGCGAGCGCGCGGAACGAGCGCTTCCCGTGCGTGACGAGTGTCCAGCGCGGCGCGTAGGAGCCGAGCAGCATCTCGCGGCGCCACAGCAGGCGCAACTCCTCTCCTGCCATCCGCTCCGGGATCCGGTACACGACACCTGTGCAGCGCCCGCCGCGATCGAGCCCGAGCACGAGGCCGGGCCGCTCCGGCGTGCCGCGGTTCACGCGCGACCAGAGGCAGAAGCTGCGGTGATAGCCGTGCACCGTGGCAACGACCCGCTCGTCGAAGTCGAACACCGGATTCCAGATGAGCGAGCCGTAGGCGAACACCCACACGTCCGGTTGGCGGTGGGGAGCGCAGAGGATAGCCTGCAGCGAGTCCTCGAGCGCCTGCTCGGACAGGAGCTCGGCGGCGCAGGCCGAGCCCTCGAGAGCGCGCCGCAGCACGTTGTCGACGAGGTCCTCGCGGCACAAAGCTCGCTCCTCGGCGGCGGTCCTGTCCGAGCCGGGGAACGACTCGCCGCGCTCGATCGCGTCAGCGGCGGCCAATGACGATCCCATAGCTCTCGACGGATTGCGGCACGGTGCGGAAAATCTGACGGTCCAGGGGTGTCCTAGCCCCGGCTTTAGACCATTGGTAGGATTCGCAGCGAGTCAACCGAGGGCTAGTTTACCCGGAGCGAACAGCCCCCGGGGCAGGAGGATGTCTCATGCGCGGTCGTCTTGTAGTGTGCTTCGATGGCACGTGGAACACGGCCGAGGACCAGACCAACGTCTCGCGGCTGTATGCGGCGATCGCCGACCGCGACGCCGGCTGCCGCGGCCAGCTCAAGTTCTACGACCAAGGCGTCGGTACCGTGGTCGGCGACCGGGTCCGGGGCGGCACGTTGGGGCGCGGGCTCGACCGCAACATCCTCGAGGGCTACTGCTGGCTGGTGAACAACTATCACCGGAAGGGCGAGACGTGGAAGGAGGAGTCGCGGTACGGCGAGGACCCTGTGGAGGGGCCCGACGAGCTCTTCCTCTTCGGGTTCAGCCGCGGCGCGTTCACCGCTCGCTCGCTCGGGGGCATGGTCAACCGCTGCGGCATCCTGAAGAAGGACCTGTTCCGCGACCGCGGCCGGCGGCGGCTCGTGACGCCCGATGACCCGGTCGTGCAGCAGGCGTGGGCACTCTACCGCACGCGGGTCGAGGCGCCGGCCGCATCGAACGCAACCACCCGCGAGGCGCCCGAATGCATCGCGTTCCGCCGGCAATACTCCTGCCCCGACGACGAGTTGGCGGTCAAGTTCCTCGGCGTCTGGGACACCGTGGGCGCGCTCGGCATCCCGCGCTCGGTCGACAAGCTCGGCCTCAACCGCGGGAAGTACGAGTTCCACGACACCGGGCTCGGGAAAGTGATCGAGAACGCCTTCCACGCGATCGCGATCGACGAGAACCGCGAAGAATACGACGTGACGTTGTGGACATCGAAATACCCGCATCAGACCGTCGAGCAGCGATGGTTTCCCGGCGCGCACGCCAACGTCGGTGGTGGCTACGAGGATGACACGCTGCCCGACCGACCGCTCATGTGGATCGCCGAAGAAGCGGCGAAGCGCGGGCTGCTCTTCGTCCAGACCGGGGTGCCAGCCGATGTCGAGCAACAACGCTGCAAGCCTGCGCTGCCGGAGGAGTTCAAGCTGCGCGGCGACGAGCACCTGTCGCCGGTCCGGGACTCGTTCGGCGACATGGGTTACGGGCTCTACAAGGTTGCGAAACTGTTCCGACGCTACTTCCGCCCGATCCAGATCAAGGGCGTGAACGAAACCATCGACGAGTCGGCGCGGATGAAGTGGTCGACCGATCCGTTGTACCGGCCCTACAACCTCGCGCACGCGGGCCGCGCGGACCTGCAGGAGGACACGGTGTACTCGCGCACCGGGATCTTCCCCGCGATCCCCACCTGACGAGATACAGGCCAAGAACGGGAGGGTTCCGATGCTGCTGACTTTTGCCGAAGTCGCGGTTGGACTCGCGCTCGTCTACTTCCTCGTGAGCACGCTGTGCTCCGGGCTGATCGAGCTCGCCGCGCACAAGTTCAGCCTGCGCGGGCGGTTCCTGCGCCTCGGGCTGATGAGCCTTCTGCCCGACCGCTGGATCTACTTGCGCGTGGTGAACCACCCGCTTCTCGCCAGCCTCTACCGCGACGTGCCCGGGCGGATCCAGCACCCCTCGTACATCCCGGGCGAGACGTTCGCGCAGGCGCTGTTCGACGTCGTCCTGCACAAGGCCGCGCAGATCCGCGGCGAGCCGCCGCACACGAGCGACCGGCCGCTCTCCGCCCGCGACGTCCTCAACGCAGCGCGGACATGCCGCGCGTGCGGGTTCACGGTCGGCGAGTCGCTGTTGCCGCTCGTCGAGCAGGCGGGCGATAATCTCGACGTCGCGCGCCGCAACGTCGCCGCCTGGTACGAGGCCGCGATGGATCGCGTCTCGGGGTGGTACAAGCGGCGCGCGCGCTGGTGGCTGTTCTGGGTGGGCGCGGGCGTCGCAGTCGTCTTCAACGTCGATACGATCGAGATCGCGCGAACGCTGGTGCACAACCCGACGCTGCGCGCCGCGCTCGCCGAGGAAGGCGCGCGGGTCGCCGCGAGCGGCGAGCCTGCGCCGAGCCAGGCGATCGCGACCGTGACCGGGAAGCTGCAGACGATCGAACGGCAGGGGCTGCCGATCGGCTTCTCCTGCGTCGCGACCGACTGGACCGCCGATCTCGACGCGCGCAGCCTGCGCACGATGCTCGGCCAGTGCTGGAGCGCGACCAAGGCGCGCTCCGGCACCGCGTGGGTGCTGAAGGCAATCGGCTGGCTGATCACCGCGCTCGCGATCAGCCTCGGCGGGCCGTTCTGGTTCGAGCTCCTGAACCGGTTGGTCGACATGCGCGGCGCCGGGAGGAAGCCGCCGTCGGTGACGACGACGGCCGCGGTGGAGCAGCGCTAATCCGGTGCCTTCGTGTCCTGCGCCCCTGGCGGGCGGTTAGTAGCAGCCGGGGACGCCCGCGTCGCGTCGCCACGACCCGCGGTCGCAGTCGCCGGTGATCGCGCCGTCTTCGACGCGCAGCGCGCTCAGCCGGTTGGCGCCGAAGATCTGCACCGGGCCGCCCACCGAACAGAAGAGCGTGAGGACTCCGGAATCGGGCGCGACCTGCAGGTAACCGCAGCCGGCGTTGGCGCCCTGGCAGGACTGCACCGCTTCGAGCCGGCGGACGATCTCGGGTGCGGCAGCGAGCATCGCCGAGCATTTCCCTTCGACGACGTCGGCGCCGGTCGCGGAGCCGACCGGGGAACCGGCAGCGAGGAGGCCCCCAATCCCCGCGATCGTTGCGGCGACCGCGGTCGGGAACGTCGAGCGGGCGCGCTTCAGCTTCATGGCCGTCTCCTGTGATCTCCGGCCGAGGCCGGAGCGGTGGCGAATCGTCGAGGACGGTCGGGAGCCTATGCGGGCAGCGATGACGCAGGCGGGCAGGAATGCACCGCCGAGGTGAGGAATTCACCCGGCCCGGCGGTGCCGGGCGGGAAGGGAGCCTACTTGAGCGTTTGGGGTGCTCAGTCTTCTCCGATCGTATTCACGAGCACGCCGACCTTGTCGATCTCGATCTCGACCTTGTCGCCCGGGCTCATGAACACGGGCGGCGTCCGCCGCGCGCCGACGCCGCCGGGCGTGCCGGTGACGATCACGTCGCCGGGGACGAGCTCGGTGAAGGTCGAGATGTAGTTGATCAGCCGCGGGATCTTGAAGATCATCATGTCGGTGGTCGCGCGCTGCATCTCGGTGCCGTTGAGGCGGGTGACGAGCGTGAGCGGCGTGCCCGCGGGAATCTCGTCGGCGGTAACCATCCACGGCCCGAACGCGCCCGTGCGCGTGAAGTTCTTGCCGGCGGTCCATTGCACGGTGTGCCGCTGCCAGTCGCGCACCGAGCCGTCGTTGTAGCAGGCGTACCCGGTGACGTGGCGCCACGCGTCGGCTTCTGGGATGCGCCGGCCGCCGGCGCCGATGATGACCGCGATCTCGCCTTCATAGTCGAGGCTCTTCGATTCGCGTGGCCGCAGCAGCGGTTGGCGGTGGCCGACCTGCGAGCCCGCGACGCGCAGGAAGAGGGCCGGGTGCTCGGTCTTCTCGCGGTTCGTCTCGACCCGGTGCTCCTCGTAGTTCAGGCCGACGCAGACGATCTTGTCCGGGTTCGGGATGACGGGGAGAGGCGTGAGCGCGTCGAAGCTCGCATCGGGCTTCGCGCCCGAGGCCGCGCGCTTCGCCTCGTCCAGCGCATTCGCGGTGATCAGCGCGCGCAGATCGGGATGGCGGGCGCCGATCCGGCGGCCGAGGTCGATGACGCCGTTGCCTTCGACCACGCCGTAGCTCGGCCGGCCATCGAGCAGGTAGCTCGCAAGCTTCATGCGCTCCTCCTATAGTGTGCGCTGAGGGTAACCAAGTGATACAGAAATCTCAATCGGATCTTGTGCTTCAAAGCGAGAAGGAGGCGGCGATGCCTGGCCCGACCCCACGCATCTCGTTCAGCCACTTCGGTCTGTACGCGACCGATCTGGCGAAGATGGAGGACTTCTATACCCGATTCATGGGCTTCACCGTCACCGACCGCGGCGCCCTCGAGATCTCCGGCGGCGTCGTGAACCTCGTGTTTCTCTCGCGCGATCCGCGCGAGCATCACCAGATCGTCCTCGCCTCGGGCCGTCCGGCGGAACTCCCGTTCAACGTCGTGAACCAGCTCTCGTTTCGCGTCGACACCCTCGCCGATCTTCGCGCGCTGCACGAGCGGCTCCAGCGCGAGCCGGTGGCCCAGATCAGCCCGGTGAGCCACGGCAACGCGCTGAGCGTGTATTTCCGCGACCCGGAGGGCAACCGGGTCGAGCTCTTCGTCGATACGCCGTGGTACGTCACGCAGCCGCTGCGCATCCCGTTCGACTTCGCGCAATCGGACGAGGCGCTGATGCGCTGGGCCGAGGAGACCGCGCGCAAGCTGCCCGGCTTCCGACCGGTCGCGGAGTGGGAGCGCGAGATGGCGAAACGGATGGGGATGGCGTGACCTGCGACGTCGCCATCGTCGGCAGCGGCGGGTGAAGTAACATCGCCCCGGGTTCCTGGTTTTCTTGAACCTCGGTGTTGCGGCGCAGGTTGTTTCTGCGCCCGCAATGCGTCGTGGTTTATCTTGACGGAGCGCAGATCAATGGCGAAGTTCTCCCTCGGCCAGTCCATCTCCCGGGTCGAAGATCTGACCCTCGTGCGCGGCGCCGGGCGCTACGCGGACGACGTCCGTCTCGCGAACGAAGCGCACGCGTGCGTCGTGCGCTCGCCGCACGCACACGCCGCCATCAAGCGGGTCGGCGCGGCTGCCGCGCGCAAGGCGCCGGGGGTCCTGGCCGTCCTTACCGGGGCGGAGGTGAGGGCGGACGGCCTAGGCGAGATCCCGTGCATGATCCCGGTGACCAACGCCGACGGCTCTGAGCGCGGTGAGACGCCGCGGCCGCTGCTCGCGATCGATCGCGTGCGGCACGTCGGCGATCCGGTCGCGCTCGTGGTCGCCGAAACGCTCGCCCGGGCCAAGGATGCCGCCGAGCTGATCGAAATCGACTACGAGCCGCTGCCGGCGGTGGCCGACACCTATGCCGCGACCAAGCCCGGCGCGCCGCTCGTCTGGCCCGGGATCAAGCGCAACGTCTGTTTCGACATCGTGAACGGCGATGCGAAGGCGGTCGACGCGGCGTTCAAGCGCGCAGAGCGCGTGGTGAAGCTCGAGCTCGTCAACAACCGGCTGATCGCGAACCCGGTCGAACCGCGCGCGGCGCTCGCCGACTACGACGCGGCGACGGATCGCTCGACGCTCTACACGCCGACGCAGGGGCCGCACGTGATCCACGGCCAGATCGCCGACCCGATCCTCAAGCTCGGCAACGAGAAGCTGCGCGTCGTGTCGGGGGACGTCGGCGGCGCATTCGGGATGAAGATCTTCCTCCACCCGGAGCAGCCGCTCGTCGTCTGGGCGTCGCGGAAGCTCAAGCGCCCGGTGCGCTGGACCGGCGAGCGGAGCGAGACCTTCGTCTCCGACGTCCAGGGCCGCGACAACTTCACCATCGCCGAGCTCGCGCTCGACGCCGATGCGAAATTCCTCGCGCTCCGGGTCACGAACTACGCCAACATGGGCGCGTATCTCTCCAACTTCGGCCCCTTCATTCCGCAGCTCCTGCTGTTCGTGCTGTCGAGCGTGTACCGCATCCCGGCGATCGTGCTCCACACGAAAGGCGTCGTCACCAACACCGTGCCGGTCGACGCTTACCGTGGTGCCGGGCGCCCGGAAGGGATCTACGTCATCGAGCGCATCGTCGACCTCGCCGCGCGCGAGCTCGGCCTCGCGCCCGACGAGATCCGGCGGCGCAACTTCATCGACACGTTCCCGTACCAGACGCCGGTCGAGAGCGAGTACGACAGCGGCGACTTCGACGGCGCGATGAAGCTCGCGATGCAGAAGGCCGAGTGGGCGAGCTTCGCCGCGCGCCGCGACGCGGCGGCGAAGCGCGGGAAGCTGCGCGGGATCGGGCTCGGGATGTACATCGAGCGCTGCGGCGGCGGGAACGGCGATACCGTCACCGTGAAGATCGGCGGCGAGGGCAAGGTGACGCTGATCTCGGGCATGCAGGACAACGGGCAGGGGCATGTCACCAGCTTCAAGCAGGTGCTCTCCGACAAGCTGGGAATCGACGCCGAGGCGATCGAGATCGTGCAGGGCGACACCGACATCGTTCCGAACGGACTCACCGGCGGCAGCCGTTTTTTGGCGATCGGCGGCGTGGCGGCGATCGACGCCGCCGACGAGGCGGTCGGCAAGGGCAAGGAGACAGCGGCGAGCCTGCTCGAGGCTGCGGCGGCCGACATCGAATACCGCGACGGCAGGTACTGGATCGCCGGCACAGACCGCGGCGTGTCGCTGTTCGAGGTGGCGAAGAAGGCGAAGGGGCTCGAGGCCACCCATACGCGCAACCCGGAGAAGTACACCTACCCCAACGGCTGTCATATCGTCGAGGTCGAGGTCGATCCCGACACCGGCGAGACCAAAATCGAGCGCTACACGATCGTCGACGACTTCGGCCGCACGATCAACCCGCTGCTCGCCGAAGGCCAGATCCACGGCGGGACGGTGCAGGGCGTCGGGCAGGCGTTGCTCGAGCACGGGATCTACGACCCGGAAAGCGCCCAGCTTCTCACCGGCTCGTTCATGGACTACACCATGCCGCGTGCCGACGACGTGCCATCGCTCGACTGCGCGTTCCACAACGTGCCCTGCACCGCGAACCCGCTCGGGGTGAAGGGCGCCGGCGAGGCGGGCGCGGTCGGCTCGCCGCCGGCGGTGATCAACGCGGTGGTCGACGCGCTTTGCGCGCGCGCCGGCGTGAAGCACATCGACATGCCGGCGACACGGGAGAAGGTGTGGAGAGCGCTGCGGTCGCGCTAGCAGTCGTCTCGGCCGGCCAAGCGCGCCACGCGGTGCCACTGCCCGGAACACTGGGCCCAAGCCGGGGCCGGAGTGCGGACGGCGCTGGCCCCGCGATACGCGCCCGCCTCCCGCGCCGCAGCGAGCATCCGCCGCTCGCCGGTGCTAGATTGAACAGGTTCAGAACCCAGCCAACCTGGGCCCCACCCCACCAAGGAGGAACTACCATGGGCTTTCTCAGCGACGAGGAACTTTCCAAGCTGTCCCCCGCCGAATCGCTCTTTCCGTCGCCGATCCCGGTGCAGTCCGTGTCGAGCGACGAGTTCATGCCCGGCGTGCAGACCCCGAAGCAGCGCGAGTTCGAGGCCCGCGTGAAGGAGATGGGCTCGAAGCTCGCCAGGCACCACGGCATGAGCCGCCGCAAGTTCTTCAAGACCTCCGCCGGCATGGCCGCCGCGTTCGTCGCGATGAACGAGACCTACGAAGGCCAGCCCGCTGTACGAGGTCGCCCGCGGCGAGGCCACCAACCTGGAGCTCGCCCAGGCGCGCTCCGACTCGCTGAAGAACCAGTTCGTGATGGACATGCACACGCACTTCCTGCGCGACGGCACGCAGATCATGACCTTCGTGCGCCAGCGCGAGGCGGTGGGCAAGGCCGGCTGGAACCCGGCGCTGGTCGGCAAGCCGCAGACGATCGACGAACTCATGTTCCCGAACTACTTCAAGGAGATCTTCCTCGACAGCGACACCAAGGTGGCGTGCATCAGCGGCTCCTACTCGGTCGAGCAGCGCGAAGTTCGTTCCTCACCAACGAGATGAAGTTCGACGCGCGCGAGAAGGTCAACAAGGAGGCCGGCACCCGGCGCATGTTCTCGCACGCGATCTTCACGCCCGGCTGGCCGGGCTGGCTGGAGAAGGTCGACGAGGAGAACGAGAAGCTCAAGCCCGACTCGTGGAAGGGCTACACGATCGGCGACAACACCAACAAGAACCTCTCCAAGTACCCGTTCCGGCTGGACGACGAGAAGCTGATGTATCCGTTCTACGAGAAGCTCGTGAAGGCATGGCCAAGGCCAACCCGGACCGCCCGGGGCTGAAGAACGTCTGCATCCACAAGGGCCTGTTCCCGCCGTCGGTCGAGGCCCAGTTCCCGCACCTCGTCGGTTACTGCCACGTCGGCGACGTCGGCAAGGCGGCGAAGGACTGGCCGCAGCTCAACTTCGTCATCTACCACTCGGCCTATCGGTGGGCGGGTGGCGGAACCGCGGACGGGGGGCAGGCGCGAATGCTGGGCGCAGCTCGAGCGGACCGGGAGGGTCGAATGGGTCAGCGACCTCGCCGACATCCCCGGGCAGTACGGCGTCAAGAACGTGTACGCGGACCTCGGCCAGATCTTCGCCCAGAGCACCATGGCCGATCCGCGCGTGTGCGCGTTCATGATGGGCGCGCTGATCAAGGGCATCGGCGCGGACCACGTCTTCTGGGGCACGGATGCGATCTGGACCGGCGCGCCGCAGTGGCAGATCGAGGCGCTGCGGCGGCTCGAGATCCCCGAGGAGATCCAGAAGAAGTACGGCTTCGCGCCGATGGGGCCCGCGGACGGCCCGGTCAAGACCGGCGATCCTCGGCGGCAACAACGCCCGGCTCTACGGGTTCTCGCCGAAGCAGCAGGCCTCCGTCCTCACGGACAAGGTCGCCTACTACAAGGACATCTACGAGCGCAACGGCCCGGACCGTTCGAACCGCGCCTACGGCTACATGCAGAAAGCCTGATCACCGACTGTACCAACGGGCCCGCGCGGGACGCGTTCCGCGCGGGCTTTTTCGTCGCTGGGGAGAAATCGCCGATGAGCAACCAGTCCGAGGTGGTCGGCACCGAGCACCGGGCGACCAAGCGTGTGGACGGCGCGGACGTCCGGATCTTCCTGCGGCGGAAGAAACTGCGCGACCCGGCGGCCGCCGGCCCACGCCGCGGCACGATCCTCTTCGTGCACGGCTCGTCGATGGCCGGGACGCCGGTGTTCGACCTGCAGGTGCCCGGCAGGCCCGAGTCGTCGGTGATGGACTGGTTCGCCCGCCTCGGCTACGACACGTGGTGCCTCGACTGCGAGGGCTACGGCCGGTCCGACAAGCACCGCCCGGTCAATGCGACGTCTCGAACGGCGCGGACGACGTCGCGGCCGCGACCGAGTACATGGCCGGCGTCGCCGACGACCCGCGCGTGCTCGTCTACGGCTCCTCGTCGGGCGCGCTGCGCGCGGCGCTGTTCGCGCAACGCCATCCGGGGCGCGTGAAGCGCCTCGCGCTCGACGCGTTCGTGTGGACCGGCGCAGGGTAGCCCGACGCTCGCGGAACGGAAGAAGCGCCTCGCGGAATTCCGCGCCGCGAACCGCCGCCCGATCGACCGCAAGTTCGTCCACAGCATCTTCACCCGCGACCACCCGGGCACGTCGGATCTGACGGTGGTGGACGCGTTCGCCGACGCCGTCCTCGCGCTCGACGACTCGGTCCCGACCGGGACCTACATCGACATGTCGGCGAACCTGCCGCTCGTCGATCCGGCGAAGATCGCCGTGCCGACGATGATCATGCGCGGCGAGTACGACGGCATCGCCTCGCTCCAGGACCTCGTCGATTTCTTCGTCCGGCTGCCGAACCCGGACAAGCAGTTCGCGGTGATGCCGGGGATCGCGCACTCGAGCCTGCGCGCGAAGAACTGGGCGGTGTCGTACCACCTCCTCGATTCGTTCTTCAGCCAGCCGGCGCCGGTCTATACCGGCGGCTGAAGGCACGCCTGCTACCGCTCCTCGCCGAACTGCTCGGCCGCGAGCGCTTTCCGCCGCCGATAGCCCTGCCAGGCGGGCAGCGCAAGCGACAGCGCGAGCAGCGCCCACAGCACGTTCCCCAGCGTCGACGAGAACAGGATCGCGAAGTCGCCCTCGGAGATGCGGAGCGACCGGACGAGGTACTGCTCGAACAACGGCCCGAGGATGATGCCGATCAGGATCGCGGTGACGTGGTAGCTCGTCTTGTGCGCGATGTAGCCGATGACGCCGAAGGCGAGGGCGAGCGCCATGTCGAAGAGGTACTGCCGTTCGCCGAACGCCGCGACGATCGTCACCAGCACGATGACCGGCGCGAGGTACGTCGTCGGGATGAGGACGATGCGCGACATGTACCGGGCGAGCGGCAGGATGGTGAAGACCATGAAGATGTACGCGACGGCCATCGAGACGAACACGCCGTACGCGATTCCCGGGTTGGTGGCGAAGAGGCGCGGCCCCATCACCATGCCGTGGTACTGGAGCACGATCATCATGACCGCCGCGGTGCTGCCGCCGGGCACCCCGAGCGCCATCATCGGGACGAGCGTACCCGAGGTGACGCCGTTGTTGGCGGCCTCGGGCGCGATCACGCCCTCGGGTATGCCCGTGCCGTAGAGCTCCGGATGCTTCGACCAAAGGCGCGATTGCTGGTAGGCGACGAACGCCGCGACGCTCGCGCCGGCGCCGGGGATGATGCCGACCGCGAGGCCGACGAAGGACGTCCAGACGATCTGCCACCAGCGCTCGAGCGACATGCGCAGGCCCTCGACCGTCTCGGCCCAGCGCGCGCCGGCCGCGCGCTCGCGGCCTTCCTTCGCGACGATCATCTTCTCCTCGACCATCACCAGCGCCTCCGAGATCGCGAAGAGGCCGATCAGCGCCGGAACGAGCGGGACGCCGTCGTAGAGCTCGATGAAGCCGAAGGTCGCGCGCGGGGTGTTGTAGATGTGGTCGGTGCCGATAACGCCGATCAGCAGGCCGAAGAACCCCGCGATCAGCCCCTTCAGCATGTCCTTCGCCGCGATCACCGCGATCAGGGTCAGGCCGAAGAGCATGACGACGACCATCTCGACCGAGCGCAGGTACAGGCCGAGCTGGGACAGCCAGGGCAGCGCCGCGATCGTCGCGAGCGTCGTGATCAGCCCGCCGAACACCGAGGCGGTGAAGCACAGCACGAGCGCCTGCTGCGCCTGGCCCTTCCGCGTCATCGGATAGCCGTCGAGCGTCGTCGCGGCGGCGCCGCCCGAGCCGGGGATCTTCATCAGGATCGCGGGAATGCCGCCGGCGAGGTGGTTCGCGCAGTACAGCGCGATCATGAACGCCATCGCGACCTCGACCTTCACCGCGAGCGTCAGCGGCAGCAGCATGATCAGGGTGTTCTGCGGGCTGAAGCCCGGCAGGATCCCGACGACGATGCCGAGAAGGATCGCCGGCCAGATCACCCACCACAGGCCGAACTGGGTCGCGAACTGGTCGAGGAGGAACGCCCCGCTCACCGGCGGCCTAGAAGAGGGCTGGCCAGCAGCCGCTCGACCGGCCCGCGCGGCAGATCCGAATCGAGGACGGCGATGAAGAGGATATACGCGGCGCCCGCAACGGCGAGCGGCACGAGCGAGGAGGTGGGCGGGCTTCCTCACGCCCATGAGGTACAGCGCCACGGCGAGCGCGAGGAAGAGGGCGAGCGTCAGCCCGAGCCAGCGGATCGCGACGATGAAGGCGACCGTGATCAGCACGAGGCCGAGCCGCTTGGGCAGCGCCTCGCGCGGCGCCCAGAGGCGGCTCGAAGCCGAGGTTCGCCTTCCCCTTGGCGAGCTGCACGCCGACGCGCACGAGCTGGATCGCGATCAGCGACACCAGCGACCGCTGCCGATCAGCACGCCGTTCGCCTTGGCCTCCCAGGCGAGGTCGGCGATCGAGAAGAAGAAGTAGACGGCGAACCCCAGCGCGAGCGCGGGGATCACCAGGTCGGCACCGAGCGGTGCCTTGCTCGCCGGACGGTCCGTTCGGCGGCCGCCATCAGCCTTTGGATTTGGCCGAGAGCAGCGACCGGTATTCGTTGGCGAGCTCGACCATCCCGCTGGCGTAACGGGTGCAGACGTCGCGGTCGCCGTACTGGATGGCCTCGATCGGGCGCGCCGGTCTTTGCGTAGGCCTCCTTGTAGGCTGGATCGTCGAACACCTGCTTCGCAGTCCGCTCGAGCAGCGCGAAGCGGTCGGGAAACTTCTCGATCACTTCGGTATGGATCGCCCACGCGCGCGACGAGTAGAGCGCCGGGATCCGGGTGCCGAACACCGCGTTCACCGGCGGGCGCATTCTTCGTGTAGCGCCCGAGCCGGTTGTCGTCGTTGAACACGCCGAGGACGCGCATCTGGTCGCCGAGCGTGACGATCGCCGGCGGCCGGCAGCGCGCCGCAGTCGACCTCGCCGTTCATCACCGCGACCATCGTCGGGTTGCCGCCCCCGTAGGGCACCAGGTTGAACTTCGCCTTGATCGCGTCGCCGAGCGCGAGCACGCCGATCGACGCCGGATGCGGCAAGTCGGCTGACCGCGACGGTGACGGTGCGCCGCTTCGCCTCGGTCGGCGAGGTCCTCGATCTTCTGAAAGCGGCTCGGGCCGCGCACGAAGACGATGCTGTCGTCGACGTCGAGCCGGCAGAAATACTGATAGTGCTCGGGAAAGCGATAGGGCGGCCGCTGCAGCGCGTACATGAGCATCTCGGGCCCCATGTTCCCGAACAGCAGATTGTGGCCGTCCTTCTCGCGGCGGTTGAGGTACACCTCGTAACCGACCTGGCCGGCCGCGCCGGCGAAGAAGGCGTACTCGAAGTTGGTCTTGAGCAGCGGTCCCCAGAAGTCGTCGAACACGCGGGCGAGACGGTCGGCGCCGCCGCCTTGGCCGGTCGGAATGACGACCCGCATGTTGCGCGACGGGAAGCCTTGCGCGCGCGCTCGCGGGAGGACGCCGATCGCCACGCCGGCGGCCGCCGATGCGAGGAGCTGCCGCCGAACTGGATCGAATCCCGGCATCCGACTCGTCTCCTTGAGCGCGGGCGGTGCATTCCCGCCCGCGCGCGCGATTATGTTGGAGCCGGTCGGAGGGGGTCAAACCAGCGGGGTTGTGCCGGCCCGCGGGGCCGTACTACCATCGGGCTTGCAATCGGTTGCACCGGGCGCCGGCAGAGCGCGCCGGGAGCCGTCGATTCGAGCCACGGAGGAGGGAAATCCAATGAGACTGCCATTCGGCGTGAAGTGGATCGCTGCAGTGACGCTCGCCGTTGCGGCGGCGGCGCCGGCGCTCGCGCAGGAACCGGTGCGTATCGGCTACGCGATCGCGCGCACCGGGCCGTGGGCCCCGGGCGCGCAGGTCTCCCAGGAGCCGAACTACATCATGTGGGCCGAGCAGGTGAACGCCGCCGGAGGGCTCAACGTGAAAGGCGTCAAGCGCAAGATCGAGCTGATCGGCATCGACGACCGCAGCGAGACCGAGACAATGGTCCGCACCTACGAGAAGCTGATGGGGAGCGACAAGGTCGATCTCATCCTGCCGCCCTGGGGCACTGGCGCGAACTTCGCCGTCATGCCGCTCGTGCAGAAGTACGGCTACCCGATGCTCTCGCCGACTGCGACTGGACGGAAGCTCCTCGGCATGAAGAACCCGTACTTCTTCGCGCTGCTGCAGCAGCCCGACCGGATGATGGATTCGCTCGCCGAGTACATGGCGGCGCGCAGCGCGAAGACCGCCGCGGTGCTGTACGTGGACGAGCTGTTCGGCCTGGAGCAACTCGACGGGCTCGAGAAGTCGTTGAAGGCGAAGGGCATCCAGATCGTCGAGAAGAAGAGCTATCCGCTCGGCGTGAAGGACCTGCAGCCGGCGCTGAACGACGTCAAGTCGAAGAACCCCGACGCGTTCATCGCGCTCAGCTATCCGCCCGACACGTTCCTCATCACCGGTCAGTCGCGCGCGATCGGGTTCAACCCGAAGCTCTTCTACCTCGCGGTCGGCACCGCCTTCCCGGTGTACCGCGACAAGTTCGGGAAAGTGGCCGAGGGCGTGATGGGGCTCGGCACCTGGAACCCGCGCACGAGCCCCGCTGCGAAGGCATACTTCGACGCGCACGTGAAGCGGTGGCAGAAGGAGCCCGACCGCTGGGCGAGCGCGCACGCGTGGGCCGGGCTGCAGATCCTGCAGGCTGCGGTGGAGAAGGTCGGGCTCGACCGCAAGGCGCTGCGCGACTACATCGCGAACAACGAGTTCGAGACGATCATCGGCAAGATCCGCTTCAAGAACGGCGAGAACGTCTCCACGCCGGGCGTCGTCAGCCAGTGGCAGGCCGGCGAGTTCGAGGTGGTGTGGCCGCCGGACCGCTCGACGAGCCCCGCGCTCTACCCGAAGCCGGCTTGGTAAGCGGGCGGGTGCCCATGGACGGCTCCGCGGGGCGACCGCGGGGCCGTTGTTGTCTATGAGCTTCTGGCTCGAACTGATCGCAAGCGGCCTGATCACCGGCGGGATTTACGCCGTGGTCGCGATCGGCCTGAACCTGCAGTACGGGCTGATGCGCATCCTGAACATCGCGCACGGCGAATTCCTGATGCTCGGCGCATACCTCACCTGGCTCGCGCACACGGTGCTGAAGGTGAATCCCCTCGTCTTCCTGCCAGTCGTGGCGGCGCTGCTTTTCCTGCTAGGGCTCGGCGTCTACCGGCTGTGCTTCCGCCGGATCTCGCGCACGGCGCCGAGCGTCGAAGCCATCGAGGCGCGGAGCCTGCTCGTCAGCTTCGGCCTCATGTTCCTGGTGCAGAACGCGGCTTACCTCGCCTGGGGTGCGGATCTCCGCGGGTACTCGTTCCTCGACGAGCCGGTGGTGATCGGCGGCGCACGGTTCACCGCGAACCGCCTGGTCGTCCTCGGGTTCGCGGTCGCGGCGAGCCTGGCGCTGATCGCGGTGCTCAGGTTCACCCTCGTCGGCAAGGCGGTGCGCGCGATGATGCAGTCCCCGACCGGCGCGCAGCTCGTCGGCATCGACACCGCCGTGCTGCACCCGGTCGTGTTCGGCGTCGGGCTCGCGCTCGCGGGTGTCGCCGGCGCGCTGCTGTCGATGGTGTACGAGATCTCGCCGTCGATGGGCGAGCCCTACACGGTAACCGCGCTGATCGTGATCGTGCTCGGCGGTTTGGGCAGCACGGTCGGCGCCCTCGCCGGCGGGTTCCTGCTCGGCGTGGTCGAGGCGTTCGGGATGCACTTCACCAGCCCGTCGCTGAAAATGCTGCTCTCGTACGGCGTGTTCATCGCCGTGCTGCTGGCGCGGCCCAAGGGGCTGTTCGCGCGATGAGACCCCAGCGCGCGCTCGTCGCAATGCTCGTGGTCGCCCTCGCGGCAGCGCCCTGGACGCTGTCCGACTTCATGCTCTCGCTCGTCCTGACCTGCCTGATGTACGCCGGGCTCACGGTGACCTGGGCGATGTTCTCGGGCGCAACCAACTACCTCTCGCTCGCGACCGCCGCGTTCTTCGGCATCGGCGCGTACGTGACCGCCTGGGGGTTCGGGACGCTGCCGTATGCGGTGGTGGTCCCGCTCGGCGGCGTCGCAGCCGCGGCATTCGCCGCGTTGGTCGGTGCCGCGGTCCTCCACCTGCGCGGGGCGTATTTCGCGGTGCTCACCTTCGGGCTCGGCGAGCTGGTCCGCCACGCGATCACCTACTTCGAGAAGAGCTATGCGCACACGGTCGGGCGCGTGATCGCGGATCCACCGGAATCCACGACCGTCTATCTGACGGTGCTTGCCATCGCCGCGGCGGCGGTGTGGGCGTGCGTCGCGGTCCGGCGTAGCCGGTTCGGCCTCGCCCTCGCGGGGATCGGCGCCGACGAGGAGCGCGCCGAGACGCTCGGGGTGAACACCCGCCGGACGAAGATCGCCGGGTTCGCGCTCTCGGCCTTCTTCGCGGGGGCGCTCGGCGCGGCGATGGCAGTCCGCTGGACCTACATCGAGCCGAACTCGGTGTTCAACCCGTTCATCGGCTTCCAGACCGTGCTGATCGCGATGGTGGGGGGCGCGCACACGCTGATCGGTCCGCTCGTCTCCTCGGTCGTGTTCAGTATGCTGACCGAGTTCCTGAGGCTTCAGTTTCCGTACCTCTTCTTGATCCTGCTCGGGCTGCTCCTGATCCTGCTCGTGCTCTACCTGCCGGGCGGCCTCGCTTCGCTGTGGCCGATGCTTCGGTCGCGCATCGCGGCCTTGGGGGCGCGGCTTGCGGCGCTGGAAGGGGGAGGCGCCCATGGCTGATACGCTCCTTTCGGCCCAGGGTGTCACCGTGCGGTTCGGCGGCCTCGTCGCCGTCGATGCTGTCGAGCTCGACGTCCGCGAACGCGAGCTCGTCGGAGTGATCGGCCCCAACGGCGCGGGCAAGACGACGTTCTTCCACGCGCTCTCGGGCGTGCTCCGGCCGACGGCCGGGCGGTTGCGGTTCGAAGGCGACGATCTCACCGGACGCCCGGCGCACGTCTTCGCCACGCGCGGAATCGCGCGGACCTTCCAGACGCCGCGCGTGTTCCGCGAGATGACCGCCAGCGAGAACGTCCGGTTCGGACTCGAGTTCGCCGGCCGTGCGCGCCGCCACCCGCACGATGCGTTCGACGACGCGCGCTCGATCCTCGGCTTCCTCGGCCTCGAAGAGGTGGCGGGAGTTCCCGCCGGGGCGCTCACGCCGGCGCGGCAGCGGCTGCTCGAGATCGGCATGGCGCTCGGCGCGCGACCGCGCGTCCTCCTGCTCGACGAGGTCGCGGCGGGCCTTACCGCGACCGAGGTCGACGCGACCGCCGCTCTCATCCGCCGCGTGCGCGACGAGCTGGGCCTCGCGGTGATCTGGATCGAGCACGCGGTGCGCGCGCTGCTGAACTGCGTCGAGCGCGTGGCGGTCCTGCACCAGGGACGCAAGATCGCCGACGGGCTGCCGGAGATGGTCGCGCGCGATCCGGCGGTGGTGGAGGCCTACCTTGGAGCGGAGGCGACTGCGTGAGCGCCAAGCTCCTCGTGCGCGGGCTTTCGGCGGGCTACGGCGCGATCCGCGTGCTCGATGCCATCGACCTGGAGGTGCCGGCGGGCAAGCTTACCGTGATCGTGGGACCGAACGGCGCCGGCAAGACGACGCTGTTGCGGGCGCTGACCGGGCTCATCCCGCACGAGGGCGAGGTGCTGTTCGACGACGCGCCGCTGCCGGCCGCGCCGGCGGCGATCGTGGCGAAGGGGCTCGCGCTCGTGCCCGAGGGGCGGCAGCTCTTTCCGCAGATGACGGTGCGCGAGAACCTCGAGCTCGGCGGCTATCTCGCCTCGGGCGACGAGCGCGAGGCGCGGATGCGCGAGGTGTTTCGCCTCTTCGCACGGCTCGAGGAGCGGCGCGATCAGCTCGCCGGGACGATGAGCGGCGGCGAACAGCAGATGCTCGCGGTCGGGCGCGCGCTCATGGCGCGGCCGCGACTGCTCATGCTCGACGAGCCGTCGCTCGGCCTCGCGCCGAAGTTGCTCGACGAGCTGCTCGCGATGGTGCGGCGGGTCTGCGATGAGGGCGTGACGGTGCTGCTCGTCGAGCAGAACGTGGCGAAGGCGCTCGCGATCGCCGAGGACGCGTACGTGATCGAACGCGGCCGCGTGGTGCTGCAGGGACCGGCGCGCGAGGTGCTGAAATCCGGGCATCTGCGCGAGGCCTATCTCGGCGCGCACGCCGGCCCAGGGAATCAAATCGAGACGCAAGGAGACCATCTTCATGTCCAAGGAACAGACGACGGCGGTCACGATCGCGGCCGAGAACGCGTGGAAGGGCAAGGTGTTCACCGGCACCTGGACCGTCGCGACGGGCGGGACGCGCGAGGTGATCGAGCCTGCAACCGGCAAGGTGTTGACGACGGTCGGTTGGGCCGACGCCGACGACGTGCGCGCGGCGGCGAAGGCGGCCGCGGCGGCACAGGTGGAGTGGGCGACGACGCCGCCCGATCAGCGCGCGGCGGTGATCCGGCGCGCAGCGCAGCTCCTCGAAGCTCACGCCGACGCGCTGCGGCCGTGGATCGTGCGCGAGACGGGGGGTATTCCGCCGAAGGCCGACTTCGAGATCCATTTCGTCACCAGCATCCTGATCGAAGCGGCCGCGATCGCCACGCAGCCGCCGGGGCAGATGCTGCCGAGCAGCGCGAAACGGATGAGCTTCGCGCGGCGCGTGCCGCACGGCGTGGTCGGCGTGATCTCGCCGTTCAATTTCCCGCTGATCCTGTCGACGCGCGCGGTCGCGCCGGCGCTTGCGCTCGGCAACGCCGTGCTGCTCAAGCCCGATCCGCAGACGCCGGTCACCGGCGGATTCATCCTCGCGCGCCTCTTCGAAGCGGCGGGGCTGCCTCCGGGGTTGCTGCAAGTGCTGCCCGGGGGCGCGGCGGCGGGCGAGGCGATGATCACCGACCCCGAGGTGCGGATGATCTCCTTCACCGGGTCGACGGCGACCGGGCGTCGCGTCGGCGAGCTCGCGAGCCGCCATCTCAAGAAGGTCACGCTCGAGCTTGGCGGCAAGAACTCGACCATCGTCCTCGACGACGCCGACCTCGATGTCGCGGCCTCGAGCGTCGCCTGGAGCGCCTACCTGCACCAAGGGCAGATTTGCATGGCGACCGGTACCGTACTCGCGCACCGCAAGGTCGCGCGCGACCTTACCGAGCGGCTGGTCGAGAAGGCCAAGAAGCTGCCGGTGGGCGATCCGAACGCCGGACAGTGCGCGCTCGGTCCGCTGATCAACGAGCGCCAGCTCGAGCGGGTCGAGGGCATCGTGAAGGATGCGGTGGCGAAGGGCGCCGTGCTGCGCGCGGGCGGTACCTACGAGAAGCTCTTCTACCAGCCGACGGTGCTCGAGGAGGCGAAGCCCGGCATGCGCGTGCTCGAGGAGGAAGTGTTCGGACCGGTCGTCGCCATCGTGCCGTTCGACACCGACGAGGAGGCGATCGCGCTCGCGAACGGGACCGACTACGGCCTCTCGACCGGCGTGATCACCCAGTCGCTCGAGCGCGCGATGCACTTTGCCGCCAGGCTGAAGAGCGGGATCATCCACGTCAACGACCAGACGGTCGCCGACGAGCCGTGGGTGCCGTTCGGCGGCACCGGCGCCTCCGGCAACGGCGGACGCCACGGCGGCGCGGCGAACTGGGAGGAGTTCACCCAGTGGCAGTGGGTGACGATCCAGGATCGGGCGACGCCGTATCCGTTCTAGCCCGTTTCGGGGGCCGGGGACGCCTATTCGGCCTTGATGTTCGCTTTCTTGACGACGTCGCTCCAGCGCGCCTGTTCTTTCTTGATGAACGCGGCGAATTCCGCCGGCGACGACCCGATCGCTATCGCGTTGTCGGCCTCGAAGCGCTCAGCGACGCCCTTGGACTTCGTCGCTTTCGCGGCTTCAGCGTGCAGGCGCTTGATGATCGGCTCGGGTGTCTTGGCGGGCGCGACGAGGCCATACCACTGCGAGGTTTCGAACCCCTGGTAGCCCTGCTCCGCGACGGTCGCCACGTCCGGGAGGATGGCGATCCGCTTCGGCATGCCCACCGCGATGGCCCGCACTTTCCCGGACTTGATGTGGGGCAGGAGCGGCGGCGTCCCCGCGGAGCTGGCATCGGTGCGGCCGCCGATCAGGTCGGTGATCTGCGGACCGGTGCCCTTGTACGGCACATGGATCACGTCGATTCCGGTCACGAGCTTAAGATACTCGAACGCGAGATGGCCGGCGCTGCCGTTGCCGGCCGAGCCGTAGGTGAGGGTGCCGGGCTTCGCTTTTGCGAGCGCGACGAACTCCTTCAGGTTTTTCGCCGGTACGTTCTCGGCGTTGACAACGAAGATGTTCGGCACCTGAGCAAGCAGCGCCACCGGTACGAAGTCCTTGTCGACGTTGTACGGCAGCTTGGGGAACATGTACGGGTTCACCGCGAGGGTGCCGACGTGGCCGAGGATGAGCGTGTAGCCGTCCGGCTCGGCGCGCGCGGCTTCCTGCATCGCGATGTTGCCTGCCCCCCCGGGGCGGTTGTCGACGATCATCTGCTGGCCGAGGCTCTTCGACATCTCGGCCGCCACCGAACGGGCGACGATCTCCGAGCTGCCACCTGGCGCGAAGGGGACGATCAGCTTGATCGGCTTGGTAGGGTAGGTTTGCGCGTGTGCGGTGCAGGCGAGCACCCAGGCGAGCGCGGCAAGGAATCGACGCATGGCTATCCTTCGCGAATGAGTCGGTGGTGATCTCTGCGGTTTGAGCGGAAATGCAATAACTTCGAACATGGCGCATCTCCTGAGGGACGGAAGCGGCCGCCGCGGCCGCGCTGCCGAGCATGATGCCACGGCCCGTATGGGCGTTGCACGGTGGGGAACATTCTCCCGGCCACGGCAGCGCGGGGGAAAGCGGAGCCGCCGCACGGCCTCAGCGTGGGGCGCGAGGCGGGCGGTGCGGTAGGGGGGCTGATCAGACGGAGCCGGCCCGATTTCACGTGTCCGGGCCACCGCCGGCGCGGTGCGGACATCATGGGTGATCGCGCGGCGCGACGGCTCACCTGGCCAGCCCGGGGGGCCGGAGCGCCTCCGTTAACGGCGCCAGGTGCGCCGGTCAGCCGGGCCGCGCCTCGTCGACCGCGAGGCGCGGTGCCTGACGTGCGCGGCGGCGATGCCGATGCTCGAAGCGCCCCTGGCCTTCCGCGATGAAGCCGCGCGAATCGATGAACACGAGCCAGCCGCCCCAGGCAAGGAAGCCGAACGCGGCGACTCCGCCGAGCGCGAAGAGCGCGTCGAGCACCACGGTCAGCGTTTCCATGCTCACCTCCCCGAACCCGGTTGCGGATTGCGCGCGACGAGGAACACGCGCGGGGAAGAGTCTGCGCGTCGATCGACGCCGGAGGAATCCAACCGAGGGACTACCGACTCGGCCGGATGGCCGAATCGGTTCGACGACCGACCTACTCGTTCGACCTAAAGACCTGGAACGTGCCGCTTCCCCGCGCGATGCGAAGGGCGCCGAGATAGACAAAGCAGTTGATGAACGCGACCCGGGTCCCGGGGCGCATCACGTCCATGCGCGCCTCGATCCAATCGCCCGGCCGTGCGTTGGCGGCGAAGTCGACCGAGAGGCTCGTGGTGACTAGGCTACGGGGCGGGGCGGTCGCATATCGGGCGGCATACCCCATCGCGAAGTCGATCAGCGTGCAAATCATCCCGCCGTGCACGATGCCCCGGGTGTTCTGGTGCTTCGCTTCGACGATCATGCCGATCGCAAGCGTCTCGCCTTCGCGCTTCACGTAGAACGGGCCCACGAGCTCGTTGAACGGGCTGGTCGGCCCCAGCGGAACGAATCCCGGCGGAACTGCGCTCATATCCGCTCCAGCCGGACGAGAATTGCGCGCGCGGCGGCCTTTCCCGCGGCCGCGACCGCGATCTCGCTTATTTCCGGCTCGTCGACTAGGATCGAGTCGTCGGGACTGACGGCGTCCTTCCCCCAGATGCCATAGGCATCGAGCCCGTCCGCGGCGTAGACAATGAGCGTTTCGCCGGCGGGCTTCCGCACGAGCGCGGGCGCGGTGACCGCGCGGATTTCGATCCGCGCAGCGGCGCGACCGCGGCGGGTCATCACGTTCAGCACCTCCACCGCGCCGTCAGCAAGCTCGCAGTCGACCTCCCAATCTCCGCGAAACGCAAAGGAATCCAGCGGTCGAACGATCCGCCGCTCGAAGTCGACCCGATCTTCGGCGCTGCGCACTCGCAGGGTCAGCCCGTTACCGGAGAGGAGCATGAGCTGACGGTCGAGCCCGGGAAGTTTCGAGAAGGGAGTATGACGCCCGATCGTGGGACGGCTGATCTGCCAGTCGAGCGACTCGTAGCCCGCGTGCGCGGGGAATACGGCGATCTGTCGCGCTATGCCGCGGCCGTTCTTCCACGGGAGCGCGCGATACTCGGCGCTGCGCAGGATCTTCACGCCGCCCGCGCCGACGGCGTCGGCGACCGGAACGCCGCGACCAGCTCGGCTTGCTTCGCCCTCGCCCGCTTCAGGCTCGCTGCCTTGACGTGACCGAAGCCGCGAATCTCCTCGGGGATGCCGGCGATGGCGACCGCAGTCCCGTGATTGTCGCGGTCGAGCTTGGAGAGCAGCTCCTCGACTGTGCGCTCGTAGTCGGCAATGAGCTCGCGCTCGGTGCGCCGCTCTTCGCTCCGCCCGAATGGGTCGAACGCCGTACCGCGCAGGCCCTTCAGCTTCGCGAGCACCCTGAACGCGGACATCATCCACGGACCGAACTCGCGCTTGCGCGGGACGCCGGTCACCGGATCGGGCTTGGCGAGGATCGGCGGGGCGAGATGGAACTTGAGCGCGTAGTCACCTTCGAACGTCCCCTGCAGCCGCTGCGTGAACTCCGGCCGCGTGTAAAGGCGCGCGACTTCGTACTCGTCCTTGTACGCCATCAGCTTGAAGTAGTAGCGCGCGACGTTCTCTGCGAGCTTCGTGCCAAGGGCGCGGTCAGCCTCGACCTGCCGTACGCGGTCGACGAGCGTACGGTAACGCGCGGCGTAATCGGCGTCCTGGTAGTCGGTCAAGAATTCGACGCGGCGCGCGATCGTCTCATCGAGCGAGCGCGAGAGATGCTGCGCGATCGGGATCACTTCGCCCGGGGTGGCGGCTTTCTCGACTGCCGCGGGATCGTGCGCGGCGCGCCGCCCCCAGAGGAACGCCTTGCGGTTCGCCTCCACCGCGACGCCGTTCAGCTCGATCGCGCGCTCGATGGCGGCTGCGGAGACCGGGACGAGCCCCCTCTGGTACGCGAAGCCGAGCATGAACGGGTTGGTGGCGATCGCATCGCCCATGAGGGCAGTCGCGAGTCGCGTAGCATCGACGAAGTCGGCATGCGACGCGCCCACCGCCGCCTTGAGCTCGGCGTGCATGTCGGCGCCCGGGAACAGCCAGTCGCGATTCCGTGTGAACTCGGCCGTCGGCACCTCGGCGGTGTTGATGACGAGCCGTGTACGGCCGGTCTGCATCTTCGATTGCGCTTCGGCGCCGGCGGCGACGACGATGTCGCAGCCGATCACGCAGTCGGCTTCGCCCGCTGCGATCCGCGCCGAGTAGAGCTCCTCGGGTCGTCCCGCGAGGCGCACGTGGGACATCACCGCGCCGTTCTTCTGCGCGAGCCCCGTCATGTCGAGGACGCTGACGCCCTTCCCCTCGATGTGGGCCGCCATGCCCACCAGCGCGCCGACCGTGATGACGCCGGTACCGCCGATCCCGGTGACGAGGATGCTGTACGGTCGATCGACACCCGGTAACCGCGGCTCGGGCAGCGCCGGCCAGTCGTCGGTGCTGTCGGCGAGTGCTTTGCCGCGGCGCACACGCCCCCCTTCGACGGTCACAAAGCTCGGGCAGAAACCCTTCGTGCAGGAGTAGTCCTTGTTGCACGAGGACTGGTTGATCGTGCGCTTGCGGCCGAAGTCGGTCTCCAGCGGCTCGACCGATACGCAGTTCGACTGCACGCCGCAGTCGCCGCAGCCCTCGCACACGAGCTCGTTGATGAAGACGCGCTTCTGTGGGTCGGGGAACGTGCCGCGCTTGCGGCGACGCCGCTTCTCCGCGGCGCACGTCTGGTCGTAGACGAGCACCGACACGCCAGGGTATTCGCGCAGCTCGCGCTGCACCTGGTCGAGATCGTCGCGATGCCGAACCGGGACACCGGACTTGAGCGCTACGCCCCGATACTTCGCCGGCTCGTCGGTGACGATGACGATCTTCCCGACGCCTTCCGCCGCGACCTGATCGACGATCATCGGGACGGTGAGCGGGCCATCGACGCGCTGGCCACCGGTCATCGCGACCGCATCGTTGTAGAGAATCTTGTAGGTGATCTGCACCTTCGCCGCGACCGCCGCGCGGATCGCGAGCAAGCCGGAGTGGTAGTAGGTGCCGTCGCCGAGGTTGGCGAAGATGTGCCCCTCCGCCGTGAACGGCGCCTGGCCGATCCATGCGACGCCCTCGCCGCCCATGTGGCTGAAGGTCGCCGTGTTGCGATCCATCCAGACCGCCATGAAGTGACAGCCGATGCCGGCGGTCGCGCGGCTGCCCTCGGGTACCCGAGTCGAGGTGTTGTGCGGACAGCCGGAGCAGAAATAGGGCACCCGCTGCACTGAGACGCGCGGCCTGGCGAGCGCCTTCTCCTTCGCCTCGAGGAAGGTGAGCCGCGCCTTGATGCGGTCCGAAGTGTAGAAGCGCGCGATCCGCGACGCGATCGCTTTGGCGATGATCCCCGGCGAAAGTTCGCCGGCTGCGGGCAGCAGCCACTCGCCGTAGGGTAGCGCCCACTCGCCTTTCTCGTCGAACTTGCCGATGACCCGCGGCCGCACGTCCTCGCGCCAGTTGTACAGCTCCTCCTTGAGCTGGTACTCGAGGAACTGACGCTTCTCCTCGACGACGAGAATCTCTTCCAGTCCCTGCGCGAAACGCCGCACGCCTTCGGACTCCAATGGCCAGGTCATGCCCACTTTGTAGAGCCGGATGCCGATCTCGGCGGCGAGCCGCTCGTCGATGCCGAGATCGTCGAGCGCCTGGCGCACGTCCATGTACGCCTTGCCCGACGTGATGATGCCGAGCCGCGGCTTCGGGCTGTCGATGACGATGCGGTTGAGGTTGTTCGCGCGGCAGTAGGCGAGCGCGGCGTACAGCTTGTGATGCAGCAGACGCTCCTCCTGCACGAGGAACGGGTCAGGCCAGCGGATGTTGAGGCCGTCCGCCGGCAACACGAGGTCGGTGGGTAGCGTCACGTGCACGCGGTCCGGATCGACGTAGACCGACGCCGAGCTCTCGACGACGTCCGTCACGCACTTGAAGGCCACCCAGCAGCCGGAGTAGCGCGACATTGCATACCCGTGCACACCGAGATCGAGGTATTCCTGGACGGATGCCGGATAGAGCACCGGCATCATCACCGCCTTGAAGATGTGGTCGGTCTGGTGCGGCAGCGTCGACGACTTTGCTGCGTGATCGTCGCCGGCGCAGACGATCACGCCGCCATGCCTCGACGTGCCGCAGGCGTTGGCATGGCGGAACACGTCGCCGCAACGGTCGACACCCGGGCCCTTGCCGTACCACATGCCGAAGACGCCATCGTACTTCGCGCGCGGGAAGAGGTTGACCTGCTGCGTGCCCCAGATCGCGGTGGCGGCGAGATCCTCATTGACGCCGGGCTGGAAGACGACGTGATTCTGGTCGAGGAACTTCTTCGCGCGCGCCAGCGCCTGGTCGAGCCCGCCGAGCGGCGAGCCGCGGTAGCCGGAGACGAACCCGGCGGTGTTGAGCCCCGCGGCGAGGTCGCGCTGGCGCTGCAGGATTGGCAGCCGAACGAGCGCCTGGATACCGGTGAGAAAAACCCGCCCACGCTCGAGGGAATACTTGTCGTCGAGTGTGACGTTGCGGAGTTCCGCGGGTGCGTTCATCGTGGCTCCTCAAGAATCGGCATGACGTGGGTGGCCATGCGGTGTCCCGATGCCGGATCGCGGCTTTGGGGACCTTTGCAGCGGCGGCCGGATCGTGTCCGGCGCCGCACACGGATTCTACTCGTCGCGACCTGGCGCCTGCGCGGTTCGGCGTCAGGCCTCGAGGGACTTCCACATTTCCTGGTCGCGCTCGGCCGTCCAGATGCGGGGGATCGCGATGCCGCTTGCCTCATCGAACGCGCGCGATACGTCGAACGGCATGCAGTGCTCGTAAATGGGGTACTGGCCGTACTCTGGATCGAGTTTCTTGCGGGCGTGCTCGTACACCTGTTTCAGGTTCTTGCCCGCCGCGACGCCTTCCTCCGCACTGGCGTAGAGCGCCCGGACGAAGTTCTGGGTGAACTCGATTGCCCTGATCGCCTCGGCTGCGTCCATCAGGGCCGGGCCCCGGCCGGGCACGAGCCGCTCGGGATGGAGCGCCCGTAGCCTTTCGAGCGAGCTCGGCCACTCCTGCAGGTGAGCATCCCCGGTGTAGATACCCGCGTTGAACTCGACGAGGTCGCCGGAGAAAAGGACCTTCTCTGAGGGCAACCACACGATCGTGTCGCCGCGAGTGTGGCCAGCGCCGACGTGGATCAGCTGCACCTTGAGCTTGCCCATCCAGAGGGTCAGCTGGCGGTCGAACGTCATCGTGGGCCAGGTGAGTCCCGGGATGGCCTCGGCCCCCCGAAAGAGCCGCGGGAAGCGTCCGATCTCGGACGCCATGTCCTCCTTGCCGCGCTCCTGGATCATCTCGTAGGTCGCCTGGCTCGCGATGATCTCACCCGCCTTGTACGCCGAAGCGCCGAGGACCCGTACCGCGTGGTAGTGCGTCAGCGCGACATACTTGATCGGTTTGTCGGTGACCGTGCGGATGCGCCGGATGACGTCCTCGGCCATGGCTGGGGTCGCCTGGGTGTCGATCACCATGACCCCATCGTCCCCGATCACGATGCCACTGTTCGGGTCCCCCTCCGCGGTATAGGCGTAGGCGTTGTCCGACAGCTTGGCGAAGGTGATCTCCTTGTCGGCGAGGTCGGCGTGGGAGGCGAACGCTCTGGCCATCAAGGTCCTTCCGAGGAGGTAGGCAGGGTTGCTAAGTGGGGCCCAAAGTTGGGGATTCTACCGACCAGCTGCCTGGCTCGGTTCGTGCCCGGCGCCTAGGCGTTTGACATCACAGGGAAATCCCGCGATAATCGCCCGTTTCGTTCGGAGGGGTGCCCGAGCGGCTAAAGGGGGCAGACTGTAAATCTGTTGGCCATGCGCCTACGTAGGTTCGAATCCTACCCCCTCCACCAGGGAGCTGCGGCGAACGGCCCACGAGGGTTCAACCCCGGTAAGCGGGTGTAGCTCAATGGTAGAGCAGAAGCCTTCCAAGCTTACGACGAGGGTTCGATTCCCTTCACCCGCTCCAAGGTCTCTGAGCCGCGGCGAGCCGCAGTCAATCAGAACCACGCGCGACCGATTCGGCCGATGTAGCTCAGTGGTAGAGCACTCCCTTGGTAAGGGAGAGGTCATGCGTTCAATCCGCATCATCGGCACCATGAAGTTCGAGCATTGACGAGAGCGGTTTTGCTCTATCTCTCTTTGAGTCCGGAACAAGCGAGCCCGACATGGCAAAAGGCAAATTTGAGCGTACGAAGCCGCACGTGAATGTGGGGACGATTGGTCACGTGGATCATGGGAAGACGACGCTGACGGCGGCGATGACGCACATTTTGTCGAAGAAGTTTGGCGGGGAGGCGAAGAACTACGATCAGATCGACAACGCTCCGGAGGAGAAGGCGCGGGGGATCACGATCAATACGGCGCACGTGGAGTATCAGACGGCCAACCGGCACTACGCGCACGTCGACTGTCCGGGGCACGCCGACTACATCAAGAACATGATTACGGGGGCGGCGCAGATGGATGGGGCGATTCTGGTGGTGTCGGCGGCCGATGGGCCGATGCCGCAGACGCGGGAGCACATTTTGTTGGCGCGCCAGGTGGGGGTGCCGTTCATTGTGGTGTATCTGAACAAGGCCGACACGGTCGATGACAAGGAGCTGCTGGACCTCGTGGAGATGGAGGTGCGCGAGCTCTTGTCGAAGTACGAGTTTCCTGGGGACAAGACCCCGATCGTGATCGGTTCGGCGCTGAAGGCGCTGGAGGGGGACAAGTCGGAGCTGGGGGAGGGGTCGATCTTCAAGCTGGCCGAAGCGCTGGATAGCTACATACCGCTGCCGAAGCGGGCGCTGGATCAACCGTTTCTGATGCCGGTGGAGGACGTGTTCTCGATCTCGGGCCGCGGGACGGTGGTCACCGGGCGGGTGGAGCGGGGGATCGTCAAGGTCGGCGAGGAGATCGAGATTGTGGGGCTGAAGCCGACGCAGAAGACGGTGTGCACCGGGGTGGAGATGTTCAGGAAGCTCCTGGATGAGGGGCAGGCGGGGGACAACATCGGGGTGTTGCTGAGGGGGACCAAGCGCGAGGATGTGGAGCGCGGGCAGGTGCTGGCGAAGCCCGGCTCGATCACCCCGCACACGAAGTTCCAGGCCGAGGTGTACGTGCTGTCGAAGGAGGAGGGGGGGCGGCACACGCCGTTTTTCAATGGTTACCGGCCGCAGTTTTATTTCCGCACGACCGATGTGACGGGCTCGGCGGAGCTGCCGGCGGGGACCGAGATGGTGATGCCGGGGGACAACGTGTCGATCACGGTGAGTCTGATTGCCCCGATTGCGATGGAAGAGGGGCTGCGCTTTGCGATCCGCGAGGGCGGGCGCACCGTCGGCGCGGGCGTCGTAACAAAGGTCATCGAGTAGGAATGGGGGCGCACGTCTGGGAACACGCGGTGTTGGGCCACGGTAGAATTGCGGCTCGCTTCAGCTGCCGAGCCCCAAGTCCACAGGCCAATAGCTCAACTGGCAGAGCGTCGGTCTCCAAAACCGAAGGTTGGGGGTTCGATTCCCTCTTGGCCTGCCAAACTTCTCCGGCATAGCCGGGGACTTCCGCGTTAGCAACCACTGACGTCGCTAGCTCGCTCATGGTCGACCGCATCAAGATCGTCGCCGCCGCCCTGCTGCTCCTCGCGGGCCTCGTCGGTTTCTATTACTTCTCGACGCTGCCCCTCGTCGCGCGCGTCGGGATGGTGCTTGCCGGGCTCGCCGCCGGCATCGCGGTCGGCTGGTTCTCGGCGCCAGGGCGGCAACTCGTGGCGTTCGCCAAGGAATCGATCGCAGAGGTCAGGAAGATGGTCTGGCCGACCCGCAAGGAGTCGCTCCAGATCGCGGGTGCGGTATTCGCGTTCGTGGTGCTGATGGCACTGTTTCTCTGGATCGTGGACAAGGGGGTCGAGTTCGCGCTCTACGACCTCATCCTTGGGTGGAGACGCTCGTGACGAAGCGCTGGTACGTGGTCCACGCCTACTCGGGTTTCGAGCGTTCGGTGCAGCGCGCGCTCGAGGATCGCATCCGGCGCGCGGACATGCAGGACAAGTTCGGCAAGATCCTCGTGCCCACCGAAGAGGTGGTGGAAATGAAAGGCGGTCAGAAGAACATTTCCGAGCGCAAGTTCTTCCCCGGCTACGTGCTGGTGGAGATGGAGATGGACGACGAGGCCTGGCATTTGGTGAAGAACACGGCGAAGGTGACCGGCTTCGTGGGGGGCGCCCACGGGCGCAAGCCCCCCCCGATCAGCGACAAGGAAGTCGAAGCCATCCTGCACCAGATGCAGGAGGGCGTCGAGAAGCCCAAGCCGAAGGTGTTGTTCGAGGTGGGCGAGGCGGTTCGTGTCAAGGAAGGACCCTTTACGGACTTTCACGGAACTGTGGAGGACGTCAACTATGACAAGAGCAAGCTCAGGGTCTCGGTCACGATCTTTGGCCGCGCGACGCCGGTGGAATTGGAGTTCGGCCAGGTCGAGAAAGCCTGAGGCAGCGAGCGATTGGCTGCAGGGGCATGCGCCGGGCGAGGCGGTGCCCGCGCCTGGAGAGGGCGAGGATTGGGACGAGGAACGGCTCGGCTACCAGGAGCGGTTGTTCGGTGACGCGGCCTGATGGCCGGATGAACGGGGAGGCCGCGAACGCGGCCGTATGCACCCGCTAGGAGAGAAGCAGTGGCGAAAAAGGTCGTCGGCTACATCAAGCTGCAGGTGCCGGCGGGCAAGGCGAACCCGAGCCCGCCCATTGGGCCCGCGCTTGGCCAGCGCGGTCTGAACATCATGGAGTTCTGCAAGGCCTTCAATGCCCAGACGCAGGGCATCGAACCCGGCTTGCCGGTGCCAGTGGTAATCACGGCGTACCAGGACAAGAGCTTTACCTTCATCATCAAGACGCCTCCGGCGACGGTTCTAATCAAGAAAGCGGCCAAGCTCGAGAAGGGCAGCCCGCGCCCGCACACCGACAAGGTCGGGAAGATCACGCGCGCACAGGCCGAGGAGATCGCGAAAGCGAAGATGCCGGACCTCACCGCGGCCGATCTGGACGCCGCCGTCCGCACGATCGCCGGCAGCGCGCGCAGCATGGGCGTGAACGTGGAGGGCTTCGAGAAATGAAACCGACCAAGCGCCAGAAGACGCTCGCAGGCATCGTGCAGTCTGGCAAGCTGTACCCGGTGGGGGAGGCGCTGGACCTCGTCAAGAA
This sequence comes from uncultured beta proteobacterium, assembly GCA_963744255.1. GTDB lineage: Bacteria > Pseudomonadota > Gammaproteobacteria > Burkholderiales > SG8-39 > DATEDA01. The sequence goes on from CAVUSZ010000039.1 coordinate 163,493, forward strand.
GGCGGCAACGGCGAAGTTCGACGAATCCGTGGACGTCGCGGTCAATCTCGGCATTGACGCCAAGAAATCGGACCAGGCAGTGCGCGGCTCGGTAGTGCTCCCCTCGGGTACCGGCAAGAAGGTGCGGGTCGCCGTGTTCACCCAGGGCGACAAGGCGGAAGCCGCGCGTGCCGCCGGCGCCGACTTGGTCGGGCTGGAGGACCTCGCCGAGAAGGTCAAAGCCGGTCAGATGGACTTCGACGTGGCCATCGCGAGCCCCGACGCGATGCGAGTCGTCGGCCAACTCGGCCAGATCCTGGGGCCGCGTGGCCTGATGCCGAATCCGAAGGTCGGGACGGTCACTCCTGATGTGGCGACCGCCGTGAAGAACGCGAAAGCCGGTCAGGTGCAGTACCGGGCGGACAAGGCGGGGATCGTGCAGTGTCCGATCGGACGCGCCTCGTTTGCCCCTGACGCCTTGAAGGCGAACCTGGTCGCTCTTATCGATGCGCTGAACAAATCGCGGCCCTCGGGCGCTAAGGGCGTGTATCTGCGGAAGCTCGCCGTATCGAGCACGATGGGCCCGGGGGTCCGCGTGGACCTGACGAGCCTGAGCGCATGAGGGGAACTTTTCGCGCCGAATGCGATCGGAGGACACCCCGCATCGCGGCGCTGTGTGTGCGCCGGTCGGGAAAACGACTTTGGGCTGTCGCGGCGCCCGTCAGGGCTGCGGCAGGTTGTCAAAGACCGTAGGAACCGAAAGGTTTAATGGGCATGGCGAGCGTGGCTCGGGCAGGATGTCGGGCCCTCGGAGCTAGGCCTCCTACGCAGATGGCGTACCCCAAATGCAGGCAGTGAAGACCGCGCGCAACGCGGCGCGGAAAAGCTCCTGAGCGAAGGGCGCCGTGGGTGCCGGCGGGGCGGTAAGCCCGGCCGGCGTTTAACGATGGAGGAAGACCGTGGGTCTCAGCATAGAAAACAAGCAGGCCATCGTCACGGAAGTCGCGGCGCAGGTCGCGAAAGCCCAGGCGATCGTGCTGGCCGAGTACCGTGGTCTGGGAGTGGGCAGCATGACCGAGTTGCGCCGCAAGGCGCGCGGCTCGGGCGTGTACCTGCGCGTCCTCAAGAATACTCTGGCGCGCCGTGCGGTGAGGGACACGCCGTTCGCGAAGCTTGCCGACGTCATGGTCGGCCAGCTCGTGTACGGCATCTCGTCCGACCCGGTGGCCCCCGCCAAGGTGATGAACGAGTTCGCGAAGGGCAACGAGAAGTTCGTCATCCGCGCGGGCGCGATGCCGAACGCCGTCATCTCCGCCACGGAGGTTGCGGCGCTCGCGTCTATGCCGCCGCGCGACGAGCTGATCTCGAGGCTCATGGGCACGATGCAGGCCCCGATCGCCCAGTTCGTCCGCACGCTGAACGAGGTGCCGTCGCGGTTCGTCCGCACGCTCGCCGCGGTTCACGCTGCGTACGAGAAGGCGGGCGCCTGACCGACCGACCACCACGATTCGCAAGACCTTCTGACTCAGGAGCACACAAGCAATGGCTGTAGCAAGCGCTGAAATTCTGGACGCTATCGCGAACATGACTGTTCTCGAACTCTCCCAGCTCATCAAGGAGATGGAGGACAAGTTCGGGGTATCTGCCGCCGCTGCCGCGGTGGCGGTGGCCGCGCCGGCCGGCGGCGCCGCCGCCGCGCCGGCGGCGGAAGAGCAGACCGAGTTCACCGTCATGCTCAACGCCGCCGGCGACAACAAGGTGAACGTGATCAAGGTCGTCCGTGCGGTGACCGGCCTCGGCCTCAAGGAGGCCAAGGACCTGGTCGACGGCGCCCCGAAGGCGGTCAAGGAGGGTATCTCCAAGGCCGATGCCGAGGCGCTGGTGAAGCAGATCGTCGACGCGGGCGGCAAGGCGGAGATGAAGTAATCGAGCGCTCAGGCCTGGTGTCCGTTACACGCGATTGTCGTGCGGGGGCCGGCGGCTTCGAGCCACCGGCCTTTCGCCGTTTCTGGAACACGCAACCCGATCCCGGCTGCGAGGCTGGAAGCGAGCGCGCTCGTCGCCGGAGCGCCCTGGTTTCCGTCCTCTCTTCAAGGGCTCCCCTCCCGGAGTAGTCATGACCGCAGCGACCTACACGTCGACCGAGAAGAAACGCATCCGCAAGAGTTTCGCCAAGCGCCACGCAGTGCTGAACGTCCCGTTCCTGCTCGCCACGCAGCTGGAGTCTTACACCCAGTTCCTGCAGGCGCAGGTTCCGGCCAATGAGCGGAGGAACGAGGGCCTCCAGGCCGCGTTCACCTCCATCTTTCCGATCTCGTCGCACAGCGGCAACGCGCGGCTCGAGTTCGTGAGTTTCGCGCTCGGCGAGCCGCCGTTCGACGTGAAGGAGTGCCAGCAGCGCGGCCTAACCTACGCAGCGCCGCTCCGCGCAAAGGTCCGCCTCACGATCATGGACAAGGAGGCGCCGAAGCCGACCGTCAAGGAGGTGAAGGAGCAGGAGGTCTACATGGGTGAGATCCCGCTCATGACAAAGACCGGCTCGTTCATCATCAACGGCACGGAGCGTGTCATCGTGAGCCAGCTCCACCGCTCGCCGGGTGTGTTCTTCGAGCACGACCGCGGCAAGACCCATTCGAGCGGGAAGTTGCTGTTCTCGGCGCGGATCATCCCCTACCGCGGGTCGTGGCTCGACTTCGAGTTCGACCCGAAGGACTACGTGTATTTTCGCGTCGATCGCCGCCGCAAGATGCCGGTCACGATCCTGCTCAAGGCGATCGGCATGACGCCGGAGCAGATCCTCGCGACGTTCTATGACTTCGACGCCTTCCATCTCGGGCAAGCCGCGGCCGAGTTCGAGCTCGTGCCCGAGCGGTTGCGCGGCGAGGTGGCGCGGTTCGACTTCGTCGACAAGTCGGGCAAGACGATCGTCCAGAAGGACAAGCGGATCACCGTCAAGCACATCCGCGACATGGAAGCCGCGGGCCTGAAGCGGATCGCGGTGCCCGACGAGTTCGTGATCGGGCGCGCGCTCGCGCACAACGTCGTCGACAAGGAAACCGGCGAGATCCTCGCGGCCGCGAACGAGGAGATCACCGACCAGCTGCTCGCGAAGCTGCGGGCGGCGAAGGTGGATCGCATCCAGACGATCTATACGAACGATCTCGACCAGGGCGCGTACATCTCGCAGACCCTGCGGATCGACGAGACTGCGGACCAGTGGGCGGCGCGTGTCGCCATCTACCGCATGATGCGGCCCGGCGAGCCGCCGACCGAGGACGCGGTCGAGACGCTCTTCAACGGCCTGTTCTATGCCGAGGAGCGCTATGACCTGTCGATGGTCGGTCGGATGAAGTTCAACCGTCGCGCCTACCCGGAGAAGCTCGACGAGCGCTCGCCGGGCTGGGTCAAGCGGTTCTGCCAGCGCGTCGGTCCGAAGGGTCAGGAAGGCCCGGCGACGCTCTCGAACGACGACCTCCTCGCGGTTGTGAGCATCATGGTGGAGCTGCGCAACGGTCGCGGCGATATCGACGACATCGACCACCTCGGCAACCGCCGGGTGCGTTCGGTCGGCGAGCTCGCCGAGAACCAGTTCCGGGCTGGGCTGGTGCGCGTAGAGCGTGCGGTGAAGGAACGCCTCTCGCAGGCCGAAAGCGACAACCTGATGCCGCACGATTTGATCAACGCCAAGCCGATCAGCGCCGCGATCAAGGAGTTCTTCGGGTCCTCGCAGCTGAGCCAGTTCATGGACCAGACGAACCCGCTCTCGGAGATCACCCACAAGCGGCGCGTCTCGGCGCTTGGCCCGGGCGGACTCACGCGCGAGCGTGCCGGCTTCGAGGTGCGCGATGTGCACCCGACCCACTACGGCCGGGTGTGCCCGATCGAGACGCCGGAAGGCCCGAACATCGGTCTCATCAACTCCCTCGCGCTGTATGCGCGCACCAACCGCTACGGCTTCCTCGAGACGCCGTACCGACGGGTATCGAACGGCAAGGTCACGAACGACATCGAGTTCCTGTCGGCGATCGAGGAGGGCAACTACGTCATCGCCCAGGCGAACGCCATCCTCGACAAGCAGGGCAAGCTCGTCGACTCGCTCGTCTCCTGCCGCAACAAGAACGAGTTCACGCTGCAGTCGCCGGAGCAGGTGCAGTACATGGACGTCGCGCCGTCGCAGATCGTGTCGGTGGCGGCCTCGCTGATCCCGTTCCTCGAGCACGATGACGCGAATCGCGCGCTGATGGGCTCGAACATGCAGCGACAGGCAGTGCCCTGCCTCCGGGCCGAGAAACCTTTCGTCGGCACCGGTATCGAGCGCACCGTCGCGGTGGACTCGGGCACGGCCGTCATCGCGCTGCGAGGCGGCGTCGTCGATTACGTGGACGCGACGCGGGTCGTGGTGCGCGTGAACGACGACGAAACGGCCGCGGGCGAAGTGGGCGTCGACATCTACAATTTGACGAAGTACACCCGCTCCAACCAGAACACGAACATCAACCAACGCCCGATCGTGAAGGTCGGCGAGCGGATCTCGAAGGGCGACGTCGTCGCCGACGGTGCGTCGACCGACCTAGGCGAGCTCGCGCTCGGCCAGAACATGCTGGTCGCGTTCATGCCGTGGAACGGCTTCAACTTCGAGGACTCGATCCTGATCTCCGAGAAGGTGGTGGCCGACGATCGCTACACCTCGATCCACATCGAGGAGCTGACGGTCGTGGCGCGTGATACGAAGCTCGGACCGGAAGAGATCACCCGTGACATCTCGAACCTGTCCGAGGGACAGCTCGCGCGGCTCGACGAATCGGGCATCGTCTACATCGGCGCCGAGGTCGAGGCGGGCGACGTGCTCGTCGGCAAGGTCACGCCGAAGGGCGAAACCCAACTCACGCCCGAGGAAAAGCTGCTCCGCGCGATTTTCGGCGAGAAGGCCTCCGACGTGAAGGACACCTCGTTGCGAGTGCCGTCCGGGATGTCCGGCTGCGTGATCGACGTGCAGGTGTTCACGCGGGAGGGCATCGAACGGGACAAGCGCGCGCAGATGATCATCGACGACGAGCTGAAGCGCTACAAGAAGGACCTCGCCGACCAGATGCGGATCGTCGAGTCCGACGCTTTCGGCCGGATCGAACGGCTGCTGCTGAACAAGACCGCAGCCAAGGGTCCGCAGAAGCTCGCCAAGGGCGTCAAGATCACCAAGTCCTATCTCGACGAGTTGGAGCGCTACGCATGGTTCGACATCAGCCTCGCCGACGAGGAGCAGCAGGCGCAGCTCGAGGCGATCAAGGAGTCGATCGAGCGCATTCGTGGCGAGTTCGACAAGATGTTCGAAGCGAAGAAGAAGAAGCTCACGCAGGGCGATGAGCTGCCGCCAGGCGTGCAGAAGATGGTGAAGGTCTACCTCGCGGTGAAGCGCCGCGTCCAGCCGGGCGACAAGATGGCCGGACGGCACGGCAACAAAGGTGTGATCTCGAAGATCGTTCCGGTCGAGGACATGCCGTGCATGGCCGATGGCACCCCGGTCGACATCGTGCTGAATCCGCTCGGCGTGCCATCACGGATGAACGTGGGCCAGATCCTCGAGACCCACCTCGGTTGGGCGGCAAAGGGCATCGGGCTGCGGCTCGGCGAGATGCTGAAGCGCGAAGTCAGGATCCTGGAGATGCGCAAGCTCTTCGAGCAGGTCTACAACGCGAGCGGGAAGCCGGAGGATGTTTCCGGCATGTCCGACGACGAGATCGTGCGGATGGCAGGCAATTTGCGCGACGGCGTGCCGTTCGCGACGCCGGTGTTCGACGGCGCGTCGGAGACCGAGATCAAGGCGATGCTGGACCATGCCTATCCGGACGACGACTCGCGGACGAAGACGCTGCAGCTCACGCCGACCAAGACCCAGGTCACGCTCTACGACGGACGGACCGGCGACCCGTTCGACCGTCCGGTGACGGTGGGCTACATGCACATGCTGAAGCTTCATCACCTCGTCGACGACAAGATGCACGCGCGTTCGACCGGCCCGTACAGCCTCGTCACCCAGCAACCTCTCGGCGGCAAGGCTCAGTTTGGCGGCCAGCGCTTCGGCGAGATGGAGGTCTGGGCGCTCGAGGCGTACGGCGCGAGCTATACACTCCAGGAGATGTTGACGGTGAAGTCGGACGACATCCAGGGCCGGACCAAGGTCTACGAGAACATCGTCAAGGGCGACCACAAGATCGACGCCGGCATGCCGGAGTCGTTCAACGTGCTCGTGAAGGAGATCCGGTCGCTCGGGATCGACATCGACTTGGAGCGGTACTAAGGCAGCTGTTCGGGACCGCGGTTGGTCCGCGGTCCCGGTGAAAGGTTACTCCGAAGGAGTTGCTCGTGAAAGCACTGCTCGATTTGTTCAAGCAGGTCACGCAGGAAGAAGAGTTCGACGCGATCAAGATCGGGCTCGCTTCCCCGGACAAGATCCGGTCGTGGTCGTACGGCGAGGTGAAGAAGCCGGAAACGATCAACTACCGGACGTTCAAGCCGGAGCGTGACGGCCTCTTCTGCGCCAAGATCTTCGGGCCGATCAAAGACTACGAGTGCCTCTGCGGGAAGTACAAGCGTCTCAAGCACCGCGGCGTGATCTGCGAGAAGTGCGGCGTCGAGGTGACGCTCGCGAAGGTGCGCCGCGAGCGCATGGGGCACATCGAGCTCGCGAGCCCGACGGCGCACATTTGGTTCCTGAAGAGCCTACCGAGCCGCCTCGGGATGGTGCTCGACATGACGCTGCGCGACATCGAGCGCGTGCTCTACTTCGAAGCCTACGTCGTCGTCGATGCCGGGCTGACGCCGCTCAAGCGCGCGCAGCTGCTGACCGAGGACGATTACCTCGCGAAGGTCGAGGAGTTCGGGGACGACTTCACCGCGATGATGGGCGCCGAGGGGATCCGCGAACTGCTGCGGTCGCTCGACATCCACCGCGAGATCGACGAGCTCCGCAAGGAGCTCGAGGCGACCTCGTCCGACACCAAGATCAAGAAGATCGCCAAGCGCCTGAAGGTGCTCGAGGCGTTCCAGAAATCGGGTATCAAGCCCGATCACATGATCATGGAGGTGCTGCCGGTGCTGCCGCCCGAGCTGCGACCGCTGGTGCCGCTCGACGGCGGCAGGTTCGCGACCTCCGACCTGAACGACCTCTACCGGCGGGTGATCAACCGCAACAACCGCCTCAAGCGCCTGCTCGAGCTGAAGGCGCCCGAGATCATCGTTCGCAACGAGAAGCGGATGCTGCAGGAGGCGGTCGACTCGCTGCTCGACAACGGCCGCCGCGGCAAGGCGATGACCGGCGCGAACAAGCGGCCGCTGAAATCGCTCGCCGACATGATCAAGGGCAAGGGCGGGCGCTTCCGTCAGAATCTGCTCGGCAAGCGCGTCGACTACTCCGGCCGCTCCGTGATCGTGGTCGGCCCGCAGCTCAAGCTGCACCAGTGCGGCCTACCGAAGAAGATGGCGCTCGAGCTCTTCAAGCCGTTCATCTTCCACAAGCTCGAGATGCAGGGGATCGCGACCACGATCAAGGCCGCGAAGCGCGAGGTCGAGGCCGAGACCGCGGTGGTGTGGGACATCCTCGACGAGGTGATCCGCGAGCACCCGGTGCTGCTCAACCGCGCGCCAACCCTTCACCGCCTCGGCATCCAGGCGTTCGAGCCGCAGCTCGTCGAGGGCAAGGCGATACAGCTCCATCCCCTCGTCTGCGCGGCGTTCAACGCCGACTTCGACGGCGACCAGATGGCCGTCCACGTGCCGCTGTCGCTCGAGGCGCAGATGGAGGCGCGGACGCTGATGCTGTCCTCGAACAACATTCTCTCGCCCGCGAACGGCGATCCGATCATCGTGCCGTCGCAGGACATCGTCCTCGGGCTCTACTACGCGACACGCGACCGGGTCAACGCGCGCGGCGAAGCGATGGCGTTCACCGACGTCGCCGAGGTGAGCCGCGCATACGAATCGGACCAGGTCGAACTGCACGCGAAAATCACGGTCCGGATCCGCGAGTTCGACTTCAACGAGCACGGCGAGAAGACCTCCACGGTCACCCGCTACGAGACGACCGTGGGTCGCGCGCTGCTCTCAGAGATCCTGCCGCCGGGGCTCTCGTTCGAGTTGATCAACAAGCCGCTCAAGAAGAAGGAGATCTCGAAGCTCATCAACGCCGCGTTCCGGCGCTGCGGGCTGCGCGAGACGGTGATCTTCGCCGACCGGCTGATGAACGCCGGGTTCGGCATCGCCACGCGCGCCGGCCTCTCGATCGCGGTCGACGACATGCTCGTGCCGCGGGTGAAGCACGATCTGATCGAGGAGGCGGAGAAGGAAGTCAAGGAGATCGAGAGCCAGTACACCTCGGGTCTCGTGACCGGCGGCGAGCGCTACAACAAGGTGGTCGACATCTGGGGCCGCGCCGGCGACCAGGTCGGCAAGGCGATGATGGAGCAGCTGTCCCACGAGGATGTGGTCGACCGAGGCGGGAAGCACGTCAAGCAGGAGTCGTTCAACTCCATCTACATGATGGCCGACTCCGGCGCCCGCGGCTCGGCGGCGCAGATCCGCCAGCTCGCCGGCATGCGCGGACTGATGGCGAAGCCCGACGGCTCGATCATCGAGAGCCCGATCAAGGCGAACTTCCGCGAGGGCCTGAACGTGCTGGAGTACTTCATCTCCACGCACGGCGCGCGGAAGGGTCTCGCCGACACCGCGCTCAAGACGGCGAACTCGGGCTACCTCACCCGGCGTCTGGTCGACGTCACGCAGGACCTCGTGGTAACCGAGGAGGACTGCGGCACCACGAACGGCGTGGCGATGAAGGCGCTGGTCGAGGGCGGCGAGGTGATCGAGCCGCTGCGCGAGCGCATTCTCGGCCGCGTGACGACCTCGGAGGTGCTGCATCCCGAGACGCAGGACGTCCTCCTCCCGGCGGGCGCGCTGCTGAACGAGGAGGAGGTCGAGACGATCGAGGCTCTGGGCATCGACGAGGTGAAGGTGCGCACGCCGCTCACCTGCGACACGCGCTGGGGCTTGTGCAGCAAGTGTTACGGGCGCGACCTCGGGCGCGGGGATCTGGTGAACGTCGGCGAGGCCGTCGGCGTGATCGCTGCACAGTCGATCGGCGAGCCGGGCACGCAGCTCACGATGCGCACGTTCCACATCGGCGGCGCCGCGTCGCGGACGGCGGTAGCGAGCCAGGTGGAGGCGAAGTCGGCCGGCGTGGCGCGCTTCTCCGGACAGATGCGGTACGTAACCAACGCCAAAGGCGAGCGCATTGCGATCTCGCGCACCGGCGAGGTGCTGGTCACCGACGACAACGAGCGCGAGCGCGAGCGGCACAAGGTGCCGTACGGCGCGACGCTCGGCGTCGGCGACGGCATGCCGGTCAAGCCGGGCCAGGTGCTCGCGGTGTGGGAGCCCCACACGCGCCCGATCATCACCGAGTACGCGGGTACGGTGAGGTTCGAGAACGTCGAGGAAGGAGCGACGGTCGCAAAGCAGATCGACGAGGTCACCGGCCTCTCGACGCTCGTGGTCATCGATCCGAAACGACGCGGCACCGCTGCCAAGGGGTTGCGACCGCAGGTGAAGCTGCTGAACGACGCCGGCGAGGAAGTGCGGATCCCGGGCACCGACCATGCCGTGAACATCACCTTCCAGGTCGGCTCGCTCATCACGGTCCGCGACGGCCAGCAGGTGGCGATCGGCGAGGTGCTCGCGCGAATCCCGCAGGAGACCTCGAAGACGCGCGACATAACCGGCGGTCTGCCCCGGGTGGCCGAACTCTTCGAAGCGCGCTCGCCGAAAGACGCGGGCATGCTCGCGGAGGTGACCGGCACCGTGTCGTTCGGCAAGGACACCAAGGGCAAGCAACGGCTCATCATCACCGACCTCGACGGGAAGGAGCACGAGTTCCTGATCCCGAAGGACAAGCACGTCACCGTCCACGACGGCCAGGTGGTGAACAAGGGCGAGCTGATCGTCGACGGCGCGGTCGACTCGCACGACATCCTGCGGCTGCAGGGCGTCGAGGCGCTCGCGCGCTACGTCACCGACGAGGTACAGGACGTGTACCGCCTGCAGGGGGTGCGCATCAACGACAAGCACATCGAGGTGATCGTTCGGCAGATGCTGCGCCGGGTGACGATCGAGGAGGCCGGCGATACCCGTTTCATCACCGGCGAGCAGGTCGAGCGGGCTGACGTACTCGAGGAGAACGAGAAGGTGCTGGCCGAGGGGAAGACACCGGCGGTCTATAGCCACAACCTTCTAGGGATCACCAAGGCGTCGCTCTCGACCGACTCGTTCATCTCGGCCGCATCGTTCCAGGAGACCACGCGCGTCCTCACCGAGGCCGCGATCATGGGCAAGAAGGACGACCTGCGCGGCCTTAAGGAGAACGTCATCGTCGGGCGGCTCATCCCGGCGGGCACCGGTCTTGCGTATCACAACGCGCGGAAAACCGTGCCGGCTCAGGAACTGTTCGAAGAACTGCCGGAAGGCGCCGCCGAGGCCGAGAGGACCACCGAGCAGGCTTGAC
>CAVUSZ010000040.1:0-36310 GCA_963744255.1 uncultured beta proteobacterium
ACGGCTTCTCGCGTCCGCGGACTCGGCCTTCTGGACCCTTCGCAGCGGCCGCTGCCCTCAGATCGCCATCGCGAGGAGTTCGCGGGCCTGAAGCAGTCTGGCCTGGCGTGTCTGCGGGACGCCGGCAACTCGGCAAACTCGCTGCTGGGCTCGCCGGATGGGCAAAGGCAAGACCTGACCCCAATCACGGATGCAGCCTCCAAAGCGACCGGACCCTGAGGCCTCTTCGCTCTTCTTCTCAGCGTCGCCGCTGCATCGCCGAAAAAACGCGTTCGCAACGCTCCCGATCGCGCGCATCGGTAACGCCCGGCAACGCGCACCACGCAAGCAGTCGCTCGCCCGCGGTGGCGTCGGAGCTCGCCGTCCCCTTGAAACGCTCTTGCAGCTTCTTCACTTGCGCGGCAAGCCTTTGCGCCTGGAGCTCGGCCGGCGTCTCGAGACCCAGCAGCATTTCCAGTTCGAGCAGCCGCTCGCGGCGCGATTCGGCGCCCTGTTCGATGCGCTTGCGATAGTCGTTGGCCGCCACGCCCTCGGAGTCCGCCAGGGCGCGCAGCGCGGCGTCGCGGCGCGCGCTCATCGCCTGTTCGTGCGCGCCGGCCAGCACCGGCAGCGCCGCCCAGCGTTCCTGCACTGCAGCGGCTCGCCCCGCGGCGTCCGCAGCGCACGCGCGCGCAGCCACGAGCTGGTCGAGCGCCTCGCACAGGCGTTCTTTGGCATCGAGCGCCTGCCACACCTCCGTTTCGCGGGAGCGGGCGCGCGACGACAACAGCGCCTCGACCGCCGCCTGCGATTTTCTGAAGCGGGTCTCGAGATCTCGCCGCGCCGGATCGGGACCAGCGGCGCCCTTGTTCCACTGGTCCTGCAGGTCGCGCAGGGTGCGGCGGATCTCCCGCTCGTCGGTGTCCGTCGCGAGCGCGAGTTGCTCGAGCTCGCCGCAGATCGTCTCCAGCGCTCGGCGGCCTGCCGTCCGGCGCTCGTCCTCTTGCCTCCGTTCGGCCTGGCGTGCGCTGAACACCTGATCGCACGCGGCTCGAAACTCCTCCCACAGGGCGCGCTCGTCGCGCTGTGCGAGCGGCATCGCCTTGGCCTGCTCCTGCCATCGCGCCTGGATCGCTTTCACCTGCGCCGGCGCGTCGCGCGCCGTCGCCTTGGCCGCCACGGCGGCAACCTCCGCGATCAATTGCCGGCGGCCCGCCTTCGCCTGCTCGCGCGCCGCCGACAGCGCATCGCGCAGCGGGCCGAGCGCGGCCTTGAGCCGCGTATCGAGCTTCTTCCACGCGCCCGGTTCGACGTTGCCGAGATCGCCTTCGCGCCACGCCCGGTCGGTGTCGCGCAGCCAGTGTTCGATCGCGCGCCAGTCGCGCGGCTCGGCGAGCAGCGTCGGTGCTTTCTCTGCCGCCGCGGCGATGAACGCCTCGCGCTGCTCGCGCGCCCGCTTCCGCTGCTCGGAGAGCCGCGCGAAGTGTGCGGCGGCCGGGGCATAGGCCTTTTTGCACGCACCGTCGAACCGTTCCCAGAGCACTCTCGGCACGTCGGCGTGCTGCTGATCGAGCGCCTTCCACTCGCTGCGCAGCGTCTGCACTTCGGCCGCGACCCGCGACGGGTCGAGCGCCTGCCCCGCGAGGGCCTCGGCGCGCTCGCAGAGCCGGGTGCGGGCACTTTGCTGTCCGAACGACGCCCAGCGTTCGAGCTCGGTCAACTTCTGCGCGAGCCGGGAAAGCCGCTGCACGGTGGGCTTCGGCAGCGGACCCGCCGCGGCCTTCAGCGCCCGCGTCTCGTTGCAAGCGGCGCGGGCGGCCTGCAATTGCCCGGCGGCGAGGGCCTGCTCCGCGGCATGCAGCGCGCCGTGGAGGCGCGCCCGCGCTGCAGCCGTTTCCTCCTGGGCGGCGCGGACCTGCGCGAGCCTGCGCTGCTCGATCACGATCAATGCGGCCTCGAAACGCCGGGTGAGGGCCGGCGTTCGGAGGGCGAGATCGAGCGCTTGCCACCGCTGCGGCAGGTTGGCGTTGTCGATGAACGTGCCGGCGGCAAGCTGCTCGGCCTCGACGACAAGCGCCTCGGCGGCGATGAGCGCCTCGAGCTGCGCCCCCCACTCCGCAAGGCGTTGTTCTGCGTGCTCCAGTTGGGCGAGCGTCTCGGTGTCGCCCAGGTCCTGCGCTTGCGCGCGCAGGGCGCCGAGCTCCGCGCGCAAACCGTCGAGTCGTGCCGACGCGGTGGGCGGTGTCAACGCGTCGATCCATTCGCGCACCCTGCGCTCGAACCGCGCGCGTGTCCTTTGTTCCTCCTGCTCGCGCTCGAAGCGCGCCTTTAGCGCTTGGGCGACTCCATCCCGGCGCGCCAGGCGGGCGGCGTCGCTGCTCAGGTCGAGAGCGTTCCAGCGGCGATCCAACTGGGTCGCCGCGGTGAGGATCGGACCGGGCCGCAGCGCGAGCGCTTCCATTTCCGAAAGGATCGCGTCCGCTTCGGCCTCCTGAACGAGGCGAGTCTCGATCGCATCGACGCGCTGCTGGGCGAGCCGGGCCACCCCGCGATCCTTGTTCCTGGCCTCCTCGGCGAGCTGGCGCAAGGCCTCCGGCGTCCGCACGCGTTCCGCGGCCGCCAGCCGCGTTTCTGCATGCTCTGCCGTGAGCGCGAGCGCCACCAGCCGGCCTTCATCGCGAAGGCTCGCAATCGCCATGCGGCGACGCTCGGCATCCGGCGTGCGGCCCGCGACCTCCGCGCGGATGACATCGGCGCAGTGGTCGGCTTCCAGCAGCGCGCTTGCGGCGGCGCTGTCCGCGGTTTCGGCAAGCAGCGTGGCGAGCGCAATTTCCACGGCCGAGCGCACCGCCGGATCGGATTCCGTTTTCCACGCGCTTTCCAATGCAGCGAGATCGGCGCACCGGCCGGCGGCGGCGACGCGGACCTCCGGTGCGGGGTCGGCGACGAGCAGCTGCGCAAGCTCGGGCGAGTCCGGTGCAAGCTGCGCCGCGCCGAGAACCCGTTGCGCGGGATCGGTGCGCTCGTGCAGCGGGGACCTGAAGAAGCTCATTGGGGACGATCGTGAGCTGGATCCTCAACTCGGTTTCGGCATGTCGATCGCGCGCCTCGGTCGGCTCGAACGGAGGCCGGCCCGGTCACAGCCCCGCCCAGCCACTCGTTCGCACCGCCGGCTACGACGGCGAGCCCGATTTCGCTTCGCGATCCGCCGCACCGGCCATCAGCCTCGACAGCGCGCCCGCCAGCGCGTCGAGCGCCTCGGCGCCCGGCAGCGTGACGGCGAAGCGAAGCTTCCCGTCCGCGCCCGTCTCCACGCACTCGAGCAGGCGGCCCCTGAGCGCAGCGGCGGCATCCGGTGCGGCAGGACTCGCGTCCGCCGCGGGAACGAGCGCGCCGATCAGCGAGCACGCGGCGGCAAGGAGCTGCCCGCCGGCCTCGGCCACGCGCTCTTTCCGCTCGGCGAGCGCGGCGGCCGCGGCTTCGGCGCGCTGCCGGACGGAAACATCCGGCGCGGCCGCAGGCTGCGCGCCGAGCAGCACCTCGAGGCGCCGCTTCAGCTCTTCCATGCCGGAGATGAGCTGGACTTCGCGCAGGTCGGAATCCGGATCGAGCACGGCCGCGGCGAGCTCGTGCTTCGCCGACAAGGTGGCGAGCAGGTTCTCCTCGATCGGTCCCTTCGGTGATCAGCAGGTGCACCTGCACCGGCCGCCGCTGACCCATGCGGTGCGCGCGGGCGATGCGCTGCTCGAGGCGCGCGGGGTTCCACGGCAGGTCGAGATTGATGACCGTGTCGGCGGCCTGGAGATTGAGTCCGGTCGAGCCGGCGTCGCTCGCGAGGAAGGCGCGGCACCCGGCGTCGGTCTGGAACCGGTTCACGAGCCGCTGGCGCTCCTTCTGCGGCACGGCGCCGTCCAGGCGGACGAAGCCAGCCCGGCACCGCCGCAGGATCGGCTCGACGAGGTCGAGCATCGTCGTCCACTCGCTGAAGACGAGGAGCTTGCGCGCCGGCTCGTCGCAGAGCGCCTCGAGGAGCTCGGCGAGGCGCTCGAGCTTGGAGGAGTAGCCCGGCGGCGTCTTGTCGACGAGGAAGGTGCCGTTCGCCGACATCCGGGCGAGCAGCAGCGCCTTCTGCAGCCGCAGCAGGTCCATCTCGGTGAGGAATTTCTTCCTGACGATCGTCTGCACCGTCTGCATCTGCGCGGAGTGCAGCGTGAGCTGCTCGTCGGTGGGCGTCACGCGCACGATCTCGGTCGTGCGCGGCGGCAGCTCGAGCGCGATGCTCGCGCGCGTGCGGCGCAGGAGCACCGGACGCAGGCGCTCGCGCAAGGCGTCGAGGTTCCGGTAGCCGAGCACCCGGCCCGCTTCGCTCGCCACCCGATGACCGTGGATGAAGCGGTACGCCGGGCCGAGCCGGCGGTCGTCGATGAACTCGACTACCGAATAGAGGTCGTCGAGGCGGTTCTCGAGCGGCGTGCCGCTCAGCGCGAGCGCGAAGGGCGAGCGCAGGCTCTTGATGATGCGGCTCGTTTTCGCCTCCCAGTTTCTGATCCGCTGCGCTTCGTCGAGGACGATCAGGTCCCAGCGCGTGTGCTCGATGGCGAGGAAGTCGCGCAGCACCTGCTCGTAGTTGCAGATCGTGAAGAAGGCGCCGTTCGCGTACTGCGCGCCGCGCTCCGCCGTCGTGCCGGCGACGAGCTGCACGCTGCGCCCCGAGAAGCGCCCGATCTCCGCGCGCCACTGCGACTTGAGCGAGGCCGGGCACACGACGAGGACGCGCTCGATCCCCGCCTCGCGGGCGAGGAGCTCCGCGACGCCGACGCCCTGGATGGTCTTGCCGAGCCCCATCTCGTCGGCGAGTACCGCGCGCCCGGCCCCGACGGCGAACGCGATGCCGTCGAGCTGGTAGGGTAAGAGCTCGGTGCGCAGAAGCTCGCGCCGCAGCGGGTGCGCTGCCGAGTCCTTGCGGATCGCGGCCACGAGCGCGCTCAGCCGGTGCCGGTGCAGGGCGCGGTCGAGGATCTCCTCCGCGTCGGGGTAGACGGTCACCGATTCGCCCGCCCGCGCGAGCTCGCGCACCGTCGCCACCAGCTCGAGCATCTCGCGCTCGGCCCGCGCGAAGCGCGAGCGCCACGGCGCCGCGATCCGCGCGGCGGGCCCCGGCGCTTGCGCGGGGATCTGCAGGCCGAGGCGGAGATCCCCGTCGTACCGCGCGAACACCGCGAACCGGTCGGGGCGCCACGCTTGCGCGAGTCGGGCCGGCCCGAAGCGCCGCTTCAGCCACGCGTGCACTTTGAGGACGTGCTTGCAGGTGCCGAGGAGGTTCTTGCGGAAGTCGGGACAGGCGCAGTAGCTCTCGCCGCGGGCGAGCCCGCGCACCGCGACGCGGTAGGTCTTCCCGGAAAGGGCGCTCGCGACCGTGTAATCGGTCCACGGCCCGCGGGGATCGACGGACTTCACCGTCATCTTCTCGGTGGCCGCGCGCTGCGCCCGTTCGGCGAGCGCACGCGATTCAAGGACGCTCTCCGGCAGCCGCTCCCAGGGAATGTCCTCGCTCGGCGCGCCGGCGAGGCCGAGGGCGGTCTTGTCCTCGAGGATCATCGCGAGCGTCGCCGCGCAGCGGAGCCGGCCTTCGTCCCCCGCGCGATTGCACGCGATGCGCAACCGATCGCGGTGCGCGTCGTCGAGCGTTACGTCGACCACGATCGGCTCGGGCGCCGCGGGAAAAGCTGACCCGGAGACGCTCCGGCGTGAACTGCACCTGCGCCGGCAGGTCGATCTCGAGCGCGCCGCCCTTGGCGAGCCACGACGCGCCGGACGGGCCGAGGAGCTTCGCGGCCCGGACGAACGTGAGCCGGGAGAGCCGGTCGTGCAGCGTGAGCCGCGCGGAGGGTTTGACGCGCATCGGACGGAACGGGCGGAGGGGGTTAGCTGGAGCGGACCGAATTATGCGTTCTCCGCGGCGCCGCGCGGATGCGACGACCTACTCCTCTCGAGCGCTCCCCCGCACCGGAGGTTCAATCCCGTGCTGCGCGTAGAGCGCTCGCAGTGCGCCTTCCGGATCGCGGGCATAGTGCTCCCGGAAGGCGACGACGTCCTGGATGCCCGAGCGCAGTCCCGTGTGCCGGTCGATCTCGGGCGGGTACAGACGATCGTAGAGCGGCATCCAGCCGTCGCCCGCGCGCACCGACAGCGAGGGGTTCGGCACGTAGAAGCCGTGCCCGACTCGCACGAACAGTTTGCGGTTGTAGGCGTAGTTCCGGCTGACCTCGTTTCGCGCCAGCACGCCGCTCAGGTAGCCGCGGCGCCGGCGCTGCTCCGGGAACACGGCCTCGGGAAACGCTTCGAGCGGCCCCAGCAAGTCGTCGACCCGGAACCCGACCTGGTACCCGTGCGGATAGTTGAGGCGGAGCTGAAGCAGCGCGACGAGCGCGTTGAGCACGAAGTACTCGATCAGGTGAGCATCGAGCTTCACCAGCCGCTCGTCGACCATCAGGTCGACCGCCTGCGGCGCGAGGAGGGCGTAGAGCCGCTCGAACGGTCCGCGCGCATACGGGGCGTCGGTGAACGCGCGCAGCAGCACGTGGTGGAACGCGAGCCGGCCGTGATTGTCGACGGCCTCCACGTCCGCTCCGCGGCGGAGCAGCGCCTCGACCAGGCCGACATTGCCCGCCGCAGCCGCGAGCATGAGCGGCGTGTGGTTGAACGGGTTGCGGAAGTCCGCGCCGTGGCTCTCGACGAGGCGCAGGCACTCTTTCGGATTGCCGCTCTGGTACGGCGCGCGATCGCGCTTGACGTGAGCCGCGCCGAGCTCGCCGAGCCGGCCGCCGCGCTCGTCCATCACGGCGAGCATGCCGCGCGCGGGCTCGAACCGCAGCTTCGCCAGCCGGGCCACCCACACCGGCTCGTCGTTGAAGACCGCGTACTCGAAGAGGCGCTGGCGCGGCTTGTTCGAGACGCTCGCCGGATCGAGCGCGTGTCCCGCGAGCTCGACGACCGCCGCCACGTCGAGCACCGGCCACGGGACCGCCTGCTGCCGGAGCACACTCCGGCGGACGTCCTCGGCCTGCTCGAGCTTCCCCTGGCTCTCGAGCCGGTGCGCCTCCTGCTGCCATTCCTCGATCGAGGACCGCTGTTCGGCGAGCTCGAGCCGGTCGCGCGCGGTCGCGAGGCCGAGCAGGCGCAGCATCGGGTGCGCGGTATCGGACTCCACGACGTAGAGGTTCTTGACCGCCCGCGTCGCCGCCACGTAGAAGGCGTTGATGAAGAACTTGTAGGTGTCGAGCGACTTGTCGGCCTTGTCGGCGGCGCGCGCGTACCTCAGCTCGCCCGAGGCGACGTCGGCTGCGGCGAGACCGGCGGCGATCGCCTCGAAGTTGCGCCGCTCGCTCGAAACGAGCTCGAAGAGGATCACGCTCTCGTACTCGAGCCCTTTCGCCTCCTGCACCGAGAAGACGAGCGGCGTGCGGAAGCGCTCGCGCGCCGCGGGCTTCAGGTCGTCGCGCAGCACCATGACCGCGAATCGGGCGGAGCCCCGGGTCTTGCGGTCGAGCTCCGCGACGAGCTCCGGTTCGGCGCGGAGGAGATCCACCGTGCCGGCCTCGCCGGAGACCGTCTCGACGAGGTAGTTGCTCTCCCGATCGATCGAGCCGAAGCGCAGCTGCTTGATGCGCAGCAGCCGATTGGCGAGATCGACGACGCCGGCGGCGTTGCGGTAGTTCGCCCTCAGGACGTGGATCAGCTCGCCCGGCGCCGCGACCCCGTCGCCGAAGAACAGCGTCTTCAGTTGCGCCCATGAGAAGAAGTTCGGGTGCACGACCTGGTTCGAGTCGCCGGAGAGCAGGAACCGTCCCGGCTCGCGCAGGGTGCGAAGCGCGAGCGCGAGCTGCACGTTGGTGAGGTCCTGGACCTCGTCGACGACGACGAAGTCGTAGCGCGCGGGCGCCTCGGCGAGGTAGCGCTGGGCGACGACGTTCGGATCGTAGAAGCCCGAGCCCTTCAGCCAGGCGAGGTAGCGCTCGAAGAGCTCGTACACCCAGGCGCGTTCCTCGCCGAGGAAGATCGATCGCCGAACGCCGAGCGCGAGGTACTCGTCGCGCGGGAGCCACGCCCGGTCGACGGCGAGGCCGGTGAGGACGCCCTGGAACTCCTCGTAGAGCGCGTGCGCGAGCTGCGGGCGCACCCGCGGCTGGCGCGCGAGCCAGCCGCGGAAGTCGCGGTACTCGAGGCCGCGGCCCTCCGGCACGCGGATCGACTCGAGGAGCTCGCGGAACGAGAGGAAGTCGACGTTCTGGTGCTCGCCCTCGTAGCCGTGCGCGTAGTAGAGATCCCGGGCGTGGCGCGCGAGGAACGACGAGCGGGTCACGTACAGGACCTCGCCCTGCACGAGCTTCATCTTCTCCAGCGTGAGCGCGGTCTTGCCGCTCCCCGCCGAGCCGACGATCACGAGCGGGGCAGGCTCGTCCCGTAGAGCGCTTCCTGCGCGTCGTCGAAGCTCAGGACCTTGTCGAGGAGGTTGAAGCGGGGGTTCGCCGGGTTGACGAAGCCGAGCGGCGCGAGCTCGCCCTCCGGTGGGCCGGCCGGCGGGAGCGGCTCGAGCTTCGATTCGTCGACCCGGGCGCCGCGCAGGAAGCGCGATTTCTCGTACGCGTGGTTCTCGATGACTTCCAGCAGCAGCGCGTAGCGCTCGCCGTCGTGGCGGGCGATCCGCAGGAGCAGGCGGTTCGCATCGTCGAGCTTCGCCCGGTAGTAGCCGTCGCGGCCGAGCTTCTTGACGTCGGCCGAGTAGAGGTCGTCGCGCTCCAGCATGGCGACGACCTTCTCGTAGCGCGAGCGCACGCGGGCCGGGTCGAGATCGCGATGGACGAGGATCTTCACGGGCTGGGATGACTCCTCGCAGCCGCCGGGCGGCGCGCGTTGTCCCTCTGCGGCGCGCTAGCTCAACCCGACGATTGGCAACGCTGCGCCGTGGATCGCGCGCGCCGCCGGCGAAGCGAGGAACAGGATCGCGCTGGCGAGATCCTCCGGGGCGACCCACCGGCGGGGGTCGGCGTCCGGCATCGCGGCACGGTTCTCCGGCGTGTCGATGATCGTGGGCAGGACGCAATTGACGTTGATGCCCTGCTCGCGCAATTCTGCCGCCATCGTTTCGGTCAACCGAATGACGGCACTTTTCGAAGCACCGTAGGCGCCCATCTGCGCGCCGCCCTTCTGCGCCGCAAAGGCCGCCACGTTGACGACCTTGCCGCGGCCGGCTTCCAGCATGCGGGGCACGACCGCGCGCACGGCATGGAGGAGCGTGCGTGCGTTCACGTCGAACAAGAAATTCCAGGTGGCGTCGGTTGTCTCGTGCACCGCCTCGCCCATGCGGAAGGCGCCGGCGATGTTGCACAGCACGTCGATCCGCCGGAACCGATCGATCGCCTTCTGCACCGTCGCGTTGACCTGCGCCTGATCGAGCAGACTGGTCGGGGCGAACAGGATCCGGTCGGATTCCGAACCGAAAACGCGGGCGAGTGCCTCCGGATTCAGGTCAACAAGCACGAGATTGGCGTCCTGCGCGGCGAACGCGCCGGCAACCGCGCGGCCGAGATTGCCCGCGGCTCCCGTGATCAGAACCGTTTGTCCATTGAAGTCCATGGCGGGGTCCCTCCTCAGTTCCTGCTGCCCTTCGCGGAGTGATAACCGCCGGCGCCTCGGGTGACGAGCTCGTCCTGGGGCAAGACGCCGCCCGGCGCGTAGTCGGGCTGCCCTTTGACCCGCTCATAGCGCGGACCGAAGTCGATGCGGGCCAGCTCCAGCAGTTCCTCGATCTCGCCGATCACGAAGTCGGTCTCCTGAAAGTCGTCGATCCGGTCCTGGTCGATGGTCCAGTCCGCGCGTTCGGGACGCGCGGCTTCGCCCCAGGCGAGACCGTGCTCGCCAACTTCAGGGTACTGCATCATGGCCGATTCCTCTCGCCGACGTTGATTCGCTTCCTGCGCAGCGAGATGAACCGCTATGCTGCGCTCGTCAAGAAGGCCGACGTGAAGGTTGAGTGATCGCACCGGCCGGTTGAGCCGTCAAATCGTTGAAAGGGCCGATATGCCGCTTTATCAGCTGGGCGATGACGCCCCCGAGATCCACCCAACCGCGTACGTCGCAGCCGAGGCCACCCTGATCGGCAAGGTGAAGCTCGGCGAGCGGGCGAGCGTCTGGTTCGGCGCGGTCATCCGCGCCGACAACGAGCCGATCCTCCTGGGGGACGGGAGCAATGTTCAGGAGAGCGCAGTGCTGCACACCGATCCCGGCTTCCCGTTGTCGATCGGCGCGAACGTCACGATCGGCCATCAGGCCATGCTGCACGGATGCACGATCGGCGACGGATCGCTGATCGGCATCCAGGCGGTTATCCTGAATGGCGCCGTGATCGGCCGCAACTGCCTGGTCGGCGCGGGCGCCATCGTGACCGAGCGCAAGACGCTTTCCGGATCGCTCGCTGATCCTCGGCGCGCCGGCGAAGGTCGCGCGCGAGCTGACCGATGAAGAAGTCGCGCGTCTCGCTGACGCGGCAGCGGACTATCTCCGCAAGCGGGAAATCTACAAGGCCGGATTGAGGCGGATCGGTTGACCTGAAGCGACCCGCTAGATGCGGTGGCGGGCGAAACGGGGAATTCTGATCACGCCGATGGATCAGGTAGAAGCGCTGCATCGGCCTCCGCGGATTCCTGACCGGCGCAAGCGGCAAAAGCGCTGCGTGCAGCGCTAGATGACACCCTGCTGCGTTCACAAATCGGAGAGGAGCACGGCCATGGCTGATCTGTTCGAGAACCCGATGGGCCTGATGGGGTTCGAATTCGTCGAGTTCGCGTCCGCGACCCCGGGCGTCCTGGAGCCGGTCTTCGAGATGCTCGGCTTCCGCGAGGTCGCGCGGCACCGGTCGAAGGACGTTGCGCTGTATCGCCAGGGCGACATCAACTTCGTCGTCAACCGGGAGCCGAAGAGCCACGCCGCGTACTTTGCGGCGGAGCACGGTCCGTCGGCGTGCGCCCTGGCGTTTCGCGTCAAGGATTCTCACGAGGCTTATGCCCGCGCGCTCGAGCGCGGCGGCCAGCCGGTGGACATCCCCACCGGCCCGATGGAGCTGCGGCTGCCCGCGATCAAGGGCATCGGCGGGGCGCCGCTGTACCTGATCGACCGCTTCGAAGAGGGCAAGTCGATCTACGACATCGACTTCGAGTTCATCGAGGGCGCCGATCGGCATCCGCGCGGACACGGCTTCACGACGCTCGACCACATGACCCACAACGTCTACCGCGGACGCATGGCGTACTGGGCCAGGTTCTACGAGGATCTCTTCAACTTCAGGGAGATCCGCTTCTTCGACATCAAGGGCGAGTACACCGGCCTGACCTCGAAGGCGCTGACCGCGCCGGACGGCAAGATCCGCATCCCGCTCAACGAAGAAGCCTCGAAGACGACCGGCCAGATCGAGGAGTTCCTGATGGCCTTCAACGGCGAGGGGATCCAGCATATTGCGCTGCTTACGGACGATCTCCTCGCCAGCGTGGACAGCCTCCGCAAAGCGGGCGTGCCGCTCATGAAGGCGCCGCCGGCGACGTACTACAAGATGCTCGACGAGCGGCTGCCCGGGCACGGCGAGAAACCGGAGGAGCTGCAGGCGCGCGGCATCCTTCTCGACGGCACGACCGAAGGCGGCAAGCAGCGCCTGCTGCTGCAGATCTTCTCGCAGACCCTGCTCGGACCGGTGTTCTTCGAGTTCATCCAGCGCAAGGGCGACGACGGCTTCGGGGAAGGCAACTTCAAGGCGCTCTTCGAATCCATCGAGCGCGACCAGATCGAGCGCGGCGTGATCGAGCGGGCCTAGTCGGACCGAGGACGATCGAATCCGCTCCCATCCACGAATGCATAGTATGGAGCCGCCACCCATGAAGATCGAGAAGATCCATCACGTCGCCTACCGCTGCAAGGACGCGAAGGAGACCGTGCTCTGGTACCAGCGGATGCTGAAGATGGACTTCGTCCTGGCGATCGCCGAGGACGAGGTGCCGTCGACGAAGGAGCCCGACCCGTACATGCACGTCTTCCTCGACGCTGGCGGCGGCAACGTGCTGGCGTTCTTCGAGCTGCCGACCCGGCCGGCGATGGGCCGCGACCCCAACACGCCGGACTGGGTGCAGCACATCTCGTTCAAGGTGAAGGATCGCGCCGAGCTGCTCGCGTTCAAGGCGCACCTGCAAGAGAGCGGTGTCGACGTGCTCGGTGTCACCGACCACGGCGTCTTCCACTCGATCTACTTCTTCGACCCGAACGGCCATCGTCTGGAACTCTCCTGTCCGGATCCGGACGAGGAAGCGATGCTCAAGAAGCTCGACGCGGTCAAGTGGGACATGCTCGAGGAATGGTCACGCACCAAGCGCGCGCCCCGGCATGCGGCCTTTCTGCACGCGCGCGAGCCGTGCGCCTGACGGTGTTGCCTGGCATCGTTGAATTTCCTATGCTCGTTCGTCCGTCTCCCGCCGGGTGTCAGCCGGGCAGGCACATGCAACGCCCAATCAAGCGAGCGAACGAACCCACCGTGCTCTCGGACGCGACCGTCAAGCCCCGGACGCGCCGGCCGAGCGAGGGCGGGATGACCGAGAGTCGGCCATCCACGGGGCATGTGGTCCTGGCTGCTGCGGACGCCGACGGGTACCGTTCGCTGCGGCGCCGGCCCACGTCGCGCCCCGAGCGATACAAACTCGGCCGAAGCCTGCGTCGACAGGTTCCGCGTAGCGCGATGGGCGACTGGAAGCCGCCCGTGGGGCGGCCGGACCCGGTCCAGCAGATCCTGCATTCGCACGAGGGCCGGCTCGAGTGGTTGATCCCGATGCGGGTCGGCCGCATGGTTGCCTCGCCCTACGGCTTCCTGCGTGGTGCCGCCGTCGTGATGACGGAGGATGTGGCTCATCTCCCCGCCACCGGCATCACCCCGGTCATCTGTGGCGATGCTCACCTGGGCAACTTCGGCTTTTACGCCTCGCCGGAACGGGACCTCGTCATCGACTTGAACGACTTCGACGAGGCGCATCCCGGTGCCTGGGAGTGGGATCTGCGGCGGCTGGTGGCAAGCATCTGGGTGGCCGGACGACATAACGGCTCCAGCGAGGCGCAATGCCGCGACTCGGTAGCGTCGTGCGTTGCTGCCTACCGCCAGGAAGTGCGGTTCCTGGCCAACGAGCCGTTGCTGTCGCGCTCCTATCAGCGGCTCGACGTCGACCGACTGCACGAGACCGCCACCGAGAAATCCCTGCGGGCCGAGATCGCGCGCGCCGCCAGGCGCGCGCGCGCCAGGACCAGCGATCGCGCGTTGCCGCGGTTCACCGCCGAGAAGGATGGGCGGCGGCACATCGTGGACGAGCCACCGTTGATCACTCGGGTTCCGGCCGTCGAAGCCGCGCGCATCGCCGAAGCGCTGGACGAGTACCTGACCACCCTGGCGCCGCATTGGCGCCGTGTGCTGGGTGGATACACCCTGGTCGACATCGCCCACAAGGTGGTCGGGGTCGCCAGCGTGGGGCTGCGCGCTTATGTCGCCCTTCTCGAGGGCAGCAGCGCGGATGACGTGGTGTTCCTGCAGCTCAAGCAGGCCCGGCGCTCGGTGCTGGCGCGGTACGTCCATGGCGACTCGGCGTGGCATGCCCACCAGGGACAGCGGGTGGTGGAGTACCAGCAGGCCCTGCAGACGGTCAGTGATCCGCTGCTGGGCTGGGCCACGATTGACGGGCTGCAGTACTACGTGCGGCAGTTCCGCGACATGAAGGGGACGATCCCATTGGATGCGATCGACGCGGCGGCGCTGACGGACTACGCCGGGATCGTCGGGCATCTCCTGGCCAAGGGGCATGCGCGAACCAGCGGCGCCTCGATGATTGCCGGCTACGTCGGTTCATCGGACAAGCTGGACACGGCCATGTGCCGTTTCGCCCGCGCGTACGCGGACCAGATCGAGGCCGACCATCAGGCTCTGGTCAAGGCCGTGGCTCGCGGCGTCTTCCCGGTGGAGTACGGGGAGCACAGACCGGACCGAACCTCGTTGCGGTGGTAGCGCCGCAGGAACGTGGTGGCACGCTCGCGGTGAGCCGCGGGCGTAAAGCCGGCTGCGGCCAGGTCACGGCTGGTCGACTCGACGCCCCATGCAACAAGACGCGATGAAGCGGTCAAGCACCCGCCTGCGTTCATTGATCTTGTCGTCCTCACCCGCCTGCACCGCAAGCTCGAGGTTCTCCTGCATGAAGCGCCGGATCTCGGCCATGCCGCCGGGCGCCTTGAGCAGCTGCTGCCCCAGCTCTGCGGCGACAACCTCTGGGATGTGCTCGTGCTCCGCGATCGCGCGAATCGCCTCGTTGTTCAGTTCGGACATATCCACACACTCTTGCACGGTCAACATCGGGCGAGTCTCCGGGTGGAAACACAATGCTCGTCACCTGCAAGCAACGTACCCGAGCCGCCTAACCGCCGCCGAAACAGCGTCTTGCTCTCGGGCATGCAATGCACGAACGATCCGCTCCGGGCGAAGAACCCCGACCGGGCGACCCGCTCGCAGGTGACTTCGACTCCGCGGACCTCGAGGGGGTCGCGCGGGGCCGAGACGCGTCTGGGCCGGTGCTATGCTTCAGTTCGACATGAGCGTACGTCAGATCATCACGACCTTCGATGCGTGGCGCGCCAAGGGCGAGCCCATGGTGCTCGCGACGGTATATGAAACGAGCGGGTCCACCTATAGCAAGGCCGGCCATCGCATCCTGATCGCGGCGAGCGGCCAGTATCAGGGACTGGTGAGCGGCGGCTGTCTGGAGGGCGACCTGGCAGAGCGCGCAAGAACGGTGCTGGATACCGGGGCGGCCTCCCCGGTGACTTACGACATGAGAGGCGAAGCGGACGAGCTGTTCGGGTTGGGCGTCGGCTGCAACGGCCTGATCCGGGTCTTGCTTCAGCCGCTCCTGCCCGCGCAGGACTATCAGCCGTTCGCGTCGATCGCGCAGCACCTGCTCGCCAATCGTCCGGCGGCGGTCGCGACCGTGATCGAAGGCTCGGGGCCCGGCGCGGTGCCCGGGGCGACCGTGGTCGTGCAAGCCGGGTCACGCGAGGCGTGGAATGTCGATCCGGCGGTCGCGGACAGGCTCGCGGCGGAATGTGAGCGCCTCCTGCGCTCCGGAGAAACGCACTACTCGAGAGATCAGTCCGGGCTCGGCGTGCTCTACGCGCGCCTGAAGCCGGTCCCCAAGCTGCTGCTGCTCGGCGCCGGTCTGGATGCGATTCCACTGGTGAACATGGCCGCCGATCTGGGCTGGCGCGTGACCGTGGCGGATCATCGCCCGGCCTACCTCGAACGCGGCGGGCTCGAGCGTGCAGAACAGGCGATTCACGTCACCCCGCGCGCCCTCGGCGAACGAGTATCGCTCGCCGAGTTCGACGCGATCATCGTCATGAGCCACCATCTGGTGACGGATCGAACCTATCTTGCCCAGCTCGCGGACGTGGGCGCGCGATACATCGGCGTCCTGGGGCCGCCCGCGCGCAAGGAGCGTCTGCTCGCGGACCTCGCCGCGGCGGGCTCGACGCTTCGAGCCCGGCTGAGGGGCCCGGTCGGTTTCGACATCGGTGCGGACTCTCCGGAGTCGATTGCCTTGTCGATCCTCGCCGAGCTCCACGCCACCTTGTCCGGGGCCACGGGGCGATCGCTGACCGCCGCGTGAACGATCGCCGTGACCGCGCGGCCGGACGAAACGAGCCGAAAGCTCGGGCGGCGAGCCGGGCGGGCTCACCGACGAGGAGCGTACGATGAGCGCTGAGCACCAAACGGCCTTGCGCCAGCAGATGCTCGGGGAAATCGCCGCCGAGACGATCTACGTGAGCGCCCAGGTCGGCAAAGCGGCCCTTGGCGAGCAGGTCATGGCAGTCGTGGGCAAGGTACCCCGGCACGAGTTCGTGCCGATCGAGCTCCAGCCGTACGCCTATGCCAACATGCCGCTCCCGATCGGGTTCGGCAAGACGATCTCGCAACCGTTCATCGTCGCGTTGATGACGGATCTGCTCGATCTCCGCGCCGAGGACACCGTTCTCGAGATCGGGACCGGACTCGGTTACCAGGCGGCCATTCTCGCGGAGCTCGCGCGGAAGGTGTACAGCGTCGAGATCATCGACGAGCTCGCCCGGCAGGCGAAGCGACGGCTCGGCCGACACGGCTACACGAGCATCGAGTTCAAGGTGGGTAACGGCTATCACGGCTGGGCTGAGCACGCCCCTTTCGACAAGGTGATCGTGACGGCGGCGCCACACCTCATCCCCCCGCCGCTGATCTACCAGTTGAAGGCCGGCGGCAAGATGGTCATCCCGGCCGGCCTGCCCGATACGCAGCAACTCGTCCTGCTCGAAAAAGACCGTGACGGCCGGCTGACGACGAGGGAGATCCTGCGGGTGCGGTTCTCGGAGCTCGAGGGAGCCGAGGGCTAGCGAGCACGGCCGCGGTTCCGGAAATCGGCAGCGATACGGTCCCTCATCCCCGATCGGGGTTGCGGAACTTTCCGGGCTGATCGCCGCGGTTCAGGGCGACCGTCTCGAATTCCACGAGGCTCAGCCTGCCGTCGCGGTCGCGGTCGGCTTTGTCGAAGTTCGCGCGCGAGGCGGATCCGCCTCGCGTGTAGACCGCGGCCGCGCCTCAGATCGCGCCGACGCTGCCGGTGACGGGCAACACGATACCGGTGATGTAGGCGGAGCACACCGGCGAGGCGAGGAACACGTACGCCGGTGAAATCTCTTCGGGCTGCGCGACACGCTTCATGTCGGTGTTTCGCCCGAACTCCGCGACCTTCTCGGCCGGCTTGTCCGCCGGGTTCAGCGGCGTCCAGACCGGCCCCGGCGCGACCGCGTTCACGCGGATGCCCTTGTCCGCGAGGTTCTGCGCCAGCGACTTGGTGAACGCGTGGATGGCGCCCTTGGTCGTTGCGTAGTCGAGCAGCTTGGGGCTGCCCTCCAGGCCGACGACAGAGCCGGTATTGATGATCGAGCCGCCGCGCCCGAGGTGCCGCAGGGCTGCGCGCGCCATGTGGAAGTACCCGTGGACGTTGGTCCGCAGGGTTTCGTCGAATCGCTCGTCGGAGCGGTCCTCGAGCGAATCGGCGTGCTCCTGGAAGGCCGCGTTGTTCACGAGGACGTCGAGGCCGCCGAGCTCGCGTACGACCCTGTCCACCGCCTCGCGGCAGAACGCGCTGTCCTTTACGTCGCCGGCGATCGCCATGCACCGACGTCCTTCGGCTTCCACGTGGCGCTTCGTCGTTTTGGCGTCCGCGTGCTCGCTCAGGTAGAGAATCGCGACGTCGGCGCCTTCCCGCGCGAACAGGACCGCGACGGCGCGGCCGATGCCGGAATCTCCGCCCGTCACGATGGCGACCTTGCCCTCGAGCTTGCCGCTGCCGCGGTAGTCGGGCGCGAGAAACCGCGGCTCGAGCTCGAGGTCGGCCTCGTTGCCCGGCTTCGCGATGTGCTGCGCGGGCAGCTCGGCCGGCTGGGCGCGCGGCCCCGCCTGCACCGGACCGCGGTCGTCCGTCTTCTTGCGCTTCCGCGCCCGATCGCGTGCATCCTGCTCGCGCTGGATGCGGCGGTGCTTCGACGCGACCGCTTGCGGGTTCGAACGAGCCTTCCTGGAGCTGGCCATGGTCACCTCCTATGATCGTGCACTTGCCCTTCCGGGCCGCGGTCAGCGACGCGATCGCGTCGTCGCGAGAAATGCCGCGACGAGAATCGCTCCGACGAGGAGGAATACGCCGGCAGCGGTCTGCGCTCCCGGGCCGCCGACACCGGTGTAGCCGAGCACGCCGGAAATCGCGGCGACGGTGATTGCTACCACGGCGCCCTGCAACATCGCGCCTCCGAGTCGAACACACCGGGCGTGCTGCAACGCGTGTGCCCACCTGGGCGATAGGAATGGTCCGTCCCCCGGGCCATCCAGATCAGAACACCGCTCGTGAGGACGAGGACGGTGGAGGAGAGCCGCTGCTCCATGAACGCTCCCGCGCCGCGGGACCGAGTCCGCAACGTCGTGCCGGGGAGGGCGGCGTACCGCCGGAGGCGGGCAGAATCTTCACGGCGGTGAAGTTCTTACCGGCGACAGAAGGCGCGCGCGGCTGGCGCCGAGCCGCGCTCTTGGGCATGTCGTTTGCACACCCGCGGACATGGACCGAGCACTTGCGCCTGCCTTGCTTTTCATGTCGCTCCTGGTTCTTGCGGGTTGCGGCGATCACTCGAAACTGCCCCTCCACGCCGATACCGGTGCGCGGCCCACGCTGCCGGAGCCGACCGCCACCCCGTTGCCGACGG
Organism: uncultured beta proteobacterium; assembly: GCA_963744255.1. GTDB lineage: Bacteria > Pseudomonadota > Gammaproteobacteria > Burkholderiales > SG8-39 > DATEDA01. Next base: position 18,334 of record CAVUSZ010000040.1, read on the forward strand.
TGAACATCGCCCCGGCGAAAAGGTGGTCCGATGGCGCCATGCCGACGCCGGCCGCGGGCCTCGCGGTCAACGCCTTCGCAGCGGGTCTCGATCATCCCCGCTGGCTCTACGTCCTGCCGAACGGGGACGTCCTGGTCGCCGAGACGAACGCGCCGCCGCGACCCGAGGACGGCAAGGGCGTCAAGGGCTGGGTCATGAAGCGCGTGATGAAACGCGCCGGCGCCGGCGTGGCGAGCGCCAACCGGATCACGCTGTTGCGCGATGGGGACGGCGACGGCGTCGCGGAAGTCCGCGCGACGTTCCTCGAGGGCTTGAGCTCGCCGTTCGGAATGGTCCTCGTCGGGAACGATCTGTACGTGGCGAACACCGACGCCCTCGTGCGCTTCCCGTACGCGGCGGGGACGACGAGGATCGCGGAGCCGGGCACGAAAGTCGTCGACTTGCCGGGTGGTCCGCTCAACCATCACTGGACGAAGAACGTCGTCGCCAGCCGCGACGGTTCGCGGCTCTACGTCACGGTCGGGTCGAACAGCAACGTCGCCGAAAACGGCATGGAGAACGAGGTCGACCGCGCCGCGATCCTGGAAATCGATCCCGCGCAGCGGAGCCGGCGGGTCTTCGCCTCCGGGCTCCGCAACCCCAACGGCCTCGCCTGGGAGCCGCAGACCGGCGCCCTGTGGACCGTCGTCAACGAGCGCGACGAGCTGGGCAGCGACCTGGTGCCCGACTACCTCACGTCGGTGAAGGCGGGCGCCTTCTACGGCTGGCCCTACAGCTACTTCGGCAAGTACGTGGACACGCGCGTGAAGCCGCCCCGTCCCGACCTCGTCGCGAAAGCGGTCGTTCCGGACTACGCGCTCGGCGCGCATGTGGCGCCGCTCGGCCTCGCGTTCTACGACGGCCAGCTGCTGCCCCCACGTTACGCCGGCGGCGCGTTCGTGGGCGAGCACGGTTCGTGGAATCGTCGGCCGCTCAGCGGCTACAAGGTCGTGTTCGTGCGCTTCGAGAGCGGCCGCCCCGCCGGCACTCCGGAAGACGTCCTCAGCGGCTTCGTCGACGAGAACGGCAATGCGCGCGGGCGCCCGGTGGGCGTCGCGGTGGACCGCGGCGGCGCGCTTGCTCGTCGCCGACGACGTCGGCAACGTCGTTTGGCGCGTGACGCCCGGCGAAAAACTGACCCGCGCGCGGCTTCACCCGCCCAGCGACGGCGCGGCATAGGCCACCACCAGCCCGACCAGTCCCTGCGCGGCGGTGTAAAGCCAGAACAAGCTAGTTGTCGAAGCGCTCGCACGCCGCGTCGCGTCGAGGAGTCCCACCCACGAGCGTGCGAGCAGGTACGCCGTGATGATCCCGCGAGCAACGCGTACGTTCGTGGCTACGACGTCGTAGACGCCGCCGTACAGAAAGCGTGGCAGCGACGGCGTACGGCAAGGCGCATGCCTGTGCTTGCACGGTCGTCTCGAGTCGCGGCCGAGGGCACTGCGACGCGGTACCCGACCTCGATCAACGTATACTCCCTGCAGTTCGCCTCCAAATGGATGGAAATCGCCGCAAGCGAGGGGAAGCCGACGCTCGTCCTGAGCCAGCCAGGCTCATCTCCGTGGTAGGGTCGAGCGTGACTGGGCGGTACGAGCTCGATCGGCTGCCGCAGCCCTGCGGACTGTTGCTCGCTCCTGGGCGGCGGGTTTCCTCCGATCCCCGCGTCCGCGACCGATAGCGATCCTGAGTCCTTCTGACCATGGCCAAGACGGGTAACTGGGCTTTTCGACCGAGCGTGCGAGCGCGGCCGGAGGAGGTGCGCTTCGACCTCAACGTGGCGCTCGACTCGCTAGTGATGCTGCGCGCCGAAGTCCCCGAGGATGCGTTTACCGCCTCGATGCTCGGTACCGAGCGGACCGGCAACGGCGTCGTGATCCGCGAGGACGGGCTGATTCTCACGATCGGATACCTGATCACCGAGGCCCACTCGGTGTGGCTCACCACGAACGACGGGACGGTCGTGGCGGGGCATCCCCTCGCCTATGACCAGGTGACCGGCTTCGGGCTGGTGCTGCCCCTCGGCCGCCTCGGCCTCCCGGCCCTCGCGCGCGGCTCGGCCGCATCGGCCACCGTCGGCGCCGACGTGATCGTGATCGGCCACGGCGGCTGCGCGCACGCGCTGAAAGCGAAGATGGTCGCCAAGCGCGAGTTCGCGGGCTACTGGGAGTACGTGCTCGACGAGGCGCTATTTACGGCGCCCCCGCACCCGCAGTGGAATGGCGCGGCGCTGGTCGGCGAAGACGGACGCCTGCTCGGCATCGGCTCGCTGGTCGTGGAGGAGGCGCTGAGCGGTGAAACCGTCGAGTGCAACATGTTCGTTCCGATCGACCTGCTCGAGCCGATTCTCGACGACATGTTCAAACTGGGCCGCGCCGCTCGGCCCCCACGCCCGTGGCTCGGGATGTACACGGCGGTGGATGAGGGCCAGCTCATAGTCGGCGGCCTGGCTGAAGACGGCCCGGCGGAACGCGCCGGCGTGCGCCTCGGCGACACGGTGCTCGAAGTGGCGGGCGAGCGGGTCTACGAGCTCGCGGAGCTGTTTCGCAAGGCGTGGCACCTGGGCCCGCCAGGCACGGTAATCCCGCTGACGGTCGGGCGCGACGGAGCCGTCTCGTGCGTGCAGGTGCACTCGGCCGACCGTAACGACTTCCTCAAGAAGCCGTCGATGCACTGAGGCAGGAAGCTCAGGCGCGCACATTGGACTGTATGCCCGATCGGTGCTGGGGCGGACTCCATCACGAGTATTTTCTTTCTCTTGCGCTGGATCTGGCATACCGCTGAGGACGTCGTCCCGGGCCTCGCCGAACAGGCGGCCGCGCCTTTCGCCGAATGGGGGAGCCAGCTCGAGCGCGAGACATACCGGCTCTACGGCGTTCCGTTTTTTTGAGCACCTGCGGTCGCGGGCTGCGGATCGCCGTTCTCGAGATTAGGACCGCAAGCGCCACGACGCGATCTGCGATCTCGTCGCCGCCGATCTGAAGGGGCTGAAGCTCGGTTAGCCACGGTCTCGGGATCGGAAGCGAGCTCGTTTCGGCGCCGCGCGACGGTGCCGGTCAAGCGGCGTTGCTCGCCGCGCGAGCACAAATTCCGGTTCCGGCTGTCGGATCTAGTGCATCCGACGAGCAGACACCGGCGGGGCGTTGCTCTACGCTGTTTTCCCGAGCAGTGGAGCCCCGAATCTTGGTCAAAGTGATGATCGTCGAGGACGATCCCTCGTTCCTCAACCGCTTCTGCAGGACCGTTGCCGAGGAGGAAGAGTTCGAGCTCTTCGCCGCGGTGCGCGACGGCACCACCGCGCGGGATACGCTCACGCGCGGGGCGCCGGACGTTCTGCTGGTCGACCTCGGGCTGCCGGACATGAGCGGGATCGAGATCATCCGCGAGACCGCAGGGCGCTACCCCGCTACCGACATCATGGTCGTCACCATCTTCGGCGACGAAGGGCACGTGCTCGCCAGCATCGAGGCCGGTGCGACCGGCTACCTGCTCAAGGACGCCCTGCCGGAAGAGTTCGTCGATCTCATCAAGGCGCTGCGTGCCGGCGGCTCGCCGATCAGCCCGCCCATCGCGCGCCAGCTGCTGAAGAAGCTTCGTCCACCTAGTGGCGTGACCGACGAAGCCGCGCGGGTCGGGTCGGCGCTGTCGGCGCGCGAGTCCGAAATCCTCTCGATCATCGCCAAGGGTTTCAGCTTCGGGGAGATCGCGAGCCTGCTCGGGATCTCTCCGCACACGGTGACGACGTACGTGAAGAAGATCTATCAGAAGCTGGCCGTGCATTCGCGCGGCGAAGCGGTCTATGAGGCGAGCAGGCTGGGCCTCATCCGGTAGCGGGTCCCCGCGTCGGGCCATGCGCTGCCGCTGGCGGCATTGGCTCGCGCTGCTCGTCGCCGGGACGGTCGGGCTGCTCGGTGCGGACCACGTCGCCGCCTCCATCCTCAAGCTGGACGCCGCGGAGATCGTCCTGGACGACGCCGCCTCGCCGCCGCCGGACTCTGCGTCCTGGCAGCCGCAGCCGCTACCGGACAACTGGAACGTATCCCGCCCGGGCCAGGGCGGGATCGCGTGGTATCGCGTGCGCTTCGAGCTGCCGCGCGCGCCCGACCGGCTCTACGCGGTCTACGTGCCCAAGCTCAGCATGAACGCGGCATTCCACGCCAACGGCGCGTCGGTCGGGAGCGGCGGGCAGTTCGAGGAACCGGTGGCGCGCCATTGGAACCGCCCGCAGTTCTTCACGATCCCGCCGGCGCTGCTGAGCGAAGGCGAGAACGTCCTCCACGTGCGGCTGCGGGTCTATCCGAATTCACGCGGTGGCCTCGGCGAGATCCAGGTCGGTCCCGAAGCCGAGCTGCGACCGCACTATGAGCGCCGCTATCTCGTCCAGACCGTTCTTCCGCAGCTCTGCAATATCGTCGTCGCTGCCCTGGGCGTGTTCACCTTCGCCCTGTGGGTGAAGCGCCGCGCCGAGCCGACGTACGTGTGGTTCTGCGTGTTCTCGCTGTTGTGGGTCTTCCGCTCGACGCACATGTTCGTCCGCGATATCCCGGTGGACGCGTTCTACTGGGACATCTGGGTGCAAAGCTCCTTCGGATGGTGCGCGCTGCTGTTCATCGTTCTCGCCATGCGGTATTCGGGCCAGCGCTGGCCCCGCTTCGAGGCGGTTCTCCTCGCCTATGCCGCGCTCGGGCCGGTGGCGATGTATGCCGGCGGTCCGGACCGGCTGCACGCGGTTGCGAGCAACTGGTCGTTCGTGATCGTGCCGGTGGCGGTCTTTTTCGAGGCGTTCCTGATACGCGAGGCCTGGCGTCAGCGCACGGCGGTCAGCGCGCTGCTGGCGACGGTCTGGGCGCTGATGATCATCGCCTCCGTTCACGACGGCCTCGTCCATCGCGACAAGCTCGCGTTCGACAGCTTCTATCTCGTGTCCTACGTCATGATCTTCCTGTCGGTCGTGATGGGCTGGATCCTGACGAACCGCTTCGTCGCGGCGCTGAACGCCGCGGAGACGCTCAATGTCGAGCTGGAGGACCGCGTGGCCCGGAAGCAGGCCGAGCTCGAGCAGCACTACGGGCGGCTGCAGGAGATGGAGCGCGCGAGCGCGATCGCCGAAGAGCGCCAGCGCATGATGAGCGAGATGCACGACGGCATCGGCTCGCAGCTGATCGCCACCCTGGACCTGGCCGAGCAGGGCGAGACGCCGAAGGGCGAGATCGCGCGCGGGTTGAGGGAAGTGCTGGACGGCCTCCGGCTCACGATCGATTCGCTGGAGCCGACCGGGGACGATCTGCTGGCGGTGCTGGGCGGCCTGCGCTACCGGCTGGAAGGCAGGCTGAGGCGGCAGGGGATCGCGCTCGACTGGCAGGTGACCGATCTGCCCGGGCTGCCGTCGCTCACGCCGCACAATGTGCTGCACATCCTGCGCATCCTGCAGGAAGCGTTCACCAATATCGCGAAGCACGCGCGCGCGAAAGGCGTCACGGTGCGAACGGGTTTCACCGACCAGCACCTCGTCATCAGCGTCGCCGATGACGGTTGCGGTTTCGCGGCCGGGCACCGCGAGGGCCGCGGAGCTCGCCAGCATGCGCCGGCGCGCGGAGGCTCTGGGCGCACGGCTGTCGATTACACCCACGGCGCTCGGCACGACCCTGAGCCTCGCCCTCTCGCGCTCGGCGTGAGCGCGCGTGCGCCGCCGGCGTCGGCGCGGAGCGCCATGCCTTTCGGTCTACATCCGCAGGTTTAGCCAGAACACGCGATGGGCGAACGCGTTCGCGGGCTATTCGTGCTCGCGCGCTCTTTTTAGAGTTGCAATCGCAAGATCGACGACGCGACCGCGCGGACGCGGTCCCATCAATCCTGAAGGAGAGAACGTCATGGCAATGAAAGGAAACGGACATGTCGGATAAATGGACCATCAAGGGCCGGGTCGTGGTGAGCCATCTCCTGCCGGAGCTGGCCGAGGCATTCGGGCCGACCAACGGCCTCGCCGGCATCACGGTCAAAGTCTCCGCCCGCTCCAAGATCCCCACCGGGTGGGGCTGGTGGAACCGCTGGGGCACGATCAAGACCGGCAGCGACGGCCGGTTCCAGGTTACCGAGACGCACGGCGGCGACCGCCGCCAGTTCAAGGTCGAGATCCTGTTCGATTCCGATCGACTGCGGATCAAGGAAGGCCAGGAAACCTCGATCCGGCTGGACTCGGACGGCTTCCCGATCGACGTCGAGCTGGACCTCACCGACAAGGACTGGCACGAGGTCCACAACGACGACGACGGCGCCGCCACCGGCGGCCGCAAGGCCGGCGTCATCGATCTCGGCAGCATCCCGCTCACCCGGACGCTCGTCCGCAAGCACGGGGACATCTGGTTCCTCTACGGCAAGGTTCTCGACCTGTTCGAGAGCTATGGCTCCGACTACGCCTACAAGAAGAAGGTCACCGTGAAGTACCCCATGGGCATCGGCGGGAACAGCGCCAATACGGCTTCCTATTGCAACCCGGTCAACGACACCTGCTACATCAAGGAAGGGGATTTCCACAGCCGCACCCTGATCCACGAGTTCTCGCACCGGTGGGCTTTCGAGCGTTCGACCGGCGAAGTCAACATGGCCTGGCAGCTCGCCAAGCACGGCACGACACACCAGACACGGGAGAACACCACCTTCGTGCCCTTCCACGAGGCCTTTGCGGAATGGAGCGCCTACAAGATCCTCAAGGAGATCACCGGCAACAAGGCGGCCCAGTTCAAGGAGGACATCGTCTGGAAATACCCCGACGTCCCGCTCAACCGGGCCTACGTCGGCGCTGCGCTCGGCCCGAGCGAGCGGACCCTGGCGAACGTCGACTTCACCGAGCGCGGCTGGCACAGCCTGTTCAACATCCTCACCTTCCCCTTCCTCGACCGCGTCGACTTCAACCGGCCGCTCACCGCGGTCGACCCCGAGTACGCCTTCGTCATCCTCTTCTCGAAGGTGTCCTGCCCGGAAGTGCGGCTGGGCTACAGCCTCAAGGACCTGCTGAGCATCTTCCTGCAGCATCCGGCCAAGGGCATCGACGACTATCTGAAGAAGGACGAGCTCGATTTCTTCCATTTCCTGGCCCGGGCCGGCGCGATCCTGCCAGGGTTCGAGCGGGAGAAGATCAAGCTGGTCAAGACCTGCCTGGACCCGAACAGCACGGTCAATCCGTGTCCCGAGCTGGCGGTCGCCTGACCGGCGTCGCCGGCGACGGCGCGAGTCGAGCACAGCGTCACGCGTCTTCCGGAGCCTCGCTCGGCAAGCGGGGCCCCGGTTGCGGGACACTGTCGACCACTCGCCGATTGCCGGCAGCGGCATGACTGCCGGCGGTCCGCCCTGCGGGGCACGATGGATACTGATGTTCTGATCGTCGGCGCGGGCCCGACCGGGCTGATGCTCGCCAACCAGCTCGGGCGGCGCGGGGTGCGCGCGCTGGTCATCGATCGGCATCGCCGGACCCTCGCTCGAGACGAGAGCGCTCGGCGTGCAGGCGCGCACGCTCGAGATCTACGCCAAGCTCGGCATCGTGGAGCGGGCGCTCGAGCTCGGCAAGCGCGCCACCGGCGCCAACATGTGGGCGGAAGGTCGGCGGGCAGCGCGCGTCCCGCTGGGCGACATCGGGCGGGACCTGAGCCCGTTCCCGTTCGTCCTCATCCTGGGCCAGGACGACAACGAACGGCTGATGGGCGACGCGCTTCGCAGCCGGGGCATGGCGGTCCAGTGGTCCACCGAGCTGGTTGCCCTTCATCAGGCATCCGGCCACGTGACGGCGACGCTCAGGCAGCCGGACGGAGCGACCCGGGAAGTCACCGCCGCGTGGGTCGCGGGATGCGACGGCGCGCGCAGCGCAGTGCGCACCCTGAACGGGATCGAATTTCCCGGCGCCCCCTACGAGCACACCTTCTTCGTCGCCGACACGCAAGCGACAGGGCAGATGGTCCCGGACGAGCTGAACGTGTACCTGTGGGAGGAAGGATTTCATCTCTTCTTCCCGATGCGCGGCACCGATCACTGGCGGGTCGTGGGCATCGTGCCGCCCAGCCTGCGGGGCAGAGACGACCTGACGTTCGAGGACGTGATTCCGTCGCTGCGCACGGAGGCGGGAGCGAAGCTGTCCTTCGCGGGCTGCAGCTGGTTCTCGACATACCGCATTTACCATCGGCGCGCGGCGCGCTTTCGCGATCGCCGCTGCTTCCTCCTGGGGGATGCGGCGCACATACACAGCCCGGTCGGTGCCCAGGGTATGAACACCGGCCTTCAGGACGCCTACAACCTGGCCTGGAAGCTCGCCCTCGTCGTCACGGGCCGCGCGGAGGCGGATCTGCTCGACTCCTACGAGGCCGAGCGAATCCCGGTCGCCCAGCGGTTGCTGAGCACCACCGACCGGGCGTTCTCGCTGATCGTGTCGGAGGGCTGGTTCGCCGGCCTGTTCCGCACGCGGATTCTCGCCAGGGTCCTCGCGCTTGCAATGACCCGGGAGCGCATACGGACGCTCGCGTTCCGCACGATCTCCCAGACCGGTATCCGCTACCGGACGAGCCCGCTATCGGAAACGCTGGCGGGGCTGCCTGCCGGCGCCCCGCGCGCAGGCGATCGCTTTCCGTGGCTGCGGCTGAGGTTCGAGGCGAGCGGCCCGGTCGAAGACCTCTTCCAGCGCCTCGACGACACGCGCTTCAATCTGATCGTCACCGGGCAGCCTTTGCCTGCCGATCCGGCGGTGGGGCACGGCGACCTGCTGCGCGTCCACGTGATCCCCGACGATCCGGCGAACGACGCGGCGCTGGGCCGCGTGCAGATCCGCCGGCCGTCGTTCTACCTGCTGCGTCCTGACGGCCACGTCGGGCTCGCCGGGACTCGACTGGACGCCGGCAGCGTGGCGAGTTACCTGTCTGCGCGTCACATTCATCGCTAGCCAGTTGTCACGAGGCGAGGGGCCACAGCCCCTCGCACTCCCCAAAGCCAGGGAAACCGCCGCCGCGGGCGTCGGTTCTTCTCGTAGCCAACCGCGCTCGGGCGCGCAACTTCGGTTTATCTTTCGCGAACTGGACCAAGGGGGTGGTCGTGGCCGCAGCGATGTCGCTCGCCGGCGGGATGCCGGCAACAGCCGGGACGTTCGTCTACGTGTCGAACGCCGAGGACGGGGACATCGGCATCTATCGGCTGCTCGATTCGGGCGAGTTGCAGCCGGGCGCGCGCGCCAAGGCGGCGAACGTCGTCATGCCCATGGCCGTGAGCCCCGACCGTCGCTTCCTCTATGCCGCTTCGCGCTCCAAGCCGTTTTCGGTGCACGTCTATTCCGTCGATCCCGGCACGGGCGCGCTGAAGCCGTTATCCACCTCGCCCCTCGCGGAGAGCTTTCCGTATATCGCGCTCGACCGGACAGGTCGTTTCCTCCTCGGCGCGTCGTACGGCGGGCACCTCGTCAGCGTGAACGCGGTCGGCAGCGACGGGCGCGTGGCGGCCGAGCCCCTGCAGGTCCTGCCGACGGGCCGGAACGCGCACTCGATCTACACGGACAACACGAACCGGTTCGTCTATGTCCCCCACCTGGGCACCGACCAGATCTTCCAGTTCGTCTTCGACGAGAAGTCCGGGCGGCTGACGTCGAACACGCCCGCGGTGGTGCAGATGAAGCCCTTGACCGGCCCGCGCCACTTCATCGTCTCGCCGGACAACAAGTTCGTCTATCTCCTGAACGAGCTCGTGGGGACGGTCACGACCCTGTCGTTGGATCCAAAGACCGGGGTGTTGACTGAAGTGAGCTCCGCTTCGGCGCTGCCGCCGGACACGAAGCTCGCGCCGGGCGCACCGCGTGGCGCCGTCGGTATCCCGGGGGCGCCGCCGCGGAACACCGACAACGACATCTGGGCCGCGGACCTCCACATGACGCCGAACGGCAGGTTCCTCTATGCCTCGGAGCGGACGAGCAGCACCCTGGCGGCCTTCAGCGTCAACGCGGATACCGGCAAGCTCGCCTATCTGGGCAGCACGCCGACCGAGAAGCAGCCGCGAGGATTCGCGATCGACCCTAAAGGGAGGTTTCTGATCGCCACCGGGGAGAAGTCCGACACGATCTCGGTCTATGCGATCGACCAGGCGAACGGCGGGCTGACGGCTGCTCCAGAAATATCCCACGGGGAAGGGCTCGAACTGGGTCGAGATCGTGAGTTTCGATTGAGAGCCTGCCTGCCAGCCGCGCGCTGAAAGGATCCGCCCCCGCTCAAGGCCCCGCGACGCTGCGGGGCCTTGTCGTTTCCGGCCGTGCCTCGGCCGGGCGTGAATGCATCACACGGGCACCGGCAATGGTGCCCGCCTTGGACTAGGCCGCGCGCCTTAGTCTCTTCCCGTACCGCAAGCGCCTCGATACTCGAGCAGACCTGCGGCCAGCCCTGGGAGCCGATACGCCGATGAGCACCTCGACCGCTTCGATCGCGACGGCCGTCCCGATCCCGGGCTTCGATCGCTGGCTGGTGCCTCCGGCCGCGCTGGCGGTGCATCTCTCGATCGGCCAACTCTACGCGTTCAGCGTCTTCAACGAGCCGCTTACGAGGGCGATCGGCATCAGCGCGCCCGCGCCGGGGGACTGGCGACTCACCGATGTGGGCTGGATTTTCAGCCTGGCCATCGTGACGCTCGGTCTGACCGCGGCGTTCGCAGGCAAGTGGCTGGAACGAGTGGGGCCGCGCAGAGCCCTGCTCACGGCCGCGGCCTGCTTCGGGGGCGGGTTCGTCCTCTCGGCGATCGGCGTCCAGACTCACCAGATCAGCCTGCTCTACCTGGGCTACGGCGTCATTGGCGGCTTCGGCCTGGGACTGGGTTACGTCACGCCCGTCACGGTGCTCATCAAGTGGTTTCCGGACCGGCGCGGACTGGCCGCCGGCCTCGCGATCATGGGCTTCGGCGGCGGTGCGCTGATCGGCGCGCCGCTCGCGGTCGCGCTGATCGGCACTTTCCGGAGCGAAGTGTCGGTCGGGGTTGCCGAGACGTTTCTGGTGATGGGCCTCGCCTACGCCGTCGCGATCGCGATCGGCGCGCTCGTCATTCGTCTGCCCGCTCCCGGCTGGAAACCCGAGGGCTGGGTCGCGCCGCCGGAACGGGCGCAGCGGAACGAGGTGACTCCGGAGCAGGCGCTCAGGACGAGGCAGTTCTGGCTGCTGTGGCTGGTGCTCTGCCTCAACGTGACGGCGGGCATCGGGGTGTTGGGCCAGGCGTCGATGCTGATCCAGGACGCGTTTGCACGCAGCGTGACCCCGGAGGCGGCTGCCGGCTTCGTCGGGCTGCTGAGCCTCTTCAACATGGGCGGGCGCCTCGCCTGGTCCGCGATCTCCGATCGCATCGGGCGTCGACGGACCTACTTCCTGTTGCTCGCGCTCGGGTCCGTTCTCTACGCCTGTGCGCCCTTCGCCGGGGGAGCGGGCGGCGTGGCGCTCTTCGTCCTGTGCTACGCGCTCATCATCAGCATGTTCGGCGGCGGCTTTGCCGCCTTTCCGGCCTACGTCGCGGACCTGTTCGGCACGCGTCATTTCGCCGCCATCTACGGCCGGCTGCTGACGGCCTGGGCGACCGCCGGCGTGCTCGGGCCGGTTCTCATCAACTATCTCGGCGAATACCAGATCGGTCGCGGCGTGGCGGCCGCCGATGCCTACAACATGACCATGTTCATCCTGGCCCTGGTGCTTGCACTGGGCTTCCTCTGCAACTGGCTGATCAGGCCGATCGGTGAACGCGGGCGTTGAATCTCACCATGACGGGAGCGTGCGAATGAAGCGACTGGCGCAGACGCGATTCACGGCGATGTGGGCGGGCGTCTGCCTGCCGCTCGCATGGGGGATCTACCAGACGGTCCAGAAAGCAATGGCGCTGTTCCACTGAACGCCGCACGGAAAGGACACGGACATGCCTGCATTCTGTTTTTTCGACATCCTCGAAGTCACCGATCGCGCGAAGATGGATGAGTACCGGAAGCGCGTCCAGCCGACCGTCGAGCGGTACGGCGGCCGCTATCGCGGGATCGGCGGCCAGTGCGACATCGTCGAAGGCAACTGGCGGCCGGTGTTTCCGGTGATCATCGAGTTCCCGACGCTGGACGAGGCCCATCGCTGGTACGACTCCGAGGAGTACGGGCAATTGAAGGCACTGCGGCTGGCGGCGGTGCGATCGAACGGCGTTTTCTTTGAAGGGTGGTAGGAGCGGGCGCCGGCCGTGGTGCTCAGACCAGCACGTCTGCAGGAAATAGCCCCCCGCTGACGCGCACGACCTTGTTGTATCCGGCCGGGAGCGGGCTCCGGGACGGAGATGGCCCGGACCACCTCCTCGATGAGCGCCTCGTGCCCTCCCGCGGCTGCGCCGTGCGCCAGGTTTTCGCACCCCCACCAGCGATCGCCGTCATGCTCGAGGCGATGGTCGAAGCCCCACGGGTCGCGGACAACGATCCGCATCATCTCGAACCTGGAGCCGCTCAGCCGCGCGCCTTGATGTCGCCTTCGGCCTTCAACCACTGCACGGCGGTGCGGAAGGCCTGGAGCGTCAGCGCAACCTCGCGCGGCCCGTGCGTCGCGGAGACGAGGCCACCCGGTCCGCCCATGATGTCGACGCCGTTTGCGAGCATGGCGAGGCGGAGGCGATTGATGAGATTGGGGTCGCGTGCGCCCTTGATGCCCTGGAAGCCAAGCTGCAGCGGATCGAAGGTCGCCGGATCGATCGTGACGCGGTGCGGATTCGGGAAGATCACGAAGGTGGACGCCTCGCCGTAGATTCCCCAGGGCACCTGTTCCTCGACGAGGATCCGGCGCATCCCGTTCCGGATCGCCTCGGCCGTCGCTTCGGCCTGGGCGCAAGCAGTCGTCGTCTCGACGAGCGCCAGGGTCGCGACCGCGGCGGCAGCGCACAACGGGTTGGCGTTGAAGGTGCCCTGGTGACCGATCTTCTCGCGCCGAGCGGCCTTCGCTGCGGCCGGGTCGAGCTGGTCCATGACGTCGCGGCTTCCCGCTACCGCGCCGCCCGGGAGCCCGCCGGCGAGAATCTTGGCGAGCACGCAGAGATCCGGCGTGATGCCATAGCGGGACTGAGCGCCGCCGCGCGACCAGCGAAAGCCGGTGATCACCTCGTCCATGACGAGCAGGACGCCGCGGCGCCGGGTCGCTGCACGGAGCGCGGCGATGAAGCCGGGCGGCAAGGGCACCTGTCCCCACGACGCGCCCGAGGGCTCGAAGATGACCGCGGCGATGTCGTCGCGCGCCTCGATCGCCGCGACGGCCGGCGCCGCATCGTCGGCCGGCAGGACAATCGATTGCTCCAGGAGCGACGGCGGAATTCCGGCCGGCACCGAGCCGTCGAAATGCGACATCGCACCGGGGGCGACCTGATCGTGCCAGCCGTGGAAATGGCCGACGAAGCGCAGGATCTTCGGCTTCCCGGTGTAGGCGCGCGCGAGCCGGAGCGCGAGCTGCGTGGCCTCCGTGCCCGAGGCCGTGAAGCGGACGCGCTCGGCGCAGGGAACCAGCCGGTGCACGAGCTCGGCCCAGCGCACCTCCAGCTCGTGCGAGGCGCCCCAATGCGTGCCGAGCGCGACCTGTCGCCGGACGGCTTCGACCACGGCGGGATGCGAATGGCCGAGCAGCAGCGCGCCGTGGCCGCCGAAGTAGTCCACGTACTCGTTGCCGTCCACGTCCCACTTGCGCGGGCCCGCTGCGCGGGCGGCGTAGATGGGGTAGGGCAGCGTGGTGCGCGAGTCGTGGGTCAGGCCCGCCGGGATCACCCGGCACGCCTCCTCGTAGAGCCGCGCGGAGCGTTCGGTACGCGCGCGGTACTCGGCCTCGATGGTCGACAGCGATTGGGTGGTGACGGACATGGGTTCGGCTGCCCTTCGCGCAACGGTTGCTCGGAACCTCGCCCATTGTGCAGCATCGCCGAGCGCCTCACCCGCGGGCCGGCGGGCGGCCAGCCGGCCTTGCACCCCACGCGCGATTGGTGCGACCATCCCGCGGAGATGTCGTGTCGCGAGCGCGCGTGACCTGCTCGCGGCGGGCAGCGATCTGGCTCACAAGCAAGAGGAGAAGATCATGTTCCACCGTTCGCTCGCCGGAATCGTCCTCGGGGTGTCGGTTTCGCTGGGTGCTTCCGCGCAGGACCTGCCGAAGAACCAGTTCAAGGTCATCGGCCTCAACAGTCCGACGGTCGCTTCGATCGTGGACGAGGTGCCCTTCTGGCGCGAGACGCTGCCGAAGGCCTCCAACGGCGCCATCACCGCCGACATCACGCCCCTCGACCAGATGGGCATCGACGACAAGACGATGCTGCGCCTGCTGCGGCTCGGCGTCATGGACTTCGCGCAGCATGGACATCTCCAAGATGGCCGGCGACGACCCGCGCTTCGAGGGCTGCGATCTCGCCGGCATCACGCTGGATGCGGACAAGGCCCGCGCAGGGTGCAACGCCTACCGCGAGGTGATCGACCGCCAGATGCAGAAGAACTGGAACGCGAAGCTGCTCGCGTTCGGCGGCAACCCGCCGCAGGTGTTCTGGTGCCGCGGCATGCTCGGCGGCCTCGCCGATCTCAAGGGCAAGAAGGTGCGGGTGTTCAACAGCACGATGCGCGACTTCCTCGGCGGGGTGGGCGCGACCGCGGTGAGCATGGCGTTCGCCGAGGTCGTGCCGGCGCTCAACAGCGGCGTGGTGGACTGCGGCGTCACCGGCAGCCTGTCGGGCAACACCGCCGGCTGGCCGGAGGTGACCAAGTCGCTGTATCCGATGTCGCTCGGCTGGAGCATCAACGTCATGGCGGTCAACCTGAACACCTGGAAGAGGCTCGACGCGAAGACGCAGGACTTCCTGCTCACGCAGGTGAAGGCGTACGAGGACAAGATGTGGCAGACGCTGAAGAAGGCGACGGCGGAAGCGGACAACTGCAACACCAGCAAGCAGCCCTGCACCATGGGCAAGCTCGCCAACATCACCATCGTGCCGGTGAAGCCGGCGGAGGCCGAGCAGCACAAGCAGCTCGTCGAAGGCGCGGTCCTCGCCGGTTGGGCGAAGCGCTGCGGGCGCGAGTGCGCGGCGGAGTGGAACAGCACGGTCGGCAAGGCGCTCGGCCTCACCGCGCCGACCAACTAGCCGGAAACGCCTCGCGCACCGCAGGCAACGGATGAAGCGCCTGCAGCGAGTCGCCGCCGGGATCGCGCGCGGCGGCGCGATCGCTGGCGGTGCGATGCTGCTCGCTGCCGCGGTGACGATCTGCATCGACATCTTCCTGCGCTATGCGTTCTCGCTCTCGGTCGGCGGCGCGGACGAGCTCGCCGGCTATGCGCTCGCCATCGCGAGCGCCTGGGGATTCTCCGCGGCGCTGCTCAGCCGCTCGCACATCCGCATCGACACGGTGTACGTCCGGGTCACGAGCCGTCGCGTCCGGGCGGTGCTCGACCTGCTGAGCCTGGCCTCCTTCGGCCTGTTCATCGCGCTCGTCGCCTGGCACGGTTGGGGGGTGCTGGCGCAGTCTTACGTGTCCGGTTCGCGCTCGCTCTCCGCGATCGAGGCGCCGCTCGTCATACCGCAGGGCCTGTGGTTCGCGGGCCTGGTGTTCTTCGTCGCGGTGGCGGCGTTCCTGCTCGCGCGCGCACTCTTTGCGTACCTGAGGGGGGACCTCGCCAGCCTGTTCGAGGCGATCGGCTCGAAATCCGCCGTGGCAGAAGCGAAAGAGGAGATCGCCGCAGTAGCGCACGCACTCGACGGCAAGCGCGGCGAATGACGGCGGCGATCTCGCTCATCGTGCTGCTGGTCGTGCTCGGCAGCTCGATCGCGGTCGCCGCCGGCATGGGGCTCGTCGGGCTGATTCTCAATCAGCTCTATTCCGCGATGCCGCTCACGCGGATGCTGGGCGAGCTGACCTGGGCGACCAGCAGCAACTTCATCCTCACCGCCATTCCGTTCTACATCATGTTCGGGGAGATTCTGCTGCGCAGCGGGATCGCGGAGCGCATGTACAACGCGCTGGTGCAGTGGCTGTCCTGGCTGCCGGGCGGCCTGATGCACTCGAACATCGGCTCGTGCGCGCTGTTCGGCTCGGTATCGGGATCGAGCGTCGCCACGGCGGCGACCATCGGCGTGGTCGCGATCGGCGAGATCGACAAGCACAAGTACAACGAGCGCCTCTTTCTCGGCACGCTCGCGGCCGGCGGAACGCTCGGCATTCTCATCCCGCCGTCGATCAACATGATCATCTACGGCGTGATGACCGACACCTCGGTGCCGAAGCTCTATCTCGCCGGCTTCATTCCCGGCCTCATCCTGACGGTGCTCTTCAGCCTGACTGTGCTGATCGCCTGCCTCTGGCGGCCGCGCTGGGGCGGCGAGCAGATCGCGACGAACTGGGAGGCCCGGATCCGCACGCTGCCCGATCTCGTCCCGCCGCTCGCGCTGCTGATGATCGTCGTCGGCGCGATCTTCTTCGGCCTCGCCACCGCCACCGAGTCGGCTGCGGTCGGGATCATCGGCGCGCTCGCGATCACGGCCTGGCGCCGGCGGCTGAGCCTCGCAATGCTGCGCGACGTATGCGAGGCGACCGTACGCACGACCGCGATGGTGGTGGCCATCCTGGTGGGGGCCTTCTTCCTGAACGTCGTCATCCAGACGATCGGGCTCACGCAGCAGCTCAGCCGGCTGATCACGGCCTATCAGCTCACGCCGGTCCAGGTCCTCACCGCCGTGATCGTCCTGTATCTGGTCCTGGGGACGTTCATGGAGGAGCTGTCGATGATGATCTCGACGATCCCGATCACCACGCCCTTGATCCTGCAGGCGGGCTACGATCCGGTCTGGTTCGGCATCCTCCTCGTGCTGCTGATCCAGACCGCGATGGTGACGCCGCCCTTCGGCATCAACCTGTTCGTCATCCACGGCATCCGCGGCCGCGGCACGCTGTCCGACGTCGAGCGCGGCGCGGCGCCGTTCGTGATCGCCTGCTGATCATGATCGGGCTGATCTGCGTCTTTCCCGAGCCTCGCGATGTGGCTGCCGCGACTGGTGGGCTGAGCCGACCGCTGCGCGCTTTCGCGATAAGCTCTCGGCCGCGACCCTCGGGGTGAAGCCCTGCGGTCGCAGGCGAGACAGTTGCAGTTGAATCGAGAGGAGGCCTTCATGTATTGCGCGATGCAACGGACGTTGTTGGTTATCAGCGGTTTGTCGATCCTGTTCGGCTGCGCGACCGACCGCAGCAGGCGCCGGCCCCGCGAACATGACGTTTTTCGTCACTAGCGTCGGGCCCGGAAAGGGAGCCGACCTTGGCGGCCTCGAGGGTGCGGACCAACACTGCCAGTCGCTCGCCAAGGCGGCGGGTGCCGGCAACCGCACCTGGCGCGCTTATTCGAGCACGCAGGCACCGGCGCTCAACGATCCGAAGTTCGTGAATGCACGCGACCGGATCGGCACCGGCCCCTGGCACAACGCCAAGGGCGTCATGATCGCCAGGAGCGTCGAGGACTTGCACTCGGCCAGCAACAACGTCACCAAGCAGACGGCATTGGACGAAAGGGGTAACCTCGTCAACGGCCGCACCGAGAAACCCAACAAGCACGACATGTTGACCGGTTCGCGGCCCGACGGCACAGCCTTCGCGGGACGGCCGCTTCCCGACATGACTTGCGGCAACTGGACAAAGAGCGGAGCGGACGGTGCGGCGATGGTGGGTCATCACGACCGCGCAGGCCCGATCATAGCCCGTGGGCAACCTCCTGGAACTCCTCGCACCCTTCGCTCAAGGGTTGCAGCCAGGAGGTGCTGCGGGGGACGGGCGGGGACGGTCTGTTCTACTGTTTTGCGGTGAAGTAACCGCGGCGCGACGACGATCCTGATGCTCGCGGGTCTCTCGCTCTCCACGGCGCTCGCGGTGTGGGTGCCGCAGCGCGCGAGGTGCTGACCGGCTAGTTAGCTCAGTGCG
>CAVUSZ010000041.1:0-254171 GCA_963744255.1 uncultured beta proteobacterium
ATCGGTGTGCCAGGACTGGGCGAGCGGACTGGCGCACGGTCGGGTGGTCGTGCGGCATCAGGTTGCCGTCTTCGTCGACGTTCGAGACGCGGAAGATTTCGCGTACCCGCCTCGACTTGACGATCTGCTGGTGGAAGATCTCCGGCTCGCCGAGATAGCGCGTGAACGCGACGTGCTCCTCGTCGGTCACGTCCTGCCCCGGGAACACCAGCAGGAGGTACTGCATCCAGGCGTCGTGCAGCTCCCTGGACGTCTCCGCGTCGAGCGGCTTGCGCATGTCGATCCCGGTCACTTCCCCGCCGAGCGCCGGGTTGAGCGGCCGGGCCTTGAGCCGGGTGAACGTTTTCTGCTGAGCGACAGCCATGGCTCCTCCTTGGCGTTACGCGTCGACGAACTCGAAGCCGAGCGCGCGCGTGTGGTAGTAGATCCCGCCGTCCTGGACGATCAGGAACATCGCAGTCTTGCTGCCGCCGTTGTGATGCGAATGAACCGACGTCGCCGGCGTCACTGTCGTCGCCCATTGCGACCAGTCCTTGCGCCGGCCGTCGACGATCGAGTAGCACCGCTCGCCCTGGATGACGAGCGTCACCGCGACCGAGTTGTGGCGGTGCGGGCGCTGCGACTTGCCGCCGGGCAGGGAGTTCATCGCCACGGTGAGGGTCGGCAGGACGTTGCGAATCGCCTCCTGGCGTTCGGACGAGAAGATCAGCGCCGATCCCGCGATGTCCTCGCCGCGGCCGACCCGATAAAGGAGCTCGATCTGCTCCTCGACTTCGTCGCCAGGGAAGTGCACGACATCCGTGGGCGCGCGCCGGCGCCGGCGGGCTGCAGGTTCTCGAACGCGAGCTGCGGCTCGTTGGTGACGATCCAGAGGACCGCGTCGGCCGCGCCGGCGCGATGCACATGCGATACGCCCCCAGGCAGCACGAACGTGTCGCCGGCCCGCCACTCGAGGCGCTCCGCGCCGCACGCCGTCGAACCGCTGCCCGCGATGACGTACGCGATGACGCCGCTCGCGGCGAAGTTCGTTTCCAGGGTTTCGCCGGGCCGTATCCGCGCGTAGCGCGCGAGCACCAGGGGCGTCGTGGCGGGGAACGTGCAACCGAGCTGCTGCGACCGGTCGCAGGCGATCAGGCCGGTCGGGGTGTCGGGATCGCAGCGCCTTGGCCGGCTCCTCGACGAAGCTCTCGTCGGGCACCGTGGGCAGCTGCAGGTTGAAGGCGTTCCCGGTGTTGAAGTAGCGGGCGCGCGCCTCGGCTTTCGACTTGGGGGCCGACGCGCGTTGCGCCGGCAGGTCCGCAATGGATTGCGGCAGCGGCTCCTTGGACATCCGAATTCCTCCTCCGTAGCTGTCTACGGTAAGCCCTCAACCGGTCGATATCAAACGATTAGTCTTTGTGGATACCGATCAAACCGTCTTGTGGGTCAGGCCCGCGCGTGGTCAGCGCGGCGCCTCTTCGAGCTCCGCGTCGAGCAGCAGCCAGATCGCGGCTTTCTGCCAGTGCAGCCCCGCGTGCAGGGACGCCTGCACGCCGCCAGGCAGCGCGCCCGTCGCGACGAACTTGAGCGCGCGGAGCTTGGGCAGCTCGTAGCGCTCGACGGTGCCGGGCACGACGCGCCCGAGGACCTGGGCAACGTAACGGGCGCTCAACCCGCGTTCGAGCCGCTCGTAGCCCGCGGCGTCATAGGCGACCACAGTCAGGTCGAGGATGTCGCCCTTGTCGCCGGCGCGGCCGGCGGCGATCTCGCCTACCCTCATCAGCGCCCCCATTCGATGTGCGTCGGCACCCGATCGCGCGGGAGGAACCCGGTGATCGTCTCGATGTTCGGCCGGCGTTCGCTGCGCACGCTCCCACCGCCCGCCGGCCCGGAGATGGTCAGCGTGTAGATCTCGTCTTCGATGATCTGCGCGAGCGCCGCGTCGGCGCAGCGCGCCGAAACGTGCACCCGCAGCTCCGGCGGCTCGGCGAGCACTGGCAGCGAGCCGGCGCCGAGCACCGAGTCGACGCCGACGAGATCGATCCGCAGGTCGTCCGCGCCGAACTGGTCGGCAAGGCGCAGCCGCAGGATCTCGGCCGAGCTGCGGGCGCGACCGAGCGCGCCGGTGCCCGCGAAGCCGATCTCGATGTCGGCGATGAGGCCGCGCCGGGCGAGGAAACCGACCACCTTCAGGCGCTCCGGCCGTGGGCGTGCGCGCGCCCCCGACATCCGTACGCGGTTGGGCCCGATCGGTTCGAACTCGATGCCGGAGAAATCGAGCACCGCGTCGGGCGTGATGTAGGCGCGCGGATCGTGCACCTCGTAGAGCAGCTGCAGGGCGCACCCGATCGGATTCAGGCGCCCCGGGTCGCCCTCCAGCAACCGGATGATCGCGGTGCCGTCGCGCGCCAGCTCGCCGACCGGATAACCGATGCGGGCATACTCGGCGGCGGTCAGGTCCGGCTGGTTCGGTTCGGTCAGGTTGCCGCCCGACAGCTGGCCCGAGCACTCCAGTAGATGGCCCAGCGTCAGCGCACCGGCGAGCCCCTGCGCGTCCAGCTCCATCGCCTGGAGCGGCCCGGCGGCGAAGAGCGACGAGTCGGCGGACCGGCCGGTGATCACGACGTCGGCACCCTGCTCGAGGGCGGCGACCATCGGATCGACGCCGAGATACACGTGCGCGCCGATCCACTCGCCGCCGGCGGTCGGCTCGGTCCATTCGATCTCGGCGACCCGGTCGCCGACGTCGTCGCCGATCACCGCCGCGATCCGCAGCTCGGGCTTGCCGATCTCGAGCGCGAGCGCCCGCGCGCTCCGCGCCGCGGCGGCCGGATTGGCGGCGCCGAGGTTCGTCACCACCTTGCAGCGCTTCCCGGATTCCGCGAGGAGCGGCTTCAGGCGCCGGCGCAATCGCGCGTCGTAGCCGGTATCGGGCGCAGCCTGGCGCGCGCGCAAGGCGGCGATCAGCGTGCGCTCGGCGAGGCATTCGAGCGCGATCGCGTCGACCGTGCCGAGCGCGCCATGGCGACCGCCGGCTCGATCCGATCGCCGGCGAAACCCGCGCCGGCACCGACGACGTAGCTCCTACGCATCCTCGCCCTCCATACGCCTCTAGTCGACTCTCGCGCCCGAGGCCTTCACCACCGGCGCCCACCGCGCGACGTCGGCCTTGATCATCGCGGCCAGGCGTTCCGGGGGGCCGGGAATCAGCTCGAAGCCGGCCGCGGTCGCGCGCTCGCGGAACTCGGGCGCGGCGGCGCCCTTGACCAGGGCGGCGTTCAGCCGCTGGATCACGTCGCGCGGCGTGCCTGCCGGCACCAGCACCCCGAACCACACGGTCGCCTCGAAACCGGGCAAGTCGGCCTCGGCGACCGTCGGCACCTCGGGCAGCGCCTCGGCGCGCTTCGCACCGGTGGTGGCGAGCGTGCGCAGCTTGCCCGCCTTGATGTGCGGCATCGCCAGGGGAACGCTGCTGAACATCATGTCGACCTGCCCGCCGACGACATCGGTAAGGGCGGGCGCGCCGCCCTTGTACGGCACGTGCAGCAGGTCGACGCCGGCCTGCAGCTTGAACATTTCGCCCGCGAGATGGTTGATGGTGCCGCTGCCGGCCGAGGCCATGGTGATCTTGCCCGGGCTCGCCTTCGCCAGCGCGACCAGTTCCCGCACCGAGCCGGCCTTCACCGCAGGGTTCTGGACGAGCACTAGGCTGGTCGAGAGCAGCGGCGCGACCGGCGCGAAATCCCGGTTCGGGTCGTAGCTCAGCTTCGCGTACAGCAGCGGATTCATCGAGTGGATATTGTTCGTCGTCATGAACAGCGTGTAGCCGTCCGCTGCCGAGCGCGCTGCCGCCTCGGCACCGATGTTGCCGCCGGCGCCGGGGCGGTTCTCCACCACCACCGGCTGGCCGAGCAGCTTGGCGAGCTCGAGCGCGATGGCGCGCGAAGCGATGTCGGTGGCCGCGCCCGGAGGGAACGGGACGATTAGGCTGAGCGGTTTCGCCGGATAGCCCTGCGCGTACGCGGCGCAGTGCAGCGCCGTCAGCGCGGCGAGGGCGAGAACCGTGCAGAGGCGCTTCACCTCACAATCCCATGTACGCGCGCTGCACGTCGGCATCCGCTCATCAGTCCCGCTCCGGTGCCGGATTTGACGATCTCGCCGCGCTCGATGACGTAGCCCCGGTTCGCGATCTCGAGCGCGTCCTCGACATGCTGCTCGACCAGCAGCACCGTGAGCTGGCGCGACGCCACCACCGAGAGGATGAGATCGAACACCTTCTCGACCATCACCGGCGACAGGCCGGGCGAGGGCTCGTCCAGCATCAGCAGCCTCGGCTGGCTCATCATCGCGCGCGCGATCGCGCACATCTGCCGCTCGCCGCCGGACAGGCGAGCCGGCGAGCTGCAGCCGGCGCTCGGCGAGGATCGGGAAGAGCGCGAGCACTTCGTCGAGGATGCGCCGCGTCTCGCCGCGCGACGCCGGATTGAACGCGCCGAGCTCAAGGTTCTCCCGCACAGTCATGAACGGGAACAGCCGCCCGCCCTCGGGAACCATGGCGAGGCGGCGCGTCACGACCTCGTGCGCGGGCATGCCGCCGATATCCTCGCCCTCGAAGACGATCGCGACCGCTCGTCGGGGCGAGCAGGCCGAAGATGGTGCGCAACAGCGTCGTCTTGCCGGCGCCGTTCGCGCCGAGCACGGCGATCACCTCGTCCCGGCTCGACGTGCAGCGACACGTCGCTCAGCACGGGCGCGAGCCCGTAGCCGGCGGAAACGCCCTCGACGTCGAGAAGGTGGGTCACCGGCGTCGCTTTCCGAGATACGCCTCGACCACCGCGGGCGTGCTCAGGATCGTCTCCGCGTCGCCTTCGGCGATCTTCGCGCCGTGATCGAGGACGATCACGCGCTTGCGAGAACGTCCGTACCACCTTGAGATTGTGCTCGATGACGAGGAACGTCATGCCCGCTTGTTCAGGCGCCTGGACCAGACCGATCACCTCCGCCACTTCGCTCGCATTAAGCCCGGCCATCACCTCGTCGAGCAGGATCGAGCTGCGGCTCGAGCGCGAGCGCGCGCGCAACCTCCAGCCGGCGCCGCTCGCACAGCGTCAACTCGCCGCCGGCACGTGGCGCGCTCGCGCAAGCCCGACCTCGGTCGAGCTTCGCCCGCGCGCGCTGTTCGGCGTCGTGCAGCGCGCCGATGTTGCAGGAACGCGCCGACCATGGCGTTCTCCAGCGCGGTCAGCGCGATCAGCGGCTTGGCGATCTGGAACGTGCGGCCGATCCCGAGCTTCGCGCGCTTGTCGGGCCGCAGCTGGTTGAACAACTCGCCATTCGGACAGATCTCGCCGCTGGTCGGCGCGAGCTGGCCGGTCATCAGGTTGAAGAGCGTGGTCTTGCCGGCGCCGTTCGGGCCGATGATGCTTAGGATCTCGCCGCGGCTCACGTCGAACGAAACATCGTCGACCGCGTGCAGCCCCTGGAAATGCTTGCCGACGCCGCCGAACGCTAAGGAAAGCGTCGCTCACGATCCCCCCCGTGCTCCGCCTGCGCCAGCGCGCGAGGGCCGTCTCGAGCGACGCCGGTCAACCCGTGCCGCATGAAAGGGCCGCCAGCAGCATCGGCCGCCGAGAATGGCGAGGTGCATCCCCGGCAGGCCGCCGCCGAGCTCGGCGCGCAGCCAGTTCTCCACCGGAATGATCAGGAACGCGCCGAGCACCGGCCCGCTGATGGTGCCGATGCCGCCGATCAGCGCGAGCAGCGCAAACTTGAAGCCGACGTCGGTCAGCGAGAACAGCGTCGGCGGGTCGATCGTCTCGCACATACATCGCGAACAGAGCCGCCGCCGATCGCCGAAGCGCCGCGCAGAGCGCCATCCCGCGCAGCTTGACCTCGGCACGTCGATGCCGGCCGCGCCGGGCCGCATCCTCGTCCTCGCGCACCGCGAGCAGGTAGTGGCCAAGGCGGCGCGCCGGAGCCACACGGTGATCAGCACCACGATGGCCATAAACGCGAACATCAGCAGCGCATAGTTCCAGCGATGATCGAAGATCATGTTGCCGAGCGACGGCGCGGAAGGGGATCTGCATCCCGCGCGGGCCGCCGGTGACCGCCTCGCTAGTAGTTCGCGAGCGCCAGCCCGACCTCGTTGATGGCGATCGTGGCGATGGCGAAGAACGGCCCTTGCAGGCGGAAGGTCGGCCAGGAGATGAGCGGGCCGACAATGCGCGCAGAGAGCGGCCGGGAATGAGCCCGAGCCACGGCGTGAGCCCCAGACCGAGGTAAAGCCGCGCGGTCATGTACGCGCCGACGGCGAAGAAGACGCCGTGGCCGAGCGAGAACTGGCCGCCGAAGCCGGCGATGATGTTCCAAGCGACCGAGAGCGCGGCGAACAGATACGTGTAGACGAGAATGTTCACCCAGAAGCGGTCGCTCCACAGCAGCGCGAGCGGCAGGACGGCGAGCGCGAGCCCGCCGGCGAGCAGCAGCACCGTCCGGTTGAGCGACGGGATGCTGCCCGCGCCGGCAGGCGCCTGCCGCGGCGAGCACGCTGCTCAATCTGCTCCCGGAAGCCGATCTCCTCGGCGCCGACCTGGCCGAAGAGGCCGGAGGGACGGAAGACGAGCACCGCGAGGAAGATGAGGAACCAGATCGCCTGCTTCAGCGCGGGGTCGACGTAGTAGCCGGCGAACGCCTCCATGATGCCGACGATCATGCCGCCGAAGTACGCGCCGGCGACGCTGCCGAGCCCGCCGAGCACGACAACCGCGAACGCCGCAAGGATGAAGTTGCCGCCGATCTAGGGAGAGAGCGTGTAGATCGGCGCGAGCAGGGCGCCCGCCAGTCCGGCGAGCGCCGCGCCGATGCCGAAGGTCAGCAGAACGTGCGCTCGACATTGATGCCCATCAGCCGCGCCGACTGGCGATCCTGGGTCACAGCGCGGATCGACTTGCCGGTCATCGTGCGCTGCAGGAAGAGGTGCAGCGCGACCGCGATCGCGGTGACGGCGAGAGGATGATCAGGCGCGTCGCGCGAGACCCGGATGTCGCCTAGCTCGATGACGGCGCGCGAATAGGTCGGCAGGCTGTAGCCTTCGCCGCGCGTGATCGCGAGCACGACATTCTGCAGGATGAGCAGCCGAAGGTCGCGAACATCTGCATCATCGGTTCCGTCTGCAGCGGCTGCATCACCAGCCGCTGCACGACAAGGCCGAAAACGAAGAGCGCGGGCAGGAACAGCGCGATCGAGAGATAAGGGCCGATGCCGAACAGCGAGAAGGCAAGGAAGGCGCCGTACATGCCGAGCATCACCAGCTCGCCGTGGGCGAAGTTCACGATGCGGATCGACGCCGAAGATCAGGTTGAGACCGATGCTCACCAGCCTGTAGATCCCGCCAAGCAGGATGCCGACGACGAGCACGTTGAGGAAGGTGTTCATCGGCGCGCTCGCGCGGCAGCCGGGTCGCCGGACGGCCGCCGGCTGGCGCTACTGCTTGCGCGGCAGGTTCTTGAGGGCGTTCCCGGCTGCGCGCTTCCACCGGGAACACCGTGACGTTCTTGCCGCACTGCCACTGCACCACGGTCGGGAACGCGCGCGTGTTCTGGAACTGGTCGTCGAACTTCGCGCCAAAGCCGGTCGCGTAGAGCTTAGCGGCTTGTCCATCGCGGCGGCGGCGGCGCGCACCTTCGCCATGTCGGTGGTGCCCGCCGCGGCCACCGCGTCGAGCAGCATGTGCATGCCGATATACGCGGCCATGCCCTGCGGGGCGACCGGCTCGCGGTTGTAGGTCTTCCGATACGCTGCCAGATAGGCCGCCGCGCCGGGACCGAACTTCTCGTTGATGTCGGGCCGCGGATAGGCCACGACGAACAGCCCTCGAGATATTCGGCGCCGAGCGCGTCCAGGGTCTCGAACGTGTCGCCGGTGCCGACCAGCAGCATCGCCGGCGGCTTGAAGCCCTGTTCGCGCGCCGTGCGCAACATCAGGTTGCCGTCGGGCACGTAGCCGGTGTTGATCCAGATGTCCGGGTTCGCCTTCTTCGCGCGCAGCACGAGTCGGTCAGATCGGTGGCGCGGAAGTTATGCGAGCCGACGCCGACGATCTTCACGCCCGCCTTCTCCAGCCCCTTCTTCTGCACCTCGACGATGGACTTGCCGTAGATCGAGTCTTCGTGTTCGAGCCAGACGGTGATGTCCTTCGGCTGCTTGCCGAGGGCCTTGCCGATCTCGAGGACGGGCGCACGCTCATCTCGGCGAAGTACGCGCCATGCGGGCCGGAGCGCACGAAGTTCGGCAGCTTGCGCTCGGTCAGCTCGGCAGCGATCGCGTTGGTGTCCCAGTAGAGCTTCTGGTAGCTTCAGCGCCGCGTCGCTCGCGGCGTTCGACACCGCGGAGATGTAGGTGCCGATCAGCAGGTCGACCTTCTCGCGCTCACCAGCTGGTCACCGCCGCGATGCCCTGCTGCGGATTGGTCGCGTCGCCGCGCAACAGCTCGATCTTCTGCCGATCACGCCGCCTTTGGCGTTTCGCTCGGCGACCGCGAGCTGATAGCCGCGGGCAAGCTCGTCGCCGTAGAGCGCGAGCGGCCCGCTGTAGGGATTGATGGCGCCGATGCGCAGGCTATCCTGCGCAACCGCTGCGCTGGCCGCCATCCCGAGCAGCATTACGCTCGCGAGGGCGAGCCTTGCACTACGCTGGACGTGCATTGAGACCTCCTCCTGTATTTGTCGCGCCGGCTGGATGCCGGGAGCGGGTATCGATTCCTAGTCCCGGTAGCTGGGATCGATCTTGTCGAGCTTCCGCATCAGCGCCGCGAACTCGATCTCTCCCTCGGCGGCCGGCTGCATGCCCTGATAACTGTCCAGGTCCGCCGCCGAGCGGTCGGCCACTTCCCTGGTGACGACGTTCAGGATGCCCGCCGCCGCCGCGTCAACCTGCACCTGGCAGGCACGCTCCAGCCGGTACAGGCGCAGGAAGCACTCCGGAACGGTCTTGCCCACTGCCAGCAGGCCGTGATTCGCAGGATCAGCGCCTTGTGCGGCCCGAGCGATTTCACGATGCGCTCGCGTTCGTCGAGATAGAGCGAGGCGCCTTCGTAGTCGTGATACCCGATCCGGTTGTGGAACACCGTGCCGAACATCGACACGGGCAACACGCCCTCCTTGATCGCGGCGATCGCCATGCCGGCGCGCGTGTGCGTGTGCATGACGACGAGGTTCTCGTGGGAACGCGTCATGTGGATCGCCGAGTGGATCACGAAGCCGGCGTAGTTCACCGGATGGCCGGTGTCCAGGACGATCTTGCCGTCGACGTCGATCTTCACCAGGTTTGACGCCGTGACCTCGTCGTAGTTGAGGCCCCAGGGATTGATGAGGAAGTGGTCTTCCGGCCCCGGCACGCGCGCCGTCAGATGGCCGTAGATCTGCTCGGTCCAGCCGAAGTAGTCGACGAGCCGGTACGCCGCGGCGAGCTTGATGCGCAGCTCCCATTCCGCATCGTCGATGCCGGCCCGATCCACCAGCCTGTCAAGCAGCGCCTGCCCGCCCATGTCTCCTCCTTCCTTCCGGTGACTGCGTAAGATAAGCCGCCGCGAGGGCGGGTGACCAGCGAGATTTCGTTATCGGTACCGATCAGAAAAAGCCAACGGGCCACGTGCGGCGACGCAGCGAAGCGTTGGAGGCACTCCGGCGGGCCGGCGGGATTGTCCGGCCGGCACCGTGGCGGCGATCACGTTGCAGCTCGCGCAGTGGCTCGCCAAGTACGGCGCGGGCGGCGCGGCAGCCTCAGCCCCGCGCAGACCAGCGCCCTAGCGGGCCGCGTCCCCTATCCTGTACCCGGCGGTGAGATCGTCGAGCCGCGTCTTGAGGTCGGGTCGAGCGGTACTGCGCCGCCGCCACGCTCGCCGCGAGCTGCTCGGGCCTGCTCGCGCCTATGAGCGGCGCGGTGACGCGCGGGATTCGCGAGCACCCAGGCGACGGCCAGCGTGGCGGGCTCGACACCGGCTTCTTTCGCGAGCGCGACAAAGGCGCCACGGTGGCGAGCTCGCGCTCATGCCAGTAGCGTCCGTGGTACATCGCCGCCCGCTTTACCGAGCGTGAAGCGCGTGCCGTCCTGCGGCGCGTCCGGTCGGTGCTTGCCGGTGAGCAGCCCGCCGGCGAGCGGGTTGTACGGGATAACGCCGAGGCCCTCCTCCTCGCACAGCGGCAGCAACTCGCGTTCGATCTGGCGGAACAGCAGGTTGTAGCGCGGCTGCACCGAGACGAAGCGCAGAGCGCCGAGGGCCTCGCTGCGTCCGAGCGACCGCGCAAGCGGTAGGCGAGGAAGTTCGACACGCCGACGTAGCGCGCCTTGCCGCGCCGCACGAGCGTCGTCGAACGCCTCGCAGCGTCTCGTCGATCGGCGTCTGCGGCGTCGAAACGGTGCAGCCTGGTAGAGATCCACGTAGTCGGTGCCCAGGCGACTGAGCGAGCGCGTCGATCGCCGAGAGCACGTGCTTCCTCGATGTGCCCTGTCTGCCACGGTGCGGGCCCATCGGGCCGCAGCACTTCGTCGCGACGATGAACGTCGTCCCGCTTCCCCTCGAGCCATCGGCCGACGATCTCCTCGGTGCGTCCGGTGTCGTCCGGTCCCCGCCGAGCGGATAGACGTCGGCGGTGTCGAGGAACGTGATCCCGGCCTCGGCCGCCGCGTCCAGGATGCGAAGGACGCCTGGCCTCATCGCACTGCAGGCCGAAGGTCATCGTGCCGAGACACAAGCGGGAGACCTGCAATCCAGTGATACCGAGGCGAACGTGATTCATTGGCTATCGAACGGGTCGGATTGAGCGCGAGCCCTTCGCGCAGATGCGCGACAGTCTACCTCGGTCTCCGGGAGAGTCCCGCGCCATTGCTCGACGGCGAGAAGACACGTCTGCCCGTGACGCACGCGGATCCCGTGCGCCCCAGCTGGCCACGGTGTTCGTCCTTTTCAACCGGAGGCGCAGGCGCCAGAATGTCTTTCGCGGCCATCGTCTGCCGCACCCTCCGCCGAGAGTGGCGGTCACGCGCAGCGACCCAGGTGGGCCAGCGGTCGGCGGCGCTAGGCGAACTAATGGAGGCACCGATGAGAATCTGGCACCAGTCGGCAACCGAGCTCGGTAGCCTTGACGCCTACAAGCACGCGATCGAGGCGCACGCCGCCGAAATCGTCGGCGAGGACGCGCAGGTGGATGTGCATGGCTTGCCGCACGGCGCCTATGCCGGCGCCGCACCGTCTGACGTACTCGGCAATGCATACGCGTACCACCGGATACTGAGCCCGGTGATCGAGAATGCCATCAAGGCCGAGCGCGAACGCTATGACGCTTTCGTCCTCGGCTCGTTCAGCGAGCCTTTCCTGCGTGAGATCCGCTCGGCGGTCGACATCCCCGTTGCGTCGGTCGCCGAAAGCAGCGTCCTCGTCGGCTGCTCGCTCGGCCGCTACGTGGCCTTGATTTCGAACGCTCCGTCGGTGCAATGGATGACCAGAACGGCCGTGGACAAGCATGGTATGGGCGTCCGCGTTCTGGACATCGTGGCGCTCGATCCGCCGCTCGACGAGCATAAGCTGTCGGCAGCCTATACCGACCCCGCGGCGGTGATCGCGAGCTTCAAGGCCACCGCCGCCCGACTCGTCGCACGAGGCGCTGACGTCATCATCCCTGCCGAAGGCGTCCTCGCGGGCCTGCTCGTGCGTCACCGGGTGCGGGAAATCGCGGGTGCGGCAGTGCTTGACGTTTTCGCCGTCACCTGGCTCTACGCCATCATGCAGGCGCAGCTCTGGGCGCGGACCGGTCTGCGGGTCGGCCGCAGTTGGCACTATCGACGCGACGACCCGGGCCTTGTCGCGCGTCTCTCGGAGAAGCATCGTTGAGCAAGCGTGGAGCCGTGCGGAGTGACAGCGCCGTGCGGTTCGCGGAAAGCCAGCCGTCACACGTCCGCGGCGGGGTGGCGAACGGCGGGCGTCTCCGGCCATCCGCTCGAGCAAGCGGCGAGCCTTTTCCACGACCGGATAGTCGATCATCTGGCCGTCCAGCGCGAGCGCCGCATCCCCACCCGCCTCGGCTCGCTCGAAAGCCGCAACGATGCGCCAGCACGCTCGAGCTGAGCGGAGCTGGGCGTGAAGACCTCGTTGACGATCTCGATCTGGGCCGGATGAATGCAGGCCTTCCCGGAGAATCCGAGTGCGAGTGCGCGTTCAGCCGAGGCGCGCAGACGCGTGCCATCTTTGATATCCACGAACGCGGTGTCGAAGGGCGCCTCGAGCGAGGCCGCGCGCGATGCGCGCGCGATCGCGAAGCGCGCTTGGGCGATCGCGCCGGTGTCGTCGTCGAGGTCGATCACCATGTCGGCCGCCAGATCCACCGCACCGAACGCCAGTCGTCGGATCCGCGGCGTGGCTGCAGCGATCGCGTCTACTGACGCGAGGCCCCGTGCCGTCTCGACGATCGGCATTACCGGGCAGCCGCCGGGCGCGAGACCGCGCTCGGTCTCGAGCTGCCTCATGACCCAGTCGACGGTCTTCATTTCGTCGGCCGACTCGGCCTTCGGCAGCACCACGCCGGCGATACCGGCAACGGTGACGGCCAAGAGGTCCTGGAAGCAGGACGGCGTGCTGGTCGCATTCACGCGCACGTAGACCGGCAGCCGGCGCGGAACCGCAAGGATGACAGCGAGCGCGCGCCGCGCCGCGGGCTTCTCGCTGACCGCGACGGCGTCCTCGAGGTCCACGATGACACCGTCGGCCGCGCTGGCGAAAGCGCGGTCGATCTTCCCCTCGCTCGTTGCGGGGACGAATAGCAGCGAACGCGCGCCGTTCATGCGTGCGAGTACTTCGGGCTCAGGCGATACACTCGCCCGGTCGGATCGGGCCGCATGGTGCGTCTCCTCGCATAGCTCGCTGCTTCAGACGATCTGCGCTCGCTTCAGTTCCTCGAGCTCGCGGCGACCGACGCCGATCGCCCCGTAAATCTCGTCGTTATGCTCACCGACCTCGGGCGCTGGCGAGCGAATCGCGCCCGCGGTGCTTGACAGCCGCGGCACGACGTTGTGCATCGGCAGCTCACCCATTTCCGGATCGGGCAGCGTCACGAGGACCTCGCGCTCGACGATGTAGGGATGCGACATGAGGTCGCCCGCATCGCAGACCGGGCCGACTGTCACGCCGGCGCGGTCGAAGAGCTCGAGATTGTCCGCCTGGGTGCGTTGCCGCATGAAGTCCGCGACGATCGAGTCGATGGCGTCGTTGTTGCGCACCCGGTCGGTGTTGGTGAGAAACCGCGGATCGGCGAGGAGATCCTCGCGCCCCATGACCGTGAACAGCCGCTCGGCCATCGACTGCATGGACGCCGACAGTGCCACGAACTTCCCGTCGCTGCACTCGTAGATGTTACGCGGCGCGGTGTTCGACGCGCGGCTGCCGTTGCGCCGGGTCGGCATGCCCGTCAGCCGGTGGTTCGCCGCCTCGGGACCGAGGATCGAGAGCATCGGCTCGAACAGGGAGAGGTCAATCACCTGTCCCTTGCCGCCCGTGATCTCGACGTGCCGCAAGGCGATCAGCGCGGCGCTCGCGCCGTAGAGGCCGCTCAGCATGTCCGCCGTCGCAAGCGGCGGCAGGATCGGCGGGCGGTCGGCATAGCCGTTCATCGAAGCAAAGCCGCTCATCGCCTCGACCAGCGTGCCGAAGCCCGGCTTGTGAGCGAACGGCCCGGTCTGGCCCCAGCCGGAGACCCGCACGATGATCAGCCGCTCGTTGTGCTCGTGTAGCTTCTCCGGCGCGAGCCCCATCTTCTCCAGCTTGCCCGGCACGAAGTTCTCGACCAGCACGTGGGCCGTAGACGCGAGCTTGAGGAGCAGCTCGCGTCCGCGCTCGCTGCGGCAGTCGAGCGTGATGCTCTTCTTGTTGCGAGCGTAGACCTTCCAGTAGGTCGAGACCCCCTCGACCTTCCACGCACGCAGGTCATCCCCGCGCCCGGGCATCTCGACCTTGATCACCTCGGCGCCGAAGTCGGCGAGCACGTGCGACACGACGTGCCAGCCACGAGGCGCAAAGGTCCAGCACACGGACACCGTCTAGTGGTCCGCGGGCCTCGTGTCGGTACTGGGTTCGGTGCAGTCTCGATTCCATGCGCCGGGCGGGGCTACGACGAGTGCGAATAGAGCGCGTGCTGAGGAAGGTCGCTGATCAAGACTATTGTTGAGGCCTGATATCCGAATCGGCCAGAACCTTCTTCCACCTCGGGATGTCGGCGACAATCATCTTCGCGAACTCTTCTTGGGTCGAAGCAAGCGGGATGCTCCCCATCTTCGCGAATCGTTCCTTGGTCTCGGGCTCGGCCATGACTTCCGAGAAGGCCGCGTGCAACCGGTCGACCACGGGCTTGGGGGTCTTGGGCGGAGCGAGAATCGCTTGCCAGACCTCTACGACGACGGGCACGCCCTGCTCGGTAAGGGTCGGAACGTTTTCAAACCGCATCGGCGACGTTGCGCCCAGCGTGGTCACGCGGTCGCGAAAGGAAATCCACAACGGTCCAGGCATGAACATCACGTCCACTTGGCCGCCGAGGACGGCCTGGGCGGCCGGCGCGGCACCCTGATAGGGCACGTTCAGCAAGTCGATCTTGGCGACCGATTTGAAAACCTCGCCGCTGACATGCCCGAGGCTGCCGTTGCCCCAGGAGGAGTAGGAGAGCTTGGACTTTTTGGCCAGGGCGATCAGCTCGGACACGCTCTTTACGCCAAGCCCCGGCCGTGCGACCAGTATCGTGGTGAGGAGATTGACCGGCGCGATCGCAACGAATTCTTCGGGCTTGTACTTCGTCAACTCGGGCTGCAGATGCGGAGCGATCGAGATGGCGTCGGAGGCGCCCAGCAGCAAGGTGTAACCATCCGGCTCGGCACGAAAGACGGCATACCGTGCCCAGCGTCCGCCTGCTCCCGGGCGATTCTCGACCAGGACCTGCTGGCCTAGCTTCTGGCTTACGCGTTCACTGATCGTGCGTGCCGCCACATCCGATCCCCCGCCGGGAGGATACGGCACGATTATCTTTATGGGACGCGTCGGGTTCCACTGCGCGTGGGCAGGCGCCAGCAGCATGAACAGCACGACCATCACCGGCCACAGGACTTTCCTCATGTTGGTACCCTTTACCGGTTGCTGGCGAACGCAAGCATGTCACTTCGCGAACCGGTCGAGCCCGTAGAAGCTCGCGAGCTCGCGCAGGCGTTCGCGATTCGGCGGCTCGTGGAAGTACCCGCGGCGGGAACCCCGGATCCCGCTCTGCGTACGGAGGTCCACGAGCATCTCCGCGGTCTTCACCCAGGCGGATAGCGCGTCGAGCACCGGCGCGCCGTCGACTTCGCTCACCCCCTCCGAAGCGAGGAGCACGCAGAGCGGAGCCTCACCGGGAATGATCACGTCGGCCCCCTGTACGAGGAGCGCGCGGGCGGCCGCGCGGAACCGCTCGATGAGCCCCGCGGGTTCGGCATACGCCGCCAGGACGTCCGTGAACCGGAAGCCCACGTCCCGCGCGCCGGCAAAGCGCGCTTCGAGTCCGCATCGACGCACGTTGTCCTCGATCAGCGGGACGAGCTCCGAAATGAAGGCCAGGACGCCGAATTTCCGGCCGAGCAGGCAGGCGGTGAGCATCGCCGACTCGCCGTAGCCGATCACCGGAATCTCGAGCATCGACCGGATCTCGCGCAGGGCCGGATCGGGCAGCGAGCTGATCGCGTACGCGTCGTAGCCCTGCTCCTGTGCCCGCAGGCCCGCTGCGACGAACTGCATGCCGTGCAGGTATTGGAGCGCGGCGTGCCGGATGTCCTCCCCCGGGTAGTTGCTGCGATAAGTGCCGGGGTCCATGCCGTGCATGACGATTTCGGTCCCGGGCCGCGCGACGCGAGCGAAGTGCGACCGCAGCGCGTCCTCGTACGCCCCGAGGTGCTGCAGGACTGTGAAGCTCTGATGCCAGATTCTCATTCGGAAAACCGGACCTCGTCCGAGGTGGTCATGCGGCAGAACCGTCCGAGGCTGCCGATCGAGTTGCGGTGCTCCTCGGCGGAATGGGCCGCGCAGCAGTCCTCGAGCACTACCATCGCGTAGTCGCGGTCGTGCCCGTCGCGCACGGTCGCCTGCACCACCGCCTGGGTTGAGACGCCGGAGCAGAAGATCCGCTCGATCCGGTTGGCGCGAAGATAGGCGTCGAGATCGGTCGAATAGAAAGGACTCACCCGGTGCTTGGTGATCAGCCAGTCGCCGTCCTTGCGCCCGAGCCGCGGGTGGATCTCAACCCCGGGCGTGCCGAGGCGAAACAGGCCGTTCGCCTTGGCCGGTCCGAAGACGGGCGAGTTCTCCGGGCACTCCGCGTAGCCGGGTGAAAACGCGACCCGCACGAACGCGATTGCGGCCCCCTCGGCGCGCGCCTTGGCGATCGCCGCGGCGGTCCGTTCGACGATCCCGCGCTCCTTCACCTGCGCGCCAAGCGGCGACTTGCCGTTGGGGCCGTCCTCGCTCACCAGGTCGTTCTGCATGTCGAGCACGAGGTAAACCGATTTCATCTCATTCCTCTCTCGTTAACGCGTTCCGCACCGTTCACTCGATCCGCACGTTCGCCGCGCGGACGACCTTGCCCCACTTCTCGACCTCAGCGCGAAAGAAGCGGCCGAACGCCGCCGGACTCGAGCCCACCGGCTCCGACCCCAGCGCCAGCAGCCGCTCGCGCACCTGAGGATCCTTGAGCGACTGCGCCGTCTCGCTATAGAGCTTCTCGATGATCTCCGTCGGCGTGCCGGCCGGTACCAGGAATCCGAACCAGGCATTCGCATCGTAGCCCGCGACGCCGAGCTCCTGGAGCGTGGGAATGTCCGGCGCGGCGGCCGCGCGAGTTGCGGTGCTCACGGCCAGCGCGCGCAGGCGTCCGGCCTTGTGAAGCGGCAGCGTCGTGATGATGTTGTCGAAGGTGATGGGCACCGCACCCGCCAGCACATCGTTCATCGCCGGCGCCGCGCCCTTGTACGGCACGGCCGAGAGCTTGATCCCCGCGCTCGCGGCGAAATACTCCATGAAGAGATGCGAACCAGAGCCGTTCCCGGCGGTTGCATAGAGAAGCGGCTTGGAAGCAGTCTTCGCAGCGGCGATGAGGTCGGCGAGGCTCTTGTACGGGCGTGTCCGGGTTGACGACGAGCAGGAACGGCGAGGAGGAGATCTGCGTGACCGGCGCGAAGTCCTTGAGCGGGTCGTACGCGAGCTTCGGGTACAGGCTGGGATTGATCGAGAGCGAGATCGTCCCGAGCAGCACCGTGTAGCCGTCGGCCGGTGAGCGCGCCACGTGCTCCGAGCCGATGTTGCTCGCGGCACCCGCCCGATTGTCGACGATGACGGGTTGACTGAGTCGCTCGGCGAGCTTGCCGCCGACCGCGCGAGCGGCGACGTCGCTCGCTCCGCCGGGCGGAAAACCCACCACGATCCTGACCGGCTTCGACGGATAGCTTTGCGCAGGCGCGACTGGGGGCCACAGGATTCCCGCCGCGACCAGTCCCGCAATGACATATGCACGCACGGCGGTATCCCCTCTCGTTCTCATCGGCGCGCGGGCGCCCCCAGGAAGCGCAGCACCGTCCGCACGACCTCGTCCGGATCGGTCTCGAACACTTCCCCGTCGGCGTGCACCACGGCAGGCTGCGCGTTCTTCATCACGGCGCAGAGCCGCTCGGCCTGCCGTCCGAGCCGCTCCTCGTGCGGCGTCACCAGCTCGAGCACCAGCGTGCGCGCCTCCATCCGGCGGAGCGCCGCTTCCATGTCGAAGGCGAAGATCGCCTCGTACACCGGCACGATGCTCCGCCAGCCCTGGAGGTAGTCGAGCACGTGCGCCTCGGCGTTGTCGGCGTCCGCGGGAGAGATCGCAGCCGCGGTCCTGAGTCGCTGCGGCCACCACAGCGCCTGCACCTCGGCGTGCACCGCCGCCCAGCGGCGGACGAGGTGCGCGCCGTCGGCGCTGTCCGGATACTGCGGAAAGTAATGCTCGACGATCTCGCGGATCGCCGCGTCGCGGCCGGACTTGTCGAGGATCAGGCTGTGCGTCTGGCCGGCGAGCACCACGGAGGCGACGCGCGACGGCCACTCGGCCGCCAGCGCGGCGACGATCTTGTTGCCGGTGTGCAGGCCGAAGAAGTTCGCGCGCTCGATGCCGAGCGCATCGAGGAAGTGCACGAAGCACTCGGCGAGCGACCGGATGCTCGGCGGGTCGGGCACCGGGTGCGAGTTGCCGAAGCCCGGGATGTCGACCGCGATCGCGCGGGCGCCCTGCGCGAAGGACGGCAGTGCATGGCGGAAGTAGCGATGAGAGCGCGGGTTGGCGTGCAACAGCAGTAGCGGCTCGCCGGTCCCCGCTTCGACGTAGTGCATGAACCCGCGCGGCGTCTGCGCGTAGCCCGGTCGCATCACCAACGATACGAGGGCCTACAGCCCCTCGTGCTCCCCGAAGTCGGAATGGCCATCGCGGACGTCAGTCGCACCACATGCCGCCGTTCACGTCGAGGATCTCGCCGGTGACGAACGCGGCCTCGTCGGAGGCGAGAAATCCGATCACCGCGGCGACGTCGTCGGGAGTGCCCATCCTTCCTAGCGGAATGAGCGCGGTGAGCGCCGGGCTCAGGTTCGTCGTCATCGCCGAGGCCACCGGCCCCGGGGCGACGGCGTTGACGGTCGTGCCGAACGGCGCGAGCTCGCGCGCGAGATAGGCGGTGATCGCGTGGACCCCGGCCTTCGATACGCCGTACGCGACGTTTCCCGAGGCGCGCTGCTCGCCGGCATCGAGCCACGGGCGCGCGTTGCCGCCGTTCTTGCCGAGCACCGAGCCGAGGTTGATGATGCGGCCGAAGCGCTGCGCCTTCATCGCCGGCATCACCGCCTGGCAGCACTGGAAGGTGCCTTTCAGGTTGATGTCGAGCACCCGGTCCCACTCCGCGGCAGGCAGATCGGCGGCCGAGCCGAACGAGACGATCCCGGCGACGTTGACGAGGATGTCGATGCGGCCGTACGCCTCGAGCGTCTGCGCGACGGCCGCGTCGATCTCGTCCCGGCGCGTGACGTTCAAGGCGAAACTGCCTGCATCGTCCGCCGGCCGCTTCCACCCGCGCTGCCACTGCTTGCGTGGAAACGGCGTCGGCGAGGGCGACGGTCACTTTCTTCCGCGCGAGGTGGACCGCGGTGGCGCTGCCGATCGCGCCCGCGGCGCCGGTGATCAGCGCGACGCGTTCAGCCTCCGCCATCAGCGCGCCCTGCGCCGCAGCTTCGCCGCGTGCGCGCCGCCGAGGCGACCGAACACAGCGCCCTTCATCACCGACGTGGCGCCGGTATAGGTCCGCCAGTACATGCCCACCGTCTCGCCCGCGGCGTAGAGCCCGGGAATCGGCGCGCCGTCGACGTCCAGCACGCGGCCGTGCTCGTCGATCTTGAGTCCGCCGAAGGTGAACACGTTCGCCGAGATGACCGGATACGCGGTGAACGGCGCGCGGTCGATCGGCCGCGCCCAGTTGGACTTCGGTGGCGCGAGGCCGGTGGTGGCGAGACGGTCGACCTCGAGCGGCTTGAACGTTCCGCCGCGACACGCCGCGTTGTAGGCCTTGACGGTCTCCTCCACCGCCGCGACCGGCAAACCGAGCTTGTCGGCGAGCGCCGCGACGCTCGGCGCGGTGATCGCCGGCTGGTCCGTCCGGATCGCGATCCGATAGTTCGGCACGTCCTCGACCCCGGCGTCGAGGATGATGTAGGCGATGCCTTCGGTCTGCTCGTAGATCCGGCGGGTAACCCGCTCGTAGTTCGCGTCGACCGTGCCCGGCGCCTCGTCGGTGAAGCGCCGCCCCTCCTTGTTGACCAGGATCCCGTACGGAAAGATCATCAGCGACGCCTCGGCCACCCCGGAGCGCGGGTCGATCGGCTCGGCGTGGTAGCTGCCGAAGTCGCCGCACGGCGCGGCGCCGATCTCGAGCGCCATCTGGATGCCCTCGCCCTTGTTGTAGTACGCGCCGCGGCAGATCGGCCGCAAGTAGACCGAGCGCGGCCCGAGGTAGCGCGTCTGCATCTCGGCGCTGCCTTCGAAGCCGCCGCAGCCGAGCACCACCGCCGGCGCATTCAGGACGCGGCGCTGACCTCCCCCGCTCACCTCGATGCCGGCGATGCCGCCGCGCGAATCGAGGACCAGCCGGCGCGCAGTGGTCTCGTAGAAGAACTTCACCCCGGCCTTCTCCGCTGCTG
Organism: uncultured beta proteobacterium; assembly: GCA_963744255.1. Taxonomy (GTDB): domain Bacteria; phylum Pseudomonadota; class Gammaproteobacteria; order Burkholderiales; family SG8-39; genus DATEDA01. The sequence continues at coordinate 20,248 of CAVUSZ010000041.1, forward strand.
CGGCGAGCGCATCGACCAGCGCCTGGCCGCCCCCCACCGGCAGCAGGCGCGGCTGGGTCTTGGTCAGGAACTGCGTCGGCAGGAAATCGAACCGCACGCCGCGGCCCTTCAGCCACTGCACCGTCGGCCCGGCCGCCTCGGCGAACGCGGCGAGGAGGTTGGGATCGTTGGTGCTGAGCGACTTGAGGTAGGCCGGCCAGTGCGCACGGTCGCCGGACATCGCGTCGATCAGGCTCGGGTCCTGGTGTCCGCCCGAGTTCTCGGCGAGATGCAGCTCGAAGTCGTCGGAGACTTCGTGCTCGCTCTTCATCCGGAAGTAGGCTTCGGTGTACCGCGTCTGCCCGCCGCGCTCCTCGAACGTCGCGCGCTCGAGGATCGCCACCCGCGCCCCGTGCTCGCGACGCGGACACCGCCGCCGAGAGCCCGGCAATGCCGCAGCCCACGACGATGACATCGAATCGTGCGTCGTCCATCGCGCCGCACCTAGGAGTCGGCCTTGATCTTCGCGTCGCGCACCGTCTTGCCCCAGCGCTCGTACTCGGAGTCGACGAATGCCTTGAACTGCTCGACGGTCATCGTCGCCGGCTCGGTATTCAGCTTGAGGAGCGCCGCGCGCGTCTCGGGCGCATTGACCGCATCGTTGAGCGCGCGATTGAGACGGGCGAGGATCTCGCCCGAAGTGCCTGCCGGCGCCATGATCCCCACCCACGTCCCCGCGTTGACCGGGACGCCCTGCTCGGCGAACGTCTTCAGGTCGGGCGCGCCGACGAAGCGCTGCGGCGCCGCGAGCCCGAGCATCTTGATCTTGCCGCCCCGGCTGAACGGATCGGCGACCGAGACCGGCACGATCATGCAGTCCACCTGTCCGCCGACTACCGCCTGGATCGCGGGCGCCGCGCCCTGGAACGGCACGTGCAGGACATCGAAGCCGCCCTGCTGCTTGAACATCTCCATCGCCACGTGGGCGGAGCCGCCGACGCCCCAGGACGCGAAGGTGATCTTGCCCGGGCTCCTGCTTCGCCTGCGCGACGAAGTCGGCGATGCTCGCCGCCGGAAAGCTCGGGTTCACGACGAGAGCGTAGGGAAAATAGCCGGCGATCCCGACCGCCGCGAAGTCGCGCCGCGGGTCGTAGGCGAGCTTCGGATAGACGTGCGGGTTGATCGCATGCGTGTCGGCGGTTACCCAGACCAGGGTGTAGCCGTCCTTCGCCGCCCGCGCCACCGCCTCGCTCCCGATCGCGCCGTTGGCGCCCGGCCGGTTCTCGACGATCACGTTCTGCTTCAGCCGCTCGCCGAGCGGCAGCGCGACGATGCGTGCGACCACGTCGCTGCCGCCGCCGGCGGGCCACGGCACCACCAGACGAACCGGCTTGTCCGGATACTGCGCGGCGGCCGGTGCGCACGCGAGCACCGCGCAGACGAAGCCGAGCGCGGAGACGAAACGGATCGCGGACGTTTTCATGAGTGATTCCTCCTCGTTCGCGCGAGTATGGCGGCCCGGCGGCCGGGCTGATTCGGATTGGCTGAAGACCGGCTTCGCGGACGCTAAGTGCCGAGAGGGAAGGTCTACCGGCTTTCCGGGGTCTTGTAGCGCGCCTCGAGCGCGTCCCAGCCGTGCTTCGCCACGGAGCGCTGCCGTTCCTCGAAGGACGCCAGGCGCTCCGCGACCGAAGCGAGGCTGCCGGTTGCCTTCAAGGCCCCCAGCACCTCGTAGCTCGCCCTCAGCGCCGCCTGCAGGGCGGCGTTCGCGTACAGCACGACGGAAAAGCCCATCTCGGCGAGCGCGGCGCGCCCAGGGTCCGGCGTCTTGCCGCCGAACACGACATTCGCGACCTGCGGCACCGGCAGCTCGCGCGCGATCCGCGCCAGCTCTCGAGCGTCAGCGGCGCTTCGACGAACGTCGCGTCGGCGCCGGCCTCGATGAAGGCGTGGGCGCGATCGATCGCCCGGTCCAGGCCTTCGATGGCGCGGGCGTCGGTGCGGGCGATGATCTGGAGGTCTGCATCCGCCCGCGAATCCACCGCCGCCCGGATCTTCTGCACCATTTCCGCCGTCGGGATCACGTCCTTGCCCTCGAAGTGGCCGCACTTCTTCGGGAAGACCTGGTCCTCGATCTGGATGCCGGCGGCGCCGGCGCGCTCCAGCACCCGGATCGTGCGCACCATGTTGATCGGGCTGCCGAAGCCGGTATCCGCGTCGACGATGATCGGCAGCCGACCGATCGGCGATGGCGGCGGTGGCGCCCGCCAGCTCGGTCAGCGTCGTCAGACCGATGTCGGGCACGCCGAGGTGCATGTTGGCGACTCCCGCGCCGGTCACGTAGACCGCGTCGAAGCCGAGGTCCTCGATCACGCGCGCGAAAAGCGCGTTCGCCGCGCCCGGCACGGTGACCGCGGTGCGGGCGGCCATCATCTGCTTGAGCCTCGTCGTGCTGCGCATCGGTCTTTCCTCTCCCGTCAAGCGAGTGATCGCGTCCGCCCGCTCGGCGAGCGCCGGCGCCGACCGGCCCCGGATCAGGTCCGCCGCCTTCTCCGCCACCATCAGCGTGGCGGCGAGCGTGTTGGCCGACGGCACCTGCGGCATCACGGAGGCGTCGGCCACACGCAGGCCCTCGATGCCGTGGACCCTGAGCTGCGGATCCACGACCGCCATGCGATCGCCGCGTGGCCCCATCCGGCAGGTGCCGACCAGATGGTATGCCGTTCCGCCGCGGCGCCGGGCGAAATCCAGCCATTCGTCGTCGCTCGCCACCTGCCGACCCGGAACGGTTTCCTGCACGAAGTACCGCGCCATCGCCTGGGTCGCCATGAGTCGTCGCGCGAGCCGCAGCGCGAGCACGATCACCTCCCGGTCCCGGGCATCCGCGAGATAGTTCGGCTGGATGATCGGATCGGCGTTCGGGTCGCGCGACCGCAGCCGGACGTACCCCGTGCTCCAGGGACGCTGCTGACGCGCGCCGCAGCTCATGCCCGGGAAGTCGTCGAGCGCGTAGGTCTTGCCCTCCTTGTAGCTCCCCGGCGTGAACAGCACCTGGATGTCGCCGCGCGCGAGCCGGGGTCGCGACTTCCAGAAGACGTGCACCAGCGAGGGGCTGAGGGCGATGATGCTCGGGTAGCCGGCGAGCCACTTGGCGATCTCTACGCCGAGCCGCCAGCCGCGCGACAGCTCGTTGAGGGTCGCGACGTTCTTCGCGCGCGCGGCGATGCGGACGGTGAAGTGATCGCGCAGGTTCTCGCCGACGCCGGGCAGGTCCCCACCACCGGAACGCCGTGCTCGCGCAGCAGCGCGGCCGGGCCGACGCCGGAGAGCTGCAGGAGCTTGGGCGAGTTGAGCGTCCCGGCGCAGATGATCACCTCGCGCCGCGCGCGAACCTCGCGCATGCTTCCGCCCTGCCGGTAGCGCACGCCGATCGCGCGCGCGCCCTCGAAGATCACCGCTTCGGCCTGCGCCTCGACACGCAGGTCCACGCCGCCGCGCCGCACCGCCGGGTGGAGAAATGCGTCGGCGCAGCTCACCCGCCGTCCACGATGGATGTAGCGCTGGAAGTAGCCGGCCCCGTCCTGACATTCGCCGTTGTAATCGGCGTTACGGGGGATGCCGAGCTCCGCCGCACCGGCGATGAACGCCTCGCAGAGCGGGCTCGACCAGTCCGGGTCGGTGATCGGCAGCCGCCCCGTGCGCCCGCGGTAGCGGTCATCGCCAGGGCCGATGCGACGCTCGGAGCGCATGAAGTACTGCAACACCTCGCGGTAGCTCCAACCGTCGTTGCCGCTCGCCGCCCAGTCGTCGAAGTCGTCCGCCTGCCCGCGGCTGTACACGAGGCCGTTGAGCGAGCTCGAGCCGCCGACGACGCGCCCCTGCGGAATTCGGATCGCGCGCCCGGCGACGGTGTCGCTCGGCTCGCTCTCGAACGGCCACAGGAGGGTGGGGTCGTAGAGCAGTTTCACGAACCCCGCCGGAACGCGGATATAGCGGTTTCGATCCGCGACGCCGGCTTCGAGCACGCATACGGTTGCGTTTCCGTCCTCCGTCAGGCGATCGGCGAGCACCGAGCCGGCCGGGCCCGAGCCGATCACGACGTAGTCGAAGCTGTCGGGCATCGGTCCGTGCTCGATACGTCAGGCGGCGGTTTGCGGCGCTTGCCCGCAGTGCTCGGCTTGGCAGGCGCGCGAGCGTCGCGCGCGACCGTGACGCTATCGCGCGAACACACCGAAATCAAACGAGAAATTCTTGTGGGAACCGATCAGTCCGTCTTGTGGGCGCAGGCGCGAAACCGCTTGCGCTAGTTGTCGATCCTGGCGCCCGAGACCCTGACCGCCTGCGCGTACTTCTCGTTCGCCGCGCGGATGCGCGCCGCGTAGTCTGCGGGCGAGCTGCCGACCGGTTCGATGTCGAGCTGCGCAAACCGCTGCGCGACCTCGGGCGACTTCAGCGCCCTCGCGACTTCCTGGGACATGCGGTTGACGATCGCGGGCGGCGTTCCGGCGGGCGCGAGCAGCCCGATCTCCGGCGCGAAGTCGTAGCCGGGAATGCCGAGCTCGGCGACGGTCGGGACGTCGGGCGCGGTCGGCGAGCGCTTCGCCGTGCTGACGGCGAGCACCTTCACGCGACCGGACTTGACGTGGGCGGCGATCGAAGGCATCGCCGAGTACGCAAGCGACACGTCCCCGCCGACCAGAGCCGGGATGGATTGACCGGTGCCCTTGTACGGGATGTGGACGATCGCCAGGCCCAGCGAGCTCTTCAGGACTTCCATGCTGAGATGGTGGATGCTGCCGACTCCCGACGATCCGTAGTTGAGCACGCCCGGCTTCGCCCGCGCCAGCGCGACGAGCTCGCCGAAGTCCTTCACCGGCACCGACTGGTTGGCGACGAGGAAGAGATTCGCCGTCGCGAGCAGGCTGACCGGCGCGAGGTCTTTCGCGGGATCGTACGGGAGCTTCGCGTACAGAAACGGGTTGATCGCCACCTGGCCAACGTCGGCCACGAGGAAGCTGTAGCCGTCGGGCGCCGCGCGCGCGACTGCCTCGGTGCCGGTGATGCCGCCGGCGCCGCCGCGATTCTCGATCGTCACCTGCTGGCCGAGGTTCTCGGCGAGCTTCTGCGCGAGCACGCGGCCGATGGTGTCGGGCAGCCCGCCGGCGGCGTAGGGTACGACCCAGCGCACCGGCTTCGACGGATAGCCGTCCTGTGCGGCCAGCGGTGAGCATAGGGCGCACGCCGCGGCGAACGCGAGCGCCGCTGCGGCGGACTTCGGCAGACGAACCATGGCACCTCTTCCTCCTCGGAGCAGGCCGGAATATACGCCGCCCGGCGCTGGCGCTAGAATCGGCGCATCCCCGATGCCCGTTTCCTTCGACGGCAAGCTCGTAGTCGCGATCTCCTCCCGTGCGCTCTTCGACCTGGAGGAGTCGAACCGCGTGTTCGAGGAGGAGGGCGTCGAGGCGTACCAACGCTATCAGCTCGAGCGCGAGAACGACGTGCTCGCGCCGGGGATCGCGCTGCCGCTCGTGAAGAAGCTGCTCGCGCTCAACACGCTCGCGCCGGCACGGCCGCGCGCGGAGGTGATCCTGCTCTCGCGCAACACCGCCGAGACCGGCCTGCGGATCATGAACTCGATCCAGCACTACGGGTTCGACATCACGCGCGCGGCATTCACCGGCGGCGAGAGCACCTATCCCTACGTTCCGGCGTTCGACGCTCATCTCTTCCTCTCGGCGAACGGCGACGACGTGCGGCGGGCGCTCGACGCCGGCCACGCCGCGGCGCAGATCCTGCCGTCGAACTTCGGCCAGAACGTCCAGCAGACCGACGAGCTCCGGATCGCGTTCGACGGCGACGCCGTGCTCTTTTCCGACCAGGCCGAGCGCGTGTACAAGCAGGACGGCCTCGACGCGTTCACCGCGTCCGAAGTCGAAGCGGCGAAGGAGCCGCTCACCGGCGGGCCGTTCAAGAACTTTCTCGCGGCGCTGCATCGCATCCAGTCGGAGTACCCGGCCGACCGCTCTCCGATCCGCACGGCGCTCGTCACCGCCCGCAGCGCCCCGGCGCACGAGCGCGTGGTGCGGACGCTGCGCGCGTGGGGCATCCGCATCGACGAGGCGCTGTTCCTCGGCGGGCTCGAGAAGGGCCCGTTCCTGAAGGCCTTCGGCGCCGACATCTTCTTCGACGACCAGCACACGCACATCGATTCGGCGCGCAAGTACGTCGCCGCCGGTCACGTGCCGTTCGGCATTGCCAACGAGAGGTGAAATGAAAGCCCTGAAGTGGATTCTCTGGATCGGCGGCGGGCTCGTCCTCGCCGCGATCATCGCGGTCGCGATCATCGCGGCGACGTTCGACCCGAACCAGTACAAGCCGCAGATCGTCGACCTCGTGAAGGAAAGGACCGGCCGCACGCTGACGATGGACGGCAGGATCGGGCTCACGTTCTTCCCCAAGATCGGCGCCGAGGTCGAGAAGGTCACGCTGTCGGAGCCGAAGAGCACGACATCCTTCGCCCGTATCGAGGAGGCGCGGGTCGCGCTCGCGCTGCTGCCGCTCCTGAGGAAACAGGTGATCGTCGACCAGGTGACCCTCTCGGGGCTCGCCGTGGATCTCGTCCGCTACAAGGACGGGCGCACGAATTTCGACGATCTCCTCGGCAAGAAGAAGCCGGATGAACCGGCGCCGAAAGCCCCTGCCCCGGCCGGTTCGCCGCTCGAAATCGACATCGGCGGCATCGCGCTCAGGAATGCGACGATCGGCTGGCGCGACGAGGGCGACGGCACCGACGTGCGGATCTCGAACGGAAACCTGAAGACCGGCCGCATCGCGAGCGGCGTTCCGGGGAAGCTCGAGCTCGAAGCGAAGATCGACGGCCGCCAGCCGAAGGCGGCCGTGCGGGTCAACCTCGACACCGGCTACCGATTGAACTTCGAAACGCAGGCGGCTGCGCTGTCCTCGCTCGACCTCAAGGCGACGGGCGACGTACCCGGCCTCTCGGGCCTCGACGCGCGGCTCAGCGGCGACAAGGTCGACTACGACCCGGCCGCGGGGCGGATCGACCTTGCCGGCGTCGAGCTGGCCGCGAAGTCGAAGGACGGGCTCGACGCGAAGTTCTCGATCCCCAGGCTTCAGCTCGCGCCGGAGCGGGCCGAGAGCAAGGCGATCACCGGCGAGGTGAAGCTCGCCAAACCCCGGCAGGTCATCGACGCCAAGCTCGTGCTCTCCGCGCTCGAGGCGAAGGGCAAGCAGATCCAGTTCTCGCGCTTCGACGTAGACCTCGACGCGAAGCAGGGAGACCTCGCGGTGCAGGGGAAGATCGGCACGCCGGTGACGCTCAGCCTCGAGACTCAGCAGATCCAGCTCCCGGGCATCGCCGGCGACCTCACGGTCAGCGGTCCCGACGTCCCCGGCAAGTCGCTCAAGGCGGCGGTGAAGGGCGGGGCGCGCGCAGACTGGGGCAAGCGCAACGCGAATGCCGAGCTGGCCGTGAAGCTCGACGAGTCGAACATCCAGGCGAAGCTCGGCGTGGCGAACTGGGCGCAGCCCGCGGTCAGCTTCGACTTGGTCGCCGACCGGCTGAACGTCGACCGGTATCTCCCGCCGGAGAAGCCGGCCCCGGCGGCAGGCGGCGCCGGCAAGCCGGGCGCCGGAGGTGGCGCGGCGACGGAGCAGCCGATCGACCTCGCGGGGCTCAAGACGCTGAACGCCACCGGCAACGTGAAGGTCGGCGCGCTCCAGGTGCAGAACATCAAGGCGGAGAACGTCGCGGCCGGGATCAAGGCGGCCGGCGGACGGCTGGACGTGAGCCCGCTGTCGGCGAACCTGTACCAGGGCACGCTCGCCGGCACGGCCGCGGTGAACGCGAACAACAACAGCTTCACGGTGAAGCAGACCCTCGCCGGAGTGAGCGTCGGGCCGCTGCTGCGCGACGCGGCGAACAAGGATCTGCTGGAGGGCCGCGGCAACGTCGTGCTCGACGTGACGACCACCGGCAGCACCGTCACCGCGCTCAAGAAGGCGCTCGGCGGCACCGCGAACGTCGCACTGAAGGACGGCGCGCTGAAGGGCGTCGACATCGCTGACGCGATCCGGCAGGCGCGGGCGCTCCTCGGATCGAAAAGCGCACTCGAGCAGCAGGCGAAGGGCGGGCGGAAGACCGATTTCTCCGAGCTCACGGCGAGCTTCTCGATCAAGAAGGGTGTCGCGCACAACGACGACCTGAAGGGTGCCTCGCCGCTGCTGCGGCTCGCGGGCGCCGGCGACATCGACATCGGGGAGAGCCGGCTCGATTACCTCCTGAAGGCGACGGTCGTCGCGACGTCGACCGGCCAGGGCGGCAAGGACCTCGCGCAGGTCGCCGGCGTCACGGTGCCGGTCAAGGTGACCGGGCCGTTCGACAGCCTGAGCTACACGGTGGACATCGGGGCGCTCGCGACCGACGTCGCGAAAGACGCGCTCCAGCGCGAGCTCGAGCGACGGCTCGGCGGCGGCAAGGCCGGGCAGCCCCAGCAGGGAGGGAGCAGCGTCGAGGACGCCGTGCGGGGCCTCTTCGGCCGGAAGAAGTGAACTCGATGGGCCGCTCCGGCGTGATGGACCCCCCGGCGCTTGGCACCCTCGCCGGGGCCGCTTGACTGCGCCCTCGCAGGTTCCGGCAAACGGAGGCGCCGGGGTGCGCGAGATCTGTCGGTGAGCGCTTTGGCGCGCACGATCGTCCGCTGGCAGCGCCGCCACGGGCGGCACGACCTGCCGTGGCAGGGCACGCGCGACCCGTACGCGATCTGGCTCGCCGAGATCATGCTGCAGCAGACGCAGGTGTCGACCGTCGTACCGTACTACCAGCGCTTCCGCGAGCAGTTCCCCGACATCGCCAGCCTCGCGGCGGCGAGCGACGACGAGGTGTTGCGGCTGTGGAGCGGGCTCGGTTACTACTCGCGGGCGCGAAACCTGCATCGCGCGGCGCAGCTTGTCGTCGAGCGGCATGCAGGCAGGTTTCCGAGCGCGCCCGCCGACATCGCCGCTCTGCCCGGGATCGGCCGGTCGACCGCGGCGGCGATCGCCGCGTTCGCGTTCGGCGCGCGGGCGGCGATCCTCGACGGCAATGTGAAGCGGGTGCTCGCGCGGCATTTCCTGGTGGCGGGGTTTCCGGGCGAGCGCGCGGTCGAGCGGCAGCTCTGGGCGCTAGCCGACTCGCTCGTCCCGGCGCGCGCCAACGAGGCCTACATCCAGGGGCTCATGGATCTCGGAGCGACGGTCTGCACCGCGCGCGATCCGCAGTGCACCCGCTGTCCCCTGCGCGAGACCTGTGGTGCCTACACCGCGAACCGGGTCACGGATTTCCCTGCGCCACGCCCCCGCAAGGCGGTCCCGACGCGGTGCACGGCGATGCTCGTCCTGCGCCATGGGGACGAGGTGATGCTCGAGAAGCGCCCGTCCGTGGGGGTCTGGGGCGGCCTGTGGAGCTTCCCGGAGCTTGCCAGCGGCGAAGATGCGGTCGCCCTGAGCGCGCGGCGCTACGGCTGTGAGACCGGTCCCGTCGAGCGCCTCGGCGTCCTGCGGCATGGTTTCACCCACTTCACCCTGCACATCACGCCGCTCGTGGCGGAGGTCCGGCGAATTGCGCCGCGCGCGGCGCAGCCCGGCATCGTGTGGCTTCCGATCGCCGAGGCGCTCGGGGCTGCGGTGCCGGTGCCGGTGAGGAGGCTCCTGCGGGCCTTGGGCGGCTCAGCGGCGGCCGACCAGCCCACGCTGTTCCAGGAAGCGGTAGAGGATCTGTAGGCGCGTGATCGCGCCGTCGAGCTCGAGCAGCTTTTGCTTGGCCGCGAGCGGCACCGGCAGGATCTCGCACAGGCGGTAACCGACCCACGAGGCGCTGCCGAGCGCATGGGGCTCCGCGAATACCGTCTCGCTCTTGTCGGCGATGACGAGCCGCAGGAGATCGGCGAGCGCGGTATATTGCTCCGGCAGGTCGGCATCCTCCTCGTCCGCGACCAGCTCGACCCGCGCGCGCAGCAGGTTCTGCGCGGCGACGCTCGCGTCGAGAATGCGGAAGCGCTGGCCGCCGAGCGTGCGCAGCTGCAGCACGCCGAGCTGCTGCATGTCCCACTGGGTGATGGTCGCAAGGCAGCCAAGCGGCTCCGGCGTCGCCGGCGCGCCGACCTCCTTGCCGCTGCGGATCAGGCAGACGCCGAAGGGCTGCTCCGCCTTGAGGCATTCGCGGGTCATGTCCATGTAGCGCGTCTCGAACACGCGCAGCGGCAGCAGCCCGCCGGGAAAGAGCACGGTATTGAGAGGAAAGATCGGCAGGCTGCCGAGGTCGGGCTGGGACATCGCGGGGCGCAGTCTAACGCTTCGGCGCGCGGCCCCACCGTGCAGATATCTCGTTTTCCAGGCCTAGATGATCGAGGATGCGCGCGACCACGAAATCGACGAGATCCTCGACACGCTGCGGGCGGTGATAGAAGCCGGGGTTGGCGGGAAGCACGACCGCCCCCGCACGCGCGAGACGGGTCATGTTCTCGAGATGGATCGCCGACAGCGGCGTCTCGCGCGCGACGAGCACGAGCGTCCGGCGTTCCTTGAGCGCGACATCGGCGGCGCGCTCGATCAGGTTCTCGGCGAGGCCGCAGGCGACGGCGGCGAGCGTCCCCATCGAGCAGGGGCAGATCACCATCGCATCCGACGGGTTCGATCCCGAGGCGATCGGCGCGTACCAGTCGTCCCGGCCGTAGACCTGCAGCAGCTCCGCCGGCGCCCGATAGCGCTCGAGCAGGAACGCGGCAGCCTCCTGCGGCCGCGCCGGCAGCACGAGATCGAGCTCCTGCTTGGCGACGATCTGCGCTGCTTGCGAGTACACGAGCGCCACGCGCACGCGCGCGGCAAGCAGGCACTCGAGCAGCCGCAGGCCGTAGGCCATGCCGGAGGCGCCGGTGAGTCCGAGCGTGACGTTGCGCGGGGCGGCGACGCCCGTCATTTCGACCCCGGTAGCTGCCGGTGCCGCACCAGCACCCGCGTCGTGGCGCGGAACCTCGCCGCGAGCTGCTCGGCGAACCAGACCGAGCGATGCTGTCCGCCGGTGCAACCCAGCGCGACCGTCAGATAGGCGCGGTTGTCGCGCACGAACGACGGCAGCCACCGCTCGACGAAATCGCCGATGTCGGTGAGCATGGCTTGCGCCGCGGGGAGCGCCTCGAGGAATCGCGCCACCGGCGCATCGAGGCCGGTCAGCGGACGAAGCTTCGGGTCGTAGAAGGGGTTCGGCAGGCAGCGCACGTCGAATACGAGGTCGGCGTCGAGCGGGATGCCCTGTTTGTAGCCGAACGACTCGAACGCAAGCGTCAGCCCCGAGCGGTCGACCGCGACGAGGTCCTTGATCCACGCGCGCAGCGCGTTCGGCGCGAGGTCGCTCGTGTCGAGCCGTTGGCCGAGCTCGTCCACCCCCGCGAGGAGCTCGCGCTCGCGCCGGATCGCCTCGTCGACCGTCGTATCGATGCCGGCGAGCGGATGCGGGCGGCGGGTCTCCGAGAAGCGTTTGACCAGTGTGTCGTTGCCGGCGTCGAGGAACAGCAGCCTGACGTCGATGCCGCGCGCTTTCAGCGCGCGGATCGATGCCGGCAGCTCGGCGAGCGCCGCGCCGCTGCGGGAATCCACGGTTATCGCGACCCGGTCGTAGCCGGCGTCGTCGAGGAAGTCGATCGTCGCTGAGAGCAGCGTCGCCGGCAGGTTGTCGACGCAGTAGAAGCTCGCGTCCTCGAGGACGTTAAGCGCCACGCTCTTGCCGGAGCCGGAGAGGCCGCTGATGACGACGAGCTGCATCGCGGGTCGAGCATAACGCGTTTTCCGGGGCGCCTTTGACGGCGGGCCGGAAATGGCGGGTAACGCGTGCCCGAGGCGAAGCGTCCCCGAGACCGCCAGGAGCCACCGCGATGAGAGCAGTCGTTTTTCCGGGACGTCGGGCTCGCCGATGGCGCGCGCAAGCCGTGCGCTCGGCGCGGACCTGGGGCAGGGCCTACTACGTCGGCGAGGGCGACACGGTCACGCTCGACGTGAGCAACGATCTGCTGCGGCGACAGGTTACGCTGATCGGGTCGTGGACCTTTTCGACCGTCGTGCAGGCGGAGTGCGCCCGTTTCGTCGCCGACCGTGGCGTCGCGGTCGATCGGCTGTTTACCGATCGTTGGCGGCTCGACCAGGCGGCGGACGCCTATCGGCTGTTCGATACCCAGACGACCGGAAAAGAAAAGGGTGATCCACCCGTCGTGAGCCCGGCGATCAGCCGCTCAGGCAGGAGCTCATGAACTTCTTGCGGTCGTCGCCCTTGAGCGCCTTGGCGCTCGCCTGCTTGTTGCAGGCGGTCATCTTCTCTTGCTGAGTCGTCGGCTGCTCGCCCTTGAGGCAGCTGCTCATGAACTTGTTGCGGTCGTCGCCCTTCATCCCTTCTCCGACGCCTGCTTGCTGCAATCGCCCATGCGCTTCTGCTGCTCGGTCATCCCCTCCTTCGGTTCGCCCTGCTTGTCCTGGGCAAGCGCGGGCGACGCGCACAGCGCGGTGGCGAACAGAGCTGCAACCAGCTTCCTCATGCTGCTCCTCCGGTCATGGGCGGAACGAGGCGGGGCGATCCCTGGCCACGAACGCTTCAACGCCCGGCGTCGGTCCCGGTTGACGCGTCGCGCCGCATCTCGGCCTGCTGGCGCTCCATGAACTCCTCCGTCGAGTTGTAACCGCGGAGCTGAAGGATGTGGTTGCGTACCGCCGCCTCGATCAGCACCGCGAGGTTGCGGCCGACCGCGACCGGGATGCCGACCTTGCGCACCGTGACGCCGAGGATCTCCTCCGAGAGCGCGTGCAGCGGCAGCCGCTCCGCCGGCGGCGCCGCCGAGGGCGTCGGGCGCTCGAGATGCACCATGAGCCGCAGGCTCAGCTTCGGCCGCACCGCCGTCTCACCGAAGATCGTGCGGATGTTGAGCACGCCGAGGCCCCGCACCTCGAGGAAGTCCTTGAGGAGCGGCGGACAGCGGCCTTCCAGCGTGTCCGGAGCGACGCGCGAGATCTCGACGACGTCGTCGGCCACGAGACCGTGACCGCGGCTGACGAGCTCGAGGCCGAGCTCGCTTTTCCCCACGCCGGAATCGCCGGTGATCAACACGCCCACGCCCAGCACGTCCATGAACACGCCATGACGGGTCGTGGTCTCGGCGAGGCTCCTGGTGAGATAGCGGCGCAGCTTGTCGATGAGCAGCGCGGCAGGGAGCGGCGAAGCGAGGAGCGCGATGCCGCGCGTTTCGGCGACTTCGGCGAGCCGGGGGTGTCCCGGGACGCCGTCGGCGAGCAACACCGCAGCGGGCGAGCCCTGCAGGCCGAGCTCGATCAGCCGCTCGATCCGCGCGCCTTCGAGCGCCGTGATGTGCGCCTGCTCGTGACGCCCGAGCACCTGGATGCGGTTCGGGTGGATGAGGTTGAGATGGCCGACGAACGCGGCCGACTCGGTGGCGTCCTGGCGGATGACCGCGACGCCGCCCTGCTTGCCGCCTACCCAGGCGAGCTGGAGCTTCTCGGCGGTGTCCTCATACAGCCGCGCGACGCTGGTCTGCAACATACGGTTGCCACGCTGAGATCATCTGGTGAAGGGCGGCGGCGTCGGCGACGGTGGAAAGGTCTTGCCGCAGTCCCCGGTCGCTGAACATCTGCGCGAGCTCGGAGAGGATCTCGAGATGCTGCTCGGTCGCCTGCTCCGGCACGAGGAGCACGAAGATGAGATTGACTGGGCGCCCGTCGGGGGCATCGAAGGCGACCGCGGTCTTCAATCGCAGGAACGCGCCGATCGGCTCCTTCAGGCCCTTGATCCGGCCATGAGGAATCGCAACGCCCTGTCCCAGGCCGGTCGACCCGAGCCGCTCGCGCGCGAAGAGGCTGTCGAACACGAGGCCGCGGCTGATGCTCTGGTGGTTCTCGAAGAGGAGGCCTAGCTGCTCGAACATCCGCTTCTTGCTGCTCGCCTCGGCGTCGAGGACGATGTTGGACTGCGGGAGCAGCTTGGCGATCAGGTTCATGCGGTGCGTCCGCGGTTGTTCCTGCTTGTCGCCCCGTTCCGCCCCTGCGCTTGCCGGCGCGGGGTACGAGGCCGCGCTATTGTACTGCGCGGCCGCATCGCACCCCAAACATCGCAAAATCGCCGTTCACAAACGGCGGCGGAGCGGTACCGCCGCCGGTCGCGGCCGGAAACCTAGCTCTCGGAGTGGTGCTTGAGCGCGTCGTGAGGCTTGGCGTACGCGCGATCCTTGTACTTGATGAGCTTGCGGTCGAGCTTGTCGGCGAGCGCGTCGATCGCGGCGTAGAGGTCACCGTCGACGTGCTCGACGAACACGTCCTGTCCGGGCAGGTGCACGTTGACCTCGGCCTTCTGGCTCAGCTTCTCGACCGTCAGGATCACGCTGACCGCCGTCGCGTGGTCGCAATGGCGCATCACCCGCTCGAGCTTCGACTCGACGTAGGTGCGGATCGCCGCGGTAACGGCGACGTGGTGGCCGGTGACGGTCAAGTTCATCTCGTCCTCCTTGGTTACAGCGACTTGCGGAGATTGACCGGCGGGATGTGCATCGACTCCCGGTACTTGGCGATGGTGCGCCGGGCGACGACGATGCCCTGCTGGCCGAGGATCTGCGAGATCTTCGAATCGGAGAGCGGTTTCTTCGCGTCCTCTGCGGCGACCAGCTGCTTGACCAGCGCGCGGATCGCGGTTGCCGAGCACGCGCCGCCCGCCTCGGTGGCGACGTGGCTGCCGAAGAAGTACTTGAGCTCGAAGATGCCGCGCGGCGACGCCATGAACTTCTGCGTCGTCACGCGCGACACCGTGGATTCGTGCAACCCGAGCGCATCGGCAATCTCGCGCAGCACGAGCGGGCGCATCGCCACCTCGCCATGATCGAAAAAATGCCGCTGGCGGTCGACGATCGCCTGCGACACGCGCTGGATCGTCTCGAAGCGCTGCTGCACGTTCTTGATCAGCCAGCGGGCCTCCTGGAGCTGCGATGTGAGCTGCCCGCCCTGGCCGCGGCTCGATTGCAGGATGTCGGCGTAGATGCGGTTGATGCGCAGCTTGGGCATCGCGTCCGGGTTGAGGCTCGCGGTCCAGACGCTCTTCAGCTTGCGCACGACCACGTCGGCGACGACGTACCGCGTCTCGAGCGGTGCGAACGCCGCGCCCGGACGCGGGTTCAGGCTCTGGATCAGACGGTGCGCCGTCCGCAGGCTCGCGTCGTCGCAGCCGAAGAGCTTCTTGAGCTTCGCGAAATCGCGTGCGGCGAGCAGCGGCAGCTGCTCGCGGACGATCCGCAACGCAACGCTGCGGGCCGGGGTGAGCTCCGGCAGCCCGGCGAGCTGCAGCTCGAGGCACTCCGACGGCGAGCGCGCACCGACGCCGGTGGGGTCGAGGTTCTGCAGGTGCTTGAGCGCGATCGCGAGCTCGTCCGGATCGATCGCGAGCTCGTCCGGCAGCATCGCCGCGATCTCCTCGAGCGGCTGCGTGAGGTAGCCGTCCTCGTCCAGCGCGTCGACGAGCAGCGCGACCAGTCTGCGGTCGCGGTCGGGCAACGGCGTGAGCGAGAGCTGCTGCAGCAGATGGTCGCGGAGCGAAGGTGATTCGGCGGCGAGCTGCGGGTAGTCGGTGTCGTCGGCGTCGTCGCGCGCCGCGCCGGTACCGGCGCTCTCGAGATACCAGTCTGCGTCCGGGCTCCGGGCGTCGTCGGGCGCCGGTGTCTCCGGCTTGTCCGCGGTCTCGACGGTTTCCGTCGTCGTCGACGCGCCGTTCAGCCGCAGCGCAGGCGCCGATTCCTCCTCGCCCTCGTCGCGCTCGAGCAAGGGGTTCTCGGCGAGGAAGCGCTCGAGCTCCTGATTCAACTCGAGGGTCGAGAGCTGCAGGAGCCGGATGGATTGCTGCAGCTGCGGCGTCAGCGTGAGATGCTGAGTCAGCTTGAGCTGCAGGGTCTGCTTCATGCAGGAGATTGGGGGGGTGGTGAGTGCGGTTTCGCTGGCGTCCGCGTCGTGCTCGCTGGCTGCCGGCGCGGCGCCGAACCCTGCCGGCCGCGGAGCGCGGGCCGGGACGGATCCTGGCGCTAGAGACGGAAGTGCTCGCCTAGATAAACGCGCCTGACATTTTCATTATAAACAATCTCCTCCGGCTTGCCGGAAGCCAGCACGGACCCTTCGTTAATTATGTACGCCCGGTCGCAAATTCCCAGGGTTTCCCGGACGTTATGGTCGGTGATCAAAACCCCTATCCCGCGCTCCCGCAGGAACCGGATGATGCGCTGGATGTCGAGGACCGCGATCGGGTCGACGCCGGCGAAGGGCTCGTCGAGCAGGATGAACACCGGGCGCGTTGCGAGCGCCCGGCAGATCTCGACCCGGCGCCGCTCGCCGCCGGAGAGCGAGAGCGCCGGGGCGTCGCGCAGATGGGCGATGTGCAGCTCCCCGAGCAGCTCGTCGAGCCGCGTCTCGATCTCGGCCGGTTCGAGCGCCATCAGCTCGAGCACCGCGCGCACGTTCTCCTGTACGGTGAGTCGGCGGAACACCGACGCTTCCTGCGGCAGATACGACAGCCCCAGCCGCGCGCGCCGGTGGATCGGAAGGCGGGTGATGTCGCGCTCCTCGACGAAGATCCGGCCGCCGTCGGCGGCGACCAGGCCGACGATCATGTAGAAGCACGTGGTCTTGCCGGCGCCGTTCGGACCGAGGAGGCCCACTACCTCGCCGCTCATCACGTCGAGCGAGACGTCGCGCACCACGGTGCGCTTCTTGTAGCGCTTGTTCAGCGCGGCAGTGCGCAGACGGCTCGCGCGCCCGGGCGCGGACTGGGCCGCAAGCGTCGCGCGCGCCAGCGGCTCGTTCACTGGCGGCCCGCTTCGAGACCGGGGGTGGGCTTCAGCTCGAGCGCCGGCTCGCGCCGCGTGGCGTCCTCGTCCTTCTTCTTCGGCTGGATCACCGCGCGCACCCGGCCGTCGCGCCCGCCGGGCGCAGGCTGCAGGTCCTTCGCGCCCTGCACGCGGTAGATCTCGGAGCGCATGTCGTACGAGATGTAGTTGCCGCGCACCTCGTCCTTGTCGCGCGTCACGCGTGCCCTGTCGAAGAGCTCAACCCGCTCGGCCTTGCCGTCGTACTCGATGCGCTGCGCCTCGCCGTCGATCCATTCGTCGGCGCCGTCGCGCTTCTGGCGGAACTTCGCCGGGCTGCCGACCGCCACGCCGGCCTGGAAACCTTCCTTGTCCTGTCGCACGGTCAGCGTGTCGGCACGCAGCACGAACGTGCCTTGCGTCAGCACGACGCGGCCCTCGAACACGACCGTCTGCTTGCCGTCGTCGGCGAGCATCCGGTCGGCCTCGATGTTGACCGGTTTGTCGCGGTCGAGGCGTTCGGCGCGCGCCGGCGCGCCGCCGAGCGCCGCGCCGCAGAGGAGGGCGAGCACGAAGCGAAGCAGCCCGCGCACCGTCATCCCTCCGAACGGACGAAGGTGCCGTTGACCCGCGCCTTCAGCTCGAACTGGCGCGTCTTGCTGTTGAAGTCCATGCCGACGCCGGTGAGTCGCGAGGCGCCTTCGGTGATCACTACCGCCTCCGGCGTGCGCGCGATGTCCTGCTTGTGGAAGACCTGGAGGTAAGTTGTTTCCATCTTGAGCTCGGGGCGGGTCTTGGTCGCCTCGCGGCGAACGACCACGTTACCGTAGAGGCGCACTTCCTCGCCGTCCTTGGTCACCGTGCCGCGCTCGGCCGAGATCCGCACCGGCGGCCCGGGCTCGCGGAACTGGACGAGCCGCGGCTCCTCGAGCTCGGTCGTCTGATCGTCGGGGTAGTGGACCATCCGGCGCGCGGTGAGCCGCGACTCCGGGCGCCCGCCCTTGTCGAGGCTCGTCGCGGTGAAGCGCTCGACGATGAAGTCGGGTTCGTGCTCGAGCGCGCTCGGATGGCTGCCGGTCGGCGCCTGTACGGCGCGCTCGAGCCACATCGTCAGCGCCGCGAGGCCGGCAGCGAGCGCCAGCGAGAACAACGTATTGGTCCGCGCCTTCACGCGAGATACCTTCGCACGGCGCCTTCGAGCGCGTCCTGCGCGGCGAGGATCACCTCGCATACTTCGCGCACCGCACCGCGGCCGGCAGAACGCCGGCTGACGTAGTGCGCCCGCGCGCGGACTACCTCCGGTGCCTCGGGCACGGTCGCCGCGAAGCCGCAGCGCACGAGGAGCGGCAGGTCCGGGAGATCGTCGCCCATGTAGCCGCACGCGCTCAGGTCGAGCCCGAGCCGTGCGCGCAATCCCTCGAGTATCGCGAGCTTGTCCTCCGCCCCCTGGAAGAGGTGGGTGATCCCGAGCTCCGCCGCCCGCTTTGCAACGACCCGCGAGCTGCGCCCGGTAATGAGCGCGAGCGCGACGCCGGCTTCCGCGAGCAGCTTGAGCCCGAGCCCATCGAGCGTGTGGAAGCGCTTCATCTCCTCGCCCGCGTCGGTGAGGTACAGCGCGCCGTCGGTAAGGACGCCATCGACGTCGAACGCCATCAGCTTGAGGCTGCGTGCGCGCTCCAGCGCGGTGTCCATCGCTCAGAGGACTTTCGCGCGGAAGAGGTCGTGGATGTTCAGCGCGCCGACGAGCCGCCCCTCCGGGTCGACCACGGGCAACTGCGTCGTCTTGTGCTTCTCCATCAATTCCACCGCTTCGGCCGCGAGCGCCTCCGGGCGAATCGAGCGCGGATTGCGCGTCATCACCGCGTCGATCGGCGTCGCGTGTACATCGACGCCGCGCTCGAGGGCGCGCCGGAGGTCACCGTCGGTGAATATGCCGACCAGTCGCCGGTCTGCGCCCACGACCGCCGTCATGCCCATCCGTTTCCTGGAGATCTCGAGCACTGCGTCCGCGAAGGCCGCGTCCTCGCCGACCACCGGCACCTCGTCGCCGGTGCGCATGACGTCGCGCACGTGCGTGAGCAGACGCCGCCCGATCGTTCCGCCGGGGTGCGAGCGCGCGAAGTCGTCGTGGCCGAATCCGCGGGCGTCGAGCGCTGCAACCGCGAGCGCATCGCCGAGCGCGAGCGCGGCGGTCGTGCTCGCGGTCGGCGCGAGGTTGAGCGGGCAGGCCTCCTTCGCCACCGCGGCGTCGAGCACCACGTCGGCGAGACTCGCGAGCGCGGACTGGGGATTGCCGGTCATGGCGATGAGCCGCGCGCCGAGGCGCTTCACCAACGGCAGGACGGTGATCAGCTCGTCGCTCTCGCCCGAGTGCGAGAGCGCGAGGACGACATCGTCGTGCGTGATCATGCCGAGGTCGCCGTGGCTCGCCTCGCCGGGATGGACGAAGAACGCCGGCGTGCCCGTGCTCGCCAGGGTGGACGCGATCTTGCGCCCGATGTGCCCGGACTTGCCGACGCCGGTCACGACCACCCGGCCGCGGCAGGCCAGGATCATGCGCAGCGCGTCGAGGAACCGGCCGTCCAGGCGCGAGGCGAGCGCGGCGACCGCTTGCGCCTCGATCTCCAGCACCTCCCGCGCCAAGCGGAGCGCGTCCTCCGACACCGCCGGTTGGTCCACGCTCGATGGTGTCGCTATCATCCGGAAAAGTATAGCAAGGGAGGCTCCCGACCGCCGTGGGCCACGCGCTCGAACTCGTTCTCATCCTGCTCGCGAGCGCGGTGCTCGTGGTCGTGGTGTTTCGCACCCTGCACCTGCCGCCGCTGCTCGGCTATCTGATCGTCGGGGTGGCGATCGGGCCGCATGCCTTCGGCTGGATCACCGAAGACCGCAATACCACGTATCTCGGCGAATTCGGCGTCGTGTTCCTCATGTTCACGATCGGCCTCGAGTTCAGCCTGCCGAAGCTCGTGCAGATGCGCCGGCTCGTGCTCGGGCTGGGGGGGCTGCAGGTCGTGCTCACCACCGCGCTCTTTGCGGCGCTGCTCTTCGCCGCCGGCAGCCGGTGGCAGGCGGCGCTCGCGCTCGGCGCGGCGCTCGCGATGTCCTCGACGGCGATCGTCGTGCGCATGCTCGCCGAGCGGATGCAGACCGAGACGCCGCACGGCCGGGAGGTCATCGGCGTCCTGCTCGCGCAGGACCTCGCGGTGGTGCCGCTGCTTGTGCTGGTGCCGGCACTCGCGCAACCCGCCGGCGAACTGGCGGGCGCCATGTCATTCGCGGCGCTCAAGGCGGCGGCGATCCTCGGGGCGGTGCTGTGGCTCGGCCAGAAGCTCATGCCGCCGTGGTTCGACCTGGTCGCGAGGCGCCGCTCGCACGAGCTCTTCATCATCAACGTGCTCTTCATCACGCTCGGATCGGCGTACCTGACCGAGATCGCCGGCCTCTCGCTCGCCCTCGGCGCGTTCGTCGCCGGGGTGCTCATCTCGGAGACGCAGTATCGCCACCAGGTCGAGGACGACATCAAACCGTTCCGGGAAGTGCTGCTCGGGCTGTTCTTCATCACCGTCGGAATGCAGCTCGATCTGCGCGTGGTAGCGTCGCATTCCGGCCTGGTGGCTGCCATGTTCATCGTGCCGTTGGTGGCGAAGTTCGCGATCGTCGCGGGACTGTCGCGCCTCCTCGGCGCAACGCCGGGCACGGCGCTCCGGAGCGGGCTCGCGCTCGCGCAAGCGGGCGAGTTCGGGTTGGTGCTCGTCGCGCGCGGTGCCGAGTTCTCACTCTTCGACCCGCAGCTCGTGCAGGCCGCGATCGCCGGGATGGTCCTGTCGATGCTCGTGGCGCCGTTCCTGATCCAGTACAGCGATCGCATCGTGCTCCGGCTGTCCGGCTCGGAGTGGATGCTGCGGTCGCTCCAGCTGCACCAGGTTGCGGTGCGCAGTATCGGCACCGAGCGCCACGTCGTCCTGTGCGGCTACGGTCGCACCGGCCAGAGCCTTGCGCGCTTCCTCGGGCGCGCGGACATCAACCATATCGCCCTCGACCTCGATCCGGAACGCGTCCGCGAAGCCGCGGCCGCGGGCGAAACGGTGGTGTTCGGCGATGCGTCGCGCCGGGAGACGTTGATCGCGGCGGGCGTCGGCCGCGCGGCCGTGCTGGTCGTCACCTACACCGACCTGCCGTCGGCACTGAAGATCCTCGCCCACGCGCACGAAATCAATCCGGCGCTTCCGGTGATCGTGCGTACGCGGGACGACAGCGGGCTCGAGCAGCTCGAGCACGCGGGCGCGGCGGAGGTCGTGCCCGACACGTTCGAGTCGAGCCTCATGCTCGCCTCGCACGCGATGCTCATGGTCGGCGTTCCGGTGCGGCGCGTGGTCAGCCAGATCCGCGCCGTGCGCGACCAACGCTACCGGCTGCTCCGCGGCTTCTACCACGGCGCGTCCGACGAGGCTGTCGACCTCGACGAGGCGAGTCAACCGCGGCTGCACACGGTCAGTCTCGAGCCGGGGGCGTACGCGGTCGGGCGCACCCTGGCGGAGCTCGGCGTCGAGCGGCTCGGGGCGGAGGTCACCGCGGTCCGCCGGCGCGGCATCCGCGCCGATGAGCCGGGCCCGGAGACGCGCTTCGAGGCGGGTGACGTGGCCGTCCTGCTCGGCCGGCCCGACGCGCTCGAGAAGGCGGAGACGAGGCTGCTGCAGGGATAGCCCGCGGCGCCTCAGTCGAGCCGGCGGCACAGCACGTATTCCTCGCCTTCGTTGTAGCTGGCGACCTCGACCGTGTCGGCGAGCTTCTGGTTCGGCGCGGTCTGCTTTCGCCCGCGCACGCCGCCCCGGGTCGGGCTCAACTCGTCGATCTGGCTGTCGACGCCGATCGCGACCTGGCCCGGCAGGTTCGCCTGGCAGACCGCCGGCACCGGGAAGCCGATCGCGTTCGCCTGGACACCGATCACGCCGTCGAAGGGGTTGCGCGGCTGCGAGGCGAGCGACAGTCCGAGCGGCGGGCTCGGAACGAGCCCGGCGAGGCGCAGGTGCCACCAGTAGTTCAGCGTCTCGCCCTGCGACGCATTCACCGTCAATTCCGTCATCGGATCGCCGGCGGGTGCGTCGTCGCCGTACAGCCCGCCAAGCAGGCCATCGCCCGTGCCGTCCTTTGCGCCCGACGTCCAGCGCGCCGCCGCCCGGGGATCGTCGCCGGGCAACTGCGATGTACCGATCGACATACTGAGAGTGCGCGGCGTGCAGGCCGTTCAACTGGTTGACGACGAGCTTGATGCGGGCCTGCGCGACGATCGACCGTCCGGCCACGATGCCGCCGACCACAAGGCCCACGAGCACCGCGACGATCGCGATCTCGGCCAAGCTGAAGCCCTCCTGCCGGTGACGCATTTCGGCGAGCGCGGGGAGAGGAAGTGGAAGAAGGGTGGATTCTCTCGTTCGCGCCGTCTAGGATGACCGTGACGGACTTTGCAAACGCGCGCCGTTGCGCGGAAGATCAGCGTGCAGCAGTCATATTGCCGAGGTGTGGAGGTCTCGACGCGCGCGTCCGGAGTCCATCGCGCGGATCAGAATTTCACACCCTGTAACGTTGTCCAGTGGCGCGGCCGGAACGGATGGCGAGCGTCTTCGATTCGCCCGGCAGCGGTCATGTGTCGTCGACGGCGCAGAAACGAAAAGCCCGCGCCGTCGAGGCGCGGGCTTCTTGCAAACGAGGGCGTCAGATCTTCTTGCAGATCACGTACTGCGTGTTGCCCGTCTCCACGTAGTTGGGTGCGGCAGCCTTCCCGATGTCGCGTCCGTCGCCGCCGTAGCCGTCGTCCGCACGTGTACGCCATCATCTGGCCGGTGTTCGATCGCTGATCGTCGATCTGGGTGTCGACCGCAGAGGCCACCTTGTCCGGCACGTTGGCCGAGCACATCACGACGCCGGTGAGAACGCGTCGATGCGAAGGCGTTGGTCTGTACCCCGACGAGGCCCCCGACCGCGTTCGTCGGCTGGCTGTAGGCGGCCTGCCCGGTCGTGGCACCGGCAACGAACCCGGACAGCCGCATATGCCACCAGAAGTTCAGGGCTTCGCGCGTCGGTGACTTGCGCTTGGGTGAGGGTGGCCGGCAGGCGTCATGCCGTACGAGCCGCTGATCTGACCGTTCGAGTCGCCGTTCAGTGCATGGCACGAGCCGTCCAGCGAGCCGAAGCATTGGGGTCATCACCCGGGACGGCCTTGTAGCGGTCCATGTACGAGAAGTACGCTGCGGTGATGCCGTTGAAGTCGTTCACGACGTTCTTGATCCGGGCCTGGGTGATCATCTCCTGACCCTTCAGGATCCCCCCGAGCAGCAGCCCGATGATGACCAGCACGATCGCGATCTCGACCAGCGTGAAGCCTGTTTGGTAGCGCTTTGCTTGCATTGTTCGTCTCCTCGACACGGTGCCCGAATGGCTAGTGCCAGGAGAGGAGCAAACTCAATGCCAGCGCTTTCCCTTGACTTGTGACCGAAATCACGGGGGGTTGTGGAGGCTCGTTGTCGAGACGGCGTCAGCAGCGACGGAGAGCCGACAAGGGCGGTCACTTCGCTTTCGAGCGCTCCTCGAGCGCCTTGAGGCGCCGTTCGAGGAGCTCGAAATCGCGGCGGTCCTTGACCTGGCCGCTCGCCAGCAGGCCCCCGATCAGCACCCGCGCTGCTTCGAGCTCATTCATGTCCTCGAGGATGAACGGCTCCATCTGCCGGACCCAACCCGGCGCGTCGGGGGTCGTTGTCTGCTGCTGAAGCGCCACGGCATATTTCCGCGCCAGCGGCAGATCCTTGAGCCGGTGCTTGGCGAGGATCGTCGCGTGCGCGAGCCAGGGCCAGCGCCGGTTGGGATCCTTCAGGTACTCGCGGTAGACGAACTCGAGCATCTTGCGTTGTTTCGCGGCATCGGGGATGTCGGCGTAGAGACGGCTCGCGCTCATCAGCGGATACTGCCCCGCCGGGTCGAGCTCGAGAATCCGGGAGAGCCAGTCGATGAGGCGGTCGTAGTCGAGATTCCGATACGGCACGCGTGTGCCGGCCTGGTAGTCGAACGCCTGCAGGTACAGCATGAGCAGATTCGCGAGCGCAATCGGCTCGCCCAGCGCGGCGAGCCGCAACGTGCTCGCGCCCGGCGCCGGGCCGAGATCCTCCGCACGGGCGGACGGCCGCGGCTGAAGCCAGGCGACGCCGATCTGCAGCGCCAGCGCGAGGGCGAGTCCGGCCGTGACCCAGCGCGGCACATCGGCGAGCGGCCGTTCGCGCATCGGCTCAGAGGTTCTGGCGATGAAGATCGAACTGCGCCGCCGTGACGAGGAGCGCCGTGTAGACCGCCGCCTGCGCCAGCACGCTCGCGATCGCGCCGGCCGCGGGCGGCGCGTCAACGAGCCATGCCGTCTGCGTCATCAGATCGAACCTCGGCAGGATCGCGGCGATCCCCTGCACGATCCAGTTCGCCAGGCGGTCGGCCCAGTCCTGGGAGGCCTCCGAGGCCTGGGCGATGATCTGGATCGCGGTCATGGACCGGCCGAGCACGTAGAAGCCGAGGACGGCAGCGAGCGCCGGCACCACGTGGGCGAGGGTGATCACGCAGAAGAGGCTCATCGACGCAAGGATGACAAGCTCGCACGCGAGCGACAGCGCCCAGACGGCGACGCGGGAGGCCGGGGCGAGGAGAGCGAGGGGGACGCTGACGATGGCGGCGAGCAGAAGGGCGGCTGCCGAGAATCCGACAAACTTGCCGAAAAGGTAGGCTGCCCGCGGCCAGGGCTGGGCGAGCATCAGTTCGAGCACCTTGTCGTTGAACTCGCGGACCATGCTCATCACGACGAACGCCGCTACCAGGAATCCCGCGCAGCCCCGTATCAGGGCTGCGATAATCGCCGCCTGGATCCGGGCCGTCTCGGTGATCGCGACCTGCTGCAGGAACGCCGCGGAGGCCGCCGCGACCAGCAAGAGCACGCCGACCAGCCACAGCATGCGGCTGCGTAGCGCTTCCAGCAGGGTTGCGCGGGCGATCGAGAGTACGACCTTTGTCATCTTGGGCGTGAGGCCGCGGCAACGCTTGGCACGGAACCTGCGGTCGCGCGAAGCCTAAGGGCCCGGGCGGCGGGACGCAAGCGGGGAACCTTGCACACAGTGAGCGAGGGAGCATTCGGTCTGGCGGAGCAGCGTGCGGGGCGCTGGCGGTGGCTCACGCTCGCGATGCTCGTGTGCCTGCACCTCGCCGCGATGCGCGGGGTCGAGGACATCTGGGCGCGCGGCCTGATGATGGCCCACCTGGGGCTCTTCCTCGTCTGGCAGCCGTTCATCCAGGCCGGTCAGCGTCTGAAGGTCAGCGAGATCGTGCTGATTATCCTCATCACCGTCGGGATCCTGGCGTTCCTCAACTGGTGGATGCTCGGGCTGTGGGTCGTGGTGCTCGCCGGGATAGTCGGCGGAAAGGTGTTCCTGTTCCAGGCGCGATGGCTGCGCATCTTCTATCTGACCGTCTTCTCCTATCTCGTCGCGCTGCTCCTGCTCTGGATCGTGCCGAGCGGGTTTCCGAACACGCGGCCGGACGAGATCATGGGAGTGCTGGTGCAGTACGGGCTACCGCTCCTGTTCCTCGCCATGGCGGCGATCCCGGTCGAGTCGGACAGCGCCGAGCCGCAGGTCGTCGACTTCTTCTACGCCAGCATGATCTTCCTGCTGCTCGTCGCGCTGGTGCTCGGCAGCTTCGCGTTCATGACAGTCGGCGGAAAGGGGTACGTCCTGTCGTTGATGTTCAGCCTGTTCGTGATCGCCGGCGTGCTCCTGTTCCTGAGCATCGCGTGGAATCCGCGCGCCGGATTCTCTGGCTTGCAGATGGTGTTCTCGCGCTATCTGCTCTCGATCGGGCTGCCGTTCGAGCAGTGGCTGCACTTTCTCGCCGAGCTCTCGCGCAGCGAGTCGCGACCCGAGCACTTCCTGAAGGAGGCGTGCGCGGGGCTCGGCCGGCTGCCGTGGACGACGGGCGGCACCTGGATGACCGCGAGCGATTCGGGCGAGTTCGGGACGCCCTCCAAATACACCGTCGACTACACCGGCCGCGAGGTCAGCATCCGCCTCTACTGCCGTCACCGGCCGAGCCCGTCGCTCGTCTGGCATTTCAACCTGCTCGGTCAGCTCGTCGGTCAGTTCTTCGTCGCGAAGCAGCGCGAGCTCAAGCTTCAGCAGCAGACCTACGTCCAGGCGCTGCACGAGACCGGGGCGCGCATGACGCACGACGTCAAGAACCTGCTCCAGACGCTGAACGTCCTCTGCTCGGCGGCCGAGCGCGATCCCGACGGCGACCCGGGAGCGCTGCAGGGACTCATGCGGCGGCACCTCCCGACCGTGCTGCAGCGGCTGCAGCAGACACTCGACAAGCTCCAGCGCCCGCAGATGGACAGCGGTCGCTTTATCACCACCGAGGCGTGGTGGGAGTCGCTCCAGAAGACCTACCAGCTGCGCGGGGTGCGCTTCGAGGCGACGTCGCTGGACGGCGGCATCCTTCTGCCGAAAGATCTCTTCGACAGCGCCTCCGAGAACCTGCTCCAGAACGCGCTCGAGAAGCGCAAGGTGGACCCGGGCGTGGAGGTGGTCGTCTCGCTCGTCTGCGGCGACGAGATCGTGCTGCGCGTGTGCGACAGCGGCAGGCCGGTGGCGCGGAGCGTCCTCCCGGGCCTGCTCAGGGGGCCGGTGCCGTCCGAGACCGGGTACGGAATCGGCCTCTACCAGGTGGCGCGGCAGGCCGAAGTTTCGGGTTTCAGGTTCCGGCTTGCGGGCAACGAGCAGGGGCAGGTGTGCTTCGAGTTGCGCGGAGAGGTGCGCCGCGGCGGCCCGGCATTGCGGGCCGGGCCCCGCCCGGCCGCGCAGGAGAGCGCCGCGACCTAGTAGTCGCCGTCAGGCGGCGGCTTCCTGGACGGTCGCGGTTTTGCGCGCCTTCAGGGCATAGACGGTCGTGTCGCCCTTGCCCTTCAGGTAGATCGTCTTGGGCGGCTCGAACTCGAACCTGTTCCGCAGCCGGCGGTAGGTCGTGACATCGACCTGGATCATCCCCGGCACGCTCTCGGCGGTGATGCGGCTCGCGAGGTTGACCGTATCGCCCCAGAGGTCATAGATGAACTTCTTCTTGCCCACCACGCCGGCGACCACCGGGCCGGTGCCGATGCCCATCCGGATCTCGAGCCGATGGTCCTGGATCGCCAGGTCCTTCGCGAGCAGGCCGCGCATCTCGAGCGCCATGTTGGCGATCGCCTCGGAGTAGTTGATCACCGAGTCGTCGTTGATGCCCCCGGCGACCATGTAAGCGTCGCCGATCGTCTTGATCTTCTCGAGCCCGTATTTCTCGGCCAGCGCGTCGAACGACGAGAAGACCCTGTTCAGCATCGCGAAGATCTGGTTGGGGGAGAGGCCCTCGGCGAGGGTGGTGAAGTTCACGATGTCGGCGAACATGACGGTCACGTCGGCGAACCCGTCGGCGATCGTGCCGTCCTCCATCTTGAGGCGCTCGGCGACCGGTCCGGGCAGGATGTTCAGCAGCAGCCGCTCGGACCGTTCCTGTTCGTTCTGGAGCAGCCGGTGAGCCTCCTCGAGCCGCGCCTTCGATTTCTCGCGCTCCACGGCGGCGAAGCGCAGCAGGAGGTACACGATGCTCGAGATCGCGACGAAGTTGAGCGCAAAGAAGACGACGATCGTCTTCGGCGACACCGGCGGCGGCTTGACGCCTTCGGAGAAGATCCAGTAGTCGTAGGCTGCCGCCCCGATGATCAGCAGCACGTAGGCGACGAACCAGGGGATCGAATCCCGCGGGCCGTAGAGGAGGATCGCGCCAACCGGGGCGAGGAGCCCCCAGAGCACGAAGCCGCTGGCGGTGATGAAGTCGCCGAGCGTTGCCTGGAGCACGAATGGGAACGCGAGATACAGCGACAGCTGCATGACGCGGAACAAGTCGAAGTTGCGCGTGACCAGGTAGACGAGCAGCGTGCCGAGCGAGACGAGCTGGTAACCGATCGGGACGGCGGTCGGGATGTTAAGGCCCATCGACTGGTACAGGACGAGCCAGAGCACCGGGGCCGCCGTCGTGAGCCCCATCGCGAACATGAGGAGCGACTTCTTGAGCTTGATGTCGTCCGAATCGTCCGGCTCGATACCGGCCGTCTTCAGGCGTCTCCACAAGTCCGACATGTAGCTCATCGCGGTGCTGTTCCGGGCTGGTCGCCGCGGGGAGGCGCTGGCAAGCGCCATTCCGGTGGCATATGCAAACGATTGTACGATGACTCGGGAGCCGGTCGTCGACGAACCCCCGGCCGCTGCGGAAGACTTGGCGTTCGCGCGCCGCAGCGGTGGTCCGGAGCGGCAGAACGCCTCAGAGCGCGCCGGCCGCGACCATCCGGTTGACGAGCACGTTGACCGACAACCAGGTCAGGAGGTCGTCGAACTCGCCGCCAGTTGCCCCGGCGGGCCGCGGCTCGTGGCTCACGAAATCGTTGTTGTTGTCGAAGTTCGCGAGCTCGTCCGCGCCGACGGGCGCGACCGCCCCGGGTAGCGTCGAGTGCCGGTTCTTTCCGGCCGAGAAGATCACCGCCGGTACCGTGTTGGCGCTCGTGAGGACCTGGCCGGTGCCGCAGGCGGCCGCACTGCACATCCGGAACGCCGGATTGAGGGCGGTGATTCCGGCCGCCGCCAAACCGCCGCTCTTGGTGAAGGCGTTCGCATTCCAAGCGGTCGCCGAATAGAAAATGGGGTTATCCCAGGCGTCGAGGAGGAACCCCTGGGCATCGGTCGTGCCGAGCCCGAGCGTGAGAGCGGGCAGCAGGCCGTGCGCGGTGAAGCACTGACCCGTGGCGGCGCCCTGCCCGGATACGAACCCTTCCTCGCCCGTGCCGTCGACCCGCTGACTCGTGCTGCCGTCGCGGTAGGCGAGCTGGCCCGCTGCGACCGCGGGGCACGGCAGGCGGCCGTTCCGGAGCGCGAAGCCGATGAGCGCTTCCTGAGCGAGATCGAGCCGCGCACGCGTCTCGGCGAACTGTCGCGCCTCGTATTGCGCCGAGAGCGTGACCAGCAGCCCGCCGATCAGCAGCCCGACGATCACCAGCACCACCGCGAGCTCGGTGAGCGTGAAGCCGTGGACACGCGCCGAGCGCGGCGGGACGCTACGGCGCGAGGATCGCGATGTTGTCATTGCGAGCGTTGGGCGGGAGTTTGCGCGGCGGGCCGGTTTCGAACAATCGGTCGTTGATAGTCCGGTTCGCGCCTTCGGCGTAATCGTCCAGGAGGGCCGATGGTCGGGTTGATCCGTTGAGCGCGCGGCCGGCGAGCAGCAGCAGGGCGCGCGTGTCGTTGGTCGGCGTTGCAACGGTGCTCACTTCGAGGCAGTCGGTACCGGGCGTGCAAGTTCCGCTGCCGCCGAAGGCGGCGCCCGGGTGCAATCGCGTAATACGTCTGTCGGTACCAGCCGTTCTTGATGAACCAGATCGCGTCGCAGGTGCGCGGCCATTCGTAGTTCATGCCGTCCGCGGGCGGAGTGCAGTCAGTCGGCGGCGGCGGCTGGGCGAGCCAAGGGTAGTTGACGTCGGCCCAATAGGCGAGATCGATCTGCAGCCATACCGTCAATGTCCCTGAGGTCAACGGCGTTGTCGCGGTGAAGCGTACGCTTGCATTGCCCGCCGAGTCCGTCGAGAGGACGCTCCAGGACGGAGCAATGAGCGTGGCCAGGAGGCTTGCGTAGTCGGCCTTCCACCCGACGTCGTTGAAGCTTAAGCCCGCGCCGGCCGCGGTCACGTCGATGTTGACCGAGATCACGCCGGTGTGGGTGATGTCGCATTTCAGCCAGTTCGAACCGGGCGTTGGGTCTGGCTGAACGGCACACACCGCGCTGTCCAAGGTGCCCGGCCCCGCCGCCAGACTCGCGGTTGGGCTCTGCCATTGGGTCGCGGGAGCGGTGGATGCGTAAGCCCACGGTAGCGAGCCTTCATAGGTCCCCGCGACGCTCTTGGCGCCGACGCCGCCGGGATTGAAGGGCATCGCAAACGGGTACCGCGTCCACTTTGCCGCAAGTGCCTGCAACTTCGGCACCAGCGTCTTGCGCATGCGTGCGAACACCGCCTGATCGACGACGGTGAAGAGATCCGCGTGCGAGATCGGCAGGACGATGTCGTTCGAAGCGTCCAGGCGCCGGTATTGGTACACGTTCTTCACGAAGGGGCCCGGATCATCGTCGACGGCGGTCGGGCTCGTCGTCTGCAGCTCCAGGTACTGCGCGGGGGCGGCGCTCGGTCGCGTCTGCCCCGCCTGGATTCGCCCCGGGGCGATCACGAGCGCAACGAGGTTCGACGCAATGACCGCGTCGCTCGCCGACCGCAACTCGATGTCGCCGTGCGTGTCGCTCTCGCTGTCCCCGTCGACGTCGGCCGCGGTATCGCTGTTGAGCGCGGTCGTGTTCGTGGCGCGGGTGTTGTTCGAGACCACGTACCAGAGGAGCTCGCCGCTGCCGTCGCGCAGTTCCGGGAGTCCGAGCGTACGCCAGGGCAGCCGGCCGATACGCGTTGCCGATGCGCTGGTGCAGCTATACGGGACGCCCGGAGGGTCCATTGGCGTCCCGTCCGGGACCGCCTTCGGATCCGGGCAGGGCAGGCTTCCCGGCCGGTTATCGTCGCGGGCGGCATAGCCGATCAGCGCCGCCTTGGCCTGCGCGAGCGCCCGCTCCGTGATCCGGTCCCGCTCGACACCCCGCTGTGCGCTTTCCACGCTGCTTACCAGCAGGGCGCTCCCCCCGAGCGCGAGCAGCAGGAGCGAGAGAATTACCGCGTAACCTTCGTGCTGCGCCCGCGGTGTGGGGGAGCTTGCTTGCATCGGTCGCTGGCGGACGGGTTCCGGTCCGGCGCGGCGCTGCGCGCCTAGCGCGATGCGCTGCCCGCGGGAGGGTTCACCTTGACTTCGCCGCCGCCGAGCTGATCGCGTACCTCGCCCCGCGTCCGATCGAGCGTCTGGCCGATCTTGAGCGTCTTGTCCTCGAGGTGAACGCGCGCCGCATCGCGCCCCGAGTAGGTGTCGTACTGCGGTACGCCGTTCACCCAGGTCGTGGTCTTGCCGCTCGATCTGGCGACGTGACCGTTGACCGTCACCGAGCTCTCGACGACGACCTCCTTCTCCTGGATGTTGCTCTCGCGGCGGCGATCGAGCTCCTGCCGCTGTTGCGGCGTGAAGAAGAGCCGGCCGAGCTCGTCGGCGGACACAGGGCGCGGCGGCATGAGGCCGGCGCCGGCGGCGAGCGCCAGCGCGAGCAGTGTCCGCGCGGCGACGCGCCGCGAGTCTTTGCATCCGGCAGTCGTGCTCATGCGGGCCTCATCTTGCGGTCACGGATCGTGACGAGATCGATTTCGCAGCTCGCCTGCAGCCGCGGAGCGAGGCCGCGCTCGGACGTCACGCGTTCGTTCCGCCGGAGGCTGCACGACTTCACGACCACGTGCGCGCTCAGCGCGCGGCGCAGATCGTCCAGGAACCGGAACAGGTCCTCTTCGTGCAGCAACGACATCTCGAGCTTCATCGGGCTCGCCATGAACTGGACGTCGCCTGCGCCGGCGATCCCGGGATAGTTCACCGGACGCTGGGCCTCGATCGAGTACTTGACGTCGAACAGCTTGCGCGCGGTCTTGATGTCGCCGATCCGCTCGACCCAGTTGAGGCGCTGCTCGTCGCCGATCACGCCGCGCTCGAGGAGCCGGCGATAGTCGACCAGGCGGTCGCGGATCTCGCGCTCTTCGTCGGTTGCGCGCACGAGCCGGTCCTGCGCAGCTTGCCGCTCGGCGGCGACGGTCTGCCGCTCGCCGGCCGCTTTCTGCACCAGCCGTTGCGTCAGGACCACCGCTACCGCGCCGCCCGCGATCAGCGCCGCCGCCAGGATCGCCGGCGCCACGAGGCGCTGACCTGCGCCGGGGGGAAGCTTCATTCGCTGACCCTCCGTGCCACCGTGACCGAGAAGGGCGGCACCGCAGCGGGCGCCTCGACACCGATGTCACCGCTGAGTCGCGTCTGCGAGCCGACGTCGAACGGCATCTTCGCCTGCAGCACCTCTACATCGGGACGCTTCCGGAGGGCGTCGAGGAACTCGTTGATGGTGAGCGTAATGTTCCGGTAGTCGGACGCCTTCACACCCATGACCCTGCCGCTTAGCTCCACGACCTCATACAGCGCGCCACCGGGAGCGGCGGGGATCCCCTGCGCGGGCGCCGACGCGGCCGATGGCGCACCGCCTGGCGCGCGCGCCGCCCCGGCGTCCTTGATGCGCTCCCTCGGATTCACGGCGAGCGACCACTGCATGCCGTCGAGCTCGATCTTGGGCGAGGTTTCGATCGCGCGGGAAACCTCGACGATGAGCCGCTCCGGCGCGGCGGACTGCTTGGTGAGGAGCCCCCATTTTTGCATCGTCACGCGGAGGTTCTCCGTCGTAGTCGGCAGCTTCGGGAAGCGTGCCGTCACCCGGGAATAGGACTCGGCCGCCGTGCGAACCTGCTGGCGGTACTGGGTCGCCTGATCCTCCAGCCGGAAGAACTGCGCGAGCTGCACGCCGGCATAGCCGAGCATCAGCAGGCACACTACGGCTCCACCGGTAACGAGGCCGGCACGGAGCTGGCGCAGCCGGTAGAACTGGCGGAAATTCTCGCCGGCGTACTGCTCCGCCGGCGCGCGCTGCGCGAGGAGATGCAGATACAGCACCTCGGCGCCCGACCCCTCCGGGTAATGCTTGAGCCCGACCGCGCTTGCCGCTTCCCCGAGCTCGATCACGCCGACCCGAACCTGCGGGATGCTCGGCGCCGCAGCCTGCACGCGGCGCTTCTCGCCGGAGGGCGCGATCAGCACCGCCTCGATCGGTCCGCCCTCGCGTGCAACCACTCGCATCGCGGTAAGGTATTGGTGAACGCGTGTCGTCTCGCGATCGAACGCTTCGGCGACCCGGCTCGGATCGGCGGCGTCCGCCGTCTCCAGCGGGCCGAGGCGGCTGAAGCGGATCTTCCCGCCTTCGACGAAGCTCTGGCGCAAGCCCGCCTGCTGCAGGGTCACAAGCAGCACCGGCGCCTTCTTCGGGCCGATCTTGAGCGCGAGCCGCGGTGCGATCAGCGCCACTGAGTACACGCCCGCGACCGCTGCCTCCTTCTCGCGCAGCACGTTCAGCCACGGCTGGAATTGCGCGTTGTTCGTGAACGAGCTGAGCAGCAACCGTTCGTCGCGTCGCTGCGTCTTCTCGAATCCCAGCGAGAGCGCAAGCGCGAGGCTGGTGTCGCGGTAGCGCTGCGCGAGCTTGCGGCCGACGAGCGTCCTGCGGTCGCCGCCGCGCACGAACGGGATCGTTTCCTGGTGGAAGTCCTCCTCCACGATATCCACCAGGACGTAGAAGAGGCCAACTGGTCTCGCGCGCAGGTGGGCCGCGAAGGACTGTGCGCCCTCCTCGTTGTTCGCGAACGACGACTCGAGCGCGAGCCGGCCGTGCGCCCAGCGGTACAGCACTGCGCGCGTCGCGGAGAAATAGAGCAGGCGCTTCTCGGCCATGGGTCAGAACTTGAGCTTGGTGATCGTGTCGTAGATCGGCCCGAGAACCGACAGCATCACCCAGCCGAGCAGGACGCCCATGACGACGGTCAGCGTCGGCTCGATCATCACCTGGATCCTAGCGATGCCCTCGCGAACTTCGCGGTTGTAGAAGTAGCTTACGTTCGTAAGCGCGGTGTCGAGCGCGCCGGTGCTCTCGCCGACGCGGAGCATGCGCACCACGAGCGGCGGAAACATCCCCACCTCCTGGAACGCCGCGGTGACGTTCTTGCCTTCGCCGATTTCCTGGCCGACGCTGTGCAGGGCCTCCTGGATCACCACGTTGCCGGCGGTCTCCTCGGAGCTGCGTATCGCATCGAGGATCGTGATTCCCGACGAGTACATGAGCGCGAACACGCTCGCGAAGCGCGACAGGATGATCTTGCGGAGGATCGGGCCGATGACCGGCAGCCGCAGCTTGAGGGCGTCCATGCGGTACCGCATGACGGGGTTCGTCTGCACCGCAAACTTCAGCCCGAAGAAGATCAGGACCGGCGCAGCGAGCACGATCCACCAGAAGTGCAGCAGGAAATCCGAGACTGCGATCAGCGCCCGGGTGTGGAGCGGGAGGGTCTGGCCCATGTTCTTGATCAGGCTGACCATCTGGGGCACGAGGTAGATCATCAGGAAGAAGGTCACCCCGAGCACGACGACCCCGACGAACAGCGGGTACATCACGAGCTTCTTCGTCTGCGCCTTGAGCTCGTCCTCCCACTTCAGGTTCTCGGTCAGGCTGCGCAGCACCTCCGGCAGCCGGCCCGTGTCCTCGCCGGCCTTGATCAGGGCGCGGAAAACGGGGCTGAATACTTCGGGGTAGTTGCTGAGTGCGCCCGAGAGGTTCTGCCCCCCCTGGATTCCCTCGATCAATCCCGAGATCACCTCGCGGAACCGGGGGTTGTCCACGCTGTCGCGAAGATCGGTGAGCCCTTCGACGACTGGCACGCCCGATGAGCTCAGCTGCTCGAGATGGAAGCAGAAATTGATCAGCTCGGGCCGTTTGACCCCTCGGCCGAAGCCGAGGGCGCGCTTCGTCGGCCCGCCCACTACCAGGTCGAGACCCATGCGCTTCAGGCGCAGCTCGAGATCGACGACGTTCAACGCCTCGATCTGGCCGAGGATGGCCTTCCCGTTCGCGTCGATCGCCTTGTAGTTGAAAAGCGCCATGGGCAGGCGAAATCCTGCGAAAGATGAAGGATAATGCTTTGGCGCGCCGAGGAAAACTCAACCGTCCCGGTCCCGTGACCCTCGTCACGGGAGCAACCTGCCGGGGCTACATCCGGTCGGTGAGATCGACCACCCGCATCAGCTCGTCGATGGAGGTCGAACCGTCGAGGACCCTGCGGGCGCCGTCGTCGGCGAGCGTCCGGAAGCCCTTGGCGAGGGCCGACTTGAGCAGCTCGCGCGCGGTCGCGCGATTGGCCATCAGCTCGTCGATTTCCCCGTCGACCTTGAGCAGTTCCATGATCGCGAGCCGCCCGCGGTAGCCCTGGTAGTCGCAATGGTCGCACCCGACCGCGCGGTAGAGCGTCGGGGGCTTCGCGTCCGGCTTCACCCCGAGGAGCTTGCAGTCGCTGGCGTTCGCCACGTAAGGCTGCCGGCAGTGGCGGCAGAGCTTGCGGACGAGGCGCTGCGCGACGACGCCGATGATGTTGCCGGCCATGATCTCGGGCGAGAGGCCGATATCGACCAGACGCGGGATCGCGCCGAGCGAGGAGTTGGTGTGCAGCGTCGAGTAGACCTGGTGGCCGGTCATCGCCGCGCGGAAGGCCATTTGCGCGGTGTCCTCGTCGCGGATCTCGCCGACGAGGATCACGTCGGGGTCCTGTCGCATCAGCGACCGGATGCCGTTCGCGAAGTCGAGCTTCGCCGCCTCGTTCACCGACGTCTGGCGGATGAGCGTCATCGGGTACTCCACCGGATCCTCGAGGGTCATGACGTTGATGCCGTCATGGTTGATGTGGTTGAGGATCGAGTAGAGCGTGGTCGTCTTGCCGCTGCCGGTCGGGCCGGTCACGAGGATGATTCCTTCGGGCCGCTGGATCATCTTCTTCAGGCTCCCCAGCTGCTCGGGCTGCAGCCCGAGCTGATCGAGCGGGACGATGCCCTTCTGGCGGTCGAGGATGCGCAGGACGATGTTCTCGCCATGCGTCGTGATCTGCGAGGCGACACGGAAGTCGACCTGCCGGCCGGTGAGCGAGAGCGATATGCGCCCATCCTGCGGCGCACGCGTCTCGGCGATGTTCATCTTGGCCATTACCTTGATGCGCACCGCCATCGCCGGCCAGTAGGTCTTGTGGAGGCTCCTGATCTGCCGCAGCACGCCGTCGATCCGGTAGCGGATCCGCAGGAAGTTCTGCTCAGGCTCGAAGTGGATGTCGGAGGCCGCGCGCTCGACCGCATCGGCGAGCAGCGCCGAGATCAGCCGCACGACCGGTTGCGAGTACTCGTCGCCGCTCGCCTGCAGGCTCTGGTAGTCGATCTCGCCGGTCTCGATCTCGTGCAGGATGCCGTCGATCGAGAGCTCGTGACCGTAGAACTGCTCGATGGCACGGGCGATCTCCGACTCGCCGGCCAGCCGCAGCTCGATCTCGTGCTCGCCGCGAAGCTGCGCCCGCACCTGGTCGAGCGCGACGATGTTGTTGGTGTCGGAGATCGCGAGGATCAGGCGCTTGCGCTCCTTGTCGAGCGCGACAGGGAACAGGTTATGCCGCTTGGCGAACTCTCGCGGCACGATCCGGATTGCCCCCGGATCGACGACGATCTGCGACAGGTCGACCGATTGCAGCCCGAGCTTCTCGCTCAGCGCGTCGCGGAGCGTCGCCTCGGAGACGAACCCGAGCTGCACCAAGAGCTTCCCCACCGGCTGGCGGGATTTGAGCTGTTCGAGCAGGGCGATCCGCAGTTGATCCTCGGTGAGGATCCCCTGGGAAATCAGAATCTGCCCGATGTGCCGCTTGGCTTGCGGAGAGGCCGGGGAATTCATCGAACGGGTGGGGCCCGTCAACGCGTCAGTTCGCGGATTCTTGCTTCGACTGGGGCGCTATTGAATCCGACTACGCGGTTCCCGGCAAGCGCCAGCGCGCGGCGGTAATACTCGAGCGCCAGCTTCCCCTGGCCGAGGTGATCCAGGCTGACCGCGAGGTTGTAGGCGTAGTCCGGATTCTCCGGGTCGGCGGAAAAAGCCTTGAAATAAGCTGCCTGGGCATCCGGCCATCGCCCCTGAGCGGCGTACTGGTTGCCCAGCGGGAAGTTCAGGAAGGCCGCGTCCGGCTGCTGCGCGAGCATGTTCTTGATGCGGCTCTCGGACTGGAGCGGATCGGTCTGGCCACGCAGCGCGATGAGGCCGGCATGCGCGTACGGGTCGCGCGGATCGAGCTCCAGTACGCGCAGATACCGCGCCTCCGCGCTGTCGAAATCATGGCTGCGGGCGTCGATCGTCGCCATTCCAAGCAGCGCGTCGCGGTCGCGCGGGTTGGCGCGCAGCACGCGCTGGTACGCGTCCCTTGCGCGCGCAAGGTCGCCCGTCTGAAGTGCTTCCCACGCGCTCTCGACCACCGGATCGACTCGCGGGCCGCCGCTGGTGACGCGAACCGAGCGGGGCGCCGCCGCCGCGGGGCGCGGTTCGGTGGACGGGCCCGCAGCGCCCTCGGCGGTTGCGGCCGGCGCGGGCCTCGACGCCGCCGGGCGCGATGGCTCGGGCCGGGTTGCGCGAGTTGTGACCGAAGGCGTCGATTGCGAGCCCGCCGGGACTGCCGCTGCCCCTGCTGCCGGGGCGGTCTGCGCCGACGCGCCCGGCGCCGCGCTGGCTCCGGGAACCGGATGGCTCGGTGGCGGCGCTGCGGCGGATGTGGCCGGCGCCTGCGGTGCCACGGGCGCCTGCGGTGGCGTGACGGGTGCCGCCACCGATTGCGGCGCGGTCGCCGCAGCCCGCGGGGTGTAGAAGGACGGCCGGGGTCCGAAGTACTCCCAGGCGAAGTAACCGAGGGTGCCGACGATGGCCACGCCCAGCAGGCCGACGACGATGAAGAACGGGCGTCTCGGGTCGTAGTCGGGGGTCTTGGCCTCGAACAGCTGTCGGGCTGAGGCGCGTTCATCGTCCGCCGGCGCGGTCGCTGCGGTCGCGGCCGACGTCGCCGGGGGGACGGTGGGCGCAGCGGCCGGTGACGGCGCCTCGCGGCGCGCACCGGCAGAGGGGAGGTCTTCCGAGA
Source organism: uncultured beta proteobacterium (assembly GCA_963744255.1). GTDB lineage: Bacteria > Pseudomonadota > Gammaproteobacteria > Burkholderiales > SG8-39 > DATEDA01. The sequence goes on from CAVUSZ010000041.1 coordinate 57,925, forward strand.
GGATCTCGAGCGGCTGCGTGATGTCGGGCAACCGGTCGCGCGTGATGAGCGTGCGCTCGCCAGGAGCGCCGGGCACCGACTCGAGGGAGAGCCCACTCCCCTAGGTCGGACGGCGGAACAGTGGGTACGCCCTGCACTCCCGACGCGCTCTGCTTGGCGAGCTCCGCCTTCTTCAGGGCGTCAAGCAGGAGACTCACTGCGGGCACCCCGGATCGATCCGGAAGTCGCAGGGGCGCTTGCCCGGGATTCGGCTGGGACATGAAGTCGTCGCCGGGCGCGAACACGCGGTAGCCGCGATAGTCGCCGTCGAGGCTCGGATCGCGGATCACCAGCGGCCGAAGAAAGATCGACCAGCTCGGTCTTGGCATTTTGGATGGCCCGGTTCGAGAGCGCATCGCCGAGGAACGGGATCCGGTTGACGAACGGGATCGAGGCCTGCTGGTCGGTCAGCGTCGTCCTGGATCAGGCCGCCCATGACCGCCATCTGTCCGCTCGAGCAGCTTGATCACCGATTCCATCTCGCGGATCACGATCTGCGGGATCTGGTTCGGGACGGCGAGGCCGGGGGTGGGATCGTTCACGAACGAGCTGATCCGCGAAACGGTCGGCTTCACGTTGAGCAGGATGCTGTCGGCGCCGCTGATCTGCGGGGTGATGTTCAGGACGACGCCGACCGGAACGGTCTGCGGCGTCGCGGTGAACGACTGGAGGCTCGGGGCGTTCACGACTTGGCTTGATCTGCGAGGCGATGTTGAAGTAGACGACGTTCTCGACCACTTTCAGCAGCGCGGTCTGGTTGTTGATGGCCGAGATGCGAGGCGACGAAAGCACGCGCACGTTCCCGAACGTCTCGAGCAGCTTCAGGCTCGCGAGGAAGCTCGCGGAGGTGTAGGCGAGGGTGAGGTAAGTTCCCGGGGGGCGATATCGTGGGCGCCCCTTGGCCTGACGGCAAGATGCCGCCGGAGAAGCCGGCGGTGCCAGTGCGCAGAATGTTGAAGTCGATGCCCTGCTGGTAGTTGTTGTTGAGCTGCACGTCGACGATCGTCACCTCGATCAGCACCTGGCGCTTGGCGTTCACCAGCACCTGGTCGAGGAACTCCTGGAGCTTTTCGTGCTGTCGCAGGGTCGCCCGGACGGTCAGGATCCCGGCTTCCGGGTTCGCGATCACCGATGAGGCCTCGCGGAACGTCACGTTCGGGCCGGCGCCGAGCGCGGCGACTGCCACGCCGCCCGCCGCGCCGGGTGCCCCGCCCGCTGCGGGTTGCCCGGGCGTCCCAGCCGCCGGCGGCGTGACGACGGGTGGCAACGACGCGCGGTACCGCCCGGGAGAACCTTGTCGGTCTCGCGCAGGATCTCCTCGACGTTCTTGGTGAGCGTCTCCCAGAAGCGGTTGGTGCTGCGATTCTGGACCGAGGTGCGCGAGGTGTTCTGCCCGGCCCCGCCGCCGCCCGAGGCGGCGGCCGCCGCCGGCACCGCCCGCGCCGCCGCCCGCTGGCCGACGATCTCGGAAGAGACGCTGACCTGGCCCTGGGTCTGCCCGCTCCATGTTGACGTAGTCGATCTTGTAGATCCGCAGGTACGGCGAATCGGGCATCACGAGCAGGTTCGGGCCGTCGAGCTCGTAGCGCATGTCGACCTGCTTGGCGATGCGGCTGAGGAGCTGGGGCAACGTCTGATCGATCGCGTTCAGCGTCACCGCGCCGGTGATCCCGGGGTGGATATCGACGTTGACTCTTCGCGTCGCGGGCGAGCGCGAACAGCAGCTCGCGGACATTCACGTTGTTGACGACGACGCTGTACGTTTCGGCGCGCGCCGTCGGCTTGGGCTTCGGCGGGGCGGGAACCGCCTGGACTGGCGGCGGGATCGTTGCGGCGGGCGGGTCGCGGCTCGCGTCCTGCATGTGGCCGGCCGAGGGCTTCATCGGCTGGAAGCACCCGCTCAACGCGATCCCCAGACCGCAGACGAGCAGTATCTTTGACCATGACTCGCCTACTCCCCCCGCGCGGAGCCCGTCAAGGACTCGAAAAGTCAGTATAACAAAACACTCTAAGAAACTGTTTTAGCGGCGCAAAGCGTTTGTGCCCTAGTGCCGGATCCACGAGGACAAGTCATTCCTGGTTCTGCCGGCGCATGACGCCGATGCTGCGGTGAAACGGCCCCGGGATTTGAACGACGTCGGCAGGTCGCCCATCGCCGTTATCGTGTCTTCCAAAGTCGGGTAGTTGCCGTAGGTGACGCCATAAGCCTGCCTGCCGTTCTGCTTCACGCCGTAGAGATAAATGTCCTCGAGCCGGACCGCCCGCGCGGCCTCCTCCAGAAACCGTTCGATCGCCTGCGAGTCGCCGGCCGTCATCAGCTGGATCGTCCACGTGCCGTTCGGCGCCGTTTTCAGCCACTTCTGGGTCGCCGCGAATCGCTCCTGGGCCAGCTTCCCGGAGGAAGGAGGCTGGGCGCCGATCGATCCGCCAGTCGGTGGCACCGCTGGCGAGGAGGTGACGACGGCCTGCTGGGTCGGTGGCGGCGGCGCGGGTGGCGTGCCGCCGGGGTCGCCGCTGGTTGCGGCTCAGGGCTTACGGCGGCCGTCGCAACCACCGGAGCTGGTTCCTGGATTGCGATGGGCGGTGCGGGCAGCTGGCACCGTTGGCGTTTGCTCGACCGACGCGCTCGCCTGGGCAGGGAACGCGCTCGTAGCCGCCCCGACGCTGCGCACCGCGCCGGCTTGGCTCGCAAGGTGCAGGCCTACGCCGACCAGCAAGCCCGCGGCGAGTCCGGCGCCGACCAGCCACCACGGCGTTCGGAGCGACCCGGCGCCGAGCGACCGAAGGCTCGGAGTCGCGGACGGCGGCGCGCGCGTGCTTGGCCGTGACCTGGTGCGTGCCGTCCGCGAACGCCGCGAGCAAGGATTTGTCGGCGAGGATGTTGATGCGGCGCGTCAGCCCCTGCGACGCCTGGGCGATCAGCTTCATGGCCGGCGGCGCGAACACGTTCGGGCCGCGATAGCCCGCCGCGCGCATGCGGAAGTCGACGTAGCTCTCGACGTCGGAGCGCACCAGCGGCTCGAGCTTGAAGCTGTGCGTGATCCGCTCCTTCAACTGCCGCATGTTCGGGAGCGCGAGATGCTGGTCGAGCTCGGGCTGGCCGAAGAGGACGATCTGCAGGAGCTTGTGCCGGTTCGACTCGAGGTTCGAGAGGAGGCGAATCTCCTCCAGCGTCTCGACCGGCATCGCGTGGGCTTCGTCGATCAGCACCACGACGCGCCGTCCGGCGGCGTAGAGCCTGACCAGCCGCTCCTGAAGCGCGCGGAGCAGGATCGTGACCCGCTCATCGCGGGACTCGAGCTGCAGGTCGGCGGCGATCACGTGGAGGATCTCGTCCCGCGAGAGCGACGGGTTCGCGAGATAGATCGTCTCGACGCTCTTCGGCAGACGCTCGACGAGTACCCGGCAGAGCATCGTCTTCCCGCTGCCGACCTCGCCAGTGACCTTGACGATGCCCTCGTCGCGGGTAATCGCGTAGAGCAGTGCCTCGAGCGTTGCGCCGCGGTTCGCCCCCGAGAAGAAGAACTCGGTATGGGGCGTGATCCGAAATGGCGCCTCGTTGAGGCCGAAGTGGCTCAGGTACATAAGCTCGCGCGCATTATGCCACTCTCATATTGAGCGCGGACTGGGGTTTTTTTCAAGAGGGTTCGTAAGCGAACCCCTTGTGCGAGGTCCCATGGACCGGGGGAGACGCCCCTCGTAGCTCCCCCATGAGTCGAGCAAGGTGGCCTTGCCGCCCGGTTCACGAGGCCATGGCGCCGCCGCTTACTGCTTCTGGAGCGATTCCATGCGGCTGTAGAGGGTGGTGCGGTTGATGCCGAGGAGTTTCGCCGCCTGGCTCACGTTCCCGCGGGTCAGCTTCATCGCGGCCTCGATGTAGCCCTGCTCCCACGCCTTCAGCATGCTGTCGAGGTTGAAGCTGCGCTCGCGCTGGAGGTGCGCTTGCGCCTGCTCGATCAACGTGTCCGGATCGCTCGGGGGGCCGAACTCGGCGGCCGAAGCGACCGTGACATCGAGCTCCGGCTCCAGCTCCTGGGCCGACAGCTTCTGCCCGGCGTACTTGGTCGTGAGCCGGATCACGATGTTGCGCAGCTCGCGCACGTTCCCCGGGAAGTGATAATCCCGCCACAGCCGCGTCGCGCTCTCGCCGAGCGAGAACGGCGCGAGCTTGGCCTGGTCGGCGTAAAAATTGCAGAAGTGCTCCAGCAGCAACACCCGGTCCTCGTCCATGTCGCGCAACGGGGGCACGTTGATCGTGAACACGCTGAGGCGGTGGTAGAGGTCGGCGCGGAAGTTGCCTTTCTTGATCTCCTGCCGGAGATCGCGGTTGGTCGCCGCGATCACGCGCGCGCGGCTGAACCGCCGCTGGGTCTCCCCGACCCGCTGGTACTCGCCGTTCTCGAGCACCCGCAGCAGCTTCGCCTGCAGCTCGAGCGGCAGTTCGCCGATCTCGTCGAGGAAGAGGGTGCCGTCCGCCGCGTCCTCGAAATAGCCCGACTTGTTCGTCATCGCGCCGGTGAAGGCGCCCTTCACGTAGCCGAAGAGCGTCGGCTCGACGAGCGTCGGCGCGATGGCGGCGCAGTTCAGCGCGAGCGAGGGCTTGTCCCGGCGGCTCGAGAGCCGATGCAGCGCGTTCGCCACCATCTCCTTGCCGCTGCCCGACTCGCCCTCGATCAGCACCGGAAACGGCGAGTCGGCGCACTGCGAGGTCTGGCTGCGGAGCTTCTGCATCGCCGGGCTGCGCCCGATCAGCATCCCTTCCTCGACCGAGCTCGACCCGGAGAGCTCGGCCGCGCGGAACTGCAGGGCGTGCTGCAGGATCCGCTTCAGGTTGATCGGGTCCGCCGGCTTCGCGACGAACTCGGCCGCCCCGAGCGCGCGCGCGTGACGCGCGTTGGCGGCGTCGTTCTGGCCCGAGAGCACGAGGATCTTCATGCTCGGCGAGTGAGCGAGGAGATCGCCGATGAGCGCGAAGCCCTCGTCCGGGCGGTGGGGCGTTGGCGGCAGTCCAAGGTCCACCAGCGCAAGATGCGGTGCGTGATCCATCTGCCGCAGCAGGCTGACGGCGTGGCCGCGCGAATCGCTCGCCACGACCTCGAAGTCCTTGCCGAGCGCGTATGCGAGCGTGTCGGTGATGAGCGGATCGTCGTCGACGATCAAGAGGGTAGGCTTGGCGCTGGGGTCGGACATGGGCGAGCGTCTCCGATGCAGCGGAGAAAGGCTCTCTCCGTCGAAATCTCGCCATAATGTTCGCACAGGGCTCGGGGCGCTCCTGAGAAATACGGCACACCTTGGTGCAGGACGACCATCCGGTCGCAGATCTCTTCGACGTCCGCCAGCGCGTGGGAGGTGAATAGCAAGGTCCGGCCGTGCGCGCGGAGGTCCGCCAGCAGCGCCTTCACACAAGCGCGCGCCTTGGGGTCGAGGCCGCTCATCGGCTCGTCGAGGACATAGAGCTCCCGCCGCGCGAGGAAGCACGCCGCAAGCCCGAGCTTTTGCGTCATACCCTTAGAGTAGGCGCGTACCGGCTTCGCCAGCGCCGTCGCTTCGAGGTCGAGCGCCTCGAGCATGGCCATGACCTCCGCCTCGTCGTAGCGTCGTTGCTGCAGTTGCAGCATGAACGACAGGAAGTCCCGGCCGCTGAGGTAATAGGGCGGAACGAACCGTTCGGGCAGGAACGCGAGCCGCGCGCGCGAGCGCGGCTCGGTATGGCGGATGCCGAAGAGCTCGATCCGGCCGGCATCGACCGAGCAGAAATCGAGCAGGCACTTGATCAGCGTCGTCTTGCCGGCGCCATTGACGCCCGCGAGCCCGAGGAACTCGCCGGCCGCGACCTCGAGATCGACGCCCCCGAGTACTTCGGCCTTCCCAAAACGCTTGGTGAGTCGGCTGACTCGGACGACGGGATCGGACATACCGGGCGGGTGGTGGCGCGAATGATATAGCAGCTGCGCGGCATCGCCGTTGGCCACGGTGGTTCCTGCGTCTTCTTTCCTTTAGAATTCAGCCCTTTGTTTTCGACTCCCCGCGACTTTGTCACCTCCTAACCTGGTCGAGGTCGAGAACGTGACGTTCTCGTACGGCGGCGCCCCCGTCCTCGACGGCATCTCCCTCACGATCCCGCGCGGGCGCCTGGTCGCGATCATGGGCGGCAGCGGGAGCGGGAAAACGACGCTGCTCCGGCTGATCGGCGGGGCGCTCCGGCCCGCACGGGGCGAGATCCGGGTTTTCGGCCACCCGCTCAGCCGCGTCCGGACCAGGAAGCTCTACGAGCTGCGGCGGAAGATGGGGATGCTGTTCCAGTTCGGCGCGCTCTTCACCGATCTCTCCGCGTTTGACAACGTCGCCTTTCCGATGCGGGAGCGCACGAGTCTCCCCGAGCCGGTCATCCGCGACCTGGTGCTGATGAAGCTGCAGGCGGTGGGCTTGCGGGGTGCGGCCGACCTCATGCCGCAGCAACTCTCCGGCGGCATGCAGCGTCGCGTCGCGCTCGCGCGCGCGATCGCCCTCGACCCGGCGCTCATCATGTACGACGAGCCGTTCACCGGGCTCGACCCGATCTCGCTCGCGGTGACCGGCAAGCTCATTCGCGACCTGAACGACGCCCTCGACGCGGCCTCGATCGTGGTGACCCACGACGTGCACGAATCGCTCGCGATCGTCGACTACATCTACTTCCTCGCGGACGGGCGCGTCGTGGCCGAAGGAACGCCCGCCGAGGTGCGGGCGTCGACCGCGCCGTTCGTCCACCAGTTCGTGCACGCCGAGACCGACGGGCCGGTGCCCTTCCACTACCCGGCGCCCGGCTACGCCGGAGCGCTGCTGGCGGCGCGCTGATGCTCGCTCGGGTCCTCTCCTTCTTCGAAGCGCTCGGCGCGCGGGTGAATGGCATGGTCGCGCGGCTCGGGTTCGCGAGCCGGTTCTTCTGGATCATGCTGCGGCTCTCGGGCACGAGCTTCCGGCGCCTGCCGCTCACCATCCGCGAGATCTATTTCGCCGGAGTGCTCTCGCTCATCATCATCGCCGTTTCGGCGCTGTTCGTCGGCATGGTGCTGGGGTTGCAAGGCTATGACACGCTGGTGCGCTACGGTTCCGCGGACGCGGTGGGGACGCTCGTCGCGCTGTCGCTGACGCGCGAGCTCGGCCCGGTGGTCTCGGCGCTCCTCTTCGCGAGCCGTGCCGGGTCGGCGATCACCGCCGAGATCGGCCTCATGAAGGCGACCGAGCAGTTGTCGGCGATGGAGATGATGGCTGTCGACCCGATTGCGCGCGTCGTGGCCCCGCGGTTCTGGGGCGGCGTCGTCTCGATGCCGCTGCTCGCCGCGCTCTTTTCCGCCATCGGAATCTTCGGCGGCTATCTCGTCACGGTGCAGCTGATCGGCGTCGACGAGGGCGCGTTCTGGTCGCAGATGCAGGCCTCGGTCGACCTGCACGAGGACGTCGTGAACGGCATCATCAAGAGCGCGGTGTTCGGCGTCGCGGTGACCTGGATCGCGGTGTTCGAAGGCTACGACGCCGCGCCGACCGCCGAGGGCGTGTCGCGTGCGACCACGCGCACGGTGGTGACCTCGTCGCTCGCGATCCTCGCGCTCGATTTCGTGCTGACCGCGTTCATGTTCAGAGGAGCTTGAGGAATGATGACGCGCAAGGTGCTCGACATCTGGGTCGGCTTCTTCGTCGCGCTCGGCTTCGCGGCGATCATGTTTCTCGCGCTGAAAGTCGCGAGCTCGACCACGCTCGCGGCCGCCGGGGGCTACGAGGTAAAAGCGAAGTTTGATAACATCGGCGGCCTGAAGGTCCGCGCCCCGGTGAAGAGCGCGGGCGTGGTGGTCGGGCGCGTTGCCGACATCCGCTTCGACAATCAGAGCTTCGAGGCGGTGGTGACGATGAACGTCGACATGCGCTATCTGTTCCCGAAGGACACTTCCGCGAAGATCCTCACCTCCGGCCTGCTCGGCGAGCAGTATGTCGGGCTCACGGCCGGTGGGGACAGCGCGCACCTCGTGAACGGCGACACGTTGAAAATTACCCAGTCGGCGCTCGTGCTCGAGAACCTGATCGGGCAGTTCCTGTACAGTAAGGCGGCTGAAGGCGGCGAGAAAAAGCAGTAGCCGAATGAGAAGAACACTCCGACTGGGCGCGGCGGCGATCGCGATGGCCGCGCTCGCCGCCTGCTCGACGGTGCGCACGCCCGACCCGCGGGATCCGTGGGAAGGCCTGAACCGCGCGACCTTCGATTTCAACGACGGCTTCGACAAGGTGCTGATGAGGCCGGTGGCCGAGGGCTACCGCTTCGTCATGCCCACGCCGGCGCGGACCGCGGTCACCAACTTCTTCTCCAACCTGCAAGACCCCTGGGTTGCGCTGAACCAGCTGATGCAGGGAAAGGTGCGGCTTGCCATCGACGATTTCGGCCGCTTCGTCTGGAACTCCACGTTCGGCCTGCTCGGGCTGATCGACGTCGCTTCCGACATGGGCTTGCCGAAGCACAACGAGGACTTCGGCCAGACGATGGCGGTGTGGGGCGTCGACTTCGGCCCGTACTTCGTGATCCCGGTGCTGGGACCCAGCAGCGTGCGCGACGCCAGCGGCACCGCCGTGGCTGCGTTCGCGTATCTGCCATGGCAGATCCCGAAGTGGGCCGACTTCGACCACAGGGTCACGTGGCAGTGGTCGCTTACCGGTCTCGATCTCGTGCAGACGCGTGCAGACCTGCTCGACGCGACCGATCTCCTCGAGGAGGCGGCGCTCGACCGGTACGCATTCCTGCGCAACGCCTACTTCCAGCGTCGCCGCAACCTGATCTTCGACGGCAACCCGCCGCCGCTCCCGCCCGACAAGCAGTCGAGCGCAGCGCCGTTCCCCGATCGCGCCTTGGCGGACCAAACCGTCGAACCCAAGGTGCCCGCCAACTACCCGGCCAGACTCGTCGCCGATGCGCAGTAACGTTCACGATTGGATCGCTATGACACGAGCCCTGCTGCTTTTCATCCTCGCCCTGATCGCGCCGGCCCCGTTTGCCCAGGAGACAGCGCCTGACGTCCTCGTGAAGTCCGTCACCCAGGAGGTGCTCGGCATCATCAAGCAGGACAAGGACATCCAGGCGGGCAACCAGAAGAAGACGATCGCGCTCGTCGAGGACAAGGTGCTGCCGCACTTCAACTTCACGCGGATGACCGCGCTCGCGATGGGGCAGAACTGGCGTAAGGCGACCCCCGAGCAGCAGAAGGCGCTGGTCGAGGAGTTCCGGACGCTGCTCGTCCGCACCTACTCGAGCGCGCTCGCGATGTACCGGAACCAGGTGATCGACTTCAAGCCGCTGCGCGCTCAGGCCTCCGACAGCGACGTCGTGGTCCGCTCCGACGTGAAACAGTCCGGCGGCGAGCCGGTGACGATCGACTACAGCATGGAGAAGAGCCCCGACGGGTGGAAGGTCTACGACGTCTCGATCGGGGGCGTGAGCTTGGTCACGACCTACCGCGATACGTTCGCCAACGAGATCCGCACCAGCGGGGTCGACGGCCTGATCAAGGCGCTCGCGGACAAGAATCGCCAGCTCGCGACGAAGAGCGGCTAGGCCTCGGCGCCGACGTCGTCATTGCCGTGCCGCGGCGCGAACGGGACCGCCTCCTCCTCGAAGGTGAAGTGACCGTCGATACGGTCGCACGGATCCTCGCCGAGACCGGCCGGGAACACCGCGACGCCGCCGCGGTGGTCGACTTCGGCGGCGTGACGGAGGTGGATTCGGCCGGGGTGGCCCTCGCGCTCGCTTGGCTGCGCGAGGCGGGTGCCGCCGGACGCACGCTCCGATTCGAGAACCTTCCGCCGGCGATGACGAAGCTCCTCCGCCTCTACGCCCTCGCCGATCTCATCCCCGGCGCGAGCGCCTAGGCGAGGCGCCGACGCCCCGCCGGTCGCCGCGACATGGTCGCCGCCATCGAGATCCGGGGTCTTGCCAAGCGCTACGCTCGAGGACCGGATGCAGGTGTACGGGCGGCTTTCCTACACCGCATTCCTGGTGCCGGGCCTCGTCATGATGTCGATGCTGCAGAACGCGTTCGCCAACAGCTCGTCGAGCCTCATCCAGTCGAAGGTCACCGGCAACCTCGTCTTCGTGCTGCTTGCACCGCTGTCGCATGTCGAATTCTTCGGCGCCTATGTCGTCGCCGCGATCGTGCGGGGGGCTCGTTGTCGGCGCGGGAGTGCTCCTGGTGACGCTGCCGTTCGCGAGCGTCCCGGTCGCGCACCCCCTGTGGGCCGCGGGGTTTGCGCTGGCGGGCTGCGCCATCCTCGGCACGATGGGTCTGCTCGCCGGGATCTGGGCCGAGAAGTTCGACCAGGTCGCGGCCTTCCAGAGCTTCGTCATCGTGCCGCTCACCTTCCTCGCCGGGGTCTTCTATTCGATCCACTCGTTGCCCGGCTTCTGGCAGCGCGTCTCGCACCTCAACCCGTTCTTCTACATGGTCGACGGCTTCCGCTACGGCTTCCTCGGCGTCTCGGACGTTGATCCCCGGTTGAGTCTCGGCGTCGCCGGGGTGTTCCTGGCGGGGCTCGCGGCGATTACACTCGGGCTGCTCAGGGCGGGCTACCGCCTGAGGCATTGAAGGAGTGGCGCAAATGGTCCGTCCCGAGGACGTCAAGGCTTACATCGAGCGGGGGCTTGCCTGCGATCGCGTCGAGGTCGCGGGCGACGGGCATCACTTCGAGGCGATCATCGTCAGTCCGGCGTTCCGCGGCAAGAGCCGCGTGCAGCAGCATCAGCTCGTCTACCGGGCGCTGGGCGACCGGATGCGCGAGGAGATCCACGCGCTGTCCATGCAGACCTACACGCCCGAGGATTGGGCGACGCGCGCGTAGGTCGCAACCGATGCCTCTTTCTCGCCAGATTCCCGGCGGATACTCCGCCGGGTGCCTCCCACCGAGCTTCGCATGGACAAGCTAGCGATCCAGGGCGGCGTGCCGCTGCGCGGCGAGACCCGAGTTTCGGGCGCCAAGAACGCGGCGCTGCCGCTGATGTGCGCGGCGCTGCTTTCGTCGACGCCACTGCGGCTCACCAACGTCCCGCGACTGCGCGACGTGCGGACGATGATGGAGCTCCTCGCGCAGATCGGCGTGGCGGTCGAGCGCGACGGCGACGCGGTGCTGCTCGCGGCCCGCCGCATCGACCGGCCGCTCGCCCCCTATGAGCTCGTGAAGACGATGCGCGCATCGATCCTCGTGCTGGGGCCGCTCGTCGCGCGCGGCGGCGAGGCGCGGGTGTCGCTGCCCGGCGGCTGCGCAATCGGCCTGCGTCCGGTCGACCAGCACATCCGGGGGCTCGAAGCGCTCGGTGCCGACATCAGCGTCGAGCAGGGATATATCCACGCCCGCGCGTCGCGCCTGAGAGGCGCGCGGTACGAGATGGATCTAGTCACGGTTACCGGCACCGAGAATCTGATGATGGCTGCGACGCTCGCCGATGGCACGACGGTGCTCGGGAACGCGGCGCGCGAGCCCGAGGTGGTCGACCTGGCGAACTGCCTCAACGCCATGGGCGCGCGCGTGACCGGCGCCGGGAGCGACGTCATCACGATCGAAGGGGTCGAGCGGCTCGGCGGTGCCGTCCACCGCATCATGCCCGACCGTATCGAGACCGGCACCTACCTCGCGGCGGCCGCAGCGACGCGCGGCGCAGTGACGCTGCGCGATGCCGATTCGGGGCTGCTCGGGGCGGTGATCGCGAAGCTGCGCGAAGCGGGCGCCGAGATCGAGACGAGCGCGGGAACGATCCGCCTCGAGATGCCGCGTGCCCCGCGCAGCGTCGACGTTCACACCGCGCCGCACCCCGGCTTTCCGACCGATATGCAGGCGCAGCTCATGGCGCTCGATGCGGTCGCCGAGGGGGCCGCGACGATCACCGAGAACATCTTCGAGAACCGTTTCATGCACGCGCTCGAGCTCGCGCGCCTCGGCGCCGACATCGAGACCGCGGGCAACACGGCGATCGTGCGCGGGGTGCGGCGCCTCCAGGGCGCCACCGTCATGGCGACCGATCTCCGCGCCTCGGCGAGCCTCGTGATCGCCGGGCTCATCGCCGAAGGCGAGACCGTCGTCGACCGCATCTACCATCTCGACCGCGGCTACGAGGCGATGGAGGCGAAGCTCGCCGGCCTGGGCGCGCGCATCCGGCGGGTCAAGTAGGGAGCGGCTCTGGTTTTCCTTTAGAATCGGGGCTTTGCAGAACAAATCCAGCGCCCTGTGTCCGGCATCACGCTCGCGCTCTCCCTGGGCCGGATCTTCGACGAAACGCTCCCGCTGCTCGAGGCCGCGGGCATTGCGCCCGCCGAAGACCCGGAAACCTCGCGCAGGCTCATCGTCCCCACGCGCCGCCCCGACGTGCGGCTCGTGTTCGTGCGCGCGTCCGACACGCCGACCTACGTGCAGTACGGCGCCGCCGACCTCGGCGTCGCCGGCAAGGACGTTCTCTACGAGCACGGCGGCGCCGGGCTCTATCAGCCGCTCGACCTCAGAATCGCCGCGTGCCGGATGGTGGTGGCCGTGCCGGAGGGCTTCGACTACGCGCACGCGGTGCGCCAGGGCGCGCGGCTGCGCGTCGCGACCAAGTATCTGCGCGTGGCCCGCGAGCACTTCGCCGCGAAGGGCGTGCACGTGGACCTCATCAGACTTTACGGGTCGATGGAGCTCGCGCCGCTCACCGGGCTTGCCGACGCGATCGTCGACCTCGTCGCCAGCGGCAATACGCTGCGCGCGAACGCGCTGCGCGCGGTCGAGGACATCATGCCGATATCGAGCCGCCTGATCGTCAACCAGGCGGCGCTCAAGCTGAAGCGCGAGCGCGTGCAACCGCTGATCGAGGCATTCGAGGCGGCGGTGGCCGCACATGCCTGATATCGCGCGGCTCTCCACCTGCGAGCCCGACTTCGATCGCAGGCTCGCGGCGCTTACCCGCCTCGAAGCGTCGCAGGACGAGGCGGTCGAGCGCGCCGTCGCCGCGATCGTCGCCGACGTTCGTGACCGCGGCGACGCGGCGGTGCTCGCCTACACGCGCCGCTTCGATCGCGTCCACGCCGCGAGCGTGGCGGAGCTCGAGATCCCGGCGGCCGAGCGCGACCGCGCGCTCGCAGGGCTCGACGCGGGGGTACGGGAGGCGCTCGCGGCGGCGGCCGCGCGGATCCGCGGCTACCACGAGCGCCAGCGCGCCGAGTCCTGGACCTACGCCGAAGCCGACGGCACGGTGCTCGGTCAGCGCGTGACGCCGCTCGATCGCGTCGGGCTCTACGTTCCGGGCGGCAAGGCAGCCTATCCGTCCTCGGTCCTGATGAATGCCCTGCCGGCGAAAGTCGCCGGCGTAGGCGAGCTCGTCATGTGCGTGCCGACGCCGAACGGTGAGCGGAGCCCCGTGGTGCTTGCCGCCGCGAGCCTTGCCGGGGTGGATCGCGTCTTCGCGATCGGCGGCGCGCAGGCCGTCGCCGCGCTCGCGTACGGCACCGCGATCATTCCCGCCGTCGACAAGATCGTCGGTCCGGGGAACGCCTATGTCGCCGCTGCGAAGCGCCGGGTATTCGGCACGGTCGGGATCGACATGATCGCCGGGCCCTCCGAGATCCTGGTGATCTGCGACGGCTCGACCGATCCCGACTGGATTGCGATGGATCTCTTCTCCCAGGCCGAGCACGACGAGGTCGCGCAGGCCATCTTGCTGTCGCCGGACGCGGGGTTCATCGACCGCGTCGCGGCGAGTATCGACCGCCAGCTCGCGGCGATGCCGCGCCGCGACGTGATCCGGGCTGCGCTTGCAAATCGCGGTGCGCTCGTGCTCGTGCGCGATCTCGAGGAGGCATGCGAGATCGCGAACCGCATCGCGCCCGAGCACCTCGAGCTCTCGGTCGCGCAGGCCGAGAAGTGGCTCGACCGGATCCGCCACGCCGGCGCGATCTTCATCGGCCGCTACAGCTCGGAAGCGCTCGGCGACTACTGCGCGGGCCCGAACCACGTGCTGCCGACGTCGCGGACGGCGCGCTTTTCGTCGCCGCTCGGCGTCTACGATTTCCAGAAGCGCTCGAGCATCGTGAACGTGTCGCGTGAGGGCGCTCGCTCGCTCGGCCGCATCGCGGCGGCGCTCGCTCGCGGCGAAGGGCTCCCCGCGCACGCACGGTCGGCGGAGCTACGTCTGGAGACCGAATCGTGAAGCGCGACCCGGTGAAGCTGGCGCCCGGCGACCTCGTGCGCGAAGAAATCCTGTCGCTGAAGGCCTACCACGTCGCGCCCGCGACCGGCATGATCAAGCTCGACGCGATGGAGAACCCGTACCGCCTGCCCGAGCGGCTGCGTGAAGAGCTCGGCCGGCTGGTGTCGACGCTGCCGATCAACCGCTACCCGGATCCGGCCGCGCCGGAGCTGGCGGCGCGGCTCCGGTCGACCTTCGGGATCGCCGACGAGCACGGCCTGATCATCGGCAACGGCTCGGACGAGATCATCCAGATCGTCGCCCACACGCTCGCGCGGCCCGGCGCCGCCCTGCTCGCGCCCGAGCCGTCGTTCGCGATGTACCGGATGAACGCCGTCATCGCGCGCATGCGCTACGTCGGCGTGGCGCTCAACGCCGATTTCACGCTCGATCTCGCGCGGTTCCTGGCCGCGATCGAGGAGCACCGGCCGGCGGTGGTGTTCCTCGCGTACCCGAACAATCCGACCGGGAACCTCTTCCCGGAGAGGGCGGTGGAAGCGATCCTCGCCGCGGCGCCGGGTCTCGTGGTGCTCGACGAGGCCTATCACGTGTTCGCCGGGAAGACGTTCATGACCCGGCTCGGCGAGTTCCCGAACCTGATGGTGATGCGCACGGTGTCGAAGCTGGGGCTCGCGGGTGTGCGTCTCGGCTACGCCGCGGCGCGCCCCGAATGGATCCGGGAGCTCGACAAGGTGCGGCCGCCGTACAACGTGAGCGTGATCGCGCAGCACGTCGCCGGGCGGCTCCTTGCGCATATCGGCGTCCTACATGGCCAGGCGGAGCGCATCAAGAGCGAGCGAGCGGCGATGTTCGATCGGCTCGCGGATCTGAAGGGCGTCGAGGCGTTCCCGAGCGACGCGAACTTCATCCTGGTCCGCGTGCGCGATGCCGCCGCCGTCGATGCGCGGCTGAAGGCGCACAACATCCTCGTTCGGAACCTTCACGGCAGCCATCCGCTGCTCGTCAATTGCCTGCGCCTCACCGTGGGCACGCCCGGCGAGAACGAGCTCGCCCTTGCTGCCCTAGCGGAGAGCGTATGAGAAGCGGCGCGGTGACGCGCAAGACCGCCGAGACCGAGATCCGTGTCGCGGTGAATCTCGACGGCACCGGAAGCGCGAAGCTCGCCACCGGCGTGCCGTTCCTCGACCACATGCTCGATCAGGTGGCGCGCCATGGCCTGATCGATCTCGACGTCGAGGCGAAGGGCGACCTGCACATCGACGCCCACCATACTGTGGAGGACATCGGGATCACGATCGGACAGGCGGTCGCGAAGGCGGTTGGCGACAAGAAGGGCATCCGCCGGTTCGGCCACGCCTACGTTCCTCTCGACGAGGCGCTCTCGCGCGCCGCGATCGACTTTTCCGGGCGGCCGGGCTTGGAGTTCCACATCGCGTTCGTGCGCGCGCGGATCGGCGAGTTCGACGTCGACCTCGTGCACGAGTTCTTCCAGGGCTTCGTGAATCACGCGCAGGTAACGCTGCACATCGACAACCTGCGCGGGTCCAACGCCCATCACCAGGCGGAAACGGCGTTCAAGGCGTTTGCGCGCGCGCTGCGGATGGCGGTCGAGCCCGACCCCCGCGCCCGCGGCACCGTGCCTTCGACGAAGGGAAGCCTCTGAGGCGGGTCTTCTCGCCATGACGCACATCGCAGTCGTCGACTACGGCATGGGCAACCTCCGCTCGGTGTCGAAGGCCATCGAGCACGTCGCCCGCGAGCGGCAGGTCCGGGTCACGTCCGACGCCGCGACGGTCGACGCGGCGGAGCGCGTCGTCTTTCCGGGCCAGGGCGCCATGCCCGATTGCATGCGCGAGCTGGAACGGGCAGGGCTCCGCGAGGCGGTTCTCCGCGCCGCGCACGCGAAACCGCTCCTCGGGATCTGCATCGGCGCCCAGATGCTGTTCGATTGGAGCGCCGAGGGCGACACCCCGGGGCTGGGGACGTTCCGCGGGCGCGTCGTCCGGTTTCCCCCCGACCGCCTGCACGCCGCGCCCGGCGGGCCGCTCAAGGTGCCGCACATGGGCTGGAACCGGGTGCACCAGACGGTGCCGCACGCGCTCTGGCAGGGGATCGACGACGGCGAGCGCTTTTATTTCTGCCACAGCTACTTTTTCACGCCCGCGGAAGCCGGTCTCGAAAGCGGGCACGCGGAGTACGGCCTCCCCTTTACGTGTGCGGTGGCGCGCGATAGCATTTTCGCGGTACAGTTCCACCCGGAAAAGAGCCACTCCGCAGGATTGCAGCTTCTCGCAAACTTCGTTTCCTGGAAGCCCTGAGCGCCCGATCCTCGGCGGCGCACCGGCGCCGTAGCCCGTACTGCCAAACCCCGCCTACCGCCACCGGCCCGCGATGGTCATCATCCCGGCGATCGATCTCAAGGACGGCCGCTGCGTCCGCCTGAAGCAGGGCGAGATGAAAGACGCGACCGTGTATTCCGACGACCCCGTCGGGATGGCGAAACACTGGCTCGCGCAGGGCGCTCGCCGGCTGCACGTCGTCGACCTGAACGGCGCGGCGGCCGGGCGGCCGAAGAACGAAGGTGTGATCCGCGAGATCGTCAACGCGGTAGGCGCCGACATGCCGATCCAGCTCGGCGGCGGCATCCGCGACCTCGACACGATCGAGAAGTACCTCGACTACGGCGTGGCCTACATCATCGTCGGGACGGCGGCGGTCAAGAACCCGGGTTTCGTCTCGGACGCCTGCACCGCGTTCGCGGGACACGTCATCGTCGGACTCGACGCCAAGGACGGCAAGGTGGCGGTCGAGGGCTGGTCGAAGCTCACCGGACACGATGTGATCGACCTGGCGAAGAAGTTCGAGGAGTACGGCGTCGAGGCCGTGATCTACACCGACATCGGGCGCGACGGCATGCTGACCGGCGTGAACGTGGACGCGACCGTGCGCCTCGCGCGCGAGCTGCGGACACCGGTGATCGCCAGCGGCGGGCTCATCGACATCAAGGACGTGAAGGCCCTGTGCGAGATCGAGGCCGAGGGCATCATGGGCGTGATCACCGGCCGGGCCCTGTACCAGGGAACGATCGACTTCAAGCAGGCCCAGGCAGAAGCCGACAAGCTCAGCGAAGCGAAGGGCAACGGGTGATTCAGTAGTGGATAGCGGGTGACCGGTCCGGCTACCCGTTCTCCCATCATCCGTAACCGATACCCATGGCCCTCGCGAAGCGCATCATTCCCTGCCTCGACGTCACCGCCGGCCGGGTCGTGAAGGGAGTGAACTTCGTCAACCTCCGCGATGCCGGCGACCCGGTGGAGATCGCGCGGCGCTACGACGATCAGGGCGCGGACGAGCTCGCGTTCCTCGACATCACTGCCAGCTCCGACGAGCGCGACACCATCGTCCACGTCGTCGAGGCGGTCGCGGCGCAGGTCTTCATTCCGCTCACGGTCGGCGGCGGCGTGCGAGGCGTTTCCGATGTGCGGCGACTGCTGAACGCCGGCGCTGACAAGGTGTCCATCAACACTGCGGCGGTCCAGAACCCGGGGGTCGTCGAGGAGGCGGCTGGCCGCTTCGGCTCGCAGTGCATCGTGGTCGCGATCGATGCCAAGCGCGCGGGCGCCGGTTGGGAAGTGTTCACCCACGGCGGGCGCAAGCCCGCCGGGCTCGATGCGGTCGAGTGGGCACGCCGGATGCAGGCTGCCGGCGCGGGCGAGATCCTGCTCACGAGCATGGATCGCGACGGGACGCGCGCAGGGTTCGATCTCGCGCTCACGCGCGCGGTCGCCGAAGCGGTAGACGTGCCGGTCATCGCGAGCGGCGGGGCCGGCAATCTCGACCACCTCGCCGCCGGCGTGATCGAGGGAAAGGCCGACGCGGTGCTCGCGGCGAGCATCTTTCACTACGGCGAGTACACGGTACGACAGGCGAAAGAGGTCATGGCCGCGCGGGGGATCGAGGTTCGATGGTGAGCTGGCTCGATGAGGTGAGATGGGACGAGCGCGGCCTCGTGCCGGTCGTGGCACAGGAGGTCCTCAGCGGGCGCGTGCTCATGTTCGCCTGGATGGACCGCGCGGCGCTGGCGCGCACCGCCGAGACGGGTGAGGCCGTGTACTACTCCCGCTCCCGCGAGCGGCTGTGGCGCAAGGGCGAGGACTCCGGCCACATCCAGCGCGTACGGGAGATCCGTATGGATTGCGACAACGACGTCGTCCTGCTCAAGGTGGAGCAGGCAGGTGGCATCGCCTGCCATACCGGGCGGCCGAGCTGCTTCTTCCAGAAGCTCGTCGACGGGCGCTGGGTGACGGTCGAGGCGGTCGCGAAGGACCCACGGGAGATCTACCGAAAATGAGCGACGTTCTGGAACGCCTGGCCGAAGCGATCGAAAGCCGCAAGGGCGGCGACCCGCACCGGTCCTACGTGGCGCGGCTTCTCGTGCGCGGCGAGGACGCGGTGCTCAAGAAGATCGGCGAGGAAGCGACCGAGGCGGTGATGGCCGGCAAGTCCGGGGACCGGCTGCGGATCGTCGGCGAGATGGCGGATCTCTGGTTCCACTGCCTGGTCGCGCTCGCCTACTACGGTCTCGGCCCGCACGACGTGCTCGCGGAGTTGCGGCGGCGCGAGGGGATCTCGGGGATCGACGAGAAGGCCTCGCGCGGCGACGGGATCCGCATCGAGGCGGAGAAGGAGTGACTCGCCATGTCCGACGGCACCGAGAGCTGCATCTTCTGCAGGATCATTCGCGGCGAGATTCCGTCGCAGAAGGTCTACGAGGACGACGAGGTCCTGGCGTTCAGGGACGTCCGCCCGGCCGCGCCGGTACACGTCCTCCTCGTTCCGAAGCTGCACGTCGCTTCGCTATACGAGGTCGAGGCGGGCCATGCGCCGCTCCTCGGACGCCTGCTCGGGCTCACCGGCCGGATCGCCCGCGAGCAGGGGGCAACCGACGGCTTCCGGACGATCGTCAACACCGGACGAATCGGAGGGCAGGAGGTGTATCATCTCCACATCCATGTGATCGGCGGTCCTCAGCCCCTCGGGCCGATGGTCGTCCGACGGTAAGCAAGGGAATCGCCATGGGATCTTTCAGTATCTGGCACTGGCTCATCGTGCTGCTCATCATCGTGCTCGTGTTCGGCACGAAGAAGCTGCGCAACATCGGCTCGGACCTCGGCAATGCGGTGAAGGGCTTCAAGGACGGCATCAAGGGCGGCGCGGCCGAAAGCGCGCCGGGCGGCGGCGGCACGCCACCGCAGGTGTCGGGCCAGACCATCGAGGGCGAGGTCAAGAAGGAGTCGAGCACCAAGGCCTGACGCGAAGCCGCGTCGGGAAACGAGGATGCCGGGGCCACCCGGCGTCTTTTTTTGGACCCTCGTGAATCATGTTCGACATCGGCTTCTCAGAGCTCCTCGTCATCGCGGTGGTCGCCCTGCTCGTGATCGGTCCGGAGCGGCTGCCGAAGGTGGCACGCACCGCAGGCATCATGTTCGGCCGTCTGCAGCGCTATGTGAACGACGTCAAGGCCGACATCCAGCGCGAGATCGAGCTGGACGAGCTGAAGAAGCTGCGCTCGGAGTTCGAGGATGCGGCGCGATCGGTCGAGCAGTCCGTCGGCGAGGTCGACAAGCAGGTGCGTGCGGTCGGCGAGGATCTCAACCGTTCCATCGCGGACCCGGTCGCCGGGGCCTATACCGCCGCGTCACCTACCGCACCCGCATCGGACGCCGCGCTGCCCCCGTCGATCGAGAGTCCGAAGGCGTCCTCGGAAGCGAAGGTGTAGCGCCGGCAGGTCATGTCCGAGCAGCAGGACACCTTCATTTCCCACCTTGTCGAGCTGCGCGACCGGCTGCTGCGGTCGCTGCTCGCAGTCGGGCTCGCTTTCATCGTGCTTTTCTTCTATCCGGGTTCCGGGCCGATCTACGACTTCCTCGCGGCGCCGCTGATGCGGGCGCTGCCCGAGGGGACGAGGATGATCGCAACCGGGGTGATCACGCCGTTCATGGTTCCGGTCAAGGTGACCGCGTGGGTCGCGCTGATCGTCGTGCTGCCGTATGTCCTCTACCAGGCGTGGGCGTTCGTCGCACCAGGCCTCTATGCCCACGAGAAGCGGCTGGTGCTGCCGCTGGTGATCGCGAGCTCGGTCCTGTTCCTCGCCGGGATCGCGTTCTGCTACTACTTCGTGTTCGGCAAGATCTTCGCGTTCATCAACAGCTTCGCGCCTCAGAGCATCACGCCGGCGCCCGACATCGAGGCCTACTTCAGCTTCGTGCTGACGATGTTCCTCGCATTCGGCGTGACGTTCGAGATCCCGGTGGTGGTGGTCGTGCTCGCGCGCGCGGGCATCGTTACGATCGAGCAGTTCAAGTCCGCGCGGCCCTACGTGATCGTCGGCGCATTCGTCGTGGCGGCGATCGTCACGCCCCCCGACGTGCTGTCGCAGCTCCTGCTCGCGATCCCGATGTGCCTGCTCTACGAGCTGGGGGTCATGCTGGCGCGGTTCATCGTGAAGCCCGCGGGCGAGCCCGGCTGGAAGGCGCCTTCCGACGCCGACATGGACCGCGAGCTCGACCGGGCGGAGGCGGAGAGCAAGGACCTGAAGTGACTGCGCTGGACTCCGGCTTGCGCCGGAGTGACGGCCGAAGGGGAACTTACTCCCGCACGCCGCGCCGCCGCTGCGCCGGCGGCCGCTTGCCGACAGTGACCTGCAGGTCGAGCTCCTTCTGCTCGCGCCGCAGCTTGAGGCTCGCCTGGCTCCCCGGCTTGAGGTCCGCGACGGTGTCCAGCATCGTCGCCGCGTCGGGGGTCGGCACCGCGTTGACCGCGAGAAGGACGTCGCCCGCCTTGACGCCCGCTTTCTCGGCCGGGCCATCCCGCTCGACACCGGCGATCACGACGCCGGACGTCTTGGCGGCCCGGAACGACTCGGCAACCTCGGACGACCCCCCCTGCGTCTGCACGCCGATATAGCCGCGCGTCACGCCACCCTGCTCGACGATCTGCGCGAGCACGGTTTTCGCGGTCGATACCGGGATCGCGAAACCGATTCCGACCGAGCCGCCGGTACGGGAGAAGATTGCCGTATTGATGCCGATCAGGTTTCCCGCGGCGTCGATCAGGGCGCCGCCCGAGTTGCCGACGTTGATCGACGCGTCGGTCTGGATGAAGTTCTCGTAGGTGTTGAGGTTGAGCCCGCGCCGGCCGAGCGCCGAGACGATGCCCATCGTCACCGTCTGGCCGACGCCGAACGGGTTGCCGATCGCGAGCACCACGTCACCGACGCGCACCGCCTCGACCGCGCCAAACGTGATCGCCGGCAGGTTCTCGCGGTCCACCTTCAGCACCGCGAGGTCGGTTTCGGGATCGGTGCCGACTAGCTTCGCCTTCAGCCGCGTCTTGCCGTCGGCGAGGAGGACCTCGATCTCTTCCATGCTCTCGACGACGTGATTGTTCGTGAGCACATGGCCCTTTGCGCTCACGATCACGCCCGACCCGAGGCTCGCGGACCGGCGCGGCTCGTCGAGCGATTCGCCGAAAAAGCGGCGGAAGACCGGGTCGTCAGGAAACGGATGGCGCGTGCTGCGGACCGCGCCCGAGGAGAAGATGTACACCACCGCCGGCGCTGCCTTGACCACCGCATCGCCGTAGGAGCCTGCTGTCGCGGCGCCCTCGCGCTGGGGCGCCGCCTGCTGCACCACCACCGGCGCCGGAGCCGCGTCGCGGGTCGCGAGCCATTCAGGTTTCAGCGTCGCGACGACGAAGAGCGCTGCGACCGCCACGGTTGCGGCCTGCGCGAAAACCAGCCAGAGCTTCTTGAGGGTCATGGCCGGGCGTCTAGAATGCGGTTCGGAGAGGGAATGGGAGCGGACCGGCGATGAACCGTGACGAGCTGGCGCGTCATCTCGACCAGCTGCTGGATGTCTCCCGGATACGGGATTATTGCCCAAACGGATTGCAGGTGGAAGGTCGGCCGGAGGTGGGCCGGCTCGTCTCCGGCGTCACCGCGAGCGTGGCACTTATCGAGCGCGCCGTCGCCGCCGGGGCGGATGCGCTGCTGGTGCATCACGGCTACTTCTGGAAGGGCGAGGACCCGCGGCTCGTCGGGCCGCGCAAGCGCCGCATCGAGCGGCTGCTCGCCGCAGGCCTGAACCTCTACGCGTACCACCTCCCGCTCGACCTGCATCCGGAGCTCGGCAACAACGCGCAGCTGGCCATGCGGCTCGGGCTGCGGATGGAAGGGCGAACGGGCGAGCAGGACCTCGTCGCCTACGGTGCGCTCGATGCACCGACGGATCTCGCCGGGTTCGCGGCGCGGGTCAGGACGCGGCTGGGTCGAGAGCCGCTCGTCGTCGGCGAGCCGGGTCGGGCGGTCTCGCGCGCCGCGTGGTGCACCGGGGCGGCGCAGGGGTTCTTCGAGACGGCGATCGGGCTGGGCGTCGACGTGTACGTCACCGGCGAGATCTCGGAGCAGCACGTGCATCTCGCACGCGAGTCGGGGGTGGCATTCACCGCCGCCGGGCACCATGCGACCGAGCGATTCGGGGTGCAGGCGCTCGGCGAGCATCTCGCGCGCATGTTCGGCCTCGCGCATCAATTCATCGACATCGACAATCCGGTTTGACGCGCGCTTCCGGCGGCGCGTTTTTTCCGTGCACGGTCAAAGGCTTACGTGCAAAAACTTTCAATCGATAACGGCCTTGGCTATAATCGCGCGTCCCGCCGCGCCCGGCTTCCCACACTGAACGCCAAACAAGGACCTCCATGAGCACCTCCTCGCAAGCGACCTTGCCGCAGGGTGATGCCGGCGACGACCAGGTCGATCGGACGCGGCGCACGCTCCTGGTCGCGACGTGCGTTGCCGGTGGGGCGGCGACGGCTGCAGCGACCTGGCCGTTCATCGCGAGCATGGAGCCGTCGGAGCGCGCCAGGGCGCTCGGGGCGCCGGTCGAAGCCGACATCTCCGGGCTCGAGCCCGGGACGATGATGGTCGTCGAGTGGCAGGGGAAGCCGGTGTGGGTCGTCCGCCGGACGAAGGAGATGCTGGACACGCTCACGAAGGACACGGCGCAGCTCGCCGACCCGCTGTCGAAGCGTTCGTCCCAGCCGGAGTACGCCCAGAACATCTGGCGCGCCCGCGAGGAGAAGAAGGACATCCTCGTGACGGTCGGCATCTGCACCCACCTCGGCTGTTCGCCGACCGCCAGGTTCGCGCCGGGTGATCCGAGCATGGGCGCGAACTGGCCGGGTGGCTTCCTCTGCCCGTGCCACGGCTCCCGGTTCGATCTCGCCGCGCGCGTCTACGCGAATTTTCCCGCGCCGGACAACCTGCCGGTCCCGCGATACAAGTACCTCTCCGATCAGAAGATGCTGATCGGCGACGACAAGGCCTGACCCCATGGCGAACGGGACCACCTCCAGGAACGCCTGGGCGCTCCGCCTCTTCGAGTGGATCGATGCGCGCTTCCCGCTCTCCGAGCTGTGGAAATCGCAGGTCGCGGAGTACTACGCGCCGAAGAACTTCAACTTCTGGTACTACTTCGGCTCGCTCCTGCTGGTGGTGCTGGTGCTGCAGATCGTCACCGGCATCTTCCTCACCATGAACTACAAGCCCGACGCGGGCCTCGCGTTCGCCTCGGTCGAGTACATCATGCGCGATGTCCAGTGGGGGTGGCTCATCCGCTACCTGCACTCGACCGGCGCGTCGTTCTTTTTCATCTGCGTCTATCTCCACATGCTCCGCGCGCTGCTGTACGGCTCGTACCGGCAGCCGCGCGAACTGACCTGGCTCTTCGGCGTCCTGATCTTCCTGACCCTGATGGCCGAAGCGTTTTTCGGCTATTTGCTGCCGTGGGGACAGATGTCGTTCTGGGGCGCGCAGGTGATCGTGAACCTCTTCGCCGCGATCCCCGTCGTCGGGGAGGACCTCGCGATCTGGATCCGCGGCGACTACGTGGTCGGCGATGCGACGCTCAACCGCTTCTTCGCCTTCCACGTGATCGCGGTCCCGCTGGTTCTGCTCGGTCTGGTCGTCGCGCACCTGATGGCGCTGCACGAGACCGGCTCGAACAATCCCGACGGTATCGAGATCAAGGACAAGATCGATCCGCACACCGGCCACCCGATCGACGCCATTCCCTTCCACCCGTACTACACGGTGAAGGACCTCTTCGGCGCGGCGGTGTTCCTGTTCGTGTTCTCGATCATCGCGTTCTTCGCGCCGGAATTCGGCGGCTACTTCCTCGAGCACAACAACTTCATCCCCGCCGACCCGCTGAAGACCCCGTCGCACATCGCGCCGGTGTGGTACTTCACGCCGTACTACTCGGTGCTGAGGGCGACGACCGACGACCTGAAATGGGTGATCGGCATCGCGGTCGTGCTCTTCATCGTGGGGGCTTTCCTGCGCCGCGGCAGCAGCACGACGCGCATGGCGACGCTCGGGGTCGGCGCCGTCCTGCTCGCGCTCCTGTATCTCCTCGAAGCGAAGGTCTGGGGCGTGGTCCTGATGGGCGCCTCGGTCGTGATCTTCGCGTTCCTGCCGTGGCTCGACCGTTCGCCGGTGAAGTCGATCCGCTACAAGGGCTGGATGTACAAGCTCGCGCTGACGGTGTTCGTGATCTCGTTCCTGGTGCTTGGCTACCTGGGCATGCAGACCCCGACCGATACGCTCACGCGGATCGCGCAGGTGTGCACCGTCCTGTACTTCGCGTTCTTCCTGCTGATGCCTTGGTATACCAAGATCGACAAGACCAGGACCCCGCCGGAGCGGCTCACGTGAGAACGACAAGACGCCTCGCCGCGGCGCTCGCCGCGGTGGCTGCCCTCTCGGTCGCCGGGCTCGCGGCCGGCCCCGCCGTTGCCGCGTCCGAAGGGATGAGGCTCGACGACATCGGGACGGACGCGACCGACCTCGCGAGCCTGCAATCGGGCGCGCGCACGTTCGTGAACTGGTGCCTCAACTGCCACAGCGCCTCGCTCATGCGCTACAGCTCGCTGCGCGAGATCGGCCTCACCGAGGACCAGATCCGGGACAACCTGATGTTCACGGCCGAGAAGATCGGCATGCCGATGTCGATCGCCATGTCGCCGAGGGACGCCAAGGAGTGGTTCGGCGCGACGCCGCCCGACCTGTCGGTGATCGCTCGCGCCCGCGGTCCCGACTGGCTCTATACGTACTTGCGCACCTTCTACCGCGATCCGGCCACCCCGACGGGGTGGAACAACCTTGTCTATCCGAACGTCGGGATGCCGCACGTCCTGTGGAGGCTCCAGGGCGAGCGCATCGCAAGGGAGGAGGCGGTGCGCAAGGATGGCCGGCCGATCCTCTCCGAGGACGGAAAGCCGCTGAGCATCGTCAGGCTCGAGCCGCTCACCCCCGGCTCGCAGTCTCAGGCCGAGTACGACAAGACCGTCTACGACCTGGTGAACTTCCTCGCCTGGATGGGCGAGCCGCACCAGATGACGCGCAAGCGCGTTGGCATCTGGGTGCTGATCGGCCTGACGGTCCTGATATTCCTCACGTACTTTCTCAAGCAGGCGTACTGGAAAGGCGTGCACTGAAGCCCCAACTGGGGAAGGTGCGAACGCCCGCACCCGCCTCACCCTTTGAGCCCCCGCCCGCGGGGGCGAGGCCAGTCCCATGATGAACCTCTACTCCGGAACGACCTGCCCGTTCTCGCAGCGCTGCCGCATCGTGCTGTACGAGAAGGGCATGGATTTCCAGATCATCGACGTCGACATGTACAACAAGCCGGAAGACATCGCGGTGATGAACCCGTACGGCCGCCTTCCGGTGCTCGTCGAGCGCGACCTCATCCTGTACGAGGCGAACATCATCAACGAGTACATCGACGAGCGCTTTCCGCACCCGCAGCTGATGCCGGCCGACCCGGTCATGCGGGCGCGGGCGCGGCTCTTTCTCTTCAACTTCGAGGTCGAGCTCTTCAGCCAGATCGACCACCTCGAACAGGGCAACGCCAAGCAGCAGGAGAAGTCGCGCAGCCACGTGGCCGACCGGCTCACCGAGCTGTCGCCGGTGTTCACGAAGCAGAAGTACATGCTCGGCGACGAATTCTCGATGCTCGACGTGGCGATCTCGCCGCTCCTGTGGCGGCTCGACTACTACGGCATCACGCTGCCGAAGTCGGCGGCACCACTCGCGAAGTACGCTGAGCGGCTCTTCAGCCGGCCGGCGTTCATCGACGCGCTGACGCCGTCCGAAAAGGTGATGCGCAAGTGACCGTGCGTCGCGCCGGCTTTGCCGGCGCCAGCGCTGGCCAGCGCCGCTGCATCGGGCACTGGCGTTCGCCGGCGGGAGACGTGCGCAGACACGTTTCTCGAATTCCCGGCTCACTCCCGACGGCAGGTGGGATCCAGTACGGGCTGCTCCGGCTGTCGCCGGAGTGACGAGACAAGCGTACACTCGCGCGCATGGCCGAGCCGGTCCCGACCAAGCCGTACCTCCTGCGCGCCCTCTACGAGTGGTGCGTGGACAACGGCTACACGCCCTACGTATCGGTCATCGTCGACGCCGAGACGCGCG
This sequence comes from uncultured beta proteobacterium, assembly GCA_963744255.1. Taxonomy (GTDB): domain Bacteria; phylum Pseudomonadota; class Gammaproteobacteria; order Burkholderiales; family SG8-39; genus DATEDA01. The sequence continues at coordinate 84,690 of CAVUSZ010000041.1, forward strand.
TGCCGGTGGAGTACGTCCGCAACGGCGAGATCGTGCTCAACGTCGGGCCGCTCGCGGCGCACAAGCTGAAGATGGGCAACGACCTGATCGAGTTCGCGGCCCGGTTCGGCGGCGTGCCGCGCGATCTTTCGATCCCGGTGTCCCAGGTGGCCGCAATCTACGCGCGCGAGAACGGCCACGGCATGTCGTTCGAGATCGGGCGGAAGGAGACCGCGTGGGAAGCGAGCGGGGAGGCGCTGTCGAAGGAGGGGTCGTCCGCGCCTGAGCCGCCGTCCGGCCCGGGCGGCGGCAAGCGGAATCTGCGCGTCATCAAGTGACCTCGCGCGTGAGCGAGGCCATCCCGGCGCATGCCGGGATCCAGTAAAGCCTCTCCTGAACTCCGGCGCTCGCCAGGCTAACGCACTGCCCCTGCGTATAATCGCCGCGGCCGTGCCGGCTTAGCTCAGGGGTAGAGCAACCGCCTTGTAAGCGGTAGGTCCCGGGTTCGATTCCTGGAGCCGGCACCACTAACATCATCTCCCAAGTGCATCGGCGTCGCATCAAGGTGCAGTAGTCCATTGATGCGGAAAGCGAAGTAACCTTCTTCGCTTCTATCAAGGTGCACGACGCATTCGCCTGAATGCTGCCCTACGCACGACTTTCAGGCGGATCGACAGGCGGATCGGACAGGGAGATCAGATGGCAACGCGACTGCTCGGGGCGAAACTCAACCTCTTATCTGCGCAGGAGGTGCGCAACGCGCATGACGATGAATTGTCGGACGGCGGCGGGCTCTTGCTTCGGTGCTCTGGCACGCGCGCAGCTTGGGTTTTCCGGTACACAAGCCCGACCGGCAAGCGCCGCGAGATGGGCTCGGCGCGTGCACGCGACACAACGCGAAAGCCGCCGGCGAGAGTCTCGCCCTGGCGCGCGATCTAGCCGCGAAGCAGCGGAGCCTTCTCGCGGCCGATCCGCCGGTAGATCCGATCGACGAGCGGGACAAGGCCGCCGCGGCGCGCCGCGAGGCCGAACAGCAGCGCAAGGCCGAGAAGAACCAGGAGAAGGCGACGCTCGCCCGCGTCGCCCGTGCCTATCATGAGAAATTCATCGAGCCGCGAATGCGCAGCAAGCTCTCGGCAGACTGGATCAACTCCCTGGAGAACCACGTTCCACCGGCGCTTTGGCACAAACCGATAGCGGAGATCACTCGGGCCGACCTGCTCGAATTCCTCCGCGACATGCAGCATCGAATGGCCGATACCGCGCAGCGGGTCCGTCGGCGACTGGACGAGGTATTCGAGGAGGCCGTTGAGCACGGGACGGTGAACGTCAATCTTGTCGCGCTGCTGCACGCCAAGCTGCGCCGGGAGCACAAGCCGAAGCGGGTCACGCCGCATGAGGCGCTCGCCTTCGCTGCCGCGCCAGCGTTCGTGGAAGGGCTACGCGCGCAGCCGGGCATCGCGGCGCGTTGTCTGGAGTTCACGATCCTGACGGCCGCGCGCACCGGCGAGAGCATCGGCGCGAAATGGTCCGAGTTCGACCTGAACGCCGCGCTATGGACTGTGCCGGGCGAGCGGATGAAGGCCGGCGAGCCGCACATCGTCCATCTGTCTGAGCGCGCGCTCGCGATCCTGGCCGAGATATTCGGACATCAGCTCAATCGCCCTGGTACGAGCACTGCAGTCTAGGGCGCATCACTCAATCGCCGCCGTACCAGCACTGCCCCCAGCGCAATCACGGCTACGAGACCAACGAGCACGGCGAACGCGCGCGGAGACGGATCGCGGATCGCGGTTAGTAGGCCGTCGGTGAAGAGCGCGGTAGCAGTCAAACCGGGCGTGAGCCCGAGCAGCGTGCCCGCCATGAAGTGGCCCGCGCGAATGTGCAGCGCGCCCGCGACGAGATTGACCACCGTGAACGGCGCGATCGGAACGAGCCGCACTGCGGTGACTGCGAGCACGCCGCGCCGCGCGAGTTGCCGGCGTAGTTGCTCCAGCCGCCCGCCCCCGAGACTGTGCAAGAAGTCGCTCCCCAGAACATTGCCGAGGGCAAATGTAACGACGGCGCTTGCCATCGCACCGGCCAGCGCATAGACAAAGCCCAGGAAAGGGCCGAACACCACGACCGTCGCCGCGATCAACATGACGAGCGGGACCATTAGGAGGCCAGCCCCAACGTAGGCCGCGACCACGATTGCCGGGGCAGCGGGCATCGACTTAATGGCGCGGGCGACGGCCGCAAGGGTGTCGGCGCTTAGCCATTCCGCGAGCGGTGTCCACCGCCACGATGCGGCGAGGCCGATCAGCAGGGCACAGGCCGCCGCCAAGAGAACCGCCCGGTGCAGCGTCATTCACGCGCCCTCATGGCCCGCTCTGCCTGCTCCTTCGGCGATCGTCCTGCAAATCGCTTCCTGTCGCCGACCTGCGCGCCAGCGCTCCGGACCGGTGACAAGCGTCCACTGGTCTTTGAATCCCTGCGTTCCCACGTTTTTAGGCCGAATGGGCCGACCCAGCTAGGCAAGATTCACATCCTGCCGTCCGCGCAAAGGGGCAGACTTGCCTCGTCGCGATTTCGCCGGAAACGGCTCCGCGACCCCGGGTAGGCCATCCGCCCGGGGCGCGCGGACAACTCCTGGCGGCTTCATTCTCCGCCCGTCGGCTCGGGCAAGCGCTTCAGCCGCGCGAGCTCGGCCGCTATCCGCTCTTTCGCTTTCCGTTCTGACGCCGCAAGCTCGCGAGCCGGCACGCGCCTCTGCGCTGGAGAATGCTGTTCACCGCGCTGCGGTTGTTTCACGTGGGTAGGCGGTTTGCGGAAGATCGCCATTTCGGAAATTACCTCCGGTGAAAACGTCTCTCACTTGTCAGAGAGTTTTTCGGCACCCCCGGTTCCGCAAATGGAAATTCAGCCCCGTTCTGTCGGCCAAGAACGACAGTAGCCTGTCGAGTCTCTCCGACGATCGCCCTGCTCGGACAACTCTTCACCGGCGATCCATCGCAGCCGAAACTGATCAGAACAGAGGTGTCCAACTGCGGCGCTGCTGCGTAGCGTCTTCTGTGAGAGTCGCGCCGAGTTGTTCTGCTGCTGCGATGCAAGAAGATCCATGGCACGGCACCCAAGGCCCTGCGGAAGGTCAAACGTCGTCTTTGGCTTCCACTCACCCACCCACGTGCACCCGCATGAGGCTCTTCCACAGCCTTCCGTGGTTGGGAGCGTCTCTACCGCGTCATGAAGGCAGATGAGATCGAAACCGGGTAGCTGATCGACTGCACGGCAATCCACAAAGAAAAAGGCGGGGACCTGCCCCGCCTTCGCCAACTCGGACGGCGATTACTTCTTCATCTGCTAGCAGCCCTTCATTGTCGGGTTCTTCTTGCACTCGTCGGCGGTCGGCTTCTTGTCCTGTGCAACGACCTGGAATGACACGGTGGCGAACATGGCCACAAGGACAGCGGCAATCAGCCTCTTCATCGCTTTCTCCTCTGAGTGGTGGCTCGAACGTCCCGAAACGACCGGAGTTACCCGGTCAAGGACCAATAATACTGAAATGCCTGACCGAGAGGGAATCTTCTCGATCATGTTTTGTGCATGCGCTTCGGTCACGCATAAGTACATCGCGGCTGTCGTGGTGTAGCGACATTCCCTCCTGCGGGGCGCGAAAATAGTTCAATTGCGCGATCGCCAGCTAGGGCACGACGAGCTGTTAGGCGGAGCCTATCGCCGTGAGTATGCTTGCAGCCGATAACAGCCCGATCCGCGGTCGGGAGCTTCAAGATCGGGCAGAGACATTGTGGCTTCCCTCGCGAGGAGAGCGTAGAGTTCTGTGATCGGCCTACGTCGCGGAGCAATTAGGTCATGCTGCTCGCGTCACTCTACTTCGCGGAACTCGGGTTCGTGTTCATGGCGCTTTCGATCTCCCGGATGGATGAGCGTCCGTTATCGACGTGGATTTCCTCCGCACCCGGCGTCGCCTTCCTGGCGGCGCTCGTGCTTTCGCTCGCGACACTGGTGTGGATCGGTCGCCAATACGTGAGGAGCCGTCGCGCGCGGTCCCGCCGGTTCGGTCTCGTCGTCGCGATGAACCTCGTCACCGTGGTCCTGATCCTGATCCCGGCCGAGATCGGTCTTCGCCTGCTTTCCAGGGACGCTGCCGATGCGCCAACCTTTTTCTACACGGTGCTGCTTCCGCGAAGTTGGGAACGAGCCGTCACGCACAACCGCCAATTGCTCGAAAAGGCCGCCGGTGGCCTTTCCTACCTCGTGTACGACGAGGCGCTCGGGTGGACCGTCGGGGCGAATCGGCGCGGCGCGGACGGGCTAAATCTCTCCAGCGCGGAGGGCCTCCGAGCCGCGACGCAGGGAGCCGTTCTTCGTGGTCCAAAAAGAGATCGACTCCGGGTGGCTCTTGTCGGGGATTCGCATGTATTCGCCGAGCGCGTCAGCTTCGAGGATTCGTGGGGACATCAGCTCGAGCGCGATTCGGCAGGAACCATCGAGGTGCTCAACTTCGGGGTCGGCGGCTACGGCGTGGACCAGTCGTACTTGAGATTCAAGAAGGATGCCCTGCCCTGGAAACCCGATGTCGCGATTCTGGGTTTTCCATTCAGTGATCTGCAGCGGTCGCTCACCGTTTATCCTCTCATCAGCTCGCCGCACTGGGGCATCCCGTTCTCGAAACCCCGCATCGTCCTGAACGACGGCGAATTGCAGATCCTGAACGTACCCACCATTCCCCCCCAGACTATGTTCGCCATGGGCTCTGTAACAAATCTTCCGTTCCTCGAGTACGACTACGGCTACCGTGGGGACCAGTGGGAATGGCGTATCACGGACCTGTTCTATGCAAATCGGTGGCTGTTCAGTTATTTCGGGCGAAATCCGCAGCCCTCCGATGAGGAGCTCATTCGGGTCAATGAGGCGATTCTGCGTGCCTTCCTCGAGCTTGCAGACGAACACGACATTGTTCCGGTCATTGCGTTCTTTTCGAGTGGGGTGCGGATCGAGCGACTCATGCGCGGCGAAGAAAGCGAAATGCAGGCCATCCTGCAGCGGTTAGCCTCCGCTGTCCCTATCGTGGATACCACGCCGTGTGTGCTGGAAGTCGGCTTCCCGGCTGCCTATGTGCGTGACGACCCCCACTACTCACCGCGCGGCAACGCGGCGGTGGCGAAATGCATGGGCAAAGCGCTGGAACCGGTTCTCACAGAGTGGAAGCGAAGCAAGTTCCGGAAGTGAACGTCTGTCACGCGGTTAAACGACGAACGTGTTAACGCCTCAACCTTATCTTAAGCGACGACCGCGTACGCGCCGCCTCGGCCTTGGTCGAATTAGGCGTGCGCCGATCGATCGCAGCGCGTCCGCTAATGGACGCGGCCTCTGCCGCATCCGCGCAGCACCCGCGAGTTGCCCGAGTTGCGGACACACATGTCCTGTCTCTGCCGACCCTCAAGCACACGCCGTTCGCGAATACCGATCTCGCGAAGACCTTCGTTCGATCAGGCTACGATTGAAACCGAAGTCGAACTCAGAACGCGCCGACGTTCGCCCGCCGCACAAGAAATCCCCGTAGCAAATGGGTTATTGACGCGAATCTAGCGAATGGCAAAGCACGGGGTTCCGTCATGGTCGTAGACGACGGGCACAGCTTCTTGAACTCAGGGAAAGGGTTTGTCATTCGGCTGGACGGGGGCAATCGAGTCTTCCTATGCAGTGCGGCAAGTCGCGGTATTCAATGGGACTTCGTGGCCGAAACTGACTAGTCTTCGCGACCAACGCTCGCTTAACGGCAACGAAAGTGGCAACGCCGGCCAAGGTCCTCTGCACGGCGGATTTTGTCCTATGGCGATCGGCTAGGTTCGAATCCCGCCGCCAATCAGATCGCGCGGCCGGTGTGAGCAGAGGCGAGCGCGGCGGCTAGGAGAGATCGCGGCAGCCAGGTCGACCCTGCAGTGGTCGTCGCACGCCGCCTGAGCCAATTTTTCTGTCCGAAGTCGGCGAGGTTGGGCCCCCTTGTACGCCTCCCGGATCGCCTGGCCGTGTACGTACGCGCACGAACTCGTCTGGCTCCTCGGCCGGGAGCTACCAGCGGGTGCGCAATCAGCGAGTCGAGGCACGTCAGCGTGCGCTGAGCGCGTTCCTCGAGCAGTATTGGCCGACGACTCCGGGAATGATCCAGGAGCTAAACGCGAAGGCTGCGCTGCCGCCACCGATCGAGGCCAAACCGATCGAGGTCGATGGTGGGGGCGAGTGAGCCAATCGACTGGACCACGATCGGCAGAGAGCTAGGCGACTGGCTATTCCCACATCACTAGTGTCACCACGCTGCAGCATACGCGCCTTCGCGCAGATTGAGCCGTGCAGATCGAAGTGCTATGGCTGCACGCCAAACAAGGTGCGATACCCGTGGGCCGCGGTCGCGTGAACATCGAAACGTCTGCGAAGGGTTCGGGCCCAAGAGACGAAGCACCGACCGTTCACGAGGCTGTCTCGGTATACTGCGCGACCGATGACGCAGGCCTTCACAAAGTGGATCACCGACAGAGGCCGGAGCGTTCTTTTTCAACTGCTGCAGAACGCCCCGGTGAAAGATGTCGAGTGCGAACGGCACATCGAGGATTGGGAGTGGGAGTTTATTCATCAGACGAGGCGCCGCCTGTGGCTGCGGTACCGGCGCCGCATCACTGCGCGACACGTCCGTCGCGCAGCCCGCGCGCTTGCCGAAGAACTGGATGTGTTTAGAAGTATTGAGAGCGCCAACGCCGACCTGATTACACGTCTCGAAGACCCTCAATTCAAAGGCAATCGTGCGCACTTCCTTCGCCTTCTTACGTTCCTGGCCTCAGAAGGCGGATGGAATAAATGGCGAAAGCGGACCGGTGTCATACCCGACCTGAGAGGCGCGAATCTCGGCGACATCGATCTAGGATTCGTCGATCTCTCTGGCGCGCGCCTGCGCGGCGCGAACTTATCAGCTTCCGTTTTTCGGACCGGGGATCTGGCAGGCGCTGATCTTCGCGACTGCAATCTCCGCCACACGGATCTGTCCTACGCCGACCTCGAAGGGGCGAAGCTCTCGAACGCGATACTGACCCACACGCTGCTCACCGACGCGAATCTAAAGAATGCTGACCTGCGAGGCGCGTTTCTCGTCGGCACATCGATGAATCAAGCCAACCTGGAGGGCGCGGATCTGTCAGGCGCGATTGTGTGGGGAATCAACACTTGGAACATCAAAGCTCACGGGGCGAAACAGAAGGGACTCTACGTCGTACCGATGCTCGAGCCGCTCGACTTCAGCCAGGATGGCAAACCGGATCCGGATATCAGCATTCGAGTCGACGATCTAGAGGTCGCCCACTTCGTGTCCTTGCTGTCAGAGAATCCGAAGATCGGACGCGTGATCAATGCCGCTGCCGACAAGATCGTCCTATTGCTGGGGCGGTTCATCGGCCGCGAGCGCGACGTGCTCAAGACGCTCCGGGATCGGCTACCGTCTCTTGGATACGTGCCCGTCGTCTTCGATTTCGACGAGCCGGAGGATCGCGACACCATCGAAACGGTCGCCATTCTTGCCGGCCTTTCAAGCTTCGTCATCGCCAACCTCAGCAAACCGAGGTCGACGCCGCTTGAATCACACCTCGTGATTCCGTCCGTCGCTGTGCCGTTTGTTCCGATCATCCGTGAAGGTGAACGGCCGTTCTCGATGTTCACCGCGCTCCAACGTAAGTACCCCTGGGTCTTGCCCGTCGTCACATACCGCGATGAAAACCATCTTGCGAAGAAGCTTAAGAAAGGCGTTGTCGCGCCGGCCGAACGCATGGCGAATAGGATGCGCGCTCTCGAGCACCCCTCATCGGCAAGCTTGCGCTGAAGGCGCGCGCCCGGCGCGAATACCTTCTGATTTCGCTTGCCAACGCAAGCAGCAAAGACCGAGAAAAACGGGGCGACTATGATGAGTACCCAGATGGGTGCACGGTCCTTGATCCACGGGTACGGAAGGTAGCAGCCGACGATCTCAGCGATTGCGGTTGCGACGAACAGTCCGGTAGTGGCCGGAATGGAGGACGAATCGCCGTTCTTCATCGGCGGCATGTGGGATGTGTGGCACGCGACGGAGCCGGACGCGCTGTTCACGTTCACGGTGCTAACGACAGTTCGCCAACAAGGTGTCAGGGACGGTCCACGACCGGATGTCGGAGGCCGCAAACGCCTGACGCTGGTTACGCGGCCGTGCCTCAGACGGCCCCGTCGTCTGGCTGAGCTATTCGACCACTGGCCTTTTCACCAGATGCGGACGCCGTGGGCGCCGGGGTTCGACCAGGATGATCGATCGGATCTGGAAGCTCAGGCGCGAGTCTTGGCGCCATTCTCGAAGTTGCCACCGCAGCTGGGCGAGGATCCTCCGCTCACTCTCGGCGAGATTGCGCGCCTCGAGACGATCCAGCACGGCGACCTCGAGATCGGCCATGCCCTTCCCCGATTCGAGGGCCAGGAAGGACCGCCCCGCTCCGAGTGAGATCAGCGAGACGCCGGGCAACGTCGTGACCGATTTCTCGTCGACGACGATCAGTGATTGGCGCCGTCCCACTGACACCAGCTCCATTTCCGGGCGGGCGACATCTCGTGGGCGCCGGCGTTTGGCGCTGCTGTCGAACAACGACACGATCGCTCGGGCCGGGTCCACGTTGATGCCGCGCAACCACTCCAAGACATCGTGCGGAAGCGTCAACGCGACTAGCTCTGCCGCTCGGCCGAACTTAAGAGGGCGACCGCGCTTCACAAGCCTGGGTCCGGTTCCGACGGTGCCGTCATGACGATGAGACTCTGACCGGGTCGAGAGATAAGACGGATAGACCCCAAAGTGCGCCGGCGACACGATCGGCCGGGCCTGACGCGGGGCTCTTTTACCTGCAAGCCCCAGGTGATGTCAATTCCGGTCCCGAGCAGCACGCGCGTGTGCGAGGGAACGGGGTAGGAGAGTGGCGGTATTTCTTTCTTATAATTCACGCAGGACAGACTTTCCGTTAGAATATTCATGGGGTGGCGGTTGAGATACGCGCCTGTGGACTTACCCGAATCAATTTGTGTGGGGCGCCAGTGAAAGAGCTTTTATTCCTCATCGTCCTGCTGCTCGCCGTGGCCGCTTTCGGCTTGGGCTGCTTCCTGGAGAAGCGCGCCGAGCGGAAGCGCGCGCGTTCGAATGCGACCCGGCCTGGAGTTTCAGAATCCGAGTGGTCTAGGGCAGCTCGAAGCGCGCGTTCGAATGCGACCCGATCTGGAGTTTCAGAATCCGAGTGGTCTAGGGCAGCTCGAAGCGCGCGTTCGAATGCGACCCGGTCTGGAGTTTCAGGATCCGAGTGGTCTCGGGCAGCTCGAAGAAGCGGATGACATCGGTTCTGTCTCCAAGTGACCCTTTGATCTGAGACTTGCGATCCTGAAGGCGGGGGCACTGTCGATACTCTTGAACCGATAGCTACCCAGCCGAAACGACGGTCGTGAGCTGGACACGCATCGGGAAACAGTCCGTGTGCTGATGCCCGCCGGATGCCGTGTGCCTACAGGCGTATAGTTTTCGTTTGTCGGGGCGGCAAACATCAAGACAGCAAAGGCCGGAACAGCGAAAACCGGGACGGCGAAGACAAGGGCATCATTCATCGACCTTCGTGATGTTTGACCAGACGAACGGTCAGTTTAACGACCGGTTCATCGAGCAGAGCTTCGTTCTGGCAGGTACCGACACGCCGGCCGGGACGCGCGGATTCGGTGCGATCTTCGTCGACGTCGAACGACTCGGAAGCAGCAGCATCGAATACTTCGGACGGGGCCTAAAAGGCGAGGAAGTAAGCCTGGGCAAGTTCGATGTCCCAGTCGGACAAAGTAGTGAGCCGCAGTTCCTCGGGGTGCTGTTCGATGCACCGTTCATTACCAACGTCACCTTGACAGTCGGCACCAATGCCTTGTTCAGCTTCAACGGGACCACAGTCGCGTCGTTCGGAGCGGAGAATCTCGCGCGCCGTATCGACCTCGCGGTCACCGACGACTTCGTCTTCGCTAATCCGCAAGCGGTGCAGGCTGTCCCGGAGCCAGAGACCTACGCGATACTCATCGCCGGCCTGCTCGCGGTCGCCGCCCGGGTCATCAAGCGCCGGAGAGGGTCGCCCAGCTGATTCGTTAGCCGCGCGACCTTCGAATAGGGCCCGCTTGTGCGGGCCCTTGTTTTCTTGTGTGCCGCGGCCGGCGAAGCCGCGAGGGTAGCCAACAGCGAAGCTGTTGGTCGGTCTGCTCGAGCGCGGGGTTGGGCACGAGCCGCGCGCAGGAGCTGAGCGTGTACCCTTCCACTGAGTTTTATGTGCGGCGAGGTCGGCAGGAATCTTCCGCGATTCGGTCTCGACGTCCCAAGCTTGCGCGACAATGCGCCAAGTGCCGCTGTCGCGAACCTGGTCACTTCGATGATCACTGCTCGCCGACCAGCACGAGGCCGGTGTAGATCACGCGCGCGCCCGAGCTCCCGCGCGCCTCCCAGCGGTGCGCGAGCCGACAGCGCATGAGCCGCGCGAGGCCCGCGATCGCGAGGTCCGTGATCGTCCTGCAGGCGCCCGGCGCCGACGAGGGCAGCCCTCCACGCCAGCCTCGGCTACACAACCCTGCGCCGAGCATTTTCTCGAGCGAGATGGCGCTAGGATCGCGCAGCGTCGGTGAATCCGAGCGCCACGGTCGGCGAGACCGACACCAGCTCAACGACCTATCCGGCGATCTCTGAGTCGCTGCAAGCGCTAGTGCCGCCGGCCCGTGTGAGGTCGTGTCGAAACACACGAACCTCGGCTACCACGAGAAACGCGCGATGTCGTGTAGGGGGGCGCTCCCCCGTGACCCTGCGCTATCTCGCGTTCAGATTGATCACGGACGTCTGGCCGCCGTTGCAGGTGTAGCAGCAAGACGAACACGCCTGCTTGCCGCCTTGGCCGCTGCCCCAGTACGTGGAAGAAGCCCCCTGCACCCAGGCCCCGTAGCAAATCGTCTCGCCCTTGACGCAGTTCAGCGCGTGGTTGTGGACGTCGTAGTCCCGGAGCACATAGACCGTGCCGTTGCCGGGCCATTCGTGCCCGCCCCGATTCCGGGAGTAGAACTTCAGTTCGACCACGTTCTTGTGATAACTGCGCATCTTGAAGTTCAATGAACTTGGTTCCGCGAACGAAGACGCCGGCACCAGCAACGCTGTGGCCAGCGCGATCAAGACAAATTTCCTGAGCATGGCACCTCCATCTGTTGAAACGACTTTCCGATTGAGCGACCGGAACCGACTGCAAACGCCTCCTCTAGCTCAGTGCAGCGATCGCGTGTACTCGTCCGTACTCTAGTGACATCGAGCGCAAACCGCACTCGGGCAGAAGCATTACGCCGAAAGCAGTAGGCGACTCGCCATCGAGGCGGAGTCCCTAGATTCCCTGCAAGGACGCAAGAAACTCAGACCAGAGTGATATCGCTGCTAGTTCTGGGTCCGGCGAGGGCGTAGCCACTCGCGGGTCTCGTTAACTGCCCTGGAAGCTGATCTTTCTTACAGGTGTTGACGCCTGGTGTGACGTTGTAGAGCGGCAAAGTCCATCGGGACCCGAGGGCTCGATGCCGAGCAGCTTCTCGATACCGCTGTCGTCTGCTCCTCGTCCGTAACGGCCGCACATCGTTACGCCCTGCGTATGGCCGGGATTCCGCAGATCCGACGCGCAGCGCATGCGACGCCGAGTGCGCGCTGAAGTGGCCGTCGTTCCGGCCGCGCGAGGGCGAGCGCGCCGTGCGCGGCTACACGGTATTCAAGCGCGGCGACGACTCGCCGCAGTGGGCCTACAACGGCAAGCCGCTCTATTTCTACACCGGCGACCAGAAGGTCGGCGACCGGAACGGCGGCGGCGTCGACGGCGTCTGGCACGTGGTGAAGTAGCCGGGGGGCGCCTGCCGGCTCACGCGAGGTCGCTCGACGCCTGTGCCTTCTGCAATCGCAGCGCGTAGGCGTGCCGCGCCCGCAGCCGCCGGTCGGTCAGAATCTCGCTCAGCGCCGCGCCCACCACGGTTGCCACGCCCAGAAGCGGGAGCACGAGCGCGAGGCCTGGCACGCCGGCCACCGCGCCGCCGACGAACAGCATCAGCACGCTCACCAGCGGGTGCAGTTTCAGGCTCTTGCCCACCGTCGCCGGCAGGAACACGAAATCGTCGAGCATCCGCACCAGCACGAAGAGCGCGACCGCCCAGTAGGCCACGGCCGGGTCCTGCGGGAAGTCGGTCGCCGCCACCAGCACCACCAGCAAGCAGCCCGCGATCGAACCGACATAGGGTATCCAGGCGAGCACTGCCGCGATGAGCGCCAGTAGCCACGCGCCCGGCAATCCCAAAGCCCACAGGCCGATTCCCAGCGCTAGGGTGTCGAGCACGGCGAGCTTGACCAGCCCGGTGAAGTACGCGCGGCCGGTCTGGTGCATGTCGTGCAGCAAGTCGAGCGTCTTCTCGAAGTAGGCGTTGGGCACGGCGCGCGCGATGAAGCCGTGAAACCGCCGCCCGTCGCGCAAGAAGAAGAAGGCGAAGAAGGGCCCGAGCAGGGCCGCCGGCAGCCACGCGAGGATGGACACCGCGAGCGGCTGCACTTGCCGCTCCACGAACGTGCTGGAAAACTCGTTGAGCAGGGTCGTGACACCGGCCGCGAGATTGGCCCGCGCGAGCGTCGACCAGCGTCCCTCCAGCGCCGCCAGCGTGCGCTCGAGCAGCACGGCGCCGCCGCGCAGGTAACGCTCCACGCCCGCCTGCCAGTCCTCGGCGCGTGCGCCCGCCCAGGCGAGCAGCAGCAGCGTCGCGACCACGAGGAAGATCAAGAGCACACCGGTGACGAGCGCCGCGGCCATCTCCCGGGAGATCCCCGCGTACATCAGGCGTCGCATCGGTGAATCCAGCGCATACGACAGCACCAGCGCCATCAGGGCGGGCACCACCAGCCACAGGATGTGGTTGAGCGCGATGAGCAGGAGGCAGGTCGCGGCGAAGATACCCGTCCACGCGACGGGGCCGGGTCCGCTCGCGGCCGCTCCGGCCGTTCGGGCGCCGATGCCGACGCTCACACGCGCTGCTCGGAGTTCGGGCCGGTCACCGTGCCGCGCAGGCGGCTGCCGAGATGGCGCGCGAACCGGAGCAGGATCTTGTTCGAGAGCTTCGCCTCGGTCTCGAGGAGGGACAGGAAGTCGCTGCCGAACAGCACCGCGAGCCTGCACGGCTCGACCGCGCGGGCCTGCGCGGCGCGCAGCGCACTGTCGAGCAGCGCGAGCTCGCCGAAGAAGCTACCCGCGCCATGCTCTGCGATCGCGCTGTCCGGACGGCCCTGGCGGCAGATCAGCACGCGGCCGGTGCGCACGATGTAGAGCGCATAGCCCTCGTCGCCTTCGTCGAAGATCACCTCGCCGGCGAGATACTCGCGCTCGTGGAGCACGCCCTGCACGATCTTGAGCTCGCGCACCGACAGGTCCGCGAACAGCGACAGCGCCCTCAGGTCTTCAAGCTGGCTGTCGGGAGCCGGGCGGAGGAAGCCGAGCATCAAGCTGATCCGGGGACGCGATTCGTCATTGTAAGGCGCGCTCACCCGGTTCGGTGCGAGCGTCGGGTCTCGAGGCCGGGAGCTGGAGATACGGTCTAGCGTTTTCGCGGATGAGATAGCGCGAGAGTTGTGCAAGCGAACGTGCGCTACCCGGATCGTGCTCCCGCCCGACAGCCGCGCGACGTTTCTCGGGCTCCGGATGGTTGAGCCTGCGTCAACGCCCAGCGTCTACCTTCTGACTCGCATCGCCTTGCGCAGTGCTCTCCGTCCCTCGCTTGACGAGGTAGGGGTTCTCTTGGCATCCCCTCGCATTCGTCGTGGCTGAACACGGTCCCGCGTCGGCAATCGGAACGATCGTGCAACCCGACAGCAACAGCAGCAGCAACGCATAGCGCATTGAAACCTCTCGTCGGCGGGGGCGCAATTGCCTGCCGACGAGCATACCGCTTAGTGCCGGTTCCTGTCCTCGCGATGGTGCCGGCACGCAAGCCTTGCCGGGCTCGTCGTCAGCGCCGGGCACGCCGCGTGATCGGCCGAAGCGTGGGACCCCCAGCGAGCAGCGGTAGAGTGGTTTTGCGCGGAGGCAGTCATCGCCTGGATCGCCGTCGAGTACCGGGAACCGTTAGTCCGGGACCTCGTCATGGAACGGCCGCGCGGCGAGACCGCGGAAGCCGTCAAACGCCGGCTGCAAGTCTCTCCGCCCGAGTATCGGGCGAAGGTGGGGGACGTCTATCTCAGGTACTGCGCGCCGACGCGTTGCGCAGCGTAGCTCCGCCCGGACTCCCTCGGAGCGCTAGCGGCGCCCCGGCGCACGCCTTATGCCGCTTCCCGCTCGAGCGGGGTCGCCGTCTCGACGGCCTCTGCGGGCGCCTCGGCCGGCGCTTCGAGCGGCACCTTCGGCCCGTAGGACGCGTTCACGCGCTGATAGATGCGACCGACGTGGTGGGCACAGTAGCTGTACTCCGGCTTGACGGGCTTTCCGCAGAAGACGAGGAACCCTCGTTCGTCCTTCTCGCTATTGTGGAATTGGCAGATGCGGGACGGCAGGTCGACGATCATGGTGTTTCCTTTAGGCTGGGCTCAAACCCATAGCTGACGCCCTGCGGGGCGCCGAGTTCCCGTCGCGGGCCGGTTTAGAGTGAACGCTCGAACCGGGCACAATAGGCGCCGGCCCGCTTCTCCCGGACATGCCCATGCACGACGACACCAAGGCGGTGCACGCCGGCCGCCACCCGGAACGCTTCGAAGGCGCGGTGAATCCGCCCGTCTTCCACGCCTCGACGATCCTCTCGCCCACGCTCGAGGACTGGGACCGGAAGAAAGTCAACCGCGCGCTCGACGTCCCGGGAACGTACTACGGTCGGATCGGCACGCCGACGACCCACGCGCTCGAGGAGGCGCTCAGCTCGCTCGAGGGCGGGCATCGCACGGCGCTCGTCCCGTCGGGGCTCGCGGCGTGTGCGACCGCGCTCCTCGCGTTCGTCGAGCAGGGCACGCACGTCCTCCTGCCCGATTCGGTATATGGCCCGACGCGCAACTTCGCGACGCGCTTCCTCAAGCGACTCGGCGTCGAGACGACTTTCTACGATCCGTTGATCGGAGCGGACATCGGAGCGCTCGTGCGCGACACGACGCGCGTGGTCTATCTCGAATCCCCGGGCTCGCTCACGTTCGAGATCCAGGACGTCCCGGCGATCTGCGCGGTCGCCGGTGCGCGCGGCATCACGACGATGATCGACAACACCTGGGCCACCCCGCTCTACTGCAAGCCGCTCGCGCTCGGCGTCGACGTGTCGATCCAGGCGGCGACGAAATACGTCGTCGGGCATTCGGACGCGGTGCTCGGCGCGATCACCGCGAACGAATCCGCATGGCGGCGCGTGAGGGCCGCGCACCACGAGCTGGGCCAGAGCGTGGGGCCCGACGACGCCTACCTCGCCCAGCGCGGCCTGCGGACGATCGCGGTGCGGCTCGAACGCCACTGGTCGACCGGCATGCGCCTCGCGGAGTGGATCGCGCGTCAGCCCGAGGTGGAACGCGTGCTGCATCCGGCGCTCCCCGGCGATCCGGGTCACGCGCTGTGGAAGCGCGACTTCAGCGGCGCGTCGGGGCTCTTCGGGATCGTGTTGAAGCCGATGAGGCGGAGCGCTTTCGCAGCGCTCGTCGACGGGCTCGAGCTGTTCGGGCTCGGCGCGTCGTGGGGCGGCTACGAAAGCCTCGTCATGCCGACGCAACCCGAGGATCTGCGCTCGGCAACCAAGTGGACCTCGCCCGGACCGTGCTTCCGCATTCACGCCGGGCTCGAGCACCCCGACGACCTCGTTGCCGACCTTGAGGCGGGGTTCGAGCGGCTGCGCGCCGCGCTGTGAACGAAGGAGAATCCGAATGGCCACCCGCACCCCCGCCATGCCTCAGCTCGACGAGCTGCCGGCGCTCGCATCGCGCTACGTGGACGTCGACAAGCTGCCGTGGAAGCGCTCGCCATTCCCCGGCATCGACATCAAGGTCCTCATGGAGGATCCGGAGACCGGGTTGATGACCACGCTCACGCGCCTCGCGCCGGGCGCCGTGCTGCCGATGCACGAGCACACTGCGCTCGAGCAGAGCTGGGTCATCCAGGGTCGGCTGGTCGACGACGAGGGCGAAGTGACCGCCGGGAACTACGTCTGGCGCCCGACGGGTAGCCGCCATATCGCACGCGCGCCGGAGGGCTGCCTCGTGCTCGGTTTCTTCCTCAAGCCGAACAGGTTCCTCTGAGCGAGCCGCTCGCCCGCGGCTGCGCGCCGGAGGGACGCGGCCCCCTGCGCTGCCGCTGCCAGGCCGAACACGGTGGCCAGCCCCGGGACCGGCGCGAGCGGCCACTCGAGCGCGACCGCTCCGCCGAGCGCCGCGAGCGCGAGTCCGGAGACGAGCGCGGGCGTCGATTGGGCATGCGGCCGCGCGATCGCGACCACCACTTGGACGATCCCGCCGAGGATGAGCGCGCCCGAGACCGCCACGAGCAGCAACAACAGCCCGAGCACCGCATCCACAAGCAAGAGACCGCCGCAGACAGCGTACGCTGCGCCGACGGCGGTGAGTAGGCCGCGTGCCTGCGCACCGCCCGCTGTAAACGCGCCGCAGGCATAGACGGCGCCGAGGGCGATGAGCGACCACCCGAGCGCGACGGCGGCCCGAACCGGCACGAGACCGGTCCCCCCGACGAGCAACACGATGGCCGTTGTGAAGAAGGCGATTGCAAGCGCCCTCGTCCACTGCCAGTGCGCCGCGAGTGCGCCGCGCGTCGGGCGCATCAGTGTCAGGCGGGGGCTGATCACGGGTCGATTCCTCGTTTCATATGCTGCACGTGGCGTGCCGAGGGCCGACCGACCGGAAACTTGCTTTCCGGGCAACGGGTTGGCCGTCCGCCGGGAGCGACGGAGTCGGGCGGTGCGGGCAAACCTACACGCCGGGCTTGTAAGAGCTACAAGCCCGGGTAGACCTTCCTCGCTCCGGGAGTGTCGGCCCCGCGCCCGGGCTATGGTCGAATGCCGTCCGCGTCGGGCGACGTCCTGCACGTCTCCGGCATGACGTGCGCGCGAACGACCGCGTGACGATCCAGGGGCGAGAACGAATACGAGCAGGCGAAGGTGATCCGCTACTCGGCGAGCCGGATCCCCATGAACTGCCAGCGGTCGGGCCCGTAGAAGAAATTCCGGTAGGTCCGGCGCATGTGCGAAGCGGGCGTGGCGCACGAGCCGCCGCGCAGCACGTACTGGTTCACCATGAACTTGCCGTTGTACTCGCCGAGCGAGCCTTCGAGCGGGCGGTAGCCGGGATACGGCGAGTAGCCGCTCGAGGTCCACTGCCAGACGTTGCCGAAGAGCTGCGGCGTGTCGTTCGCGCGCGCCGGATGCAGCCGGCCCGATTCGCGGAAGTTTCCCGCGACGGCAGAGCCGGCGGCCGCGGTCTCCCACTCGGCTTCCGTCGGGAGGCGCTTGCCGGCCCAGCGGGCGTACGCGTCGGCTTCGTAGTAGCTCACGTGACACACCGGCTCCGCCGCGTCGACGCGCCGCAACCCGGCAAGCGTCATCTGCCACCATTCGCCGTCGATCCGCTCCCAGTAAAGCGGCGCGCTCCACGCCCGTTCTTTCACCGTCTTCCATCGCTTCCGACAACCACAGGTCGGGCCGCGAATAGCCGTCGTCGTCCATGAAAGCCAGATATTCGCCGTTGGTCGCCAGACGATCCGCAAGCCGGAACGGCTCGAGGAAAACACGGTGCCGCGGCCGCTCGTTGTCGAACGCGAAATCGCGTCCCTCGTAGCCGATCAAGCGTATGCCGGCGTCGAACCCGATCCAGCCGAGCTGGCGCGCGGTCGCCGACGATCGCTCGAACGGCGTGCGGTACGCCGGCTTCAGCGGATTGAACGCGAAGTTGTACTTGAGATCGGTGAGGAGCAGCTCCTGGTGCTGCTGCTCGTGGTGCAGCCCGAGCTCGATCCGACGGGCAACCTCGCCCCAGGCGGCGTCGCCGACGGTGTCGATCGTGTCCCCGATCACCCGGTCCACGTGGGCCCGGTAGCGGTACACCTCCTCGACGGTCGGACGCGACAGCAGCCCGCGCGAGAGCCGCGGGAAGAACGGCCCGACGGTCTCGTAGTACGAGTTGAAGAGATAACCGAACTCCGGGTGGAAGGGTGCGAAGCCGCGCGCGTACGGCGCAGCGATGAAGTTCTCGAAGAACCAGGTGACGTGCGCGAGATGCCACTTCGGCGGGCTCACGTCGGGCATTGCCTGCACGCCGTAGTCCTCGGTCGCGAGCGGCGACGCGAGCCGCTCGCTCTCGCCGCGCACCTCCCTGTAACGCTGCCAGACCGCTTCCCGGCTCGGGACGGCAGAGGGCTTCGGCTGCGCAGCTGGGAGCATGACGGGTCCTTTCCTTGCTCACGCGCGGCGGGAATGCGCGCGGATTCGTCGCGGGGGGAGCGGCCAGCTTACAGCATGCCATCCCCGCGCGTCATCTCCGGCAACGAGTAGCTTCGCGGCGCCGCCACCCCGCGGAAGCACCGGCGATTGCCAGCAATTTCGAGGCCCGAGCCGAGTACACGCGCCGGCCGCGGTAACGACCGCGTCGGGCCGGAGAGACACGTTCGACACACGAACGACGGGGGACCGGTTCTCGCGCGATGACCCGGCCATTCGTCACGATCGCGGTGAAGAGCGCCCCAGCGGCCGAGCGAACGAACGCGCGTCGCAGTCTAGAATGGCCCATGAGCACGCGCCGCAAAGGCAAGGTCGTTTCGCTGTCGGGCGACCCGGTCGAGCACTACCGGGACGGGCCGCGATCGTTCACGCCGCCGCCCGAGACGCTCGGCACCGACGCGATCGTCCGCCACATCGAGCGGCACCTCGGCCCGGTGGAATCGGTGTTCCACGAGCTCATCTCGGACGCCGTCCATCTCGACGTTCACTGGGTGAAGCCGACGGCGTCGCGGCCGTTTCACCTGCTGGTGACCTCCGGCATGAGCGACCGGCCGATGAACGTGCCGGCGGAGCTGGACGCGCCGCGGCATATCGAGCTCGTCGCGACGCTTCCCGAGCGTTGGGCGATCGGGGACGGCGCGTTCCGGGACGAGAACTGGTACTGGCCGGTGCGGCAGCTGAAGACGCTTGCGCGGCTTCCGCACAAGTACGACACATGGCTCGGCGAGGGACACACGGTAACGAACGGCGACCCGCCGCAGGCGCTCGCGCCGAGCACGCGGCTGTGCGGCGCCATCCTGCTGCCGCCGCAGCACGTCCCCGACGCATTCCGGGAACTCCGCCTCGACGCCGTGAAGACGATCCGCTTCCTCGCCGTCGTGCCGGTGCACGAGGGGGAGATGACGCTCAAGGCGCGGTCGGGGACTGGGGCACTGGTCGGTCGTTTCCGCAAGGCTCGCGTCACCGACGTGATCGAGCCCAGCCCGGCCCAGCGTGGCGCGCTGAAGCGATCCACTGGCGGCGACGACGCCGGGCCTCTTTTGCACGCTCGGTCGGCCCGGGCGCATAATGAGCTCGCGACGTGGGTCGAGGAGGAAGCGCCATGCGACGGATCGCTCTCGGCAGTCTTCGCGATCGCGGCTGCTCGGATGCGGGTGCCGCGCACGGGTTTTCGAAGTCGTGTTCGCTTCGGCGACAGCCTGTCCGACGGCGGCAATGCGTTCGCGCTCGCCCCGCCGTCCGCGTTTCCCCCGGTTGGCTGGCCGCCCTCGCCGCCGTACGCGCAACGGTTCTCGAACGGCCAGACCGCGGTCGAACTGCTCGCGCCCATGCTTGGCCTGCCGCCGCTCGTGCGCTCGACGGCCGGGCGGCACGAACTACGCCGTCGGCGGGGCGATGACCGACACTCGGCAACTTCAACGTTTGCCGCCAACAATCCGCCCGGACTGCCGACCGCCCTCAGGGCGACGGGATGCAAGTGCAGTTCGGTCAGTTCATCGGCACGCCGCGAACGTACGATCTGGCGGACTCGCTCGTCGTGGTGTGGGGCGGGCCGAACGACCTTTTTCTCGCACTGGCGACCGGCGGTAATCCGGTGGTCGCGGCCGGGCAGGCGGTCACGAATCTCGCCGGTCTGGTGGGTGGCCTCGCGCTGGCGGGGGCCACGCGCGTTCTCGTCCCCAACCTCGTGAGATCTCGGCGGACGCCGTTCGGAGCGAACTCAGGCAATGCCGCCGGGCTTACCGCGCTCACCGTCGGATTCAATGCCGGGCTGAACCAGGCGATGGCGCAGGTCGAGTCGAGCTTCCCCGGCGTGGACATCACCGTGTTCGACACGTTCTCGCTCTTCAGAGAAGCGGTAGCGACGCCCGGGGCGTTTGGGCTCACGAACGTCAAGGAGCCGTGTATCGCCAATGCGAACGGCTGCGCGGGGTATCTCTTCTTCGATCAGGTGCACCCGACTGCGCTGGGGCACACGATCCTCGCCGGTTCGTTCCACGCTGCAGTCGCTCCCGAGCCCGAGACCTGGGCGATGCTTGCGCTGGGGCTCGTCGTCCTCACCGTCGCAGCGCGCCGTCGACGGCTCGCCCGAGGCGCACCCGGATACCGGCACTAACGCGACACGCTTCCTCCCACCGCGACGCGCTTACAAATCGAGCGTCACGACCACCGGCGAGTGGTCGGAGGCGTGCGGGTACTTCCGGTACAGCGGCTGCCCGTCGAGCGCGTTCCGGACGACGCGTCCGCCCGACACCCACGTCCGCCCCAGGTTGCGGGAGTAGAGGACGTGGTCGATCCACTCCTGGTGGTAGACGTCGTTGAAGATCGGGTCCTTGAACCGCGAGGTCGCGAGCGTGGTGAAATCCATGTTCCGCTTTGCGGTGTCGCTCAGGCCGTCGTACAGGGCGTTGCCGAGCGAGACGTCGGGTGTCCACACGTCGCCCATGAGCATCTCGATCCCGCTGCCGAAGAGGAGCTTCTCGGACGCATCGAGCCCGGGCCCGTCGTTGACGTCCCCGCAGACGATGAGCGGCACGTCGGCCGTCGCGGCATCCTTGAGGAACGGCGCGACGAACCGCTCGCGGATGAACAGCGCCTGGGCGAGGATCTTCCGGCGGTTGCCGCCCGCCACCGCCCACCACTTGCTCCACTCGTAGGCATCGAAGATGGCCTTGCTCTTGAGATGCAGGCCGAGGATCCGCAGCCGCTTGCCGCCGGTGAGCGCGACCTCGAGGTCGAGCGGGAGGCGCTCGAAGCGGTAGCGCTCGTCCACCGAGTCGCCGTCGGTGTCCCACAGAAACTCGCCGAACGCGGGGTTCGCGGCGCTGTCGAGCCGGTGCGTCGCCGCGGCGTCGAACTTGCCGGTGGCGGTGTTGATCGCCGCGCCGATCGTCTGCGCCGAGCCGGACGTCGGCTGGAGGAGGGCCCGCCACTCCGGCCCGAGGTCGGTGCGGAAAAAGAGATCCAACTCTTCCTCCCGGCTCGGGGCCTCGACGACGACGACCGCATCGGGCTCGACCTCGCGGATCACCGCGGAGAGGTCGGCGCGACGCTCGCTCGTCGTCACGCTCGCGGGGAAGTGCGGCATCTTCTGGCTGTCCGGTCGGAACGCAGCCGGGCCCGAGCCGCTGGTGAAGAGGTCGTTCATCCACTCCATGTTCCACAGCAAGAGTCTCAGCTGCATGGCGTCCTCCGGCCAGACCACCCCGGAAGAATAGGGGCCGGAGCGCTGCGCGGCTGTAGGTCCTTCGGGCGAACAGGCATCGGCGGGAAGGAGGAGGTCCTCAGGCCGCAGTGCAGCGTGCGAGGTGCTGGGCGATCGCCGCGCTGACGGCGGCGGGGTGGGTCACCGGCGACATGTGGCCGGCGCCTTCGATCTCCACGAGGGAAGCCTGCGGGAGCTGCTCGCGCAAGAACTCCACGACGGCGCGCGCGGCGAGCGTGGTTGCCGTTCCGCGGACGAGGAGCGTCGGAATGCCCGCGGTCGCCAGGTTCTCGTAGCGGTCGGTCGCCGCGAACACCATGCGCCACTCCTGCGCGATCTTCGGCATGGTCCGCGTGATTCGAGCGCGCAGGTCCCCTGGCATCGCCCGCCAGGCGTCGAGGCCGATCCAGTAGCCGAGGAAATGGTCGGCGCACGCGCCGAGGTCGCAGGCGTCGACGAGCGCGATATGGCGGGTCGCGACCGACTCGATCTCGCGCCACGCTGCCTCTTCGCCGAGGAGGCGCAGTAGGTGGAACGCGGTGGGCTCGATCAGGACGAGGCTCGCGATACGGTCCCGGCGCAGGCTGGCAGCGCGCAGGCAAAGCGCACCGCCGTAGGAATGGCCGACGAGGTGCACGTCGGCGCCCGCGAGGTCGGCGAGCGCGTCGACGAGCTCGACCTCGTCGTCGAAGGTGAGCGAGTCGAGGACGGGCGGTGCCGGCGTCCCGCCGTACCCGTGCAGGTCGGGCGCGAGCACGCGATAGCGCGGCGAGAGATCAAGCACCGCGAAACGCCACTGGCCGCGCGTGCTGGCGCTGCCGTGGACGAGCACGACTGGCGGCCCGGTCCCCTCGTCGGTGTACGCGAGGGTCGTATGGCGCGCCAGCAGGGTAGGCATCGTCCGTCCGCTGTAGTCCCGCACGCGCCGGGGGCGGCCAGGGTTCAGGACTCGGCGCGGAGCAGTTTCGCCGCCTCGACCATCGCGCGCATCTTGCCGAAGGCGACTTCCCGCGGCAGGTACTTCATGCCGCAGTCGGGCGCGAGGATCACGTCCGCCCTGCGCACATAAGGCAGCGCCCGCCGGATCCGCGCGGCGACCGTCTCCGGCGTCTCGACCGTCAGGTCGTCGAGGTCGATGCAGCCGACCATGATCTTCTTTCCCTCGAGCTTCGCGAGCACCGCGCAGTCGAGGTTCGACTGCGCGGTCTCGACCGAGACCTGCCGGCACGAGCACCCGGCGAGCTCGGGCAGGAAGGAGTACCCCGACGGGCGCTGGTGGATGATCGCCGCGTAGCCGAAGCAGATGTGCACCGCGGTCGTCCCGGTTACACCGTCGAGCGCGCGGTTGAGCGCCTTCAGACCATAGACCCGCGCCTTCTCGGGCCGAGCCTGCATGTACGGCTCGTCGATCTGCACGATGTCGGCGCCGGCGGCGAAGAGGTCGCGGATCTCCTCGTTCACCGCGGCGGCGTAATCCATCGCGGCGGCCTCCTCGCTCGGGTAGAAGTCGTTCTGGGCCTGCTGCGACATCGTGAACGGCCCGGGCACGGTGATCTTGACCATGCGCGTGGTATGGCGCTTGAGGAACTCGAGGTCCGCGACCTCGACCGGATGCTTGCGGCGGATCTTCCCGACGACGCGCGGCACCGGGTTCGGATGGCCGGAGCGATCGAGCGCGGTGCCGGGGTTGTCGATGTCGACCCCTTCGAGCGCGGTGGCGAAGCGGTTGGAGTAGCTCTCCCGCCGGATCTCGCCGTCGGTGACGATGTCGAGCCCGGCTTCCTCCTGCGCCTTGATCGCCATGATCGTCGCGTCGTCCTGCGCCTCGGCGAGGAACGGCTCGGGGACCCGCCACAGCTCTTTCGCGCGCACCCTGGGCGGGAAGCGTCCGGCGAGTCGCTTGCGGTCGATCAGCCACTCGGGCTGGGGGTAGCTGCCTACGAGCGTGGTCGGGAACAGCACGCCCGCGCCTCAGGGCTTCAAGCCCTGGAACAGCTTCTCCCGCCCGACCTTGATGCTGAACTCGCCGTCGTACATGAACACGTCGGCGGTGGCGAAGGTGTCGCCGTACGCCTCGGGGATGAACGAGCCGGTGCCGATCGCGTCGACCGGCGCACGCGCGTTGCCGAACATCTTGCACTTGAAGACGTTGAACCCCGAGGAGGCGACGATGCGCGCGCCGTTGAATCCCGCGGCGTCGAGGCTCTGGCGCATGTGGATCACCGCCGCGAGCGACACGCCGGTGCCGAACAGCACGCGGCGCACGCGGTCCTTGACGACGTTCAGCGTGTCGGCATCGTAAGCGTCCTCGCCCATGACCATGCGCACTGCCTCGTACTCGTTCGGGACGTGCAGCCAGCTGGCGACGGTCTCGACCGAGTTGTCGTACGTCAGCCCCTCGGCGAAGCGGTCGCCGTGGGTGTCGATGCGCAGGCTGAGCGTCCGCGTCCCGCTCCTGTCCTGCGGCAGGTAATCCTGGAACCACCAGCGGCAGACCTCGAGCGCGTCGGAGTACTCGCGCGCGTAGAAGTCGACGAGCACGGTGAGGTTGTCCTGCGGTTGGGTTTCGACGTACATCTGCGCTGCGCGCAGCGTCGACCCGGCGTAGCCGATCAGCGCGTGCGGCATGGTGCCGGTGCCGCGCTCGGCGCCGTAGAAGTGCGCGGTGAGGTCCTGCGAAGTGCCGACGAAGCCGATCGCGCCGGCGAGCTTCGCCATGCGGCTGCCGACCGAGGCGCCGTACGCCGCGAGCTGCGTCATGTCGTCGCCGGTCGCGTGGCGCGCGTGCATGTCGATGAACGCCGTCTTCGGCAGGTTCATCGCCATGCGGTTCGCGTTGTAGGCCGACACCGAGGCGACGCCCACGCGCTGCAGGATCAGGGTCTCCAGCTCGACCAGGCCGGCGAACGAGCCGGTGTAGGTGAAGAGCGGCTTGCCATCGGGGACGAACGCGCCTTCCTCGTAGAGCCGGGTGATCTTGAGCGGCGTCGCCTCGGCGGGGTAGTACTCGCGCAGGGACTCGATCGCCGGATTGATCGCGCAGATCACGCGCCGGCGCATGAAGACGCCGTAGGTGACCGCCTTGTCGCCGAACCTCTCGACGATCTCGCGCGACTTGGTGAAGTACTTGTCGGTGCGGGTGCGGACGTACTCCGCCTTCTTGGCGGGGACGATCTCGAGCGGCTTCTGCATGGCGGCCTTCCGGAGGGGACGCGTCGCGGAATTGTAGCGCTTAGAATAGGGGCTGGAAGCTATCGCGTACCGTCACCATGCGCCGCTCCCTCGCCGCCGTCCTCCTCGCTGCCGCCCTTCCCGGGTGCGCCAGCAACTACGCCATGTACGGTGCCACCCCGGGCGCGACCGCTGTGACCGCCGGCACGGCCGTCCTGATCAACGGCGGGCTCTGGGTCTCGATCTCCCTCAGCACCGCGGCGGTGAACGTTCTTACCGGGGTGGGCATCGTTTCGATCCTCGCGGCGGGCAACAATCTCTCGCCGCTCCCGCCCCCGCCGATGCGCGAGGATCGCGAGATCAACGAGCAGGACTGCACCGCGCCGATCGCGAGCACGACCGCGAACCTCAAGTGCCGGTGACCGCGGCGAGCCACAGCGGCAGCGTGACGAGGCTCGCGGCGACACCGTAGGAGATGATGGACGAGGCGACAGCGCCGTCGCCGCCCAGGCGGACCGCCATGATGTACGCCGCCGACGCCGTCGGCAGCGCAGCGTACGCGACCGCCAGCGTGACGGTCTCGGCGGGGAGCGCGAGCGCGCGGCCGAGTCCCCATGCGACGGCCGGCAGCGCCACGAGCTTCACCGCGAGGATGTACGCGACGAACGCCTTGTGCGCACGCGGCGGGGTCGGATCGAGCGCGGCGCCGACGGCGAGGAGGCCGAGCACAAGCGAGGCGGCACCGAGCCGGCCGAGCACCGTCTGGGCGACCTCGGGCAGCGGCAGTCCTGCGGCGCCCCAGGCCACCCCTGCGACCAGCGCCACGACCAGCGGATTCGTCGCGATCTCCCGCGCGATGCTCACGCCGCGCGCGCCGGCGAACCCCGCCACGGCGACAACGGTCGCGATCGGGACCGTCACGCCGATCACCACCGCGACCGCGGCGAGCCCCGGGTCGCCGAAGAGACGCCCGCCGAGCGCGAGCGCGATGTAGGAGTTGAAGCGGAACGCGCACTGGAAGCCGGCGGCGAACACCCGCGGCGAGGGCCGGAACGCGAGCTTGCCGAGGAGCCCGAGCGCGATGCCCGCCGCGATGGCGGCGAGCACGACGCCGACCAGCGGGCCGGCGGTGGCGAGATCGATGCGGGCGCGCGCGTTCGAGTAGAAGAGCAGCGCCGGGAAGAGGATGAAGTAGGTGAGCTTCTCGATCCCGGCCCAGAACTCACCGCCCCAGCGCGTCGCGCGGGCGAGCAGGAAGCCGCCGACGATCAGCGCGAGGTCGGGGAGAAGGAGGGCGAGGATGGACAAGAAGCGCGCGCCGCGACCGGATCAGGCGGCGATGTTACATTTCACGCCGAACTCCGCAACGCACGTCCCCCGAAGGAGACCCCCGTGAGCATTCACTTCGTCGTCCACGAGGAAGGCGATTCGGTCGGTACGATCGTCGTCGAAGGCGTGAAGGCGGGCGACGCGCTTACCGGCTGGATCATGGAGCAGGACAAGATCGTCAACCTGAAGACGCTGCACGACATCCCGATCGGCCACAAGATCGCGCTGAAGGACCTGAAGAACGGCGACACCGTGATCAAGTACGGCGTGGATATCGGGCGCACGATCGCGCCGATCAAGCTGGGCGAGTACCTGCACGTGCACAACGTGAAGACCAAGAGGTGGTGAGCATGGCAATCGATCTCGGCAAAGCGACTTTCCGGGGCTACCGGCGCGACAATGGCCGGGTCGGAGTGCGCAACCACGTCATCATCCTCCCCGTCGACGACATCTCGAACGCCGCGGCCGAAGGCGTCGCGCGGAACATCACGGGCACGATGGCGATCCCGCATCCGTACGGCCGGCTGCAGTTCGGCGCCGACCTCGAGCTGCACTTCCGCATCCTCATCGGCGCAGGCAGCAACCCCAACGTCGCCGCGGTGGTGGTGATCGGCATCGAGCCGGCCTGGACGAAGCGCGTCGTGGACGGCATCGCGACCACCGGCAAGCCGGTCGAGGGCTTCGCGATCGAGCACAACGGCGACCATGCCACGATCATGAACGCGTCGAAGAAGGCGAAGGAGTTCGTGCACTACGCGACGTCGCTCCATCGCGCCGAGGCGCCGCTGAAGGACCTCTGGGTCTCGACGAAGTGCGGGGAGTCGGACACGACCTCCGGTTGCGGCGCGAACCCGACCGTGGGCAACGCGTTCGACAAGCTCTACCCGCACGGCACGACGCTCGTCTTCGGCGAGACGACCGAGCTGACGGGCGGCGAACAGCTGGTCGCGAAGCGGTGCCGGACGCCGGAGGTCAAAGAGAAGTTCATGATGATGTTCAACCGCTACCAGGAGGTGATCAACCGCCACAAGACGAGCGACCTCTCGGACTCGCAGCCGACCAAGGGCAACATCGCCGGCGGCCTCACCACGATCGAGGAGAAGGCGCTCGGCAACATCCAGAAGATCGGGAAGCAGTGCCTGGTCGACGGCGTGATCGACAAGGCCGAGACGCCGACCGGTCCCGGCCTGTGGTTCATGGATTCGTCGTCTGCGGCCGCCGAGATGGTGACGCTGTGCGCAGCCTCCGGCTACGTCGTGCACTTCTTCCCCACCGGACAGGGCAACGTGATCGGGAACCCGATCCTGCCGGTGATCAAGCTGTGCGCGAACCCGAAGACCGTGCGCACGATGGCCGAGCACATGGACGTCGACGTCTCTGGGCTGCTCCGCCGCGAGATCAACATGGACCAGGCCGGCGACAAGCTGCTCGAGTGCATGTTCGCCACGGCGAACGGCCGCTGGACCGCGGCCGAGGTGCTCGGCCACCGCGAGTTCGTCCTGACGCGGCTCTACGAAAGCGCCTAGCGGAGCCCGCTGCCGGCGCAGCCTCGCACGGCCGGCCCGAACGCTCTCTCGCAATTCCGCACTCGTGACCGCGAAACGCGCGTCGGACGCGAACCCGTTCACCGACCGGACGTCGCGGCCCCAGCTCGACGGACCGTACGTCCGCGAGGAGCTCGCGCTCGCGTTCCGCAACTCGGGCCTGCCGCTCGAGGCGTTGCGCTACGACGTGACGCCGGCGGGTCTCCACTACACGCTCAGCCACTTCGACGTCCCGCGGCTCGACGACCGTACGTTCCGGCTGGAGATCGGCGGGCGGGTTGCGCGGCCGCTCTCGCTGACTTTGGCGGAGCTGCGCGACATGCCGCAGTCGACGCTCCGCGTCACGCTGGAATGCGCGGGCAACGGCCGCGGTCTGATGACGCCCCGCTACGCGAGCATGCCGTGGCTCCACGACGGCGTCGGCACGGCGGAATGGACCGGCGTCCCGCTTCGCCTCGTGCTCGAGCGCGCGTGGCTCGCGGCCGATGCGCTCGAGATCGCCTTCATCGGCGCCGACCGCGGGTTCGACCGGTGCGTCGAGCACGACTACGGACGCAGCCTGAAACAAGCCCAGGCGCGGTGCGATGGCGTGCTCCTCGCGCACGCGATGAACGGGGCGCCGCTCCTGCCGCAGCACGGCGCGCCGCTGCGGCTCGTCGTGCCCGGCTGGTTCGGCATGGCGAGCGTGAAGTGGCTGGTGCGGATCGTGGCGCTCGATCGCCCATACGACGGATTCCAGCAGGCGGTGGGCTATCACTATCGCAAGTTTCACGGCGAAACGGGCGTGCCGATCACGCACGCGAAGGTGAAATCGCTGCTGGCACCGCCCGGAATTCCGGACTGGTACACGCGGCGGCGGCTGGTCGACCGCGGGCCCGTCGTGCTCGAAGGGCGTGCCTGGTCGGGCGCGGGCTCTGCCGTCACCCGGGTCGAGCTGGCGGTCGACGGCGAATGGCGCGATACCGCAGTCGAGGCGCAGTCGCACCGCTACGCCTGGCAGCGCTGGACCTGCGTATGGGAGGCGACGCCGGGCGAGCACGAGCTCGCCTGCCGCGCGACCGACGCTGCCGGCATGACGCAGCCGCTCGAGCCGGAGTGGAATACGAACGGCATGGGCAACAACGCGGTGCAGCGGGTGCAGGTTACGGTCCGCTGAGCGGCGAGCGGTCTTTGGCGCAAGAGATGCCGCGCATCGCGTTGCACAAGCTCACCGCCCTCGCTACCCGGGCGCTCGAGCGCGCCGGCGCGAGCGCGGCGATGGCCGCGGTGACGGCGCGGGCGCTCGTCGCCGCGGACGCCCAGGGGCTCGCCTCGCACGGCATCTCGCGGGTGCCGCAATACGCGGCGCACATCCGGCTCGGCCGGGTCGACGGGAATGGGGTCGCGAAGCTCGCGCGGTCGAGGGGCGGGGCGGTGCTCGTCGACGCCGCGGACGGCCTCGCGTTCCCGGCCTGCGCGCTCGCCGTCGCGGAGGCGGTCGCGCGTGCGCGCGAGCACGGCGTGGCGTTCGCGGGCGTTACGAACAGCCACCACTTCGGCGCCGCCTCACATCACCTGGAACCCGTTGCCGCGGCCGGGATGGTCGGGCTCGCGTTCGGCAACTCCCCCGCGGCGATGCCGGCGTGGGGTGGTAGACACGCCCTGTTCGGCACCAATCCGATCGCCGCTGTTTTCCCGCGCAAGGACGCGCCGCCGATCGTGGTGGATCTCTCGCTCTCGGAAGTCGCGCGCGGCAAGCTGATGGTCGCGGCGCGCGAGGGGAAACCCATTCCGCCGGGTTGGGCGCTCGACCGGGACGGCAATCCGACCACCGACCCGAAGCAGGGACTCGAAGGGATGATGCTGCCCGCCGGCGGGGCGAAGGGCGCGATGCTCGCACTCGTCGTCGAGCTCCTGTGCTGCGCCCTGACCGGCGCGCGGCTGGGCTTCGAGGCCGATTCGTTCTTCACCGATCACGGCAACCGCCCCAAGCTCGGGCAGGCGTTCCTGGTGATCGATCCCGGCGCCCTGGTGGGAGAAGAAATGTACGGCGAGCGCGTCGAGACGCTGATCGCTGCGATGCTGCGCGACGCCGGGGTGCGGCTACCCGGCTGCCGACGCAAGGATCTCGCGGACAAGGCCGCGACCGAGGGCGTCGAGATCCCGCAGAGCCTGCTGGACGAGCTGCGCGCGCTCGCCGGAGAATCGGCGAGATGAGCACACTGGCCGTCGATGTCTGGCGCGGCGCGGAAGAAGGGCGCTATCAGCGCTTCGAAGTCCCGCGCGAGGCGAACCAGACGGTGCTGGACGTCGTCACCTACATCCAGCGCCGGCTTGATCCGACCCTCGCCTACCGCTTCGCCTGCCGCGTCGGGATGTGCGGGTCGTGCGCGATGACGGTGAACGGCGTCGCGCGCTGGACCTGTCGCACTCACGTCTCGAAGGTCGTGCGCGCCGGCCGGCTCGAGATCGGCCCCTTGCGCAATCTCCCGGTGATCAAGGACCTCGCGACCGACATGCGCGAGTTCTTCGACAAGTGGGCGCGCGCGAAGGGCGAGCTCGTTCCCAGCGCCACCCGCCACGACGATTTCGCGCGCGTGCCGCCCGACTCGCCGGCGCGGGCCGCGGCGAGCGCGGGCATCGAGTGCATCGGCTGCGGCGTCTGCTACGCCGCCTGCGACGTCGTGTCGTGGAACCGCGATTACCTCGGCCCCGCGGCGCTCAACCGTGCCTGGACGCTGGTGAACGATGTGCGCGACCGCGCCCGGGCCGAGCGGCTGCGGGCGGTCGCGGGCGACGCCGGCTGCCACGCCTGCCACACCCACATGAGCTGCACCGAGCGCTGCCCGAAGCACCTCTCGCCGACCGCGGCGATCGCGGGTCTGAAGCGCGCGACCGCCGTCGCCGCGCTCAAGGGCGAACTGTGAGCCCTCGCACGGAGACGCGGCTCTGGATCGCGCAACGCGCGAGTGCGGTGGTGCTCGCGCTGTGCGTGCTCGTCCACCTGATCGTGATCGTGTATGCGATGCGCGGCGGGCTGTCGGCCGCCGAGATCCTGGGCCGCACGCGCGGCAACGCCGGCTGGCTCGCGTTCTACGGAGTGTTCGTGCTCGCTGCCGCGGTGCATGCGCCGATCGGCGTGCGCGCGATCTGCATGGAGTGGCTCGGCTGGCGCGGGCGGTCGCTCTCGATCGCCGTCCATCTCCTCGCATTGGTGCTTGCCGCGCTCGGGTTGCGCGCGGCGTGGGCCGTGTTCTCGCCGTGAGAAACGATTTCCGCGCGCGCAGTCACGCCGCCTGGTGGGCGTTTCTCGTCCACCGACTGTCGGGGCTCGCGCTCGCCATGTTCCTGCCGTTCCACTTCTGGGCGCTCGGCCAGGCGCTCGCCGGCGAAGCCGCGCTCGACGGCTTCCTCCGGTGGGCCGAGCAGCCGGTCGTCAAAACGGCGGAATGGGGGCTCGTCGTCCTCCTCGCCGCGCATCTCACCGGCGGCCTGCGGCTCCTCGCGCTGGAGTTCCTGCCCTGGCGTGACTGGCAGAAGTCGCTCCTCGCGGTCGCGGCGGGGCTCACCATCGTCGTCGGCCTCGCCCTGGCGCTCGCGCTTTGAGCGAGAATCGCCGCTCGACCCTCGGAGGGGCAATGAGAATTCTCCTGCTCGGACTCGCCCGTGCGCTCGCCGCCGGGCTCGTATTCGCACCGCTCGTTGCGGCGGCGCAAGGCTACCCGGCGAAGCCGGTGCGCTTCATCGTGCCGTTCCCGCCCGGCGGGGCGACCGACATTTCGGCGCGGATCGTCGGGCAGAAGCTCGCCGAGATGTGGGGCCAGACGGTGGTGATCGAGAACCGCGGCGGCGCCGGCGGCAACGTCGGGGCGGCGGAAGCCGCGAAAGCGGTGCCCGACGGCTACACGCTGTTCTTCCCTTCCGGATCCGTGATGACGGCGAACGAGCATATCTACGCCAGCATGAACGTGCGCCCGGAGCGGGATTTCACCCCGGTCACGAACGTGGTCCGCGGCGCGCAGGTGGTGGCGGTGCCCGCGAACTCGCCGTACAGGACGCTCAAGGACCTGATCGCAGCGGCGAAGGCGAATCCCGGCAAGCTCAACTACGGGCACGCCGGCATCGGCAGCCAGACGCATCTCGCGGCCGAAAACTTCCTGCTCGCCGCCGGCATCGAGATTCAGAACGTGCCGTACAAGGGCGAGGGTCCGGCGGTCGCGGACCTCGTCGCCGGGCAGCTCACGATGGCGACGCCGAACGTTGCCGCGGCGATCAGCTTCATCAACGGCGGCAAGCTCCGCGCGCTCGCAGTGACGAGCAGGGAGCGCGCGTCGCAGCTGCGCGACGTGCCCGCGGTGGGCGAGACGCTCTCCGGCTTCGAGAACTACGGCTGGTTCGGCCTCGTCGCGCCGACCGGTACGCCGAAAGAGGTCGTCGACAAGGTCTACCGCGACACCGTGAAGGCGCTCGACTCGACCGAAATGCGCGCGCGGTTCTTCGTGCAGGGGCTCGAGCCGGTCGGGAACACGCCCGAGGAGTTCGCTCGCGCGATGCGGACCGAGCGCGCGCTCTGGCAGAAGGTCGTGCGCGAGCGCAGGATCAAGGCGAACTGATGCTCCGTGTCGAGCCCGCGGCGATCGAGGAATCGGCGAAGGCGCTCTACATCCGCGCGCTGAAGCTGCTGCCGCCGGACGTGAAGGCGGGCTTCGACGCTTTGACCGCGCGCGAGACCGACGCGCGCGCGCAGGGCATCCTCGGCGTAATGGTGAAGAACATCGCGGTCGCCGAGGCCACCGACAACCTGCTGTGCCAGGACACCGGTATCCCGATCTACAACGTCACCATCGGCCGCGACGTCGTGGTCGACGGCGTCGCGCTGAAGGCGGCGATCCGCAGCGGGTGCGAAGGCGCAACGCGCGAGTTCTCGCTGCGCTCGTCGGTCGTGCATCCGGTGACGCGCCGGAACGAGCACACTTCCTGCGGCCGCGGGGTGCCGGTGATCCATGTCGACTTCTCCGACGAGCCCGATACGCTCTCGATCGAGATGATCCCGAAGGGCTCGGGCTCGGAGAACAACTCCTGGCTCAGGATGGCGATCCCGGCGGACGGCGTCGGTGCGATCAAGGCGTTCGTGGTCGACTGCGTGCTGGCGGCCGGCGGCAAGACCTGCCCGCCGACGATCGTCGGCGTCGGCGTCGGCGGCACGGCCGACCTCTGCATGCATCTCGCGAAGCTCGCCGGGACGCGGCCGCTCGGCTCGCGCTGCGAGGACCCGGAAGGCGCGAAGCTCGAGGACGAGCTGACACCCGCGGTGAATCAGCTCGGCGTCGGCCCGCAGGGGCTTGGCGGCGATTCGACCGCGTTCGCGGTGCACGTCGAGACCGCGGCGACTCACATCACCATGAACCCGGTGGCGGTGAACATGCAGTGCCACTCCGCACGCCGCGCCCGGGCGACGTTCACGCCCTCCGGCGTCGAATACGGCTTCTAGGGGTCTGCACATCCCCGACTCGCCCGCCGGTCTCGCGCGGCGATCACGCTGCAACAGATTGAATGGGCGGCGGAATCAGTCGGACTGCCTGCTGGGAACGAGGAGGTCGTGGGGCGGAAATTGCAGTGCCGCAATCCTTGTTCGCGCGCGATCGCCTTGACATGCGCCGCGGCGCGTCCCGAGAATGTCCGCGCGGCTCGTTCTCTAAGGGAGGAGAAGATGAGGCATATGCTGAACGTCGCGTGCGGCGCGACGTGGCTTGTTGCAGGCGTTGCGAACATCGCCTTGGCGGACGGCGATCGCGTAGTCGACAGGGATGCGGTCCACCGCTTCGCGACGCTCCCCAACGGCGTGCGCTTTCCGGAGGGAATCACTGCCGACCGGGAGAGCGGCGAGGTGTACGTCGGCACGTTCGACTTCGGGCCGAACGCGAACAAGCTTCTCCGCTTCGACCGGCATGGGCAACTCATCGCCCAGGTCGATTTCGGCGCCGCGCCGCTCCTCGGGCTCGCGTTCGACCGCCGCCACGAGAAGGTGTACATCGCGAACTTCGGCGGATCGAAGATCCAGCGCATCAAGGCGGCGTTCCACGCGAAGACGCCGGTCGAAGACGTGGCGATCATGCCCGTGATCGGCGCCCCCGGAGCGCGGATCGAGGGGAACCCGGATGGAAGCTCGGACACGATAACGTTCGGATCGAACGGCAAATCGGCGCCGAACGCGATGGCATTCGACCGCCGCGGGAACCTCTACGTCTCCGACTCATTTCAGGGCGCGATCTTCCGCATCGACAACGCGGCGCACTGCACGACGCCGTGCAAGGTGGACCTCGTGATCCAGGATCCGCTGTTGGCGACCGCGGGGTTTCCGCCGTTCGGCGCGAACGGCCTCGCGCTCGACCGTCACGAAACCGCGCTGTTCGTCGCGAATACCGGCGACGACCGGGTCCTCAAGCTCGATCTCGATACCAAGGCCCTCCCCGTGCTCACGGAGAGCATCAACGGTGCAGACGGGCTTGCGTTCGACCGGCACGGACGGCTTTGGGTCGCGGAGAATCAGGGCGATCAGATCATCGGCCTCAACGCGGAGGGTCGAGTGATCGCCCGCCTCGGGGAATTCAAGGGCATCGACCGCTGGGGCGCACCGGAGGGATTGCTGTTCCCGGCGAGCCTCGTCATCGTCGGCCACGAGATGTTCGTGACGAATCTGGGGCTTCCTCTTACGCCGGCGACGGGCGACGAGCCGGAAGAGGACGTCAAGCGCTGGACGATCTCGCGCATCAGGTTGCCGGAGCGCTAGCGGCAGCGGCCTGAATCGCTCGCCCGATGCGGAACGGCGGCCGGGTATCGGCGCGTCCCGGACGCCTCAGGTCTAGAACATCGTGTTGCCGTTGGCCGAGGTTTCCGGGATGACCTGCAGGACATCCCAGTGCTCGACGATCCTGCCGTCGTCGTCGAGCCGGAAGATGTCGATGCCCGGCGTAGTCCTCGTCGCCGGGCCACTCCTGGTGGCAATGCAGGACGACGAAGTCGCCTTCCGCGATCGCGCGCTTGAAGTGAACGCGCTTGCCGGGATACTCCCGCGCCATCCGCTCGAAGTACGCGATGAAGGCGGCCTTGCCGTCGGCGACGTGCGGGTTGTGCTGGATATAGTCGTCGCCCGCATAGCGGCGGATGGCCTCCGCCGGCTGGCACTGGTTGAACATCAGGTCGTAGAACGCGATGACGGTCTGCCTTGTTGCGCTCGAGCCGGGCTTCCATGCGGTGTCCTCCGATCGTCGTGAATGATAATCTTCCCCAATGGTGCACCATGACCTCACGACGCCGGTCACCGAAGCGCAGGCGTGCGCGCTCCGCGTCGGCGACACGGTGACGCTGAACGGCACGCTCTTCGGCATCCGCGACGCAACGCAGATCCACATGTTCGACCGAGGGCGACGCACGCGCTTCGATCTCGCGGGGCATGCGGTGATCCACACCGCGCCGAACGTCAAGAAGGTGCCCGCCTCGCCGGAGCACCCCGCCGGCTATGCCCCGGTCTGCGTGGGCACTACCACCAGCGCGCGCATGGAGCGGTTCTCGCGGCCGCTGATGACCGAGTACGGCGTCCGGATCATCATCGGCAAGGGCGGGCTCGGGGCGGAATCGCTCGCGGCGTTCCGCGATCTCGGCGGCGCGTATCTCGCGATCATCGGCGGGACGGCGGCGCTCGAGACCACCTGGATCGAGGCGATCGAGGACGTCGATCTCGACGATCTCAATCCGGAGAGCCTGTGGAAGTTCCGCGTGAGGGGCTTCGGTCCGCTGCTCGTGGGAATGGACAGCCGGGGCGGAAGCCTCTACAGCGACGTCGCCGCGGCGGCGCAGGCGAAGCGCGATGCGGTCCTCGCTGCGCTGGGTGTGCGCAAGTGACGCCTGCGCCGGGGTGACGAGAGCACATGCAAGAGCTCAAGACCGACCTCCTGATTCTCGGCTCCGGCGGCGCAGGCCTCTTCGCGGCGCTGCACGCGCACACCGCGAACCCCAAGCTCGACATCGCGATCGCGGTGAAGGGCCTGCTCGGCAAGTGCGGCTGCACCCGCATGGTCCAGGGCGGCTACAACGTCGCGCTCGCCGCCGGCGACTCGGTCGAGCGCCACTTCATGGACACGATCGAGGGCGGTGCCTGGCTGCCGCACCAGGAGCTCGCATGGCGGCTGGTGACCGGCGCGGTCGAGCGCATCCACGAGCTCGAGAACGAGCTCGGCTGCTTCTTCGACCGCAATCCCGACGGCACGATCCACCAGAAGGCCTTCGCCGGCCAGACCTTCGACCGGACGGTGCACAAGGGCGACCTCACCGGGATCGAGATCATCAATCGCCTCGCCGAGCAGACGTGGGCGCGGGGGATCCGGCGGCTCGAGGAGCATCGCGCGATCGAGCTCGTGCGCTCGCGCGACGGCGATCGCATCGCCGGCGTACTGCTGCTCGACATGCGCACCGGCGAGTTCGTCCTCGCGCGGGCCCGTGCGGTGGTGCTCGCGACCGGCGGCGGCCCCACGATGTACAGGTACCACACGCCCTCCGGCGACAAGAGCTGCGACGGGCTTGCAATGGTTCTGCGCGCGGGGCTGCCGCTGCGCGACATGGAGATGGTGCAGTTTCATCCGACGGGACTGCTCGCGGGCCCGCACACCCGGATGACCGGCACGGTCCTCGAGGAGGGGCTGCGCGGCGCGGGCGGCCATCTCCTCGACGGCGCGGGCGAGCGGTTCATGACCCGCTACGACCCGCGCGGCGAGCGTGCGACGCGGGATATCGTGTCGCGAGCGATGCTCACGGAAATGCGCAAGGGCAACACCACGCAGCACGGCGGGCTCTACATCGCCATGGGGCACCTCGGCCCGGAGAACGTGCGCGCACAATTCAAGGGCATGGTGGAACGCTGCGCCGACTGCGGGTTCGATCTCGCCGGCGGACGCGTCGAGGTGGTGCCGACCGCGCACTACATGATGGGCGGCGTGGCGTTCGCGGTCGACTGCACGACCGCGCTTGAAGGCCTCTTCGCCGCAGGCGAGGACACCGGCGGGGTGCATGGCGCGAACCGGCTCGGTGGCAACGGCGTCGCGAACTCCACCGTCTTCGGCGGGATCGCCGGCGAATCGGCCGCGGACTGGCTTGCCCGCCACGGCGAGGTCGCGGTGCCCGACGCGCAGGCGATCGAGCGCGCCCGCGCCGCAGCGCTCCACCCATTCGGCCAATCGGTGGGCGATCTCAACGCGATCCGCGAGGCGCTCTATGACCTGATGTGGAACGACGTCGGCATACTGCGCGACGGCGCCGGGCTGCGGCGGGCGCTCGGGCAGCTCGACGAGCTGCACGCACGCCTGGGGCGGACCGGGCTCGCGGACGGCTCCAGGGCGTTCAACCTCACCTGGCACGACTGGCTCAACCTGGACAGCCTGCTCGGGGTGAGCAAGGCGATCGCGCACGCCGCGTTGGCGCGCGAGGACTCTTGCGGTGCGCATTACCGCGAGGATTTCCCGCGCCCCGCCGATCCCGCAGACGCGGCCTTCACGCGCCTCCGCGCACGCGGCGAGAGCCTCGCGGTCGAGTTCGCGCCGGTCGAGTTCACCCGCGTGCGGCCGGGAGAAAGTCTGTTGAGGGCCGCATGAGTCACCCGGCGCGAGGGAAGCGGTGGGACACTTTCCTTCCCACCCTGGTCCGCATCGGCACGATGGGGATCGACGGCAAGACGATTGCGGCCTGCCGCCGACAATGCGGGCCGTGTCATCTCACTGGCGGACCGGAGGCGTCCGCATGAGCAGGACGCTCCGCGGCGCCGACATCGTCGCCCAGACGCTTGTCCGGGCGGGCGTGCGACGCGTGTTCGCGCTCTCCGGGAACCACGTGATGTCGATTTTCGACGCGGCGCCCGAGGCTGGACTCCAGCTCGTGCACGTCCGGCACGAGGCTGCCAGCGTGCACATGGCCGACGCGTGGGGACGCCTGACCGGCGAGGTCGGCGTCGCGCTCGCGACCGGCGGACCCGGTCACGCGAACGCGGTGCCGGCGCTCTACACCGCGCTCGCATCTGAGTCCCCGGTCGTCCTCTTGAGCGGACATGCCCCGCTCGACGAAATGGGGCGCGGCTCGTTTCAGGAGATGCGCCAGGTCGATGTCGCGGCGCCGCTCGCTAAGGCGGCGTGGGCGGCGCAGTCGGTCTCGGTGATGGGGGAGGACGTCGCGCGGGCGCTGCGGCTGGCTGCGAGCGGGCGGCCGGGACCGGTGCATCTCAGCCTGCCTGCCGACGCTTTGGATGCCACCCTCACCGACGCGGCGCTGCCGGGAGCGGACGCGTTCACCGCGTCGATGGCGGCGCTTTTGCCCGCGGCGGCGGAAGCGGTGCTCGACGAGCTCGCCCGCGCCGCGCGTCCCGTGATCCTCGTCGGACCGGCGCTCGTGCGCGGGGCAGGGCGCGAGGCGGCCCAACGGCTCGAAGCGGCGGCGCGCGTCCCGGTGGTCGGCATGGAGAGCCCGCGGGGTCTCAATGAACCGGCGCTCGGCGCGCTCGCGGAAATGCTCCCGCAGGCCGATCTCATCGTCCTGCTCGGCAGGCCGCTCGATTTCGCGCTGCGCTTCGGCCGGACGCCGACGGTTTCCCCGGGCTGCCGGTTCGTCCACGTCGATCCCGATCCGGTGCTCGTGGAACGCACTTCGCGAGAAGTCGGCGCGCGGCTCGCCTTCGCCGCGGTTGCGGATTCGGGCGCAGGCGCTGAGGGTCTCGCCGAGCTTGCAGCGAAGCGCGCGTGGCCGAAGACCAGCTGGTTCGACGAGGTGAGCGCTGCCGTCGCTCACCGGCCTGCGGCGTGGGCGACGCTCACGTCCTCGCGCAGTGGCCGGGTGCATCCGCTCGAGGTGTGCCGCGCGGTGCAGGCGGTCCTCGATGGTCACGAGGACGCGGTGCTGATCTCCGACGGCGGCGAGTTCGGACAGTGGGCGCAAGCGTGCCTCACGGCGCGGCGCCGGGTCACCAACGGCCCGGCCGGCGCGATCGGGGCCGCGGTGCCGTTCGCGATCGCGGCCCGGCTCGCGTTCCCGTCCTCGCCGGTGGTCGCGATGTCCGGCGACGGCTCGTTCGGATTTCACATGGCCGAGTACGACACCGCGGTCCGCTACGGCGCGCCGTTCGTCGCGGTCGTCGGCAACGACGCACGCTGGAACGCGGAGCACCAGATCCAGATCAGGAACTATGGCCTCGCGCGCGCGGTCGGCTGCGAGCTCCTGCCGACGCGCTACGATCGCGTGGCTGCGGCGCTGGGCGGCCACGGCGAGCACGTCGAACGCGCGGCGGACCTCGCCGGGGCGCTCGATCGCGCGCTCGCCGCGGGGCGCCCGGCATGCGTGAACGTCGCCATCGAAGGCCTGGCGGCGCCGGATCTGTCGCGGACGGGTTGAAGGAGGTGTTGCGATGAACAGGCTGGCGGCCGCCCTGACGTCCATCGTGCTCGCGTCGGCCGCGCTCGCCGCCGAGGTCGCCGGCGTCAAGCTCGACGACAGGGTGATGATCGCGCCGAACGCGCCGGAGCTGGTGCTGAACGGCGCCGGGGTGCGCACGCGCTTCTTCGTGAAGGTCTACGTCGGCGCGCTCTACCTCCCCGAGAAGAAGAGCAGCGCCGCCGATGTGCTCGCGCTCTCCGGCGCGAAGCGCATGACGCTCGCGATGCTGCGCGACCTGACCGCGCAGCAGCTCGCCGACGCGCTGAACGAGGGATTCGCCGCCAACAATCCGCCGCCCGACCAGGAACGCTACAAGGGTCAGCTCGCCGAGCTGCTCGCGGTCATGAACGCGCTCGGCCAGGCGAAGCAGGGCGAGATCATCGCGCTCGACTATCTGCCCGACTCGGGGACGCGAGTGGTGGTCAACGGCCAGGCAAAAGGCAAGCCGCTCCCGGACGAGGGCTTCTACCGCGCGATCCTGAAGATCTGGCTCGGCGACAAGCCGGTGGATGCCGATCTCAAGAAGGGCTTGCTCGGGCAGGGGTGATCGGCATTCCGGTGAATGTCGGGGGCGTAGCCAAGGCCGTGCTGGGTCCCGGCTTGCGCCGGCGCCCGAGCCCCGCAAGCGGCAGTGCGAGGGTCAGCCACGTGCCGGCCAGGGGGCGCTTCACGTCGGTTGCCACGATGGGATGTTGGTTTTCCGTCGATAGCGCGGTCTGGCCATGCCCGGCCAAGGTAGCGAACTCGCGTCCCCGCCACATTACGCCGGACGGTCTACGGACCACGCGGCCCTCCAGGGCGGCGTTTCGCGGTGCCACAATCACGCGGGGACTTTGAGGCACCGCCACCGGCTACAATCGTGGCGCGTTTCTACCATAACGACTATGGAGGCAGGCATGAGGAGCATCACGCGCGCGCTCGCGACCGCAGCGGCGATCGGATTCGCCGTGGGCAGCGGGGCGCAGGACAAGGTCACCATCTCGATAGCGACCGGGCCCACCAGCGGCGTCTACTACCCGCTCGGCGGCGGGATCGCCAACGTACTCTCGAAGTACGTGCCCGGCTACGCGGCGAACGCCGAGTCGACCGCCGGCTCGGTCGCGAACATCCAGCTCATGGGCCAGAAGAAGTCCGACCTCGCGCTGTCGATGGCCGACGCGGCCTGGGACGGGCTCCGGGGTGAGGGCAAATTCTCGGGCGGCGCCGTGCCGCTGCGCACGCTGATGGTCGCCTATCCGAACCGGATGCACGTCGTCACGGTGGACGGGACGGGGATCGTCAAGTTCGCCGACCTCAAGGGCAAGCGCGTCTCGACCGGCGCGCCGAACAGCGCGACCGAGCTGATGGCCGCGCGCGTGCTGGAGGCGATGGGGCTCGACATGGCGAAGGACATCCGCCGCGAGCGGCTCGATCCGGGCAAGTCGTCCGACGCGATCAAGGACAAGAAGCTCGACGCGTACTTCTGGGTTGGCGGCATCCCGACCTCGGCGGTGACCGACCTCGGCGCGACCCCCGGCACCAAGCTGAAGCTGGTCGATCACGCCGACGCGGTCGACGCGATGAACAAGAAGTACGGCCCGCTCTACGTGCGCGACACCATCCCGGCGAAGTCCTACCCCGGGCAGGACGCGCCCAACCAGGTCGCCACGGTGTGGAACCTGATCATCGCGCGTGCCGACATGCCCGACCAGGTCGCCTACAACATCGTGAAGACGATCTTCGACAAGAAGGAAGAGCTGATCCAGGTCCACAAGGAAGCCGCGAGCTTCGACCTGAAGACGCAGTCCAACACCGCGTCACCGCTCCCGTACCACCCGGGCGCGATCAAGTACTTCGCCGAAAAGGGCATCCAGCTCAAGTAACAGTCCCGCGCGTCCGACGAAGCCTCGCTCAAGGCGGGGCTTCTTGTTTGGAGCGCCGTGGCCGATAATCCGAGCGCTCCACGGGAGGAGGGCCCA
Source organism: uncultured beta proteobacterium (assembly GCA_963744255.1). Lineage (GTDB taxonomy): Bacteria > Pseudomonadota > Gammaproteobacteria > Burkholderiales > SG8-39 > DATEDA01. Next base: position 125,855 of record CAVUSZ010000041.1, read on the forward strand.
TGGCGGACGCAACGGCGAAGCCGGCGACAGAACCGGTCGTCACCGAAGAGAGCCTGAAGAAGGCCGAGGAGTTCATCGAGGCCGAGGAGGGCGCGACCAACCGCTTTTCCGGCGCGTGGGGCGTGTTCCTCACCGCCGTCGCGGTCGCGATGTCGCTGTTCCACCTGTACTCGGCGTACGGGGTGATCACGACGACCACGCTGCGCTACGCGCACGTCGGCTTCGTGCTCTTCCTCGTCTTCCTGCTGTTCCCGGTCACGAAGGGTCGGCGCAACCGCTTCAGCTGGATCGATCTCGGGCTCGCGATCCTCGGCGTCGTCACCATCCTGTACGCGATCAACGGCGGCGACGACTTCCTCGATCGCAGCACCGCGCCGAACCGGCTCGACATGGTGATGGGCATCGCGCTCATTCTGCTGGTGCTCGAGGCGGCGCGGCGCTCGACCGGCTGGATCATGCCGTTCGTCGTGATCCTCTTTCTCGCGTACGCGGTGCTTGGGCCGTACCTGCCTGATCCCTGGCGCCATCGCGGCTACGACATCGGACGCCTCGTCGGCACGATGTACATGACGCTCGAGGGCATCTTCGGCACCGCGGTCGATGTTTCGTCGTCGCTCATCATTCTCTTCACGATCTACGGCGCGTTCCTGCAGTTTTCGGGCGCCGGCAAGTTCTTCCTCGACTTCTCGTTCGCCGCGCTCGGCGGGAAACCCACCGGCGCCGGCCGCACGATCGTGCTCTCGTCGTTCCTGCTCGGCGGGCCGTCGGGCTCGGGTGTCGCGACGACCGTCACGCTCGGCACCGTCGCCTATCCGATGCTCGCGAAGGCGGGCTACGAGCGGAACGCGGCCGGCGGCCTGCTCGCCGCAGGCGGCCTGGGTGCAATCCTCTCGCCGCCGGTCCTCGGCGCCGCCGCGTTTCTGATCGCCGAGTTCCTCAAGATCTCGTATCTCGACGTGATCAAGATGGCGGCGATCCCGACCTGCCTCTACTACCTTTCGCTGCTGCTGATGGTCGAGATCGACGCCAGGAAGTACGGCATGCGGCCGGTGGATTTCGGCCAGCGGCCCGGCGTGTGGGAGCTCACGCGGACGCTCGGCTTTCACTTCCTGTCGCTGGTGGCGATCATCGTGTTCATGCTGCTCGGCTTCTCGCCGATCGGGTCGGTGTTCTGGGCCACCGTGGTTGCGTTCTTCGTGAGCTTCCTCAACCGCGACTGCGCGCTGCTCGATCTCGGCCTGTTCGTGCGCCGACCGGCCGGGTGGTGGCAGGACGTGCTGCTCCGCTCCAAGCTCACCAAGGCGCTCGAGGCCGGCTCGGTCGGCATGCTGAACGTCGGCGCGACGTGCGCCGCGGCCGGCCTGATCGTCGGCGTGGTGACGCTCACCGGGCTCGGGCTCAAGTTCGCCGAGATCGTGATCTCGTACGCCGGGGGGAGCCTCGTCCTTACCGCGATCTACACTGCGCTCATCGTCTGGGTCGTCGGGCTCGCGGTGCCGGTGACCGCGAGCTACATCATCTGCGCGGTGATCGCGGCGCCGGCGCTGATCCGCCTCGGCGTTCCCGATTTCGCCGCGCACATGTTCATCTTCTACTACGCGGTGCTGTCGGAAGTGTCGCCGCCGACCGCGCTCTCGCCGTTCGCCGCGGCCGCGATCACCGGCGGCGATCCGTACAAGACGACGCTCCAGTCCTGGAAGTACACGCTGCCGGCGTTCATCGTGCCGTTCGTCTTCGTGCTCGATCCGCTCGGCGTCGGCATCCTGCTCTCGATCCCGAAGGGCGGCACGTGGTGGGACATCGTCTGGATCACGGCGCTCGCCTCGCTCGCCCTCGTCGCGCTCGCCGGTGCGGCCGAGGGCTGGCTGCTGAAGAAGACGAACGGCGCCGAGCGGCTGCTGCTGCTCGTCGCCGGGCTGCTGCTGATCTACCCGAAGGCGCTGCTGGATGCGATCGGGTTCGCATTGCTCGTGGCGGCGGTTATCCTGCAGCTCCTGCGCCGCGGGCGCGCCGCGGCGGCCGCGCCGGGCTGAGACGCATGGCGCGCGCCGCGCTCGCCGTGGCGCTCGCGGCCGCCGTCGAAGCGACAGCGGCTTACGACGGGCCAGTCGGGGTCACGCTGCTCGCGCCGTGGATCGGCCGGGGCGCGCTCGCGCGCGAGGTGCGACTCGAGCGCATCGAGGTCGCGAGCGAGATCGCGGTCGACCCGAAATGGGATCCCCTGCGCGACCCGCGCGACCGAGCCTTTCCCGACGGGTTCGTCGCGACCGTCGCGACGACGGAGATGAAGCTCGCGCTGGTGAACGACGGCGCGCGCGAGGTGCGCGCGCGGCTGATCGTCCCGTTCCACGCCGCGGCCACGGCCGGTACCGGCTTCGTCGCGCCGGAGTCGTTCACCGCGGCCCAGAACGGCCGGCCACTGGCGGTTCCGTCTGCGCCGCGCGAGCTCCATCGGTCCGGCGTGTTCGCGGTGCGCGCTTACCCGCTCGACGTGATCATCGCGGCCGGCGATGTGGCGCGCGTCGAGGTCACCGCGCGCCACCCGCTCGCGGTAAACCCCGCGTGGTACCGGTTCGAGATCGGCGCTCCGCCGCTGCCGCGGGACGCGGCGCACCGGTTTCGGGTGCTCGTCGATTCGCGCACGGCGGTCGCGTTCGCACTCGCGTCGAACGAGGCGACGCTCGCGGGCCGCGCGGTGCGGATCCGGATCTGCGGCGGCAAGGGTGACTGCGCGGCTTACCGGGCCCACCTCGCCGAGCTCGACAGCAGCTGGTTCGCGGCACGGCTGCCGGCCGGCAGCGTTTCGGTGTTTGTGGAGCGGGACGAGCGATAGCGTCGCGTAGCACCAGGCCAGCTTCTGCAACGAGCGACCGCGTTCGCTATCTTATTGCGCGTATCGGAACGTACCGAGCGCAGATGACCAGTCCGACCGCCGCTGAACGCGCCGGGTCGACGCTCCTCGCCTCGCTCGACGGCGGCACGCCCGTCGCGCTCTTCGCGCAGGGGTTCCTGGTGAACGCGACGAACCCGAAGGCCACCGTGTTCTTCCTCGCGGTCCTGCCGCAGTTCATCGATACCGCACGCCGCTGTTGCCGCAGTACCTGGCCGTGTGTGCGACGCTGACCGTCGTCGACTTGGAGGTGATGAGCGGCTACACGCTGTTTGCCGCTAAATTCCTCGCGCTGCTGCGTGCGCCGCACCAGATCCGGTTCGTCAACCGCCTGTTCGGCGGGCTTTTCGTCGGCGCCGCGGCGCTGCTCGCGACGTTCAAGCGCGGACCCTCGCGCCCGGAGAGCGGATGGCGATCTGGTCTAGTCTGGTCTAAACTGGCCGGATGGATCAGATCAATCTCTACCAAGCCAAGACGCGGCTTTCGGAGCTCGTTGACCGCGCCGCCGCCGGCGAGGAGATCGTAATCGCCCGCCACGGGCGCCCGGTCGCCAAGCTTGTCGCCTACAAGCCGCGCGCGCGCAAGCGGCGGAAACTTGGGCTGCTGGCCGGGAAATGGAAGATCCCGGAAGACTTCGACGACCCCTTGCCCGAGGACGTCCTGGACGCCTTCGAGGGCCGCCGTTGAGGCTGCTCCTCGATACGCACGCGCTGCTCTGGGCGCTGCGAAGCGCCGCAAAGGCTCCCGGCCGGCATCCGGGCCGCGATCGAGGACACCGAGAACGACGTGTTCGCGAGCGCTGCAAGCGCATGGGAGATTGCGATAAAGCAATCGCTCGGCAAGCTGTCTGAGCCGCGTGCCGACCTGCTCGAGACGCTGAGCCGCGCGAACCTGGCCGAGCTGCCCGTCACGCTGAAGCACGCCCAGGCGACGAGGCTGCTCCCGCCTATCCATCGCGATCCGTTCGACCGGATGCTCGTCGCCCAGGCGCAAGTCGAGGGCTTGAGCCTCGTTTCGCGCGACCCGTTGATCCGCCGATATCCGGTGACGGTGCTCTGGGGACCCGAAGCCCAATCCCCGCGCGCCGCCTACCGCATCACCCGAAAACCGCGGCGGCGCTGACGCCGCTCAGGCTTCGACCCCCGCGCCCTTGTCGGCCCGCTTGCGCTCGTGCGCCTTGAGGAAGCGCTTGCGGATCCGGATCGACTGCGGCGTCACCTCGACCAGCTCGTCGTCATCGATGAACTCGACGGCATACTCGAGCGTGAGCTTCACCGGCGGCGTGAGCAGGACGTTGTCGTCCTTGCCCGCGGCGCGGATGTTCGTCAGCTTCTTGCCCTTGAGCGGGTTGACGGTGAGGTCGTTGTCGCGGCTGTTGATGCCGACGACCATCCCCTCGTAGACCTTCTCGCCGGGCGAGACGAACAATCGTCCGCGCTCCTGCAGGTTGAAGAGCGCGAACGCGACCGCCTCCCCCGTCTCCTGCGACACGAGGACGCCGTTGCGGCGGCCCGGGATGTCGCCCTTCAGCGGCCCGTAGTCGTCGAACACATGCGTCATGATCCCGCTGCCGCGCGTGAGGTTCATGAACTCGTTCTGGAAGCCGATCAGCCCGCGCGCCGGGATGCGGTAATCGATCCGGACCCGGCCGCGGCCGTCGGGCTGCATGTCGAGCAGATCGCCGCGGCGGCCGCCGAGCGCCTCCATCACCGCGCCCTGGTGCGCGTCCTCGACGTCGATCGTCAGCGCTTCGTACGGCTCGCACGGCGCGCCGTCGATCGTCCGGGCGATGACGCGCGGCCGGCCGACCGCGAGCTCGTAGCCCTCGCGGCGCATGTTCTCGACCAGGATCGTCAGATGCAGCTCGCCGCGGCCATGCACGACGAAGACGTCGGTATCGCCGGACTCCTCGACCCGCAGCGCCATGTTGGTGAGCAGCTCCCGCTGCAGTCGCTCGCGGAGGTTACGGCTGGTGACGTACTTGCCCTCCGTGCCGGCGAACGGCGACGTGTTGACGACGAACCGCATCGTGAGCGTCGGCTCGTCGACCTTGAGCGGCGGCCGGCCTTCGGGCCGCTCCGCGTCGGCGATCGTCGCGCCGATCGCGAGGCTCTCGATGCCGGTGACGAGCACGATGTCGCCAGCGAGTGCCTCGGCGAGCGGCACGCGTTCGAGCCCGGCGAACCCGAGCACCTGGTTCACCTTGGCTTTCCCGAGCTGCTTCTCGCCGATCATTACCGCGACTTCCTGGCCGGGCGCAAGCCGGCCGCGCCGCATCTTGCCGACACCGATGCGACCGACGTAGCTCGAGTAGTCGAGCGCGTGGAGCTGCAGCTGGAGAGTGCCGTCGACGTCGTCGTCTTGCGGTGCGGGGACCCGCTCGAGGATGGTCTGGAACAGCGGCCGCAGGTCCTCGCCGCGCACATTCGGATCGAGCGTCGCCCACCCCTGCAGCGCGGAGGCGTACACGACCGGGAAGTCGAGCTGATCTTCGTGCGCGCCGAGCTTATCGAAGAGCTCGAACATGCGATTCACGACCCAGTCGGGGCGGGCGCCCGGACGGTCGACCTTGTTGACGACGACGATCGGCTTCAGCCCGAGCGCGAGCGCCTTCCGCGTGACGAATCGCGTCTGCGGCATCGGGCCCTCGACCGCGTCGACGAGCAGCAGCACACCGTCGACCATGCCGAGGACGCGCTCGACCTCGCCGCCGAAGTCGGCGTGCCCCGGCGTGTCGACGATGTTGATGTGCACGCCGGCGTAATCGATCGCGCAGTTCTTGGCGAAGATCGTGATCCCGCGCTCGCGCTCGAGGTCGTTCGAGTCCATCACGCGCTCGGGCGGGCGCTCATGCGCGGCGAAGGTGCCGGCCTGCTGCAGGAGGCGGTCGACGAGGGTCGTCTTGCCGTGGTCGACGTGGGCGATGATGGCGATGTTGCGGATGGCGCGGGACATTTACAGACCTTCGAAGAAACTCGCGAGCTTCGGGCTGCCCGCATAGGCGACGTGGAACCGCATCCAGGGCGATCGCGCCTGGGATGGACTGAAGAGGCTCCCCGGCGCGAGGATGATCCCCTGCTGCTCGGCCGCCGCGGCAAGGGTCTCGGCGTCGCGATGCTCGCCCGCGTGCGCCCACAGGAACATGCCGGCCGCCGGCTCGTGAAAGAGCGTGAGGCCGGCGCGCTCGAGGTTGCGGATTGCCGGCTCGATCGAGCGGGCGAGCCGGGCGCGCACGTGGTCGACGTGCTTGCGGTAATAGCCGTCGGATAGCACCTGGTAGACGAGCCGCTCGCCGAGCTCGGGCGTCGTGAGGCTCGCGAGCATCTTCTGCGCGGTGAGATCGCGCACGAGGTCGGGATGCGCGGCGAGAAACCCGACCCGCAGACCCGCGCCCAGCGTCTTGGAGAAGCTGCCGACATAGATGACCCGGTTCAGCTGATCGAGCTGAGCGATGCGGTGGGCGCGCCCCGGATGCAGGTCGGCGAGGATGTCGTCCTCGACGATGTGGAAATCGTGGGCTTCGGCGAGCCGCAGCACGCGGAACCCGTCCGCCGCGGCGAGCGAGGTGCCGGTCGGGTTGTGGAGCACCGAGTTCGTCATGAAGAGCTTCGGCTTGTGCTCTGCCGCGAGGGCCTCGAGGCGCCCGAGGTCGAGCCCATCGGCGCGGCGCGGGACGCCGATCGGCCGCATCCCCATTGCGGCGAGCCGTCCGAATAGGACGTAGTAGCCGGGGTCGTCGACGAGCACCGCGTCGCCCGTCTGCAGGAAATAGCGCGCGACGAGATCGAGCGCGTGGCTTGCACCCGCCGTGAGCACGATGTCGTCGGGCGCGGCGCGGATCTCGAGCTCCGCGAGATAGACCTGCAGCAGGTTGCGCAGCGGCGCGTAGCCGCGCGGCGTGCCGTAGCCGGTCAGCGCGCTGGGCTGGCGCCGCGCGAGGGCCCGCAGGCCCGAATGCAGCATCTCCTCGTCGAGCCAGGACTCCGGGAGGCAGCCCGAGCCGGCGAGCAGCACGTCGCGGCCGTCATTCCCGGCGTAGAGGTGGTGGAGCAGCCACACGACGTCGATCCGCGTCGCGGCCGGCTCGCGCGGCTCTGCGCGCCGGACCGGCTGCGGCCGCTCGCGGACGTAGAACCCCGAGCCGCGGCGCGACTCGAGGTATCCCTGAGCGACGAGCCGGTCGTACGCCTCTACCACGGTGAAGCGCGAAACGGCGTTGTCCTCGGCGAAGCGGCGGATCGACGGCATGCGGGTGCCCGCGCGCAGGTGCCGTTCATCGATCCGGGTGCGGACGAATCCGCTGATCTGCTCCACGAGCGGCAGCGGGGCATCGTGCGAAAGCGGGGTGACCGTGACGCGCTGGAGGCCTGTCATGGTGATTCAGCCGGTACAGCTAGCTCGAGTGCCAGCAAAAGTGTACATGTGGTGTATCGGAAGCGGCCGCTATTGTACAGGCCTGAAGCTCAGCTGCCACAGCCTTATGGATCGATAACCGCTGGCCGCTTCCGCGATCTTCGCCGGGCGCCCACGCTTCGTTTCGCATCGCTTCGACCGACGGAGAACACCATGCAGATCCACATGCGCAGCCTTGTCCTGGCTCTTGCCGCGCTGGTCCTCGCCGGTTGCAAGCCGGCGCAGGTCACGCTCGGCCTCGATCCCGGGTTCTACCCGTCCGCGGTTGCTCACGACCCGGTGAACGACCGCTTTTTCGTCGGGAGCTACACCACCGGCGCGATCGCGATCGTGCGCCGGGACGGACATGTGGTGGCCACCGTGCGGCCGGAACGGGCGTCGCGCCCGGTCGTCCAGATCGCGTACGAGCCCAGGGCACGTCGATTGTGGGCGATCACCCCAGAGGCGGTCGAGATGATCGACGTGGCCGCCTTGCCAGTTCGTCGGACCGGGATCGTAGCGGCGGGGCCCGGCGGCCGCTTCACCGACATGGTGGCGGACGGCGGTGGCCGGGCCTATGTGCTCGACGCTGCGGCTGGCGCAATCGTCGCTGTCGATGCCGGTGGCAAGCTCTCGCAGGTGCTTGCCCAGCTGCCGCTCCGGGAGGGTGACGGTGCGCTGATGATGCTGCCCGACCGGTCTGCGCTCGTGGTCGCGCAAGGGGGCGCGCTCTGGCGCGTCGAGATCGGGACGGGTGCGGCCGACCCGATCCCCCTCGGCACGCCGCTCGCCGACGTTTCGCAGCTCCTCCTCGTCGCGAGCGACGCCACTGGGCATCACGTCGCCGCCTTCCGCGGTCGGGCGAACGAAGTTGTAACCATGCATCTCACGGACGACGCGCGCCGCGCAACGGTCGACGCCGGGACACGGGTGCGCTACGACATGCCGCTGCACGGCGCCTTCGATGGCCGCGAAGTTGTGGTGCTGCTCGGACGGCTCCGCCATCACCCGAGCCTGGGCGGCGACGGCCGCCCGAATCTGCCGCCGCGGCTGGCGACCTACCTTCCGGCCGCGGGTAGCGCAGCCCGCCTGGCCGAATCGCCGCGGTCCGCCGGGCCGGGGCCGGCGCTGGTACGCTGACATCCGTTCACGCATAGGGGTCGGTTGTGCCAGCACTGCGCTTCAAGCAGGTCGACGTCTTCACCACCCGGCCGTTCTTCGGCAATCCGGTGGCCGTGGTCCTCGAGGCCGATGGTCTCGATGCCGGGTCGATGCAGCGGATCGCCGCGTGGACGAACCTCTCCGAGACGACGTTCGTGCTACGGCCCTCGGTGCCCCGCGCGGACTATCGCCTCCGCATCTTCACGCCGCGCGCGGAGCTCCCGTTCGCCGGCCACCCGACGGTCGGCAGCGCTCACGCGGTGCTCGAGACGGGTCTTGTCGCGGCCAAAGCCGAGCTCCGGCAGGAATGCGGGGCCGGCGTCCTGCGCATCGCAGTCGAAGGCGCGGGCAGCGATCGTCGCATCGCCGTCGAGGCGCCGCGCGCCGCGCTCGAGCCGCTGCGTCCGGAAGCGGTCGCCGAGATCGAGCGGGCGATGGGCGCGCGGGTCGCTCCCGGTTCGACCGGACAGCTCGTCGCCATCGGGCCGCGCTGGCTCACGCTCATGCTCGCCGACGCGGGGTCGGTCCGCGCGCTCGCCCCGAACATGGGGGCCGTGGCCGCCGTGAGCCGGAAGCTGGGCGCAACCGGCATCACCGTGTTCGCCTTCGCGCAGGGCGATGACTACCAGGTAGTGGTGCGCAGCTTCGCCCCAGGGGACGGGATTCCCGAGGACCCCGTCTGCGGCAGCGGCAACGCCGCCGTCGGGGCGTGGATCCATGACGCCGGCACGCGGGTCGGGGACGGCGGGCGCTACGTCGCGAACCAGGGACGGGAGCTCGGCCGCGACGGTTACGTGTCCGTGCGCATCGACGCGGAGACGCGACGGGTCTGGATCGGCGGCGCCGCGGTGAGCTGCGTCGACGGGAGTTTGCACGTCCACTAGAATTGCCGGCGTGGAACATCAGGCGACGCGCGGCAGGCTGCTCTCCCATGCCGAGCTGCAGCGCTTCGACGCGGTCGTGCCGACCCCCTTCGGCGCGGTCGGCCTGCGCACCGAAGCGCTCGGCACCGAGGACGAGTGCATCGCCGAGATCCTCTACCTGCCGCCTGGCGTCCCCGAGGTCGCGCCAAGGAACCGGCTCGCGCGTGAGGCGCACGCGCAGATCAGGCGCTACCTGGCCGACCCGTCGCAGCCGTTCGAGCTTCCGCTCAAGCCGCTCGGCACGCGCTTCCAGCGGCGCGTGTGGGAGAGCATCGCCGCGATCCCGTCCGGACAGGTGCGGAGCTACGGCGAGGTGGCGAGGGGCATCCGCTCGGGCCCGCGCGCAGTGGGGCAGGCGTGCGGCGCCAACTGGTTCCCGCTCGCGATCCCCTGCCATCGCGTCGTCGCCTCCGGCGGCATCGGCGGCTTCGCCAGGAACGACGACGGCTTCCACATCGCGATCAAGCGGTGGCTGCTCGCGCACGAGGGCATCCGGCTTCCCGCATGAGCGAGCGCGACGCGGCGCTCCTCGACGAGTTCTGCGACCAGCTCTGGCTCGAAGACGGGCTTGCGAAGAACACGCTCGAGTCGTATCGCCGTGACCTGCGGCTCTTCGCGTCCTGGCTCGCGGGGCACGGGGGCGCCCTCGCCGCCGCGAGCGAAACCGACGTCCTCGGCTATTTTGCGGCCCGCCACGCCGGCGAGCACCGGCCGCGCGCGAGCACGCAGGCACGGCTTACCTCCAGCCTCAAGCGCTTCTACCAGTTCCTCGTTCGCGAGCACCGGATCGCCGCCGACCCGACGCTCAGGCTCGAGCCGCCGAAGCGCCCGCCGCGCTTCCCGAGGACGCTGACCGAGGTCGACGTCGAGGCGCTGCTCGGCGCGCCCGACGCGGCGACGCCGCTCGGCCTGCGCGACCGCGCGATGCTCGAGCTCCTGTACGCGACCGGCCTGCGCGTCTCCGAGCTCGTGCGGCTGAAGGCGGGCGAAGTGAGCCTCGACATGGGCGTCGTCCGCGTCTTCGGCAAGGGGTCGAAGGAGCGGCTCGTGCCGCTCGGCGAGGAGGCGGCCGCCTGGCTCGTACGCTACCAGCGGGAGGCGCGAGCCCGGCTCCTCAAGGGGCGGGCCGCCGACGCGGTCTTCGTCACGCCGCGCGGCGCCGGGATGACGCGGCAGGCCTTCTGGTACCTCATCAAGCGTTACGGCGCGCGCGCGATCCCGGGCAAGACCCTCTCGCCGCACACGCTCCGGCATGCGTTTGCCACGCATCTGCTGAACCACGGCGCGGATCTCCGCGTCGTGCAGCTCCTGCTCGGCCACGCCGACATCTCGACGACGCAGATCTACACTCACGTCGCTCGCGAGCGCCTCAAGGCGCTGCACGCGAAGCACCATCCTCGAGGCTAGCGCCGTGGACAAGCCTGCTCGCGTTTCCGAGACGCCCGCCACCGCGTTCCTCAAGCAGCACCGCGTCGCGTATTCCGAGCATGTCTTCGAGTACGTGGAGCACGGCGGCACGCGCGCCGGCGCGGACGCGCTCGAGCTGGACGAGCGCGCAGTGGTGAAGACGCTGGTGATGGAGGACGAGGCGAAGCGCCCGCTCGTGGTCCTGATGCACGGCGACCGCACCGTGTCGACCAAGAACCTCGCGCGACAGATCGGCGTGAAGCGCGTCCAGCCGTGCGCGCCTGAAGTCGCACAGCGCCACTCCGGCTATCAGATCGGCGGAACATCGCCGTTCGGGACGCGGAAGCGAATGCCCGTCTACGTCGAGAAAAGCGTGCTGGGCCTGCCGAAGATCTACGTCAACGGCGGCCGGCGCGGGTATCTCGTCGGCATCGATCCGCAGGAGCTCGCGCGCGTGCTCGCGCCCAAGCTGGTCGAGGTCGGGCTGGCGGACTGAGCGGTCAGGAGCGCGAACGCTCGATCGTGATCCCGACCCGTCCTGCGTCCTTGAGGATGCCGAGCTTCGCGACGCTGATGCGCACGCGCGGTGCGCCGAACTCCTCGAGGACGAGGTTCGCGACGAACCCGGCCAGCTCCTCGACGAGGCCGAACCGGCGCGCGTCGAGCTCCTCGCGGATGCGGCCGACCAGCACCGCATAGTCGATCGTATCGCCGACTTTCCCGCTCGCGAACACGCGATCGTCCGGCAGCTCGACCTCGATATCGAGCGCGATCGGCTGCGTCGTCTCGCGCTCGCGCTTGTAGATCCCGACTTTCGCCTCGAGGCGAACGTCGCGGACGAAGAGCTGGTTCATCGATAGCGAGTGGGCGTGAGGTAAACTTCCGCTCGGATGGCGACGGCGGCATTCATTCTAATCGCTTACCTGATCGGCTCGCTCTCGTTCGCGGTGATCGTGAGCAGGACGCTAGGGCTGCCCGACCCGCACACGTACGGCTCGGGGAATCCGGGTGCGACAAACGTGCTGCGCACCGGGAACAAGCTCGCCGCGGTGCTCACGCTCCTTGGCGACGCAGCGAAGGGCTGGCTCGCGGTCTTCCTGGCGCAACGGTTCGCGTGGCGCTACGGCGTCGACGACGCGGGGATCGCCGCAGTCGCGGCTGCGGTGTTCGTCGGCCACCTGTTCCCGGTCTTCTTCCGGTTCAAGGGCGGCAAGGGCGTGTCGACCGCGGTCGGCGTGCTGTTCGCGATCGACTGGCGCGTGGGCCTCGGGACGCTCGTTACCTGGCTCGTGATCGCGTTCTTCTTCCGTTACTCGTCGCTGGCGGCGCTCGTCGCGGCGGCGTTCGCGCCGTTCGCGACCGCACTCGTGCTGGGGTTCAACGTTTACGCCGCAGCGGTGCTTGCGATCTCGGCACTGCTCGTCTGGCGGCACGCGGAGAACATCCGCAAGCTCCTCGCGGGGACCGAGAGCCGGATCGGCGAGAAGAAGGCGCCGGTCGCCGAGAGCTAGGCCAGTTTCCACAGTTCGAGGGTGTGGATTGCGGTAGCTCAACGGGTCAAGGTTCGAAGTTGGCCGCACCTACATGCGCTCACCTGGGCGGAAATCGGATGGGTTCTTGCGTGTCCACCGCGTGAAGGCGTGCCGGAAATTTGCGGCCTCGCTGTAACCCAGTCGACTAGCGATCTCCTCATTGGTCATGCTGGTCTTACGCAGATACTCAGTGGCCAAGCGCATGCGCACCTCGGCGAGAATCTTCCTGTAGGACGTCCGTTCAGCGATCAGCTTGCGCCGCAACGTTCGCGTGTTCATCGACAGTTCGGCTGCCATCGAGTCCATATTGGGGAATCGCCCAGGGTGCTCGATCAGGATGCGATGAATGGCTGATGCAACGCCCCCGGCCCGGCTGACCTCGGCCAGACTTTGCTCACACATCTCGCGCGCCATGGCGTTGGTGATCGGGTCCGAATACACCATCGGATGACTCAGCCAGGTTGTGTCGAACGTCAGTTCACTTCTGGCCTGGTTAAAGAGGACCGGGCAGTTGAATATCTTGGTGTATAGGCGTGCATGCGCAGGGGCGGCATAGGCGGCGCGCACGCCCGAGAACTCGAACGACGAGCCGTACAGGTCCTTGTTCAGCGTCCGATGGCTGGAGAACTGGAACTCCATTACGAAGCGATAGAGATCCTCGGTGGGATCGAGCGACAGAACGGGCTTGTACGTCCAGATGGCGGCACCCTCCTCTTGAGAGAAGCTGATGTCGGCGACGGGCCCCATCACGCGGTGGTACTTGATCGCAAAGTCAACGGCAGCTGCGTGGGTCGGGCTGCTGAGGAGCGCGTAGCCGTACATGCCGTATGCGGTGACATGCATGCGCTGACCCGCGCGCAACGCAAGCGCAGGGTCTGACGACAATCGCAGCGCGTTCCGGAAGACCGTCAGCATCTGCCGATAGGAAATCCGGGTGGCTGGGGCGTGAAGCCGACTTTCCGCGATGCCGCTGCCGGATAGTGCTTCCGTTGCGGGGATGCCGTCCGCAACAAGAGCGCTAACGAGCGCAGCGACTTTGTGAACCGGATAGATCCTGTGTTCGAAGCTTGGTTGCGCGCGGTACACGATACCGAGGTCCCGTAGGCGGATTGCGCCGGATCAGCCGGTGGCGACGGGTCGGAGTGGAGCGGTGGTCCACCTGAGCTGCTCGCCTGGGTTCCGTATCTCCATCCCGAGGAGAGGAGCGATGCCGCTTCGGCCGAGCCCGAGCACGCCGTGTTCCAGATACTTCCGGTCGAGAATACTCCAGCCTCGCGCGCGGCGGAACGAGGCCATCCCCGAGCTTCCAGTCGATCGGCTCATGCTTGGCCCGCCGCATGGCTTCACGACCAAAGCTACCGTGTGGCCGGCATGCGGACTGCCCGATCGCCGTGGACGCTCTGGAGGCACGGACAGCTTCAACTAGGCCGAGTGCAGTTCGGCGATCACATTGCCGCGCGTCGCGCCGCCACGATCGGTGGCTCGGTCACGTTGTCCGAAAGTAACCCTCCAAGTGGTCTGAACGCACCTTTCCTCGTTGCCGCGCTGCGGATAGATTGCCGACAGCAAGCAGGCGTGGCTCCGGCCGAAGAAGGAAGAGACTACGGCAACAGTTCTCTCAACTGCCGACGGGTTGCCGCAGTCAGTGTCAAGCGCGACTCGAGAGGCGTGCACCGGATCGCTCGCTGAAAGCGGCATTGACGAACTGTGATCCCACAACCAATGGACAGGACCATGCTCGTAACCCAGTACTTCGCGAAAGACCTCTACAAAGGCAAGACCGTCTTCGTCACTGGCGGAGGCAGCGGCATCAACCTGGGCGTCGCAAAAAACTTCGCTGCGCTCGGCGCCAACATCGCCATCTGCGGCCGCACCCAGGAGAAGCTGGACGCAGCGGCCGAAGAGTTGCGCGCGCTCGGCGCCAAGGTCTGTCCGGTGGCTGCCGATGTGCGCGATATCGCCGCGCTGCAAGCGGCTTTCGCCAGAAGCAACGCCGAGATCGGGGCCATGGACGTGCTCGTCTGCGGCGCCGCGGGCAACTTCGTGGTGGCGGCCGACAAGCTCTCCGCCAACGGCTTCAAGACGGTGGTCGATATCGATCTGCTCGGCTCCTTCAACGCTTCCAGCGCGGCCTTCGATCAACTCAAGGAGACCAAGGGGACCATCATCTTCATCTCCGCCGGCATGGCCTACATGCCGCATAAGTTTCAGGTGCACGTCGGCGCCGCCAAGGCCGGCATCGACATGATGATGAAAAACCTGGCGCTGGAATGGGGGCACCATGGCATCCGCGCCAACAGCATCGTGCCCGGTCCAATCGAAGGGACGGAGGGAATGAAGCGGCTGTCCACCCCTGAGGCGAAGGCAACGCTCATCGATGCCGTCCCGATGCGCCGCATGGGCAGCGTCGACGACATCGGCCAGACGGCCGCTTTCCTCGCCTCTCCGTTGGCCTCCTACATCACCGGTTGCGTCGTCGTTTGTGATGGGGGGTCGAATCTGGCGGGCTCCGGGCGGTTCAACGCCGGCGCCGAGCAGTTGCTCAAGGCACAGGCGAAGGAATGACTCCGGTATGCGGATGCTGACGCAATTGCGCCACCAAGGCGCTGTCCTGCCGGCATGCCTTCTCCACAACTGAAACGAAAGACCCCATGAGCCCACCGACCTACGCCAGACACGGCCGCGTCGCCGTCATCACCCTCACCAATCCGCCGGTCAACGCCCTGGGGCTGATGTTGCGGCGCCATATCGTCGATAGCCTGGTGCAGGCCGAGGCCGATCCCGAGATCCAGGCCATCCTGTTGGTCGGCAGCGAGCGCGCCTTCTCGGCTGGCGCCGACGTGCGCGAGTTCGGCAAGCCGCCTCAGCCGCCGTCCCTGCCCGAGGTCTGCAACCGCATCGAGGCCTGCAGCAAGCCGGTGGTCGCCGCCATCCACGGCGTGGCTCTTGGCGGCGGATTGGAGATCGCGCTCGCGGCCCACTACCGGCTGGCCGTGGCCGGCGCCAAGCTCGGTTTGCCCGAGGTTCAACTGGGCTTGCTGCCCGGGGGCGGCGGCACGCAGCGCGCACCGCGCCTGATCGGCGTCAAGGCTGCGTTGGATGTGACGCTCAGTGGCCGCCATGTCGGCGCCGAGGAAGCGCATGGGCTCGGTTTGGTCGACCGCCTGGGCGGCAGTGCCGACGTCTTGGCCGAGGGGCTGGCCTATGCTCAGGAACTCGTTGCAGCGGATGCGCCGGTGCGCCGCACGCGCGATGCCAGCGAGGCGCTGGCCGACCAGGCCAGCCAACCGCGCCGCACTGGACGCGGCCCGTTCCGACACGGCGAAGAAGGCGCGCGGCCTGTTCTCGCCGATGAAGATCATCGAAGCCGTCGAGGCCGCGCTGGACAGGCCCTTTGACGAAGGCCTGCGCCTCGAACGTGAGCTCTTCCTGCAGTGCATCGACAGCCCGCAGCGCCAGGGCCTCATCCACGCCTTCTTCGCAGAGCGTGAAGTGGTCAAGGCGCCCGAGACGCAGGCCGCTCGGCCGCGCGCGGTGGCTTCCGCCGGCATCGTTGGCGGCGGCACGATGGGCGCCGGCATCGCGGTGGCCATGCTGGATGCCGGGTATGCCGGTGACGATGGTCGAGCGCGATGCGGAGAGCCTCGCGCGCGGCCGCGTTAACGTGGAGAAGGTCTACGATGGCCTGATGGCGAAGGGGCGCATGAGCGCCGACGCGAAGGCCGCTGTGATGGCGCGCTTCTCGCGGCGCGACCTCGTACGATGCCCTCGCCCAGGTCGACCTGGTGGTCGAAGCCGTGTTCGAGGACATGGCCGTCAAGAAGGCGGTCTTTGCCGAGCTCGATCGCCTCTGCAAACCCGGCGCGGTGCTGGCGACCAACACCTCCTACCTCGACATCGACGAGATCGCCGCGAGCATCTCGCGCCCGCAGGACGTGCTCGGGCTGCACTTCTTCTCGCCGGCCAACATCATGAAGCTGCTCGAGATCGTCGTGCCGGCCAAGGTGAGCGCCGATGTCGTGGCCACCGGCTTCGATCTCGCCAAGAAGCTGCGCAAGGTTCCGGTGCGCGCCGGCGTCTGCGACGGCTTCATCGGCAACCGCATCCTCGCGGTCTATCGCCAGGCTGCCGACTACATGATGGAAGACGGCGCCTCGCCCTACCAGATCGACTAGGGCGGTGCGCGACTTCGGCTACCCGATGGGCCCGTTCCAGGTGTCGGACCTGGCCGGCGGCGACATCGGCTGGGCCACGCGCAAGCGCAAGGCCGCCACACGAGATCCGCGTGCGCGCTACGTGCAGATCGCCGACCGCATCTGCGAGCGCGGCTGGTTCGGCCAGAAGACCGGCCGCGGCTACTACCTTTATCCCGAGGGCGCGCGCACCGGCAAGGAGGACCCCGAAGTGCTCGCGATCGTCGACGCCGAGCGCGCTAAGGCCGGCATCAAGCCGCGCGCCTTCACCGACGACGAAATCATGCGCAGGTACATGGCCGCGATGATCAACGAGGGTGCCAATGTCGTGCATGAGGGGATCGCGCTGCGTCCGCTCGACGTCGACGTGGTGTTCCTCTCCGGCTACGGCTTCCCGCGCCATCGCGGCGGGCCGATGAAGTACGCCGACATGGTGGGCCTGCAAAAGGTGCTGGCTGACATCCGCGAGTTCGCGAAGGAAGACCCGCTGTTCTGGCAGCCCTCGGCCTTGCTCGTCGATCTGGTTGCCCGCGGCGCCAACTTCGACAGCCTCAATCAATCCTGAAAGAGTCACACCATGCGCGAAGCCGTCATCGTCTCGACCGCCCGCACGCCCCTGACCAAGGCGCACCGCGGCGAGTTCAACATCACCTCCGGGCCGACATTCGCCGCTTTTGCGGTGCGCGCGGCGGTCGACCGTGCGGGCATCGACCCCGCGCTGATCGAGGATGCAATCCTCGGCTGCGGCTACCCCGAAGGCGCGACCGGCCGCAACGTCGCGCGCCAGACCATCGTCCGCGCCGGGCTGCCGATCGGCATCGCCGGCACCACGGTCAATCGCTTCTGCGCCTCCGGCCTGCAGGCGATCGCGATCGCCGCTGGCCGCATCGTCGTCGAAGGCGTGCCGGCGATGATCGCCGGCGGCGTCGAGAGCATCTCGCAGATCCGCAGCCGCAGCGCCACCGACAGCGGCGACAGCGGCATCGACCCGTGGATCGCCGAGCGCAAGCCCGAGCTTTATCTCTCGATGATCGAGACCGCCGACATCGTCGCCCAGCGCTACGGCATCTCCCGCGAGGCGCAGGACCGCTTCTCGGCCGAGAGCCAGCGCAAGACCGAAGAGGCGCAGCTCGCCGGCCGCTACCGCGACGAGATCGTCGCCTGCACGACCACGATGGCGGTCACCGACAAGGAAACCAAGGCGGTGACGCAGCGCGAGGTCACGGTCGATGCGGACACCTGCAACCGGCGCGGTACGACCTACGAAGCGCTGGCGAAGCTCGAGCCGGTGATGGGCGCGGGCAAGTTCGTCACCGCCGGCAACGCGTCGCAGCTGTCCGACGGGGCCTCGGCCTGCGTGCTGATGGAAGCGCAGGAAGCCGCGCGCGCCGGCATCAAGCCGATGGGCGCGTTCCGCGGCCTGGCCGTCGCCGGCTGCGAGCCCGACGAGATGGGCATCGGCCCGGTCTTCGCGGTGCCGAAGCTGCTGGCGCGCCACGGCCTCAAAGTCGACGACATCGACCTGTGGGAACTCAACGAGGCCTTCGCGTCGCAGTCGATCTACTGCAAGGACAAGCTCGGCATCCCCGGCGAGCGGCTCAACGTCAACGGCGGCGCGATCTCGATCGGCCATCCGTTCGGCATGACCGGCGCGCGGCTCGCGGGCCATGTGCTGATCGAAGGCAAGCGGCGCGGCGCGAAGTACGCTGTCGTCACGATGTGCATCGCCGGCGGCATGGGTGCTGCGGGACTGTTCGAGATCTACTGAGCGAGGCGAGTATGGACCTGAACTTCACCCCCGAAGAAGATGCGTTCCGCAGCGAGGTAAGGGCCTTCCTCGCCGAGAAGCTGCCCGCGCGTCTGTCCGAAAAGGTTAGGACCGGCAAGCACCTGAGCAAGGCCGACTTGGAGGAATGGCACGCCATCCTCAACGCCCGCGGTTGGCTGGCCAACCATTGGCCCGAGCAGTACGGCGGCCCCGGCTGGAGCGCGGTCGAGAAGTTCATCTTCGAGAACGAGTGCGCGCTGGCGCACGCGCCGCGCATCGTGCCGTTCGGCGTCAACATGCTCGGGCCGGTGCTGATCAAGTACGGCAACGAGGCGCAGAAGCGCCACTGGCTGCCGCGCATCCTCAACGGGGACGACTGGTGGTGCCAGGGCTATTCGGAGCCCGGCGCCGGCTCGGACCTCGCGTCGGTGAAGACCAGTGCCGTGCGCGACGGCGATCACTACATCGTCAACGGCCAGAAGACCTGGACCACCCTGGGCCAGCACGCGAACATGATCTTCTGCCTGGTCCGCACGTTGAAGGACGCGAAGAAGCAGGAGGGCATCAGCTTCCTGCTGGTCGACATGACCTCGCCCGGCGTCGAGGTGCGGCCGATCATCACGCTCGAAGGCGAGCACGAGGTCAACGAGGTGTTCTTCACCGACGTGCGCGTGCCGGCCGAGAACCTGGTCGGCGAGGAGAACAGGGGCTGGACCTGCGCCAAGTACCTGCTGACCTACGAGCGCACCAACATCGCCGGCGTCGGCTTCTCGGTCGCGGCACTCGAGCGGCTGAAAGCGATCGCGGCGAAGCAGAAGGCGAACGGGCGGCCGCTCGCCGAGGACCCGGCGTTCGCGGCGCGGCTGGCGAGAGTCGAGATCGAGCTCGAGAACATGAAGACGACGAATCTGCGCGTGATCGCCGCAGTCGCCGGCGGCGGCGTCCCCGGCGCCGAAAGCTCGATGCTGAAGATCCGCGGCACGCAGATCCGGCAGGAGATCTCGGCGCTGACCCGCCGCGCGATGGGGCCGTACGCGCAACCCTTCATCGCCGAGGCGCTCCAAGAGGGCTACGAAGGCGCGCCGATCGGGCCGCGGGAAGCGGCGCCGGCTGCTGCGCAGTACTTCAACAACCGCAAGCTGTCGATTTTCGGCGGCTCGAACGAGATCCAGCGCAACATCATTTCCAAGATGATTCTCGGACTGTGAGAGGAAGCGGATGAACTTCGAACACACTGAAGACCGCCGCATGCTGGCGGACACGCTGGGCCGCTTCATCAAAGAGCAGTACGCCTTCGAAACCCGCGACAAGATCGCCAAGTCGACACCGCGGCTACAGCCCCGAGATCTGGCGGCAGTTCGCCGACCTCGGCGTGATCGGCGCGCTCTTCGACGAGGAACATGGGGGTTTCGGCGGCAGCGGCTTCGACATCGCCGTTGTCTTCGAGCAGTTGGGCCGCGGCCTGGTCGTCGAGCCCTTCCTTGGCAGCGCGGTGCTGGCCGGCGGCGCGATCGCCGCGGCCGGCAACGAGGCGCAGCGCGCACAGTTGGCCGAGATCATCGCCGGCACGCGCATCGCCGCGTTCGCGCATGGCGAACCCGAAGCGCATTACGAGCTGGCCCGCGTGTCCACGCGCGCCCAACGCGAAGGCGATGGCTGGGTGCTCGACGGCGCCAAGGCGGTCGTGCATCACGCCGAGGCTGCCGACGTCTTCGTCGTCAGCGCACGGACGTCGGGCGACGTGGCCGACGACGCCGGCATCTCGCTGTTCCTCGTGCCCGCGAAGGCCAAGGGCGTGTCGCTGCGCGGCTACCCAACGATCGATGGCGCTCGCGCGGCCGAGCTCAGCCTGAAAGGCGTGAGCGTGGGCGCCGACGCCCTGCTCGGTGCCGAAGGCGCCGGCTACGCGACGCTGGAGACGGCCGTCGGCGCCGGTATCCTCGCGCTGTGCGCCGAGAGCCTCGGGCGCGATGGATGCGGCCAAGGAGGCGACGCTCGAGTACCTGCGCACGCGCAAGCAGTTCGGCGTGCTAATCGGCAGCTTCCAGGCGCTGCAGCACCGCATGGCCGACATGCTGCTCGAGATCGAGCAGGCCCGCTCGGCGGTGATCAACGCCGCCGGCGCGCTCGAGGCCGACCGCGTGACGCGCGAACGCGCGCTGTCGGCGGCCAAGGTCACGATCGGCCGCGTCGGCTCGCTGGTGGCCGAAGAAAGCATCCAGATGCACGGCGGCATCGGCATGACCTGGGAACTGCCGCTGGCCCACTACGCCAAGCGGCTGGTGATGATCGACCACCAGCTCGGCGACGAGGACCATCACCTCGAGCGCTACATTGCGCTCGGGCGGGGCTGACTGCCATGAGCGAGGCGTTCTTCGCCGCCGCGAAGGCGCGGTGCAGGTGTTGGTCAACAACAACCCCGGCGCGCGCAATGCGATCACGCCCGGCTTCTACGCGGCGCTGACCGCGGGTCTCGCCGACGCGCAAGCCGATACCGAGACCGGCGCGATCGTGCTCACCGGCGCCGGCGGCTTCTTCTGCGCCGGCGGGGACCTCAACCAGCTCGCGAAGCGGCGTGAGCTGTCGCCCGCCGAACGGCGCGAGCGGCTCGAGGGTCTGCACGACCTGGTACGTACGATTCGCGATTGCGCGAAGCCGGTCATCGCGGCGGTGGAGGGCGGCGCCGCCGGCGCGGGACTGTCGCTCGCGCTCGCCTGCGACCTCCTGGTGTCGGCGCGCGACGCGTTCTTCTCGGTCGCCTACGTGAAGGTCGGCTTGAGCCCCGACGGCGGCGCGACGGCGTTCCTGTCCGAATTCGTTTCGCGACAGGTACTGACCGAGCTTTGCCTGACCGGCGATCGCGTCTCGGCCGAACGCCTCGCCGCGCTCGGCGCGGTGAACCGGCTGACGGACAAGGGGGCCGCCGAGGGCGAGGCCGTCGCATTGGCGGCGCGCATCGCCGATGGTCCGGCGCGCGCGATCGGCCGCATCAAGGCGCTGTGCCGGCGGGCGCATCGGGCGAGCCTCGAATCGCAGCTCGACCTCGAAGCGCAGCACATGGTCGCCTCGCTCGGTGACGATGAGGCCGCCGAAGGCATCGCCGCGTTCTTCGCGAAGCGGCCGGCCGACTTCCGCGCGTTGCGCCGAGCCCCCGGCGTGCGTAACCGTTGACTCGCCTCTTCATTCAACCCGAGACATGACCGACATGAATTCCAACTTGCCGCTCGCCGGCGTTCGCGTTCTCGACCTGTCACGCGTCCTCGCCGGCCCGTGGTGCGCGATGGTGCTCGGCGATTTCGGCGCCGAGGTGATCAAGGTCGAGCATCCGGGCCGCGGCGACGACACGCGCGACTGGGGCCTGCGCGTCGGTGCCACCGAGACGGCCTACTTCAATAGCGTCAACCGCAACAAGCGCTCGGTCGGCCTCGAACTGCAAACCGCCGAGGGCCAGCAAATCGCGCGTGACCTGGCGCGGCGGAGCGATGTGGTGATCCAGAACTTCAAGTTCGGCGGCGCCGAGAAGCTCGGCATCGGCTACGAGCGGCTGCGCGAGGACCATCCGGGCCTCGTCTACTGCTCGATCTCGGGTTACGACCGCACCGGACCGGAGGCCGCGCGCCCCGGCTACGACCTCGTTGTACAAGGCGAGGCCGGGCTGATGGCGCTGAACGGCGAGGCCGACCAACCGCCGTTGAAGTTCGGCGTCGCCGCAGTCGACCTGTTCACCGGCATGTACGCCGCGCAGGCGGTGCTGGCGGCGCTCTACGAGCGCCAGCGGACCGGGCGCGGGCGCCACATCGAGATGGCGCTGTTCGACTGCGGCCTGATGATCACCTCGTATTACGGCCTCGAGGCGCTACTGATGGGGCAGGACCCGCCGCGCTACGGCAACGCGCACCCGTCGATCGTGCCCTACGGCGTGTTCGATGCCGCCGACGGCCCGATCGTGATCACGGTCGGCAACAACCGCCAATTTCAACGCTTCTGTCGCGACGTGATCGAGCGGCCCGAGCTGGCCGATGACACGCGCTTTCGTACCAACATCGACCGCTCGGCCAACCGGCACGCGCTGCTACCCGAGATCCGGCGCGAGCTCGGGCGCAGGCCGCGCAAGCATCTGCTCGAGCGGCTAGTCGCGGGCGACATCCCCTGCGGCGAAGTGCTCGGCCTGCACGAGGCGCTGACGTCGCGCCGCGCGCAGGACGCCGGGCTCGTGACGACGCAAGCGCACCCCGAGGCCGGTACGGCGCATGTGCTCGCACCGCCCTACCGCTTCGACGGCGAACGCCTGCCGGTGCGCTACGCGCCCCCGCAGCTCGGCCGAGACACACGGCAGGTGCTGCAATCGCTGCTCGGCCTGACTGACGAAGACCTGGCGGCGCTGAGGACCCGCGGCGTCGTTTGAAGCTCGCCGCAAGAGCGACGCTCGACGGCGGTGACGTTCCCCACCCCCTGAAGTTCGATGGAGGCGACCATGACATTCCGTTCCGCACTACCGGCTTCCGGCAAACTTCGCCGCATCCTGCTGGCGCTCGCGCTGGCGCTGCCGGCCGCCGGCGTGCTCGCTCAGGCCTACCCGAACAAGGTCATCAAGCTCGTCGTGCCGTACCCGCCCGGCGGCCCGACCGACACGGCGGCGCGCATCATCGGCGAGAAGATGAGCCAAAGCCTCAAGCAGCCGGTGATCGTCGAGAACCGGTCCGGCGCATCCGGAACGATCGCCGCGGCGGCGGTCGCGAAGAGCCCACCCGACGGCTACACTTTGATGATGCTGGCGACGCCGACCCTGCTCGCCGCGCACCTGTACGGGTCGAAGGACTACGACCTGTTCCGCGATTTCGCCCCGGTCGCGACCGTGTACGACCTGCCGATCGTCATGGTGGTCAATCCGACCGCGATGCCCGACGTGACCGGGCTGCAGCAGCTGATCGCCAAGGCCAAGGCGCAGCCGGGCAAGCTCAGCTATACCAGCGCGGGCCAGGGCAGCTTCGGCCACCTGACGACCGAGCTGTTGAAGAGCTCCGGGCAGTTCGAGATGCAGCATGTGCCGTACCGCGGCACCTCGCCGGCGGTCGCCGACCTGCTCGGCGGGCAGGTGCCGATAATGTTTTCCGACATTGTCGGCGTGCTGCCCCATGTCAAGTCGGGCAAGCTCCGCGGGATCGCGGTGGGCTCGCCGCAGCGAGTCGCGGCGCTGCCGGACGTGAAGACGGTGGCCGAGCAGGGCTTCGCCGGCTTCGACGCGGTGTCGTGGGGCGGGGTGCTCGCGCCGGCCGGCACGCCGAAGGAGATCGTCGCGCGCCTCACCGACGAGATGAAGCGCGCCCTGGCCGACAGTGAGGTCCAGAAGAAGCTGGAACTCGCGGGCGCGATCGCGCGCTATCAGCCACCCGCGGAGATGGCGAGCCGCATGAAGCAGGACTTCGACAAGTGGGGCAAGGTCATCCGCGACAACGGCATCAAGGCCGAGTGAGGGCACGACCACGACCACCCCACCGCGCCTGGAGCAGCAGGTGCTGCTTGCGCTCGCCCGCCTGCCGCAGCACGCTGGCGCCGCGATCTGCTTGAGGACACCTGCCATGATCGCACCGGCCCAGCCTTTCGCACCGTCGTTTCCGATCCGCAGCCTCGACGACATCCGCCGGCTCGAAGAGACGCCGCTGGAACAGGCGCTGACGGTGCGCAGCACCTACGAGATTTTCCGCAACTCGGCGCAGGCCTTCGGCCGCAAGACCGCGCTCGCGTTCCTGCGCAGCGGCGATCCGGCCGACGAGCCGATCCGCTGGTCGTACGCCGAGCTACTGGCCGGCATCCACCAGACCGCGAATCTGCTGCATGCGCTCGGCGTGCGGCCGAGCGATGCGGTGGCGGTACTGCTGCCGGCGTGCCTCGAGTACCACCTCGCGCTGTGGGGCGGGGAGGCGGCGGCGATCGTGCAGCCGCTGAACCCGCTGCTCAGCGACGAGAAGCTCGCGTCGCTGATGAACGCGGCCGGCGCGAAAGTGCTGATCGCCTACGGCTCGGACGACGACTCAGGCTTCTGGTCGAAGGCGATGCGCATCCGCGGCGAGGTGCCGTCGTTGACGGCGGTGCTGAGAGTCGCGCCGCACGACGAGCCCGCCGGCAGCTGCGGCGCTGCCTGAAGGCGTGGCCGACTTCAACGCCGCGCGCGCACGCCAACCGGACGATCGCCTCGTCAGCGGGCGCGAGATCGCGCCGACCGACATCGCGGCCTACTTCCACACCGGCGGTACCACCGGCGCGCCGAAGCTCGCACGCCACAGCCATGGCGCACAGGTCTTCACCGCCTGGGCCTGCGTTCAGCTGCAGGGCGTCGGCGCATCCGACGTGACGATCAACGGCTTCCCGCTGTTCCACGTCGCCGGCGTGCTGCCGGCGTCGCTGACAGCGCTGTCGGCGGGTGTCGAGACGGTGATCCCGACCCCGTCGCTGCTGCGCAACCGCGAGGTGCTCGCCAATTACTGGCGGCTGGTCGAGAAGTACCGCGCGACCACCTTGTCGGCGGTGCCGACGGTGCTCGCGGCGCTCGCCAACGTTCCGCTGGCCGGGGCCGACATCTCGTCGATCCGCTACTGCCGCACCGGCGCGGCGCCGATGCCGCCCGAACTTGGCGTGCGTTTCGAGCGGCTGTTCGGACTGCACGTGCACGAGAGCCTCGGCATGACCGAGATGGCCGGCATCTCGACGATCACGCCGCCCGGCGTCGTCGGCCCGGCCGGCTGCGTCGGCTTCCCGCTGCCGTACGCGCGCATGCGCATCGTCGCGCTCGACGCGACCGGCGGCGCTAGCGATCGCGACCTGCCGCCTGGCGAGCAGGGTATGGTGCTGTTCAAGTCGCCGAACCTGTTCTCGGGGTTCGTCGATCCGCAGGACAACGCAAAGGCCTTCACTGCCGACGGCTGGCTCGCCACCGGCGATCTCGGCTGGCTCGACGCCGAGGGTCGGCTCAACCTCACGGGACGTTCGAAGGACCTGATCATCCGCAGCGGCCACAACATCGACCCGAAGGTGATCGAGGACGCGCTCGGCGCGCATCCGGCAGTGCAGCTGTGCGCCGCGGTCGGCGCGCCGGACGCCTATGCGGGGGAGCTGCCGGTGGCGTTCGCGACTCTGCTGCCGGGCCACTCGGTGAGCGAAGCCGAGCTGCTCGCGTTCGCCGCTCGAGGCGTCGACGAGGCGCCGGCCAGGCCGAAGTCGGTGACGATCATCGACCGGATGCCGATGACCAACGTGGGCAAGATCTACAAGCCCGAGCTGCGGCTGATGGCCGCGCGCGACGTGGTCCGCGCGCTCGTCGCCGACGCCTGCCGGGCGGCCGGCGTGGCCGATGCGGAACGCCCGCAGGTGCAGCTCGACGCGCAGCAGCAGGCCGTAACGGTCGCGCTCGATAGCGGCGCGCTCGGCGCGCAGGCCGACGCGCTACACGAACAACTGGGCGCGGTGCTCGCCCGATTGCCGCTCAAGATCACCCTGCGCCGGGTCTAGGCCCGTCGCACTCGCGCTCTCAGCCATCTTCGACAGGAGACATCGAATGAACACCTTCTCCACCCGCCGCACTTGCCTCGGCATCCTGGCCGCGAGCGCCCTGTGTCTGGGCCCGGCCGCCCACGCGCAGACCTACCCGACCAAGCTGATCCGGATCATCGTGCCGTTCCCGGCCGGCGGCGCCACCGACACCGTGGCGCGCTTGCTGGCCGAGAAGATGGGGCCGCGCCTCGGCCAGACCATCATCGTCGAAAACAAGGGCGGCGCCGCCGGCATCCTTGGCACCGATATGGTGGTCAAGGCGCCCGGCGATGGGCACACGCTGACGGTCTCGCTGAGCACGAACCTGCTGACCAACCAGTTCCTGTTCAAGAACCTGCCGTACAACCCGCAGCGTGATCTGGCGCTGGTGTCGCAGATCGCAGTGGCGCCGATCGTGCTGCTCGTGCATCCCAGCGTGCCAGCCAGTACCGGCCCCGAGCTCCTGAAGTACATCGCCGCCAACAAGGGCAAGGTGTCCTACGGTTCCTGGGGCGTCGGCTCGGCGGGCCACCTGAGTAGCGCGCACTTGAGCAAGTCCCAGAACGCCAACATGAGCCACGTCGCCTACAAGGGCGAGGCGCCGATGATCACGGACCTGATCGGCGGCCAGATCCAGATGGCATTCGCCAGCGCGCAGCAGGCCAAGTCATTTGTCGACGCCGGCAAGCTCAAGGCCATCGGCGTCACCGGCGAGCAGCGCATGAGCGTGCTGCCTAACGTGCCGACCCTGGTCGAACAGGGTCTGAAGGACGACGTCTTCCGCGTCACCGGATGGGTCGCCATGGCAGCGCCCGCTGCGACGCCGCAGGCGGTGGTACAGCGCCTCGCCGACGAGGTGCGCGCGGCCTGCGAATTGCCGGAGGTGCGCGCGCGCATCACTGCTCTCGGCTTCACCCCCGTGGCCCGCGGGCCAGAGGAGTTTGCCGCCGCCTACAAGAAGGATCTGCCGGTATGGGAGCGGCTGGTCAAGCAATCCGGCGCCACGCTGGACTGAAGCAAGATGATGATGCTGGTCAAGCCGGGGGCAGCTCGGCGAGCTCCCAGCGCGGGCGCACCGTGAAGGCGTACCCGCGCTCGCGCGCACCCGCCGCGCTCAAACGCAACGCGCCCGCCAGCGCGATCATCGCGCCGTTGTCGGTGCAGAGATCGAGCTCCGGATAGAACGCCTCGAATCCGTCGGCGCGCGCGGCCGCGTCGAGCCGCTCGCGGAGCCGCCGGTTCGCGCCGACGCCGCCGGCGACCACGAGCCGGCGCTCGCCGGTCGCCGCGAGCGCCGCACGGCACTTCGCCACCAGCACGTCGACGATCGCCTCCTGGAACTCGGCCGCCAGATCGGCGCGCGCGGCATCGTCGAGCACTCCGCTCCTGGCGGCCGTGGCGACCGCGGTCTTGAGCCCGGAGAAACTGAAGTCGAGATCGCCGCTCGCGATCACCGGGCGCGGCAGCTTGAAGCGGCCCGGACGCCCGCGGTCGGCGAGCGCGGCGAGCGCCGGCCCGCCCGGGTACCCGAGGCCGAGGAGCTGCGCGGTCTTGTCGAACGCCTCCCCCGCCGCATCGTCCGCGGTTTCGCCGAGGAGCTCGTAGGCCCCCACGCCTTCCACCCGCATCAGCTGCGTGTGCCCGCCCGACACGAGCAGCGCGACGAACGGAAACGCCGGCGGCCGCGCCGAGAGCAGCGGCGAGAGCAGGTGGCCTTCGAGATGATGGATCCCGATCGCCGGCACACCGAGGCCGTAGGCGAGCGACGCCGCGATGCTCGCGCCGACGAGCAGCGCGCCGGCGAGCCCCGGGCCTTCCGTGTACGCGACCGCGTCGAGGTCCGCGAATGTCGCGCCCGCGCGCGCGAGCACGCGTTCGACGAGCGGGAGCGTACGGCGGATGTGGTCGCGCGAGGCGAGCTCGGGCACGACGCCGCCGTAATCGGCGTGCATCGCCGCCTGGGAGTGCACCTCCTGCGCCAGGAGCCCGCGCGCGGTGTCGTACACCGCGGCGCCGGTCTCGTCGCAAGAAGTCTCGATGCCGAGGACGAGCATCCCGGAGGCGGCCTCGCTTGGCGGATCTAGAGGAGGGCAGGGCCGGAAGGGAAGGGGAGTACCCCACGCCTTCGCCCCCCTGTTCCCGCGCTTCCGATGCGAAGGAGGAGCATGGGTCGAGCGTAGCCGATTTGCCCGCGCGCGACTAACATTTGCTCTCCCATGCGCCTCCTCATCGTCGAAGACGACGCGATGCTGGCCGACGGGCTCGCCCGGAGCCTTCGGCGCTCGGGCTATGCGGTCGACTGGGTCGACAGCGCCGAGCGCGCGCAGCTCGCCGTGGCGCACGAGACGTTCGATCTCGTCGTGCTCGATGTCGGCCTGCCCGGCATCGACGGCTTCGAGCTGCTGCGGCGGCTGCGCAGGGCCGAGCGATACGTGCCGGTGATCGTGGTGACCGCGCGCGACGCGGTCAGCGACCGGGTGCGCGGCCTCGACCTCGGCGCCGACGATTACCTCGTCAAGCCGTTCGCGTTCGAGGAGCTCGAGGCGCGGGTGCGCGCGCTGATCCGCCGCGGCCGGACGCCGACGACGCCGCGGCTCGCCTACGGCCCGCTCGCGCTGGATCTCGTCGCGCGCGAAGCGCGAGTGAACGGCGAGCAGCTCGAGCTGACGGCGCGCGAGTGGGCGCTGATGGAGCTGTTCGTCACCCAGCCGGGCGTGGCGCTCTCGAAGGAGCGCATCGTGCAATCGCTGTCGAGCTGGGACGAGAAGCTCTCCCACAACGCGATCGAGGTCTACGTCTCGCGGCTGCGCGCGAAGCTCGAGCCGGCCGGCGTCTCGATCCGGACCGTGCGCGGGTTCGGCTATCTCCTCGAGACGCCGCATGAAGCCTGAGCGCCGTATCCGTACGCTGCTCCTCGGGTGGCTGCTCGTGCCGCTCGCCCTGGTGCTCGGCGCGAGCGCGGTTGCGAGCTACACCACGGCGCTGCGGATCGCGTCCGAAGCGTACGACCGCGCGCTGCTCGACCCGGCGCTCGCGATCGCGCAGCGCCTCTCGGCAGCCGACGGGAGCGTCGAGCTCGATCTCTCGCCCGCGACGCTCGAGGCGCTGCGCGTCGACTCGATCGACCGCGTTTACTTCGCGATCGGCGCGCAAGGCCGGCTGATCGCCGGGCAGGCCGAGGTGCCGGCGCCGGCGGAGGACCCGGTCGAAGGGACGCCGGTGTTCTACGACGGCACGGTGCGCGGCGAGCCGGTGCGGGTGGCGGCGATGATCGTGCCGTTCGCCGACGGGCCGGCGCGCATCCTCGTCGCCGAGACGCTCGTCAAGCGCGAGCGCATGGTGCGCCAGCTCCTCGCCTCGAGCGCCCTCCCCGAGCTCGCGTTCTTCGTCGTCGCGCTCGCGGTCGTGTGGTACGGCGTCGGGCGCGGGCTCGCGCCGCTCGAGGACCTGCGCGCCGAGCTGGCCGGCCGAGCGCCGCGCGATCTGCGCCCGCTGCCTGCGGACCGGGCGCCGCTCGAGGTGCGTCCGCTCGTGCAGGCGCTGAACGATCTGCTGCGCCGTCTCGCCGAGTCGATCGCCGCGCAGCAGCGGTTCGTCGCCGATGCCGCGCACCAGCTCCGCACGCCGCTCGCCGCGTTGCAGGCGCAGGTGGACGCGGCACGGCGGGAGCCGATGCCGCCCGAGCTGGCCGCGACGATCGAGCATCTGCACGCGGCTGCGCGCCGCGCGGCGCATCTCGCGCGGCAGCTCCTCACGCTCGCCGCGGTCGAGCCGGCCGCCGAGCGGCCGTTCACGCCCGAGCCGACCGATCTCGCCGCGGTCACGCAAACCCGGGTCGCCGACTGGGTCGCGCGCGCCGATACGAAGGCGATCGACCTCGGATTCGAGCTCGAGCCCGCCCCGGTCGCCGGGGAGCCGGGCCTGCTCGCGGAGCTTGCCTCGAACCTCGTCGACAATGCGCTCCACTACACGCCGCGCGGCGGCGAGGTGACGCTGCGCACCGGACGCCGCAACGGGCGCGTGTTCCTCGAGGTCGAGGACAACGGGCCGGGCATCCCCGCGGCCGATCGCGAGCAGGTGCTGGAGCGGTTTCACCGCGTGAAGGGCACGCCGGGTGAAGGCTCGGGGCTCGGGCTCGCGATCGTGCGCGAGATCGCGCACCGCCACGGCGCCGCGGTCGACATCGGGGGTCCGGCATCGGGCAGCGGAACGTTAGTGGCGGTATCTTTCCCGGTCCCCTGAAGCCAACAGAAGGAGCCGGGTCAGCGTTCTGTCAGGTTTGGAGAGCTAGCTTCCGCAGTTTGCCGTGTTCCGCCGCCTTCCCTTCCTCGCGCTCCTTGCCCTGATCGCCGCCGGCTGCGGCGAGCGTCCGGCGCCGCACGCCGACGCTGATGCGCGGGTCGAGGACGGTCGCGTCGTGTTTCCGGAGCGAAGCCCACAGCTCGCCTCGATCGTCACGCAGACCGCCGAAGTGCGGCGCTCGGCCGTCGTCCGGCTCCCCGGAAGGATAGTCTGGGACGAGGAGCGCACGGCCCGGCTCTACCCTGCATTCGCCGGGCGCGTCGTGCGGATCGACGCGAAGCAGGGAGACGTCGTGCGGGCGGGGCAGCGTCTCGCGCAGCTCGCCTCGCCCGACTTCGGCCAGGTGCAATCCGAGGGGCGCAAGGCCGCGGCCGATCTCGCGCTGGCGGAGAAGAACCTCGCGCGCGTGCGCGAGCTCGTGGCGAACGACGTCGCCGCGAAGAAGGACCTGCAGAACGCCGAGGCGGAGTTCGCGCGCTCGCGCGCGGAGCACGCACGTGCGCTGGAGCGGGTACGGCTCTACGGCGGCGGCGAAGCGGTCGACTCGACCTTCGCCCTGCGCAGCCCGATCGCGGGCACCGTCGTCGAGCGCAACATCAACCCCGGCCAGGAGCTGCGGCCCGAGTCCGCGACGGCGAACATGCCGGCGATGTTCGTCGTGACCGACCCGACCCGCCTGTGGGTGCTGCTGGACGCCACCGAGCGTGACCTCCCGCTGCTCAGGGCGGGGCGGATCGTGACCTTCAAGTCGAGCGCGTATCCGGACGACACGTTCGAGGCGCAGATCGACGCCGTGTCGGACTTCATCGACCCGCAATCGCGGACGATCAAGGTGCGCGGCTCGACTGCGAACGAGGACCGCCGGCTGAAGGGCGAGATGTACGTCGTCGCGAGGGCCGAGGTGCCGGTGCGGCCCGGCGTCTCGGTCCCGGCGAAGGCGGTGTTCCTGCTCGGGAATCGCCACTACGCGTTCATCGAGGAATCGCCCGGCCGATTCCTCCGTGTCGAAGTCCACGCCGAGGGGGAGGACGGCGGGCTCGTTCCGATCATCGCCGGCGTTGCAGCCGGCCAGAAGGTCGTGGTGGACGGCAGCCTCTTCCTGCAGCAGGTGTTCGCCTCGAAAGCAAAGAGTTGATCAAGCGCATCGTCAGCTTCGCGCTCCACCAGTCGCACTTCGTGGTGCTCGGAACGCTGCTCTTCGTGGCGAGCGGCATCGCGGCGTTCAAGCAGCTCCCGATCGAGGCGTTTCCGGACGTGACCGACACTCAGGTCAACGTCATCACGCTGTTCCCGGGCCGGGCAGCGGAGGAGGTCGAGCGCCAGGTCACCATCCCGCTCGAGGTCGTGCTCGCCGGCATCCCGAACTCGGTGCGGATGTTCTCGCATACTCAATTCGGCCTGTCGTTCCTGATCCTCACCTTCAACGACGCCGCCGACCCGTATTTCGCCCGCCAGCAGGTGGTCGAGCGGCTGCGGGAGGCCGACTTGCCGAACGGGGTCCAGCCGGAGCTCGCGCCGCTCTCGACGCCTATCGGCGAGGTATACCGCTACCGGCTCAAGTCGGATATCCCGGACTCGCGCGAGCTGCGGACGCTCCAGGACTGGGTCGTGGTGCGGCAGCTCAAGCTCATTCCGGGCGTCGCCGACGTCGTGAGCCTCGGTGGCCTGATCAAGCAGTACGAGGTGAATCCCGACCTCGGCAAGCTGCGCGATTACAAGGTGACGCTCCACCAGCTCACCGAGGCCCTCGGCCGCGGCAACGCGAACGCCGGTGGCGGTTACACGCAGCAGGGCCGCCAGCAGTACCTCATCCGAGGCATCGGCCTTCTGCGCTCGGCGGAGGAGATCGGGAACATCGTCGTCGCCGAGCGGAACGGCGTGCCGGTGCTCGTGCGGCATCTCGCCGAGGTCACCATCGGCAACGTGCCACGGCAGGGCATCGTCGGCCAGGATGACGAGGACGACGTCACGAGCGGCATCGTCCTCATGCGCAAGGGCGAGAACCCGTCGCTGGTCCTCGACCAGTTGAAGGCGAAGGTCGCGCAGCTCAACGACTCAGTCCTTCCGAAGCACGTGAAGATCGTGCCGTTCTACGATCGCACGTGGCTGATCGAGCGGACGTTGCGGACGGTCTTCACCAACCTCGTCGAAGGCGCGCTCCTCGTCACCGCGGTGCTGGTGCTCTTCCTCGGCAACCTGCGCGCGGCGTTCATCGTCGCGCTGGTGATCCCCCTGAGCCTTCTCTCAACCTTCCTCGGGCTGACGTTCCTCGGCATCCCCGCCAACCTGCTCTCGCTCGGGGCAATGGACTTCGGAATCATCGTGGACGGGGCGGTGATCGTGGTCGAGAACGTGTTCCGGCGCCTGAGCGAGGGCGTCAACGAGCGCGTGTCGCGCGTGCAGAAGGTCCTCGAGGCGACCGTCGAGGTCGGGCGGCCAACGCTGTTCTCGATGCTGATCATCATCGCGGCGCACATCCCGATCTTCACCTTGCAGCGGCACGAGGGGCGGATCTTCGAGCCCATGGCCTGGTCGGTCACGTCTGCCCTGGTCGGGTCGCTCATCCTCTCGCTCACGCTGGTGCCGCTGCTCTGCCTGTGGCTGCTGCAGAAGAACCTCGCGCACGAGGAACCGCGGATCGTCTTGTGGTGCAAGCGAGCGTACGAGCCGACGCTCGCCTGGGCGCTCGCGCACCCGCGCGCGGTCATCGGCGGGGCGCTCGTCGCGCTCGCCGTGAGCCTCGCCCTGGTGCCCAGGCTCGGCACGGAGTTCCTGCCGGAGCTGAACGAAGGGACGATCTGGATCAACGCGCCGTTTCCGCCCAGCGTATCGGTGACCGAATCGCGCGAGATGACGCGCAAGATGCGCGAGCGCCTGCTTACCATCCCGGAGGTCAAGTCGGTGATGTCGAAGGCCGGCCGGCCCGAGGATGGCACCGACCCGAAGCTGATCAACATGGCCGAGTTCCTGATCGATCCGAAGCCGGACGCCGAGTGGCGTCCGGGGCTGACCCGGCGCAAGCTTCTCGACGAGATGGAGCGCGTGCTCGAGGACCTGCCGGGCATCGACGCGTCGTTTTCGCAGCCGATCCGCGACAACGTGCTCGAGTCGATCTCGCAGATCGACGGCCAGATCGTGATCAAGGTGTTCGGCGAGGATCTCGCCGAGCTACGCCGCCTCGCGCTCACGGCGCTCGACGCAGTGAAGGACGTGCGTGGCGTGTCGCGGGCCTTCGTCGATCGGCTCGGCGAGCTGCCGCAGATCCAGATCCAGATCGACCGTGCGGCGGCGGCGCGTTACGGGCTGAACGTCGCAGACATCGAGGATGTGGTGGAGACCGCGCTCGGCGGCAACGCGGCGACGCAGCTCTGGGAGGGCGAGCGGCGGTTCGCGGTGGTGGTGCGGCTGAAGGGCGACGAGCGCACGTTCACGCGCATGCAGGAGGTGCTCGTGAGCGCGCCGACCGGCGCTTACATCCCGCTGTCGCAGGTTGCCGAATTCCGCACGTTGTCAGGAAGCATGAACATCAGCCGCGAGAACGGCACGCGGGTGCTCTCGATCGGCATCTTCATCCGCGACCGCGACATGGGGAGCGTCGTGGCCGACATGAAGGAGCGGGTGGCGGGCGCGGTCGAGCTGCCGCCCGGCTACACGATGGCGTGGTCGGGCGAGTTCGAGAACCAGGAACGGGCGATGGCACGGCTCGCGGTGATCGTGCCGCTGTCGGTGCTGATCATATTCCTGCTGCTGTTCGACGCGTTCAAGTCGTTCCGGAGCGCGCTGCTCATTCTGCTCAACATCCCGTTCGCGCTGATCGGCGGGATCCTCGCCCTGCTCGCGACCGGGATTCCGCTGTCGGTATCGGCGGCGATCGGGTTCATCGCGCTCTTCGGCCAGGCGGTGCTGAACGGCGTGGTGATGGTGTCCTACTTCGACCAGCTACGGAACGCCGGCGCGAGTCCGCACGAGGCCGTGATGAAAGGGTCGCTCGTGCGCCTGCGGACCGTGCTGATGACCGGCCTCCTCGCGATGCTCGGGCTCGCGCCGATGGCGATCTCGACCGGCATCGGCTCCGAAACGCAGAAGCCGCTCGCGGTCGTGGTGATCGGCGGGCTGATCTCGGCGACGATCCTGACGCTGATCGTGCTGCCGACGCTCTATCTCGTGTTCCAGGAGCGCTTTCCGCACAAGCACCGGCGGCCGGCGGCCGCGCTTCCTTAGCGTCGCACGCAACCTCTTGCCGGGTGCGTCAGGGATTTGTCAGCCATGCGGGTGTAGCGTATCCGTGCTTCCTCTCAACTGGTCGAAACTCTTTAACGGCCCCACACAGGGCCGTTTTCTTTTGGGGAACCGGTCCGTTCACCGGTTTGGTGCGCTTCGAAGGTAGCCTGGGGCCGGCCGCCGCCTTGTCCGCAACCTCCTGATTCGGCTATACTCCCGCGCCTTCGATCCGCCGGAGCTTCAATGCCGACCGTTCGCGTCAAAGAAAACGAGCCGTTCGAGGTGGCCCTGCGCCGCTTCAAGCGCACCGTCGAGAAGACGGGCCTCCTGACCGAGCTCCGCGCCCGGGAGTACTACGAGAAGCCGACCCAGGCGAGGAAACGCAAGCTCGCCGCCGCGATCAAGCGGCATTTCAAGCGGCTACGCAGCCAGCAGCTCCCGCCCAAGCTTTACTAGGGCGGCCGAAGATTCAACCGCGAAGAGCGCCGGACGCCGAGCGTGCCGGCGCTTTTGCATTTGACCGGCCATGACGCTCAAAGCCCGCATCACCGATGACATGAAAGCCGCCATGAAGGCGAAGGACGCCGGGCGTCTCGGCGCGGTGCGTCTCGCCCTTGCGGCGATCAAGCAGCGCGAGGTCGACGAGCGCAGGGATCTCTCGGACGCCGAGGCAATCGCGGTGCTCGAGAAGATGATCAAGCAGCGCCATGACTCGATCCGGCAGTTCACCGCCGGCGGCCGCAAGGACCTCGCGGACCAGGAGCAGTTCGAGATCGACGTGCTCGCGTCCTATCTGCCGCAGCAGGCGGCCGAGACCGAGGTCGACGCCGTGATCGCCGAAGCGATCGCCGCCACTGGCGCGAAGGGCATCGCCGACATGGGGAAGGTGATGGGTCAGGTCAAGCCAAGGCTCGCCGGCCGCGCCGACATGGGCCAGGTCTCAGCGCGCGTCAAAGCGCGACTGGCATAGGCGACTCGTGCATGCCCGCGCCGTTACGGGGGCATGCGGCGGACCTGGGGGATTGCGAAGGGCCTCTGGCCTCCATTCGCGCGGTTTGCGTAATCCCCAGAATCGGCTATAAAGAAGATCAGCGGGCGCTGCGAACCAACGCCCGCTTCGTCGTAGAGAGCCCGCGGAAAGAAACGGGCAGCTGGGTGTTCCGCCAGAGGAGCGACCGGAACGGTTCTTGCGGGGGCACGGCCTCATCGCTAGGTTCCGGCAAGCGGGTGAACGATCGAGGGGGGCCGCACCCCCCTTGGATTGCCCCTGGGCGGCGCAACGCCCTGCGGGAGCGGGGTGTTGCGAAGGTCGTTGACGAGTGATCCCAGACGCCTTCAAACACGATCTTCTCAACCGCGTCGACATCGTCGACGTGATCTCGGCGCGGGTGCAGCTCCGCAGGGGCGGCGCCAATTGGGTCGGGCTGTGCCCGTTCCATGGCGAGAAGACCGCGTCCTTCACGGTGAGCCAAGCGAAGCAGTTCTATCACTGCTTCGGCTGTGGCGCGCACGGCAACGCGATCGGTTTCCTGATGGAGTACGGCGGCCTCGGCTACGTCGAGGCGGTCAAGGAGCTTGCCGAGAGCGTCGGGCTCGAGCTTCCCGAGCTTCGCAGCGAGCGCACCGTGAAACCCGCCGCGGACGGCCCGGACCTCTACGAGCTGCTCGCTCGAGCGGCTCGGCACTACCGCGAGTGCCTCAAGGGCTCGCCGCGCGCGATCCAGTATCTGAAGGGCCGCGGCCTCACCGGCAAGACCGCCGCGCGATTCGGCATCGGCTATGCGCCGGCCGGGTGGCAGAACCTCGCCGCGATCTTCCCGCGCTACGAGGAGAGGGCACTCGTCGAGTGCGGACTCGTCGTCGAGAACGACGGCAAGCGCTACGACCGGTTCCGCGACCGCGTGATGTTTCCGATCCTCAGCCAGCGCGGCATCGTGGTCGGCTTCGGCGGGCGCGTGCTCGAGGACGATGACGGTCCGGCTGCGGGGGAAGGGAAGGGGCCCTCCGGTCCGAAATACCTGAACTCGCCGGAGACCCCGGTCTTCGAAAAGGGCCGCGAACTCTACGCGCTCCCGCAGGCGCGCGATGCGATCCGCGCGGCGGGCCGCGTGCTCGTCGTCGAGGGCTACATGGATGTGGTGATCCTCGCCGAGCACGGCGTCGAGAACGCGGTCGCGACGCTCGGCACGGCGACGACGCCCGCGCACGTGCAGAAGCTCCTGCGTCAGGCGGAGGAAGTCGTCTTCTGCTTCGACGGCGATGCCGCCGGCCGGCGCGCGGCCTGGCATGCGCTCGAGGTGAGCCTCGAAGCGCTCTCCGACCGCAAGGCGGTCCGGTTCCTGTTCCTGCCGGCCGAGCACGATCCCGACAGCTACGTGCGCGCCCACGGCCGCGAGGCGTTCGAGCGCGAGCTGAAGGCGTCGCAGCCGCTGTCGGCATTCCTGCTCGCGACGCTCACTGCCCGCGGCGATCTCTCGTCGCTCGAGGGCCGTTCGCGTCTGATCGCCGATGCGAAGCCGCTGTTGAAGCGGATCGCGGCGCCGGCGCTCCGCGTCCAGCTCGTGAAAGCGCTCGCCGAGGCTGCGGCGATGGCGCCGGTCGAGGCGGCGCGGCTGCTCGAGGTGCGCGACGAAACGATCACCAATTGGGGGCGCCCGACGCCGCAGCGGGCGGACCGGACGGCGCTCGCGATCGATGCCAGAGTCGAGCGGGAGCTGACCGCCTGCCTGCTCGCCGCGCCGGAGCTGGCGAAGGACCTCGATTTCAGCTGCCTCGACACGTCGCGGCCCGAGGCGAGCACCGTCGGGGAGTTGGCAACCTTCCTTCAGAACCGGCCCGAGGTCGGGAACGTCGCGGGGGTGCTCGAGGCGTTTCGCGATTCGGCCCACGAGCGGAACCTGGCGGCCGCCGAGCGCGTCTTACTCGAGTTGCAGCTGGATCGCGATGCGGCCACCGCGGTCTTTCGGGACGCCCAACTTAACCTTCTGAATCGCCTCAGGAAAGCGCGTCACTCGGCGCTCGCCGAGCGGGTGCGCGCGGGCCTTGCGACCGATGCCGAGCGCGCCGAATACGTGCAGCTCTCCGGGGCCCGCACGGCTTTGAATTCGCGTCCCGAGCCCTCACCTAACTCGCTATAATCACCGGCTTTTTTTCCTCCTATCGCCTCCGAGGAACGACCCACATGGCAAAGAAACCCAAAGCGAAATCGCGCGACACCGAGCAGGCGAGGCGCACGGCCGCCGCCAAGGCGCGTCCCGCGGCCCGGTCGAAGCCCGCGGGCGCCGCGAAAGCGAAGGCGCCGGCGCGAACGAAGCCGTTCGCCAAGGCGAAGCCAAAGTCGGTCGCGAAGGCGAAGGCGGTCGTCAAGCCGAAGCAGCTCACCAAGCTGAAAGCGCTCGCGAAAGCGCGAACCGAGGTGCCGGCCAAGTCCGTCGGCAAGGAGCGGCCGGGTACCCGCCCCGACCAGCTCAAGGAAGCGGTCAAGGCCAAGCTCGCGACGCCGAAGAAGGGCGAGCCGATCCAGCGTCTCAAGGTCAACCGCGCCAAGGCGCGCGAAGCGGAGCGCGCCCTGATCGCCGCGGCCGCGGCGCGGCCCG
Organism: uncultured beta proteobacterium; assembly: GCA_963744255.1. Taxonomy (GTDB): domain Bacteria; phylum Pseudomonadota; class Gammaproteobacteria; order Burkholderiales; family SG8-39; genus DATEDA01. The sequence continues at coordinate 163,767 of CAVUSZ010000041.1, forward strand.
AGGATGCCGAGGCGCGCCGGATGCGCCTCAAGAACCTCATCAAGCTCGGCAAGGAGCGGAGCTACCTCACCTACGCCGAGATCAACGACCACCTGCCCGACGTCGTCGACGCCGAGCAGATCGAATCGATGATCTCGACGTTCAACGACATGGGCATCCAGGTGTTCGACGAGGCGCCGGATGCCGAGACCCTGCTCATCACCGAGAACGCCCCGACCGCCGCCGCCGACGAGGACGCGGAGGAGGAGGCCGAAGCCGCGCTCGCCACGGTCGACCCCGAGTTCGGCCGCACGACCGATCCCGTGCGCATGTACATGCGCGAGATGGGCTCGGTCGAGCTCCTCACCCGCGAGGGCGAGATCGAGATCGCGAAGCGCATCGAGGACGGCCTGAAGCAGATGATCATGGCGATCTCGGCGCTGCCGACGACGATCGTCGACATCCTCGATCTCGCCGACAAGGTGAAGCGCGAGGAGATGCGGATCGACGAGCTGGTCGACGGCCTGGTCGATCCGAACGCGAAGGACGAGCCGCCCCGGGAGATGGTCGATGAGGCCGAGCTCGAGGAGGAGGAGGAAGAAGGCGAAGACGGCGACGACAGCGCGGCGATCAGCGCGGGCCTGCTCCAGTTGAAGGAAGACGCGCTCGAGCGCTTCGGCAAGATCCACCGCCTGTTCGAGAAGCTCAAGATCGCGCTCGTCAAGCATGGCCACCGCAGCAAGGAGTACGTCAAGGTCCGCGAGCAGATCTCCGCGGAGCTGATGCTCGTGCGCTTCACCGCGCGAACGATCGAGAAGCTGTGCGACGCGGTGCGCGCAATGGTGGACACCGTGCGCCGTCACGAGCGCAAGATCCAGGTGCTGTGTGTGGAGAAGGGCAGCATGCCCCGCCCGCACTTCATCAAGGTGTTCCCGGGCAGCGAGACCTCCCACCGCTGGATCAAGAACGAGATCGCGGCCGCGCGGGTGTACTCGAGCCAGCTCGCGCGCTACGAGCCGGACATCCTCGAGGAGATCACCAAGCTCGGCGACATCCAGAAGAAGATCGGCATCCCGCTCAAGGACCTGAAGGACATCAACAAGCAGATGTCCACCGGCGAGGCGAAGGCGCGGCGCGCGAAGCGCGAGATGACCGAGGCCAACCTCCGCCTCGTGATCTCGATCGCGAAGAAGTACACCAACCGCGGTCTGCAGTTCCTCGACCTCATCCAGGAAGGGAACATCGGCCTCATGAAGGCGGTGGACAAGTTCGAGTACCGCCGCGGCTACAAGTTCTCGACCTACGCGACATGGTGGATCCGGCAGGCGATCACGCGCTCGATCGCCGACCAGGCGCGCACGATCCGCATCCCGGTGCACATGATCGAGACGATCAACAAGATGAACCGGATCAGCCGCCAGATCCTGCAGGAGACCGGGCAGGAGCCGGATCCGGCGACGCTCGCCGCGCGGATGGAGATGCCCGAGGAGAAGATCCGCAAGATCCTCAAGATCTCCAAGGAGCCCATCTCGATGGAGACGCCGATCGGCGACGACGACGACTCGCACCTCGGCGATTTCATCGAGGACACGTCGACGGTCGCGCCGAACGACGCCGCGATGTACGCGTCCCTGCGCGAAGTGACGAAGGAGGTCCTGGACTCGCTCACGCCGCGCGAAGCGAAGGTGCTGCGGATGCGCTTCGGCATCGAGATGAACACCGACCACACGCTGGAGGAGGTCGGCAAGCAGTTCGACGTGACGCGCGAGCGCATCCGGCAGATAGAAGCGAAGGCGCTGCGGAAGCTGCGCCACCCGTCGCGGTCCGAGCGGCTGAAGAGCTTCCTGGACAACTCGTAGCCGATCGGACGCGCGGCTGCGAGTTGCGGTGCCGACCAACTTCGGCCCCCTCGCGGCCGCAGTCAAGTCACGGGTAGAGCCCGGCCGCAACCACAACAACCGATGCAACGTCGGGCAAGCTGACGTGACGGTCTGACAGACGCCCCGCACGCGGGGCGTCTGTCTTTTCGCGCGGGCTGACGGAGTGAGAAGATAGCCGGATGCCCGACTTCGACCACGATCTGTTCATCATCGGCGCCGGCTCCGGCGGCGTCCGTGCCGCCCGGATCGCCGCGGGCTTCGGGGCGCGCGTCGCGATCGCTGAGCACGACCGGATCGGCGGCACCTGCGTCATCCGCGGCTGCGTGCCGAAGAAGCTGCTCGTCTACGCGGCGTACTTTCGCGAGGACTTCGAGGACGCGGCAGGCTACGGCTGGACGCTCCCCGGCACGGCGTTTTCGTGGCCGAAGCTGATCGCGAACAAGAACACCGAGATCGCGCGGCTCGAGGGCATCTATGTCGGGCTGCTGGAACGGGCCGGCGTGAAGCTTCTCCGCGGCACGGCGCGCGTCGTCGGGCCGAACGAAGTCGAGCTCGACGGTCGGCGGCACACCGCGAAGTACATCCTGGTGGCAACCGGCGCGGCGCCGTGGTTGCCGCATCTCCCGGGGATCGAGCACGTGATCAGCTCGAACGAAGTCTTCGAGTTAGCCGAAATGCCGCGACGTATTGTGGTGGTCGGCGGCGGCTACATCGCCGTCGAATTCGCCGGCATCTTCAACGGGCTCGGCGCGGAGGTCACCCTGTCGTACCGGGGCGAGCAGATCCTGCGCGGCTTCGACGACGACGTCCGCCGCCACGTCGCCGAAGAGATGACGAAGAAGGGCGTCCGCATTCTCCTTCGCAACGATGTCGAGAGGATCGACCGGCAGCCGGACGGCTCGCTGAAGGTGGGCTTTCTGGCGGACGAGGGGCCAGGCCACTTCGACGCCGTGCTCCATGCGACCGGTCGAGCGCCGAACACCCGCGATCTCGGCCTCGAAACCGCCGGTGTCGAGCTGGGCGAGGGCGGGGAGGTGATCGTCGACCGGTTCTCGGCGAGCACGGCCCCCGGCGTCTACGCGGTCGGCGACGTTACGGACCGGATCAACCTCACGCCGGTGGCGATCAGGGAAGGGCACGCCGTCGCGCTGACGCTTTTCGGCGGCCAACCCACGCCGGTCGACCACATGGACGTACCCACCGCGGTGTTCAGCCAGCCTCCGGTGGGGACGGTGGGGATGACCGAGGCCGAGGCGAGGGAGCGCTTCGCCGCGATCGACGTCTACAAGGCCGCGTTCCGCCCGCTGAAGGCGACGCTATCGGGCCGCGACGAACGGACGTTGATCAAGCTGCTCGTCGATGCCGCGAGCCAGCGCGTCGTCGGCGCGCACATGGTCGGATCCGACGCGCCCGAGGTGATCCAGGGCGTCGGCATTGCAGTGAAGGCCGGGCTCACGAAGGCGCAGTTCGACGCGACGGTCGGCATCCATCCGACCGCGGCGGAAGAGTTCGTGACGCTGCGGGACAAGTTCATCGCCCCCGCGTGAGCCGGGCCAGGGAACGGCGTCAGCCGCACGGCCTGGTTCCCGGCGTTGGCCGGGATGAGGACATTAATCCAGCCGTGCTCCGGTGAACCTGATCACCGGTCCCCACCGCGCCGATTCGCGCGCGATCAGTTGCCCGAACTGCTCCGGCGTCCCGCCGCCCGCCTGGATCCGGTTGCGGACGAGGATCTCGCGCACGTCCGGCGCGGCGAGCGCGTCGTTGATCTCCCTGTTGAGCCGGAGCACGATGTCGCGCGGCGTGCCGGCCGGGGCGAGGATGCCGTTCCAGCCGTCCGAGTCGAAGCCCGGCAGACCCGTCTCGGCGACCGTCGGCACTTCGGGCATCAACGGGAAGCGCTGGAGGCTCGACATTCCGATCAGCTTCACCCGCCCGCTCGGAACGTGCGGCAGCAGCACCGCCGGCGGGAGAAACGCCGCCTGGACGTCGCCGCTCGCCACCGCCGTCGCCGCGGGAACGGCACCGTTGTACGGGATGTGCACGATGAACACCTTGGCCTCGGACTTGAGGAGCTCCATCGTGAGGTGCGTGCCGCTGCCATTCCCGAGCGAGGCGTAGTTGAGCTTCCCGGGCTGTTTGCGCGCGGCTTCGATGAACTCCGTCACGTTCGAGATGCCGCTTTCGGCGCTCACGCCGAGCACGAACGGCTGCCCGCCCATGAGGATGACCGGCGTGAGGTCCTTCTGGACGTCGTACGGGAGCTTCGAGTAGAGGTGCGGCGCATACGCAAGCGGCCCGTTGAAGCTGTAGATCAGCGTGTAGCCGTCGGGCGCCGCTTTGGCGACTTCGCCGACGGCCACCGTGCCGCCGACCGCCGGCCGGTTCTCGACGATGACCGGTTGCCCGAGGCGGTCGCGCAGCTTCTCCGCCACCGCGCGGGCCGGGATGTCGAGCGAGCCGCCGGCGACGCCCGAGACGACGAGCCGGACCGGCTTCTGCGGCCAGGATTGCGCTGCCGCTGCGGTGGCACCGACCGCCAGCGCGAACGCGAGTGCGAATCGAAGTCCGTTGCTCATGCCTCCTCCTCCTGCGTGTTGCCGAGGATAGCAGCCGCGCGCGCTTCGGCTCTCGCCACCGCGTCGGCCAGGACCGCGCCTTACCGAGCGCCTCGTGGTACTCCGCTTCGGGCTCGGAGGTCGACGACGATGCGGTGCCTGGCGAGGTCCGTGGGGTTGCGGAGAAGATCCGCTTCCGCGGCCGGATCGGCCGCCGGGTTGCCGGTCGCGGGCCGCGTGCCAGCATCCGTTTCGACCCGGATGCGCCGGCCGTCAGGCTCGAGGAACGCAAGCGGCGAGCTGCCGATCAGGCTGTAGGGGCGACGGATTGGCGGCGACGCACTCGCGATAGATGTCGAGCGGATCGGCGGTCGTGGGCCTCGACAGCCCGAGCGACAGCACGGTGCCCTCGGCCATCCCACGCCGGAGCGGTTCCCGGATGCTCGCGACCTGCTTCGAGTACTGGTCGAAAGTGGCGTCGTGCTGCCACTCGGGAGCGGGCGCCCCGGGAGGCGCACCGCGCGAGGCGTCGGTGGTCGCCGACAGCCGGCCGAGAGCTTGCTCGAGAGCCTCGCGCGACGTCCCCGGCCGCGTGTCCACGAGCGAGGCTACGCCTGCGCGATGGTCGATCTCGACGTAGCGCACCACCGGAAGATGCAATGGCTCGGAAACGAGCCGCCCGGACTCTTGCCGGCGAGCGGCGCCGCGTTTCCCGCGTGGACGAGGAGCGGCGTCCCGGATCGGATCCCGGCGCGGACGCCGGCCGCGAACGAGCATGCCTCGACGCGAGCTTTCGAGTCGCGAGATCGAAGCGCTGGAAGATCGAGCCCGATCCGTCCGCCGCGCTGCGGGCGAGCGCGATCGGGTCGAGCGCCGGGAGTTCGAGAGGGAGCTGCACGGGGGCAACCAGAAACGAAAAAGCCCGGTCGCCCGGGCTTTCAAGGGAAGCGGGATTAGCCCCGCTTCAGAGCGGCTTGATGTTCGAAGCCTGCTTGCCTTTGGCGCCGTCCGTGACTTCGAACGAGACGCGCTGGTTCTCTTTCAGGGTCTTGAAACCTGCACCCTGGATCTGCGAGAAGTGGGCGAAGACGTCCTTGCTGCCGTCATCGGGCTTGATGAAGCCGTAACCTTTTTCCTCGCTGAACCATTTCACGATACCTGTGCTCATTGCGTGACTTTCCTTGCCTGAATGAATTGATTGATGGCCTTGCGGCCCGCTTGCGAGAACTCAAGGGAAATGACGTTAGACCTGAGGTACCGCGGATTGCGGCATCGACTGACCAGCGGCTTTCGGACTTGAGGTTTCTTGCAGGGCGCTATATACCGCCTTGCCCGCAATCGGTCAAGGGTTTTCTGGCGCCCTCGGCGGAGCGCGCGGCGCGTGCTGGGGCGCCTCGTCGGCGGCAGTAGAATCGCGTCGCGGGCCTGTAGCTCAGTCGGTCAGAGCAGGGGACTCATAATCCCTTGGTCCCTGGTTCGAATCCAGGCGGGCCCACTTTCCATATCAATCACTTGCGGCCCGACGTCAACCGGGATCTCGTCTGCTGCTACCGTTTTGCTACCACTCGGCGCACCGAACAGCGAATCGAGCTTGCTCGAAACGTCATCACCGACGCCTGGAATCGCGTGCGCGTAGACACCAAGCGTGATCGCGGCGGAGGCGTGGCCTAGCAGCTTCTGTACGCGCACCAGGTCGCTCCCGCTCGCGAGCAGCGTCGAGGCGTAGCCATGCCGCAGATCGTGAAAACGGACCGGGTTCTGAGGCTTGCCTTGCTCGGTCGGGAAACAAAGATCGCGTTCCGAGATCGGGCACCGAATCTTCCAGCGCTTGAGCTCCGTGGCGAGCATCTCGGGCATGTCCACGATTCGCCGGCCGCTGGCGGTCTTGGCTCGGCGAACCTGCCTCCGGTGTATCTGCGGCGGATGTGGATCCCGTTATGTTCGGGATCTCCGAAGTCGTTCACGCGGTGCATCGTTCGTAGTGGTTCAGGACTCCGCCGAGTCTCGGGCGCCGACTGATCGGTCCATTTTGATGCTTCTCGGCGGGCCGCGGAACAAAGGATATCCGCGACGAAAGGCAGCGGACCGGCAACGTTTATTCGTGTTCACGCGCATTGCCGCCGGGGTCGAGGACCCGAGTGCTGCCGAGGCGCTGCGGTAGTGCGCACCTCTGCCGCGCGGTTACTTATGATTTCCCTTTGGTTGCGTCAAGGACCGCTCTGAGGTGGAGAGTACCGTTGAACAGCCCGCTTTGCGGCACGCCTCTCAATCTTTCCGGTCTTGGTGCATTCGCCTCGGCGGTAGAAATCTCACCTGCACGGTCATGTTCACCTGTCATCTCGTAGATCCCGAACACCGGCGTGCGCACGCGCGCATGCGACCCCCCTTTAAGGGGGTGGTATCGCAGTGTTTCGCAGCAGAGCGACGCGAACGAGTGCAAACAAACTACGAACGCGTTCGCAGCGTTCGCACCGCTGCGTTGTCTGAAAATTGCCGCAATGAAGGCATGTCCGGAAGCGGACCCGGTGCCCCATCTGTTCGAGGAAAGCGGACTTGGTCCCGACTAGGCCGCAAGCCAGAGGCGCAGCGCCTGATTTACCTGGAGTGGTTTTTCCATGGTGCTCAGGTGGCCGCAATCGTCAACTACTTCGAGTGTAGCTCCGTTAATGCCCGCAGCCATTTCCTCATGGCGATCGAGCGGCGTGAGCTGGTCCTGCCGGCCACACAGGACCAGGGTTGGGCAACTGATCGTCGCGAGCAGCGGCCGGCTCTCGACACGGCTAATGATCGCCCGCTGCTGCCGCACAAAGGCTTCCTTGCCGATACTTATCGCCATCGATTTGATGGCGTCGGTGAGCGCGGTTTCAGAAAGGCGCGAGGGATGGATGAACAGCGGCATCAACGCCTCGCTAACGCTGATTAACTTGCCGCGCTCCGCGAGTTCGATTAATTCGTTGCGCCGCTCGGTTTGCTCCGGTGTTTCGCCGCGCGCCGTAGTGTCGAGCAGCGCCAACTTTCGCACTCGCTGTGGCGCCTGTCGCATGATTTCGAGCGAGACATAGCCGCCCATCGATAAGCCGGCGAGGGCGAAGTTCTCGAACGGCGCGTCGGCCAAAACATCGCGGGCTACGCCGGCCATGTTGGCCGAGCGAGCGTGGTCGGCGACCCACATCTCGGCGACATCCGACAAATGCTCGACCTGCGCGCGCCACAGCTGCGCGTCGCATAGCAGACCGGGAACAAGCACCAGCTTGACCTTTTCCACCTTGAGCCTTCGCCGGACGATTAGGGAATTCTATTGCGTTCACGGCTACGCTGTCCGAGGGGCTCAACGAAGTTCAGCCAGATCCGCGCAAGAGTACGTTTTGCGTTGGTCGCCGGATGACGGGCAGTCGTTCCGGGAAATCGTGCGGCAGCAATGGAACTTCAGCCCCAACGGCGCAACCTGCGAGAGGGAAGACCATCACGTCGAGCTCCCCGCGGTCACTGTGCTCGAGTTGAGCATCATTCCAGATACAAGCGGGGGAAATGCGTTCGCTTCTTTGGCGGAGTTGCGGCTTGCCTAACCAAGCGCCCTCAAGCTCCCCGGGACCGCGTCGGGAGCAGAGGCGCATTCGGTGGTTGATTGGCCAAGACCGTCCGAAGGGGCCGGGAATCGGCGACGTAGACGAGCTCTGGTGCCCATAGTCCCGAGTTTCCTTCGCGTTACTTGCGCCTGACTTCGGAGCTACCCCTTCACCGGGTGGCTGGTCGCCGCGGAGAAGCCGCGAGTGAAGCGGAGGCGAGAGACGGACGTAGCCGGATTGAGCGGCTGACGTCGCCTCACGACGGCAGTCGAAAACGGTGTAGCTTTATTTAAAGGCGACCCGCAGTGTGTTACGAACTCTGCGGACACCCTGAACGCTCGCCGCGATGCGCTCGGCCTCAACGATGTTTTCGTGTTGGAGTACGGTCCCGGCAAGCGTAACGACGCATTCCTTCGACGTTACGACAACGCTTCCAAGCTTGGCCCAAAGCGGACTGAACTGCAGCTTCGACTGCACCTTCATCACGAGGCTCTCATCGCGCAAAACGCCGCAAGGTTCCTGACTAACGGTTTCGGATGGTTGCAGCAGCGTCGCTGCTCCGAGCGCGGCCACGAGGATCGCCCATTTTCGTCCGATCATGACGGTCGCGATGCTTACCTCGATCACGCAATAGGTCTGCCTGAAAAGGGTTCGACCGGATTGGGGAGGCTAACCAATTGGCTTGGGCTTTCGTCCATACGCTGCAGGCGGGATGAAGCCCGATATTCGACATAGCCATCCGTCCCTACGCTCACCGTCCCGGTAACGAATCAAGTTGCATGTGACGACTCGCCCGGTAGCAGCCAGACCCAAGACGCGCTGGCGCACGATCTCAAGCGGTATGCCCATTTCTTCGGCGATCTCTGAATCCAACCGCTCGCCGTGCTTCCGGAGGAAGTCCAAGATTTCGGTCAAAGACAGACTGTCCTCGCACAGAACCGCGCTGGAAGTGACTTCGGCGCTGTTATACAAGCTTGTCTGGAGTCTACTTACAAAGAGGGACCAACGAGCTTTAAGACCTTCGCCGCCGGCGTCGCATGGCCGATATCGCGGAGAGTGTCCGCGAATATTTCTTCCGACTCTACGTTGCCCCTCTCGTCGAGCACACGGAGGCTCGCTGGCCGGTGCAGAGTCGCGTACGCTCGAGCGAACTGCAGCGCCCGCTGGCGGCCGTGGAAATAGATCTCTGAATGCAAGCTCGGCGTCACCATGACCCAACCTTCGGGTGGCCGAGGCTTGACGATGATCGTCGCGGTTGCTTCTATCGTGGGCATGGGGTAACCGAACTCTTGATTGGACTATGCCTCCAGCGTACTGCTTCGCTGGCGCGCAGTGGGTCACAGAGGGTTACATCGGACGAGCGGCGGAAAACCCAGCGCTACCAGTAGTCATGGCGGCGGTAATATGGTCGGTACACCACCGCCGGTGGCGGCCATAGCACTAGGTGCCCGCCACACTTGGGGGCAAATCTTGTTAGTCGCGCTCAGCGCAAATGCGCTCGCCGGCGCGCGATCAGCGCAAGACGATGACCCCGTTTTATCCAATCGACGCTTGCATGGGACTCTACTGAATTTAGCTGGTCGATCAGGTCGGCACTTTGCCCTCGAAACTATCTGGTTTCTGACCCCTTGTGGTCCAGAAATTCGGCCGAGGTCGAGCGAGCATGGTGAGGCGGCCTGATATAGGCTCGCAGCATGGCCAAGAAGAGGACAAGCGGTTGGATCAGCTCAAGCTGTGGCAATAGGGGGGGCCACCTTCAGGTGGCTCAATCAGTGCGGGCCGCGTTAGCGGCCCGGTCAGACCCCTCAACGACCCGTGTAACTACGAGTCCCCAAGCCTGCCTAACTCGTTCGGTTCATTGTTCAGATAGCGCTGTAATCGCAAAATGGCCTGGCATGTACATGCCGATTCGAAATACCGCGAGGTAAAGCGCGCCATGAAACGATGCGACGCGAAATCGATCGCGCGGTCGATCGGCCTCGTGCGACACCTATGGCTCAGCGTACTGTTGCTTGCCGCAGGATGCGCGGTCCCGGTGCAATACATGGTCAATACGACCAGCGACTTGCCGGACGTGAATCCCGGCGACCGCGTGTGCGCGGGACGTTCGAATCTCTGCTCGCTGCGCGCCGCGGTGGAAGAAACGAACACGCATTACCCGGGCGATGCCGTGCGGATCGTGTTGCCCGGGGGAATCTATGAGTTGAATGGGGCGCTCGCCCTCACTCACGACACCGTTACCGTGAGCGGCGAGGACCGGGACACGACGATCATTCACCAGGCCCAATCCGGCGAACGGGTACTGACGATCAGCGCATCGGGCGACATCTGGATCGGGGGCGTGACGTTGAGTGGCGGCAGCATAAGCATCGATAGTGGAGGGGCGGTCCGCATCGATGGCAACGGTTCTCACTCGGTCACGTTCAGCGAATGCCGCATCAGCGAGAATGTGGCCGGTTTTCAAGGTGGTGGCGTGTATGCGCAGGGAGCAGACGGGGCGCTCAATATTCTCGACTGCGTCGTGGCAAACAACGATTCGACCGGCTCCGGATGCACGTTCGGCGGGGGACAAAGCGGCGGCGGAGGCATCATGACCAATGGCCCGAGGCTCACCCTCTTCAGGAGCGAAGTCCGCGACAATTGCGGCAGCAATGGCGGAGGCGTCCGGATTCATGGCGGCACCGACCATTTGATCCTTCTATCGACAGTCGCCGGCAACGGCGCCGCGACCCGCGCGGGAGGCCTGTACATTCAGAACGGAGGAGGTCGTATCGAGGACAGCACCATCGCCGAAAATTCGGGACCCGAAGCGGGCGGGATTCTTATCAGCGGGGGGCAAACAATCGAGATATATAGCGCCACGATCGTCGGCAACACTAGCCTCGGCACGAGTTATGGCCCGACGGGAGCGGGCGGTATCCGCTCCGCCGATAGCGCTCAGGTGATGCTTCGAAACACGGTCATCGCGTCCAACAACGGCGTCCCGGTAGATTGTGCGGGGGAGTTATTTTCCGTCGGCGGCACTTTCATCGGTACTCACCAGGACGAGTGCGTGTTCACTGGCGGGGCGACCGACGTGCTGAACGGCGGTTCTCCGGGGCTGGGAGCGCTCTCTCAAGGCAGCGGACCCACGCGATCGATGTTGCCATTTCCTGACAGCCCGCTCGTCAACGCAGGCGTATCTGGTTGCGATCCGATCGACCAGCGCGGTCAGCCTGCGCCGGTGGGCGCCGCCTGCGACATCGGAGCCGTCGAAAGACAATAGCCGGCCGGGGACTGGTCGCCTACGGATACCCGAAGCGCGATCAAGTACCGACGTTCACGGGTAGGACGAAACGTCTTTAGGCCTGTTCCGGTTCGATCAGCTTTGCATCGTCGTTCCTAGGATCATTCCTTCGGCCGGATACGGCGCTAGGATGTTCGCGATCTCTACGTTCTCTCGATCCAGCCAGCGGGGCATGGTCCTTCGGTTGGACGATCAGCGGCCTGAGTATCTAGCCACGAGGAGCTCCGCGAACGCGACCCGGACTTCGTGGCGAAGTATGAATCGCTGCATTCGGATCGCGCGGTGGTGAACGGATAGCGTACCGGGAGTACAGGGATCCGGCCACTGGAAAAAGGCCCCGGGCCGTCAGGCGGGTCCAGGACGCGGACGACATGACCCGGGCGAGCGAGGTAACCTTCCTTCTACGCGAGACTGTGAGGTGATCCAATGGGTGAACGAGCAACTCCTGAACCCCGCTGCAGAAATGAGCTGAACCATGCGCGTATATCTCGTTCAGCACGGTGAGGCGCATGCCGAAGCGGTGAGCCCGGAACGCGCGCTCACGCCGCGCGGCCGCAGTGATGTCGAACGCATCGCCGCGTTGCTCGCGAACGGCGGCGTGCGAGTCGCCAAGGTCTTCCACAGCGGCAAGACCCGTGCGCGTCAGACTGCGGAATTGCTTGCTACACGCCTCGCTCCGGGCGTTACGTCCGAAGCCCTCGACGGCATCAATCCCGACGATCCGGTCGAGCCGATGGCGGACCGGCTGCGGGGTTGGAGCGAAGACGCGCTGGTGGCGGAACACCAGCCCTTCATGGGGAAGCTCGTCTCACTACTTGTCGCCGGACGCAGCGAGCCACCGCTGGTGGCGTATCAGCAGGGGAGCGTCGTGTGCCTCGAACGCGATATGGCGGGCCGCTGGGTACTCGCTTGGATGGTGCGGCCGGAGCTTGTTGCTCGTGGCTTATCGGCGTGACCCATCCGGCACCAAACGCGAGGCACGCCCACGAACGTCGCTCACTACCGTAGGAACGCGCTCCTACGCGCTCACCGCTCGCCCATGATGTAGCGCTCGAGGTGCTCGATGACGATTCGCTGCTCGGCGATGATGTCCTTGACCAGGTCGCCGATCGAGATGATGCCGATCACCTTCCCGCCTTCCATGACGGGCAGATGGCGGATCCGCTTTTCGGTCATGAGCGCCATGCAATCCTCGTTGGTGCGCTCGGGACCGACGCACAGTACATCGGTCGTCATGACGTCCTGCACCTTGAGATCCTTCGACGATTTGCCATGCAGCGCGACCTTGCGGGCATAGTCGCGCTCGGTAAAGATGCCGACCAGCCTGTCGCCCTCCATGACTAGTGCCGACCCGATGCCTTTGTCCGCGAAGAGCTTGAGGCATTCGAGGACCGAGGCAGTCGGTGAGATCGAGTGGAGGACGGTGCCCTTGTCTTTCAACAGCTGCGCAACGCTTTTCATCGATCCTCCTTGCGACAACCGCAGGCACGGCCTCCGCCGCGCCAGACTTCGGGCGTGCCGAACTGCTCGACCAGGTTCACGCTCACGACGACTTGGGTCGGTCTTCGTCGTGGCCGTTCTCGGGCTCCGGGGCGCCCACTTGCGCCGCATCGGCGGGACGCAGCGGCGCACGGCGTAGCCCCTGGAGCTGCTCGAGCAGCGTCGGCAGCCGCGGCGGCGATTCGCCCGGCCGAAGCCCCCGGTGGATGCGACGGGACTCGTGGGACGTCATTGCGGTCGGAGAGTCTGCTTTCATGATAGCGCTCCCGCGGCATTCATGACGACAAGTGTCGAACTGTTGCCGACATTCATATCGCCCCTAAAGCAGCTTTACGATCGTTGCTCAAGAGTGCTTTGATAAAAAAAGCGAATCATCTCGCGCGCAGCGTCCGGGCCCTTCGGATCCACGTACGAGCCGGGCGGGCTCCCGCCAAACCACGCGTGACCGCCTCCATGCACCAGCCAGTATTCGAGAACAACGCGTCCCGTCGAATCGCGGTGAACGGTGCGGGTATAGGCGTGACCGCCCGGCACTTCGCCGCGTTCTGTCGAGGTATCGGCCCTCGATGCGCCGTTCTGCTCCACCGATCGCGAGACTACCTGCTCGCCGTTTCGAGGATGTACGGTCTTATCCCGATCGCCGTGAAACACGATCGTCGGTGTTGCCGGCGCTCGCGGCGTTGACTCGCTATTGCGGCCAGCCATCATTCCGCGCATGGCGGCGAACGCGGACGGAAGATCGTGCGCGCTTCCGCAGGCGAGACCCGAGTGGACGCCAACGGCCGCGTAGAGCTCAGGATAGGCCGCGCCTAGGACGGCGGCCATTGCGCCGCCGGCCGACAGTCCAGCGACATAGACCTTAGCTGGGTCAATCCGGTAGCGATTCATGACTTCACGCGTCATGCCGGCGAGGATTGCCGGCTCGCCTTGGTCTCGGCGCTGGTCGCCGCGCTTAAACCAATTCCAGCATCGCGAAGGGTTGGCAGCACGGGTCTGCTCGGGATAGAGAACAAGACACTGCCGCTCCTCGGCAAGCCCATTCATTCGGGTGCCGTTTGCAAGGTCGTCGGGTGTTTGCGTGCAACCGTGCAACATGACAACAAGGGGGAGCGGTTGTCCCGAGTAGGTCGTCGGGATGTAGAGCTTGTAGGGGCGTGCCCCGGCTTGATTGGCATAAGCTCCGGTGACGAACTGTCCCGGTTGCCCGTCAACCACCGTCGTCTCGGGGCGCGGGACGTCGGCGACTGAGTCGCGGTCGCGCCGGCCACGCAAGAAACGCTCGAGGCTGAAGCGCTGGGATAGGTCATCGCGCGCTGCCCTTCGAAGTGGAGTCAGATCACGGTCCGCGGGCTCCGCGACCGCTGAGAACTCGACGTCGATAACGTCGTTATTCGCGCCGCCGTCGCGGTCGGACGCGTGGCGCTCGGCACCTTCGGCGGCTGCCGAACTGTGCCGAAGGGTCCGCTGAATGAGGGCCGTGGCTTCAAGAAGACGTCCCGCACGCGTGAGCCGAGTTGCCTCTAGGAGGCCGCTGGGTATTCCTTTGTTCGTCACCATGATGTCCCTTCGCAAGAGTCGATAGGCAGCTAGCGGATACGCTCGGCCAGCGCAGCCTTCAATTTCGGACTGGCGCGCAGGGCACCCAGGACCACGATGGAGGCGATCGTTTGCACGGCGAGCTGCGCCGGTACGTCGTCGTCGATCGTCGCTAGGCCAAGTACCTGGATATGCAGTTGCTCGCCGGCGTCCCGCACGCGCTCGAGATCCTGGCGGGTGTAGCGCTGCAAACCGAGCACCAACGAACGTCGCGCCACGGTCTGCTTCAGGACGTCGCCGTGGCTGCCAAGCTGACTGCGGATTGCCATTCGAATGAAATCCGTGCGGTTGGAATAGAACCCTTCCTGCACGAGCAAATCGATCTGTCCAAGATCGACGTACCCGAGATTGATCGTGATCTTTTCCGAGTCGGGCTCTTTGCGCCGCGGCTCGACCACCCGAAGTTTGACCATCTATACACCATCCACTAGCCATCCAATGGGATGATACAATATATCACAGACTGCGAGTGAGGGCGAACCAAGAGTCGCCACGTAGCAGTCCCGGAGGGCGGCGGCGGGAGCGCTTGACCGGGACCGCCTTATGGCGCTATGCTCCTTGAAACTCTTGACAGGAGTACGCAGGAGTAAACGATGTCCAACGCAAAACTCAGGGTCGCGGGCGTGGCACTTGCCGCGCCGCCTGCCGCGAAGCTGCGGAGCATGTTCGCGGCCTCGGCCGAGGCGCTTCTCGCGAACCGGCCGCTGCGGGCCGCCTCATCGCCGCCGGTCCAGCCCGGCTCGGCATTGTCCAAGGGCGAGCTGGCGGCGCTGGCCGCGGTTGGTCTCTCGACCAAGCCCTGGCCGCCCGAGCAGGCCGACGACCCGCTTAACGCAGACGATCGTCGACTACGTGGCGCTCATCGAGACGAGCTTGAGCACCGCGGAGGTGTCACGCATGCTGCAGGTCGACGTGAGCCGCGTCCGGCAGCGCTTGCGCGAGCGCTCCCTCCTCGGCGTCGAATACGAGGGCGAGTGGCGATTGCCCAAGTTCCAGTTCGAGCGCCGCAAAGTGCTCCCTGGGCTTGCGACGGTCCTCGCCGCGCTGCCCGCAGAAATGAACGCGCTCGAGGTCGCGGAGTGGTTCCTGAGCCGGAATCCCGATCTCGAGATCGAAGGCAAGGACGAGCCACTCAGCCCCCGGCACTGGTTGCTCCGCGGCCTGCCGCCGGACCGCGTGGCGGAGCTTGCGCGCGGCCTTTAGGCGCTCGAGTGCCGAAGTTCCCGGATCCGCCGGGTGTCGATGCAGTGAGCCGCGTCGACCCCGCGGTGAGGACGCTCGCGAAGGGCGTAAGCCTCGCCCGCGTGTACTTTACGGGCGGCGACCATCCAACCCGCTGGAACGAGTTTCGACACTATGGTCCGACCAACGCCCGCTTCGACCATCACGGCCTTGACGCGCGCGGCGAGCCGGGCACACAGGACCGGTCCATCCTGTACTGCGCAGCCGCCGCCGACACGTGTTTCGCGGAGGTCTTCCAGGAGACGCGGCGGATCAACCGGACGCGACGCGCGCCCTGGCTCGCGGTCTTCGCCCTGGCGCGTGACGTGCAACTGCTCGATCTGACTGGCCCGTATCCGACGCGTGTCGGTGCCTCAATGGCGATCAATACCGGCCACCGCGGCCGGGCGCGCGCCTGGGCGAGGACGTTCTACGACGCGTACCCGATGCTACAGGGCCTCTACTACCCGTCCTCGATGAATGGCAACGAGCCCGCCCTCGCCCTGAACGATCGGGCCGAGCGCTCCGGTTGCGTGCCGGAGTATCCCGATTTCAACCGGGCGCTTGCCGACGATGTGCTGCTCGATGTCCTCAAGCACATCGCCCACCAGCTCGGATACGGCCTTCTCTGACGGAAAGAGCCGGCGGTCAGGATTCAGCACCCTTGTGGTCCAGTCACCGCTCATCCGACGGCAGCCTGGACGCTTCAGCAGCTGCGTGAAGCCCTTGGATACGAGCGCCGCTACCGCTGCCTGATCCACGATCGGGACTGCATCTTCGCGACGAGCCTGGATGAATCAATCGGACGACTCGGCCTCAAGGTCCTTAAGGCGCCGTTCGGTAGCCGGAAGGCCAACGCCATCTGCGAGCGCTCGATCGGAACGATCAGGCGGGAGTGCCTGGATTGGCTGATCCCGATGTCCGAAGCGCACCTGCGTGCGATTCCCAAAGAATGGAGAGCGCATTACAACGGGTCGCGCCCGCACATGGCGCCGGGGCCCGGCGTGCCCGGTCGGCCCTCGAAACCTGATCCGGTCCCGATTCAACAGTCTCGACATCGCATTCGCGAGGGCTTCGTCGTACTCGCGAAGTCGGTGTTGGGCGGACTGCATCACGAGTACTCAGTCGCACCTGCGGTCGCATGATCGAGTATTTGCGTAGCACAGGCATCAGCGGACGGCCTGTTCGTAGAAGCTGCTGTCGTAGTACGCACCCGGCGGCTGAAACTGCTTCTTCTGCGCCGCCCATTTCGATCGGATCGCGAGCACGGAGGCGACCCCTTTCAGATCGATCTGCGCGCGGCGCTGGAAGCCGTCCTTCGGATCGAGCAGCACGCGGTAGGCCGTCTCCGCCGCGGCCTGCGTCGCGTTCGGTTGGTTGCGGACGAAGATCTGCAACGCCTCGGCACGGTTGGTCGGGTCGTGCAGCCACTCGACCGCCTGCGCGTAGGCGCGGATGAAACCGACGACGGCACCCCGGTTCGCTTCCGCCCAGGACTTGCGCGTACCGAGGACGAGGCCCTGATACGGCCCGATTACCGTGACTGCGTCGGCAAGCACGTTGAAGCCGCGCGCCTGCGCCTGCACCTCGAACGGCGAGAGCAGAAGCGTCGCAGCGTGCTTCTTCTCGAGCAGCGCCTGGTACCGCTGCAGCACGCCACCCGCGCGCTCGACCGAATACGCCGGCTCGCGCAGGCCGTTGCGGTCGAGGATTTCGAACAGCACGAAGGCGTAGCCGGTCGTGCGCGCGTCGACCGAAACCGTCTTTCCGCGCAGCTCGCCGATCGTCTTCACGTCCGGGACGGAAGTGAGGCGCAGGAATCCGTTGTCTCCGCCCATGACCGCGATCAGGTCGGCGCCTCGCCCTGGCCCTCGCGGTAGGCGATCAGGTTGTCGATCGCGGTCATCGCGAGGTCGAACTTCCCCTCGATCAGCCCGGTGAGCTGGAACACCGAGCTCGGCGTCGGGGTGATCTTCACGGTGACGCCGTTCTGCCCGAAGAGGCCCTTGTCCTGCGCCACCCACACCGGCCAGTTGAACCCGCCGGGGAACACGATGAACTCGAGCGGCTTCTCCTTCGATCCGGGCGCACCCGCGGCGGGCGGCGGCGGAGTGTTGCAGGCGGTGAGCGTGGCGATCAGGGCAAGCGTCGTGAACAGCAGACCGGGGCTGCGCATCGTCATTCGTCTCGCCTCCTCTCGCGGCCGCTACCGGGCGGGGCGTAGGATACGCGGTCCGCGTCGCGGCGCGCCGCAGCGCACATAGGACTGCTATTCGGTTCCTTCGCCGCGACGCGGGAGCGTCCCGGCAAGCCGGAGTAAAGGACAAATTACGTCGAGCTGCCCGCCGTGGATGAACGGGAGGATCGCGCTTGGAGGCGTGCGTCCCACTCTACGAATATGCCCCTCACTCGTGCCGGGTGATCTTACCAGGCGCGGCACGACATCGACGCACCTCGTCTATCCTTCGCATCTACTGACAGAAGTACAGGATCTCGCTAGACGTGTCGCGCGATAGCCGCAACGCGCCTGGGTTCTGCAAGCGTCGTGGCGGGATGGCTAGCCAGGAGGACTTCATGACAGACGCAAAAGACACTCCAAGCCCCGATCTGCGAAGCGGATTCTCGCTTCACGAGATCCCCGACGGCGGAACGGTCGTCGGCCGTGCCGGCACCGAGGACTTGATCTTGGTGCGGCGAGGTGCCGAGCTCTTCGCGGTGGGCGCGCACTGCACGCACTACCACGGACCGCTCGCCGACGGCCTGGTCGTCGGTGACACCGTGCGGTGTCCGTGGCATCACGCGTGTTTCAGTCTCCGGACCGGTGAAGCGCTGCGTGCGCCCGCGCTGGATCCGATCGCCTGCTGGCGGGTCGAGCGGATCGGCGATACGGCTTTCGTCCGGGAGAAACTCGCCGAAGGCGGCGCGCAAAGCGCGGGACGAGGCACGCAGGCGCAGACCGCGCTCACCTCGGTCCTCATCATCGGCGGAGGCGGCGCCGGTTTGGCCGCCGCGGACATGCTCCGTCGCGACGGCTACGAGGGTGCGCTGAGCATGATCAGCGCGGACGACTCCCCTCCGTATGACCGACCGAATCTCTCCAAGGACTTCCTCGCGGGCACCGCGCAAGACGACTGGATTCCACTGCGGTCGCCCGAGTACTACGCCGAGCGGCGGATCGATCTCGTGCTGAATTCGCGGGTGTCGTCGGTCGACGTGCGCGCAAAACGCGTCGAGCTCGAGGATGGCAGGTCGTACGGGTTCGGTGCACTCTTGATGGCGACGGGCGCCGAACCTGTGCGACTGGACATCCCGGGCGCGGAGCCTTCTCGGATCCACTATCTCCGCACCTTCGCGGACAGCCGGGCGATCGTGGCGAAAGCCGCATCGGCGCAGCGTGTGGTCGTCGTTGGCGCAAGCTTCATCGGTCTCGAGGTCGCTGCTTCGCTGCGCACACGCGGGCTCGACGTTCATGTCGTCGCACCCGAGAGCGAGCCCCTGGAGCGCGTCATGGGACCAGAGGTCGGCCGATTCATCCGGGGTCTTCACGAGGCCCATGGCGTCGCCTTTCATTTGGGCCAAACTCTCAATCGCATCAACGGACGCCAGGTAACGCTGAGCGATGCGACGACGATCGATGCGGATTTCGTCGTTCTGGGCGTTGGCGTGCGACCCTCCCTCGCCCTGGCCGAGCGAGCCGGCCTGGCTATCGACCGCGGTGTCGCGGTCAACGAGTACCTCGAAACCAGCGCGCCTGGCGTGTTCGCTGCGGGTGACATCGTGCGGTGGCCCGATCCGCACTCGGGTGACCGGATCCGTGTCGAGCATTGGGTGGTCGCCGAGCGTCAGGGTCAAGTGGCAGCAAAGAACATCCTCGGCCATCGCGAACGATTCGATGCAGTGCCGTTCTTCTGGAGCCAGCACTACGACGTCGCCATCAACTACGTCGGTCACGCGGAGAAGTGGGATGCCGTCGAAATGGATGGCGCGCTTAATGCGCGCGACTGCGCGGTGACCTACAAGCGCGGCGATCGCCCGCTCGCGGTGGCGACAATCTCGCGCGACCTGCAGAGTCTGCAAGCTGAACTCACCATGGAATCTGCGGGAATAGAATGAGCGCTCGATTCTCGAGCAGTCGGAGGGCGGCGTGGGTCGATGATGGAGCACGAGATCCGCTCAGGGATTGCGCAGATGCCCGTGCTGACGCGCGCCTACCGTCGGCGATGAAACGTTGGACTCCTGTGCTCCGCGCCGCTCTGACCGTCTCAATGACTGGGGAATCCGCTATGGCATGATTGGCGGGTGATTGCGCTGCTCGGCGTTGCCCGTCAATTGCTGGCGGATGTGCTGCGGTTCGCCATCGTGGCACAGCGGCCCACGCGGGTCCTCGCCGCTGAGAACCTTTTCCTGCGCCGGCAACTCGCGATGTACGTGGAGCGCGGCGTGAAACCGCGCCGCCCGGATGTCGCGACGCGCGTGAGTCTTGCGCTGTTATCCGGGCTCTTCCACTGGCGTACTTCGTTAGTCTTGGTGCGCCCGGAAACACTCATCCGGTGGCATGGCGCGGGCTTTCGGCTGCTGTGGCGCTTGAATTCGCGCCCTGGGCGACCGGCTATTCCGGTCGAACTGCGTCAGCTGATCCGACGCATGATCGCCGAGAATGCGCTGTAGGGCAAGGAGCGCATCCCGAACGAGCTGCTGCTCAAGCTCGGACTTTGGGTCTCGCCGCGAACGGTGCGGAAAGCGCCGTCGGAGATTCCGAACACAACGCGACGACAGGATGGACGTAACGTGACAGAGGCAGACCCGGCAATCGAGGCAAAGGAAGACTTCCTGCGGGAGGATCGTCGCCTGCTCGGACGGCTGCTCGGCGAGGTGATCCGCGAACAGGCGGGCGCTGATGTGCTCGAGCGTATCGAGCGCATCCGGCAGACTGCGGTGCGTTTCCGACGTGCCGAGTCCGCCCCGGAGAGCGCGGACGATGCGCCCGCGGCTAAGGTGGAGCTCGAGTCGCTACTCAACGCACTCAACATCGAGCAGACGCTGCATGTCGTACGGGCGTTCAGTTATTTCTCGCATCTGCTCAATATCGCCGAGGACACGCATCAACATCGCCGCCGCCGCGCGCACGCTGAAGCCGGCTCGGCGCCGCGGCCGGGAAGCCTCGAGCTTGCGCTCGAGCGCGCGAGCCAGGCGGGGGCATCCGGCGAACAGTTGCTTGAGTGGTTCGCCCGCGCAGAGGTCAGCCCGGTGCTCACCGCGCACCCGACTGAAGTGCAGCGTCAAAGCATTCTTGATTGCGAGCGCGAAATCGCACGGCTCCTCGCGCTTCCGGCCGATCGCACGCGTGACGAGGAGCTGCACCGGTTGGTGCTACGGCTATGGCTCACCGCAATGCTGCGTCTCGCGAGGCTTGCGGTCGCCGACGAGATCAACAACGGTCTTGCGTACTTCCGTATGACATTCCTTACCGAGCTGCCGAAGCTCTACGCCGACCTCGAGTCCGCGCTGGCCCAACGCTTCAAGCTCGGCGCCGAGCCGTGGTTATCGCCGTTTTTGTCGGTGGGTACCTGGATTGGCGGCGATCGCGACGGCAATCCGTTTGTCACCGCTGAGGTCCTCACGGTGGCACTTGCGCAGCAATCGCGGCTGATACTCACGCATTACCTGGAGCAGGTGAACGAGCTCGGCAAGGAGCTCGCGCTTTCCTCGCGCGTCAAAGCGGCGCCCGCAGAGATCGTCGCGCTCGCCGATGCGTCCGCCGACAATTCGCCCTACCGCGTCGACGAGCCCTACCGCCGTGCACTGATCGGCATCTACGCGCGGTTGGGTGCTACGGCCGAGTCGCTTGGTGGGTCTCGACCGACTGTCGCGCCGACGGTCGAGCTTCCGCCATACGCCACCCCCGACGAATTTGCCGCCGACCTCCACACCATCGCCAGGGCGCTCACAGCTCAGGGGACCGGACGGCTCGCGCGCGGGAGGTTAGGAACATTGCGGCGCGCCGTAAGTGTGTTCGGGTTCCACCTCGCGCCGATCGACCTTCGACAGAGCTCCGATGAGCACGAAACGGTCGTCGCCGAGTTGCTTGCGCGCGCGGGCGTCGAACAGAACTATGCCGCGCTCGCGGAGGACGAACGCATCGCGCTGCTCACACGCGAACTGACCGGGCCGCGACTGTTACGCTCGCCGCACCTCGAGTATTCGCCGGCCGTCGTGCGGGAACTATCGATTCTCGCCGCAGCAGCAGAGGCGCGACGGCGCCTCGGACCACACGCGGTGCCACACTATGTGATCTCGCACTGCGAGTCGGTCTCGGATTTGCTCGAGGTCGGCATTCTGCTACGCGAAGTCGGACTGCTGCGGCCCGGGGCGCGGCTTGCGCTGGAGATGGACATCATCCCGCTGTTTGAGACCATTTGCGATCTGGAGCGCTGCAACGCGATCGTTGACGAGGCGCTCGAGCTTCCGCTCTACCGCAAGTGGATCGACGCGCGCGGCGGCGCAGTGGAGGTGATGCTCGGCTATTCCGACAGCAACAAGGACGGCGGCTACCTCACGTCGAACTGGTCGCTCTACAAAGCGGCGACGAATCTCGTGCGCGTGTGCCACGCGCACGGTGTGCGGCTCAGGCTCTTTCATGGTCGCGGCGGTACGGTCGGGCGGGGCGGCGGCCCAAGCTACGACGCGATCCTCGCTCAACCTGGGGGCAGCGTAGACGGAGCTCTGCGGTTGACCGAGCAGGGCGAAGTGATTGCCAGCAAGTACGCCGATCCGGAGACCGGGCGGCGCAACCTCGAAACGCTCGTCGCAGCAACTATCGAAGCGAGTCTTGCATTGCCGCCCACGCCTGAAGCGGGCTCAGGCCGCGATGGCGTGATCATGGAGGAGCTATCGGGACTTGCATTTCGCGCCTACTGCGCGCTCGTGAAGGAGACGCCTGGATTCCTCGACTACTTTCGCGCGTCGACGCCTATTGCGGAAATAGGCGAACTCAATATCGGCAGCCGGCCCGCATCGCGCAAGGGTTCCGCGCGGCTGGAGGACCTGCGCGCAATTCCGTGGGTGTTCAGCTGGAGCCAGTGCCGACTGATGATTCCAGGCTGGTATGGAGTCGGCACCGCGGTCACGCAGTGGATTGCGGAGGGGCACGGCACGCTCGAAGAGCTGCGTGCGCTGCACAGCCGCTGGCCATTCTTTCGCAGCGTGCTCTCCAACATGGACATGGTGCTCGCCAAGACCGATCTCGCGATCGGCTCACGCTACGCGGAGCTGGTGCCCGCTGCGGCGCTCCGCGAGAATGTTTTCGGCGCCATCGCCGCCGAATGGCATCGCACGCGGAAGCTCCTCGCAGCGATCACTGGCCGCGCGGAGCTGCTCGCGGACAATCCCACGCTCGCGCGATCCATCCGCAATCGCTTTCCCTACCTCGATCCGCTCAACCATCTGCAGGTCGAGCTGCTCAAGCGTCACCGCGGCGGCGAGAGTGACGAGCGCATCAAACGCGCGATTCGACTCACGATCAATGGTGTCGCGGCCGGGTTACGGAACAGCGGCTAGCCGTGACCCCGTTATTCTAGCGTTGGCCCGCGACGTTGCTCCCTGGGTATGCGAAGCAGGCGACGCACCATGAGCACGGTAGACGAGGGCCCCGACGCAATTGCGAATCTCGCGATTTCAGAAGGGACGCGGGCGCCCGGGAATACTTCGACCGAGTGCATCCCGCTCGGGCGCGGGGGCAGGCCTATGAGCAACAAGGCTGGCGAACGGCTGCGGCAGATCACTATCGAGTTTTCATCGACCCAGGCGCGCTTGGGCGTAGTGCACGTGAGCGGACGGCGGGGCGCTGGCCCGCATGACGTGCCGCGCGAACCAAAGCTTGCGAAAGTTTTGCGTGAGTCGGTTGCGCACAGTCCTGCGCAGTCATGAAAAAGACGCAACAATCGTCCACGGAATCGGGTCAACTTCATTCATAGGACTTCTCCTGCCGGTGCGTGGTTGAATAACCGGGCCTGAAGAACTCGGGCGAATCGGAATCAAGGAGACGGGATGTTAATCAAACGAAGCTTTGGAGTGGCAAGGCCGCGCGAAAGTCGAGCGTGCAGTACGGTCGGACCGTCCCTCGTCGCCGCAGCTGTACACTGCTGCAAAGCGTGGCTGCTTGCGGTCCTGGCAACAATGGTGTCCAGCTTCGCGTTCGGCGCGAACGACGACGCGGAATACGCGATCCGTTGGAGCCCACTGCAAGGTGGACCACCCTCGGCCTCCGATGCGTTGAAGCTGCTGCGGCTTTCCCCCACAGAGTCTGACGCCTTCGTCGTCGAATACTTTGACGTGCTTCTTCCCGGGGATACGCCGACGGGATTTGCCGCTATCGCCCGACAGCGCACCACGAAGCAGAAGTCTGAAGTAACGCTTAAGTACCGCGGCCCGAATCGGCTGCCGCTGACCTCAACGCTCGGACAGTGGCAATGCCCACTCAACGGAAGCGCTGAAAAGAAGGAAGAAGTGGATATTTCCTTCGGCCAGGCCAGCGAGACCAAGCGCATGTATTCGCGGAGCTGTAGCGTCAAAGGCGACGCTGCGACAGCGATACCCAACGCTCTGGACGCGAAGCCCAAAGGCTGCAAGAGCAGCATGACTCGCCTCAAGTCCAAGGACATGAAAGCCGAGGAATGGCAACTAAGCAGCGGCGCCAAGGTGATCGAGATATCCCTCAGCGGTAAAGACACCCAGAAGGAGCTTGAGAACTTTAGACGATCGGTTGTCGACGTATTGATCAATCGCGGAGTCACACCGCTAGACCGGAGCAAATCAGAGATGGGAAGCGAGTGCGAATAGCGGTGACCGGCAGAGCGTCGGAAAGCAACGTTCCGCGACTCCGTAGAACGTCGCTTCGTCCGCGAGTCTTGGCGCCTTTCGGCGAGTGAGGACGGGCCAAGAATCAACTGTTTAGGCTACCTCATAATCGGGCAAGTCCCATAATCCCTTGGTCGATGGTTCGAATCCATCCGGGCCCACCAATCTTTCAAGCGCTTGCAACTGCTGCTCGGGCCGTGTGCTGCATTTTGCGTGAGTCTTGCGTGAGCTTGCGTGACCCCTACGCAGTCGACACGCGACGGAGCACCACCAGCTCGGGTTGCCGCCGGTCCGACTCACACACGCGATTCGCCGCCTCGATCAGCTTCGAGAGCTCGGCTGCGGAGTAGCGCGTGGTGATTCGGGCCGAGCGATGGCCGAGGAGGTCTTGCCGGTCCTCGAAGCTTACGCCCGCCGCCCGCAAGCGCCGTCCGTACCTGTGCTTCAAGTCATTGACGCGCACCTGCGGCAGGCCCACCACCGCGCGCGCTTCCACGCGCTATTCAGCATCCGGGCGATCGGCTTGCCCTTGTAGGCGAAGACATGCGTCGGGTGGCGACCTCGCTGCGCCTCGACCACTGATGAGGCGATGCGGTTGAGCACGACGAGCCGCTCATCACCGTTCTTCACGGGATGCCACGGCACGATGAAGACGAACGCTCCTAACTCTGGCACCTTCACCTCTCATTCTCAGCGCAACGTGCAGACTTCGCCGTCACGGCAACCCGTGTTGACGGCGAAGAGCGCCATTGCGGCGAGATGGGAAGGCAGCTCCTTGAACAAGCGCGCCTGCTCGTCCCAGTTGAAGGGATAAGGTTGCCGCTTCTGGGTATCGGGCAGGAGCTTGATCTTGGGCGCGGCCGCAAGCCAGGTCAGTCCGTTCTCATCCACCCATTCCTGAGCAGCCAAGTTGAGAGTATGGCGTGCGACCTTGAGGCCGTGGTTGATCGTGCCCGCCGCGGCCCCTTCCCGCTGTCGTCGTCGTTCGAGCATCGAGTGGTTGATGGCATCGATGCAGCGCGGTTCATGCAGACCCTCCGGGAGTTACCCGAAACGCCGGCGACGTTGTTCATCGATTAGGGGCGCCATCGGTTGGTAATGACGGCCGCTGGGGCACCGGCTATCCAGGTGTGGTCCCCAATGAATCGATCGGCTCCCCGGTGATCGAGGAACCATCCTCAAGAAAGGCACAGCTCACTGGCGGGAAGGGAGTAAACCTGGAGGTATTCTGATCAGCCTTGTCAAGTGTAGTATGTTGGAGGCATTGCCCGCTTGAACATCATCCACACGATACGCGCGCGTCATTCGATCTGGGGGCCACATGCATGCCGACTGACATCTCGCTCGATGAGGTGGACGGAACCTGGGTGATCGTGGAGAGCGCGGTGCTGAAATCCACCGCGTCAGACTTCCTGCTCGACGCTCCCGGCCGTCGCGGTGCCAGTGGCGGCTTTCGCCGGGCCCTTGTTCACGACAGCCGGGATGGGCTGACGATCAACTTCAACGGCGACTACCCGGGCGGTGTGACCGTGGGGGGTGACTTCCGGGTCACTGGTCGGCTCCTGCTGTCGGCCGACGCCTCAAGCGGAATCGCGGACCTTCTTGGTCAGCTCAAGGAGGACGTCGCCGAGCTCAAGCTCGAGAACCAGCGGTTCGATCCGGAACGAGTCGACCGCCTCGAGCGGAGCGTCGCAACCCTTGCGGCGCTCATGAACGCTTCGGTCGTGCCCCCGTGGCGCACGAGGGAGGAGGTCGAGGAGGGGGACGACATGGGAGTTCTGTATATGTCGGCCTCCGCCCTCGGGTTCGTGGTCGACTATATCGTCTGGCAGAGTGAGCCCGGCTATAGTCACGGGGACGTCGTCCGCATTGAGCCGCCGGCCGGCACGGTGGCCCTCCGAGGAAGCACGGTCCGGGTCACGATCAACCTCGAGGGATAGCGCCGTGGCAAGCACGACGCTCTCGCTGCGGCAGATGGCGCGCCACGTCCCGGCAGCATCGGCACCGCCTTTCGGGCTCCGCAAGCTACTTCGCCGGCCCTCGGGCCCGTTCCGCCTCGACGTTCAGACCGCGCCGATCTCGATGATGACGCACAACATGGCGCTGCTCGTCGCGCCGGGCGACTACCTCGGTACCGACCGGGAGGGGGTTGTCGCCGAGATCTCCGCCCGCATTCGTGCGCTCTCGCCGGACGTCGTGGGGTTGTGCGAGGTGTTCTCCGACGGTGAGCGCGAGGACATCCGGGGGGCGCTACACGACATCTACCCGCATTTCCAAGAGGGTCCGGACGAGGCCGATCTCGAGTCGGACGGCGGCCTCCTCGTGCTGAGCAAGCACCCCCTGCTCGCCGCCGGCTCGTTCATCTACCGGGACTGCGACGGCTTCGACTGCTTCGCGAACAAGGGGATGATCCACGTCCGCATGCAAGGCGGCTCCTGGCCGAGGCCGCTCGACGTCTTCTACACGCACGCGCAGGACATCTCGACGGACGACGGCGTCAGCACGCTATACGCTCAGTTGTCGAGGATGCAGGAGTTCATCCAGGAACGCGCTGACCCCGCCCTGCCGGCGATCGTTATGGGCGATCTCAACATCCCAGCCGAGAATCCACAGCACTACGCGGAGCTTCTCGGCCGGCTCGCCGGGGTGCGGGACTGCTGGACGATCGCCGGGAACCCGGCCGCAAGCGGCGCAACCTCCGTAAGGGACAGCAACTTCTACGACGATGCCGACGATCGCCCCACGCACGACCAGCGCCTCGACTACGTGCTCCTTCGGGCCGGGACGCGCGCGATCCCCATACTCTCCGGGGTGGAAATCCTCAGGTTCACTCGCAACGGCCGCTTCATCTCCGACCACTTCGGCGTTCGCGCGGTGTTCCAGACGACGGTGCTCGTGCGGCCGTGACCTAGGAGAATGACGCAAATCATCAAAGGGTTCGGCGGGTCTCTCCGCACGTGCTCGCCTCTCTCCGGCGCACACGTGACCTTCCATAGGCGTCTCCACGCCGAGTTTCTCCATACGGTGTTTTGCCGGTCCGGTTGCGACGAGGGGGAGCCGTGGTAACAGCGAGGCGTCGCGGCTAGGTTGATCTGAAGCCGAACGACTTGCGCTGATCAGTCCAGAGCAGTGGTGCGCCGAGGCGCAGTTTCGAACAGCACGCGCAACGCTGATATACGCAGACGGCTATCGCTATCTTATTCACGACCGAGACAGCATCTCCGCCAGAAGCGTGGATGGCGTCATCAACGGCTTCGGGTTGAGAGTCCTGAAATCGCCGCCCCGCAGTCCGATGGCGAATGCCGTGTGCGAACGCCTCATTGGCACAATTCGGCGCGAGTGCCTGGATTGGTGATTCCGATCTCCGAGGCGCACCTGCGATCCATCCTCAAAATCTGGATGGGCTACTACAACCGGTCCCGCGCCAGGGCGAATCAATACGGCGCAGATCCTCGATAGGCTTCAAGATTCGCCGCCGCGAAGAAGGCGGGCTTCGACGCCGTCGAATGCTGGTCTCCCTATGAGCAGGGCGTCGAAGAAGTCGCCCGCCTGCTGCGGGAACTCAGGCTCGAGATGGTTGGCATCAACAGCGCTCACGGCAACGCGCAGGAATGGGGCCTTGCCGCCTTGCCAGGCCGCGAGGCCGACTTCATCGCGTCCGTGGATCAAGCGCTCGGGTTCGATTTCGCGTTCCTTTTCAACAACGAGAAGGAAACCGACGCGGTAATGGATGGTTTCGTAGGGAGGAAACTGCCGGATAAGCTTCCCGAAGAGGGACTGGTCGGACTGTCGTGGCGGGACGACGGATTCCGTCACCTGACGAACAACAAGCGGCCGATCGCGAAGATGGAGGACATACAGGGATTGAAGCTGCGCGCGGGCGCGTTACAAGAGGCCCCGAGCCGGCGCTCTAGTCCCTCGATCGAGCGGCCTGCGAGAGACAACAAGATGACTTGAAGCACCCGGCGCGCGTCAACCTCGCTGCATGGTGCGCGTTATTAGCCATTGACCGGGTAACTCCGGTCGTATGGGCAAGTTCGATCCACCACCGAGAGGAAAACCGATGAAAAAGCTGATCGCCGTCATCTTTGCCGCCATGTTCGCGGCAGTGTCGTTCCAGGCCGTCGCGCAGGACAAGAAGCCGACCGCCGAAGAGTGCAAGAAGGATCCGACGATGAAGGGTTGCGAGGCGGCGAAGAAGTAATCGCCGTTTAGCCGAAGAAAGGCGGGGCGAGTCCCCGCTTTTTCTTTTTGCGGATCGCCGTGTTCGATCAGCTACCGGGCTCCGGGCATGAATCCGCGTGCGTTCGAACCACGCCTCCGAGCTGCATGTTCGCCCCCGACCTTTGCATCTTTCCGCTCGGGGCCAGACATGTGCTAGCCGGTTGCCTCCTCAATCCAAGCGCAGGCTTCGGTGTACGCCTTCGCGCTTGAAGGCTTCGGCCACGCTCATGATTTCCTCATCCGCGCTTTGCCAACCCACGCGAGCGCTGCGGCCACGTCGCTGCGGCTCGCGCCGTGCATTCTGCCGCGCTTGTCGCGAACATCATCGAAGGCGACTCTCGCGTGCTGTTCTATCCAGCGCAGGCCGCGCTGAACGCGAACGCCCGGCGCGGCGATGTTGAGCGGTTTCCTTGCCATAGTTGCTCGTACTCGGTGACTGTAGTGCCTGGAAAGGTCAGCGCGTTGGCGGGCCGTGGCCGGTAAAGGCCCCGCCT
This sequence comes from uncultured beta proteobacterium, assembly GCA_963744255.1. Taxonomy (GTDB): domain Bacteria; phylum Pseudomonadota; class Gammaproteobacteria; order Burkholderiales; family SG8-39; genus DATEDA01. Next base: position 192,927 of record CAVUSZ010000041.1, read on the forward strand.
GTTCAGAAGGCGTCGTCCTCGGCGATCCACACGCGGCCGCCGGGCGTTCCTTACCTACCACGTCGCCGCGTCGGAGCTGCAGCGGGCGCTTCGGAGTGGTCGGACTACTGCCGCCGCTCTTCACCCAAACCGGATCTTTGCTCCCGGTCGCGCAGCGGCGGGCACACAGATCTGCGACCAGGAACTGAAAAGCGGGCCGTCGGCTCAGCTTGACGCGGACGGACTCCACAAATCGCGATTCTCTCTCCGAGCCGTTTAGTCGGTCGCGGGCGCGAAGTCCCATCGGAGACCGCGATCTGCCGCACTGCATAGAATGACTCGATTACCTCCCTCCAGCCGAACGACAAACCCCTTACCTGAACTCAAGAAGTTGTGCCCGTCGTCCACGGCGATGACGGAGCCCCATGCTTTGCCGTTCGCCAAGGCCGCATCAGCAACCCACACTCGTTGACCGGGGCGGATGCCCTCTACGGTGTCCACGCCATCCCCTACAGGGTTATCCATGCCTGCAGCGATCTAGCCACGGGTCCCGCGCCGGGGTAGGCGATTGACTAGCGCGCCTTTCTCGCGGGTAGCGGACACACCTTCGCCCGGTCCTGCTCGGACCGCCCTTGCAGTTGGCGTTTGATCCGGGCGAAAGTCTTTTCGAGATCTGTATGGCTAGCGGACGTGTACTTGAATTCAGAGGAGAGGCAGGACGTGTGTCCCTTGGCTAAGGTCTTTTCCATGGTCAGAGTACCCGAGAGGCTGTCTCCTAACTCTAACGCCCCGCGGTGCTCGGAATTGCAAACTTGTGCAACAAATCCGCAGGCCACGCCGGCGCTCGCGACGGCGCGACCGCAAGATCAAGTGTGGTGAACTTTCGTTACGGAGGCGGCTGTATGCACGTTGCTCTCAACGCGAGAATGGCAGACTCCGAGAGGTATACGAAAATAGCTTCTTCGCGTGGGCGGCCGGATGTTCAAATTTCGATCCGATAAACAAACCGAAATCTCTCGGAGGCGGCGGTCGCAAGAGTTGCTGATGACCGCGGACATCGACGCGAAGCTGCCGGAAAGGCCGTCCTTGGAAGGCTATAAGATCGACGTGCTCTCGCTTGATTCGGTGGTGCACTTGTTCAAGAACTCCGCAAAGTACCGTGCCTAATTCGCGGTGCCGCATCGGGCAACCGGTCCACGCATGACCGAGACAGTTACTCCCCGCCTGCGCCCCCGGGTCTCGCTGGTAGATGCGGCACGCGCACCCCGGTTGAAGTGCTCCAAGGCCGTGACGTGTTTCCTGGCGAGGACGTTGCGCGGCCGTCCGCCAGTCTCGACGCACCACCGAGTGGCATGCTCGTTGCTGCATCAGGACGTAAGGTGCGACCTGCAATGAGCGATACCTTCACCCTGACAGCAATCGGCATCACGACCGCGGTTGGGCTGGCCGTCGGTTACGTCATCGTGGGTAGGCTCGGGCGGATGCGCACCCTCAAGGCGGCCGACCGGATCGCGCGTTCGTTCTCGACCCAAGAAGCGCTCGCGCAGGCGAGTCCAATATTGCGGGGCAAGCTCGAGCAGTATCGCCTTGCGAAGGTACGCAGAAATCTTGGCGCATCGAGCCAGATGCACATCGTTGCCTCGGAACTCGTGGCGGAGCACCGACTTTTCAGCCTGGAACGTCGTTAGGAGGGAAGGACTGTGCGCGACTTCAGAGCTAGCGGCCGCGACAGACGTGGAGACAACATGCACTGGCCCGGCTGGCAAGCTAGCGAAGCTTCTTAGCGACGTCGGCCGGGTCCTCACCCTCCGTCAATTCGATCGCGCAGTAGCCCGCGTGCATTCAGCGAGGTGCCGGGGCTTCAACGCCGTTGGTCGACGCGATCCCCGTACGCTAGCCGCGCCCCCCCGGACTTGCACCAAACCGCGGGTCGAGCTTATCAGCGTCCAGTCCTCCCAGCGCTTATATCGCGTTCGACAACGCCTTAAGAGTGCGGGCGGCTGCCAGCTCCCGCGAGAGGCGGTCGGCGCAGACACTGCACGGCTACGTCGTTCACCTTAGCGCCGCGCAGCGACTTCCCGGCGAACGCCCGCGGTCCATTCGGCGTCCACGCGTCGTAGTACAGGCGGCCGTCAGCGCCGCGGCGAAGACTGCCGCCGCGCCGCGCGCGAGCATGCCCACGCGGTATTCAGTTGGCATAATATCGACTGTCGCGTCATCGCGTCCTCCCCGACTTCTCATGTCCGACCACCCCTGCTTCATCTGTCAGCGCAATCCCGCCGTGAAGGACGTTCCGCGCTACCGCTTCATCGTGTGCCGCGCCTGCTGGGACGAGAACTGGGCCGGCTGGGACCCACAGCATGAGCGGCGCATCGTCAAGCACCTGGAGGAGCAGCGGCTGCCGGTGCCCACGCGCAACATTGGGCGCCTCCTTCCGCGCAGTTGACGCGCCCGTTCAGGCCTCGTCCTCGGGCGTGCCGCGGACCGTCTCGCCTTCGGGCGTCTGCGGCCCGTCGACGAGGCCAAGCGCGGGAACGTCGGCGGTCGACGTGCTTTCAGCCGGGGATCGCGCGGCGCTCGCGATCGAGGGGGGTGGCACGGGCACCTCCCACGGGTCGGTATACGGCCCGCCGAGGCAACACTTCGAGCGCCTGACCCGCAAGCTCAATCCCGGGCCTACAAACGCAACCATCTCATCGACATCGCGACCACGCTTACCAGCATGATCGCGGTGGCGAGCCGAGCGCGCAGCTCCAAATCGCCATAGCCGCGTAGGCTTCGACGACCCGCGCGGCATTCCCCGCGGGTTCCTCCCTCGAGGCTTGTCCAACGCCTGCCCGCTGAGTGGTGCAGCGCGCACATCAGCGTGCCGCGCATACCCGACGCGGTAGCGCGGCCCAGCAACCGCATCGAGTGGTTACAATAACGGCCTGTTCCATAAAGCGGCCGGCGATCGGTAGCGCGCGAAGGTTCTGTTGCATCGACCGCCGGGTAGACTCGTGATCCCGCCACGCCGGAGATCGCCATGGTTCGTCGTTGCCGTCACGATGTTCAAGGGTCGCCACTTCGACCTACAAGCTCTCCTACCGCGACCTCTCAGCCATGATGCTCGAACGCGGCATCTCGGTGGCGCCGAGCGCGATCTTCAGGTGGGCCCAACGGTACGTGCCCCCAGTTCGAGAAGCGCTGGGATCGATTCTCTCGTCCAGTCGGCCGTTCCTGGCGTGTTGACGAGACGTACATCCTGGTCGAGGGCCCGTGGTGTTACCCATATCGAGCGGTCGACAAGCAGGGCCGCACCGTCGACTTCCTCTCGCGCCAAGACCGCGGCATCGCTGCCGCTCAGGCGTACTTCAGCAAGGGTTTCGCCTCGCATCCGAACCGCCCGCCGCAAAAGGTGACCCTCGATGGCCATTGGCCTAGCGACCGTGCCCTCTGGCTGCTTCGGCGAGAGCATCTTGCGTGGCGACGCGTGCATGTTCGAACCTGCCAGTATCTCCACAACGTCGTCGAGCGAGCTCACCGAGCGATTAAGGCACGTCGTGGGACGATGCGCGGGTTCAAGTCCTTCACCTCAGCCGCGACCACCCTTGCGGGAATTGAGCTCGCGCACCGCCTACGCAAGCGGCAGTTTATCTGTCAGTCCAAGGATCGACGGGTCCCACTCGAGCTTCGTCGCGACTGGTACGCGGCGATCATGGTCTGATCAGCCCGCACGCACTGAGACTGTACTCATTCCCTTCGGCGACGCCGAATTCTCAACCCGCGTTTGCAACGCAACCCTGTTGAGGATAGCGACAGCTTTCCCGAGCAATTCAGCTTGAGTGCCATCAACCCAACAGACCAGAGGCGATCACCAATGAGCACACGGAAATCGAAGATCATCTACACCCTTACTGACGAAGCTCCGCTTCTGGCGACCTGCTCGCTGCTGCCCGTGATCCGGACGTTCACCGCGCCTGCGGGTATCGACGTCGTCGAGAGCGACATTTCCGTTTCCGCGAGAATTCTTGCCGAATTCTCCGAGTACGTCGGCGCGGAGCAGAAGGTTTCGGATAACCTCGGCGAGCTCGGTCGCCTGACCCAGAACCCCGATACCAACATCATCAAGCTGCCCAACATCAGCGCCTCGGTCCCGCAGCTGATGGCCGCCGTCAAGGAATTGCAGGCGCGCGGCTACAAGATTCCCGACTACCCTGAAGAACCAAAAACCGCGGAAGAGAAAACCATCCGCGAGCGTTACGGGAAAGTGCTGGGAAGCGCGGTCAATCCGGTGTTGCGTGAAGGCAATTCCGACCGCCGCGCGCCCGCCGCGGTAAAGCGCTACGCGCGCAAGCATCCGCACTCGATGTCGGAGTGGAGCCCGGCTTCACGCACGCACGTTTCCCACATGCGCGGCGGCGACTTCTACTCCAGCGAAAAGTGTCTGACGTTGCCCAGGGCGTGCGACGTCACGATGGACCTGGTGACTAAGAGCGGCGAGACCATCGTGCTGAAGAAGAAGGTTTCGCTGCTCGAAGGCGAGATCATCGACAGCATGTTCATGAGTAAGAGGGCGCTGTGCAAGTTCTTCGAAGACCAGATGGAGGACGCGCGCAAGACCGGCGTGATGTTCTCGCTGCACGTGAAGGCGACGATGATGAAGGTCTCGCACCCGATCGTGTTTGGGCATGCGGTGAAGGTTTTCTACAAGGAGCTGTTCGCCAAGCACGGCAAGCTGTTCGATGAGCTGGGGGTCAACCCGAACAACGGCATCAGCAGCGTCTACGAAAAGATTCAGAGCCTGTCGGAGTCGCAGCGCGAGCAAATCGAGGAGGACATCCATGCCTGTTACGAATCGCGCCCGGAACTGGCAATGGTCGATTCGGTGAAGGGCATCTCCAATCTGCACGCGCCCAACGACGTGATCGTCGATGCGTCGATGCCGGCGATGATACGTGTCGGCGGGAAGATGTGGGGGCCGGACGGCAAGCTCAAGGACACCAAGGCCGTCATGCCGGAAAGCACCTACGCCCGGATCTATCAGGAATTCATCAATTTCTGCAAGACCAACGGGGCGTTCGATCCAACTACCATGGGCACGGTTCCGAACGTCGGCCTCATGGCGCAGAAGGCCGAGGAATACGGCTCGCACGACAAGACCTTCGAGATCCCGGCCGATGGCGTGGCGCGTGTCGTTGACCACGATGGCAACGTGCTGATCGAGCAGAACGTCGAACGGGGCGACATCTGGAGAATGTGTCAGACCAAGGACGCAGCGATTCGCGACTGGGTCAAGCTGGCGGTGACCCGCTCCCGCCTGTCCGGCACGCCCGCGGTGTTCTGGCTGGACGAATACCGGCCGCACGACGCCGAACTCATCAAGAAGGTCAAGCGCTACCTGCAGGACTACGATCTGACGGGCCTCGACATCCAGATCATGTCTTACCTGCGCGCGATGCGTTACACGCTGGAGCGCGTGCTGCGCGGTAAGGACACGATCTCGGTCACCGGCAACGTCCTGCGTGATTACCTGACGGACCTGTTCCCGATCATGGAACTGGGCACGAGCGCGAAGATGTTGTCGATCGTGCCGCTGATGGCCGGCGGCAGTCTGTTCGAAACCGGCGCGGGCGGATCGGCGCCGAAGCACGTCAAGCAGTTGCTGGAGGAAAACCACCTGCGCTGGGATTCACTCGGAGAGTTCCTTGCGCTTGCAGTATCGATCGAGGACGTCGGCATCAAGACAGGCAACGACAAGGCGAGGATCCTCGCGAAAACGCTCGACGAGGCAACCGGCAAAGTGCTCGAAAACAACAAGTCGCCGTCAGCGCGCGCCGGCGAGCTCGACAATCGCGGCAGTCATTTTTATCTGGCGCTGTACTGGGCGCAGGCGCTGGCCGAGCAGGCCGAGGACCGCGAACTGCAGGCACACTTTGCCCCGCTGGCAAAATCGCTGACCGAGAACGAGCAGAAGATCGTTACCGAGCTGAAAGCGGTCCAAGGCAAGCCGGTCGATATCGGCGGTTACTACATCCCCGACCCGGCGAAGACCAAGGCAGTCATGCGTCCCAGCGCAACTTTCAATGCCGCGCTGAACGGCGCGCGGGTCGGATAACGCGCGCTTCATTACGAGCGGCGACTCGCGGCGTGAATGCCGTCGGAGACTCCATGGCATCGGCGCCTACCCGCACCTCGCGGGCGCACACATGAGCGAGACTCAGAAGGCCGACATGACGCATGTGGCGTACAAGGGCGAGGCGCCGATGATGCAGGACCTGGTCGGCGGCCGGATCCAGATGGGTTATGCGAGCGTGCTGCAGGCCAAGCCGCAGATCGAGTCCGGCAAGATCAAGGCGATCGGCGTCACCGGCGAGCGCCGCATCGCCATCCTGCCCAACGTGCCGACCTTGGTGGAGCAGGGCCTCAAGGACGAGGCCTACCGCGTAACCGGCTGGCTCGCGGTGGCCGCACCGGCCGGTACCCTGAAGCCCGTCGTGCAACGCATCGCCGACGAGCTGCGCGCAGCCTGCGAGCTGCCCGACGTGAAGGCGCGCATCGCCGCGATGGGCTTCGAGCTGAAGGCCAGCACGCCGGAGGAATTTGCCGACACCTACAGGCGCGAGCTGCCGGTCTGGGCACGATTGATCAAGCAGTCCGGCGTCAAGCTGGAGTAGGAGCACCTCATGACTCTGCCGGTAGTTGCATGCTCGCTAGGTGTTTCGTTTGGCGGGTTCTGGTGCATCGGCCGCCGGGTAGACTCGCGATCCGCCACGCCGGCCCGTGGCGTTTCGCGCAAGGAATGCGAAAGACCGCCCAAGATGCCGCGCGCGCCGCCGGCGGGACCGTCTCGATCCGCGCCCGATCGATGCGCGGCCAACGCGCCGCTCAAACGACCTGATCGAATATGCACTCCATACACGTCATAAGGTCTTTGTTCATCGCACTGCTATACTTCTCGACTCTCGAACCCTTCCAGGAGGAAGCCATGGCGACAGCAAAGGACGACAAGCCCGTGAACAACGGCGTCAACGTCGAAGCGCTGTTCGGCGCGCAGGAAGCGCTGAAGAACGCGCCGGAAGCGGCAAAGTTCAAGTGGCGCTCGACGGTCGAGTGGATCAATGGCACCCACAGCCGCTCCACCATCGAGGGCTTCTACGGCCTGGGCGCCGAGCAGAAGCACAAGAAGAAGTTCACCTTCGACGCCGACCATCCTGAGGTGTTCGCAGCCGAAGACCACTCGGCCACGCCGGTGGAGATCGTCCTGGCCGGTCTCGCAAGCTGCCTGACTGCCGGCGTTGCGGCCGTCGCCCAGGCGCGCAAGATCCAGTTACGCTCCGTGTCGGCGACGCTCGAGGCCGGGATGGACGTCCGCGGCATCCTGGGCATGGATGAGGACGTGCGCAACGGCTTCGACGGCATAAAAGTGACCTACAAGATCGACGCCGACGCGTCGCCCGCCGATATCAAGGCGATCGTCGCGCAGTCGCAGAAGCGCTCCGCGGTCTACGACATCATCGCCAACCCGACCAACGTCACGGTCGAGGTGGCGTAACGCCGCTTCGCCGCAAGAGGCACCGCGACGGGTGCACACGACTGCCGTCGTAATCGGCGCGGGCCAGGCCGGGCTCGCCATGAGCTGGTGGCTCGCCGCGCGCTCGATCGACCACGTGGTCCTCGAGCGTGGCGAAGTCGCCAACACTTGGCGCACCGAGCGCTGGGATTCGCTCACGCTGCTCACCCCGAACTGGCAAAGTCGCCTGCCGGGCCATGGGTACGAGGGCGACGATCCGGACGGCTTCCGGACGATGCCCGAGACCATCGCGTTCCTCGAGCGCTACGCGAATCGGGTGTCGCCGCCGCTGCAGACGCACTGCCCGGTCACCGCCGTGCGGCACACGGCCGACGGCTACGAGGTCGTCGCCGAGCACGGAACCTGGCATTGCAAGGCGGTCGTGCTTGCTACCGGCGCTTTCAACATCGCGCAGTTCCCGCAGCTGGCGGAAACGGTGCCGCCCGGCATTGTCCAGCTGACGACCGCCCAATACCGCAACCCGGAGAGCCTCGAGGCGGGCGGCGTAATGGTCGTCGGCGCGGCCGCCTCGGGCGCGCAGATCGCCGACGAGATCCATCGCTCCGGCCGCCCCGTGACGCTGGCGGTGGGTGAGCACGTGCGCGCCCCCCGGATGTACCGCGGCAGGGACATCTACTGGTGGATGGACGCGACGGGCCTGAACGATGAGCGCTACGACCAGGTCGAGAATCTGAGGCGCGCCCGCAACCTTTCCTCGTTCCAAATCGCGGGCTACGCCGACCGCCGGAACGTCGACCTGAACGCACTCACGTCGATCGGGGTGAAACTCGTGGGCCGGCTGGCCGGCATTCGGGACGGCAAGGCCCAGTTCTCCGGATCGTTGCGCAACCTGTGCGAGCTGGCCGACCTCAAGCTGAATCGGCTGCTGGGGACGATCGACGAGTGGGCCGCGGAAAACGGCCTGAGCGACGCCGTCGATCCTCCGCATCGTCCCGAGCCGACGCGCGTCGAAGCTTCGCCTCCGCTCGGGCTCGATTTCGGTCACAGCGGAATCAGGACGATCGTCTGGGCGACCGGGTTTCGCCCCGACTACTCCTGGCTGGACGTCCCGGTCCTCGACCACAAGGGCAACATCCGCCACGATGGCGGCGTCGTGACGGAAGCGCCCGGCCTGTACGTTATGGGCCTGCCGTTCCTGCGGCGCCGCAAGTCGAGCCTCATCGACGGGGTCGGCGACGATGCGCGCGATCTAAGCGCTCACCTCGCCGCCCATCTCGGCGCGCGGAGCGACGCTGTGGGCGCGGCGGCCGTCGGCGGCTGATCGGACCGCAGAGGAGGGCCGTGCCTCGTCGTGGGCACCGAGCGCGTCATGGGGCGAACTCGCAACCGTTCAGGCGAGAGGTGGCGAGTGAGTTCACCACCGGCCGGAATCCGCGTCCAATCCTGGGGCTCAAATACGGCCGTCCATCACAGACTTCCGGGTTTGACCCGAACGGGCACTCTTCCGAGAATCCGTCCTTAGTCGATTGCCGGCGGTGCGGTACAGACTTGCTCGTAGCGATAGCGTTGCTTCAGCAGACCGTTGTATTCGAAAACATCCAGTGTCTTTTCATAGGCCGCACGCGTGATTTCCACATGTGGCGTCCAGCAGCCAAGCTGCTGATACGTTGCGATGCAATCGGCGAGGACGTTCTGATCGATGTCGGGGAAATACTGCTTCTCCGCCTTGGCAATCTCGGTAGCTGGCGTCTCGTTCATGTAGGCGCGGGTTTTCTTGTAGGCACGCATGAACGCCTTCGCCATGTCTGTCTCAAGCCAGTCACGGGTTGCCGCAAGGCTGGAAAAACCGCATGGTCCGATCTGCTTGCCAACTTGCGCCACAACGTGTCCGATGCCATCGGCTTCCAGTTGCTGCGGGAACGGGCCCTGCTGCTGAACATACTGCCCCTGCCCGTCACGGAAGGCATGGTCGATTTCGGCAGCGCCACCGGGGCAGATGGGAGTTATCTTGTTGAAATCGATGCCCGCCTTGTAGCAGGCGTATTTGAACATCGCGAGCGGCTGGCCACCCTCAAACATGACGACTTCGGCGCCTTCCAGCCTGTACCACGTGAAGGCGTGATCCGCCTCGCGTCCGGTGAGGAAGAACCCGTCCATCTCGTTGACCTGGGCGAAATGGACGGCGGCCGGCACCTCCGCCTTGTTGAGCGACGCAAACCCCTGGCTCAGGGCCGATTGAACGACGTGAGCGGAGCCGTCTTTCAAGGCAGCAAGCGCCGAGACGCCTGGCGGCGAGACCGACCACTGCGGATCTAGAGCTTCCGCTTTGAGAAATCCGCCCGACATGGTCGAAATGAGTGGCGAGTAGAACGCGGAAAACAAGGTGAACTGGATGTTGATCTTGTCCAAGTCGCTGTACCCCTCATGCGCCGGCGGTGCCAATCTCGTTGAGACCATCCTAAGCGATTCTTCGATCGACTGCGAATGTCGGCTCAAGGTTGGACACCCCACCTTCCGCGCTCCACGAGCCCGCGCGCTGGTCGAGCCTCCGGCCGCCGCGAATCACGCTGTGCGCAGCGCAGCCACGATGCCGAGTCGCGCCGCCCTGACGGCAGGCAGGAATCCTCCCGCGAAGCCCATCGCGAGCGCGAAGGCGAGCGAGAGCAGCAGGATCGAGGGGTCAGGGTGAAGCGGAAAGCGAGCTCGGAGAACGATTGTCAGTTCAGGGTGGAGATCTGCACGAGCTGCATCGGCGCAGCCAGCGCGAGCCCGATGCCCAGCCGATCAGGCTGAGCGCGAGCGCCTCGAGCAGGAACGCGGCGAGGATGCTCGATCGGCGGAAGCCGAGGGCGCCCAGGGCGCCGATTTCGCGCACGCGACTGGCGACCGCAGTGTACATCGTGACCATCGCGCCGATCACCGCGCCGATCGAGAAGGCGATCGAGAGCGGGGGCGCTCCTCGCGGCCCACGAGCACGCCTTCGAGCACTTCGGCGGATGCACGGCCGAGATTCTCTACGACCGCATGCGTACAGTAGTGGCCGGCACGGTGGAGGGCAAGCCGCGTTGGAACCCGACTTTCGAGGCCTTCGCCCGGCATTGGGGGTTCGAGCCACGGGCCTGCCGCCCCTATCGGGCGCAGACCAAGGGCATCGTCGAGGCCGGCGTCAAGTACGTGAAGCGCAACTTCCTGCCCGGCCGGGTGTTCCGGGATCTGGAGGACTTCAACGAGCAGCTCGCCGCCTGGCTCGCCGAGGTCGCCGACCTGCGCATCCACGGCACCACCCACGAGCGGCCGATCGAGCGCTTTGCTCGCGAGGCCGATGTGCTCGCGCGCACCCGCGAGCAGCCGAGCTTCCTGCAGGCGATGCGCCGCGAGCGCGTTGTGGCCGAGGACTGGCTCGTGTCGATCGATGCCAACCGCTATTCGGTGCCCTGGCGCCTCATCGGCAAGACCGTCCAGGTCGTGCGCGTGGGGGCGAGCTGGCACATCCTGCACCAGGGCGAGCTCGTCGCCGAGCATCCGCTGCTCGCCGGTCGGCATCAGCTGCGGGTGAACCCCGAGCACGGACCCGGCGCCGTAGCGCGTAACGCCCGCAAGCGTTTCGCCGAGCCGAGCGCCTCCTCGACGAGTGCTCGCTGCGCTCATGGGCTGCACGGCGTCGAGGTCCGTGACCTCGCCGTGTACGACGCGCACCGTTTGAGGAGATTGAGTTGGGCGCGGCCCAATTCGCCGCGCGACGTCTCGCGGCTGAGACGCAAATCGACGTGCGCATGGTCACGTTCTTGCTCGTCTTGGCGGCGACCTCTTCGGACAAGACCTGCTCGAGGAAGTCCGAATAGGCCAGTTCTTTGCCGGCGGCCTCCTGCAGCAGGAGTGTCCCACATCAGATTGCGACGATCGGCGGTCTGCGGAAACAGCGTGAGCGCGAGGTCCAGCTGCACGCCGTAGTCCATGCGCACGGGCGCGCGAAGGTAGGGCCAGTCGGACGCCGGTCTGTTCGAAAACTCAACCGTCCATCCTGGTTCTCCGGGTGGCCGTAGCAGTTGAGGCGTGATGATTGACGCGGGAGGATCGTGCAGCCAACATCCGGCCGAGATGCCGGCTTCCACGATCCTGCTTCAGCTCCTGCTCATGCTGGTCGCCGGTTGACTGCACCGGCAACAGGCGGCGGTGATCGAATACCTGAAGGCCGAACCGCACGCTGGCCATCCTCGGCCGCGGCCAGCACCGACTCGGGCCGACCTCCAGCGAAAAGGCTGGTAACCGCCCACGCACCGGCTACCATGACGGGCGATGAACCCTCGACCGACATTGCATGCCGACGAAGTCCATATCTGGCGTGCGGACGCGTCGCAGGCGACGATGGCAGCGGACGCAGCCGATCGAATCCTCAGCGTTGAAGAGCGCGATAGGGCGGACCGGTTTCATTTTCAGCGCGACCGGCAACGCTTCGTCGCTGCGCGCGCTGCGCTGCGCGTCATACTAGGAGCCTATGTCGGTATCGCTCCGGAGAAGGTGCCGTTTGCATACAACCGATGGGGGAAGCCCGCCATCCCGGCTGGGCACTCCCCGGCGCCGGTCGAATTCAACGTCTCACATTCGGCAAACGAGATCTTGATCGCGGTATCTCTGGCGGACCCCGTAGGCGTGGATATTCAGCGCATCGATTGGTCTTGTCCTATCCTCGAATTGGCGCGAACTGTGCTGTCGCCACGCGAGTACGCGGCACTATGCGAGTGCGAGCCGGGCGAGCAGGCCCAGGCCTTCTTCCGCAACTGGGTGCGGAAAGAGGCCTATCTCAAGGCGATCGGGGTAGGTCTGTCGACGCCGCTGAGCGAGGTCGACTGCGGTGGCAGCGCCGACAGCCGGCCGCATTTGGGCACGGTCGGCCCGGGCGGTTCGGCGCATGCGAACCTGACGCTCCAGGATGTGCTGTTGCCGTCGCCCGACTATCTTGCGGCGTTCGCCGTGCTCAAGCGCGATGCGTCGATGAGACTCCTGCAGTTTGAGAATCGTATCGCCGCTTAGCGGCTAGCCGACGGGCTACGAGTCAACGCCGAGCAGGCGTCGGATATTTTTCGCCATCAGCCAGCCTTGCTGAATCGGCGAGACTTTGCTGAGCGGGCCTTCGCCGCTCAGAAAGCTGTCCATCACCTTCTTGTGCCCGCCAGAGTAACGAAAGACCGGCCAATCGGTGCCGAACAGTATTTTGTGATTGATGTTCCTTCTGAAGAGCTCGGCCAATCCCGCTTGCCATCCATCTGGATGCTGTGACCCCAAAAAGGCGCTGGTATCCAGGTAGACGTTGGCTCGATAGGCGCAGAGCGCGCTGCATTCATCGACGTAGTGTACGGCGCCATGCGCGAGAATGAAGTTGACGTCGGGAAAGTCGAGCGCGGCCCGGTCCAACAGCTCGGGCCGCGAATAAGAGAATTCCAAGGTCGGGCTGGTGGGCCCGATGTGCACGAGCACCGGCAGTCGGCGCTGCCGGCAGATCTCGTAGAACGGATAGAGAAGCCGGTCGCTGGGGCTGTATCCGCAAGGCGGATACAGCTTCAGCCCGTTGAAGCCGTACTCTTGGATGCCTTTCTCGAAGACCGCGATACCGTCGTCGCCCCACCTCGGGTCGACGCCGCAAAAGACGAAAAAGCGGCCCGGGTGCCGTTCACGGATCGCGCGGTGCCGGTCGAACATTTCGCTGATCGTGAGCTCGCTCTCCATCACATAAGAGAAGTCGGGCAGCAGCAAGACCGCTCGGGCGATCCCCGCCGACGTCATCTCTTTCACCAAGGAGTCGCCTTGATGATCCTGGCTTTGGCCGACGTACATGTCCAGCAGGTCGCCGATCGATTTCTTCGCGCCGGTCACCGCCATCTTGGCCGCGATATTGCTGCACAAGCCCTCGAAGAACGCCCGTGGCACGAATTGCGTCGAAGCGATATGGCAGTGCGCGTCGATGATTTCGGCTTGATAGATCTTTTCGCTCATCCTTCATTCGCCTCCGCAGTAGTGCTGCACCAGTGCGCCCATGGTACCCGGCCTGCAGCCGGATGAGGAGCCAATCCATTCGGCATTGGCCGAAGGTACAGTTTCGGCACGAATCGCAGGCATGCTACTTTGCGCCGGTCTCTGGAAACGATTGACGAGAAACGCAACCCAAGAACGCGGCGGTCGCGCGCCGCTAGCGGCAGGTAGGTCAGGAAAATGCAAATGGTGGCAGAGAGCATCGATAAGCTGATCGGCGATACCCCGTTGATTCGCCTGAGCACGATTTCGAACGCCGACCAAGGCATCAATGTCTACGGCAAGCTGGAGTCGTTCAACCCGGGAAACAGCGTAAAGGATCGCAGCGCCCGGCAATTGATCGAGCAGGCGCAGCGCGACCACAAACTGACGGCCGGATCGGTGATCGTCGAGTCCACGTCCGGCAATATGGGGCACGCACTCGCGATGCTGTGCGCGGTGCACAAGTATCGCTTTATCTGTGTCCTCGACCCCAAGACGCCCCGGAGCAACGTCACGCTGGTCAAGGCGTTCGGCGGGGAGGTCGAGATCGTGAATACACCCGACGAAACCGGCAGCTTCCAGAAAAAGCGGATCGCGGTCGCCAAGGCGATCGCCAGATCGCTGCCGAACTGCGTCAATTTGGATCAATACAACAACCCCGCGGCGATCGATGCTCACTACTACGCGACCGGGCCCGAGATTTACCGGCAGCTCGACGGGCGAGTCGATGTATTGATCGGCAGCGCGAGCACCGGCAGCCATCTGAGCGGAATCGCGAAGTATCTGAAGGGGCGAGCCTCGAGCGTCCATATCATCGGCGTCGAGCCGATCGGATCGGTGGTGTTCGGCGGCGAATACAAGCCGCATCTGCAGAACGGCAGCGGCCTCAGCTTCAAGCCGGGAAACATCTTGACGTCCTTTGTCGATGAGGTGATCAAGGTGTCCGACCGTGACGCCTTCGCCGCTTGTCGCAGCATCGCGCGCAGCGAAGCCCTGCTGCTCGGTGGATCATCGGGCTCCGTCATCCACGCGGCTAAAGAGCACATACGGAAGGTCAGGTCGCCGTGCAACATCGTCGTGGTGCTGCCCGACGGCGGTCTGAAGTACCTCGACACGATCTACGACGATCAATGGTTGGAGAACCATGACCTGGGCGAGCTGGCGTATGACGCGCTTGAACGGCGTGCGGCCGTCCAGCGGGTCGTACGGGAAGAACCGGCAGAGTTGTTGGTCGCTTGATGAAGCGGAATCTCCATAACACCAGAGCGAGTTGGCGATGAAAGACGATCTCAGGACGGCGGAGCATGAGGCGGCCCGGTATCCAGTCGCCTTTCCCGAGCTGGGGGTGAGCGCCATATCCTATGGCTGGGCGCAGCACGTCGACGCGCGCCTCGAGACCGAGATCATCGCGCTCATGCGCGACGTAACCGCGTCGGCGCCCATCATCGGGTTCGGGACCGCCATCGACGACGATGAAGCGGCGCTCTATATAAAGGAGCTGAACGAAAACTTGCGTGCGGGCAAATGCCGACTGCTGACCATTCGTACTAGCACCGGCAACCTGGTCGGCCTATGCAGTCTGCGGCGTAATCTCAATCCCAACAATCGGCACATCACCGATCTCGCGAAAGGCATGATCGCGGAGTCCTATCGCGGCAAGATCGTGCTGCCCGCGGCGTTCTACGAGATCGCCTTGCAGTGCGAACGAGACGGAGTGGAACTCCTTACGCTCGACGTCAGGGCCGATACGCCGGCCCAGCACGTGTGGGAGCGATTTGGCTTTCAGGTCTACGGCACGTTGCGCGATTATGCGCGCGTGAATGGCACGAGCTGCACGGGTCATTACATGATGCAGAAAGTGAGCGATCTGAAGTCGCGGGCCTTGGCGCGCCTCGAGGCCAAGACCTGAGACATCCGCCGAACACTCGCAGGCTCGTCCCGCGGAACGGGTCGTCCTTGGCTCGCAGAAGCTGCGAACGGGGACGATCTCGACTATGCTTAACCGAGTCGTTCCATTGCAGCTCTGGCGAGTTTCGAGCGCGAGCGACGTGGATGACTTCGCTACTGGTCTAGTGAGAAACCATGAATTTGGTCTCCTTGAAAGCAGTGGGCAAGGCCTATCGATTGGATGCCGTTCGCGTACCGGCGCTGACCGACGTGAACTTGGAAGTTCGCGCCGATCGCTTTACCGTCATCTCCGGCCCCTCAGGCAGCGGGAAGACCACGTTGCTGAACCTGATCGGCTGCATCGACCGGGCCGATAGCGGCGAAATCGTCATCGCCGGCAGGCGCGTGCAGGAATTGTCAGATGACGCCTTGTCGGATTTTCGCGCCCGGCATCTCGGCTTCATCTTCCAGAACTTCAATTTGCTGCCGGTGCTGACGGCGTACGAGAACATCGAGTACCCGCTATGGCTCGCGGGTGCGCCCGCGATCCAGCGCAAGGCACGCGTGGCGGCGCTGTTGGGGGCGGTTGAACTCGCCGATAAAGCGGACCGCCGGCCCGGCCAGCTCTCCGGAGGTCAGCGGCAACGGGTCGCGATCGCGCGCGCGCTGGCGCACGCGCCGCAGGTGGTATTGGCCGATGAGCCGACCGCCAATCTGGATAGTCAGACCGGCGCCGCCATCATCGCGCTCATGCGCGCGATGCAACGCGAACAACACATATCGTTCGTGATCTCGTCGCACGATCCACAGCTGCTGGCCGAGGCCGACGACGCGGTGCGGATTCACGACGGCCGCATCACCGCCGTCGAGCGGCGCGACGCGGCCGGGAATCGCCCCGCTGCGCCGGTCGAACGCCCCGACCGTTACGCGAAGGTCGCCCGATGAGGACGATCTCGCTCGCGTTGCGGAACTTGCTGCGCAACCGCCGCCGTTCGCTCACGACCGTGCTGGCGATGATCGTCGGCGTCCAGGCGGTGTTGATGTTCGGCGGCTTCATCCGCAATATCACCTATGGCCTGCAAACCGATTACGTGAAGTTCGGCGGCCATCTGCAAATCCAGCGCAAGGGCTATTACCTGTACGGCGGAGCAAACCCCGCGGAGTACGGCATGGCCAACTACCAGCAGATCATCGACGCCGTAAAAGGCGATCCGGTGCTCGCGCCGATGTTGATCGTGGTCACGCCGACCTTGGAGCTGGGCGGTATCGCCGGCAACTTCGCCGCGGGGGTCTCGCGCACTGCGTTCTCGCGCGGCGTCGTCGTCGACGATCAGAACCGCATGCGCGAATGGAACGACTACGCCTTTCCGGTACGGCTCGAGCCGCTTGCGTTGACCGGCACCAGCCCGGACTCGGCCGTGATCGGCATCGGGCTCGCCCGCGTGCTGCAACTGTGCGGGCCGCTCGACGTCAGCGACTGCAAGCAGCCGGACGCGGCGGATGGCGGCGCGGCAAGGACCTGCCGAGCGACATCGCTGACTTGGCCGGCCGGGAAAATTCGCGGCGACACGCCGCCGCCGATGCTCGCATCGAATTGCTCGCCGCGAGCGCGCGCGGCGCGCCGAACGTCGCCGCGCTAACAGTCGTCAAGGCGGAGGATCAATTCGTGAAGGAGCTCGACGACGTGTTTGTCGGGCTGCATCTGTCGCAGGCCCAGCGGCTGGTCTACGGCGGCGACGCGCCGCGTGCGACCGCGATCGTCGTGCAGCTCCAGCACACTGCGCAGATCCCAGCAGCCCGAGCGCGCCTGGAACAGCTCCTCGCCGACGAGCCGACCGAAGTGCATCGAATTCGACACGCTCAATCCGTTCTACGGCCAAGCGCTCGCCATGTTCGGCACGATCTTCGGGTTCATCGCCATCCTGATCGCCGCGATCGTGTTGTTCACGATCAGCAATACCATGAGCATGGCGGTCGTCGAGCGCACGACCGAGATCGGCACTTTGCGCGCGATGGGATTGCGCAGCCGCGGCATCCGGCGGTTGTTCGTCTGCGAGGGGACGGTGCTCGGCGTCATCGGGGCGGTGCTGGGAGTGTTGATCGCGGCGGCGCTCGCCGGGCTGATCAACCATAGCGGAATCACCTGGACCCCGCCTGGACGATCGCCAGTGCCGCTGATCATTCGCGTCTGGGGCGAAACGGCGCTCATGGCGGGTACCGTGCTCGTGTTGATCCAGGTGGCCGCGATATCGGCCTGGTGGCCCGCCCTGCGGGCGTCGCGCATGAATATCGTCGAAGCGCTGCGCCATGTGTAAGACGGGTTCCATCGCCGAACGCACGAGCGCAGCGACCGCTCTGGTCGCCCTATTGCTGGTGTCATTCCTCGATATCGCCTATGCGGGCCCCGACGCGCAAGCGATCCTCGCCGCGAGCGACGCCATCCGCAACCCGGGCAAGCCGTTTGCGCTCACGACCTCACTGACCGAATACCGGGACGGCAAGCGCACCGACGGCAACACATTGACTGTCTATTCGCGCGCCGACGGAAGAAGCGGCCAGTTCCGCAGCCTAATTCGCTTCGTCGACCCGCCGCGTGACACCGACAAGCTGATGCTCAAGAGCGGCAACGACCTGTGGTTTTACGATCCTTCGAGCAAAGCAACCATGCGCGTCTCGCCGCAACAGCGGCTGCTCGGGCAGGCGGCGAACGGTGATGTGGTGACGGTCGATCTGGCGAAGGACTACAAGGCCGCGCTCGCGGGCGAAGAAGACGTTCAAGACGGGGACCGCAAGACGCGCCGCTGCTATAAACTCGCGCTCGCCGCGGCGGCCCCCGACGTCACGTATCACCGCGTCGAGATGTGGGTCGACGTGTCGGACAACCGTCCGGTCAAAGGGCGCTTCTACAGCGAAAGCGGCCAGCTGTTGAAGACGGCGTACTACCGCCGCTACCAGCCAGAACTCGGCGTGGAACGGCCGACGGAAACGGTCATCATCGACGGCTTGAATCCGAAGTGGGTGACGGTTATGCGCTTCAGCGACTATGCGTTTCGCGATGTACCGGAAACGTGGCTGCAGCGCGATTACCTACCGCGTTTCAAGCCCGAGTGATGTGCGTGTTCTCGCGCTGACATTGCTCCTGGCCGCCAACGCCGCATCGGCTCAAGATCCGGACGCCGACGCGCTCGACCTCGCCGACCAGACGGGAACGGAAGTGCGGTCGGTGGGTAATTGGCGCGCATTCGTGGAAGGTGCCCTCATCGGCGCCGCCCCGCGCAGCGGCGGCTCCACGCAACACGCGCAGCGGCTCTCAGTCGACGTCCATTACGAAAAAGCGTTTGCGCCGCAGTGGCGCTTCGTGTTCGCGGACCGGCTCGACCTCACCTGGCGCGGCGCGCCGACCTACGACGACTTCATCAACACGTTCATAGAGGCCTATGTCAGCTGGCAACCGCACACTGACCTCCTCTTCGACCTCGGACGCGTAAACCAGCGCTATGGCGTGGCGGCCGGCTACAACCCCACGGACTACTTTCGCGCTAACGCGGTGCGTTCCGTGGTGTCGATCAATCCGGTCAGCCTGCGGGAAAATCGGCTCGGAACCGCGATGGTACGCGGTCAGACCCTATGGCCCGGCGGCTCGCTCACCGGGCTGTACGCGCCGAAGCTGGCCGACGAACCGAACGACAATCCGTTCAGTCCGGACTTCGGGGCGACGAACAATCGGAACCAGTGGCTGATCGCCTTCAGCCACAAACTCACCGACGACCTCAGTCCGCAGCTGCTGTTGTACGACAGCGACCGCAGCTCTCCGCAACTCGGCCTGAACGTGACGACGCTCCTCAGCGACGCGGTCGTGGGATACCTCGAGTATTCCGGCGGCCGCAGCACCTCGCTCGCCGCGCAGGCGCTGGCGCTGCCGGAGGACCCCACGTTCCGCTCGCGGCTCGCCACGGGTGTGACGTATACGGCGCCCATCAAGCTCTCGGTCACGCTGGAATACCAATACAACGGCGCGGGCGCCGATCAAGCCGAGTGGGACGCGCTGCGCCAGGGACCGCCGAGCGCCTATGCTCAGTACCGGCAGTACGCCGCAAGGCAACAGGATCTGCCGACCACGCAAAACGCGTTTCTGTACGCGCGGTGGCCGGATGCCGGCATGCCCCGTCTCGACTTTAGCGCCATGCTGCGCTACGACATACTGGACCACAGCTACCTTTCCTGGCTGGAGGCGCGCTACCACTGGAGTCAGGTCGACTTGGCGCTGCAATGGCAGCGCAACGTCGGCACGCCTACCAGCCAGTATGGCGCGCTGGAATCGAGCTGGATTTGGCAACTCGTCCTCACGTATTTTTTCTGAAGGGCATTCAATGATGGGTTATGCAATCAGAGCAGCGTGTTTCTAAGGCCGGCGGCGTGTCGGCCATTGTGGGCGCGGTCGTCCTAATGGTGGCGACTTGGCTACACCCGTTGGACGCGCATCCGGCAGACGCGCGCGCAGCTTTCGCCGAGTACGCCGCCGACCGGTTTTGGGTGGCCTCTCACCTCGGACAGCTCGCCGGCGTCGCACTCATCAGCGCAGGATTGCTGGCGCTCGCTTGGCGGCTGCGCCAGGGGCAAGGCGGCATGTGGGCGAGCTTGGGAGCAGTTGGCGTGGTCGTCAGCCTCGCTATCGGGGGAGTCTTGCAAGCGGTGGACGGTATCGCGCTGAAGGTGATGGTGGATCGCCTTGCGAGCGCCGCGCCGGAGGCGCAACCGGCGATCTTCGAGGCGGTTTTCGCCGTGCGGCAAATCGAAATCGGCCTGGGCAGCGTCATGGCCGTATTTCTCGGGCTGGCGGCGGTGTGCTATGGCTTGGCGCAGCGCTCCGATGCCGCGACACCGAATTGGCTGGGATGGCTTGCCATAGCGAGCGGTGCTGCGACGTTCGCGGCGGGGATCGTGCAAGCGCACCTCGGCTTTGCGGATGCGACCATGGCGGTCAGCATGCCCGGGAGCGTTTTGCTGTCGCTATGGGTGATCCTGGCCGGATTGCACCTGTTGCGCGGGCGCGCCAAAGTCGGGCCGGGCGCACCACGGCAGGACGCTGCGTGACGCCTAGACGGCGCTCTGCTCCGCGACCGGCCGCAACGAGGAAATCAATGCGAGGGCATCGCCGACGGTTTGCATGTTGGCAATCGTATCGGCGTGCTCGGTCAGGCTGACGCCGAAGAACTCTTCGCAGAGCGTCATCAGCGATACCAACGAAATCGAGTCGATCATCAGGTCGTTCGTGATGCTCGTCTCCCTGCCGATAGCGGCCGGATCGATCGGGATCGCGACGATCTGCTTGACCAGCGCGACAAAATCACCGAGCAGAGCGGTGTCGTCTTTCATACCGCGGTCTCATGAATGTGGTCGACGTTGCGCAGACGGTTTTCCAGAAACGCTTGGTGGATCGCCCGCCGGTTGAGCTTCATGTTCTTGGTGCGCAGGCCGTTCTCGATGCTGAAGTCCTGCGGGGTGAAAACGATCTGCTTCACCCGCTGGCAAACCGGCAGGTGCTCGTTGATGTCGCTGATCGCGCGGCGGAGTTCGCTTGTCACGGCGGCGTCGCCCGAGTTCTGCAGCGACACGATCGCCGTGATGCCCGGGATGCCATCGCCCCCCAGAACGACCGCGACCTTCACGCGCGGATCGCGCTGAATGAGCGATTCGATCGGCTCGGGATGAAACTTCTCGCCGGCTTTGGTGATGATCGCGTCTTTTTTCCTGCCGATGATGGTGAGGAAGCCGGTGTCGTCGAAGGCGGCGATGTCGCCGGTTGCGACCGAGTTCGGGGCGATGAACGTGGCGCGTGCATCCTCCTCGGCGGCCTCGAAGTAGCCGAGGGAAAGCAGCGCATCGCGCGTGACGATCACTTCGCCCTCCGCGGTCAGGCTGACGCTGCCCGGCTCGGCGGGTGTGCCGACAGTGCCGACCTTCACGCAACCGGGTTTGTTCCACGCCACCATGCCCGCTTCCGTGATGCCAAACGCTTCGTACAGGGGGATCCCATGGTGCCAAAAGAAGTCGAGCGTCTGCCTTCTGATGGGCGCCATGCCGGTGACCAGGTAGCGGATGTTCCCGCCCAACAGGGCTGACAACCGATCGGCCGTGCTCGACGCCGCCTGTTCGGCGCCGGACTTTGGATTGATGGTCGCCTGCGCGAGGGCGTGCAGCGACTCGTAAAAGACGGGCGGCGCGATCACGTAGGTCGGCCGGTGCTTCTTCAGACCAGGAAAGAGCTGCGGGTACGGCACGTAAACGAAATCGATGGCGTGATAGAGGCAGAAGTAGTAGGCCATCCGCTGCTGATAGTTTGCGAACGGCAAGAACGTCAAAAAGCGATCGCCGTCCCGGACGCCAAAGGCGGCTTCGTACAAGTCCAGCAATCGCTCGGTGCCGGGTGCGCTGATGATCAGTCCTTTGGTCTTGCCGGTCGTACCGGAACTGAAAACGAGGGAATGCGTGCCGGGAGCGTGGCCGGTACGCGCGCGCGCCACGGCCCGCTTGCCGTTCGCCGCGCCAAGCGCGCCGATATCGAGGACGTCCTCGCGCGCGAGCACATCGCTCGACACCCATTCCCGGTCCACGGCGAGCAAATCCAAGGCGTAGCGATCGATCGACGGCGCGATCGATCCGGCGCAGCGCTCTTGCGGGAGTGCGACCGATACCGCGTCGAGCCTGAGGGTTGCCAGGTCCCACAGCATCCATGTGTACGAGCTGGGCGCGAGGATTCCGACGCGGCACCCGGGCGTAACGCCAATTTGCTTGAGGCGCTCCGCGAGGCGGACCGTGTCGCGGTGCAGCTCGTCGAACGTGCGCACCGTTTCCTGGCCGCGCTCAGAGACGAAAATGAGCTTCGCCGTCCGGCCCTGGAGGCGCCCCAGGATCTGAGCTAAACGCATGGCCGCTGCTCGCGTCAGGTGCCGGCAGCGAGCGCTGTGCCGCCGACCGGTGTGGCGGGCGATGAGGCATTGGCCGCCCTCATGGCCCAGTATTTTTGCGCGACGCTGTCGTACATGTTCCAGAACAGTTTGCAGGTGTGGGTCACGGCAAAGAGCGCTTCCTGCTGCATTTGCTCGTTGGTGCCGCATAGGTCGGCGACCAGGGAGATGCCTTCCTGCACGTGGCCAACGTCTTCTTTCTGATGCACCGAGAAGAAACGCGTGTCGTCCGCCGTCAGGCTGTAGGTCTTTGCGAGCAGCAAATGCCGTCCTTCGCCGGCCTGAGTTTCGAGGCTTTGTCCCTCGCTCGCGATCATCACCGCCGCCGCGCCGATGTGGTACGTATCCTTGCCCTGCACTGCGGTGAGGCGATAGTCGATCAGCTCTTGCGTCTGCGGCGAAGGCCGGTGAGCGTCCCGTTCCGCGTCGGAGATGCCCTGCGCGCGGATGAAATCCTCCATCAAGTGCACGTGATTCTTGGTTTTCGACAACCGCCCCGTTTCCTCTTCGAACAGATTGAAGAGCAAGCGGCGCTTGTGCGTGGGCAGCGGACAAAAGAAGAACAGGTGCTCGATGTACGTCAAGAAGTACTTTGTGATCTGATAACCCTCGAGGGTGATCATTTTCAACAGTTTCCAGTTGGGTTCCGCGGTGAACAGCTCGCGGAAAATCGGATGGCTGAGCGTCAGTTGCTCCTCCAATGCGCCTCGCAGTTTGGTCGCGAAAGCCGGCTGGTCCATGATTGCACTCCCCGTGCATGCGCCGCGCGGCGGCGAACGAAATGATGACTCGATTCCTGCCGCGACTATAAGAGATGTTTTCCGCGGCGGGTACCTGTCCCTTCGCGCAGCTACCGACGCCGCCCGCTTTTCGTCATCATTCGCGCCCTAGGAGCCGCGACCGCGGCGCTCATCGAGCGCGCGCGGAAAGGCGATACGTCAATCGGCCGCTTGATTACTTGCACATCTGCTCGAAATGAATGATCAACACGAATTGGCGCCGAACGGAGCGCCGAGCACCATCATCGACGCCTTGGCGGCGTGGCGGGACAACGCGCCGAATGAAGTGGCGATCAGGGTTCTGCATGACGGCGAGAACGTGTCCGCACAGGCGACGTTTCTGGAGCTTCACGAGCGGGCGCTCGCCATCGCCGCGCTCTTGCGCCGGTGCTATGAACCGCATACGCGCATTCTGCTATTGCTTCCCACCGGCCTCGAGTTCGTCCATGCGTTCTTCGGTTGCCTCGCGGCCGGGATGATCGCGGTGCCCGCCAACTCGCCGCTGCAATCGAAGCGAAAGAGTCAGTGGCAACGCCTACAGGCGATCGCCGCCGATAGCGGTGCCGAGTTGATCATCACGACGGCGAAAGTCGCCTCAGGCGTGCGTGAGACGCAGGGCGCCGGCGAGCTGTTTACCCGCTGCAAAGTCGTCGACGTCGCTGAGATCGACACGCTTTGCGACGCTCGAGTGGAACCGCACGGCGGCGCCCCCGGCGCGCCCGGCGCGCGCGATATCGCGTTTCTGCAGTACACGTCCGGCACGACGGCAACGCCACGCGGCGTGGCGATCACCCATGCGAACGTGATGAACAATCAGGAGGTCATCGCGAGCCTGATGGGGCATCGGAACGGAGTGGCCGGCGTCTCGTGGTTGCCGCTCCATCACGACATGGGGCTATCGGCCATCCTCCAGATGGCGAGCGTCGGGTTGCGCCTGACGTTGATGCCGCCCGCGGCTTTCATCCAGGAGCCCCTGCGGTGGCTGAGAGCAATCTCGGATTGCCGGGCCCATAGCTCTGGCGGCCCGAACTTCGCCTACGAGCTGGTCGCGCGGGAGCTCCGGTCGAAGGCGGTCGGAGGGATCGATCTCAGCAGCTGGGAGGTCGCGTTCTGCGGCGCCGAGCCGATCAGGGAAAGGACGGTTACGGAATTCATCGAGCTCGCGTCGCCCCTGGGCCTGAGACCCAATGTGTTCTATCCCTGTTACGGACTGGCGGAAGTCACCGTCGCGGCAACCGGCATCGACAAGGGCGCGGGGGCGAAGTATCTCGATGTGAGCCCCGAGCTGCTCGGCCAGGGGCTTTTGCAGGCCGACACTACTGGCCAAGGCGGCAAAAAGGTCATCTGCTGCGGTTCGCCGCGCGCCGGAAACGAAGTGCGGATCGTCGATCCAGACACGCTTGAGGCTCGTGGCGAGGATGAAGTGGGGGAAATCTGGATCAGAGGAAAGAGCGTCGGCAAGGGTTATTGGAACAACCCGCAGGCGACCGCAGCGATCTTCGCGGGCTACGTGGCGAACGACGGCACCGGCCCCTACCTGCGTACCGGCGATCTCGGCGCCTTCCATGACGGCGAACTGTATATCACCGGCCGAGCCAAGGACATGATCATCATCCGCGGCCGCAATCTCTATCCGCAGGACATCGAAGACGTCGTGCAAGACAGCGTGGCGGGGCTGACGCGGAACGGCGGAGCGGCGTTCGCAATCGTCGCCGGCGAAGAAGAGAAATTGGTCATCGTCCAGGAGGTCGGGCGGACATTGCTGCGAAATCTGGACAGCGCGGCGGTGCTGAAGGCTGTCGTTGCCGCGGTCGTCGAAGCGTTCGCGGTGACCCCACACGCGATCGTGCTGGTGCAGCCGGCGACCATCGAGAAGACCTCGAGCGGCAAGGTCCAGCGCTCGCTGTGCCGGCGGCATTACCTCCAGGATGAATTGCAGAAGGTCGCCTGCTGGACGGACCAGAACGAAGATGCAGGCGCGGTCGCAGCGCGGCATGGTGATGCCGCGATCGTTCCGATCTCGGCCGGTGTGGCAGTGGCGAGGATGTATGTCGCGCGCCAAATAGCCGATGTGGTCGCGCGCCATCTGAAGGTCGATCCCGAGCGGATTTCCCTGACGACGCCGTGGGCGGAGCTTGGCTTGGATTCGGTGCGCGCCGTCAGGCTGGCGCAGCACCTTCAGGAGATGACGGGTATCCGCCTCGACTCCACGGTGCTGTGGGAGTGCGCCAACATCGAGGAGCTAGCGGCGCGTATCGCCACAGTGCAGGAAGGTGACGCGGTGCGCTCGGCTTGGTTGTACGGCGGCCCCAAGGCGCACGCCTTGCGCAGCGAAGCGGATGTCAGGCGGCTGTCCGAGGAAGAAGCGACGGCGCTGCTCCTGAACGAGATTGCACGATAACGAGCGCACCGGATCATGACCGACGCCGCGCCCGCTCCGGACTTGAGCCCAGTTAAGCAGGCGCTGCTCAAGATCCAGTCGCTGCGCCACGAGCTGGAGCGGCTGCGCGCGGCCGCGACCGAACCGATTGCGGTCATCGGCATGGGCTGTCGCTTTCCCGGCGGCGCCGATTCGCCCGGCGAGCTTTGGCGATTGCTGGAAAGCGAAACCGATGCCATCGGCGAAGTGCCGGCGGATCGGTGGACCCACGAGGTCTATGACCCCGAGCCGGGCAAGCCCGGCAAGACGTATAGCCGTCACGGGGGATTCATCGAGGGGGTCGATCAGTTCGATCCCGTATTCTTCGGCATCTCGCCGCGCGAGGCCAAGCTCATCGATCCGCAGCAGCGGCTGCTGCTGGAGGTCACCTGGCGGGCGATCGAAGATGCCGGATTCACTCGGGCGCATTTACAATCCAGTCGGACCGGAGTTTTCGTCGGCCTGTGCGCCGACGACTACGCACGGCTCAGCGAGCGCTCCTGGAACCGCGACAGCGCAATCGCGCACACCGGGCTGGGAACCGCGCGCAGCATCGCCGCGGGGCGCATCGCCTACATCTTCGGGTTTCACGGTCCGGCCGTTCAGGTGGACACCGCGTGCTCCTCCTCGCTGACGGCGATCCATCTCGCCTGCCAGAGCTTGCGCAATCGGGAGTGCGATGTAGCGATCGCGGGTGGCGTCAATCTGCTGCTGTCCCCGGAAATGACGATCGCGCTGAGCGAGTTGCAAGCCCTTTCGCCCGCCGGCCGCTGCAAGACCTTCGATGCGAAGGCGGACGGTTATGTGCGGGGCGAAGGTTGCGGCCTGGTGGTCCTAACGAGGCTCGGCGATGCACAGCACGACGGGCGCGCCGTCAAGGCGATCATCCGCGGATCGGCGATCAATCACGACGGCAAGAGCAACGGGTTGACCGCGCCCAACGGGATGGCGCAACGGGCCGTGATCCGCGAAGCGCTGGCGAAAGCCGGCGTGACGCCGGTCGACGTGGGCTATATCGAAGCGCACGGCACCGGCACGCAGCTCGGCGACCCGATCGAGCTGAACGCGTTGCATGACGTCTTCTGCAAAGACGTCGAGCGCGACCGGCCGCTCTATGTCGGCTCGATCAAGACCAATATCGGACACCTGGAGGGAGCGGCATCGGTAGCTTCCCTGACGAAGGTCGTTCTTGCCCTGCAGCAGGGCCGGATTCCCGCCAACCTGCACTTCGCCGAGCCGAGTCCGCATGTGGATTGGCGCACGAACTCGATCCGAGTCGTGGACAAGCAGATGCCCTGGCCCGTCAATCGATCCGGCAAGCGGATCGCCGGCGTGAGCTCGTTCGGCATGAGCGGGACGAACGTCCACATGGTGCTCGAGTTGCCTACCGGGGCGCCGGCCGAAGTCGACGCCGACGGCTCGGTCGCCACCGCGACCGAACAGCAGCCCGTGGAGATCGTGCCGCTCTCGGCTCATTCCTTGCAGTCGTTGCGTCGGTCCGTCGACGATCACGTCCGATTCATCGAGCACAACGGCAATGTGGCCCTGAGCGATGTCGCCCATGCGCTGCGGCATCGCGACGCGTTCAAGCATCGCATCTGCATCGTCGCCGCCTCGCGCGATGAGCTCAAGCGTGAATGGGCGATCAGAAGGGCGGCGCTCGATGCGCCGCGCAGCGACGGCGCCAACCGAGCGGGCCGCGGCAAGCTGGCGTTCCTGCTCACCGGCCAGGGTGCGCAGTATCCCGGCATGGCGCGGGGACTGTACGACCGATTCGCCCTGTTCAAGCAAGTGATCGATCACTGCGAGGACGCCTTCAAGACGCTGACCGGTGAATCGTTGGTGGCGGTGTTGTGGGGCGAGCAACAGGCGTTGATCGACCGGACGCGCTATACGCAGCCCGCGCTGTTCGCGGTGGAATACGGCCTAGCACGCTTGTGGACGAGCTGGGGCGTGCACCCGGACTCTCTCATCGGCCACAGCGTCGGCGAGTATGCGGCGGCGTGCCTAGCTTGCGTATTCGCTCCGGAAGACGCATTCAAGCTCATCGTGGCGCGTGGCCAGCTCATGGAAGAGCTGACCGAGCCAGGAAAAATGTGCGTAGTTTTCGCGCCGGCTTCCACGGTGACGCCATTGTTGGCGGCGCACCGCGACGCGGTCGAGTTGGCGGCGGACAACGGCCCCAACAGCGTCGTGATCTCCGGACGCGCGGAAGTCGTCGACGCACTCGCGGCCAGGTTGAATGGCGACGGGATCGCGACCAAATACCTCCCCGTCTCGCGCGCATTTCACTCGCCGCTCATGACGCCGATGTTGGCGCGCTTTCGCGAGGTGGCGGCCGCGGTTCGCTATGCTGAGCCCAAAATCAAGCTGGTCTCCAACGTCACCGGAACCTTTGAATCGGCCCGCTTCGCGCAGGCCGACTACTGGGTGGAGCACGTCAGGGCCACCGTTCAGTTCAAGTGCGGCGTGGAGCGTCTATTCGACGACGGCGCCAGGACGCTGCTCGAGATCGGACCGGGCAAGGGCGTCGTGGGACTGGCGCGCGCTTGCCTTGGCGGGGCCCATCCCGCCGGCGCGGGCAGATGGCTGCATAGCTTCGAGCGCAAGCGGGACGACTGCGTCCAGCTACTCGCCACCCTGGCCGAGCTGTATGAATCCGGCGTAGAGATCGACTGGTCCCAATACGAATCGAGTGAAACGCGCGCTCGGGCGTATCGACCGGTCGCGCCGCCGCATTACCCCTTGGACCGAGCGTCCTATTGGGTCACCGAACAGCGTGCGCCCAGCAAGCCCGTATGGCATCGATCCCCGCCGATCGATGGCGGCGTGCCAGAGACCAGCCTGCTCGGTCGCGAACTGGCATTGCCCGCCATGGCGGAGCGGCGTTTCGAAAATCCACTGCGTTTGTCGGCGTTTCCATTCTTGCGGGGCCACAAGGTGGCCGGCCGGGTCGTCTTTCCCGCCGCGGCGTTCATCGAGCTAGCGCTCCAAGCGGCAAAGCGGATGCGTGCGAATGGCAAGCCCGATGGCGACGTGCTGCTGCGGGACATCGTCTTCAGCAATCCGCTGATGCTGGACGAGGAGAGCGTTCGATGCTTGGGCATGGTGGTGAAGGACATCACGGCGGCCGGGTCCCGGTTCGAAATCTATGCCGCATCGCCGGAAGGGACAGCGGGGCGCGAGTGGGCGCCGCATTGTGCAGGCGAGCTGGCGGCGGGCGGGCAATTGCCGTCGGCGCCGACATTGGCGCAATTTCGCGGCGATTGCGCGGAGACGGTCGCCGTCGAAGACTTGTACGCCCGGTTGGGCGCGGCCGGGCTCCAGTACTCCGGCGTGTTCCGATCCGTCCGCACGATAAGCAAATCGCGTCGACGCGCCGTCGCCTATGTGAAGCTCGACAGGCCAGAGACCGGTGCCGAACGCTTCGAATTGCATCCGGCAGTGCTCGACGGCTGCTTCCAGGCGATCGCCGGGGCGCTGTGGAGCGAGGGCCTGAAGTCCGCTTATCTGCCGCTGCGGATGGCGAGCTTCGCATTCAATGCCCGGGCGTCGCTCGACCGCGTTTGGTGTTGCGCCGAGATAAAAAGGATCGCGCGCGTCGTCGCCGTCGATCTGTTCTTGTTCAGCGAGACGGGCACACTTGTCGGGAAGATCGGCAATTTTCAGCTCGCGCCGGTCAACGTCGAGAAGGTTATCCGGCGCGATCGGGCTGCCGAGCAGCTCGTCTATGACTGGCAATGGCAGCCGTTGAGTGACGAGGCAGCCGATGCGCGCCCGGCGGGAGAGCGCGAGTACCTGATCGTGTCGTCGGGCTCGGCGGCAGCTACGCAAATCACCGAACAGCTACGCCGTCGAGGCGAGCGATGCTTCGTGCTCGATTGCGCGGATTTGCACAATGGCTCAGTCACCGATTACCAAGCCGCCTTGCAGGAGCATGTGCATAGGGAGGGCGCATGGTCCGCGCAAGTGTTGCTCTACATCTGGCCCGACGAGCCAGATGCGCGCCCGCCAGGAGCAGAACCCGACGCGGTCGCGCGGATGGCGAGCAACGACGCCGCGGCGTGTCAACGCGCCTATGATCGTTTCGCCCGCTTTTGGCAAGCCGTTGACAAAGTCCAATGGCCCGGAAAGGATCTCTGCATTGGCGTGGTCACATGTGGTGGGCAACGGCTGGACGGCGGCGATCGGGGATTAAGACCGGCGCATGCGGCGGCCTGGGGTATGGCGCGCTGCCTGATGCACGAGAGCCCCGATGCGAAGGTCCTCTTGATCGATACGTCCGACGACGATGGCGCTGCGCCTGCGGCGGTCTTGGCGGCGCTCGATTGTGGACTACGGGGCGGAGAGTCGCAGCTCGCCGTGCGCAAGGGCGTCATCCATGTGCCGCGTCTGCGGCGACGGATGCCGAGCCGGAAGGCGACGCGCGGCATCGGCCCCGGCACCTACTTGGTCACCGGCGGTAGCGGTGCGCTCGGGACGCGCGTTGTCGAATGGCTGATCGACAAGGGTGCACAGCGGGTCGTATCGCTGAGCCGGAGACTGCCGGACGACGCGGAGCGCAAGCGGCTTGCCGCGCTGATCAAGCACCCTGACGTCACGTTGGAGTTCGCCGCCGCTGACGTGAGTGATGTGGACGCTGTGAACCACGTGATCGAGCAGATCCAGCGGGACGCGGGGCGGCCGCTGAAAGGCGTGTTCCATGCCGCCGGAGTGCTCCACGACGGCTTGCTGATCGCGCAAGACGCGGCGACGGCCGCCAAAGTCATGGCGCCCAAAGTCGCCGGAACGGCGAATCTCCACCGCTGTACCGCGCCGCTCGGCCTCGACTTCTTCGTGTGCTTCTCGTCGATCGCGTCCTGCGTCGGCTCCCCGGGGCAAGGCGCGTATGGAGCGGCCAACGCCTATATGGATGCCGTGAGCCGGTTGCGGAACGAGGCCGGCCTGTGCGGTCATGTCATCAACTGGGGACCCTGGGCCGGAAGCGGCATGGCGGCGCGGCTCGACACCGACAAGAGGGCGCGCATCAAGGCGTTGGGCATTGCCGAGCTGGAGGTCGGCGAGGCCATGGCGGTACTGGAGTCGCTGATCGAGGAGCCGTGCGGCCAGAGCATCGTCTGGCAGGTCGACGTCGATACGCTGCTCGAGCAGGGGGCGATCGCTCGGCAAAGCGCGATCCTCGAACATCTGGCGAGCGGACGCGCGCGCGGCGCGCCGCGTGCGCAGCGGGCGACATCACCCGATTACCTCGAGCACTTGCGCAGCCTGGATCGAGCCGACTTGCTCGGCGAAGCCATCCAAGCCAGGCTGTTGGAACGACTCGCCCAAACGCTCAGCACGCCGCCCGACCGCATCGACGTCGGCGTGCCGCTCATCAGCCTTGGCATCGATTCGTTGATGGCGACCGAGTTCAGAACCGCGATCCGCAACGAGCTGGGCGTGGATCTGTCGTTTGGCAGGCTGCTCGAAGGCGCCTCGCTCCGCGACGTCGTGCAAATGCTCGTCGACGCGCTCGGCGCCGGCAAATCGAGCGACACCGCCGCCCGTGCCAGCGAGGACCGTCGCGAGAACGATGTCCCCGCCGTTGCCGTCGCCAAGCGCCTGGATGCGGTGTCCGCCGAAGCTACCTTTGCGAAGGAACTGGAGAGCGGCGTGCTATGAGTTTGCTCGATTACGTGAACGGCCTCGCCGCAAAAGGGGTGCAACTGTGGGTCGCCGAGGGCAAGCTGCAGTACAAGGCGCCGAAAGACGTGCTCACGCCCGCGCTGCTCGACGACCTCAAGCGGCAGAAGGCGGAAATCATCGAGCTGTTGCTCGAGTTCGCCAAATCCACCGGCAGTTACCCGCTCTCGTATGCGCAGAAGTCGCTGTGGTCGCTGCACCAGCTCAATCCGGAGAGCCCCGCCTACAACGTGACGTACGCGGCCCAGCTCGTGGACGACGTGGACGTCGATCGGCTGCGGCATTGCTTCGATTACTTGATCGCACGGCATCCGATCCTGCGGACACGGTACGGCGTCGTCGACGGGCAGCCGCAACAGCGAGTCGAAACCGCGGCGACCGCGGAGATCGAAGTGCGCGCCCTCCGCGATGCGAGCCCGGCCGATATCCACGCATGGATCGATGCCGAGAGCAACAAGCCGTTCGATCTGGCCGTCTCGCCGATCCGGCTCAAGGTATTGGTCAACGAGCCCGGCCATAGCACGAGTGAGGCCGCGGCGCCGCGGCGAGTGCTGCTGCTCAATGTGCATCACATCGCCGCCGACTTCTGGTCGCTGGAAATCTTCGTACGCGAATTGTCGCAGCTGTATCACCTGGCGATGCGGGGCGAGGCGCTGCGGCTCCCCGCCACTCGATTGCAATACAAGGATTGTGTGGCGCACGAGATCCAGCGGCTGCAGGGCCCTGAGGGAAAGGCGCTCGCGAGCTTCTGGGAGCAGGAGCTACGGGGCGAGCAGCCAATCTTGAAGCTGCCGGTCGATCACATTCGCCCGCCGGTGAAAACGGAGAACGGGCGGGTTCATGCCTTCGATCTGGGTGAACGGTTGACGAAAGCCGTCAAGGAGGCGGCCAGAAATTACCGCGTGACGCCTTACATGCTCTTGCTGAGCGTCTATCAGCTGTTCCTGTTCTTGCACAGCGGGCAGGGACGGATTCTGATCGGCGCACCCACCGCGGGGCGGAACGTCCCCGGCAGCGAGGACGTCATGGGTCATTTCGTCAACACGGCGGTGCTGTCGTGCCAGCTCGACCGGGAAGCGAGCTTCCTCGATCTGCTCGCGAACACGCGCACGATGATGCTCCGCGTCCTGGAGCATCAAGACTATCCGTTTCCGTTGCTGGTCGAGCGATTGCGGCCGCAGCGGGATCCGAGCCGGTCGCCGCTGTACCAGGTCATGTACAACTGGAACCAGGCGCACCAGGCAACCAGGGATCACACGGAAGGCGCGCAATCTGGTCTGGTCGCGGCCATGCTGGTGGCCTCGAGCACCGGCACCCGCGGTGCAACCCATGATCTGACGCTCAACATCTATGACTATGGCGCGCGCTATGAGACGGCCTGGACGTACAACACCGATCTCTTCCAGGCGACGACGATCGCGCGCTTCGCGGAGCAGTACTCGACTCTGGTCGAACAAGTGCTGCGCGACGCCACGCAGCCGATAGCGGACTATTCTCTTCTCGACGAAGAAAAGCGTGCGCGTGCGTTGAGGCGTGTGATCGGGGCGAAGAACGGTAAGGCACCGTCCTCGTCTGTCGCCGCCGATTTTATGCGGCTCACGCAGCAGCAGCGCGAGCGGCCCGCGCTGATATTGAACGACCGATGTCTCCGCTATGGCGATCTGTCGCAGGCGTTCTTGGCGGTCCGGTCAAAGCTGATCGAGCAGGGCGTCAGCGCTCGGAGCAAGGTTGCGATCGACGTCGGCAACGACGCCGAGCGGGTCCTGTTAGCGATGGCGTTGCTCGATCTCAACGCCGATCTTCATATGGTTGCCGATGCCGGTCCCGACGGAGGGCTGGGTAGCGCCGAGACGGACTTCGACGTGGTGGTGGAAGGCAGCCGTGGCGACGGTCTATGGGCGCCGGAGCGCATCGCTGTCAGAAAACCCGCGACGCGCTTTCGACCGCGCATCGGTTATCACGCGACGCCGCCGCAATTAGAGGCGTTTGTCCGCGGCATGCAAAGCGCGCTCGCGCTCGCCGCGGACAGTCGAACGCTGTGTTTGACGCATGCCGACCAGTGCCTCGCGCTGGGCGAGTTCCTGGGCACCCTGGCAAGCGGCGGCTCGCTTCATATGCAAGCCGAGCTGCGGCTCGGCACCGTTGTACCCGACCCCTCGGCCACCGAGCGGGCGATCGCCGCGTACATCGCAGAACGGCAAATCTCGATATTGGCGGTTCCGGCCATCCTGGCGGCGCAACTCGGCGCCGAAATTCCCAGCGCGCTCGAGACGCTGGTGTTGGTGGGCGAAGGCGCGTCGCCGCCGCCGCAGCAGTGGCATGCACGCGCGGACATCAGGCTGGTGCCGCGCTTCAGCCTCGGTCCTGCCCGCCTACCGATCAGCTTCGCATGGCGCGGTGACTGCTGGGTCCTGAATCGTTCCGATGCGGGCGACGCGATAGGGCTCGTGCTGGACGAGCTTG
The DNA here is from genome assembly GCA_963744255.1 of uncultured beta proteobacterium. Lineage (GTDB taxonomy): Bacteria > Pseudomonadota > Gammaproteobacteria > Burkholderiales > SG8-39 > DATEDA01. The sequence goes on from CAVUSZ010000041.1 coordinate 226,626, forward strand.
CGGACATGGCCGACGTCGAGACGAGCGGCAGACTGTTTTTGCTCACGCGTCGACACGGTACGCAACTCGGTGCCGCGTCGGCACGCGAGTACAAATGGCTCCGGCACGCGCCGGGCGACTTCGTGGACTGGGCGCTGGTCGAGACGCCGCTTATCGGCAAGCGCACCACCGATGACAGCATTGTCTACCAAGGGTCGGCCGCGCGGGAGGTCACGCACGGGGTCGCGCCGTTTTCCTTGGATGCGGTCGAGCAATGCATCGCCGAATGCGCGGCGGTCCGACAAGTGGCCTGCGTCGTCGTGCAAGAGATCGGTGCGCGGCCCGCTTTGGTCGCGTACGTTCGACTCGCGGACGCCGGCGCGCTGGACAGGAACGGGGTCGAAGAACGATTGCGGCAACACCTGAAGCGGCGCCTGGCGGAGAACATGCATCCGCGCGCCTATGTCTTCCTTGATCATCTGCCGATCACGCGCGCGGGTTCGCTCGATGCGAGCCGCTTGCCGGCGCCGGCTCTTGAGGCGCGCGACGGCGACGTCGCGCCCGGAAACGCAATTGAAGAAAAGCTGGCCGGCATCTGGCGGGAGGTGTTGGCCCTGCAGCAGGTAAGCGTCCGCGACAACTTCTTCGAATTGGGCGGCGATTCGATCCTCGCCGCGATCATCATCTCGAAAGCAAGCGCCGAGGGTCTCTACTTTTCGCCGAAGGACATCTTCGAGAACGGCTCCATCGCCGATCTGGCACGGGTCGTCAGGTCGGCGCCGGATGTTCAAGTGGACCAAGGCGCGGTGATGGGCGAATCGCCGCTCGGACCGGCGCAGATGTGGTTCTTCGACCGGATCGAGAACGATCTTTCGCATTTCAATCAAGCGCTCCTGATCCAACTCGACGAGGTACCCGACGCGGCGGTGATGGAAGCGGCGCTCGGTCTCGTCGTCCGGCAGCACGACGTGCTGCGTGCCCGTCATGTTCGCAGAGACGGTGGATGGCGCCTCGTGTACGGGACGGACGAGGAAAGCGCGGCTCTACGCAGGTTCGCTGTCATACCGTGCCACGGCAACGAGGAATCGGAACGTCAAGCGTCGTACGAGCGCGCGATCCTGACCGCGCAAGGCAGCCTTGATATCGAGCGGGGCGAGCTGTTCAAAGCGTTTTGGCTCGACCGCGGCAGTCTGGAGCGCAGCCGCTTGCTGATTGTCGTGCATCACGTGGCGATCGACGGCGTGTCATGGAGCATAGTGCTGGAAGACCTAAAGAGCGCCTACGCGCAGCTCAAGACCGGCGCCGCGGCCACGCTGCCGCGGAAGACCAGCTCGTACAAGGACTGGGTGGGACGCCTGCACGACTACGCGAACGGTGCATCGACCGATCAGGACCTGGTGTTTTGGCAGCAGTTCGCCAAGGAGGCGGCCGAGGTCCATTTCGCGGCCGGCACGAAACTCAGGCGGGCGGTGGAGGCGATGAACCTCGAAGCGGACGCAGCGCCGCGCACGATCGTCTTGGATCGCGCGTGGACAGCGGCCTTTCGCACCACCGCTCAGCTAGCCTACAACACCGATGCGAACGATCTGTTGCTGGCGGCGCTTAACGCCGGCTTCAGCGCCTGGAACGGCGACTCCCGGCTACTCGTCGACGTGGAAGGACACGGACGCGAGCCGTTGTTCAACGGCATCGACCTCAGTCGCACGGTGGGATGGTTTACGTCGATCTACCCGGTGCTCCTCGATGCCGCAGGCGGCGCGGACAAGGCCACGCTGATCAAGCGGGTGAAGCAGCGGCTTCGGGACGTGCCGAACAAGGGCTTCGGCTACGGTGTCTTGCGGTATCTGCGGACCGGCGCCCTCGCGCCGCTGCCGGAGGCGCCGATACTGTTCACGTACTTGGGCCAGCTCGACCAGCTGGTGAACGCCTCCGGTCTATACGCCGGGAAGATCGAGCCGGCGCGCGGGATCAGAAGTCCGCGGCAGCGCCGCACCCACTGCTTCGAGGTCTGCGCCTATATCAACGACGGCTGCCTCACTATCGAATGCATATTCGATCGGACGAGGTTCGCGGACGACGAAATCGACGTTCTGCTGGAACGGACCAAGCGCGAGCTGATCGCGTTGATCGAGCACTGCGTCGACCCGGCGTCCGGTGGGATGACGCCATCGGATACGCCCGATATCGACATCGACCAGCACGAGCTGGACCAGCTGCTGGAGGAAGTCGCCGCGCTGGACGGTTGACCCTAGCCCCGTCGCGGTCGAACGGAAATTCATCGATGACCCAAAACGTCGAAGCGATCTATTACCTGACCCCGTTGCAGCACGGCATGCTGTATCACTCGCAGCGCACGCCCGGATCGGGCCTCTACGTCGAGCAGTTCTCCTGTCTCATCGTCGGGGCTTTGCGGACCGAGCTATTTGCCGACGCTTGGTCCGTCGTCGTGCATCGCCACGACGCGCTGAAGACGCTCTTCATCCGCCTGAACCAAGAAAAGCCCATGCAGGTCGTGCGCGGGCAGGTGACAGTGCCGTTCGCCCGGCTGGATTGGCGCGGGCGCGGCGAAGACGAACAGGAACGGCGATTTGCCGAGCTGCTGCGCGCCGATCGCGCCAAGGGCTTCGACATCTCCCGCGCGCCGCTTGTGCGTTGTCATTTGATCACGCTGGGTCCAGACCGCCATCGCTTCTTGTGGACCTATCATCATGCCGTCTTGGACGGCTGGTCCATGCCCGTCGTCCTGAACGAAGTGTTCCAGGTTTACGCGGCCAAACTCGCGGGACGTTCGATCAACCTTCCCAAGCCGCGCCCGTACCGAGATTACGCGAGCTGGATGCGGGTGCAGGACGGGGCGAAAGCGGCGGCGTTCTGGCGGGATTTCCTGCAGAATTTTCGTGCGCCATTGGCGTTCTCACCGGCGGTGGCGCCAGATACCGCAGCGCCGAGCGCGCAGGCGCCGGCTGCCAGGGAGCTGGCGACGGTGCGCGCAGAAATGCCAAGCGCGTGGCGCGAGGCCGCGTCGCGCCTTTGCCGCGCCAACCGAATCACCTTGAATACCCTATGCCAAGGCGCGTGGTCGGTGCTGCTCGGTTGGTATGGCGATCGGGATGACATCGTCTACGGCACCGTGGTCTCCGGACGGCCGCTGGAGCTGGCGGGCGTCGAGAGCATGGTGGGACTGTTCATCAACACCTTGCCGCTCCGCGTCCGCTTGGCCAACGACGCTCCGCTCGCCGAATGGCTCAAGCAGCTCCAAACGGTCAACGTTGAGATCGAGCGCTACGGCTACAGCGCGCTCTCCGAGATATTGAAATGCAGCGGGCTGCCGCGGCACCAGAACCTCTTCGATGCCCTATACGTGTTCGAAAACTATCCGGGACAGGCGGAATTCGCCAAGTTGACGTCGCGGTACGGGCTGGAGGTCCGGGAGATCCGCGCCGCCGAGGAAACCAACTATTCGCTCGCCCTGATCGTGGTGCCGCACGACGGCTTGACGGTCCAGCTCACGTACGACACGGCGCGATTCAATGCGGGCGCGGCCCAGCGCTTCCTCGACCGGTACCGGTGTTTGCTGGAGCAGATGCTCGATCTGGAGCGTCTCAGGCTCGCAGCGCTGCGGCCGGCCGACCACGAGCCGATCGCGGCCGCCCCACCGGCGCCCGTGCTCGCAGGCAGCAACACGATCCTCGCGCTGATTGTGCGGCAGGCGACTGCTTGTCCCGAGCGGCCGGCCATCACCGGCGGCGAGACGGAGATCGGCTATGCGCGGCTCGCGGCCCTGGTCACGCGCTATCGTCAGGAATGGGCGCGGCACGGCTACCGACCCGGCGACCGGGTTTTGATCGCGATCGACGACGAATTGCTGTCCCTGGTCGTCTTGTTGTCGGGCATCGCCTACGGCGTCGAATGTGTCTTGCCGGATCAGGATGTGTCGCTTTCGGCCCTGGCGCGGCGCGCCGCCGGAGACGACGCGCGATGGGCGCTGTGCGGTTGCGTCGATGACGGCTCTCGGGCGTTTGCGGATCTGGGGATCAAGCAAAGCGCGTTTCCGGGCATCGAAGAGCTGTCCTGCGACGGTCGATCCGATGATGCGCAGACCGCGTGCGACGCTGTAGGGGCCTGCTCACTGATCTACCACAATCCCCATCACGGCTGGGAAGTGCTGCGTTACGACGAGCCGGCGATGGTGAACGCGATGCTGCGGTTCTCGCAGGCCTATCCGGCTCAGCGCGCGAAGGACGTTCCTTTGGCCGGTTCGGCGCAGGGGCATGCCAATCTCTGGACGACTTTGTTCGCACTCGGCAGCGGACTCACGCTGCGGCGTCTGGGTGAGCGCACCCACGAAGAGTTCTTTCTCGCGGTCCAGACGGCGGGCGGCCCGTGGCACAGCGTGCGATTGAGTCCAGCCCAGACGCGCGCGCTGAGCTACCGCGCTAGCGCCGAGCTGACGATCCAGGCGGACTACTTCGTTGTCGACGCGACCGCGGTCACGCCGGGTGTCATCGATCGCCTGCGAAAGGCGAGCGCCGACGCGCGCATCGTGAAGGAATTTCGTGCGCCCGCTCGTTCTTTCCCGCACACGCGCTTGGCATATCAGGGGCAAACGCGCGTCAAAGAGGAGTTCTTCCAGTGCGTGGGCGAACCCGCTGGCGGCGCGAGACCGCTCGTCGTCGATCGCAACCTCCGTTTGGCGGCGACCGACGCGTTTGGTGCGCTCGCCATCACCGGGGCGTCCGTACCGTCGGCCCTGTTCGGCGACGGGGAACGCATGCTGGTGCCCTCGCCCTTGTCGCACGACGCCGGTTCGATGCTGCTCACGAATATCAGAGCGTGGCGCTCGGCGACGGATGCACATGCGCAACTGGTGTCGGCAGAGGCGTGCCTCGCCGCGCCTGGCGCACGCCTGGAGGAGATCGAACGACAACTAAGCGCACTCGCGCAGATCAAGGACGTCGCCATCGCGGATAGGATCGCCGACGGCGGTGAATGGGAGCGTGCCGTTTTCTATGTGAGCGGCGACGACGCGCTCGATGTCGAACCGTCGCTCCGCGCGGCGTGCGCACAGCGCGAGCTGACAGTCGGCGCGCTCGTTCCGGTGGCGCAGGTGCCGCGCATTCAAGGGCGCATCGATCGTCACGCGCTCGCGCGGGGCGATTTCGAAACAGCGAAGCACGGGGCCTACGTTGCGCCGCGAGATGATGTGGAAAGCACCCTGCAATCGATCTGGCAGGAGCTGCTGAAGCACGACCGAATCGGCGTCACCGACGACTACTTCGACCTAGGCGGTGACTCGCTCCTGGCGACGGTGATGCTGTACCAGATCGAGGAGCGGCTCGCGATGCGCATCGACATCGAAACGCTGCTCGAGCATCCAACGATCGCCGAGCTTGCACAAGCCATAGCAGCCGGGGTTACCGCCGAAGTCGTCAAGAATCGGGACCTCTCCCGCGAGATCGAGTTGGAAGAAGCAATCGTGCCGCCGACCGCTTTCGATCCGGACACGTTCACCGCCGCCAATGTGTTTCTGACGGGCGCGACGGGGTTTCTTGGCGTGCATCTGCTGGCCGAGGTCCTGGAGAAGACCGACGCCGTGCTCCATTGCCTAGTGCGGGCGGCGGACGCCGAGGCCGGGATCGCGCGACTCGTCGCGGCGTTGAAAAAATATCGGCTGTGGAAGGAGCACTACCTCGGCCGGTTGCGCGCGATACCCGGTGAGCTGGACCGGCCGTTGTTCGGGTTGGACGACCAGCGGTTTACCGCGCTCGCGGAAACGGTCGACGTGATCTATCACAACGGCGCCCTGGTCAATTTCGTCTATCCCTATGGCTCGCTCAAACGGGTCAACGTCCTGGCGACCAAGGACATCGTGAAGCTTGCGTGCTCGCACAAGACCAAACCGGTGCACTACGTCTCCACCATCGGCGTTCTTGATCGCACGCGGGAATCGATCGCGGAGGAGCTTGCGATACCGGCGCATCCGCAGCTCCTGGGCGGCTATGAGCAAAGCAAGTGGGTGGCAGAGCAAATCCTCGGCGTCGCGAGCCGCCGCGGACTCCCCGTCTCGATCTATCGGCCCTCGCGCATCGTCGGCAACTCGCGCACCGGCCTCAGCAACACCGACGATCTCTTCTGCCGGATGATCAAGGGCATCATAACGCTCGGCAAAGCGCCCGCCGATGCGGGCTTCGACAATATGGTGCCGGTCGACGTCGCGAGCCGGGTGATCGTCGACGCCTCGCTCCAACCGCTGGCCTATGGCCGCGCCTTGCACGTGATCAACCCCCAGTGGAATTCGCTGAACGCGATCGTCGATTGCATCGAGCAGGAAGGCTATCCAGTGGCGCGCCTCGGGTATGACGCCTGGTTACGCGACCTCGAGGAACACGCCAAGGTGAACCGAGAGCATCCCTTGGCCATGCTCGTTCCGGTGCTGAAAAAACTCAACCCGACGGTCGATCCGTCGATCAGCAGAATGCTGCCGATCGAACACGGGAATGTGACGGCGTTGCTGGGCGCCCAAGCGCTGCAGTCGATCCCGAGCGTCGGTGTGCTGTTGCGGAGCTACTTCGACCATTTCTATGCGGGGGGATATTTGTCGAAGAACGACCAGCCGATGACCGCGTGTTCGTGAAATCGGACCAACGACGGCAGCAGCATGCAACACGTCATCCTGATCGGCATAGACCATCCCGTCGCGCCCCATTTCGTCCTGCACAAGCTGTGCGAGGGTGGCGTATGGGTTAGCTGCATCGCGAACGATAGGCGCGCGGCCGATGCACTGGCGAGCAAGCTGCGGGCAATATCGGCGGGACGCGAGGCTGTCGATCATGAGGCAATAGAGCGGCGGCTCACCATTGTCGATGCGCTGGATGTCGGCCTCGTAACCGGTGCCGATGCTCAAGAGCCGAACGCACCGGCGCTCTACGTGTTTCTCTCGAGCTCCGACGTCTCGGGCCTGCTCGATGACAGGGTGCCCGGTCCTCTGCACCGATCGCTCAGTGAAGCCGTCGGCGCTCGGACGGCGGCGTTTCGCCGCGTGCATCTCGTCACCGACCTCTACAGCCCGGCGAGCGACGGGCCGGTGGATCGCCGTTTGGCAAAAATCGAGCTGGCGCTCGCTCCTTACTTCCGCGCCGGCACGGAGTTTTGCAGCTATTGCTTGGGACTTTCGGTCAGCGACGCGAATAGCGATGACCGCTTCGACACCCTCCAGGTCGACGCCGCGATCGATCAGGTCGTGGGCATGGTGTTCGATGTGAAGCGCCGATCGACTGAATACTTCAGCCGCTACCCGTTGCGACTCGCAGCGCAGAACTGCTGCCCGATGCGCGTGATGTCCGCCGCGAGCGCCGCGGCGTTCATCGCATCGGCCGAGGGCGAAATGCCGCCTGGACATCATCTACTGCTAGGCCGACAGCTCTGCTCCATGAAGGACTTGGTCGACCGCATCGCGGCGGCGATCCCCAACACGATCCAGACCATGGCGGCCGGTGACTCTCCCCGTCCGGACGCGGCATCCGCCGTCGTCGCTGCCGGACTGCTGGAGGTTGCGAAGCGCTGTCAGGTCGGCGTCGCTGGCATGGACGCCGCCCGATTGGCCGGTTTGCGCGTGCACGAGATCGGGGCGACAACGGTCGACCTATCGGCTGCCGTCGATCGCGTCGTCAAAGCGCGGGCGCATGAAGACCAGACGATGCGGCGGCGGTTTGTGGACTTGCCGGGGATCCAGCTCAAGCAGACGCCGCAGGCGTCGTTGCAATACTTCAGCTGTGAGACGGGTGCGAAGGTCCTGCTCATCGTGAATGCATTTGGCTTGTCTTTGGACTTTTGGCAAATGCTGACCGGCGCACTGCGCGACCGGTTCAAGGTCATCGCAATTGAGCGGCTGCGCGCCGGAGACGGGGAAACCCGTGCTTCGCCGACCTATTATTCCACCGACGACTACGTCGGCGATTACGTCGCGGACGTCCGCACGGTGCTGAGCTGCGAGGGGGTGAATCGCTGTCATGTCGTCGGCTGGTGTGGGGGCGCCAAGCTCGCGATCGAGCTGGCTCACGCGTTGCCAGACGCCGTCGAGTCGTTGAGCTTCATCGCGCCGTCATTCGCCGGCATGGACGGATTCAGCGGCGGCGATTCTGCCTACGAAAAGAGCCTGCACACCATGTGCAAGATCGTGAACCAAGCGCCCAAGGCCGCCGCTAACATGGCGAGCTCGATGATGGCGATCATGAACAAGGGCGGCGGCGATCTCGATCGTTTCGACCAGGCCCGCAAAGAGGCCGTCGACGTGTTGGAGCTGGCAGACAGTCATCACCTGCCCTTGCTGTACCGGCCGTTTTCCAGTGCGCAGAACATGATCGACTTCAGCGCACAACTGATGCGCTTCCGCAGCCACGACATCACGTCGCGACTGCGTGGCGAGCGGATGCAACTTCCGGTCATGCTGATCACCGGCTCGACCGATACGACGACCTCGTCGGAACGGGCCAAGGACATTTGCGGTAGGCTCGGCAACATCGCCGGCTTCGAGATCCAGGGCAGCGGGCACTACCTGATCCATCAAAACTACGCGATCGTCGCCGAGCTATTGACGGCCTTTACGCAGGAAGGCGTGGGCACGGCCTCGTCCCATCCACGGGTCGAACCTACCCTCTTCAAGCAAACGGCACCCATCGTCACGGGCGAGCTCTAGCCGAACTTCGCGGATTCGCGGGGTTGACGAGGGGTACGTGGTTGATGCGCCATAGGTCGACCCTGACGTAGAGCTCGCCCGCCTCGGGCAATAGCTTCACTTTGACCCCCGGCCGGGCTTCTCGCCAAGGCTTGCTCAAAAGCGCCTGCTCGAACCGGTTGAGGCGGGTGCAGGCTGTTCGGTCTAAGCGCATAGGCGATGAATATATTCACCCTTTGGACGATGTCACTTGCCCCATCCGCTGACTTATATTCTTCGTATCGTATGCGCAGTGAATCGCCGCACGGACCGTGGATGCTGAAGCATGCATCGCGAGCACGATCGGCCGGGGCGTCATCAAGTCAAAGGATGAGAGATGGACAGCAACCTTCGCGTCGGCAGACCATTGGCGGCAACGTACGGGTCTTCACTGCCAGCCGTCCGATCTGAACGTGCGACTTATTTCGGCCGGGCAGCAGAAGACCCGGTCATGTATGACCTGAGGACTTCAGCCGCTGAGTTGCAGATGCTGCTGCAAATCATCGATCGCCTGACGATCGCGTCGGCAGGCACGCCTGATCTAGATGACGCTATTGCCGAGCTCAGCGAGCTCGTGCCGTTCGAAAGGTGCGTGTTGCTCCATGAGCGCATCAAAGAGCCGGGCTCTACGACCCTGGTGTATGAGTTTTCCGGAGTCCCCGTGGAACGGACCAAACAACGCGTTAGCGCGCGGGGCGCGTTGAGGATCGATTGTTACCTCGATTGCCTGCAGAGGACGGAGACGTTTCAAAACGCCTTCTCGTGGTGCGGAAACGCCAGCAGCGACGGGAAGCTCGACGAGGAAATCGTCGCGTTGTCGGAGCAGATCCGCGCCAGTCGAGGGGTCGCGGGGACCGTCACCTCGCCCGGCGGCCAAAGTGACGGCATCACTCTGATCCAATTGCAGTATGGTGACAAGCAAGGCGCCGGCAAGCACCTGTTGTTCGTCAATTCGATCGTGCGGCATTTGCATCATTACTTCGTTCGCTGCCGCAAGAGCTTCCATTCAGTGGGCGCACGGCACAACTTGACGTCCAAGGAAGAGGATGTGTTGCGGTGGGTGACGGAGGGCAAGACCTCCTGGGAGATCGGCACGATACTGTCGGTGACGGAACGGACCGTGAAATTCCATTTGCACAACATCTACGCCAAATTGAATGTCGTCAACCGCGCCCAGGCGGTGATGATGGCGAACCGGTTGAGCTTGATTTAGGGAAGCTCTGAATTTTCCGGGGTTAGCGACGACAGTGATTGCACATTGCGGCATCGAGGTTCGAGACGCGGTACGAAGGGACTCGCGTCTCGTTTGGCTGCCTTTCTGAGCCCGCTTGCTGCCATTTCCGCCGATCATGGACGCACCTCTCCTATGGGCTCAACAACCGGTATCGAACACGGTACAGGTTGGCGAGCCCGAACAAGGTGTGCATCTGCGCGAGATTCTTCGAGATGCCGCGGTAGCGCACCTTGGCGTGCCCCCACAGGCGCTTGACCAGCAGGAACGGATGCTCGACCACCGCCCGGATCCGCGACAAGCGCCGGTTGCGAAGCCGCTGCGCCTGGGTGAGCGGACGGTGCTTGGTGCCGCGCTGGTTGACAGCGAACGCGATCCCACTGGCCTCGGCCTGGGCCTTGAGTTCCTTGGAGTGACAGGTTATCCAACGACTTCCTCGACCGCCTCCATCGGCGGCGCGAGGCGCACGTCCGCCCCGGCGCGCGGCAACTGATATCGGCGAGCACTTCGTCTCGGGTGAGGACGGCGTCCGGATCGCGGGCGCGTGATTGCGCGCGATTGCTCTTCCAGATCCGCTCGTGGAGCCGAGCCCTCGGCGCGTCCTGGCGCGTAGGGCGATCAGACCAAGTCACCGCATCTTGTCACGCTCGCGCTCGATCCGAGCAGCGGCCGCCCGCCGCCCGCCGTTCGCAGCGCATCCACGATGCCGAGGCGGGCCGCTCTGACGGCAGGCAGAAATCCTCCCGCTAAGCCCATCGCGCGCGCGAAGGCGAGCGAGAGCAGTGGAATCTGCGGGGTCAGGGTGAAGCGGAAAGCGCGCTCGGAGAACGATAGACAGTTCAGGGTGGAGATCTGCACGAGTTGCATCGCTGCAGCCAGCGCGAGCCCGACGCCCCAGCCGATCGGGCTGAGCCCGAGCGCCTCGAGCAGGAACGCGGCGAGGATGCTTGATCGGCGGAAGCCGAGGGCGCGCAGCGCGCCGATTTGGCGCACGCGGCTGGCGACCGCGGTGTACATCGTGATCATCGCGCCGATCGAGAAGGCGATCGAGAGCGTGAGCCCGAGGACCGTGATGAAGTTCGACAACAGCTCCGACTGCTCCTCGTAGAACTGGCGCTCGGGCCTCACCTCGACGGTCAGCCTCGGATCGGATTCGAGCCGCGCTTTGAGCGCCTGGAAGGCCTCGGGGTCGGCGAGCTGTCGCGGCGACCGAGTTGACGAAGGGCGCGTCGACCGCTCGACCGAGCTCGGCTGCGCGGCGGGGGTCGTGAATGTCGACCAGGAAGACATCGATCTGGTCGGTGCCGCCGCCTTGCGCGCGGCCCCTCAACGTCTCGTCAGCGCACAGGAGCCTTCCGGACGTCCGCACGCCTTTGATCGGAGGCCGTCGACATCGCGTGGTGCACAGCGCCTGCTGACGTCTCGCAGCGGCGCTGCGATGGAACGCACGACAACGGTGCGCAGCGATCGAAAGGGCGAAATGTGCGACGGACCATCGAACAATCGCGAACACTCGTGCGGGCTAGTCCTGCGGAACGATGCAACCCAAGACCTCGGTCGGATGTGCCGCGCATCGACAGCTACGTAGTATTCGGCCGTATCACTCGCCACGGTGACAACCGATGACTGCAACGCTGGACAACACGGCGCCGGCCCGATCCCGCATCGATTGGTCTCGCGCCGTGCGCGCGCGAAACGACGGCACACCAAACGACGGCACACCTATCGCGGCGGCGCCGTACCGCGGCCGCTATCCGCGGACGGGAGGGCTCGCGTGCGTTCGGGGCGACGTCGCCGAGGACTTCCTCGGCTTGAACCGGGAAACCTACGATGCGCTGCGGGCGACGACCAGCGCGATCGTCCACTGCGCGCCGCTCACGAGCTTCGGGCGCAAGCCCGAGCAGTACGAGGCGATCAATTTCCGCGGCACCGAGCGGGTGATCGAGTTTGCGACGCGCGGCCCCGCGGCGCCGATCCCGCTGCTCTATGTCAGCACCGCGTGCGTCTGCGGCGAGCGTCGGGGCGTGTTCGGCGAGGAGGACCTGGAGCTCGGCCAGCGGCTCGGCAGTCCGTACGAGGAGAGCAAATAGATGATGGAAGTCCAGATGGGCGTCGGCGAGCCCCTGGACCTCGGCGAGCTCGCCGCCCGCATCTCGCCCTACACCGTCGGCTCGTCCCCCGAGCGGGCATACATCCGCGCGGTGACCGGGGCGAAGTTCGCCTGGTACTTCGCGAGGCTCGAGCGCAACGTCAGCGCGTTCCGGGCGGCACGCCGTGCTCGCCGGGGATTGCCGAAGGCCGTCGCCAAGGTCGTCCGCGAAGCGACCGGCATCCTCGTCACCTACCGTACCGACCCGGGCTGGATGCCCGTATTCGGCGCGGCGCAGGCGCTGCTCGTCGAGCGCGGCAGTCCGCTCACCCAAGCGGCGATCGTCGCGCGCAAGATCGGCATCCCGACGATCGTCCAGATCCCCGGTCTCACCCAGCAGGTGAAGACCGGGATGCGGCTCAAGGTCGACGGCCACAGCGGCCGGATCGAAGTCCTCGAGACCAAAGCGGCGCTCCCGCGCCGCGTTGCTCCTGACTCGGGGAGGAACGAGGGGCATGGTCCCGCGTTCCTCGAGGGCCTTGGAGGCGGCTTGACATGAGCCCCGTCGGCGAACCGCGCGCGTTGCCCGTGCCCTCGCGAGGCGCATGGGGCCGTGCGCTCGACCAGACGGAGACGCTCGCCGATGCACCCGACAGCGCCCTGCGGCGCTTCATCATCGATCCGCGAGACGAGCCCCATGTGAAGCTGCTTCTGCGTTGCACGCTAGTGCCGTTCGCGGCGGCCGGGCTATTCCATCTGGGCAGCTTCCCGTGGTGGCTCGCGGGTGCCTACTGGCTGGTGTGGGCGGGCCTCTTTGCCGACCGCTTCGCCACCATGCTCCACTGCATCAACCACCGCCCGCTCTTCACGAAGCGCTGGTTGAATCGTCTCGTCCAGTGGCTCCTCTGCCCGTTCTTCGGGCAGTCGCCGGACAGCTTCTTCGAGCACCACATGGGCATGCACCACGTCGAGGACAACTTGCCCGGGGACTTGAGCTCGACGCTGAAGTACCAGCGCGACGACCTCGTTCAGTTCCTGTGCTACTACGCCAAGTTCATCCTCACCGGCCCGTTCGCGCTCGCGCTCTACCACGCGCGCAAGGGCAACCGCAAGCTCGTGCCCCGGATCCTGACCGGCGAGCTCGCCTTCTACGCGCTGTGCATCGCCGCCGGGCTGTGGCGCTGGCAACCCGCGCTGGTGGTGTTCATCGTCCCGTTCTTCTTCACGCGCTTCATGCTGATGGCCCGCAACTGGGCCCAGCACGCTTTCGTGGATCCCGAGGAGCCCGCCAATCCATACCGGAACAGCATCACCTGTCTCGGCTTGCGGTACAACGAGCGCTGCTTCAACGACGGCTACCACGTCCACCACACTGCGCGGCCTACCGCGCACTTCAGCGAGCTCGCGGACGAGTTCGAGGACAACATCGGGACCTACGGGCGCGCCGACGCGATCGTCTTCGACCGGCTGGACTTCGTCGCGGTGTGGAGCCTGCTGATGACCCGCCGGCTCGAGACCCTCGCGGCCTTCTTCGCGCATCTGCCCGGCGCCCCGGAGCGCAGCGACGCGGAGGTCGTGCAGCTGTTCCGGCGCCGCCTCGCGCCGATCCGCGTCGCGCCGCCGAGTGCCCACCCGATACCGCTTTGATCACCCCTCTCAAGGACACCGAAATCGATCCCGACCGGCCGACGACCCGTACGGGAGCAGCGTCAAACTCTCTGGAGGCGCGTTTGAGCAGGCGGTGCTTCAACGCCGGCTACCACATCTTCCATCACGTCAGGAAGGGGACGCACTACACCGAGCTCGCGACCGAGTTCGCGCAGAACCGCGAGAAGTAGGGGCGCGGGGACGCGGTCGAAGCGGCCGATGGCGGGGTCGGCGTCAGCCTGCCACGGGTGCCGCTCGACCCCGGGGCCCTGCGCGCGGCGGCGCACGCGAGCGATGTGCCGCTCCGCGACTAGCTCGTGCGGCAATACAGCTGATCCGTTCAATTACCCTATCGAGGACTTGCCACCATGGTTCGAACGCTGGTCGATGCCCTCTCGAAGTTGCCGCGCGGCGCTGCGCGCGGCTTTCGCTTCGTCACCGTTCGCGGGGAGGAGCGCTATTATCCCCATGAGGCGCTCGAGCGCGAGGCGCGCCGGCGCGCCGCGAAGCTCGCGCAGCTCGGCTTGCGGAAGGGCGAGCGCCTCGCGCTCGCCATCGCCGATCGCGAGGAGTTCGTGCTGAGCTTTCTGGGGGCGGCCGTGGCCGGTCTCGTCGCGGTGCCGATCCATCCGCGCGTCAGCTTCAACTTCAAGACCAGGCAAAGCTACGCCGAGACCGTGAGCCACATCGTGCGCTCGGCGGGCGCGCGAATGCTGCTGACGCCCGCCTCCTCCAGGGAGGCGATCGAAGGGGCGCTCGCTTCCGACACCGGCCTGGAACGTGTCCTCTTGGTCGAGGAGTTCCTTGCCGGCGAGCCGCCCGCGACCGAGTTCCCCCAGGTGAACCCGGATGACCTCTGCTTCCTGCAGTACACCTCCGGCAGCACCTCGCTTCCGAAGGGTGTCATGGTCACCCACGGCAACCTCGTCGCCAACGCCGAAGCGTTCCGCGGGCCGAAGGGCCTGGACCTGCGCCGCGAGGACGTCGCGATCAGCTGGTTGCCGCTGTATCACGACATGGGGTTGATCGGGTTCGTCCTCGACACGCTGATTTGCGACCTTCCCACGGTGCTGCTCGCGACCGAGGCGTTCGTGCGCCGGCCCGGAGTCTGGATGGAAGCGATGAGCAAGTACGGGGGCACCATCACGTTCGCGCCCAACTTCGCCTATGCGCTCGCCGCGCGACGCACGCGCGACGAGGATCTCGCCGGGCTGGATCTCAGCCGGCTGCGCGTGGCGGGCTGCGGCGCGGAGCCGATCAACGCGGACGTGATGCGCCAGTTCTGCGCGCGCTTCGCCGCGGTCGGGTTTCGTCCCGAAGCGCTGTTGCCGTGCTATGGCATGGCCGAGGCGACGCTCGCCATCACGTTCCACGATTACGACCAGCCGATCGTCACCGACACCGTTTACGCCTCGACACTGAGCATCGGCAAGGCGGTACCCGCCAAGCGCGACGCCGGGCTGCGCACGGTTGAACTGGTCGGCTGCGGGCACCCTTTCCCCGGCCATGAGCTGCGCGTCGTCGATGAATCCGGGCGACCGCTGCCCGAGCGTTCCGTGGGCGAGATCATCAGCCGCGGACCGAGCACCACGCCGGGCTACTTCGGGCAACCGGAGGCCACGGCGAACGGGTACCGCGATGGCTGGTTGCATACCGGCGACCTCGGCTATGTCGCCGGCGGCCAGCTCTACATCTGCGGCCGCAGCAAGGATCTGATCATCATTCATGGCGCGAATTACTATCCGCAGGACATCGAATGGGCCGTGGCAGAGGTCCCCGGCGTGCAGCGCGGTGCGGTCGTGGCGTTCAGCGTGATGCGCGACGGCGAGGAGACATTGATCGTCTGCGCGGAAGGGAAGGCGCCCGACGCGGTCGCGCTCAAGCGCGCGATCGCGGAGAAGGTCGCAGAAAGCGCCGGCCTCAGAGCTGCTCAGGTCGCCGTCGTTCAGGTCGGAAGCCTGCCCAAGACCTCCAGCGGAAAGGCGCAGCGGCGCAAGACCAAGGCGCAATTCGAGGCCGGCGAGCTGGAAGAGCACGTGCCGCAGGCGGTGACGGCATAGCGATGCGCCGCGTCCATCTCCTCGAGATCGAAGGCCAGCCGTGGTGCCCGGGGCCCGTCTGGGACGGCGGTACGGACTGGTTGCACTTAATGGCGAGCACGCACCAGGCATTCGACGCCATTGCGCCGAAGCTGCGCGGTGCGATGCGGCGGTCCGGGTCCGATCGGATCGTCGATCTCTGCTCCGGCGGCGGCGGTCCGTGGCTGAGCCTCGCGCCGCTCCTCGCCCGGTCCGGAAGGGCGGAGGTGACGCTGACCGACCTCTACCCGAACCGCAATGCGTCGCGCCGCATCCGGGCGGACTCCGCCGGAAGCGTCGAGTACTGCGCGGAACCGGTCGATGCGACCGACGTTCCGGCCGGGCTCGCGGGGACGCGCACCCTCGTCAGAGCGTTCCATCACTTCCGTCCCCGCGAGGCGCGGGCCGATGCAGTGGCGAAACGCCGGCCGATCGTGGTCGTCGAGGGCAGCGACAGCCGCTTGCTCGGCATCGCGTTGATCCTCCTCATGCCGCTCGCGATGCTCGCGCTGACGTGCGCATTCGACCGTTCCGCTGGTCGCGGCTGATCTTCACTTACGTGCTGCCCGCGATTCCCCTGCTCGTCCTCGTCGACAGCATCGTCTCTATGCTGCGCATCTACAGCCCGCGCGAGCTGCGCGAGATGGTCGGGGGCGTTGCGGGCCACGAGCCTTTCGAATGGGACATCGGCACGCAACCGGTCCGCGGCTCGCCCATCGGGCTCACGTACCTCGTCGGGGTGCCGCGAACCGAAGCCGCGCAGGTCGTCCCGCCCGCCCCGCGGACATCACCGGGTTCCCGCTGATGGCGAGTGCGTCGATGACATCGAGCCGCTGCCCGCGCCCCAGCGCGTTGATCCGGTCCCTTCCCGTCGAGGGGACGCCGGTCGAGCGGCTCGTCGGCGAAACACGGCAGCGCGTCAGGCAGATCCTCCATGGCCGCTCCGACCGGCTGCTCGTCGTGATCGGACCGTGCTCGATACACGACCCCGAGGCCGCGCTCGAGTACGCTCGCCGCCTCGCCGACCAGCGTCGACGGCACGCTGCGGACCTCGAGATCGTGATGCGCGCGTATCTGGAGAAGCCGCGCACCACCATCGGCTGGAAAGGGCTAATCAACGACCCATACCTGGACGGCAGCGGCCGCATCGGCGACGGACTGCGCATCGCACGCGATCTCCTGGTTCGCATCAACCGGGCCGGGACCCCCTCCGGCTCGGAGTTCCTGGATACGCTCTCGCCCCATTACATCGGCGACCTGATCAGCTGGGGCGCGATCGGGGCGCGCACCACCGAGTCCCAGGTCCACCGCGAGCTCGCCTCGGGGCTTCCCATACCGATCGGCTTCAAGAACGGCACCGACGGCAACGTGAAGGTCGCGCTCGACGCGATCCTTGCGGCGCGCGAGCGCCATCACCGTCTCGCGATCGGCAAGACCGGACGGGTGACGATCGTGGAGATGCCCGGGAACGGCGACTGCCACATCGTCCTGCGCGGCGGGAAGCAGCCGAACTACGACGCGCGGAGCGTGGCCGCGGCGTGCGAACAGCTCGCGGCCTCGGGATTGCGCGAACACCTCTCCGTCGGGAAACCGCGGCGGTGCAGTGTTGAGCCCTCTGCGCCCGCGGTAAACGCCGCCTCGAGCTCGTTTTCGAGGCTGCGCCGCGGCCGTCGTCAGACCCGCATCTCGAGCGACAGCATGCGGATGCGCCCGGTGTCGGCCTGCTCCCTGTCCGACACGATCAGCGTCCAGGTGCCCGCGGGCGGCTTGCCGCGGAGTGCGGCGAGTGCCGGCGTGCTAACCGCGTCGTAAGTGCGGTTCAGGTTCTGGGTGCCCCGCCCCTCGCGGTCGTGGAGCGTGATCGCGTCCACCCCGGTCGCCGCCGGCGGCTTGATCTGCACCACGAGGTCGCCGATGAACGTGTGCTCGATGCCGACCGTGACGCGCACCTCGATGAGCGGATCGGTCTCGCCGACGCCTAGCGTGGCGCGTGCGGTTTTCAGGTCGCGGATCGCGACGTTGCGGATCGCCGTCGCGGTGACGACGTTGCCGGCGTCGGCCGGCACCGCGAGCTCCACCGAGCGGCGCGCGTTGAGTCGCCCGAAGCCGTACAGCGGGCTACGGCCGCTCGCGTCATAGTTGCCGCCCGGGCGGTCAATCTGGTCGCAGGAGCGCTTCAGGATGTCCCGCACCTCGTCGCCGCGGAGCTGCGGGTTGCGGGCGAGGACGAGCGCCGCCACGCCGGCCGCGCCGGGGCACGCGCTCGACGTGCCGCCGAAGTCGTTCGCGTAGTTGCCCGCGGCGTCGCCGAGCCGCTGGTCGCCCGGGTTGTAGCCGGCGTTACCCGAGCGGTCCGTGGTCCAGATGCCGGTGGTGAGCGACGCGAAGCCATGGTTGCTCGGGAACGCGCACCAGACGGCGGCGCCGAAGTCGCTGTACGCGCTCTTCTTCCCGCGGTCGTTGCATGCGGCGACCGCGATCACCTGCGGATTGGCCGCGTAGCCGTCGTTGTCGACGCTCTCGTTGCCGTTGCCGGCGGCGAAGAGCACGACGCAACCGCGGCCGCCGCGCCCGTTCCGCACGGCGTCGTCGATCGCGAGGCGCGTCGAGTCGGGCAGCGCGACCCGCTCGTCGTGCACCGGATCCGCGGGATCGGTGAAGTCGCCGTCCTCGGGACCCCAGCTGCACGAGATCACGTCCGCGCCGTTCTGCGCCGCCCAGCGGAAGGCGTTCGCCTCGGCCATCGAGCCGAGCCCCGACATGAGCCGGATCGGCATCAGCCGGGCGCGCGGCGCGACGCCGGAACCGGAGAAGTTCCCGTCGCCGCAGGCGACCCCGGCACAGGCGGTGCCGTGGTTCTCGCCGCTGCCGGGACGCGGATTGGCGGTGCCGCGGGTCGCATCGCGCGGCGCCACGATCTTGGCGGCGGAGCGGAACTCCTCGTGGTCGATGTCGATCCCGGTGTCGATGACCGCGATCGTGACGTTCTCGCCCTGCGAGAGCGCCCACGCCGAGACGACGTTCGCGTGCGCGTCGATGGCGGCGCCGTCTATCGTGGTGCGCTGCAGATGCCATTGCCGCGCGAACGCGGCGCGCGCGCGCACCCGGCGGACCAGCTCGGGGTGGCAGAGCTCGACCGCGTCGTGGTCGAGGAGCCGCTCGGCGAGCCCGAACACCTCGGTGCCGATGCCCTGCTTCGCGCCGACGAAGAACGCGTTCCGCGCGAACGGCAGCTGCTGCTTGACCGCGAGCCTGAACCGCTTGAGCAGCGCACGGCAGGAGCGGGGCCCGGTGTCGTCGTCGAACTTGACGAACAGGTTCTCGGTGTAGAGCACCGGCGACTTCGAGGTCCGGTCGACGAGCACGCGGCCTGCGAACTCGAGCGCCTTCTCGCGCTTGAGCACCTTCCGTGCGCGATCTCGCGATGCGGTCGCGCGCGACCCGATGCGCCGGGCCGCCGGTCGCAGCACTTCGACGCCTGCGTCCGGGAAGCGGAGGTCGACCTCGTATCCCGCCAGGATCGCCCGCGCCTCGGCCGAGAGCGGGATGCGGTCCGGCCGGGTCGGGTCGGCGATTGCGCCGCGGCTCACGCTGCGGACCGCAACGCAGTCCCTGCTGACGTCGAGGCTGACCTTCCTGCCCTTCCTGCCGCCGTAGCGCACCGTGTACATGGCTCCCTCCTCGTAAGAACGTCCACCCTTCTATTTCGTCCCGTTCGCGCTGACAATCGCACTAACGGACTAGGCAGAGCAAGTGCGCGCAGCCTTCGAGGAGTTCCCCTCCCGTCTCGCCGGCATGGCCGACGGTGCGCCGCGCGAGTGGGTGGCGCTGGACGGGTGGCACGCGGTGCGCGGCGACGCGCTCCCCCCGGGAGCGGCGTTCACGCTGGAAGACGAGGGCGTCGCCGTGTATCGCGGCGTGCCGCCGGCCGCGCTCGAGCGCGCGGCGATCCCGGTCTACGGGGCGGGACCGAAGAGCCCGCCGCTCGTACCCACGGACCTCGTGTTCGTGCGCTTCGCGGAGGGTACGCCGGCCGACGGGCGCGGCGCCGACCTCGAGCGGGCCGGGTACGCGATCGCGGAGATCCCCGACTACGCGCCGCACGCAGCGTGGGTGAGGGCGAGATCGGGCTCGATTCGCGACGCGCTCGCCGGTCTGCCCCGCCTCCTCGTGCTGACGGGCGTCCGCACCGTCGAGCCGCAGCTCCTCGGCAGGCGCGTGCTGCGCCGCTGAGCGCGCATCACGCTCGTCCGCATGGGCCGCACCCCCCTTGTGCGGTGGGACCCCGGGCCGCAGGCCCACTTTGCTACGATTGCCCACATGCAACAGTCCGGGCACGCCCAAGGGAAGCGACCGAGCGCCCAGTTCCGGTCGACCGGCAAGCTGCGGATCGGCGATGACTGGAACGCGATCACCATCATCGCGCTGTCACAGGAGAATCCCCTGAAGGCCGTGGCCGAGTTCGTCGAAAACGCGATCGACGCGGGTGCGCGGAACGTCACCATCATGCGCGGCCGGGAGCGCGGCGAGCACTACCTCATGGTCGCCGACGACGGAGCCGGCGTCCCGAGGGATCAGGACGGTGTCCCCGATTTCCGCTATGTCGCGACCCACATCTGTGACTCGATCAAGCGGCGCCTGAAGACGAACGGCGCCCGGGGCATCCAGGGCGAGTTCGGGATCGGGTTGCTCTCGTTCTGGACGGTCGGGGAGGAGCTCGCCATGTCCTCGCCCGGAGCCGACGGGCGCACTTATGAGATGCGGATGAGGAAAGGTGACCCGAGCTACAGCGTCACGACCCGCCACGCGCTCGTGCAGGAGACGGGTACCCGCCTCAGGGTCCGGCCGCTCCTGCCTGGCGTCCGGCAGCTCTCGGGCGAGAAGATCCAGTGGTACCTTGCCTCGGAGCTCCGCGAGCGGATCCGCTCCTCCGCCGTCAACATCCGCGTGATCGATCGGCACGCACGCAAGGAGTTCGTCGTCGTGCCGCGGCAGTTTGCAGGCGAGCTGCTGCACCATTTGCCGGTGCCGGCGACCGCACGCGGCGAGGCGTATCTCGAGCTGTATCTCAGTTCCCCCGATCCCGGAAACGCCGTCGGCCTCTATCGGTCGGGCACCCGGATCCTCGGCGCCGTCACCGAGCTCGAGGCGTTTCGACGGGCGCCGTGGACTTCGGGATACCTGCAAGGCATCGTGGACGTGCCGTTTCTCAACCTCACTCCCGCGACGCGGAGCGGCGTGATCCACGATGCGGCGCTCGAGGCGTTCGTCGCGGCGATGCTCCCGGTCGAGGAGCGGCTGACCGCCCTCATCGAGGAGCAGAAACGCGCGGAGGAAGAGCGCACCAGCCGGGACACGCTGCGCGCAATCCAGCGCGCGTTCCGGGAAGCGATGATCTCGCTCCCGAACGAAGACTACGACTGGTTCGATGTCGCCGCGCGCCAGCGGGGCACGACTGGCGCGGGAGGCGCATCGCCCGACGCACCGGAGACGGATGGCGTGGCGCTGCTAGACGGCGGCGAAGAGGAACCCGTATCCAGGCAGCGCCAGTTCTTCGACTATGCCGGGCCGCTGCACAGCGTGCGGATCGCCCCGGCTTCGTGCACTCTAGCGGTGGGTGCGAGCCGAAGCTTCCGCGCGGTCGCGCGCGATGCGAGCCGGCGACCGATCGAGGACGGGGTGGAGTTCGCCTGGCGGATCGTCGAGGGCGCGGGCCGACTGCAAATCCGCACGGGCGAGTTCGTAGCCTTCATCGCGCCGGACGAGCCGTGCCTCGTGCGGCTCGGGGTGATCGCCCGGCAGGGCGACGCGATCTGCGAGGCCGAGGCGTTGGTGACGGTTACCGACAGCCTGCTCCCGGAAACGAAAGAACGCACCGCGAACCGACAGGGGCTACCCGGATACACGCTCGAGCACGCGCCCGGCAAGCTTTGGCGCTCGCGCTACGACGCGGAGCGTAACCTGATCGTGGTGAACAGCGGCCACCGCGACTTCATATTCGCCTCGCGCGCGAAGGGGCTGAAGCTGCGCTACCTCATGCGGCTCTACTCGAAGGAGATGGTGCGCAAGAACTTCCCCGGCGCACCTGCCGAGCAGCTCCTCGATCGCCTGATCGAGCTGTCGCTCTACACCGAGGAGCACCTGCGCTAGTGGGCGAGCGGCTCGAGGCGAGCGGCCAGCTCGATCTCTTTCTCGACTCAAGGGCGGTCACGCTCGCAAACGAGGCGATCGACGCTGTCGCGACGCGCGATGCGGCCCGCGCCGCGGCGAGCATCAACAAACTGCGGCGCGAGGCGCCCGACAGCTCGAGCCTGCCTGCCCTGGAGACCTTGGCCGGCGCGCTCGCCGCCTGGCGCCGTCCCGCGACCGATGCCGCGGCGATCGTCCGGGCGGTGGAGTGGCTCGACGAGGAGATCCTGCCTGCAGCCGGGCGCGCGCTCGGATCGCTCGCGCAGGCGTTCGTCGGCGCCTTCTTTCACGAGCTTGCCGATGCGGCGCGGGGACTTGCGTATGAGCCAGCGCGGCCCGCGGCACATCGGGCATGGCTGTGTTTACGATGCGGTGAGTGGGCCGACGCGGAGGAGGCCGCGCACGCGATCCCCGGCTCGGCCGAGAATCCGGATGCGCTGCATTGGCTCTGCGTGGCGCGCTACCGCCAAGGCGGCCTGATCGCCGCTAGGACTTCGCTCTTCGCACTCGCCTGGCGCGCGCCAGGGCGGGTCGCTCTGACGCTCGCCGAACTGGGCGACGAGTTGCTCGATCGGGACTGGCGGGCCTTCGAGCGCGCCTGCGAGTGGGAAAGTGTCGAGGACGCCGGCCTGCCTGCGTGGTTCCCCGCGTGGTATCTGCTCGAACACCCGGTGGTCGGCAACGACATGGACGCCGCTGATTTTCCGGATTCCCCGCCGGCCGCAGCAGCGCGCCTGCTGCTGCACCTCGTGGCAATGGAAAAACGCGGCGACTGGCGGAAGCTCGCTGTGCAGCGTGAGGGGTTGCGCTGCCTGAACCCCGACCTCTTCGCGCTCTACATGGCGCGGCGTGCGGTGCAGTACCTCTGAGGTCGCGACCCAACGTGCCGCGCTCCGCGAGCGGTGTCTCGGAAACTGCCAGAGCCGGCAGAGCCACGACGAGGAAGGACACGCCACACTCGACGCGAAGGAGCCGATGACGGGCGCGGGAGCCCGGTGTGTTGCGCGCTGCTAGCTGTTGGGCAGCAGAACCTGCGGTCGCTCGAGAGCGACTCTTTCCTGTGCGTCCCGGACGATCCGCTGGCTGACTCGATTCCAGTTCAGGCGCATCGCCTCGGCCGAGATCGCGAGATCACGGGCGTTGTCGTGCGGTGCATTCGGGCTCGACATCATTCTTGTGAGTTCCATGTTTCGTACCGCCTGCCGACTCGCCCCAAGTCGGAGCAAACGCATCATAGTCGATCGGGGCCCGCTATTGCGGGCTTGTTTCGATGACGCTCGAGCACGCGATCCCATGGCGTTTCGGCCACGCTTCGCGCCGCTGCCCCCTCGCCGAGGGGGCAGCAGGTACGCGGCGTCAGGCGGCTTTCAGATTGACGGCGGACGACTTGCCGTCGCGTCCCCGCTCCAGGTCGTACGAGAGTTTCTGGTTCTCGGTGATGCTGCCGAGCCCGGAACGCTCCACCGCCGAGACGTGCACGAACACATCTTTCGAGCCGTCGTCGGGTCGGATGAAGCCGAATCCCTTGGTGGGGTTGAAGAACTTCACGATGCCAGTAGACATGATGCCTCCAGGTCTGGCGTTGCCTCGCGCGAGAGTGCGCGGGGCATCAAATTGCCGATGGGAGAAGACCGGAAGTGGCGCCCGTGAGGGGATACTGCGGACGGACCCGAAAGCAGATTCGATGACGAGAATATGGGGCACGCAGAGATTTTCGGCAAGAGGAACGGACGTCCCCGGCGAAAATTACTTGCGGCGACGGATCCCGACGAAGCCCGCCAGCTCCCCGGCGTCGCCACGGCATCGCCGCGGAAGGCGTATAGTGAAAGCGTCCACAGAGGCGCTGCCACTTCCCACCTCTCACGCCCCCGATTGGCGACCCCGGGCCGACGACCATCCCCAGGGGTTCGCTATGCGAGTGGTCGAGAAGATCTCCGGCACTGCCGGGCGCTACGTGCTCACCGGCACGGTTTCTCGCGACGAACGCGGTCGCTACATCGCTCACGCCAGCACGTATCTGCTGACGTCGGGTCCGCTGGATCGCACGCTACGATCCGTCGCGACGGCGCAAGCGAGCGGACCCGACATCGAGGCGACCGGTGCGACCGCTCCGGAGGCGAGAACGCTTCTATGCCTTGCCGCGAAAGAGCGGCTGGCGGCAACCGTGACCAGCTTCGTGTGGCGCCCGGTGGTCGTCCTGGTGGCGAGCCAGTGGGGTCGTCGGATAGACCGGCAGAACGGAATATGACGTCGCGGCTCGCATACATGCGCGAAGCGATGTTTGTCGTCACCGCGAAGGGGGTGAGCCTGCGCGAGCATGGCGCGGAGGAGCTCTCGGCATACCTCCGAGGCTGCATCGTGCAGTACGCCTGATCGCCGTCCGGGAGAGCGCCGGCTTCCCGTAGCGCCGGCGCAAGCCTGCATCCAGTCAGCGTTCGAACCGTGCAGCGTCGCCCGTTCACCTGGCCGTCATCGTCGCATCCCCGCCCGCGCGGCATTGGCCGACCGCCTCATCCGGCGCGCGCGCGCGGCCGGAAGGTCAGATTGAAATCGGCGATTCTTCGCGCCTTTGGGCGCGAGTCGCAGGCTGCGCCGTGGGACAACGAAGAGTCCATCCGCGAGGAGCTCTTCAGCATCGAGCGTCTCGAGCAGCATGCGGAGAGCCTCGCGGCGGCCCAGCCCGTCGCCCGCGGTCCGACGAGCGGGCGATCTCTCGCCGTCCGGCTGAAGGAGAACGAGTCGGTCCTGCTCGAAGCGTATCGCGCCATCGCCAGCGCGGTCGGCGAGGGCCGTGCCATTACGCCGGCCGCCGAGTGGCTGCTCGACAACTACCACCTCGTCGAAGAGCAGATCCGCGAAATCCGCGACGATCTGCCGCCGGGCTACTACCGGCAGCTGCCGAAGCTGGCCGGCGGACCTTTCGCCGGCTACCCGCGGGTCTTCGGCATCGCCTGGGCCTTCGTCGCGCATACGGACAGCCGCTTCGACCCCGAGATGCTGCGCCGGTTCGTGCGCGCCTACCAGCGCGTTCAGCCGCTGACGATCGGGGAGCTGTGGGCGGTCGCGATCACGCTGCGGATCGTGCTCGTCGAGAATCTGCGGCGCGGGGCGAGGCGCATCGTGGCGAGCCGCGCCGCGCGCCGGGAAGCGGACGCCCTGGCCGACCGGCTTCTGGGCGTGAACGCGCGCCCGGCCGAGCCGGTCGCTCCGATCCTTCAGCACTACGAGGAGGGCCCCTTGCCGGCGGCCTTCGCCGTCCAGCTCGTCCAGCGGCTGCGGGACCAGGATCCGAAGGTCACGCCGGCGCTGATGTGGCTCGAGGAGCGCCTGGCGGCGCAGGGAACGACCGCCGACGCGATCGTGCACGACGAGCACCAGAGGCAGGGTGCGACGAACGTGACGGTCCGCAACATCATCACGAGCATGCGCCTGATCTCCGACGTCGACTGGGCGGAGCTCTTCGAGAGCGTCAGTCTCGTCGACGACACGCTGCGGTCCGGCAGCGACTTCGCGGACATGGATTTTCCGACGCGCAACCTCTACCGCAGCGCGATCGAGGAGCTCGCGCGCGGCTCGAAGCTGACGGAACTCGAGATCGCGCGCGCGGCTCTGGCGGCCGCACGGGACCGGGCGCTTCAAAAACCGGAGGAGGGCGACGACCCTGATGGCCCCAGGCGCGATCCCGGCTATCACCTGATCGCCGGGGGGCGCCGCGCGTTCGAAGCGAAGATCGGATTTCGCGCGCCCCTGCGGAGCTGGCCCGGCCGCTTCAGCGCCAGGATCGGCATCGGCGGCTATATCGGCGGCGTCATCGTGGTCGCCGCGATCATCCTCTCCTTGCCGTTGTTCGTGCTGGCGGGGACGGGAATCGGCGGCGGGTGGCTCGTCTTGCTCGCGCTGCTCGGGCTGATCCCGTCGATCGATGCGGCGATGGCGCTCGTGAACCGCGGCGTCACGAGAGAGTTCGGTGCGACGATCCTGCCGGGCCTGGAGCTCCGCGACGGCGTGCCTGCGCAACTGCGCACGCTGGTCGCCGTCCCGATCCTTCTCACGACGCCGGCCGCGCTCGAAGAGCAGATCGAGCGCCTGGAGATCCACCATCTCGCGAGTCCGGAAGGCGAGCTCTATTTCGCGCTGCTCTCGGACTGGACGGATGCCGCGACCGAGAGCGTCGAGGGAGACGACGCGCTCCTCGAGGCCGCCGCCGCGGGCATCGCCCGCCTGAACCGCCGCCACGGACCGGCCGCCGGCGGGGACCGCTTCCTCCTGCTCCATCGCCGGCGGGTCTGGAACGAAGGGCAGCAGCGGTGGATCGGGTGGGAACGCAAGCGCGGCAAGCTCCACGAGCTGAACCGGCTGCTTCGCGGCGCGACCGATACGACGTTTCTGGACGTCGGCGGGCGGCTGCCCGCCCCGCCTGCCGGCGTCCGTTACGTCATCACGCTCGACGCCGATACGCGGATGCCGCGCGAAACCGCCCGCCGGCTGGTCGGCAAGATGGCGCACCCGCTCAACCAGCCGCGGTTCGATGCCGCCACGCGGCGCGTCGTCGAGGGATATGGCGTGCTGCAGCCGCGCGTCACGCCTTCGCTGCCGATCGGCCGCGAGGGGTCGCTGTTCCAGCGCATCTTCTCCAGCACGAGCGGCATCGATCCTTACGCCTCCGCCGTGTCCGACGTGTACCAGGATCTCTTCGGCGAAGGCTCCTATACCGGCAAGGGCATCTACGACGTGGATGCCTTCGAAGCCGCGCTCGACGGCCGCGTGCGCGAAAGCACGCTGCTCAGTCACGACCTGTTCGAGGGGACCTTCGCCCGCGCCGGCCTCGCCTCCGATATCGAGGTCGTCGAGGAATTTCCGTCACGCTACGACGTCGCCGCCGCGCGCCAGCACCGCTGGGCGCGCGGCGACTGGCAATTGCTGCCGTGGATACTCGGTCGCGGCGACGCCTCCGGCGGCGACCGGCGCCGAGCGCGACTGCCGCTGATCGGCCGCTGGAAGATGCTGGATAACCTGCGGCGGTCGCTGTCGGCGCCGGCGAGCGTCGTCGCCTTGGTGGCGGGATGGGCGCTGCCCCTGCAGGCCGCCGTCGTCTGGACCGGCTACGTCCTGTCGACGATCGCGTTGTCGACGCTGCTCCCCGTTCTCTCCGCGATCGTGCCGCGACGTGCCCGGATCACGGCGCGCAGCCACCTGCGCGCCCTCGCCGCGGACGTCCGGCTCGCCTTGTCCCAGACCGCATTGCTGGTCGTGTTCCTCGCGCATCAGGCCTGGTTGATGGCCGATGCGATCGGAAGAACGCTGTTTCGTCTGCTCGTGAGCCACCGGCATCTGCTCGACTGGGTCACGGCGGCGCAGGCGAAGGTGAGCCCCCGGCTCGACCTCGTCGGGTTCTATCGGCAGATGATCGGCGGCGTCGCCATCGGCATCGTCGCCGCCGTCGTCGTCTGGTGGATCGGGAACGACGCCTGGCCGGTGGCGGCGCCGTTCGTGATCGCCTGGATCGCATCGCCGGCCATCGCTCGATGGACGAGCCTGTCGCCGCTCGTGGCGGGTCGCCTGCCGGTCGCGGGTGCGGACGCCCGCGCTTTGCGGCTGGTCGCGCGCCGCAGCTGGCGCT
>CAVUSZ010000042.1:0-143882 GCA_963744255.1 uncultured beta proteobacterium
GCATAGCGGTCGACCTCCCGCGCGGCGCGCCGGCCGCTCCGCACGAGCTCTTGCTCGATGTCGGCCAGCCGATCGCGCGCCCGCGCGAGCCGCTCGCCGAACGCGCCGCGCGCCTCGCCGAGCTGCTCGCCGCCCGCCTCGAGCAGCCCTTCGGCATCCGCGACCACCCGTCGCAGCTCCCTGACGACCCGCTTCATGCGCATGTCCATGCTGGGCCTCCTGTGGTTTGCGTCGAGCTGCAATGATCGCAGCATTCCGCAGCCGCCGGTCTGGCGGTCGTCTCGCCACGGCCGTTAACGGTCCCCAACCGGACCCTGAGAAGCCTTCTCGATAGCGGACCATCGACAAGCATTTCCGGAGGAGCGGCCGGTCTAGGACGAACAGTTCGCTCAAGCGGTCACCGCCAAGCGGCCCCAATCTTGCTAGTGCAGTTCTCTCCACTTCCGCCGACTGTGCACTAGCAGGACCGCTGCGAGCGCTATGCCAACCGTGAGCCGAGCGGCGAACGCCCACCTCTCGATACGCGTGAGATCGCCAGGAAGCCAGGTCAGGGTGTCGCCAAGAGCGTAGCCGATGCCGACCACGACGAGCGCCCAGAGTACAGCCCCCACGAAGTTCAAGAGCGCGAATCGTAGCCAGCGAATGCCGCTCATGCCGATCGCCATCGGGCCGACGATGCGCAGGCCGTACATAAAGCGAATGCCGATGATCAGCGGCACATCGTAGTGATGGAGTAAGCGCGTAGCCCGCACGACGCTAGGACGCAGATTCGGGAAACACGCCACCACCCGGGCCCCGCCTACCCGGCCGACGCCGAAGTAGAGCTGGTCGCTGAGAAATCCGTCTGCTGCCGCGATCGCGATCACCCACGGCAGCGCCAGATCGCCACGCTGCGCGGCGAAGCCCCGAGCGCGAGCGTCGTCTCACCCTCCAGGAACGAACCTATGAAGACGGCCGCGTAGCCGTATGTGTGGACGAGCGCTACGAAGTCCATGGGGACGAGAGCTCGAACGTTTCCACAGGCGTCCGACTTAACTTTACGCGCGCCTGGCCGAGCCGAGTACTTCTTGCATCGTCTGCCGACGGCCGCAGGCCCGACCGCGTAGATTCGAACGCGCGACACTCGGGACCAGGTGAACTCTTGGGATCAGGTGAACGTAGGCGCGATAGGCGAAAGAGTCTAGTTCCCAGACTTCGCCTCGGAACCGGTAGTTACCGGCGTTTCGTTGCAGCCGTGCTTTCAAAGCCATAGACAACCTCCTGCTGGCATTCTCAGGTTGTTCTTATCAGCTCCCCGAGTTAAGAGCCTGCAAGCGGCGTTCCGAGGCTATCGCGGTCGACATCGTTGCATCCATCAAGCTCGGAGCGGTTCAGGTCCGGCTCGCGTGGTGGGCCGTCGTGTGCTACGTTCTGGCCCGTCTGTAACAGAAGGATCTCCCAGTGACCAAGACCGAATACAGCCGACAGATGGGGCTGAGTGAATGGGAGCAGGCGGACATGTTCCCCGATGCGCTCTTCGAGCACTTGTTGGAACTATTTCCCGCCGGCCCGCAGAGGCAGCATGTGCACGCCGCGATGTTCCATTGGTGGCTGATTCAAAAGCCGATGACAACCGGGCAGTTGACAAAGCCGCGGTCCTACTCGCCAACGACTCCGATCTCGAGGACTCCGAGAAGGAGGAGATCGCGTCGAAGATCAGGAAGGATGAAGCGTTCGCTCCGGAAGTCGCGAAGGCGCTGGAGGACCTGAAAGAGATCAAGTGATTGCGCGAGCGCGGGCCGCGAGGTTGCCTTACGGCGTCAGGCAAACGCAAGGCCGGAACCTTCCTTGGGTCCTTCGACCAGTAGGGCACGAGGATCTGAACGAGGGGAACGTTGCGCTGAAAGTCCGGTTGACCCATTTCGGTCAGAATGCAGAGCATGAATCTCGCCGAGTGGTCGCTGCACTTCTACCGGCTGCCCTACGTGCGCGACATCCAGTGGGTGTACGCCGCGGAGAGCTCGGGCGACTACGCGCTGCTGAGGATCGTCGCCGACAACGGCGCTGCGGGCATCGCCGAGGGCGTGATCAAGCCGACGCGCACCGGCTACTCGGCGCGCTCGCTGACGGTGGCGCTAGAGGACGTGGTGCTGCCGCAGCTTAGGCGCGTCGACCTGGCCGACGCCGGCGCGGTGGCCGCGGCGCTGCAGAAGGTGCCCGAGAACCGGCTCGCCAAGGCGATCGTCGACAACGCCTGCTGGACCCTGCGCGCGGCGGTGGCCGGCAAGCCGCTGTGGCAGATGTGGGGCGGGCAGCGCGAGGTCGAGATGTGCTGGATGGTGACCCGCCAGTCGCCGGCGCGCATGGCGTTCGAGGCCGGCGAGGCCTGCGCGCGCCACGGCCTACGCGCGCTCAAGATCCAGGGCGGGCAGGGCCGGGACACCGACCTCAAGACCATCGCCGCGGTGAAGTCCGCGAGAGTGGGCAGCGGCGTGGAGCTCTTCGTCGACGCGAACGGCAGCTACTCCCGCGAAGAGTCGCTGGAGTATGTGCGCGAGCTCGCCCAGGCCGGCGTGACCGTCGTCGAGGATCCCTGCCCGCTATCGCCCGACGCGGCCTATTCGGCGCTGCAGCGCGATTGCGGGATCCCGCTGCTCGTCGACCTGTCGTGCGCATCGGCGGAAGACGCGCGCCTCTATGTCGGGCGCGGCGCGCGGGCGCTCGCCGCCAAGCCGGCGCGCATCGGCTTCACCGAGGCCCGCGCCATCGACTCGGTCGCCGCCTGCGGGTCGCGCGCGCCTGGCGCTCTGCGGTGTATTACGAGAGCGCGCTCGGCACGCTGATCTCGCTGCAGCAGGCCGCCGCGCTGTCGAGCCAGCAGCCGATCCCTTCTTCGCAGTCCTTCTTCATGATGCTGAAGTCGCAGGTCTCCGCGCTACACGCCCGAGATCCGCAAGGGCAAGATCGAGTTGCCGAACGACGCCGACCTCGAGAAGCTGGTCGACTGGAAAGCCGTCCAGCGCCTGAAGCTCTAAATCGGGGTCAGAGCCCGCCAAACGTCCCACATGCCGCCGATGAAGAACGGCGATTCGTCCTCCATCCGGATGCAGTACGGCCGCTGATCGCCGGCTGCGGATGAGCTTCGCGACGCGCGGAACGTTAGGGCGCACCCCTACGGCGCGGCCTCTTGTGGAACTTCTTGAGCGGCCTTCTGATCTGCGTGCCAGCGCCAGGATTCGGGAGGACCGCTGGTCACAGAGTTGTCTCGTAAGGCCGCGTGTACCCCGGTTTCCTGACGGTTCCCGAGGCCAATCGAATTTCAAGTTCATTGAGCTCTTCCCACTGGGCTTCCGTTCGCTCTCTATCGGGTATCGAGAGAAGGGCTCGCAGACGCTGGCGCGGGGACACCCCTTCCGGTTCATTCATGGTGACATTGTCCCATTGCTCCCCGAAGGCCCGGGTTGTGCGCTTCTTCGGCGTCGTCGTCACCACCTCATAGCGGCGACTCGCACCACTCCGGGCGTAAGGGACGCGCGCGGCTCCCGACGCTCGACGCCGACCGGCTCATCGAGCAGTTGAAGAATGGCTCGGCTGTCTAGCCGACGGCGCGCGAAGATGCGACGCAAGTACTGGCGGCGCGCGGTTGGGATGAAGCTGACACCGCCAGTACCGCATCACGGGCCGCCTTCGGGCGGCTTTCGAGACGCTAACTCGTCAGAGGCGGATAGCGTCGAGAAGCGGGCCAGAGTTCTAGCTGCGTTGAATGCTCGGTGTCGGGCGGAGGCGTCGGTGCTGTCTTGGGGACGACTTCGAGCGTGTTCACAGGCGTGTGGACTGTAGACCTTACTCGCGCCTTCGCCGCACCGAGTACTTCTTTCACCGACATGCCGTCGGCCGAGATGACCCACCGCGATAGAGTCGAACGAGCGACGGTGGGGATTAGGTGAACGTAGGCGCGATAGGCGAAGGAGCCCAGTTCCCAGATTGTCCCTCGGATCTGGTAGTTACCGGCGTTTCCTCGCAGCAGTGCTTTTTTAGCCATAGAGAACCTCCTTGGAATCTCGGTTCTTCTCGTCGCTCCCCGAGCAAGAACACCTGCAAGCGGCGTTCCGCGGTTCCCACCCTTCTATGCCCACCATGATGGAGGCCCGAGGACTCGATCCCGAGCAGGCCCTCGATCCGCTGTCGTCTGCTCCAGCGCCCGTAACGGCCACACATCGCTACTTGTTTCGCGCCTCGACCTGAGCGGCGAGCTCACGGAGCTTCTTGGCTATCTCAGCGGCCTCCTCGCCGATACGGACTTCAGCCACGCAATAGGCCTGCTTGCCGAACTTCCGTCGGATCTGAAACGGCCCGTGCTTCTCTGGCTGGGTGACGCCGACGGCCTCGAGCTGCATGCTCGCTCCCCTTGGACCGAACTCGCTTGTCATCCGATGGGCGATTGCTCCTTGCGGCGATTCTAGTCGTTCTCGGTATCCGCTCAGGCCGCCGAGTGGATCGTAGAGGGCCGCGTGGTCGGCGTTTCCGACGGCGACACGATCACCGTTCTCGACGATGCCAAGACCCAGCACAAGATCCGCTTGCCGGGATCGACGCCCCGGAGAAGGGCCAAGCGTTCGGCGAGCGATCGAAGCAGAGCTTATCGGCGCTCGTGTTCCAGAAGCGCGTAGAGGCCCGTTGCCACAAGAAGGACCGCTACGGCCGCGAGGTGTGCGCCGTGTTCGTCGGCCTGCGTGACGTTGGCTTGGAGCAGATCCGCCCGGGATGGCCTGGCACTACAAGGAGTACCAGCACGAGCAGACGACACAGGATCGGCTCGTGTATCGGGACGAGGAAGAAAGCGCTAAGGCGCGGCGGGTCGGGCTATGGAAGGATGCGAAGCCAGTGCCGCCGTGGGAGTGGAGAAAGACCGATCGAGGTACGGCAGGGAACCGCTGAGGAAACTCGCAGTTTCCTGCGCAGCGGCCATCATTCCCGCTCGCTGTGCGCTCGCCGCTCCTGGGGCGGGCGGGGAGGGTCCGTGGTGGGAGGCAGCGCTCCTTCGGCATCGCGGGACGTCTACCGTCCCGGCTCTCTCGTGACCAGCCGTTGACGGAACCATTTCACATTCCGTTACTGAGGCGTGCCATAGCCGTGGTCGACGCACCAGCCCTAAGAGAGAAACGGCGCACGCCCCCCGTCGAAGCCATGTCCGGACGCGCCCTTGTGTCCGCGTCCCTAGCTCAATTCGTACAGCACAGCCTTCACCCGGTTGAGTAGCGCCCTGTGCGTGGAGGACATGTGGGGTGTGCTTATCGCCGCGCTGTGGAGTTCCTCGAGCGTGCGGAGGGCAAGGTCCCGCTGATCGAGCGCACATCCCAAAGCGTGGCGTAGCGATGCCGCAGTGGGCCGCTTGAGGTCGAGGAGGACACGGAGGGGATCTATCGACAGCGTGCGCTTTGGCTTCATGTTGATCCCGCCTCCTTCGCTACGCGCTCGCCCGAGCCATTTCTCCCTCCCCGGAGTAACAGCTTCTTATCGTGCACGAGCCGAGAGGTGGCCGCGCGCACAGAGAAATGAAAAAGGCAGTCACTCGGACTGCCCTTTCAGTTGCTGTTTGATCCGGGAGAAGGTCTTTCCGAGGTCCGTATGCATAGCGGGCGTGTACTTGAACTACGAGGAGAGGCAGGACGCGTGTCCCTTGGGACATCCGCAGAGTCTCTGAGAGGCTATTCGTCAACTCTAACGCTCCGCGATACTCGGCATTGCAAACTTGTGCAACACATTCGCAGTGCGAGGCCGGTTCGCTCACGAATGGGCAACCGTAAGACGAAGCGTCGTGAACTTCCGTTACAGCGGCGGCTGTATGCACATTGCTCTCAACGCGTGAATGGCAGACTCCGAGAGGTGTACCAAACCAGGACCCATGTTCAGATTGCTGCCGTCGGTCGGCGAGCTACCGGCATCGAACGATCGGCATTCCTCCTCTGCGAGGCGTGGAAGGAAAACGTACCGTGATCACATGGATCCATCTCTATGAGCAGCACGCCAATTTTTGGCTGCACGCGTCCTCCATGTGGTTCACCGAGATTTGCAAGATGGCCAAACGTCCCTGTGCGAGCACGGACGCAGGCCAAGGCCGCGTCATCTGGGCGAGCGCAAGATTCGCGGCCAAACGCCGGTCGCACAGGACCAGCAACCATCACGTGCGAATCATCCCGGCTCGGATACTCCGTTACCACGACGTGCCAGTAGCCATTCGGTTCCCACGATTGTCGAATCGCTGACGCTACCGAGGCTGCGACATCTCGCGTCTGGACCTCTCGTGGATTGTGTGCTGAAGATCCCGATAGACTGTTCACTCTCGTGAGAGGTTGCCATGACCAAGAAACGCAAGCAGCAGAAGCCTTCGGAGCAGCCGTCCGAGTTCGCCCTGCAGCTGAAGCGCCAGCGCGCGGCCGACGCGATGCTCGCCTCGGGGCAGGGCGTGTTCATGACGAACCGCCAGATGGGCGAGCACATCGCCCGGCAGCTGCGGGCGCGCAAAGCCCTCATGGCCGCATCCCCGGTGCCGGCGCGTTCGCGCTCTCGTTCTCGGAAGCCATCCCGCTGAGTGAGTACCCCAGCGCGGCCACCGCGGCCGCTGGGGTCATCCCCTTCCGCATGAACTCGACGGCCGCGGTTCCAGTCCGCCTCCGAGAAGAACTGCCGCATCCGCTGAACGTCGTCCCTGATCGGCACGCCCTGGCCGCGTAGGCGCTCGTCGCGCGCGATTCTTCGCCGCGATCGCCGCGCGCACCCCTTCCAACTCTGAGAGGTTCCTGGCAGCGCGTGGAGCGGCCTGCAGCGGCCTCGAGCACCTTCGACGTCACCACGCCCTGGCCCGCGGGGGTCGGCGCCATGCGGCCCGCTCCCTCGTCCCACTGCGTGAAGAGCGGCAGGTACTCGCTCCCTCCCGCGCACCTCATCACTTGAACCGAGGTCCGCGCTGCGGCCGCCTCGGATGACTAATTGCGTCTGGTGGTGCGCTTACGCACATCCAGCATCGGCGTCGATCCATACAGTGCGGCTCAACACGCAGCGCGTTCTCGATACGACGAGTTGCGCGGAGCAAATAGAAACCAATCTTTCAAACTCTTTGGAAAGGACCGACCGATGAAACGTAACCTGATCATCTTCGCCATCGCCACCCTCGGCCTCGCGGGCAACGCCGCCTTCGCCGAACCCACTCTCGATCTTCACGGCTCACAGGACCGCGCGATGGTGAGCGTCCCCGAGACGACCTCGTACCAGGCGGACACCAAGCGCGCCAGCATCTTCGGCGAGGGCTCCGAGCTCGCGCCGTTCAACCCGTAACTCGCCACGAACACGAAAGGAGCAACACCATGAAACGCATTCTCATCGCTCTCGCCCTCGCCCTCGGCGCCACCGCTGCGGTCGCGGAGCCCACGCTGGATCTGCAAAGCGCGCAGAGAGAGTCTGTCTGGAAGAACGCGCCGGAGCAGACGTCGTACCAAGCGGGCACCCAGCTGGTGGACGACAACGCTCCCGGCTACCCCTTCAATCCGTAATGCAATGCACGGCTCAGCCGGGGCCGGTGACGGTCCCGGCGCGCCAAGGTGTATCACCATGGAATTCCGTCTCGTACTCTACATTCTCGGCGTCGTGATGCTCGTCGCCGCATCGCTCACGGCGATGGCCGACCAGAGCGGCCGGCTCGTGGGCGTGCATGAGATCCCGCCGTTCGTCACGGAGCGGGTCGAAATCGTGCCGAAAGCCGACCATCCGGTGCTCGATGCGCCGGCGCAGGCCGGTGGCCCGGCCACGGTCGACTCGAACCCCGTGCGCAGCTAAGATCAACCGCAACGAAACGCAGGAGGCGTGACTAGGCAGGGCGACGCGGTACGACGAGGTTTCCCACCGAGACTTGCACCGCCTCACCGTTCTGATTCTTCGTTGTCGTTCTAACTTTGATCATGCCCTGAGTCGGGCGCGATTTCGAAGGCCGCACGTCCAGCACCTCGATGTCGAGATGAAGCTTGTCCCCGGGTCGCACAGGCAGCGGCCAGCGAAATTCGTCGAAGCTGGCACCAATGATGCCGCCGGCGGGCTTGAGCTCGCTTTCGACGAGGAGCCGCATGGTGAGCGCGGCGGTGTGCCAGCCGCTTGCGGCCAAGCCTCCGAAAATCGAACCGCGCGCCGCTTCCTCGTCCATGTGAAACGGCTGAGGGTCGAACTCAGCGGCAAAGGCCTTGATTCGGTCCTCATCGACGTCGATTCGTCCGGAGACGTAGGTCTGTCCAACCGCAAAGTCTTCGAGATACTTTTCGTTCATGTTGGCAAGCTCCTGTACGTTTCAACGCAGAGATTCAACAAGGCCTCGCGCAGCATCCTGCCCACACAGCGGACGGCGGAACGGCAGGGTCTGTGACTGCAAGGCGGTCCCTGTGATTTTGTTCAGTATGCCGTATCATGCGTCTACGCTTGTGAGAGATCGCCATGACCAAGAAACGCAAGCAGCAGAAGCCTTCGGAGCAGCCGTCCGAGTTCGCCCTGCAGCTCAAGCGCCAGAAGGCGGCCGAAGCCACGCTCGCCTCGGGCCAGGCGCTCGTGCTCACGCCGCGTCGGATGGGTGAGCTCATCTACCAGGCGCGCCGGGATCGGCTCATCGCCGAAGCCCAGGAGCGGGCCGCGCCGGCTCGTCGTTCTCGGAAGCCATCCCGCTGAGTGAGTACCCCAGCGCGGCCACCGCTGCCGCTGGGGTCATCCCCTTCTTCATGAGCTCGACGGCGCGGTTCCAGTCCGCCTCCGAGAAGAACCGCCGCATCCGCCGCTCCCACCCGCACCGTCGAGCGGGAGCAGCGGACCGCGCAGCGCCTAAGCCGCCACGACCTCGAACTGCACGTCCACGTTGCCGCGCGTGGCGTGCGAGTACGGGCAGATCTTCTCGTGCGCCTCCTTCACCAGCGCCGCGAGCTCGGCCTGCGGCAGGCTCTTGTCCTCGACGCGCATCTTGACGGCGATGCCGAAGCCGCCGCCCTCGCGCGGGCCGATCGACACAGCGGAAGTGACTTTCGCCTTGCTCGCGTCCTTCTTCTGCTGTTTCGCCACGAAGTCGAGCGCGCCGCCGAAGCAGGCCGCATAGCCCGCGGCGAACAGATGCTCCGGCGTGGCGGTGCCCGGCTTGCCGGGCCCGCCCATCTCCTTCGGTACCGACAGGTCGGCCTTCACGACGCCGTCGCTCGACTCGGTGCGGCCGTTGCGGCCGCCGGTCGCGGTCGCGGTTGCGGTGAAGAGGGGGTTGATCTTGTCCATGTCAGGGGTCCTTCTGGTTGCGGGGAGGGGTTGCGAGCGCGCGACCCGGCAGGGGCGACGCGCGCCGTGCTAGTTTGCCGCATCTCCGCCCCCAAATGGCGTGCCGTCATGTCCGATTCCCCCGTACATCGCTATCCCGGCAAAGAGGCCGACGTCACCTGGGACTAGCTCCTGTGCATCCATGTCGGCGAATGCACGCGGGCCTTCGGCGATCTGATGCGGTGGGTTACGCCTTCGCTACTCAAAGACGATCGAGGCAAGAAAAAACGCTCCGGCGCTCGCCGCCGAGCTTCGACCCCGAGCGTGACCGCCTCGTCCTGATCACCAAATTGCGTTCATCGTCGGCGCGTCCGTAGCTACCCAATCTCGTCCGTTTCTGGATTCGGCCATGTGAGTCGTTGATTTCCACCACATGGCTTTCGGCAGAACGTCCGCTGCTCGCGAGCCGACCGGCAGGAACGCCACTTGCAGGCTCTTACTCGGGAGTTGATGAAAACAACCTGAGATGCCAGCAGGAGGGTTTGTCTATGGCTATGAAAGCACGAATGCAAGGCAAGGCCGGCAATTACCGGTTCCGAGGCGCAGTCTGGGAACTGGGCTCTTTCGCGTATCGCGCCTACGTTCACCTAATCCCGGTGAGGTTCCGTCCGGATCTCTCCCGATCGGTCCTATCGGCCGACGGCATGACGATGCAAGAAGTACTCGATGCGGCAAAGGTACGCGTAAGGTCTACAGTCTGCGCGCCTGTGGAAACGTTCGAACTCCTCCCCAGGAGAGCACCGAGGCCTCGGCCCGAGTATGCATGGCTGCTACGGCCCGCCCCTCACCGCTATCCTCCTCTGACGGATTAGCAGGTACGAAGGTCATTTCGCGGGCCCTTTCAAAACTCGAGACAGCAGCATCTAGGTACGCCGCTTGCTAGTGCCTAATAGAGAAGGAGAACCGTCACGATGGTCGTCGCGCTGATCGGCGTGGTCGCACTGGTCACCAGCGCGACCGCGTCGTTCCTGCCAGGAATTGCAGTCGGGGTCGGACTCATCGCAGTCGGTGTGGGGCTCGAGTTCACGGACCAGACGCTTCAGTGACGCCGCGCGAGCGATCGTCTCTTGGCGAGTACTCGCCGTGGCGGCTGCCAGGTTTTTCGGAACTCGGCTTCGGCCCTGAAGTCGCACAAAAAATAAGTCGCACAAAAAATGGATGGCGCTGCTTGTCAATCCGCTTCCAAAGTTGACCCCTTTTCCGCGTGCAATTCTGACCCCGGCGGGCTGATGTAGAGCAGTTATCCACGGGGCGCGTGGCGCACGCCACGCACACGCGCCCGGTGGGTAACTGCGGTGCAAGTCTGGTTGCGCTGACTGCATGGGTCCGCGAAGCTACACGTGTCGACTGGCGCGTCGGTACAGCGACGACACGGCATGCCGCGGCGCTCGCCTCGGCCCGCATCGCTTCTATTGCGCCTCCTCGGTCGCGCATGAGGTCCGTTAGCGCGCTGTAGGCCGCTGGAGAATCGTGCCAGGTCGCTAAAGCCGCGGGAATCGTGGTATCAGCTCCGACCGCGGGGCGGTCAGTCGCGGTGCTTGAAGCGCCACGATTCGTTGCCGGTTTCGACGATGTCGCAGTGATGGGTGATGCGATCCAGAAGCGCGGTGGTCATCTTCTGATCGTGGAACACCTGCGGCC
The DNA here is from genome assembly GCA_963744255.1 of uncultured beta proteobacterium. Lineage (GTDB taxonomy): Bacteria > Pseudomonadota > Gammaproteobacteria > Burkholderiales > SG8-39 > DATEDA01. The sequence goes on from CAVUSZ010000042.1 coordinate 10,954, forward strand.
ATTCGGCGAACGAGAGGTTGGTGGTGATGATCACCGAGACCTTCTCGTAGAGGCGATTGAGCAGGTGGAAGAGCAACGCCCCGCCGGCTTGGCTGAAGGGGAGGTAGCCGAGCTCGTCCAGGACGACGCAGTGCATGCGCGCGCATTGGCGAAGCATCGCGCCGGCGCGGTGGCTACGGCTCTCGGCCTCCAGCCGATTGACTAGATCGAGCACGGTGAAGAAGCGTGCGCGGTGACCCTGCTTGATGAGTTGGCTGGCGATCGCCACCGCGAGGTGGGTTTTGCCGGTGCCGGTCCCACCGACCAGGATTAAGTTGCGAGCAGACTCCAGCGGCACGCCCTGGTGCCATTGTCGGATCAGGGCCTCGTTGATCGGGGTGGCGGCGAACTGGAAGGTATCCAGGCTCTTGGCCATCGGCAAGTTGGCCGCGCCGAGCTGGTAGCGAATCGAGCGCAGCTTCCGTTCCTCGAGCTCGCAGACGAAGAGCTTGCCGAGAATCTGGTGGAAGGAGAACTTACGTTTGAGTCCCTCGCTCAAGGTCTCCTCGAAGGCGGCGCGCATGCCGCGCAGTTTCAGGACGTCCATCAGATCGAACAGCTCGGTGGTTTGCATGGCGCGGGATCCTTGAGCAGTTGGTTGTAGCGCGAACAGTCGGCACGCGGCTCGTGGGCAAGCCGTAGCGCCTCGGGAACAGCGATGGGGGCGGCCGGCGTGCCATCGCGCGCTCGCGCAATCAGCGTGAGCACGACATCGGCCGACACGCTGCCACTCGCGAGCGCCTCGCCGCAGGCTGCCTCCACGGCCTCCAGGCCGTCGACGACGGCGGCGGCAAGAATCGCGACGAACTGTCGATCGCCGTCGGGATGACGCGCGAGCTTGCGACGCACGCTATCGAGCGAGGCGGGCAGCGCCCAGTCGGCGAACGGCGCACCGTTCCGAAGTGCGCCGGGCTTGATGGCGAGCGCCGGCACGTAGTGCCAAGGGTTGTAGAGGGTCTGATAGCGATCGAAGCTACGGGCATGCTCGGCGAGGAGGCGTTCGTCGTGGACGATCTCGATGCGCTCGGCATAGGCGCGTAGCGTCACGCGTCGTCCCGCCGCTTCACAGGCCACGCTGTAGCGATTGGCGTCGAACCGAACCAGGCTCGTGCTGGAGGCGCGCGTCTCGATCTCGCGGTAGGCGGGAAACGGGCCCGGCAGCGCCAGCAGCTTCGCGCGCTCCTCCTGGTAGACCTCCCACACCGTGCGGCCCCGTAGATCGGGATGGTGGCGGCGCTGTGCGAGCTCGACGCATTGGCTCTCCAGCCAGCCGTTCAGCGCAGCGATGTCGGCGAACTTCGGCCGCGGCCGGAAGAGGCGCTGGCGCACCTCGTTGACCTGGTTCTCGACCTGGCCCTTCTCCCAACCGGCCGCCGGGGTGCAGGCGGTCGGCTCCAGCAGGTAGTGATTGCACAGCTGCAGGAATCGGGCGTTGAACGCGCGCTCCTTGCCGCGCAGCACCGCATCGACGCAGGTCTTCAGGTTGTCGTAGATGCCGCGCCGAGGGACCCCGCCGAAGAAGGCGAACGCCCGGTTATGGGCGTCGAACACTTGCTCCTGCGCCTCGCGAAGATACGCCCGCACGAAGTAGTGCCGACTGTGGCAGAGCCGAAACTGCGCCACTTTCGCCATCACCGGCTCGCCGTCGAGCTCGACCGTCTCGTAGCTCCAGTCGAACTGATAGGCCTCGCCAGGGGCAAACACCAGCGGAATGAACACCTGCGCGCTGCGCCGTGCGCACTCTTCGCGCCACAGCTTCACGAACCGATAGACGCTGTCGTCCTTGCCCGCGTAGCCTTCGGCCAGCAACACCTCATAGAGCCGCATCGTGCGCCGGCGTTCGCTTGCCGGCAGCCGCTCGTCCTCCCCGAGTAGCTGCTCTAAGCGCGTGGCGTACGGCCCCAGCCGCGGTCGCGGTTGCACCGCACGTTCGTAAATGAGCTTCGGATCGTCGCTGCGCAACACCCGGCGCACCGTGTTGCGCGAAACCTTGAGCAGCCGCACGATCTGTTTGATCGAGCGCCCCTCAACGAAATACAACCGCCGAATCCGACCAACCGTCTCCACGCACAGCACCCCATCCGCTCCCGCAAAAGCGCGGGAGACTACCGGGGTCAGATTTCGACGCGGAAACCACCCCTCAGGGGGTCAGTATTGCAAGCGGATTCACACCCCTTGCGGACATTCGTTTCGATCGTCGAGGGTATGTCCACTGCTTCGTCAGGGACCAAATTTGACGCCTTGCTGCTCACGGCAGCCGCGTCCTACACCCAGGCTGCGCGCTCAACACAGTGGGTATGGAGCTTTCTCTCGACTGTCATGACGCTCGAAATGCTGTCGGCGAGAGGACCCCGCAAGCAAGCATTGATTTCTCTCGTTCAGAGGTATTCGACGGGCGCTGGGCGGCCCTGGGGGCATCCTGGACGACTTTCCTGACCGGCCCGGTTAACGCTCGAATCTTCGGTTGGACGATCATGGTAAGTGAGGCTTGATCAATAATGCATGGTACGGCATTACGTGACCTGCAAGGTACGGCTTACGTGGACCTACCAGTCAACCGCTGCTTACAATCCCCTGGGGGTCGAGGGGGACACAAGGAGGGCACGAGCGGCCTTCCATGGACAGGAAGGTGGGTTGTGAGATCACTGTTTGCACGACGCCTACGCCAAGCGCGGAGCGACTCCAATCTCACGCAGGAGGAGGTGGCGAAGAAAGTCGGCGTCTCGCGAAACGCCGTGTCGCAATGGGAATCTGGTGAAACGGTTCCCGAGCGCAAACGCGTGCTCGAGTTGGCAGCGCTTTACAGGCGCTCGCCTGAGTACCTAGAGTTTGGTGTAGAAAGCGCGCTGTCGGCGACAGCCGTAACTAGAACAATTCCATTGGTCACATGGGAGTCACTCGCGGGGAAGGATCGGGAGGTGATACTTGAGACGCTATCGATCACGAAGGACGCAGTGCCCTGTTTGGTTCCGGCTGGCCCGCGAGCGATGGCCGTGCCGGTACGCGGGATTTCCATGGAACCACGCTTCCGCGAAGGCGAGCTCGTCTTCGTAGATCCTGACATCGCGCCGACGCACGGCCGCTTCGTGGTCGCGCTCGTCGGGAGCGAAGGGCGGCCGATGCTGCGCCGGTTCAGCGACGAGGGTGAGCGCCACTATCTCGTGGCGACCAACGAAAAGGTGCCCGAGCCGATCATCCCCGTCGATGCCTTGGTGGAGATCGTTGGCGTGGTGTTCCTCAAGACGGAGTTGGTCTAAAAGCAAACTTTGACTGACGCTGGCGGTGCAAGCCGCCGTTTGACACGCCTCCAAAGGTAAGACAAACTTGTCGTCCATCGGCGCCAAACCAAGGGGAGAGGTATGGTCCGGGACGAAGCGTTCAGCGAACGCAGCGACGTCATGGCGGTCGAGAGCTCGACCGCCGCGCTCATCAACGCTGCCGAGATCGACCAGCAGATCACGACCGCGAAGAAGTACCCGCGGTCGGTAGAGGTATTCAGGAAGCGAGCGCTCTCGCTCGTCACCCTTAACGACCAGATCGCGCGCGAGTGCGTCTACGCGCTCTCCCGGGACGGCAAGATCATCGAGGGCCCGAGTGCCCGCTTCGCCGAGGTGATGCTCTCGCAGTGGGGCAACTGCCGCGCCGGCGCCCGCGTCATCAACGAGGGGCCGGAGTTCGTGACCGCACAGGGGGTCTTCCACGACCTCGAGCACAACCACTGCGTCACCTTCGAGGTCCCGCGGCGCATCACGACCAGCGAGGGCAAGCGCTACGGCCCGGACATGATCGGGGTCACCGCGAACGCGGCCTGCTCGATCGCCCTCCGAAACGTCATCTTGAAGGGCGTCCCGAAGGCGTTTTGGGCGGACATCTACGAATCGACCAGGCGGACCATCGCCGGGGACATCAAGACCCTCGAGCACCGGCGCTCCATGGCGATCGAGAACTTCAAGGCGATCGGCGTCACCGAGCGCCAGATGTGCGCGCTTATCGGCGTCGCCGGGCTTCGGGACGTCAATCTCGAGCACGTCGTCCAACTCGCCGGGATGCTCACCGCCCTCAAGGAGGGCGACACGACCATCGACGAGCTGGACGATCATCCCGTGATGCGCAGCGGGATCCGGGTCTGTCTCGGCGGCCTCGATGGCACGATCGCCTTCGTCGAGGCGGCAGACCTGCGGGAAGCGGTGCACGCGGCGGAAGCGGACCCTTCGAGGTATCTCGTGCTGCTCGATCTCACGCTGCCCGGTGTGTCGGGCATCGAATCATTGATCGCGTTTCGCGCGGCCGTCGATCCCTGTCCGCCGGTGGTCGTTTTCTCGGGGACCGACGACGCTGCAACAGTCTCTGCCGCCCTCGACGCGGGGGCGATGGGCTTCATCCCCAAGACCACGACGCCCGCCATCCTGCAAGGTGCGCTGCGGCTCGTGCTGGCAAAGGGAGTCTATGTCCCGCCCAGCATCCTGGGACGCGAGGCCTCTCCGCGAGCGAATCCGACGGCGCCTATGAACCGGCGATGTGGCCACGAGCGGCGAGCCTTGCACAAGCTCTCCGAGCTCGGGCTCACGCCGCGGCAGCATGAAGTGTGCGCGCTGATGGTGAAGGGGAGAGCCATCAAGCAGATCGCACGCGACCTCTCGATCTCGCCAGCCACGGTCAAGGCACATTGCAGCCGATCCTACAGACCCTGGGCGTGATGAACAGGACTGAAGCGATCGTCGCGCTCCACCGGCTCGGATTCTCGCTCGAGACCCAGTCCGCCGACGCCGCGTAGGCCCGGGACGTCTCGCGTCGCGGCGAGACGGATCCCCCAACTGGAGTACGCCAAGCGTCGCAGCGCTTTGTCGCGCCGTCCGCGCGACCGAGGCAAGACAAGCGCGGTCGGCCGCTCATCAACCGGTTGCATTAGTCGATCTGGCGAATTCCCTGCGAAGCCTGTCGCGCCGATACTGGCTGCACAAGAGCAACACGGATCAACTGACTTAACGAAAGGATCACGGTCATGAAACACAGCCTCATCGCTGGAGCCCTCGGCATCCTTGCCCTCGCGGCCAATCCTGCCGCCGCTGAACCGACGCTCGACCTCGGACAGGGGGCGGGTATCAACGCACCCGAAGCCACCTCGTACCAACCGGAGCCGGCGACCCCGACGGCGAAGAGCACGTCCCGCACCGACCAGCAGGACGGCGTCTTCACGTTCAACCCGTAATGAGCCGTTCGACATCGCCGGATTCAGTTCCGGTTCCGGCGGTGTCACAAAGCCTAACATGCGCGCCGTCCTCGTCTTACAGGTCATCGCTGTCGCGCTGCTGGTAGCCCAGCCGCCGCTCGCAACACTCGACGGCCGGTTCGCCGACGTGCACGAAATTCCGCGGTTCGTCCTCGAGCGGGTCGAGCTGCCGTACGGCGCCTCCGGCGACTGCCCTCAGGACGGCAGCCGGGGGGCTTCGTGTGCCGCGCTCGGCGCTCCCGGCGCGGGGTCGGAGCACGCCAGTACAGCGAGAGCTGGCTTGCCCCACGACTGAGCCGGCTTGCGCTCCCGTGCCGGTAGGTCGACGAGAAAGATTCAGCCGCTGTTCAGACCGGATGCCCAGGCACTGGCGACGTCCGCGATCTCACTCAAGACCTCGCGGTCCGATCGGCCGGAGCTCTTGAGGACATGAAAGCCATGATCGGCGCCTTCCAGCCAGTGCATGGTCCACTGCCCGCGACGCGCGTCTGGACGCCGCGTACCAGCTCGGCGCCCACACCTTCGGCATCGATTGGGCTTCTCGCAGGACGCGGGTGCCGTGCGCACCTGGAACAGCGTCGCCGACTTCTGGCAGGAGGTCGCTGGAGCGCGGATCTACGACGGCGTGCACTACCGATACTCGACGGAGGTCGGCACGGGCATGGGAAAGAAGGTGGGCGCCCTCGCGGCGCAGAAGATCCCGCGGGCGACCCGCTGACAGTGGCGGATACCGCGACTTCGGTCGGGACGCGCTTCCGTTGAGCTCCGACCGGGCCGCCCGCACGCAAGCGCACCAGGACGCCCGCGGGCTCGGCGCCAACTTCTAGGGGCAAACACCCCATGGATTGCAACTCGCTTGAGCGCATGGTCGTCGCCGGGAACATCACTACGAACGCCGTCCTGAAGCAAACACCCCTCGACGACCTTGACGCCATCCTGCCGCTCTTGAGGCGCCACCGGCCGGTTGGAGAGGTGTGCGCAGCGCTGCTGGAGCGGATAGCGACGGCACCTCTTAGCGAGTTCAGCGCACTGAAGGGGTTGTACTTTCGGCACTGCGGCGCGCAGCAGCAGTAGTACGCGAGATCCGCTGCGCGATCTCCGGAGTTGTTGCACCTCCTCCGACTCTGACAGGTTCAGGGCTGCCGCCGGGTTTGCCCTCGCGGCCTCGAGAGCTCGTTTCGTTGCCTCCGTTCACGCACGAGGCCTGAGTCAGATAACTGAGGGTGCTGTTGCTGACGAGCTCGCGCGACACGTCCCTCGCGGATGAGATGGACTTTGGCCTCGGAGAACGGGGTAAGCTGAGTCGAGCGCTCGGCAGGCTCGCGTCAGTAGCCGCGACGCTCATGTGCCTCGCGTACGTCATCGGTGTTCGCTAGGGGTCATCGTCCTCCGGCTGCCAGCTTCGTATCCGGGCGGGAGACGTCCACCCGCTTCTACTTCATTGAGAAGGGCGCATAGCCGTTCCATGGTTCCAAACACCGGGCGCTCGTAGGCCTCACAGCGTCTGTAGAGCCGCTCGTACGTCCGCCAGTGCATCCCCTTCGGCCGGCCCGGGGAAGTCGTCGAGAATGCCCTCAGGGCCGCCCAGCGCCCGTCGAATCTTCGCTCGTCCCGCCCGTAGCACTGAGACTGGTACGCGACGTTGTAGCACCTGCGCCGCGCGACCGGCTCCCGGTTAACGCTCGGGTCGCCGCGACCCGCTGAGGATGTCTTCCAAGGTTCGCCGATGCGATACCCCGGCTGATCACTTCTTCGTGAGCTTCTTCACACCGACCGCGAGCCCGCGCGGGCGCAGCGCTCGCCAGTTCGAATCTGCCCGGGACCGCGAGCGAGGACGCTGTGGAGCAGCGTCACGTCCGCGTCGATCGATTGCAGGCTACGGGTGCTCGTTCCTGGCTTGTCGCACCAGCGTGGGCAGCATGCTTCCGCCGGCGACGTAGTTGAAGTCTGACGCCTGTCCCGACACAACACCGACGGCGTAAGGCCCATCGGACCAGAAACCGAAGATCGGGCTGCCGGACTGGCCCGGCCAGTTGTCGAACGTGTTGCTTCGGACCAACCGCGTCGACCCCGAGGCCGAGTCAAGCTCGTTGAGCCTGAAGTCGACGCGCCCAGCGCCGCGACGTCACCTCATTCATCTGGGGATGAACTTGAAGTTCTGGCCGCCGAGCGACGCCTCGGCCATCGCGCCCCCGAGCGGCCGCACCAGGACCACCACGCCGTCGCGGAACGTCGCGGTCGCGGCAGCTCCGCTCTTCGCGATGACGGCATTGGCGGTCGCGCCGAAAGTCATCGTGCCCTGCTTGAAACGATCCAGCGCCGCCTTGTCCTCGAACACGATCAGCTCGCTCGCCTTCTGGCCGCCGACCGTGAACCCGATCGACCCGCCGGCCAGCTCGGCATAGCCCACGTGTTGGCCGCGCTCGTAGACGACACCGTTGCCACCAGACCCGGCGACGATGAAGCCGCCACTGCCGACCTCGGGGAAGAGCGCGAAGCCATAGCTCTTCCTGAGCAGGTCCTCGACGGTGGGATCCGTACTGGCCCATGCCTTTCTCGATTCCGCGGCGCTCTTGACGAGCTCCTGCTTCTCCTGCGCCGTGTCTACCGTGGCGCAGCCGACGGCCAGTCCGGCGACGAGCGCCATCATGGTGGTGATCGTGGTTCTCATCGGTCTTGCTCCTTTGGTAATGGTTGTCGGGAGGTTCTCGCGCGCCATCGCTTTGAGCCGTGCCACGCGCTCGGCGATCGGCGGGTGCGTCGAAAACATACTTAGCAGCCCGCCGCGCCCGCAAGCTTACAACGGATCAACCTGCGCCATCGGCGCGTACGAGGACGCGGCGAGAAGTGTCACGATCATGCCCTGCTGCACCACCCGTACCATTCGGTTATTGATGCTCGCAGACTTGGCGCGAACGCAGAACGAGATCGTTGTAAGCACAGCGCCTGCAGAAACCGTTCGTCGGTGCGCTAATGCCCCTCTTTGGGCTCGTCGGGAAAGCCCTCCAGGGCCCACTCAGGGACCGTCCGAGTAACTTCGGTGGGGGCGATACGCGCCCTCGAGATTTGGTCGGCTGAGGGTTCCTTCGCCCCGCTGAGGATGTCCTCCAAAGTTCGCCGATGGGACACTCCATCGCAAACCTCGAACGCGTGGTGCTTCGTCCCCTGGACGACTATCAGGCACGCGATACACGGCTTCCTGCAGTGTCGAGTAACAATCCCCGCAGCTTCCTCGAGCCGCTCAATACGCTTTTCCAGCAGCCTTCTCATCTGGACTGTCCCACGGCTCTTGCCTCAAGGGCCTCGATACGCTTCTCGAACTCGCCGCCCTCGATCGCGCGCGCGAGGAGGCCGAGCACGTAAGCCAGGGATTTGCCCTTGCCGCAATCGATCTCGTCTGCCTTCATGGCGCGGGCCGGCGTGGCAGTGACGCGACTCCATCGCGGGTTTGTTGTCTCACCGCGACAGTCGAAAAGTCGACGAGGCAACTGGCGCGCCCGGCGAGAAGGTTTTCACGCGAGCGCTTCCGATCGCTTGCGTGCGCTCTGTCTCGCGAGTATACGAACGGCATGTCCGTTCTCGTGCATCTCGTCAGGACGCACCGGGCACCCGCGGCAGATCGGCCGCGTTCCGCTCCGATTCGCCTTATCGCCTGGCTCCTCCCACTCCTGGCCGCGTCGGTTCTGACCAGCGGCTGTGCGGCCGTTGGGCTCACAGCGCTCGGCGTCGGAGCGGCGGTCGGCGCCGGGCACACCCTCAACGGGATCGTCTACAAGACCTTCGCCGAACCGTTGCCCAAGGTGAAGCGCGCCACCCTTACCGCGCTCAAGCAGATGGAGATTCCGGTCGAGGCGGTCGAGAAGACCAAGCAAGGCGAGCTCATCAAGGCCAAGGCGGCCAACCGCGCGATCGAAGTCGAGTTCGAGGCGCTGACTCCGAAGACGACCCGGATGCGCGTCATCGCCGACTCCGATGGCTTCATCAAGGATTCGGCGACCGCGACCGAGATCATTCTGCAAACCGAGCGGGCGTTGCCCGCAACGTGCAGGAGGCATCCCGTGACGATCCGGAAACGTACTCTCGCGCTCCTCGTCGCCGCCGCGCTTTGCGGCGGGGCACCGCTCGCACATGCCGACGAGGCCGCCGCGCTCACCGGCGAGATCCAGGCCATGGACGCCAGCGCGACGAGCAAGGGCTCCGGCGCCGTGACCGGCAAGATCGCTGCGGATTTCCAGTCCTTCGCCGGCTCGAAGCAGAACGCGACCGCCCTCGTGACCGGCCTGCGCAGCGGCTCGGAGATCACGCTCACCGAGAAGGGTGAGCCCTCGGCGACGTTCACTCCTCCGACGAAGCCAATGGGCTACGGCAACGTCTCCACGTCGCTCGCGCTCGCCAAGTATCAGCTCGGGCAACAGGGCATCACCAACCCGACTCCGGAGCAGCTCAAGACAGCCCTCAATGGCGGCACGATCACCATCGACGGCAAGACTGTCGAATACCAAGGTGTCCTGCAAATGCGCGCCGACGGCATGGGCTGGGGCCAGATCGCTCAGGCTTCGGGCACCAAGCTCGGACCCGTCGTGAGCGGGATCAAGTCGCAGAACGTGCACATCGCGACGCTGCCTTCCGCCAAACACGCGACCGGATCGACCGCGGCTGGTGTGACCACGGCGACCGGCGCGGCGGCGGGCTCCGCATCGTCGAGCCCCGGCAATCGCGGCTCGGCCAGCAGTAAGGGGATCGTCACGGCGTCGGGTGCTTCATCGCCCGGCGCGGCCAAGGGCAAGGAGGCCACAACGGTGACAACCGCAGGTGGGGGTGCATCCGCGCCGCGGGGCCAAGGCATCGTCACCGCGGCCGGCCACGGCGGCGCGCCCGTGGCGCACGGTGCCGCCGGCGGGAAAGGTGGCGTCGTGTCGGCCTCCGGTGCCGTGGCGGGCGCCTCTGCAGGCGGCGGGCCCGGTAACGGGAAGGCCATCGGGCACACCAAGTAACGAGGGGGCGAGCGTCTGTGCGGGGGTCCCGCGCGGACGAGAAAAGCCGCGTGACCCCGGGGTGACCCCGCCCCCGACTGCAGTGCCTTCGGGGACGACCTGGATTACTTCGTCTGGCCTTTCGCCGCGCCGTTCGGATCGCCGGCGCGCTTCTGGGTCTTGGTCGGGTCGCCTTTGTTCGACTTCGCCGCCGAATTCTTTCCGTCCTTCGGCGCTTGTCCTTTCGCGGGCTGGGCTGGCGTCGCCGGCGTGGCGGACTGCGCGCGCACACCCGTACCGGGTGCCGGGGTCGCGGGCGTCGCGGGCGTGGCCTTCGAAGCATCCCCGGACTTGCCACCGCCTTGTGCAAGCGCGGCCGAGCTTGCGAGCGCGAAAGCTGCAGTTGCAACAAGAACAGTCAGTCTGGTCATCGTAGGGGATCCCGTCAGTTGACGTGCGTTGGCAGCGAAGATGCTCTTGCGTCGATGAACGCTCTGGTGGAGCGCACGTTGACGCCCCGCGAGTTCCGTATTTTCCGATCTTCAGCCGTGGCTCATACCGGCCATGTCTCGCCGGCTGCGCAATTCCTACTCCCTGGGAACTCTATTTCTGCGCCCTTCGAATTGCCGCGCTCATGGCCTGTCGCTACGCCGACACGCTCAAGCGCTCGAGCGCGCACTACGCCACGCGTGCAGCGTGACGTTCTTCCTCCCTAGGTACAGTCGTTCACTCTTGGCCCGGAAGCTGCTCTGTCTGAAATGTCGGCCCGGTAGGTCGGGCAGGAAAGGCTACGGCGAACATGAAGAAGGTGGTCGAGTCGCTATGCGAACGATCTCGATGCGGAGAGGACAGCGCTCGACATCCTTCGGGAGACGCCGATCGAGCAACTCGATGACATGGTCGCGCGATTAAAGAAAAAGCGACCAGCGGAGGAGGTCTGCGACGCGATGATGAACCTCATTGCGAGCGCCCCTCTTTCTCAGTTCGAGACGCTCAAGTACGTCTATCTCAGACACTTCGGCGCGTAGGTAGCCATGATCGGAGATCAACGTGCGTGTCACTTTTGAAGCCACACGACTCTACGTCGCGCCCCGCAAGAGCGTTCTCTTCTTCGCCCGGGTCGGCGAAAGGCGAGTGCGTTGCTACGTCGAGCAGGACGCCCTCATCGAACCTGCGCGCGCGCTGCGTGAAGACACGGACGCGTACCAGCGGTGCCTGCTTGCCTATGACCACCACAGGGACTTGATTCAGGCGACGGCGAGGCGCCTGATCGAGGCCAAGGTCCGCGGGCTGGACGGTGTCGTGGTTGTATCGAGCGCCGAACTGGCTCTACAGGCGGAGGCGCCGCTCGCGGCGCTTGATTCTGCGCGGTGACGAGCACAAAGCTCGCGGCCCGCATATACACGGCACTGTTGGTTCGGCATAGCTCGATAATCCCTTCACGCCGGGCCGTATCACCCAGAAACGCGACGCTCGGCGCATGTGCGGCACCGGCGACGGTGTCGGATCTCCAAGACATCGTCATCTCTGCGGCATCTCTCACATCGCCGGAATCTCGACGCCGGTAGCGGTGATTTCCCGCACGTGCCGCATACCCGCGCGCTCGCCGCGGCCACATCCCGCCGGAGATGATCTCGTCATCCGACCCACAGAGGATCTGCCATGCGAGTCAAGTGTGCGTTCTTAGTCGCCGCCCTGGCGGCGTTCTCCGCCGTTCATGCAAACGATCTGAGCACCGGCGTCGGCGGCGCGATCGGCGGCGCCGGCGGCGCAGCGATCGGTAACCACGTCGGCGGCTCGACTGGTGCGATCGTTGGCGGTGCAGTCGGTGGTGCGGCGGGCGGCGCGGTGGGCGCAACCGGCAAGGCGCGCACTGGGGCGGCGATCGGCGGCGCGATCGGCGGCGGTGCTGGCGCTGCGATTGGAAACGAGGTCGGCGGCTCGACCGGCGCAATCGTTGGTGCGGGCGTGGGCGGGGCCGCGGGCGCGGTCATCGGCGGCAAGATGACCGCCGATTCGAAGCCGGCGACCGAAGCGACCGGTGCACCGCAGGTGGTTCACACCACGAGCGCTCCCGCGTACTACGACAACGGAAGCTGCAACCGAAACAACCCCGGCAAGGGCAGGGCGCTCGGCCACTGCAAGCACAAGCACTGACATTCGAACCCGGCGTAGCCGTCGGCCTGCAGGATTCCGGAGAACGACTTCTCCAGAACGCACTCGGAGCTTGCCCGGAATGCGATGCGCTTTTAGGTGGCCCCCTCGACGATGATCAAGCACGGGATACACCGCATCGGGGCGGCAAACGTCCGGTCGCTTCGACCTCATTAAGGAGGGCGATCAGGCGCTCCATAGTTGCGAACACCGGTCGCTCGTAGGTCTCACAGCGTCTGTAGAGCCGTTCGTAGGTCCGCCGGTGCATCCCCTTGGGCCGGTCAGGGAAGTCGTCCAGGATGCCCTCGGGGCCGCCCAGGGCGCGTCGGATCTTCGCTGCTTGGGGCTACGTACCGGTCGTCCCGCCCGTAGCACTGAGATTGGTACGCGAGGTTGTAGCACCTCCGGCACGCGAAAACTCGGGCCCCGAGGTAGAGCTTGGCCGCCCGACGGTGGCAACTAGGGCACTGAAACCAAAGCCGCTCCCCGCCGAAATGACAGGGCGTCGAGGTGAAGTCGATCATGCGGCGCGCCGCTTTCCTGGACGCTCCGCCCGCGGGTGCCCTCAACGCCACGTCAGCGCCCTTTCGCACGAGCCGAAGACCCGCTGGGATGCGGCATCGACGCTCGCCTACGGGCTGCTGACGTCGTTTTTTCGCTCAGGATCTCGCTCCCGCGCTGCACGCCTCCTCCTCTGTGGCCGCGGGAACTCGTCCAGGTTCAGCGAGCGTGATTCGTGGGCATGAAAAGTCGGGAACCTGCAGCCATAGCGTTCCTGCCACCATTCCTGCCACCTAGCTCGGTCGCTTATTTCAAAGGACCGTCATTTTTTGTGTAACTCGTTGATTTTCTGGTAGGGCGTGCAGGGATCGAACCTGCGACCAACGGATTAAAAGTCCGCTGCTCTACCAGCTGAGCTAACGCCCCGGGGAGAGCGCGGGATTCTACTGATCCGGCGCGAAGAGTGTCAAACTTTTCGTGCTTTCAAGCGCTTACGGCTCGCGCATCAGCCGCCAGTACTCGTATCTCATCGTCGCCGCCGAGCCCGCGATGATCGCGCCGAAGGTCAGGATCGACCCGAGGGCGAGCGTCGAGAAGCCGGTGATCCCCTGGCCGATCGTGCAGCCGAGCGCGACGATCCCCCCGAACCCCATCAGGATGCCGCCCACGATGTGACGGAGCATGTCGCCCGCATCGCGGAACGATTCGAGGCGGAAGCTCCTCGACACGAGCGCGTACACGGCCGAGCCGGCGATCACGCCGAGCGCGGAAGCGATGCCGAAGGTCACGATCTTCGACTCGTCGGTCCAGAGCATGAGCAGTTCGAGCAGGAACGCCTGCGGTGCGACGAACGACAGCGACTCCATGCGGCCGGTGTTGGTCGCGACAAACGCCTCCTGCAGCGTTTCGGGATGCTCCCGCACGTAGCCGAGCCCGCCGCTCACGTACCAGCCGCCGACGATCACGAGCCCGACGACGACCCCGCCGAGGAGATAGTCGAACTGGCGGAACTCGCGCCGCGCGAGCGCGAAAATCGCCAGCCCGCCGCCGACGGCGAGCGCGGTCGCGATCTCCATCGCGCGGCGCTCGGCGCCGAGCCACTTCGCGAGGAGCGTCGGCAGGTCCTGCCCGGCCGGCAGCTGCACCGACACCGGCTCGAGCACGCCGACGCGGAAGGCGCCGAACAGGCCGCGCAAAGTCATGTACGCCGCGATCGCCATGAACACGAGCACCACGAGCGACTTGAGGTTTCCGCCGCCGACCCGGATCAGCGTCTTCGAGCCGCAACCCGACCCGAGCGTCATGCCGATCCCGAAGAGCGCGCCGCCGACCAAGTACGAGAGCCAGGTGAAGTTCGGGCCGGGATAGATCGAGTTCGAGAGCTTGACGACGCCGGCGAGCTCGAGCGCGTGCGAGCCGAGGATCGCGACGGCGATGGCGAGCAGCCACATCCGCATGCGGTTCCAGTCGCCCATGTTCACGACGTCGGACACCGCGCCCATGGTGCAGAAGTTCGTCCGGTTGCCGACGAAGCCGAACACGAACGCGAGCGCGAACGCGCCCCAGGCGACGAGCGGGATCAGGCTCGCGGGATTCGCTTCCTGCATCTCGATGGATCCTATGCCTCGGGGGTGCCGAAGTAACGCGTGGGATCGTCGATGCCGGCGGCCGCGAAACCCGCCCGGCGCAGCCGGCAGGCGTCGCACACGCCGCACGCGCGGCCCTCGGCATCGGCCTGGTAGCAGGACACGGTGAGCGAGTAGTCGACCCCCAGCGCGGCGCCGCGGCGGATGATCTCGGCCTTCGTGAGCGCGATGATGGGCGTATGGATCGCGAGCCCTCTACCTTCGACCGCCGCGCGGGTCGCGAGGTTCGCGACGCCCGCGAACGCCTGCACGAACTCGGGCCGGCAATCGGGATAGCCCGAGTAGTCGACCGCATTCGCGCCGAAGAAGACGTCCTGGGCCTCGAGCACCTCGGCCCACGCCAGCGAAAGCGCGAGCAAGATCGTGTTGCGCGCGGGAACGTAGGTGATCGGGATCGCGTCGGGCTTCACCCCGCCGGTCGGCACTGCAATCGCGGCATCGGTCAGCGCCGAGCCGCCGAACGCCGCGAGGTCGATCTTGACGACCTTATGCTCAATCGCACCGAGCAAGGCGGCGATCCGCGCGGCTGCGACGAGCTCGGCGCCATGCCGCTGGCCGTAGTCGACCGAGAGCGCGTGGCAGGCGTAGCCCTCCGTGCGCGCGACCGCCAGGACCGTCGCCGAGTCGAGGCCGCCGGAAAGGAGAACGACCGCCTTCCGGCCAGCCGGCACGCAGATGCCCGCCTACTTCTTGGCGAGGCGCTGCTTCGCCTGCTCCGCCGCCGGGCTGTTGGGATACTTCGAGACGAGCGTTCGCAGGGTGTTCCGCGAGCCGTTGATGTCGCCCACCTCGGACTGGCTCGAAGCGATATTGAGCATCGCGTCCGGCGCCTTCGCGCTGTCGGGCCAGGTGGCGATCAGCTTCTGCTGGGCGGCGATCGCGTTCTTGTAGTCGCGGAGCGCGTAGTGCGCGTTGCCGATCCAGTACTGCGCCGACGACGCGAGCTGGCTCTGCGGATAGGCACCGAGGAACGACTGCAGGCTCTGGATGGCCGAGCCGTAGTTGTTCGCCTTGAACTGGTTGAGCCCCGCCTCGTAGGCCTGCTGCTCGGCCTGGGCAGCGGCCTGCGCCGCCGCCTGCGCCTTCTCCGTCTCGACGCGCGCCGACTCGAACTTGCGGAGACGCGTGTCGAGGTCGACGTACAGATCCTTCTGCCGCTTGTCCAGGCCTTCGACGCGGTTCGCCGTGATCTCGATCTGGCCGCGGAGCGCCGCGATCTCGCCCTTGAGCGCCTCGATCTGGTTCACCAGCTCGAGGAGCGCCTTCTTGTCGGTCACCTCCGACTCGATGCGTGCCAGCGTCTTGCCCTGCGCCTCGACCTGCCGTCGCACGTCGGCGATCTGGCGCCGCGCTTCCTCGTCGTCGAACATGCCGGCGTGCGCGGGCGCCGCGGTCGCCAGTGCGGTCATCACCACCAAGGTGCGGACTTTCATGACTTGCCCCCGGCGTCGCAGCCTGCAGCCCGTCGCCTCAGAATTCGCCCCCGTACAGCATATCGCCGCGGCGGTTTTTCGCCCAGCAATCGTCGGTCTGCTGCTCGCACGCCGGCTTCTCCTCGCCGAGGCTCACCGACTCGACCTGCGATTCGGTCGCGCCGAGGACCACCAGCCGCTTCTTCACCGCGTCCGCGCGCCGCTGCCCCAGACCGAGGTTGTACTCGCGGCTGCCGCGGTCGTCGGCGTTGCCCTGGATCAGCATCTTCGCGTTCTTGTACTGCCGCAGGAACGCGGCGTGGGCCTCGACGAGCGGCACGTACTCGGCCTTGATCGCGTCGGAGTCGAACTCGAAGTAGATGCTGCGCTTGGACAGCGGGCTCGACGGGTCCTTGAGCCGCGGGTCCTTGCTCGGATCGGTGATCGCCGTTCCCGGGATCGCGGTCGGCGGGATCGGTTTCGTGGCCGTGGTCGGCGGCTTGTCGCCGGGCGCACGGTCCTCGACGCCGGCGGGCGGTTGCGTATCCGGCGTCTGGCACGCGGCGAGCAAGACGGCCACCGCCGCGGTCAACAGGATTGTTTTCATGGCTACCTCCGTTCGACTCAATTGGGAGAATAAGGGCCCCACGCCGGCTCCCGCACGTCTGCGGCGGGCATCGTGAGGCGCTGCTTGACGCGCCCATCGCTCGAGGTGGCGGCGAGCACGCCGCGCCCGCCGGCGTCGGTCGCATACAGGATCATCTTGCCGTTCGGGGCGAAGCTCGGCGACTCGTCGCGCGCGCCGTCGGTCAGCACCTGCGTCTGCCGCGTGCCGAGGTCCATCGCGGCGACCTGGAAGCGGCCGCCGCTGCGCGAGACGTAGGCGAGCGTCTTTCCGTCGGGACTTACGCGCGGGCTGACGTTGTACTCGCCGCTGAACGTGACGCGCTGAACGTCGCCCCCGCCGGCGGACACGCGATAGATCTGCGGGCTGCCGCCGCGGTCGGACGTGAAGTAGATCCACTGGCCGTCCGGCGAGAAGACGGGCTCGGTGTCGATGCCGCCGGAGCTCGTGAGCCGCTTCGCGCCGGAGCCGTCGGCACCGACCAGGAAGAGCTGCGTGCCACCGTCCCGGGACAGCGCCACCGCGAGCTGCCGGCCGTCGGGCGACCAGGCCGGCGCGCTGTTCGACCCGCGGAATCCCACCGCCGGCGCCGGCTGCTTCGTGTCGCTCAGCCGCTGCACGTAGATGATCGGCTTCTTCTGCTGGAAGGACACGTAAGCGAGGCGCGAGCCGTCCGGCGACCACGCCGGCGACATGATCGGCTCGTTCGAAGTGAGCATCGCCTGCGCGTTCTCGCCGTCCGCGTCGGCGACCATCAAGCGGTACTGGTTGCCCCGCTTCTCGACGTACGCGATCCGGGTGCTGAACACACCCTTGTCGCCGGTCAGCTTCTCGTAGATGAAGTCGGCGATGCGGTGCGCGGTCGCGCGCGCCTGTTCGCGGGTGATGGTGTAGCTCACGCCGCCGAGCGAGGCCTGTTTCGGCACGTCGTAGAGCCGGAAGCGGACCTCGTATCGCCCGCCCGCCGCCGGGTAGATGCCGCCGACGACGACCGCGTCGGCGCTGCGGCTGCGCCACGCGGCGAGGTCGACGTTCGAGCTCTCGGAGAGCGGCGGGTTCTGCGGCCCGGTGTAGAGCGTCCGGAAGCGGCCGCTCCGCGCGAGGTCGCTCTCGATCACGTCGGAGATGCCGGACTGCAGCTGCGACTCGCCGGCAAACGAGGCGATCGCGATCGGGATCTGGTTGCCGGCGCCGCCGATGATCTCGATGGCGAGTTGGGCTTGCGCGTGGCTCGCAGCGAGCGCGAGCACCGCAAGGACTGCACGGACCGTTCGGGTCACTGATTCTTGGGCTCTATGCGTTGGCGAATTATAACGTCCGCGCGGCGGCCACGACCGTTTGTCGCTGCGGCCAGACGAGAGTCTACTCACTCGGCCTGAACTTGAGGCGCAGATCGCGCACGAAGATTTCCGGTTTCGACGGCCGCGGCAGCGGCGAGGACTTCAGGATCGCCCGCTCCCACGCGTCGTCGAGCGCCCGGTTCCCGCTCGATCGTGCCAGCCTGACGCTCAACACCTCGCCGGTCGGCAGCAGCGCTACGTCGAACTCCGCCTGCGGATTGGCGGCGAGGTCGGGCGGCAGGATGATGTTCGAGCGGATCTTCGCCGTGATCTCGCGCTGCCACGTCGCGAGCGCCGTGGCATCGCCGGCGACCGCCGGCGCGGTGGGGGGCGCCTTCGGCGCGGCGGCCGCGAGCTCGCGGTTGAGCTGGTCCTGGATGCGTTTCCGGTTTTCCTCCTCCGCGCGACGCTTCTCGGCCAGCTCCTTCTCGCGCCGCTCCTTCTCCTCCTTCGCCCGCTGCTCGTCTTCGCGCTTCTTCCGCTCGGCCTCCTCCTTTCTCTTCTTTTCCTGCTCGAGGGCGATGTCGGGCTTGGGCTCGGGCTTCGGTTCGACTTTGGGCTCGGGCTTCGGTTCGAGCTTGGGCTCGGGCTTCGGTTCCGGCTTCGGCTCGACGCGCGGCGGCGGAGGCGGCTCGGCCCGCGGCTGCTCGATCGGCGGCAGCTGCCGCCACAGCTCCGCCATCACCGGGTCGGCCTGCTTCGTCTTCCACCGGATGCCGAAGAAGAGCACGCTGAAGAGCGCGACGTGCACCGTGATCGCGAGCAGCCACGAGAAGAGCGCGCCGGGCTCGCGCGGCTGGATGGCGCGCATCAGGTCCTCTGCGCCGGCTTCACCATCAGGCCTACCCGCTTCACGTCGGCCCGCTGCAGCTCGTCCATCACCTTGAGGACCGCCTCGTAGCGGACGTCCTTGTCGGCGGAGATGACGACCGCCTGCGCGGGCGAGCGGGCCTGCTTCTCCTTCACCGCCGCGACGAGCTGGGCCATGTTCACGCCCCGGTCGACCGCCTGGCCTTTCACGCGCTCGCGCAGCAGCATCGACTGGTCGGTGCGGATGATGACTTCGAGCGGCGCCTCGGGTGGCTGCGCGCTCTTCGCGACGCTCGGCAGCTCGACGAGTCCCGGCGTGATGAGCGGCGCGGTGACCATGAAGATCACGAGCAGCACCAGCATCACGTCGACGTACGGGACGACGTTGATCTGGTTCATCAGGCGGCGCTGGCGCACGGGGCCCCGCCTCAGCGCGTCGCCTGCCGCTGCAGGATGTTCGAGAACTCCTCCATGAAGCTCTCGAACCGCACGGCCAGCCGCTCGACGTCGTGCGAGTAGCGGTTGTAGGCGACCACCGCCGGGATCGCGGCGAAGAGGCCGATCGCGGTCGCGACCAGCGCCTCGGCGATGCCGGGCGCGACCGACGCAAGCGTCGCCTGGCTCACGTTCGCCAGGCCGCGGAACGCGTGCATGATCCCCCACACCGTCCCCAGCAGGCCCACGTACGGGCTCACCGACCCGACCGACGCGAGGAAGGCGAGATGCGCCTCGAGGAAATCGATCTCGCGCTGGTAGGTGGCGCGCATTGCGCGCCGCGCGCCGTCGACGAGGTCACTCGCGTCGACGCGCTGGGTCTTGAGCTTCACGTAGTCGCGGAACCCCGCTTCGAACACGCGCTCGAGCGCGCCGGTGCGGTGGCGCGAGTTCACCGCGCTCTGGTAGAGCGCGTTCAGGTCCGGCCGGCTCCAGAACGTGCGCTCGAAGTCCTCGGTCTGCCGGCGCGCCCGGCGGATCGCGAACATCTTGCGGAAGATGTAGTACCAGGAGATCACCGACACCGCGAGCAGCAGCAGCATGATCCCCTGCACCACCCAGCTCGCGTTCAGGATGAGCTGGATGATCGAGAGGTCCTGAGTGACGGTCATTGTTCGAGTTTCCCCCTGAGGCGCTCGGGCAGGGGCACCGGCCTGTAGGTCTCGCGATGCACGCAGGCGGCCTTCACCCTGCCCGCGACCAGCAGCTCCGCGCCGCGCAGCACCCGCTGCTCGAACTCGAGCCGCACCCCGCCGACACGCGCGAGCGCGGCGGTCACTACGAGCTGCTCGTTCAGCCGCGCCGGCTTGTGATAGTCCACTTCTACCTTGTAGACGATGAACAGGACACGCTCTTTCGCGGCGAGTTCCGCGAGATCGAGCCCGAGCGCCGCCAGGAGCTCGATACGCGCGGCCTCCATGAAGTCGAGGTAAGTGCCGTGGTAGACGACGCCGCCGGCATCGGTGTGGTGGTAGTACACCCGCACCGGCCAACGAAGCGTCCTCCCGTCCCACTCGGGCACCGCCGCGGCTACCGCTTCCTGCCTCAAACGTTCGCCGAGCCTACTCATCCGCGAAAAGCTCGCCGCTCGCGGGCCGGTTCGGTGCGGCAAGCCCGAAGTGGCGATAGGCCGACACGGTCGCGATGCGGCCGCGCGGCGTGCGCTGCAGCAGTCCCGACTGGATGAGGAACGGCTCGATCACGTCCTCGATCGTGTCGCGCTCCTCGCCGATCGCGTGCGCGAGGTTGTCGACCCCCACGGGGCCGCCGGCGAACTTCTCCACCACCGCGAGCAGGAGCTTGCGGTCCATCACGTCGAGGCCGACCTGGTCGACGTCGAGCATCGTGAGCGCCGCGTCGGCGACCTCGCGGGTGATCGCGCCCTGCGCCTTGACCTGGGCGTAATCGCGCACGCGGCGGAGCAGCCGGTTGGCGATCCGCGGGGTGCCGCGCGAACGGCGCGCGATCTCGAGCGCACCCTCGGCCGCGATCCCGACCTGGAGCAGCCCGGCCGAGCGATCGACGATCCGCCGCACTTCCTCGGGCGTGTAGAACTCGAGGCGCGCGACGATCCCGAATCGGTCGCGCAGCGGGTTCGTCAGCATCCCGGCGCGCGTCGTCGCGCCGACGAGCGTGAACGCCGGAAGGTCGAGCTTCACCGAGCGCGCTGCCGGGCCCTCGCCGATCATGATGTCGATCTGGTAGTCCTCGAGCGCCGGGTACAGGATCTCCTCGACGACGGGTGAGAGCCGGTGGATCTCGTCGATGAAGAGCACATCGTTCGGCTCGAGGTTGGTGAGGAGCGCGGCCAGGTCGCCGGGCCGCTCGAGCACCGGCCCGGAGGTCTGGCGGAGGCTTACACCCATCTCGCGCGCGATGATGTGCGCGAGCGTCGTCTTGCCGAGTCCCGGCGGTCCGAAGAGCAGCACGTGGTCGAGGGCTTCGCGCCGCGTCCGCGCCGCCTCGATGAAGATCGCGAGCTGGCCGCGGATCTTCTCCTGCCCCACGTACTCCGCGAGCTGCCGCGGGCGCAAGCTGCGTTCGAACGCCTCCTCCTGCCCGGAAGCGGTCGCGGGCGAGATCAGCCGGTCCGTTTCGATCACGGGGTCACCACAGGGTCCGCACCCGAAGCGCGCGCATCCGGGCGTCACGGCTGACCAGGATCATGCCTTCGTGCGCCGCCTGCGCGGCGAGCAGGCGGTCGAACGGATCGCCGCGCGTCCCCGGCAGCTCGTCGAGCGCCCAGACGTGCGCGGGGTCGACCGCGAGGAGGCGGAGCGCGTTGCGCTCCTGCTGCGCTTCGACGCTCGCACGCACCGCCGCGCCGAGCTCGAGCCTGCCCGCGGCGGACTTCACCGCGATCTCCCACAGCGAGACCACGCTAAGGTACACCTCGCTCGAGGACCGGCTGATCGCACGGAGTGCGCGGCCCGAGAGCCGGTCCGGCGCCCGGTCCCACCAGATGAACGCGTGCGTGTCGAGCAGCAGCTTCACTTCCCGCCGTTGCGCCGCTTGACCTTCGCGCGCGGTGCGCCGCGGCGCGGCCGCGTGCCGAGCCATGACGACCCGGGTAGCGGGTCGTCGAAATCCGCTGCCATCCAGAAGGCGGCCGACGCGTTGAGCCCCGGCGTACGCCGCCGCGCCTCCGGCGCGAGCGCCACCAGCCGCACGACCGGACGGTTCGCGCGCGAGATGACCACGTCCTCGCCGCGCAGCGCACGATCGATCAGCGTCGAGAGGTGGGTCTTGGCCTTGTGAACGTTCCAGATAGCGGAAGACACGGCGGCGACTTAGCCAGAATCTTGGCTAACAGGATATCATCGTCGATGAACCGCGGTCGAGAGCGGCTCGACTGACGCTGCGCTCGATGAATCGCGGCGGGTCGTGACGGCTCGGCAGGCGCTGCGATCCCTCATTCGTCACCTCACACCCTGGAGAGCAGCTTCAGCGCGTGCCGGATGCCTTCCGCGACCGCCAGTCCGTCCGGCACCTGCTTCACTGCCCCGACCGCTTCCTTCTCGCTGTAGCCGAGCGAAAGCAGCGCATGGAGCACGTCGCTCGCCGCCGGTGCGGCGCGGTTCGGCGCCACCGCCGTGGCGAGCTCGACGCCGAGCTTGTCCTTCAGCTCGAGCAGCAGGCGCTCGGCGGTCTTCTTGCCGATCCCGGGGATCCGCGTCAGCCGTCCGGTCTCCTGCAAGGTCACCGCTTCCGCCAGTTCTGCCACCGAGAGCCCCGACAGAACCGCGAGCGCGGTGCGCGCGCCGACGCCGCTGATCTTCAGGAGCTGGCGGAACGCGCGGCGCTCGCCCTCGGAGCCGAAGCCGTAGAGGAGATGCGCGTCCTCCCGCACGACGAGATGTGTGAGAAGCGTGACCCGTTCGCCCGTGCCCGGGAGGTTGTAGAAGGTGCTCATCGGCACCTCGACCTCGTAGCCCACTCCGGCGCAGTCGACGAGGATCTGGGGCGGGTTCTTCTCGAGCAGGACGCCCTGGACGCGGCCGATCATCGGGGGACAGTTCGCGACGAGCCTTGCGGACCGCGAAGGAGTCGTCCGCGCCGCACGCGGTATCCTGCCGTCGCGATGCCACCGAGCCCCTGCCCGCCGTGCGCGTGGCAAATCGCGCAGGCGAGCGCGTCGGCGGCGTCGACCCCCGGGCTCCCGGGAAGCCGCAGGAGGCGCTTCACCATCTCCTGGACCTGGTCCTTGCGCGCGTGCCCGTTGCCGACCACCGCCTGCTTCACCTGCAGCGCGGTGTACTCGGCGACCGGCAGCCTCGCCGAGACTGCGGCGCAGATCGCGGTCCCCCGCGCCTGACCCAGCGCGAGCGTCGACGCCGGGTTCACGCTCACGAATACCTTCTCGAGCGCGACCTGGCCCGGATGGTGGGTCGCGATGACCTCGGCGAGCGACGCGAGGATGACGGCGATGCGATCGGGGAGGCTTTCGACCTGCGGCGTGCGGATGCAGCCGCTGGCGACGTAGGCGAGCCGCGCGCCTTCCCTGTCTATGATGCCGAAGCCGGTACTGCGGAGTCCTGGATCGATGCCGAGGATCCGCACCGACGTCACGGACGCGCGGACCCGGAAGGGGTTCCGGTGGAGACCAGCATGGACGCGAAGAGTAGCGCGTCCCGGCGCTCAGGGGAAGACGCGCGCCGCGCCGGGACGGTCGACCGCGCCGACACCCGCTTGCCTACCCCATCGTCGCGGTCGTGTAGACCTCCTGCACGTCGTCGAGCGATTCGAGCGCGTCGAGGAGCTTCTGCATCCGCGCTGCGTCGTCACCCTTCAGGGCGGTCTCGGTCGTCGGCTTCATCGTGACCTCGGCGAACTCGGGCTTGAGCCCCGCTCTTGCGAGCGCGGCCTTCACCGCCTCGAAGTCTCCTGGCGCGGAGACGACCTCGACCGAGCCGTCGTCGTTGGTCAGCACGTCTTCGGCGCCCGCGTCGAGCGCCGCGTCCATCACCTTGTCCTCGCTGGTCCCAGGCGCGAGCACGAACTGGCCGCAGTGCTTGAAGAGGAAAGCGACCGAGCCGCCGGTGCCGAGGTTGCCGCCGTTCTTCGCGAACGCGTGCCGCACCTCGCCGACCGTGCGCGTGCGGTTGTCGGTCAGGCAGTCGATCATCACCGCCGCGCCGCCGATGCCGTAGCCCTCGTAGCGGATCTCCTCGTAGGCGACGCCTTCGAGCTCGCCGGTGCCGCGCTTGATGGCGCGCTCGATGGTGTCCTTCGGGACGTTGCCCTCCTGGGCCTTGACGAGCGCGAGGCGCAGCCGCGCGTTCATGCTCGGGTCCCCGCCGCCGAGCTTCGCGGCGACGGTGATCTCCTTGATCGCCTTGGTGAAGACCTTGCCGCGCTTCGCGTCGGAGCGCTCTTTCCTGTGGCGGATGTTCGCCCATCTGGAGTGTCCGGCCATGGCAGCGCTGTCGCTCGTTCGAGTGAGCCTATAATTTTACCGCCCGCACTCGCCACCAACCACACACCCGAATCGCCAGGAGCCCGCGATGCCAGAACCCCTCGCCGTCGCCAAAGCCGGAGCCGAGGCGCTCTGCCTGCTCCCGGGGCTCGCGAACCGCCATGGCCTGGTCGCCGGCGCGACCGGCACCGGCAAGACGGTCACGCTGCAGGTGCTGGCGGAGAAGTTCTCGCGCATCGGCGTGCCGGTCTTCATGGCCGACGTGAAGGGCGATTTCTCCGGCATCTCCGCACCGGGGAGCCTCTCGCCCAAGATGAAGGAGCGGCTCGAGATGCTCAAGCTCGACGAGCCGACGTGGGACGGCTGCCCGGTCGTGTTCTGGGACGTCTACGGCGAGCAGGGCCACCCGGTGCGGGCGACGATCTCCGACATGGGGCCGCTCCTTCTCGCGCGGGTGCTCAACCTCAACGACACGCAGTCCGGTGTTCTCACGCTCGTCTTCAAGATCGCCGACGACAACGGCCTGCTGCTCCTCGACCTGAAGGACCTGCGCGCGATGCTGCAGTACGTCGGCGACAACGCGGCGCAGTTCAAGACCGACTACGGCAACGTCTCGCCGGCCTCGATCGGCGCGATCCAGCGTGGCCTGCTCGAGCTCGAGCACCAGGGCGCCGAAAGGTTCTTCGGCGAGCCGATGCTCGCCGTCGAGGACCTGATGCAGACCGACTCGAAGGGCCGCGGCGTCGTGAATGTGCTCGCCGCCGACAAGCTGATGCAGTCGCCGAAGCTCTACTCGACGTTCCTGCTGTGGCTGCTCGCCGAGCTGTTCGAGCACCTGCCCGAGGTCGGCGATCTCGAGAAGCCGAAGCTCGTGTTCATCTTCGACGAGGCGCACCTCCTTTTCAACGACGCGCCGAAAGCGCTGCTCGAGAAGGTCGAGCAGGTGGTGCGGCTCATCCGCTCGAAGGGCGTCGGCGTCTACTTCTGCAGCCAGAACCCGCTCGACATTCCCGAGACCGTGCTCGGCCAGCTCGGCAATCGCGTCCAGCACGCGCTGCGCGCGTTCACCCCGAAGGACCAGAAGGCGGTGAAGACGGCCGCGCAGACCCTGCGCGCGAACCCCAAGCTCAACACCGAGAAAGCGATCATGGAGATCGGCGTCGGCGAGGCGCTCGTATCGCTCCTCGACGCGAAGGGCACCCCGGGGATCGTCAAGCGCGCGTTCATCCTGCCGCCGGCGTCCAGGATCGGCCCGATCCCGCCGGAGGAGCGCCAGCGCCTGATCGCGTCGTCCGTGATCGCCGGCCACTACGAGCAGACGGTCGACCGCGAGTCGGCGTACGAAAAGCTGAAGGGGCGCACGGAATCCAAGCAGGCCGAAGCGCCGGGCAAAGCCGGCGGCAAGGGCGCGCCGGCGAGCCCGCCCCAGGGGCAGGGCGCAGGCGGAATGCTGAGCGACATCCTGTTCGGGTCAACCGGCCCGCGCGGCGGGCGGCGCGAGGGCGTCGTCGAAGCCGCCGCGAAGAGTATGGCCCGGCAGGCCGGCCGCGAGATCCTGCGCGGCGTGCTCGGGTCGATCCTCGGCGGCGGCAAGCGGCGCTGAAGTTGGCGCCATCCTCCTACCGCGCGGCAGGGATCGCGCTCGCCGTGGCGGGCGTGATCGCGTTCTCGTTCCGGCCGATCCTCATCAAGCTCGCGTACGGCTACGTGCGCGACCCGGTGACACTGATCGCGCTCAGGATGGTGTTCTCGCTGCCGTTCTTCGTGATCGCCGCGGTATGGCAGCGTGGCAACCGGACGCCGATCTCGCGGCGGGACTGGTGGGGCATCCTCTTCCTCGGATTCCTCGGCTACTACTTCGCGAGCTTCGTCGATTTCCTGGGGCTGCAGTACATCTCCGCCGGCTTGGGCCGGCTGCTCCTCTTCCTCTACCCGACCATCGTGGTCGTGCTCTCGTGGGTCTTCCTCCGCAAGCGGGCGGGGACGCGCGAGCTCTTCGCGCTTGCGGTCACCTACGGCGGCACCGCGCTCGTGCTGTCGCACGCGATGGGCGGCCAGCACGAGAACCTGCCGCTCGGCGCGGCGCTCGTGTTCGCGAGCGCGGTGAGCTATGCGATCTACCTCGTCCTCGGCAGCCAGATCATCCAGCGGGTCGGCTCGATGCGGTTCACCGCCTACGCGCTGCTGATCGCGAGCGTGCTCTGCATCGCGCAGTTTCTGGCGCTCCGGCCGCTGGAGGCGCTCGCGCTGCCGTGGCCGGTGTACGGCTACGCGATCGCGATGGCGATCTTCGCGACCGTGCTGCCGACGTTCATGACGGCCGAAGCGCTCAGGCGCATCGGCGCGAACCAGGTCGCCATCCTCGGCGCGCTCGGGCCGGTATCGACGATCTTCTTCGGGTTCCTCGGGCTCGACGAGCGGATGACGTGGCTCCAGATCCTGGGCACGGCGCTCGTGCTGGCGGGCGTGGTGCTGGTCAGTCTCAAACCCAAAACCTAGGAGGCAACATGGATCTCGGCATCAAAGGCAAGACCGCCATCGTCTGCGCCGCGAGCAAGGGGCTCGGGCGCGCGTGCGCGTGGTCGCTCGCTCGCGAAGGCGTGAACCTGACGATCTGCGCGCGCGGCGAGGAGGCGTTGAATGCCACCGCGGCGGAGCTGCGCGGGAACTTCGGCGTGCAGGTGAACGCGCTGGCGCTCGACGTGACGACGGCGGACGGCCGCGCGAAGCTGCTCGCCGCCTGCCCGCAACCCGACATCCTCGTCAACAACGCCGGCGGCCCGCCGCCGGGCGACTTCCGCGAGTGGACGCGGGACGACTGGATCAAGGCGCTCGACGCCAACATGCTCACGCCGATCGAGCTGATCAAGGCGACGGTCGATTCGATGATCGCGAGGAACTTCGGCCGCATCGTGAATATCACGTCGAGCGCGGTGAAGGCGCCGCTTGCGGTGCTCGGGCTTTCGAACGGCGCGCGCACCGGGCTCACCGGCTTCGTCGCCGGGCTCTCGCGCCAGACGGTCAGGCACAACGTCACGATCAATAACCTTTTGCCCGGCTTTTTCGACACCGACCGGCAGCGCTCGGTGATGGCGGCATCCGCGAAGAACCAAGGGATGACGATCGACGAGGCGCGCGCCGAGCGCATCAAGGCCATCCCCGCCGGCCGGATCGGCGACCCGGCGGAGTTCGGCGAGGCCTGCGCGTTCCTCTGCAGCGCGCAGATGGGGTACGTGACGGGGCAGAACTTCCTGATCGACGGCGGCGTGTACCCGGGCACGTTCTGACCTCGTGGATCCCGCCGCGCTCGCCCGCGAGTTCCGGCTGACCGACGTCCCGGGCGATTTCTTCGACGACCCGTACCGCTATTACGCCCTCCTCCGCACGCACGACCCGGTGCACGATCTCGGCGGCGGGTCGATCTTCCTGACGCGCTACGAGGACGTCGCCGCCCTTTACCGCGACTCGCGCGCGAGCTCCGACAAGAAGCAGGAGTTCGGCCCGAAGTTCGGCGACTCGCCGCTCTTCGAGCATCACACGACGAGCCTCGTCTTCAACGACCCGCCGCTGCACACGCGCGTGCGGCGGCTGCTCATGGGCGCGGTGAACCAGCGCGCGATCGCCCGCATGGAGCCGGACGTCGTCGCGCTCGTCGAGCGCCTGCTCGACCGGATGGCGGAGAAGCGCGCCGTCGACCTGATCGACGACTTCGCCGCCGAGATCCCGGTCGAGGTGATCGGCAACCTGCTCGAGGTGCCCAAGCCCGAGCGCGGGCCGTTGCGCGGCTGGTCGCTCGCGATCCTGTCGGCGCTCGAACCCGCGCCCCGCGCGGAGGTCCTCGAGCGCGGCAACCGGGCCGTGCGCGACTTCTGCGACTATCTCCGCGTGCTCGTCGCCGAGCGCCGCAAGTATCCGCGCGACTTCGAGAGCGACGTCCTCACGCGGCTGATCCAGGGCGAGGCCGACGGCGAGCGGCTCGGCGAAACCGAGCTGCTCCACAACTGCATCTTCCTGCTGAATGCCGGCCACGAGACGACGACCAACCTGATCGGCAACGGCGCGCGTGCGCTGCTCGAGCATCGCGGCGAGCTCGAGCGGCTTGCGGGCGATCCCGCGCTGCATGCCGACCGCGGTCGAGGAGCTGCTCCGGTTCGAGAGTCCGCTCCAGCTCAACAACCGCATCACGACGGCGCCGATCGAGCTCGGCGGGCGGACCTTCCCGGTCGGGACATTCATCACCCTCGGCGTCGGGGCCGCGAACCGCGATCCCGCGCAGTTCCCCGATCCGGACCGGCTGGACGTGGGTCGCAAGCCCAATCGCCATGTCGCCTTCGGACACGGCGACCACGCCTGCGCCGGGATGAACGTGGCGCGGATGGAAGCGCGCATCGCGTTCGGTCGGCTGCTCGCGCGCTTTCCGAGGATCGACATCGCCGGTGTACCGGAGCGCGATCGCCGCGTCCGGTTCCGCGGCTTCCGCCATCTCCCCGTGCGGCTGGACTAGGGCATGTTCGGGAAATCGAGCAGCTTTCGCCACCGCGAGCGCTCGCCTTTGCCCGCAACGCGGACCTCCGGTTCCGCGGCGTGGATCATCGTCTGAGCCGTCGCTCCGAGGCTGGCAACCCGACTTTCGGCCCATGGCGGGCGCGCCTATACTGGCGTCGCCTTTATCGACAAGGAGCCGCGCCATGACCGACCATGTCTACAAGACGCTCGAGCTGACCGGCTCGTCCGCCGCATCGAGCGACGACGCGGTCCGCACCGCCATCGCCAAGGCGGCGAAGACGATGCGCAACATGCACTGGTTCGAGGTCCTCGAGACGCGCGGCCACATCGACGCCGGCAAGGTCGCCCACTGGCAGGTCACGGTCAAGGTCGGCTTCACGCTCGAGGACTGACCGTGGCCGAGCGGTACGCGGCGTACGAGCGCCTCGCGATCACGCGCCATCCCGATGGCATCCTCGAGATCGTGATGGGCGCGCCGGGGAAGCTCTCGACTGCCGATCATGTGCTGCATCGCGAGCTCGCCGAGATCTGGCGCGACGTCGACGCCGACCCCGCCACCCGCGTCGCGATCCTGCGCGGCGAGGGCAAGGGCTTCTCGGCCGGCGGCGACCTGAAGCTGATCGAGGACATGGTCGCCGATTTCGAGGTCCGCGCGCGCGTATGGCGCGAGGCGCGCGACCTCGTCTACAACGTCATCAATTGCTCGAAACCCGTCGTCTCGGCGATGCATGGCCCGGCGGTTGGCGCAGGGCTCGTCGCGGGACTGCTCGCGGACATCTCGATCGCCGCGAAGACCGCGCGGATCATCGACGGTCATACGCGCCTCGGCGTGGCGGCCGGCGATCACGCGGCGATCGTCTGGCCGCTCCTCTGCGGGCTGGCGAAGGCGAAGTACTACCTCCTGCTGTGCGAGACGGTCTCGGGCGAGGAGGCCGAGCGTATCGGCCTCGTATCGCTGGCCGTCGACGAGGCAGACCTCGTCCCGAAGGCGTTCGAGGTGGCGAAGAAGCTCGCCAGCGGCGCGCAGTCGGCGATCCGCTGGACGAAGTATTCCCTCAACAACTGGCTGCGGATGGCCGGGCCGACCTTCGATACCTCGCTCGCGCTCGAGTTCATGGGCTTCTCGGGGCCCGAGGTGCGGGAGGGGATGGCATCATTGAAGGAGAAGCGCACCCCGAACTTCGCCCCCGACTGCCCGTTCTAACCCCTGTCCAGCGGGAGATGTCGTGATCGTCAAGCAGATCTGGACCGCCAACGCCTACCGCAACTTCAATTACCTCATCGCCTGCGGCGAAACCGGCGAGGCCCTCGCTGTCGACCCGTTGGACCACGAGAAGTGCCTGCAGGCCGCCAGGGACGAAGGGTGGACCATCACCCAGATCCTGAACACTCACGAGCACCGCGACCATACGGGCGGGAACGACCGCATGGTCCAGAAGACCGGCGCCAGGATCCTGGCGCACAGGAACGCCAGGGATAAGATCGCGGACATGGCGCGGGGCTTGGGTGCGGGGGACGTCGTGAACGTGGGAAAGACGGTGGAGCTCGAGGCGCTCGACACGCCAGGCCACACGATGAGCCACGTCTGCCTGCTGTCGCACACCGATCAGCCGGCGCTCTTCTGCGGGGATACGCTGTTCAACGCCGGCGCCGGGAACTGCCACAACGGCGGTCATCCGGCAGAGCTGTACAAGACGTTCTCGGAGCAGCTCGCCCGGCTGCCATCGGCGACGCTGATCTATCCGGGCCACGATTACGTCGAGAACAACCTGCGCTTCACGCTGAATCGCGAACCCGACAACCGGCGGGCGCAGGAGATGCTCGACAGGCTCAAGGGCCAGAATCCGGCCAATGCCTACGTCTCGACCCTTGAAGTCGAACGGGAGATCAACACGTTCTTCCGCCTCACCAGCCCCACGGTCATCGCCAAGCTGCGCGAAGCTTTCCCCGATCTGCCCGAGAAGCCCGATCAGCGCACCGTGTTCCTGAAGCTCAGGGAGCTGCGTAACAGCTGGTAGCACCGCGCGGTCGCGGCCAGCGCGACGCGAAGACGGGCACGGCGCGGGCTAAGCCACCGCCGCGACATCGGCGACGAGGCCTCGCAGCCACGCCCGCGCCGGATCGGCGTCCGATCGCTCGTGCCAGTTCATCGCGACGCTGAAACCCGCCGGACGTACCGGCGAGCGGTGGACGACGATCGGATAGCGCCCGGCGAAGCGCTCCGCGACGCGCTCGGGCAGCGTGGCGATCAGGTCGGAGCCGGCTCGATGGGGGTGCGCCGGCACGACGCGCCTAGCGCACGAACTGGTCGACGTACGTCGTCCCGAGGCCGATCTCGACATAGTGCTTGCGGCACATGTCGATCTTCGAGAAGACGTCCTCGTAGCCGATCTGCCGGCCCTCGGTGTCGAGATAGATCATCGCACCCGCGATGCTGAAGAACGTGATCATCTCGGGACAGTCGTCGGGCACCACCAGCGTGTGCGTCTCGCCGGGCGGCTCGTAGACGAAACTGCCCTCGGTCGCGACCCAGTCATGCTCGAGATACCGCCACTTCCCCCGGACGACATATCCGACGACGATCATCGGGTGGCGGTGGCGATGGAGGACGCCGCTCTTTCGCACGCGCAGCAGGTTGCACCACCCGCCGGTGACGGTGTTGAGCAGCAGCGGCCGGAACCAGACGTCCTTCGCCTGCGGCACCCAGACGCGCTCGTCGTCGGGAATCGCCGCGACGGCGATCTCGGGCTGGATGCCTGGCGACGGGACCACGAGCGGCGGGTTCATGACGCGGCCTTTCAGGTCACTAGGTACCCGCCGTCCACCGGCAGGATCGCGCCGGTCACGAAGCCGGCTGCGGGCGAGCACAAGAATAGCACCGGCCCCGCTACGTCCTCCGGTTCACCCCAGCGCTTCAGCGGCGTGCGGTCGAGGATCGGCGCGCTGCGGGCGGGATCGTCCTGCAACCCCTTCGTCAGCGCGGTAGCGATCCACCCGGGCGCGACCGCGTTCACGCGGATGCCGTCGCCGGCGTAGGCGATCGCGAGCGACTTCGTGAGCTGCGCGACGCCGCCCTTCGACGCGCTGTAGCCCGGCACCAGCCCGCCGCCGAAGAACGAGAGCATCGACGCCGTGTTCACGATGCAGCCCTTCGACGCCGCGAGCAGCGGCCGGGCGGCGGTGCAGCAGCGCATCGTCCCGGCGAGGTTCACGTCGAGCACGCGCTCGAAAGTCTCGGCCGCGTGCTCCTCGCCGCGCCGGATCATGCCCGCGCAGTTGACCAGCACGTCGAGCGCATCGAGCCCGCCGATCGCGCGCCTGACCGCCCCGCCGTCGGCGACATCCAGGCGCATCGCCTCGAGGCCGGCGAGCTCGGGGGCGCGGATCTCGCCTTCCGTGAGGCCGGTCACGGTCACGCGCGCGTCGTGCGCGGCGAACGCCCGGCCGATCGCGAGCCCGATGCCGCTCGTGCCCCCGGTGACCAGCACCCCCTTGCCGCGGAACGCGTCGCCGAAAACGCGCGTCATCGCTCGATGCTGGCGATCAGGATCTGCGCGCCGGCGACGTTCGTCACGAAGGGAACGTTGTGCACCTCGCACACCCGCAGCAGCGCCGCGATATCCGGCTCGTGCGGCTGTGCCGACAGCGGGTCGCGGAGGAAGATCACCATGTCGACCTCGCCGGCCGCGACGCGCGCGCCGATCTGCAGGTCGCCGCCCTGCGGGCCCGACAGCATCGTCTCGACGCGAAGGCCCGTCGCCTGGCCGATCAGCTTGCCGGTCGTGGCGGTGGCGACGAGCCGGTGGTTCGAGAGCGTCCTCTCGAACCGGCGGACGAACGCGAGCATGTCCTGCTTCTTGCCGTCGTGCGCGATCAGGGCGATGGTGGTCATGGCGGCGCTGCGATTGTTGCACAAGCTTGCGCCCTCGTCGGGTAGTAGAATTCCCGCCTCCCCGCGGCGCCCGCCGCTTGCCGAACTCCGGAGTCCGTCATGAACGCACCCACCGCGCCCATCGCACCGCCAAAGCTCAAGGACCCGAAGCTGCTGCGCAACCAGTGTTACATCGACGGCCAGTGGGTCGAGGCCGAGGAGGGCAAGACGGTGCCGGTCACGAACCCCGCGACCGGCGAGCTGCTCGGCACGGTGCCGAACATGGGCGCCGCCGAGGCGCGGCGCGCGATCGAGGCGGCGAACGCGGCGTGGCCTGCCTGGCGGGCGAAGACCGCGAAGGAGCGGTCGGCGGTCCTGCGCAAATGGGCCGACCTCATGGTGGCGAATCAGGAGGACCTGGCGATCATCATGACCGCCGAGCAGGGCAAGCCGCTCGCCGAGTCGCGCGGCGAGATCGTCTACGCCGCGTCGTTCATCGAATGGTTCGCCGAGGAAGGGCGACGCGTCTACGGCGACACCATCCCGGGCCATCAGGCGGACAAGCGCATCGTCGTCATCAAGCAACCGGTCGGCGTGTGCGCGGCGATCACGCCGTGGAACTTCCCGGCGGCGATGATCACGCGGAAAGCCGGGCCGGCGCTCGCGGTCGGCTGCACGATGGTGTCGAAGCCCGCCTCGGCGACGCCGTTCTCCGCGCTAGCCCTCGCCGAGCTCGCCGAGCGGGCCGGGGTGCCGAAAGGGGTGTTCAGCGTCGTGACTGGAGGCTCCGGCCCGATCGGCGGCGAGCTGACCGGCAATCCGCTGGTGCGCAAGATCACGTTTACCGGCTCGACCGAAATCGGCAAGAAGCTGATCGCGCAGGCCGCCTCGACGGTGAAAAAGGTGTCGATGGAGCTCGGCGGCAACGCGCCGTTCATAGTGTTCGACGACGCCGATCTCGACGCCGCGGCCGACGGCGCGATCGCCTCGAAGTATCGCAATGCGGGTCAGACCTGCGTGTGCGCGAACCGGATCCTGGTGCAGGACGAGGTCTACGACGCGTTCGCGGCCAAGCTCGCCGAGCGCGTCGCGAAGTTCAAGGTCGGCAACGGCATGGAGCCGGGCGTGACGATCGGACCGCTGATCGACGATGCGGCGGTGAAGAAGGTCGAGGAGCACGTCGCGGACGCGGTGGCGAAGGGCGCGAAAGTGATTCTCGGCGGCAAGCCGCACCCGCTCGGTGGTCGCTTCTTCGAGCCCACGATCCTCGCCGACGTGACCCCGGCGATGAAGGTCACGAAGGAGGAGACTTTCGGGCCGGTCGCGCCGCTCTTCCACTTCAAGACCGAGGAGGAGGCGATCCGGATGGCGAACGACACCGAGTTCGGGCTCGCGTCGTACTTCTACGCGCGCGACCAGAGCCGCGTGTGGCGCGTATCGGAGGGCCTCGAGTACGGGATCGTCGGCATCAACACGGGGCTGATATCCACCGCCGAAGCACCGTTCGGGGGGATGAAGGAGTCGGGGCTCGGCCGCGAGGGCTCGAAGTACGGCATCGACGAGTACCTCGAGATCAAGTACCTGTGCGTGGCGGTGTGAACCGGGCGGCCGCCCCGAACCGGGGTGCGTGATGCGGCATCTCATCAGGCAGGCGCTGGGCGCTTTCTTCGGTGTCGCGGTCGCGTCCATTGCCTGCGCACAGGCCTTCCCGTCCAAGCCGATCCGCTACATCGTGCCGTTTCCGCCGGGCGGGCCAACCGATACGTTCTCCCGGGCGCTCACCGCGCAGCTCGGCGAAGCGCTCGGCCAGCCGGTCGTCGTCGAGAACGTTCCCGGTGCCGGCGCTTCGATCGGCATGGAGCGGCTGGCGAAGTCGCCGCCGGACGGCTACACGATCGGGCTCGCGACTACCGGCAGCCACGCAATCAACCCGCATCTCTACACGAAGCTGACCTACAACACGCTCAGGGATTTCACGCCGCTGACGCTCGCGGTGTCGTACGTGAACGTCCTCGTCGTGAACCCGGCCGTTCCGGTGCAGTCCGTCGGCGAGCTGATCGCGTACGCGAAGGCAAATCCGGGCAAGGTCAACTTCGGCTCCGCCGGCAACGGCGCCTCGAACCATCTCTCGGGCGAGCTCCTGAAGTCGCTCACCGGCGCACCAATGCAGCATGTCCCCTACAAGGGCTCGGCGCCGGCGCTCACCGACGTGGTCAGCGGCCAGCTCACGTTCATGTTCGACATCCTCGTCACGTCGGTCCCGCAGATCCGCGCCGGCCGCGTGCGAGGGCTCGCCGTCACCAGCGTCCGGCGCAGCCCGTTTGCTCCCGATATCCCGACGATGAGCGAGTCCGGGGTCCCGGGCTATGCGGAGGCCGGAAGCGACCTGTGGTTCGGCATCGTCGCACCCGCCGGCGTGCCGAAACCAGTCGTCGAGAAGCTGAACGCAGAGCTCATCCGCGCACTGCGCTCGACCGCGATGCGCGAGCGCATCAGCGGCCAGTTCTTCGACGTCTGGACCTCGACGCCCGGCGAGTTCCAGAAAGTGATCGAGTCCGACTACGCGAAGTGGGGAAAGATCGTGCGCGCGTCGGGCGCACGGGTGGACTGAGCGCTCGGCTAACCTAACTTCCGCAGTTCACGTCGGTTGAAGTGATTTCCGGTCCTCGGCGCAAAACGCGCACGTCCTCGGGCCGAGATCTTCGGGCGAGCGGGCCGAAGTAGCGCGCGTAGACGCTGATCTGCTGGAGGTAAGAGAGCTGTGTGTTCTCGGCGAGATTGCGAATGCCCATGTCTTCGAGCATCCGTTGGCGAAGCGGCGTCATGGCAGTGCTCCTGAAGGCGGTTGGATCCGAACGTGCTGCAAGCAGCACGGGCATCATTCCGCAAAGAAGAGCGTCGGCAGTTCGCAGGCATCGCGAACCTCCTTGACGGTCGAGGTGAGACTACCGCGTGAGCGGTTTAGCCTTTATAACGGCCAAAACCAGCTATCCGCCCGTACCCCGCCAGAACGTTCCGAGAGCGCACAGTCAAACATTCGCCGCTCGACGCGACGACCCGAGCCGTCAGTCGGCCTTGATGTTGCGTTCACGGATGATGGCTGACCAGCGCTCGGTCTCGCGCTTGAGGTGTCCCGCAAGCTGTTCGGGGCTGCTACCGACCGGCTCCGCCCCGATCGCCGCGAAACGCTCCTGGATGTCCGGCAGCTTGAGTGCTTTCGTGATCTCGCCGTGCAGCCGTTCGACAGCCGGCTTGGGGGTCTTCGCGGGCACGAAGACGGCGAACCACGGGCTCACGTCATAGCCCTTCACCCCGGCCTCCGCGATCGTTGGCACGTTTGGCAATGCCTGCGAGCGGCGGGTGCTGGTCACTCCCAGTGCGCGCAGCTTTCCGGCCTGGACATGCGGCTTGGCGGAAGTGATCGAGTCGAACATGAGGTTCACCTGGCCGCCCAGCAGATCGGTGACCGCAGGGCCGCTGCCCTTGTACGGCACATGCTCGATGTCCACGCCAGCCATCGAAGCGAACAGTTCCCCTGCCAGGTGAATCGAAGTTCCGTTGCCCGCCGAAGCATAGGTGAGCTTGCCCGGCTGGGCCTTCGCGAGCGCGATCAGCTCGGCGACGGAGTTCGCTTTCACGGACGGGTGAAGGACAAGCACGTTTGGCACGACCGCGACCAGGCTCACCGGCTCGAAATCCTTCACCGGATCGAACAGCATTTTCGGATACAGGCTCGGATTGACAGCCTGTCCGATGGAGACGATCAGGATCGTGTGTCCATCGGGTGGCGACTTCGCCACCACTTCCGATCCGATGATGCCCCCGGCACCGGGGCGGTTCTCGGTGATCACCGGCTGGCCGAGGGATTCGGCCATCTTCGGCGCTAGGGCGCGCGCCATGACGTCCATCGCCCCACCGGGAGGAAAGGGGATGATCCAGCGAATGGGTTTTGAGGGGTAGGTCTGTGCCGCTGCGCTGCCGCTCGCGAGCACGAGCCCGGCGAGGAGGGCCTGGCACAAGGCGCGTCTGAACTGGCTCATCGTCTCATTTCCTTAGGGAAGAGGGGTGTTGGGCGAGCGCTGTCACCTTGATCTCCATGTCAGGGAACAGCGGCAGGCGGGAAAGGATCTGGTGCAGCTCGCCGCTCGACTCGACGTCGAGCACGCTGTAGTTCGCGTGCTCGCCGACGACGCGCCATAGGTGAAGCCGCTTCCCCGCCGCGTTGCAGCTCTTCGGCATAAGCCTTCTCGCGCGCTTTGATGTCGTCGGCCTGCGCTTGCGGCATGTCGTGAGGCAGCAGCCGGACGACCATGTTGAAGGAGGTAGAGCATGGCTTCACGCCCCTCCGTGTCGGCGCCGATCGCGGCGGTAGAACGCGAGCTTGTCTTGATCGAGATCCACCCGATGCCAGGGCGGCGCGGGATCCAGACCTTGAAGTCCTTCCCCGCCCTTCTCGTAGAGCGACTGAAAGCGATAGAAGCTGTCGCGCGAGGAGCCCATTACCGGACAGGCCTGAGCGCGCGTGCCGCCCTGCAGAAGCTCGCCGCGATTGCAGATGCTCGATGTGCACTTCCCCGACTACCGAGGCGTCGCCGGAGCGTGCGTCGCCAGAGCGCCCCCGCCCAACGTGGCCCCCTTCCCTCGCTTAAGCGCCCTCCGCGGATCGGCGGTGCATCCTCATCACCCCGGCAGTCCGCTCAGCACACGCTCCATCTCCTGCTCGCCGAAGCCGCGCAGCGTCTCTGTCCGCATGTTGCCCGCCATCGCCACGGCCAGGGTCGCCCTCATCATGGTCTCCTCATCGGGAGCCTCGAACGTCAGCACGACATCGTACTGACCCTGCGTCCAGAAGAACTCGCGGGCGTTCACACCCATGCTTGCGAACTGTTCGCGCACGGCCCGCGCCCGCTTGAGGGTGTCCCTCACGTTGCGAATCCCCTGCTCGGTAAAGTTTCCCAACATCACGTACTTCGCCATATCGTCCTCCATCAAACAGGCAAGACTTGCGTTGTCAATGTAGCAGGGCCGACGCCGTCGTCATGCCCTTCTACTCGTCGAACACGTCGGTGCCGAACACCTCGTAGTGCGACCGCGATTCGGCCACCTCGCCTCCCCTGTTTGAAGCGTCGAAGAAAGTCGCGTCGCGGTCGGCCGAAGCGCGACAGGACCGGCACCTAGGCGGCCATCCCGACCGCGCGCATGACCGCCCTCAGCAGCCAGGCGGCGACACCCCTGGCGACCACGCCGGTCTTGCCGACGCCCTCGGTCACCTCGAAGCCGAGATCGCGCAGCTCCCTCGCCAGCTTCTTCGCGGTCTTTACCTCCTCGAAGGCCAGTTCGGGATTGGCGTGGATGTCCTTGTACAGACTCTCCACTTGTGCATAGTGGCGGTCCACCTGCGCGTCGATGTCCTTGCCGAACCGCTCGGCCACGCCAGCCGGTTACGCCTGCGCGGCAGCGGCAAGGAGAAGGACCAGGCCGCCAGCGCACGCCGCGCCCGCCACCCGGCCGACCGCACTACAGGCGACCAAGCGGCCTCGAGGCGTGATGTTCACCGCACTGTCCCCCGGTTCTTCTCGCGACCCGGCATCCGTCACTTGCGTGCCATCGCCGGACCCGCTCCCACGGGCATCGGGTCCGGGATCTCGGCACTCACGTCCTCGTGGTGCGCCGAAGCCGAACGACTGTGGTTGATCAGCGAGACCGCGATTGTCGCGATGACCGCGGGGATGGCGATCGCCAGGAAGTTCTGCTGCAGCGGCAAGTTCATGCCCACCAGCGTGCCGATCACGATCGGGGCGAGGATGGCCCCGCTACGACCGACACCCGAGGCCCAGCCGATGCCAGTGGAGCGCACCGCCATCGGATAGAACTGGCCGGCATAGGCATAGGTGAGGATCTGCGTGCCGATGGTCGACGCGCCGGCCAACCCGACGAGGATGAACAACAGCTCTGTCGACCCCTTGTAGCCCAGCAGCGTGATCGACACCGCCGCCAATGCGTACATGCCGACCAGCACGTACTTGATGTGGAACCGGTCGGCCAGCCAGCCCCCGCCGACGGCGCCGATTATCGCACCGAAGTTCAGCACCAGCACGAAAGTCAGCGCCGAGCCCAGGCTGTAGCCAGCGTTCGCCATCAGCTTGGCCAGCCACGAGCTGAGGGCGTAGACCATGAACAGGCACATGAAGAACGCGATCCAGAACATCGCCGTGCTGAAACCGCGCCCCTCATGGAACAGGTGACCGATCGGCGCGCTGTCGGCCTGGTCTTCGCCCGGCAGCGCGAATCGGTCCTTCGCGTCCGGCCGGTAGCTCGGTTCCATGCGCGACACAATCTTCTTCAACTCGTCAAGCCGGTTCTCCTTGATCAGGAACGGCATCGACTCCGGCATCGACTTGAGGATCAGCGGAATCAGAACCACCGGCACGCCGGCGGCGATGAACACCGATGACCAGCCGTAGGTCTCGATCAGGCCCTTCCCGAGCAGCGCGGCGAGCATGCCGCCGACCGAATAGCCGCTGAACATCAGCGTCACCATCGTGGCGCGAATCTTGCGCGGCGAGTACTCGGTCATCTGCGCCACCACGTTGGGCATGACGCCACCGATCCCCAGCCCGGCAAAGAACCGGGTGATGCTGAACATATACGGATCGTTGGTGAACCCAGCCGCCGCGGTGAAGACGCTGAACAGCAAAATGCAGATCGCGATGGCCCGGCGTCGGCCGATCTTGTCGGCGATGGTGCCGAGGAAAATCGCGCCAAACATCATGCCGAACAGCGCCGAGCTAACCATGAAGCCCGCGCTCGTGGGGTCGACGCCCATGTCCTTCATGATCGACGGCAGCGCAATGCCTGCCACGGCCAGATCGTAGCCGTCGAAGATGATGATCAGGGCGCACCAGAAGAGCACGACTCCATGGAAGCGGTTGAACTTGGCTTCGTCGGACAGTTTGTGGACATCGATCTGGCGCACGGCGCGCCCTCCTCTCGTTGTGGGTTTGCTGCGAACTGTGGCTCTAGTAGGGTCTCCGTGCCGTCAACCCAGATCGCCGCCGCCTACTGGTAGGACCGAGCCGGTGATGTAGGACGACTCGTCGGAGGCGAAGAACAGTATCGGCGCAACCTGCTCGTCGATCGAGCCGTAGCGGTGCATCAGGCTCGACTCCTTGGTCTGCTCGACGATGCCCTGGTACCAGGCCACTTCCTTGCGGCTCGGCTTGGCCGCATTGCGCGGGATCTTGCGCGGCGGAGCCTCGGTGCCGCCCGGCGCGGTGGCGTTGATGCGGATGCCGTTGCCCGTCTGTTCCATCGCGATCGACGCGGTCAGCGCATTGACGCCGCCCTTGGCCGCCGCGTAAGGAACCCGATAGATGCTGCGGGTGGCGATCGACGACACGTTGACGATCACGCCCTTCTTCTTCTTGACCATGAAGGGCAGCACCGCGCGGCACGACCAGAGCGTGGGGAACAGCGAACGCCGGATCTCGGCCTCGATCTGCTGCTCCTCGTACTGGTCGTACGGCTTGCTCCAGATCGTGCCGCCGACGTTGTTGATCAGCACGTCGACGCGCTTCCATTTCGCCAGCGCCTCGTCGACCATGCCTTGCGCGCCGGCAAAGGTCTCGAGGTCGGCCAGGTACGCGGCCGCGGTGCCGCCGGCCGACCCGATCTCGGCCACCACCTCCTTCACGAGGTCAGAGCGGTCCACCGCCAGCACCGTACCGCCCTCGGCGGCCACACCCAGCGCCACGCCGCGGCCGATGCCTTGCGCGGCGCCGGTGACGATGACGATCTTGTTCGCGAAGCGATCGCGACTCATGCCGCTGCTGCTGCCGCCGTCTCGTTGGCGGACGAGAATTTCTCGAACAGGAAGTTCTTCGGCGTGACGCCGGCGCCGGCCATCCACTTGCGCACGCCTTCGACCATCGGCGGCGGGCCGCAGACGTAGACGTCGACGTCGCCGCTGTTCAGGTGGCCTGGCGACAAATGGTCGGTCACGTAGCCGAGCTTGGGATGCCCGCTCCCCTGATCGACCATGCAGGTGAAGAAGTCGAAGTTCGGCATCGCCGACTTCAGCTCGTTCAGCGCCCCGAGTTCGACCAGGTCGTCGTTCGTGTTGACGCCGTAGGCCAGCAGGATCGGCTGGTCGGTCGGGTTGTCCTTCAGCCACAGCAGCATCGACAGGAACGGCGCGAGCCCGGTGCCGCCGGCGAGCATCAGGATCGGCCGGATCGTCGGCCGCAGGTAGAAGCTGCCGTACGGGCCGGTGAACATCATGAAGTCGTCGGGCTGTGCCTTGCTGCGCATGTACGTGCTCATCATCCCCTCCGGCACGTCGCGGATCAAGAACGTGAGTTCGGTCTGGTTCGGCGCCGAGCTGAACGAGTACGAGCGCGTCTCCTTGCTGCCCGGCACCTGCAGGTTCACATACTGGCCGGGCAGGAACGCCAGCGGCCGCTCGGCCATGACCGAGAACGACACCGTCGTCGCCGAGTCGCGCGCAATCTTCATCAGCCGGCCGGCGTGCGCGCCGACCTCGGTCTTGCAGGCCGCCGACGAGGCCGGAACGCGGATCACGCAATCTGACGTCGCCTTCATCTGGCAGGTGAGCACGTAGCCGCTGGCGGCTTCGTCCTCGGTCAGCGCGTCCTCGATGTACACGCCCAACGTATAGGTGCCGCTCTCGCAATGGCACTTGCAGGTGCCGCAGGCGCCGTCGCGGCAGTCGAGCGGGATGTTGATCTTGGCGCGGTAGGCGGCGTCGGCGACCAGCTCGTCGGGTTCGCACGGGATGATGCGCGTTGCCCCGTCTTCGAACTGCAGCGCGATGTTGTATGCCATATGGAAGCGTCCCTCTCGGCGGCTGAATTCCGCGACCGGCGCGCCCGCCGCGGTTTCTCTGGTTAGATGTGGTACACGTCCAGCA
This sequence comes from uncultured beta proteobacterium, assembly GCA_963744255.1. GTDB lineage: Bacteria > Pseudomonadota > Gammaproteobacteria > Burkholderiales > SG8-39 > DATEDA01. Next base: position 52,400 of record CAVUSZ010000042.1, read on the forward strand.
TGTGGTGGATGAGGTCGTTTTTCAGCACGACGTACTTGTTCTTGATGAGCGGCTTCGGGCCGCTGGTGTCGATCTTGTAGCGCGAGGTGCCGAAGTAGACATCGACGATGTCGTAGCGGAAGCTGTGCGTCGTCCAGTTGAAGCACACCTCGCACATCTTCTCGTCCTGCGACAGCACCTCGATGTTGTTGATGGAGTGACCCGTGCGGGTGTCGGGTGTCGACGCGCTGGAACGGTCGGTCTCGATGCGGAATACGCGATCCTCCAACCCCTGCTTGCTCGGGTAGTAGATCAGCGAGACCTCGTTGTTCGGGTCGGTCGTGACCTTGTCGTCGTCGTCCCACGACGGCATGAAGAACTCCACGTCGTCGGCGTAGAACGCGAGCCAGTCGGCCCAGCGCTTCTCGTCGAGTGCGCGCGACTCCTGGTACAGGAAGGATTGAACGGCTTCGTAGGACAGCATCACGTCCCTCCGTTGGCTTGTTCGGCGAGGTAGGCCTTCTTCATGGTCTCGAGCCAGTACTTGTGCTGCATCGTGTACAGGCCCTCGTCCTCGGTCTTGATACCGCTCAGCTCGGGCTTCAATCCGATGAGGTTGGCGTTGTCGTCGGGACCTTCGACCCAGTGCACCGCACCGCGGCACATGTCGTTCCACTTGACGGCGCGCGCTTCGTAGCCCTGCTGGCAGGAGCGGAACTCCTCCAGGTCGTCGGGCGTGGCCATGCCGGTGGCGTTGAAGAAGTCTTCGTACTGGCGCAGACGGCGCCGGCGCGCTTCGGGGGCCTCGCCCTTGGGCGCGATGCAGTAGATCGTGGCTTCGCTCTTGTTCACCGAGATCGGCCGCACGACGCGGATCTGCGAGCTGAACTGGTCCATCAGGTAAACGTTGGGGTACAGGCAGAGGTTGCGCGACTTGCGCAGCATCCAATCGGCCTTGGCCTCACCGAACTTCTCGATCCACTCCGCGCGCTTGGAATAGAGCGGCCGGTCCTCCGGGTTGGACCAGTTGGTCCACAGCAGCATGTGGCCGTTCTTGAACGAGTACGAGCCGCCGCCCTGCTGCGCCCACTTGCCGGCGTTCATCGCCTTGACGTTGTCGACCTTGCCGTCGGCACTGCGCCGGCTCGTAGTGGCCGCGTAGTTCCAGTGCACCGCCGAGACGTGGTAGCCGTCGGCGCCGTTTTCGGCCTGCAGCTTCCAGTTCCCATCGAAGGAGTATGTTGAGGCGCCGCGCAGGACTTCGATGCCGCCGGGCGCCTGGTCCACGATCATGTCGATGATCGTGGTCGCCTCGCCCAGGTGCTCCTTCAGCGGCAAGACGTCCGGGTTGACGCTGCCGAACAGGAAGCCGCCGTAGCTTTCGAAGGCGCCCAGCTTCTTCATGTCGTGGCTGCCTTCGCAGTTGAAGCTCGGCGGGTAGCCGGCGTCGGGCGACTGGTCCTTGACCTTGAGCAGCTTGCCCCTGTTGCTGAAGGTCCAGCCGTGGAACGGGCAGGTGAAGCTGGAACGGTTGCCCTTCTTATGGCGGCACAGGATCGCGCCGCGGTGCGTGCAGGTGTTGGCCAGCGCGTGCAGCGTGCCGTCCCGGCTGCGCGTGATGACCACCGGCTGGCGGCCGATGTAGACGGTCAGGAAGTCGTTGGCGTTGGGGATCTGGCTTTCGTGCGCGAGGTAGACCCAGTTGCCCTCGAAGATGTGCTTCATCTCGAGATCGAACAGCTGCTGGTCGGTGAAGGCGGCGCGATCCAACCGGTAAATATGCTTGTCGGGGTCTTCTTGTAGCATCGCCTCCAGCTTGGCGAGGTTGGTTCCGTTGTCTTGGTGGATCTGAATCACGCTGATCTCCTGTTCACAGTCAGATTCGAAAGGCCGCCCGCTCGGGCGTCACCACCTATAGAGAGGCCGTCAGGCACGAGTCAGCCCGCCGATGAACCGGTGGGCCGTTTCATCGCGTGTCTGATGCGTACCGTGGGGTAAGCCGCGCGGCAAGGGCGCGTGGCGCCGCGGTGGCGGACCGCGAAGCGGATGCACGTGCATCACTGCGTCCTCGAGAAAGTGCCGGTGTGCGGGACATGGGCCGCGTTCACGCCCCAACTGCCACGGTCACTGTCTTCAGCACCGTCGAGCATCTCGTCACGTTCCTAGCCTCTGGGCGCCTTTTCAGCACGAGTCGTGCCAAGCTCAGTGAGCCGCGTAGCCCTCCCGCGTTCGCACGTCATCATCTCCGCGCAATCAGGCAGTGGCCCGACGTCATCCCCCCAAGGGGCAGGATACGAAGCGAAACGTACGCCGTCTGTGCGCTAGCGCTCAGACCGCGCAAGAGCCGCCGTCCGGCGAAGGCGGTATGAGGCTACTGGCGGAATGGACCCGAATGAATCAAATGATCGAACGTGGGTTCGTTTGACGCCGCACAATATGCATCAATCGATTCACTCGCCGAGAGATCTTCTCTTCACGCATCGTTCTGTCAGGCCGGGCAAACGGGCGTATCGTCGTGCCCGTCGTGGTTGCCCAGGCGTTGGCATGGTGCGTGCTCCCGTCGGACAGGCGCAGGGCTTGGGCGATCGATGGAGACAGACATGACGCTCGGGGTTATCCCCTAGATGGGAAGGCCTGCATGAAGACCAATCGCGGAACGCCGACGCTGCCACGCGACCGCCTGCCCGTCGTGCAGCCCGAGAAGGCCGACGTGGACACGGTTCGCTTTCCGGACATGGCCGACCTGATGGGGCGCCTCCACTTCTCCACCAGCGACGGCCGCATCTGGCTGGACGACCAGCGCATGCTGCTGGTCCACGCGAAAGCGTTGGGATCGCTGCGGCGAGAAATGATCGAGACCCTGGGAGCGGACGTGGCCCGTGGCTTCCTGACCCGCATGGGCTACCACGCCGGTGCGCGCGACGCGCAGATGGCGCGCAAGGTTCGGTCCAAGACGTCCGTCAAGGACATGTTCGTGGTCGGCCCGCAGATGCATTGCCTGGAGGGCATCGGCCTGTCCGAGGCCGTGCGCCTGGAGTTCGACGTCGAGCGCGGCACGCATTATGGCGAGTTCATCTGGACCAGCGCGGTCGAGGACGAAGAGCACAGTCGTCACTTCGCCATCGGCACCGAACCGCAGTGCTGGATGCAGATCGGCTACGCCTCAGGCTATTCCACCGAGTTTATGGGCCGGCCCGTGCTGTACCGCGAAGTCGAGTGCCAGTCGATGGGCCAGGCGGCTTGTCGCATCGTCGGCAGAACGGTCGAGGAATGGGGCGACGAGGCGGCGCAGGACACACGCTACCTGCAGGCCGAGGCGTTCGCCCGCGGCTTGTCGGCGAATCCCGCTTGGCCGACCGACGCTGCGGTGGCGCCGGCCTCACCGCCGACGCAAGCGACGCCCGACGAGGACGGCCTAGTCGGTATCTCGCCGAGTTTTAACTCGGTCTGCCACATGGTCCGGCGGGTGGCGCCAACGCAGGCCACCGTGCTCTTCCTCGGCGAAAGCGGCGTCGGCAAGGAGGTGTTTGCGCGCACCGTGCACCGGCTCAGCCCACGCAGCGGCAAGGATTTTGTCGCTTTGAACTGCGCCGCGATTCCTGAGCAGCTGGTCGAGTCTGAGTTGTTTGGCGTCGAACGCGGCGCGTACACCGGGGCGATGCAGAGCCGCCTGGGCCGCTTCGAACGCGCCGACGGCGGCACGCTGTTCCTGGACGAGATCGGCACGCTCAGCGCCAGTGCCCAGGGCAAGCTGCTGCGCGCGCTGCAGGAAGGCGAGATCGAGCGCTTGGGCGACACGCACATCCGCCGGGTCGACGTGCGTGTCATCGCGGCCACCAACGTCGATCTACGCGAAGAGGTCAAGGCCGGGCGCTTTCGCGAGGACCTGTTCTTCCGCCTCAATGTGTTCCCGATCCGCATTCCGCCGCTACGCGAGCGCCGCGAGGACATTCCCCTGCTGATGAACCATTTCCTGGTGAAGTTCACGCGCCGCCATGGCCGCACGCTCACCGGTTTCACCCAGCGCGCCATCGACGCCATGCTGTCGTACGACTGGCCCGGGAACATCCGCGAAGTGGAGAACGTCATCGAGCGCGGCGTCATCCTCGGCACGGAGAACCGTGCCATCGACGCACCGCATCTGTTCACCAGCGGCGAGCGGTTAGGCGACCGGCGCTTCGCAGTCAGCCGCGACGGCAAGATCGTTGCCAGCGACCCCTCGGAGTTCGTCAGCGAAGCCGAGCCTGACCGCGACGCCGACCGTGTATCGAGGCGGGTCAGCAATCTGCTGCTGGGCGAGGGCGACGATATCGACAAGGTGTCGCTGGTCGACATCGAGACGATGCTGTTGAAAAAGGCCGTCGAACGTGCCCAGGGGAACGTAGCGGCAGCCGCCCGGCTGCTGGGTATCACGCGGCCGCAGATGGTCTATCGGCTCAAGAGCCGGGGCATCATCCACGACAACGAGTAGATCTTCCGCACGCCACACTCCGGCTTCGTCGGCAGCATGTTTTCCCATCTCGAACGACCGGGCCACCCGCCGCCCGGCTGGCGGCAACTGCTCGCCGACTTTGGCCCGACGTACGCCGCCAATGCCTTTGTCGCGTGGGTATTCACCGTCACTGCGCCGCTGGCGATCATCCTTGCGGTCGGCACGCGCGGCGGGCTGTCCGAAGCCGAGTTGGCGTCGTGGGTGTTCGGCGTGTTCTTCATCAACGGCCTGATCACGATCGTCTTCAGCTGGCTGTATCGCCTGCCGCTCGGCTTCGCCTGGACGATTCCCGGCACCGTGCTCGTCGGTCCGGCGCTGGCGCACCTGACGTTTCCCGAAGTCGTCGGCGCGTTCTTCGTCACAGGCTTGCTGATTCTCATGCTCGGCGCAAGCGGCTGGGTGCGGCGCGCGATGCAGGCGGTGCCGATGCCGATCGTGATGGGCATGGTGGCCGGTGTGTTCCTGCGCTTCGGGCTCGACCTCGTACGCGCCCTGCACCAGGACTTTGCGATCGCCGGGCCGATGGTCGTGGCCTTCGTGCTGCTGGGCTCGATGCCTGGGCTGGCGCGGCGCATGCCGCCGATGATCGGCACACTGCTCGTCGGAGCGATCGCCGCCGTGCTGCTCGGCCGCATCGATATGGCCGCGCTCGGCGCGATCGAGCTGGTGCAGCCGGTCGTGCAAATTCCGGCGTGGTCGTGGGCGGCGATAGTCGAGCTCGTCGTGCCGCTGGCGATCACCGTGCTGGTGGTGCAGAACGGCCAGGGCTTCGCGGTGCTGAAAGCGGTCGGTCACGAGCCGCCGATCGATGCCGTCACGGTGGCCTGCGGCGTCGGCGCGATGCTGTGCGCGCTGGTCGGCAGCGTGAGCAGTTGCCTGACCGGGCCGAGCAACGCGATCCTTGTGTCCTCGGGCAAACGCTCGCGCCAATACACCGCCGGCATCGGCTACGGCCTGCTTATGGTCGCCTTCGGCCTGCTGTCGCCGGCCTTTACGCGCCTGCTTCTCAACGCGCCGAAGGCGTTCATCATGGTGCTCGCCGGGCTTGCATTGCTGGCCGTGCTGCGCGCCGCGTTCACCACGTCGTTCAAGGATCGCTTCACGTTCGGCGCGCTGGTCAGCTTCCTGGTAACGGTGGCCGACTTGCCGCTGTTCAACATCGGCGCCGCGTTCTGGGGGCTGGTGGCCGGCCTCGCGGTGGCGTGGCTGTTGGAGCGACAGGACTTCGCGGCAGCTTGAATCACGCCACTTCAGCAGACGGTCACCCCATTTCAGCATGCCACCCATTCGCACCGTTGGCCTTGTCGACGACCAGACGCTGTTTGGCTTCGGGCTGATCGCGCTGCTGGAGCGGGACCCGCGACTTGTCGTCGTCGGCGACGCGGCCGATACTGACGCAGACCGGCGCCGCGCTGCAGAGCTGCAACCCAATCTCATCAGAAGGTACGCGGACGGCACCGGCACGATCTCGTCGCTCTCCCGACTTCGCCGACGCGGGGAACCTCGCGTTCCCGAGCTGCCCAATCCGGGTCCGATGGAGACCGGCCCGAGAACCTGCGGGGGTGGGGTCGCCCGACCCGACCAGCCGCCGCCCGAGGCCGATCGCCTCGGGGATACCGGTTGAAGCAAGAACTTCAACATTTCGCCCGGCTATCGCGGAGTGCGCGAGAAGTCGCGATCGCCCCCGACATCACCGCGCGAGATGCGACGGCCCGCTCAGCTTCGCGACGAAGGTCTTGATATCGATCGCGGGCAACGTCGCGATGTTGACCGTCCCCCGAGCACCGAGATCGACGGCGAGATGCGCGACGGTCTCGTTGTCGGGCGCTTCGACAATGCTGAGGAAATCGTACGTGCCGAGGAGCGCGTATTGCGAGATTACCTTGCAACCGAACTTCTCCATTTCCTTGTCGACTGCGGCGATCCGTTCGGGATTCTTGTGAACGGTCTCGCGGCCGGCGGGGGTAAGGGTGCTCAACAGGACGTAAACGGCCATTTTCGTTCTCCTCTAAAGCGCGGCGCAGTGCCGCTAATGCGAGCTGGAGGGGGTCGACCGCACGCTCCGAATCTGCGCAAGTGCTAGCGCTGCAGCGCCGTCAGCACCGCAAGGCTCATGGCTTTGATCGAGATCTTCAGCGAGGGTTCGACGACCGGGGCGAAAAACGGCGAATGGTGGACCGGTAACGGCTTGCCGCCCGGCTGGCGCGACGCTTCGACATCCTTCGGATCATGCACCCCTACGAGAAAGAACATCGACGGCACGCCCGCCTTGGCATACTCGGAGAAGTCCTCGCTCGGCGTGATCGGTGGCATCCGCTGCGCACTCGACAGGATCTTTTGCAGGTCGGCGCGATGGACCCCCCAATAGGGGGCACCGAACTGTTCGCGATAGCTCGGCTTCCCGCTGTGCTTGCCGATCACCTTGCCGCTGCGGCCATCGCGATAGATGAGGGTGTTGATCTCGAAAGCGAGCCCGGCGAACTTGTCCCTTAGGCCGATATGCTCGTAGAAGCGGGTTGCATTCGCGGAAAGCGCGACCGCGGCGCCGACTTCGCGAAGCTCGTCAGCCTGCTCGTAAATGTCGGCCTCGATGCCTTGCTCCCGCAGCGCGAGACCCAGAGTCAAGCCGCCGATGCCGCCGCCCACGATCGCGATCTTCCAGCCTTGGTCTGCCATGTGAATCTCCTTGTCGTGGAAACTCTCTAGCGGCGCTCGGGCCCCAGCCCCAGCGGCGCTGGCATCAGGTTGACGACGGTGCGGAAGAGATCCCGGAACTCGCGCTGCGTGCTCACGCCGACCAGCGGATCGGCGTTGGACGCGAACGCGGCGTCGATTGCCGTCCAGTCCGCAGGCTGGAGCGCCTTTTCCGCGACCGGCAGGATGACGTCCTCTTCCTTGCGCATGTGCGCGTACTGGAAGTCGGCGTAGTCGGACACGGACTTCGCGAACGCCTCCAGCGCGGTCGGGTTACGCTGATAGTCGCGCAGCGCCTCGACCATCCGTCGCGTGGCGTCCGGACCACGCTGGTGGTCGTCCTGGAGCTCGTCGAGCGTCTTCGCGGCCGACGGCTCGCGCTCGCGCAGCACTCGGTAGACGTACTCGTCCTCCTTCGGGTGATGCAGCTTGTCGGGAAACGCCTCGATGTAGTCGAGGATCGCCTTCAGGAGCGCGAAGTCGGGCGCCTGCTGCTTGGTGCGGTACTGCTCGATCAGGTACTGGAGACCGCGCAGCACCGAGGCCAGCGCGCGGTGCTCGTCCTTGATGATCGTGATGGCGGTAGGCATCGTAGAAGACTCCTCGCGGCAACGAATCGAATGGCGCTCACACGCCGAGCAGCTTGGTCAGCGCCGGGTCGACCGCGACATCGGACGACTTGCCGGTGAGCTCGACCTGGCCCTTCTGAAGCACCAGCGCCTGGTCGCTGTGCGCGAGCACGCGCCGGTAGTCACGGTCGACGATCATCGTCGCGATGCCGCTTTCGCGGATGTCGCCGATCACGTTCCAGATCTCGTTGACGATCAGCGGTGCCAGGCCCTCCGTGGCTTCGTCGAGGATGATGAGCTCCGGATGCGTCATCAGCGCCCGCCCGATGGACAGCATCTGCTGCTCGCCGCCGGAGAGCTGCGAGCCCAGGTTGGTGAGTCGCTCCTTGAGGCGCGGGAACGTGTCGAGCGTGCGCTCGTAGGACCAGTCGTTGCGGCCGTCGCGCCCGGGCCTGGAGGCCATGATCAGGTTCTCGCGCACCGTCAGGTTGGGGAACACGCCGCGCCCCTCGGGCACGTAGGCTACACCCAGGCGCGCCACCTCGTGCGGCTTGGCGCGCGAGGCGTTCTGGCCGAAGAAGACGATGTGCCCGTCGCGCTGGCTGACGTGGCCGAGCAGCGTGCGGATCAGCGTGCTCTTGCCCATCCCGTTGCGTCCGAGGAGGCCGGTGGTCTGGCCGCGGGCGATCTTGAGATCGATGCCGTGCAGCACGTGGCTCGACCCGTACCACGCGTGAACGCCTTGCGCGTCGAGGAGAAGGTCACCGGCGGTCGCCATGTCAGTGTCCCTCGCCAAGATAAGCCTGCCGGACCTCCGGGCTGTTGCGGATGAAGTCCGGATTGCCGGAGGCGATGACGGAGCCGTTCACCATCACCGTGATACGGTCGGCGATGCGGAACACGGCGTCCATGTCGTGCTCGACCAGCAGGATCGCATGGCCCGGCCGCAACTCGTCCAGCAGCTTCAGCATCCGTTCGGTTTCCTCCGCGCCCATGCCGGCCAAGGGCTCGTCCAGCAGCAGGACCTGGGGCTCCGTCGCCAGGCACATCGCGATCTCGAGCTGGCGCTTCTGCCCATGCGACAGGAGGCCCGCCACCCGCTCCAGCAGCTTGCCGAGGCCTGCACGCCTGGCCGCTTCCTTGGCGAGCGGCACGCTGACCTCGCAACGGTCGGCGCGCTGCCAGATCGTCCAGGGCTTCTGCGCGTGCGCCTGGGCCGCCAACCGGCAGTTCTCGAAGACCGTGAAGCTCGGGTAGATCGTGTTGCGCTGGTAGCTGCGCCCGAGCCCAGCACGCGCGCGCCGTGGCTGCGTCCAGGCGGTGACGTCCTGGCCCAAGAGCTCCACCGCCCCTTCGGAGGGCGGGAACTCGCCCGAGAGCATGTTGATGAGCGTCGATTTGCCGGCGCCATTGGTGCCGATCACCGCGTGCACGGTGCCGCGCTCCATCTCGATCGAGACATTGTTGACCGCGACCAACCCACCCCAGCGACGGGTAATGCCGCGCCCGCGCAACAAGATGTCAGCTTGCGTCATCGAGCACCTCCTGCTTGGAGGGGGTCCCTCCCGTGGGCCGGCCGATCATGCGGCCAGCCAGCCGTTCGCGGATCTGGGCGGGCAGGCCCACCAGCCCCTTCGGCAGCAGCGCGACGGCCGCGATGATCACGATCCCCAGACCCAGGTGCCAGTGTTTGGCGAACGCGCCGAAGATGGCCTCGGACTTGAAGAACTCCTGCAGCAGCGCGAAAGCGAACGCGCCGATCAGCGCGCCACGCAGGTGGCCGATGCCGCCCAGGATGATCATGATCAGCACCGCGCCCGACAGGTGCCAGCTCATCAACTCCGGATTGACGAACCCGTCCTTGACCGCGAACAGGAAGCCGGCGACGCCCGCGAGCGCGCCCGAGATCGTGAAGGCCGCGAGCTTGTACGGGTACGTCGAGAACCCCGCGGCCCGCGTCCGCTGCTCGTTGACGCGGATGCCCGCGAGCGCCCGCCCGAAGCGGGAGCGCAGCAGGATGGCAAGGAACCCGAACACCGCGATCAGCCAGGCCAGCGTGAACAGGTACATCGTCAACGGGTGGTCGAGATCGAGCAGCGAGCCCACGACCGGCCTCGTCGTCAGATAGATGCCGTCGGTGCCCCCGCCCAGCGGCGTGTCGTGCACGACGAAGTACGCCATCTGCGCGAACGCGAGCGTGACCATGATGAAGTACACGCCCTTGGTGCGCAGCGAGAGCGCCCCGACGGGGATGGCATAGATCGTCGCCGCGATGACCGAGGCCGGCAGCAGCCAGAGGACCGACGCCGGATCGCTCTCCGGGGACAGCAGCACGGCCGCGTACGCGCCGATGCCGAAGAACGCGGCATGTCCGAAGGAGACCAGCCCCGTCCCGCCCACGAGCAGTTCCAAGCTCAGGGCGAAGATCGCGAAGATCATGATCTTGTTGACGAGGTCGACGCCGTACTTGCCGCCGAAGAACGGATAGACCGCCAGCGCGACGAACACGATGATGACGAACGCGAGTTTGGAAGTATTGGCATTCATCGGCTCACCCCGCCTTGAACAGACCGTCGGGCTTCCACAGCAGGATCACCGCCATCAGCACGTAGACCAGCACGCCGGAGATCTGCGGCATCAGCGCCTTGCCGAACGTATCCACGACGCCGATGAGCAGCGAAGCGACCAGCGCGCCCTTGATCGAGCCGATGCCGCCGATCACCACGACGACGAAGCAGATGATCAGCACCAGGTTGCCCATGCCCGGGTACACGGACGACACCGGCGCCGCGACCATGCCGGCCAGCGCGGCGAGCGCGACACCGGCCGCGAACACCACGCGGTACAGGAACTTGATGTCGATGCCGAGCGACTGGACCATCTCGCGGTTCGTCGCGCCGGCGCGGATCATCATACCGAGGCGCGTGCGCGTGAAGACGATGTACATGCCGATCGCCAGCGCGATGCAGACGGCCGAGATGAAGAGGCGGTAGATCTGATACGTCATCACGTCGCCCAGCGGCAGCGCGCCCGCCAGGATCTCGGGTGGCTTGACGCCGTACACGTCGTCGCCGACCAAGAGGCTGCGCAGCTCCTCGAACACGAGGATCAGTCCGTACGTCATCAGCACCTGCTGCAGGTGCTCGCGGTCGTACAGGTAGCTGTAGAACGCCCACTCCAGCACGTAGCCCAGCACCACCGCGAGGATGACGCCGACGACGAGGACGGAGAAGAACCCGCCGCCGAACGTGGTGGCCACGATCGGCGACAGCGAGTACGCCATGTAGGCGCCGATCATGTAGAAGCTGCCGTGCGCCAGGTTGATGACGCCCATGATCCCGAAGATCAGCGTCAAGCCCGATGCGACGAGGAACAGCAGCAGCCCGTACTGCACCGCGTTCAGGCACTGGATGAGAAAGGTCGTCAGGTCCATGAGCGCCCCTAAGGGGGCCCCCGCGAATGCGCGGAGGCCCTGGGTTTATGTGGACGACGCGAGCCCTGGTCGGCCGTTACATGCGGCAGCCGCGCCCCGGGTCGGCCAGCGCCTTGCTGGCGATGCTGACGGACTTGTTCTCCTTGCCCTTGACCTCGCGCAGGTAGAAGTCCTGCACCGGGTTGTGCGACGGCGACACCGTGAAGCTGCCGCGCGGGCTCTCGATCGTGGCCTTGCGCACGGCCGCCGCGAAGTCGGCCTTCTTGCTCGCGTCGCCCTTGGTCGCCGCGAGGCCGACGCCCAGCATCTGCGCGGCGTCGTAGCCCTGGACCGCGTACACGTCCGGCTGCAGCTTGAACGCCTTGCTGTAGGCCGCGCGGAACGCGTTGTCCTTCGGCGTGCCGAGCGCGTCGGCATAGTGCAGCGTCGTCTGCAGCCCTTCGGCGTCGGCGCCTTGGGCTTCGAGCGTGCCGTCGGTGAGGAAGCCGGAGGCGTACAGCGGGATAGTCTTGCGCAGGCCCGCGCCCGCATAGTCCTTGACGAACTTGACGGCGCCGCCGCCGGCGAAGAACGCGAACACCGCGTCGGGCTTGGCGGCCGCGATCTCGGTCAGGAGCGCCTGGAACTCGACGTTCGGGAACGGCAGGTTGAGCTCCTTCGTCACCTTGCCGCCGCCCTTCTCGAACGCCTGCTTGAAGCCCTTGACCGATTCGTCGCCGGCCGCGTACTTCCACGTGATCGTCACGACGTTCTTCACGCCCTTTTTGGCCAGCACCTCGCCCATCGCGTAGCCGGGCTGCCAGTTGGAGAAGCTGCTGCGGAAGATGTTGACCGCGCACATCGGTCCCGTCACCGCGTCGGCGCCGGCGTTGGGAACGATCAGCAGCGTGCCGGACTCCTTGGCCGCCTTCGCCATGGCCATCGCCACGCCCGAGTGGACGGTGCCGATGAGCACGTCGACGTTGTCGCGCTTGATCAGCTTGTTGACGTTGTCGACCGCCTTGGCCGGATCGGACTCGTCGTCGACCTTGACGTACTCGATCTCGCGCCCGCCGAGCTTGCCGCCCTGCTCGGTCACGTAGAGCTTGAAGCCGTTCTCGATCGCCGTTCCGAGCGCGGCGAACGTCCCGGTGGCCGGAAGCATCAGGCCGACCTTGAGCTTGCCGGGCGCTTGCGCCATGGCCGGCGATGCCGCGAGCGCTACCGCCGCCGCCAGGACGATGGGACGAATGCTGCGAAGCGTGGTCATGGTTTGCAGGCCTCCTAAGGTGTCGTGCCGGTCTCGTACCGGCGGGTCAGTCAAGTGCTGCGCCAGTGTAGACGCTGAACAGCCCGATGCAGACGGCGATGACCCAGCGCCGGCCGATCCGGTCGGAGAGCGTGCCGAACAGGATGTTGCCGAACAGCATGCCGAGCAGCGCCGAGCTGACCATGAAACCGGCGCTCGTGGCGTCGACCCCCATGTCCTTCATGATCGAGGGCAGCGCGACACCGGCGACCGCCAGGTCGTAGCCATCGAAGATGATGATCAGGGCACACCAGAACAGCACGAGGGCGTGGAAGCTGTTGAAACGGGCCTCGTCGGCCATTTTGTGGACGTCGACCCGATGCATTGCAACCTCCTCTGCTAAAGGGTCTCGATGAGACGCGCTGAGCGCCGGGATCAGAGCTTGGACAGTGGCACGCTTGTATCGGCAAGCTTCTCGGGCCCGACAGCCGTCTCGTTCTCGATCAGCCGACGCGCAAAGCGCAGGTCGCGAGTGGCGTTGGCAGCAACGGCCGCCTTTACACGCTCGCCATCGAGGTAGAAGACAACAAAGCTTCCAGAGCCCATCTCGCCACGGACGACGGCGCGCTGTGACGGTGCAGGCAGACCGTAGATCTGCAAGTTCATGTCGTACTGGTCGGACCAGAACCAGGGCAGCGGGTCGTAGCGCACATCGCGCCCCAGCGCGACCTTCGCCGCGACGATCGCCTGCTCCTGAGCGTTCTGCCACGACTCGAGCCGAATGCGCTGCCCGATCCAGCGATTCGGTGCGATCGCGACGTCGCCCGCCGCCAAGATATCGGGGTCCGAGGTCCGGCACTGGTCATCGACCAGCACGCCGTTCTCGCACGCCAGGCCCGCTGCGCGCGCAAGCTCGTCATTCGCAACGAGCCCCACGCCGACCACCGCGATGTCCGCCTCCAATGCGCGGCCGTCGTCGAGCTGAACGGAGAGCGGTTTGCCGGGTTCGCGCGCGAACCCGACGATGCCGCAGCCGAGAATGACCTGAGCGTCGTTCTTCCGATGGAGCGCGAGCAGGTATTCCGACACCTGGCTCGGCACGGTCCGCTCGCATAGCCGGGGCCTCGCCTCGACGACGGTCACGAACACGCCCTTCTTGCGCGCCGTCGCGGCCACCTCGAGACCGATCCAGCCGCCGCCTACCACGACGAGTCGCTTCCCAGGTTCGAGCGCACGACCGATCGCGAGCGCGTCCTCGATCGTGCGCAGCGCGAACACACCCGGCAGGTCCGCCCCCGGAACGGACGGCCAGCGCGCTCGGCCCCCCGTGCACAGGATCAGCCTGTCGTAAGCGATCAACTCGCCGTGACCAAGCACAACCCTCTTTGCCTCACGGTCGATGGCGGCGCCACGCTCGCCACGGCGCCATTCGAGCCTCAGCTCCTCTAGGACGCCGGGCTTGAAGAGGTGGGTGGTCTCCGGCGCGACCTCCCCGGCGAGCACGGCCTTGGAGAGCGGAGGACGCTCGTGCGGCGGATGCGACTCGTCGCCGATCAGCACCACCTTGCCGGCGAAACCCTCCTTGCGCAGGGTCTGCGCTGCCCAGCCGCCGGCCTGGCCGGCGCCGATGATGACTATGGTCTCGAGGCTCACGATGGGTTGTCGTCCATGGACCGGCTAGCGTTGTCCGAGGCGGATCGGTCGGAGCTCGGCCGACCCGTTTCAGGCGGTGGCAACCTGGATTTCGACCCGGCCGTCCATGATGCGCAGCGGATAGGTCTTCACCGCTTCGGTGCAAGGTTCCTTGCGCGCCTCGCCGGTGCGCAGGTCGAACAAGCCCTGGTGCAGCGGGCACTCGACGCAACCGTTTTCGACGAAGCCTTCGGACAGCGGGGCAGTCTCGTGGGTACAGAGATCGTGCAGCGCGAACAGCTCGTCCCCGACACGGAATACCGCGATCGGAATCCCGGCGGCGAGGACTGCACGCGGCTCGTCCTCCACGAACTCGTCGGCCGCACCGACGTCGTGCCATGCGCTCATGGCGTCCTCCTTAGATCGGGGTGGCCAGCAGGGTCTGCACGCGCGAGGTGTCGTAGACGACCCGCTTGTCCTTGTAGCGCCACACGTCGTTGCGCTTCACCACGGTGTCGAAATAGCAGCCGGCTTGGTAGACGACGGAGTCGCCGGCCAGGCCGGTGTTGACGACGATGTAACTCGAGGTTGTCTTCACCTCGTTGCCGTTAGCTTCGGTGATGACGAGGCCGCCGATCGCATGCCGATAGGAATGCGCTTCATAGATGTTCGCGTGGCGCAGCGCGACGATCCGATCGCGCATCATCTTCTGGTTGCGGCAATAGATGATCGTCGCCGGCAGATCGCGATCAGCATTCTCCTTCGAGATGATCTTATAGGTGCCGTCCTCGGTGAAGAAGTCCGGCCACGCCTCGAGCTGGTCGCTGTCGATCGTGTTGACGTAGCGGTGCTGAAGCTCGCTCAACTCGAACCAGAGTTGCAGTTTCTCGTTCATCTTCAGTATCCCATCGCCTTCTGATAGCCCGCCCAGAAGCGGCGAATCAGATTCTCGGTGATATTGGTGTTGGTCTGCTCCGGCGCATCAAGCCCCATGCCCATGAACGAGGTCTTCTCGCCGTCGCGAACCGTGCCGCGCTGCACCAGCTCGGTCGCCTCGGTGTCTTCCATCGAGATATAGCCGGCGGGACCGACGAGATTCATTTGCAGCAGGCGCAGCTCGCGCAGTTCGGGCGGATCGTCCTCGTAGCCGAAGAAGTGAAAGACCAGCTCGAAGTTGCTCGGCGATTTGGGCAACAATTGACGCGCGACCAGCGTGTTGTGGATCTGCTGGACCACGAGCTGCGGAAAGATCGGCTGGATGTGGTTGGTGCAGTCCTCCTCGAACTCGGAGATCTGTCCCAGAACGTACGGATCCTCCAACGTGAACCCATCCTGCATCGAACGGATCTTCTGGTCGGTGTAGGCGGCGGCGGTGTCCGTCTCCACCTTCGGCTTGGTCACGGTGATCAGGCTGTGCAGCCCGTGCTTGGCGTCGGGAATCGAGCGCGCGCTCATGCCGACGCGGAAAATGTTGAATGTGGTGTGGAACAGGTGCAGCAGGCTCGCGTGGTACGGATCCTTGACGTTCTCGAAATACAGCTTCCAGTTCGACTTCGAATACTGGCGGGTGCACCCGAGAAAGACGAGGGGCTTGTGAAAGACGCGGTCGACCCACGGCCGCATCTGCGGACCCAGATACTCGGGCACCGGCGGCGTCTGGTCGCTGAACGTGGCGAACAGCAGCCCCTTGTATTCCTCGACTCGCAGCTTCTGCAGGCCGTGATTCTTCGGGTCGAAGTCCTTGGTCATGCCCGCCAACATCACGCTGCCCTGTTTCTGCCCGCGGCGGAACGGCACGCCCTGCAAGTCGCCCTTGCTGGAGTAGTTCCACTGGTGATAGACGCAGGTGTGCGAGGGCGCGTTGCCGTACTTGTCGCGACAGACCATCGCGCCGCGATGTGCACAGCGGTTGACCCAGCACGCGAAACCGTCGGCCGTGCGCGTCACCACGACGGGCGTGTCGCCAACAAACGTGCTCTTGAAGTCGTTGACGTTCGGAATCTCGCAGGCGAGCGCCACGAAGCTCCAGTACGGACCGCGGTAGATCCGCTCCTGCTCGCGGTCAAAGACCTCTTGCGAGCTGAAGACGCTGTACGGTACGCGCGAGCCGTCGGTTCGCGGAAACGCGATCTGCCTTTCGGCAGCGATTTGAGGGGTCATTGCAGTCTCGAATGTCGTGGTCGTTGGGTCGTCGCTGCATGCAATCCTGGAAGACGGCTCCGACGATGTCAGCGCCTTGTCGGTCGGTTGTCGTAGGTCCCTGTCGGACGCGCTCGGCGCTCAGGCCGTCACCCGCGCCATGCGCGACAGCGGCTTGGATTCCTCGTCGGTCAAGGCCTTCTGCAGCACGAAATCAAAGCGCACGCGGGTGAAGGGCGCGGTGACGCCCAGCGACTCGTAGCCCTTCGGCGGCGTCCGCGGTTCCAGCTTCACCACCAGCCCGTCGCGCGTGGCGAATGCGAAGTCGTCGTCGATGTAGGTATCGCCGGGGATGTTCACCTGCGTGGTCAGTAGGCGCTGGCCTGGTGCGGCGACCAGGAAGTGGATGTGCGCTGGCCGGTTGCCGTGGCGGCCGAGCGCCTTGAAAAGTTCCTCTGTCGGGCTGTCCGGCGGAATGGCGTAGCCTGGGGGCAGGTAGCTGCGGAAGCGGTAGCGGCCCTCCGCATCGGCTTCGATGCGGCGGCGCAGCGCATACGGCTGCTGATCGGGGTCGAAGTGCGAGTAGCGGCCCTTCTCGTTGGCATGCCAGACGTCGATGAGGGCGCCCGCTACCGGCCGGCCCTGCTCATCGAGCACGCGGCCTTCCATCACCAGCACCTCGCCGCGAGGCTCGCCCTCGTCGACGCGCACCTCGCTCTTTGCGAGCGGCGCGCCGGCAATGTAGAGCGGCCCCTCGATCGCACGCGGCGTGCCTCCCTTCCGGCCTGCGCGGCGGTCGGCTTCGTCCTCGCGAATGTCGAGCAGGCGGTCGAAGCCGAGGCCCGCCGTGATGAGTCCCATCTGGCCGCTCGCGCCGAGACGCGACAACCAATCCGCGGCGCGCCAGAACTCGTCTGGGGTCACATCGAGGTCGTCGATCGCGCGGAACAGGTCGCCGACGATGCGCTGCGTGATCTGGCGCATCCGCTCATTGCCCGGAGCGACACGGACGGTCGACACGCGGTCCAGCAACTGGGCTTGGGTGAATTCGTTCATGGCAAGTCTCCTCTCGGGATCGGTCGTACGGTGTCAGCGGTCGTCTTCATGGATCGACGAAGCATGGCGGCAAAGCGCCTGCACTTCTATTTCCATGTAAGGAAACAAGGGCAGCTGCGATAGCGTGTCGTGCAGTTCCGCGGGGCTCGCGACGTCAAACACGCTGACGTTGGCATAGCGTCCGGCGATACGCCACAGATGGCGCCACCGGCCGGCGCGCTGTAGCTCCTGCGCCATCGCCTTCTCGCGAGCCTTGAGTTCATCGGCCTGCCCGGGCGGCATGTCGGGCGGCAGCCGCACAATCATCTGCACATGGAACAGCATCGTCAGGTCGCCCGTGCAGTGGGCGCCGCGACGGCCACGCGCTGGCGGTCGCGGCTGTAGTAAGCGAACTTGTCGGCATCGAGCTGCACCCCGAGGCCCGGCGTCTGAGGCAGGTGCAGTTCGAAGTCGCGGTAGACCGGCCGCTCGACGACCACGTCGTCCTTAAGCAGCAGCGGGCCGAACAACTCGGTGCCCCAGCTGAGTTGCGGACAGGCGGCGAAGACGTGGGCCGACGCGATGCTGCCGACGCTGCCTTCGAGCATCGTCCCGCCGTAGAGGCCGATGCCCGCAGCTTCCCCCACCGCGGCGGTGCGCAGCGTGCCGAGCAGCCCACCGGCCTTGGCGATCTTCAGCGCGAAAACGTCTGCCACCGCTTCGGCCGCCAACTCCAAGGCGTCCTCGGGACCGTTTACGGATTCGTCCGCCATGATCGGGACGTCGAAGCGCGCGGCAAGCCGTGCCAGGCCGCGGCGGTACCGGCGCGGGATCGGCTGCTCGATCAGGCCGACGCCAGCGTCCTCGAGCGCGGCGATCGCGCGCACGGCCTGGGCCTCGTCCCAGGCTTGGTTGACGTCCACGGTAACGAGCACGTCATCGCCCAACGCTTTCTTGATGCGCGCCACGTGCGCCACGCTGGCTGCCGGGTCGCCGCGGCCAATCTTGAGCTTGAACACGCGATGGCGTCGGGCCTCGATCATGGCCTTTGCCTCCTCGATGTCGCGCCCGCTGTCGCCGCTGGCGAGCGTCCAGAGCACCGACAGCGTGGGCCGCACTGCGCCGCCCAGCAGTGCGTGCACCGGCTGGCCCACGCGCTGGCCCTGCGCATCGAAGAGCGCCGTCTCGATCGCCGACTTGGCGTAGGACTGACCCTGCACGGAGCGCGCGGCCAGCGCCATCGCGGCGTTGATGTTGCTCGCATCCTGGCCGACGAGCAGTGGCGCAAGGTACGTGTCGATCGCAAGCTTGGTGCCTTCGGGGCTCTGATCGCCGTAGCTCAGGCCGCCAATGCTGGTAGCTTCGCCGAGGCCTACGATGCCGTCGCCGCAACGCACGCGCACGATCACCAGCGTCTGCCGGTGCATAGTCGTCATTGCCAGCTGATGGGCGCGGATCGTGGGTAGATCCACCAGCGTCGCTTCGATGGATTCGATAGGGACAGGTTGCATGCCGGTGGCCTGGGACGTGGTGACCAGCATGTTGTCGCACGGTCGCTGGTGCGTCCAATACTGTTCGCATCCACGACCATACCCCTGAGGTATACTCGCTCGACCGATGTTGCGCATCGAACTGAGGCACCTGCACTATTTCGAGGCTGTGGCGACGGAGCTTAGCTTCAGCCGCGCGGCCGGCCGGCTGCACATGGCGCAGCCGCCATTGAGCCGGCAGATCCGCCAGCTGGAGATGGAGGTTGGAGCTGAGCTGATCGATCGCAAGTCACGCCCGCTGCAGCTCACGCCAGCGGGCCGTTTCTTCTTGGAGCAGACGGTCCAGATCCTAACCCGCTTGCAGGAGGCGGGCGACGCCACGCGGCGAATCGCGCGCGGGCAGCGCTCCTCGTTCGGCATCGGCTTCGTGCCCTCGACGCTCTATGGGGTGCTGCCCGAGGTGATCCGGCGTTTCCGCGACGCCTATCCGAAGGTGGACGTGAGGCTGTCGGAGCTGATCACGGTGCAACAGGCCGTGGCGCTCAAGTCGGGGCGGATCGACGTCGGCTTCGGCCGGCTGGTGCTAGACGATCCCGAAATCGAAACCGAGGTGTTGCTGAAGGAGCCGATCGTGGCGGCGCTGCCCGCCGGCCATCCATTGCTGCGGCGCACGCGGCTGGGGCTCGCCGAGCTGGCAGGCGAACCACTGATCCTGTACCCGGCGCGCCCGCGGCCCAGCTACGCCGACCATGTTATCCAGGTGTTCCGTAACTACGGGCTCACGCCCACGGTGGAGATGGAAGCCAATGAATTGCAGACGGCGATCGGGCTCGTGGCCGCAGGCATTGGGCTGGCATTGGTACCGGAGTCGGTGCGCCGGTTGCACCGCGATGACGTGGCGTACCGGCCACTGTCGGACGACGGCGCGGTGTCGCCCGTGATCATCAACTTCCGCGTCGATGACCACTCGGCGCTGCTCGCGCAGTTGCGGAAGTTCGTACGGACCGCCCTGGCGGCGTCGTGACGGCCCACGAAACGACAACCTGCCGCAACTAATAATTTGCGTACGCAAGACCGGAAGGCTCGATCGCGAGCAGCATCGACGCTCGACGTAAGCGAGGCGCTCGCCGATGACGAAGCTGTGACAGCCTGACCTACTTGGCCTGGATCGCGAGCACGCTGATGGAATTGTCAGCGCGGTTGCGACGAGCGCTAGGTTGCCGGCGCGATTGATCGACATGTCCGAGGGCTGCTGCCGGACCGGGACTGCGTCGATACGCGTCGGCGTCGTGAGATCGATGACGCAGAGCTAGCTTAGCTAACGCCCGGTCGCGACCGGCTGCGCCGCGGGCCGCGTCGCGGCGAAGGAAGGCCGTGCGTCGAGCCGCGCGAAGTACGGGGCGAGCGCTGCATGTCGGGTCCGCCAGTCCAGCTCGGGAAAGCGGAGGTCGAGATAACCGAGCGCGCAGCCCGCTGCGATATCGGCGAGCCCGAACCCGAATGCGGTGAACCACTTGCCCGAGCCGAGCAGCCGCTCGAGCTCCGCCGCGGCCGCCTCGATCTTGCGCGTCTGGCGGCCGATCCAGTCGCTGCTCTGGAGATCGCCCGGGCGGCTGCGCTCGAGCACGACGAGCACCACGGCATCGCACATGCCGTCGGCAAGCGCCTCGATCTGCCGGTGGGTGACGCGTAGCGCGGGATCGCTCGGGATGAGCGGCGGCGGCCGGCCGAGCGTCTCGAGGTACTCGACGATCACTTTCGAGTCGTACATCACGCGCGCGTCGTCGAGAATCAGGGCGGGGACTTTCCCCAGGGGGTTCGTCCCCGGCACGGCAGTGCCGGCGGCCCACGGATTGTCGACCACCTCTTCGCAGGAAATCCCCTTCTCGCGCAGCGCCACGCGGACCTTGCGGGCGAAGGGGCTCGGTTTGGCGATGACGAGCTTCACGGCGTCAGCGGCGCTCGGGCAATGGCGCGGGCACCAGTTTGCCCTCCGCGGTCACGCATTCACATCGGCCTCCCGCGAACCGCTCGCGCGCATAGATGCCGTCGGCGAAACGATGCTTGACGCAGATCTGGCGGCACTCGCGCTGGTCGTTCGCCCGCAGCGTCGCGATCACGAGCAACATCACGGCGGCGCCCAGGAGGATGGGCACCCTGGCTCTCCAGATCGCGGTGAGCGCGCTCACGGCTGTGCTCGGGGCAAGGCGGGATTATTCACCTGAAGCCGCGTGAACGGAGTCACGCGTACGCAGCCGGATCGCGCACCCCGTCAACGCCCGCTCTCACGCTGCACAAGCGCCCGCCTATCTCGCCCGGCCTAAGACCGAGCCCGGTTCGCGCACCCTGACCCGCGCCGACCGTGCAATCGTACCGACCCGATGACTCGCCCGGAGCACTTTGCCCGCGCCGGCGGCCTAGCTCCTCCGTGCAATTGAAGAGTGCGCAGCGCGGCGCTAGCGTGGAATCGTCGAAACCTGTCCACCAAGGAGCCGTCATGGTCTGTCCCAAGTGCCGCAACGACAACCCGGGCCACGCCCGCTTCTGCGGGAAATGCGGCCATCCGATTGCGCCGCCGCAGCCGTCCAGCCCGACGACGCCCCGGTCCGGCAAGGCCACGAACTTCTTCAAGTGGGTCGGCTACATCTTCAGCGGCCTCATCGTGCTCGGGATGTTGAGCAACTGCAACTTCTGACGATGGCGGACGACTTCACGTTCGGCGAGGAGTTCGTCGCCGAGGTTCTCGGGGCCGCGGCCCGCGACGTCGCAGCCGCGGTCCTGCCCGGCAGCTCGGTGATGGGCGTGCTGGCGGAGCGCGTGGGCGCCGCGTTCTGCCGCGCCGCGTGGCGCTGGCTGTCGGGCAAGACCGCCGCGCAGCAGCAGGACGCGATCACGGCGCTGGCGCAGGCCCCGGTCCACAGGGTCCGCCCCGCCGTCGAGGCGGGACTCGCCGGAATCGACTGCGACCCGGCGGCGCGGGCGCAGGTCGTCACCTATCTGACCGCGATCCCGATGACCGCGCGGCGCGCCATCACCCGCCCGAACGACGGCGGGCGGCCGGCCACGCTCCTCTCGCAGCTGCCGCGGAGTGAGTCCGACCTGCTCCGGTTCGTCCCGCTGCGCGCGCCGCGCTTTCAGCCGGGCGATCACGTCCCCGGCCACGACTACCGCGTCGAAGCTCTCCTCGGCCAGGGCGGCTTCGCCGAGGTGTGGAAGGCGCGGCACACGCTGCGCGAGGACGAGCCGCCGGTGGCGCTCAAGTTCTGTCTGGATCCGGCCCTGCTCGTCAGCCTGCGGGTCGAGATCGCGGCCTGGGACGCGATGAATCGCCCGGTACCGCACGCGGGATTCGTGCAGCTCCGCGGCACCGCCTACAGCGCCGCGCCGCCGTTCCTCGTCTACGAGTACGTCGACGGCGGGGACCTCACCGCCTGGCTCGCCGACTTCGATGGCAAGCGTCCGCCGGTCCGCAGCGTGATCAAGGTGCTGAAGATGACCGCGCGCGCACTCGCGATCGCGCACGGTCACGGCGTCGTGCACCGCGATCTCAAGCCGGCGAACCTGCTGATCACGCGCGACGGGCGCATCAAAGTGTCGGACTTCGGCATCGGCGCGATCATGGCCGCCGCGGAGGGCCGGACCGGGCGCGCCGACTCGGTCACAGGTGCAACGCTGCTCCGGGGGGCCCATACGCCGCTCTACACCGATCCGTTGCAGCCGCGCGACGCGACGCCGAGCCCGAAGGCCGACGTGTACGCGCTGGGCGTCATCGCCTACCAGCTGCTCACCGCCGATGTGACCCAGCCCGTCGGCCCGGCCTGGCGCGCCGAGCTCCAGCGGCGGGAGACTCCCGACGAGTTCGTCGACGTCATCGGCGCATGCGTGGACATCGCATCGCGCCGGCTGCCGGACGCCGCCGCCGTCGCGGAGGCGCTCGATCGGGTCGGCCCGGACGGCATCCGCAGCCCGCCGGAACCGCCGCCGCCGGCCCAGACCGCCGTGCGGTTCTGCTTCGAATGCGGCACGAAGGCGGCGCGGCGCGATGCCTTCTGCACGAATTGCGGCGAGCGCCTCGCCGCCTGAGCGTCACTCGTCGACGGCACCGAGCGGCGCTGCGACCTCTTCCAGCGGCTTTCGCTCGGCGGGGACCGCGTACACCGCGGCGACTCCCGCGGCGATCGCCATCAGCGCGGCGCCCAGCAGATATCCCGCGAAGACGGCCTCGCGGCTGCCGCTCGCGATCAGCACGCCGAACAACGCCGGCGCGATGAAGCCGCCGGCGCCGGTGCCGATGGCATAGAAAAGGGATACGGCAACCGCCCGCATCTCGAGGGGGAACAGCTCGCTCACGGTAAGGTACGCCGAGCTTGCCGCGGCCGAGGCGACGAAGAAGATCACCGCCCAGCAGGCGGTGTGGGTCGCGGCGTCGAGCCAGCCTTGCGTGAACGCGTAACCGGTGGCAGCGAGCCCGGCGGCCGAGAGCGCGTACGTCGAGGCGATCATCACGCGCCGGCCAACGGTATCGAACAGCGGCCCCAGCACGAGCGGGCCGAAGAAGTTGCCGAGCGCGAACGGGAAGATGTAGAGACCGACGCGCTCGTCGGCCACGCCGTAGAAGCGCGTGAGCACCAGCGCGTAGGTGAAGAAGATCGCGTTGTAGAAGAAGGCCTGCGACACCATGAGCACGAAGCCGAGCACCGCGCGGCGGGGCGAGCGCTGGAGGAGCACGCGCGCGATCGCAGTCCACGACGGCAGCGGTTGAATTCGCAGCGCGAGGGTGCGGTGCGCGGTCGCCGGCGCGGGCTCGCGCCCGAGCACTTCCCTTTCGATCGTGGCGACCTCGGCCTCGGCGCGCGCCGCGTGTCCGTGGGTCAGCAACCAGCGCGGGCTCTCCGGCACGTGCCGTCGCACCAGCACGATCGCGATCCCGATCGCCCCGCCGAGGGCGAACGCGACGCGCCAGCCGAGCTCCGGCCCGAGGATGCGGGGGTCGAGCAGCACGAGGCTCAGACCCGCGCCGAGCGCCGCGCCGATCCAGAAGGTGCCGTTGATCGCCAGGTCGACCCGGCCTCGCACTCGGGCCGGGATCAGCTCGTCGATCGCCGAGTTGATGGCGCCGTACTCGCCGCCGATGCCGAAGCCGGTCAGGAAGCGGAACGCGGCGAAGGTCCAGAAGTCGACCGAGAGCGCGCTCATCATCGTGGCGACCAGGTAGACCGCCATCGTGATGAGGAAAATGCGCTTCCGCCCGAGCCGGTCGGCAAGGCGGCCGAAGTACAACGCCCCGAGGACCGCGCCGGCGATATAGCTCGAGCCGGTGAGGCCGATCTCGGTCGCGGACAGTCCGAGCGTGTCCTCGCGCTGCAGGACTGCGCCGAGCGACCCGACCAGCGTGACCTCCAGGCCGTCGAGCATCCAGCTCACGCCAAGTGCGATCACGACGCGCCAGTGCCAGCGCGACCAGGGCAGCGCGTCGAGCCGCGCCGGAAGGTCGCTCCGGATCACCGCTCCATGCGGAAGCACGCCCGGGGATGCCGATCTGCCGCTATGGGCCTCGAGGTTCATGCGTGGTGCGCGTAGTAGAGTTTACCGATGCGTGGAACGTTTCCCCGCGACACCGGATGCGGGGGCGCGCTACCGGAGACCATAGCAAACGGCCCGCCAGCTTCACAGAACTTTACGTCCGGGAGAAACCGCTGCAACCCCGTAATCGCAGACTGCAGCTTCGAGCCCGCCGCTCCGGCGGGCAGCACAGAAAGGATTCCACAGTGAGCGATCAAACGACACCCGGGAGTGCACCCTCGTCCGGCCGGCCGCGCCGCCCCTGGCGGCGCGTCGTCATGGCGACCCTGATCGGCGGCCTGGCCGCCGGAATCGGCGCGAAGGCCTTCGCCCACGGCGGCCCGGGCGGGTGGCACGGGCGCTGGGGCGGTCACGGCTGGCAGGGCGAGATGGACCCGCAGGCCATGCAGCGGCGGGCGGAAGCGATGGTGAAGTGGTGGCTCGCGGACGTCGACGCCACCGAAGCGCAGCAGAAGAAAATCGCCGAGATCATGACCGCGACGATGACCGAGCTTCGCCCGCTGCGCCAGAAGCACTTCGAGGCCCGCAGGCAGGTGATGGAGATCCTGTCGAAGCCGCAGATCGACCGCGCCGCGCTCGAGGCCGTCCGCGCGCAGGAACTCGATCTCGCCGAGAGCTTCTCGCGCCGCGTCACGCAGTCGCTCGGCGATGCGGCCGAGGTGCTGACGCCCGAGCAGCGCACGAAGCTCGCCGAGCGGATGCAGCGCCGGCACGGCCCGCGCCGGGGCTAAAGGGCGCCGCGCGGCCCGCGGCCGGCCACCGCGGCGCGCGCATAATCGCGGCTCCGCTCACGGAGGTAGGAGCCATGGACAAGCGCTTCTGGATCTCGGTCGTGGTCATGTTCGTCCTGTCGCTCGGGCTCGGCTTCGTCGTCCACGCCGTGCTGCTCGAGCAAGAGTACGCGAAGCTGCAGAACCTGTTCCGTGCGCCGGCCGAAGCGGAGAACTACTTCCACTTCATGCTGCTTGCCCACCTGCTCATCGCCGTCGGCTTCACGTGGATCTACCGCCAGGGGCGCGAGGCCGGCAAGCCGTGGTTCGGGCAGGGTGTGCGCTTCGGCGTCGCGGTCGTGGTGCTGATGACGATCCCGATCTACCTGATCTATTACGCCGTCCAGCCGCTGCCCGGCGATCTGGTCGCGAAGCAGATCGTCTTCGACACGATCGCGGTGATCATCATGGGGATCGTCGCCGCCTGGATCAACCAGCCGCCGCGGGCCACCTGACTCGGTGGCCGATCGCATCCTCATCATCGACGACGACGCGCGCCTCGGCGCAATGGTGAGGGACTACCTCGGCCAGTCGGGTTTCCGCGCGACCGTCCACGAGACCGCGGCCGACGGTCTCGCAGCGCTGAGGGCGGCGCCGTTCGACGCGCTCGTTCTCGACGTGATGCTGCCCGACCTCGACGGGTTCGAGATCCTGCGGCGGGTGCGTGCGGACTCGGATGTCCCGATCCTCATGCTGACCGCGCGCGGCGAGGCGACCGATCGCGTCGTCGGCCTCGAGCTGGGTGCGGACGACTATCTGCCCAAGCCGTTCAATCCCCGCGAGCTGCTCGCCCGGCTGCGGGCGATTCTGCGGCGGCGCAGGGCCTCGTCGGGACCGGCGGCCGTGCTCCGTTTCGGGCGGCTGGAGGTCGACCGAGGCGCGCGCGCCGTCCGCGTCGACGGCGAGGACCGGCCGCTCACGAGCTACCAGTTCGATCTCCTCGTCGCGCTCGCCGAGCACTCGGGGCGCGTCCTCTCGCGCGAGACGCTCATGGATCTCGTTCGCGGCGAGTCCCTCGACGCCTTCGACCGCTCGATCGACGTGCACGTCTCCCGCATCCGCTCGGCGATCGAGGACGACCCCAGGAAGCCGCGGCGGATCATCACGGTCCGGGGCGCCGGGTACGTGTTCGCGCGCAGCCAGGACAGCGAGAGTTGAGAAAGCTCTATCTCCAGCTGTACCTCACCGTCGTCGCCAGCCTGATCGTCTTCGCGATTGCGGCCGGCTGGCTCTGGCGCGTCCTCGTCCAGGTCGCACCGCCGCCGCAGGCCTACGCGCTTGCCTCCGAGATTGCGCAAGGCGCGCTGCCGCCCGCGGATGCGCCGCGCGAAGCGCAGCAAGCAGCCCTCGAGAAGCTCTCGGCCGGCGGCCAGGTCAATGTCGCGCTCTTCGCTCCCGACGGCACCGAAATCGCGCACGTCGGGCCGGAGCTCCCCGGGCCGCGCGGCGGCCGCCATCGCCACGGCTACCCTTGGCATCGCGGAAGGGTTTGGACGCTCGAGCTGCCCGACGGCAGGTGGCTCGCGGCCCGGCCACCGCGGCGCGAATCTCGCCCGTTCGCGCCCTTCGGCCTGGCCCTGACGCTCGGGTTGCTCGCCCTCGCCGTCGCGGTCGGCGCGTACCCGGTGGTGCGGCGCGCGACGCGCCGGCTCGAGCGTCTGAAAACCAGCGTCGAGGCGTTCGGGGCGGGCGACCTGGCGACGCGCGTACGGGTCGAGGGCCGCGACGAGGTGGCCACCCTCGCCGCGAGCTTCAACCGTTCGGCCGAGCGGATCGAGGGGTTGGTCAGCGCGCACAAGAGCCTCCTCGCCAATGCCTCACACGAGCTCCGCTCGCCGCTGACGCGGATCCGGATGGCGGTCGAGATGCTCGGAGGCGAGGCGAAGCCCGAGCTCCGCGCCGGGCTCGAGCGCGATATCGCCGAGCTCGATGCGCTGGTCGACGAGATCCTGCTCGCCAGCCGGCTCGACTCGGTCGAGGCGCTGGACGTACGGGAGGACGTCGATCTCCTGGCGCTCGCCGCGGAGGAGTGCGCGCGCGTCGACGCCGCCCTCGAAGGCGAGCCGGTCTCGGTGAGGGGCGATCCGCGCTTGCTCCGCCGGATGATCCGCAACCTGCTCGAGAACGCGCGGCGTCATGGGGCTGGCACGCCGATCGACGTCTCGGTCCGCAAAGGCGCCGGCGTCGGGGCAGCACTACGCGTATGCGACCGGGGCCCCGGCGTGCCGGAAACCGAGCGCGAGCGGATCTTCGAACCGTTCTACCGGCTCGCCGGCGCGCGCGAGCGCGAGGGGGGCGTGGGCCTCGGGCTCGCGCTGGTGCGTCAGATCGCGCGCAAGCACGGCGGCGACGCGAAATGCACCCCGCGCGAGGGCGGTGGGAGCTGCTTCGAGGTCCTACTTCCGGGCTGAATCGAGCGCGCCGGGGTACAGCCGCTCGAGGAGGTCGAGCGCCGCACCAGCGATCTCATCGCGCAGCAACGCCGCGAGCTTCGCGGTGTCGCACTCGTCTGCGCGCTCGGCCCAGATCGCGGCCAGTGCGGCCCGGCGCGCGGTCACGACCGCCGCCACTTCCGCGTGCCAAAACGGCGGATGCTCGCTTTCCGTCCATTGGCCGCGGCCGCGTCCGTAGTGGGCAACGGCGAGGTAGCGAAGCAGCGCGGACGCGAAGAATCCGTCGAGAAACTCGTCGCTCCAGCGCACCGCGGTTTCGGACGTGCCGCGCACGAGGTTGTAGCCGCGCGCCAGGCCGGCCGCGCCGAGCGCGCCGACCAGGCCGCCGGTCAGGAGCCCGGCGCCGAAGGTGAGCCCGCCCGCGGCGAGATCGGCCGCGAGTCCCGAGAGCGCGCCCGAGACGAGCCCGCCGAGCATCGCCGCCTTGCCCTCGCTCGCGCGTGCGGCGATCGCGAAGTCCCCGGCCAGTCGCGCCAGCACCTCGGCCGCCGCGCGGCCTTCGAGCCGGTGGATCCCGATCAGGCGGTCGGTCGTCGCGCGAACGTCGCCGTCGAGCCGCTCGGCGAGCCGCGCCATCGCGCGCTCCTTCGCACTCGCCTCGCCGTCGCGGCCGATGCCGAGCGCCGCGCCGAGCTCCCGCAGCTGCGCCCGCACGCCCTGCTCGACGATCGCCTCGCGATCGCACGCTGCGCGGGCGAGCTGGCCGCCGAGCCCGTCCATCGAAGCGTCGAACTCGTCCATCCGGCGCGCCTGCCAGGCGGCGGCAAGCCGCTCGAACGCCGGCCGCTTCGCCTCGGGCAGCACCGCCTCGACCGCGCGGAGCAGCACCATCTCCTGGACCCAGCAGCGGGCGAACGCATCGAGCGCGAGAACGTCGCGCACCACGGCGTGCCGCGCGACATGTGCCCGCCAGCGGTCGGTCTCGGCCTGCTCGACGGCTCTCGGGCGCGGGGCGCCAGCCTGGTTGAGGAGCACGAGCGCGGGCTTGCCGATCCACTCGAGGATCTGCATCTCGGGCGCGACATATCCGGCATCGCCGGGATCCTCCACGGTGCTGACGAGATAGAGCACGACGTCCGCGTGCTCGCGCACGTTCCGCACCGCCTGCTGACTTGACCAGAGCGGCCGGTCGCGCCACCGATCCCACACCTGGCTGAGAAACCAGCCGATGGGGTTGCCGGAGAGCTTCAGGCGTCGCGCGAGCCGCGCGCTGTCGCCGAAGCCCGGCGTGTCCCAGAGACGGAGCGCGTCGCCCTCGGCTGTACCGATCATCATGTGCGCCTCGGCGTCGGCGGTGACGTGCGGCGCATCGGCCACCTCGCCGATGTTCTGCGCCAGCAGCGTTCGCGCGAGCGTCGTCTTGCCCACGTTCGTGTGCGAGATGAGGCTGAGGTCGATCGTGCGCTCGTCGCCGCTCATCAATCCGCGTCCGCGCGGAGCCCACGCTCGATCGCGGCCTCCGCCGCGGCGAGATCGGGTGCTTCGAGGTCGACGAACACCGGCTCGAGCCGACGGGCCGCCAGCAGATCGCGCCACGCGGTCCGGCGCTCCTCGAGCCGCACCGGCTGCTGGGCGAAGCGCTTGCGGAAACCGGATTCGTCGAGGATCACGGCGAGCGGCGTGCCGCGTTTCACCTGCGCGGCGACGGCAGCGACGAACGCGCCATGGTTCTCGGGCTCGGGCGTGGCCGCGAGCGCGTACACGATGGCGACGAGCGCGAGCGGCTCCGGCGGGACGAGCGCCTCCGGCAGCGTCTCCTCTGCGCCCCACGCGACGAGCGGCGCCACGCTGAGCTGGGCGCCCGTCCCGAAGACGCGCGCAGCGATCGACTGCAGGCCGAGCACCGCCTGGGGTGGCAGCTGGTAGCTGTACGGCACGATGCGCACGCGCGCCACCTCGCTGCGGACCTGGCGCGCAAGCCGCTGGTAGTAGGGATCATCGAGGCGAAGCGGGAAATGCGCCGTGAGTCTGCGCTCGACGAGCCACGTCCCCATGCCGAGGATGAAGCGCGGCGCGAGCACGACGAGCGCGACGGTCGCGGCGTAGAGGTGGATCCACGGCGCGGCGTTCTCGCCCGTGCCGCCGCCTTCGAACCGGATCGCCTCGAGCCCCGGGACGTCGGAGATCGGGATACCGGTCAGCGCGGAAGCCGGGCCGAGGACGAACGAAAGCACGGCGTACACCACTTCGGGGTCGAGGAACGTGCTTTCCCAGCCGGCGCGGTACTCGAGGACGAGGCCGCGCACATACAACCCGACGATCGCGCCGAGCGCGAATGCAAGCGCGGCGAAGTGGAGGCAGCGCCCCACGCGTGCCGCGGCAAGCGGCGCGCTCGCCCGGGCCCAATCGCCGAAGAACCGGGCAAGAACGGCGGCAACCACCGGCTCCTTCGATGAGCGTTCGACTGGAACGGCGCGGCCGATCCGGCCCACGACCCGTGCGAGGGGCCCGAGCGAGCGGCCGCGCTCGGCGGCGAGCCCCCAGAGGCCGCGCAACACGATGATGGCGTACACGGCGATGTTCCACGCGAGCAGCGTAAGCAGCGGAAACGCGAGGATGTTCACGCGCTTCGAGGGCCCGAGCTGATCGGCGACGACGCCGAGCGCGAACGCGACCATCGCGAGCGCCGGGCCGAGCCAGGTCCGCCATCGTACGGCGCGAAGCGCCCGCGCGAAGGCCGGCTGCCGGCTGTGCAGCCGCTCGAACGCGAGCGACGCGCGGCGCGCGATGTACGACGCGGGCGAGGCGTCGCCCCCGACGACCTCCGCCGCGGCTCGGCTCGCCCACGCGCGGTCCTCATCCGACCAGAGCGTGCGGGCGTCGTCGGTGGTCTCGACCGCCCGGACCAACACGACTTCGCGCGCCGCGGCTTCGTTCATACCCGCGGTGGCGGTACCGTGGCCTGACAGGTTCTTCGCCACCGCGCCCACGGTGCGCGGAATTCCGCTTGCAGGAACACTGCGCCAACGAGCTTGACGGCCTGCAAGACCTCCGACAGCGCGTTCATCCGCCCCCCCCCGGTCGGCGTCGCGAATAGGAATTCCGGACGGTCGGCTAGGACCCGCGCCTGGCGAGTCGCTATGCTGCGAGCAATCATCCACCACCCCATTGCGGAGGGATTATGGCCGATCAAACGAGGGAACTCGTCGTCCTGATGACGAAGGGCACCGACCACGAGCTGTCGTCGGTGGGATTCACGATCGCGAACGGCGGCATGACCGCCGGACTGAAGGTGTCGGTCTTTCTCACCAGCGCGGCGGTCGATCTGGTCCGCAGGCGCGCAGTCGACACGACCCAGGTGAACCCGCTCGAACCGCTGAAGGCCCTCATCGAGGATTTCCTGCGGCGTGGCGGCACGCTCTGGGCCTGCACCCCCTGCGTGAAGGCGCGCGGCTACACGCAGGAGGACCTCATCGAGGGCGCAGTCATCGCCGGCTCGAGCGTCCTCCACGAGCGGATCAAGTCGGGTGCCGCGACGCTCTCCTTTTGACGCACCGCGCCGTCGGCCCCGTGCATGCTGATTCGGGGTGACGCGCAACGGCTGAATGCCGTCGGCCGGCTACTCGAGCTCATCGATGTTCCGCGGCCAGCTCTTGTGCAGGAGGCGGGAAAGCGCGCGGTCGGCGAGCACCCTGCCCCCAGTCTGGCACCGCGCGCAGTAGTTCGTCTCGTTCTCGGCGTAACGGATCCGCTGCACAGGCGCGCCGCAAACCGGGCACGGTTTGCCGAAGCGCCCGTGCACCGCCATCGCGGCGCGGAACGCGGTGACCTTTTCCGGGAAATCGCCGCCCGCCTCGGCGCGCAGTCGATCGGTCCACGCAACGAGCGTCGCGCGCGTCGCTTCGAACAGTAGGGCGACCGCGTCGTCGTCGAGGCTCGAGGTCATCGCGACCGGCGACAGCCGGGCCCGGTGCAGGATCTCGTCCGAATACGCGTTCCCGACGCCGCTGAAAAGCCGCGGATCGGCGAGCGCGCGCTTGAGCGTGTGGTTCTCCGACTTGAGACGCTGCGCAAACGCGGCGAGGTCGACCTGGAGCACTTCCAGGCCGCCCGCGTCGAACCCCTTCAGCGCGGCCTCGCCCTGCACGAGGTGCATCGATGCGCGGCGCTTCGTTCCTGCCTCGGTGAACGCGGCCGAGCCGTCGGCGAAGTCGAGCACCGCCAGCGTGATCCGTCCGGGCGGCGCCGCGCCCGGCGAGAGCCAGCGCAGCCGGCCGGCGACCATCAGGTGGATGACCAGGAAGAGCTCGCCCTCGAGGGCGAGGACGATCCGCTTGCCGATGCGACGAACGCCAAGGACGCGTTTGCACTCGGCTGACGCGATCGGCGGCACCGCAGTGCGGAGGATGAAGGGAGAGAGCAGCCGCACGCGATCGAGCGTCCGCCCGACCACGCGCCGTTCGAGCGCTTCGATGTAGACGACTACGTCGGGTAGTTCGGGCATCCGACGCAGCGCCTAGGGACACCGTACTTCTCCCCGCCGCGCAGCGGGTCCCGCGGCGCAAGCACTTGGCGGCGCGTAAGACGCCGCTCATGCTCAGCCAGCCGCTCCGCACCTAAGCCAGAGCTCCGGGCAACATGTCTACTCATCAAGAAAGAGCGAACGTTGTCGAGTGCATCCACTTGGGCGAGGTACACGTCCATGATGCCGAATTGGGTAGACAAGCGTTTCTCGTTTAACTGTTTCGAGGACATCTTCCCGCGCGATGCGGCCCCTGGCCCAGCGCATCGCCCACCACTCAGAAATTCGCGCCTTGCCCCTCCGGGCGATCACCAAGGAATTGAGAACCGGCGACTAGACGTTGAACCGGAAGTAGATGACATCGCCGTCGCGGACGACGTACTCCTTGCCCTCGAGCCGCATCTTCCCCGCCTCCTTCGCGCCGAGCTCGCCCTTGCCGGCGATGTAGTCGTCGTACGCGATCACCTCGGCACGGATGAAGCCGCGCTCGAAGTCGGTGTGGATCGCGCCGGCCGCCTGAGGCGCGGTCGCGCCGACGGTCACCGTCCACGCGCGCACCTCCTTCGGGCCGGCGGTGAAGAAGGTCTGCAGGCCGAGCAGCGCGTAGCCGGCGCGAATCACGCGGTTCAGCCCCGGCTCGGCGAGCCCCATGTCGGCGAGGAAAACCTGCTTGTCCTCGTCGCTCATGTCGGCGATCTCCGCCTCGAGAGCGGCGCAGATCGCGACCACCGGCGCGCTCTCCGCCCGCGCGTGCGCCTCGATCCGTGCGAGCAGCGGGTTGCTAGTAAAGCCCTTGTCCGCAACGTTCGCCACGTACATCGTCGGCTTCATCGTCAGCAGGAAGAGCGGCCGAAGCACTGCGAGCTCCTCCTTCGAGAGATCGACCGTGCGTGCGGGCCTCGCCTCGTTCAGCGCCGGCTGCACCTTCTCGAGTACCGCGACGAGGCGCTGCGCGTCCTTGTCCCCGCCCGACCGGGCGACTTTCGCATAGCGCGCCAGCTGCTTGTCCACGGTCGCGAGGTCGGCGAGCGCGAGCTCGGTGTTGATCGTCTCGATGTCCGCGACCGAGTCGACCTTGCCCGCGACGTGCACCACGTTGTCGTCCTCGAAGCAGCGTACGACGTGCGCGATCGCATCGGTCTCGCGGATGTTGGCGAGGAACTGGTTGCCGAGCCCCTCGCCCTTCGAGGCGCCCGCCACCAGCCCGGCGATGTCGACGAACTCGACGGTCGCCGGCGTCACCTTCTGCGGTTTCGCGATCGCCGCGATGGTCGCGAGCCGCGGGTCGTGCACCTCGACGATGCCGACGTTCGGATCGATCGTGCAGAAGGGATAGTTCTCCGCCGCGATCCCCGCCTTGGTGAGCGCGTTGAAGAGCGTGGACTTGCCGACGTTCGGCAGGCCGACGATGCCACAGCCGAGGCTCACGGCGCCGTTCCGCCGACCGGTGGCTCGTCGGCCGGCGGCTTCCTCGTGTGCAGCTTCATCGTCGCTGCCTGCAGGTCGCCCGACAGGATCAGGGGCGAAACGTCGAGACTGCGCTCGATCGACTCGTCGATCAGCGCGCGGTCGTCAGGCGAAGGCGGGGTCAGCACGTAACCGGCCACCAGGTCCTTGTCGCCGGGATGGCCGATGCCGATTCGCAGCCGCCAGAACCCGTGCGAGCCGAGTTGCGCCGCGACGTCCTGCAAGCCGTTGTGGCCGGCGACGCCGCCGCCGAGCTTGAGCTTCACCGTGCCCGGCGGGAAATCGAGCTCGTCGTGCGCGACGAGCACTTCATCGGGCTGGATCTTGTAGAAGCGCGCGAGCGCGCCGACCGCCCGGCCGGAGAGGTTCATGTAGGTCTGCGGCATGACCAGCCAGATGTCACCCGGGAGCCGAGCGGTGTGGGCGTGGTACTTCGGTTCGGCGCGAAAACTCGCGCGCTCGCGCGCGGCGAGGCGCTCGGCGAACCAGAACCCCGCGTTGTGGCGGTCGCGCTCGTGCCTGCGGCCAGGATTGCCCAGCCCCGCGATGAGTTTGATGGCCATACGGCGAGCGCGCCGGAAATGAGGGGTGGCTTGCGACAGGGCGCGTGAACACCCCGCGCAAGGGTGTAGCGCGCGCGGGCGGTCGAAAAGGAAGCGCGGCGGTGAACCGCCGCGCCCCGTCGCTTGCGCAAGCTCCTTACTTCTTGTCGCCCTTCTCCGCCTTGGCCGGCTTCTCGGCCTTCTCGGGCTTCGCCGGGGCGGCGGCCTCCGCGGTCTCCGGCTGCTGCTTCGCCGCCGGCACCTGCGACGCCGGCACGACCTCGGCCACGGCCGCGGCCTCTTCCTCTTCCGTCGGCGCCGCCTTTGGTAGGGACGCGGAGGCGACCACCGGGTTATCGCCGCGATGCAGGACCGGCGTCACGCCCGGCGGGAAGGTGAGGTCCTTCACGTGGATCGAGTGGCCGACGGTGATCTTCGACAGGTCGACCTCGATGAACTCCGGGAGATCCTTCGGCAGGCAGGTGATCTCGATCTCGTTCATGACGTGGTTGATCACCGCGCCCGCCTCTTTCACCGCCGGTGCCAGCTCGGCATGCACGAAGTGCAGCGGCACCCTCACGTGGATCTTCTGGTCCGCGCGCACGCGCTGGAAGTCGACGTGCTGCACCTGCGGCTTCCAGGGATGCATGTTGATCGCACGCAGCAGCACCTGCTGCTTCTGCCCCTCGAGGCTGAGCGTGATGATCGAGGCGTGGAACGCCTCCCGCCGCGACTGCAGGTAGAGCTCGTTGTGGTCGAGCTCGATCGTGAGGGGCGGCTCGGTGCCGCCATACAGGATGCCGGGGACCCGGCCGGCGCGGCGCAGGCGGCGGCTCGCACCCGTTCCCTGCGCGGCGCGCTTGTTCGCGCTGATCTCGATTTGCATGACGCACTCCAGTGTTGTCGGCGAGCCCGCGACCAGGCGCCGCCAGTTTGAGAAGACTTCCCTATTCCATGAACAGCGAGGATACGGAGTCCTCGTTCGAGATCCGCAGGATCGTCTCGGCGAGCAGGCCCGCCACCGAGAGCACCCGGATCTTCTTGCACGCCTGCGCGTCGGCCCGCAGCGGGATCGTGTCGGTGACAACCACCTCGTCGAGCGACGAATCCGCGATCCGCTGCACCGCGCTGCCCGAGAGCACGGCGTGCGTACAGTACGCTAGTACGCGCGCCGCGCCCTGCTCCTTCAGCGCATCGGCGGCGCGGCACAGCGTGTTCGCGGTGTCGACGATGTCGTCCATGATCACGCAGGTGCGGCCCTCGACCTCGCCGATGATGTTCATCACCTCCGACACGTTCGGGCGCGGCCGGCGCTTGTCGATGATCGCGAGGTCGGACTCGAGCCGCTTCGCGAGCGCTCGCGCCCGCACGACACCCCCGACGTCGGGCGAGACCACGATCACGTTCTCGTAGTGGTGCTTCCAAACGTCGCCAAGCAGCACCGGTGCGGCGTAGATGTTGTCAACCGGCACGTCGAAGAACCCCTGGATCTGGTCGGCGTGCAGGTCCATCGTCAACACCCGGTCGACGCCGACCGCGGCGAGCATGTTCGCGACGAGCTTCGCGCTGATCGCGACGCGCGCCGAGCTCGGACGGCGGTCCTGACGCGCGTAGCCGTAGTACGGCATCGCCGCGGTGATCCGCCCTGCCGACGCACGCCGCAGCGCGTCGACCATGATCAGGAGCTCCATCAGGTTGTCGTTGGTCGGCGTACACGTTGACTGCAACACGAACACGTCCTTGCCCCGGACGTTTTCGAAGATCTCCACCATCACCTCGCCGTCGGAGAACTTGCCGACGACCGCGTGGCCGATCGGGATGTTAAGGCGCTTGACGACGTTGTGCGCGAGGAGCGGATTCGCGTTCCCCGTGAACACCACCAGGTTCTCGTAGGCCATCGCCCGCGCTCTCAGCGTCCCGTCTTGCGCTCGCGGCGTCGCTACGCCGGAACCTGCGAGCGCGCTTCCGGCGCGCGGCAAGGGTGCTTGCGCCGCGCGCGGTCCATCAAAAAACAAGAACAGCCGCAAGCCAGCTTGCGGCTGCCGACTCGCTTCCGTCCGATCGCTACGCGATCGGAAATTGGCTGGGGAGGAAGGATTCGAACCCTCGCATGGCGGAATCAAAATCCGCTGCCTTAACCAGCTTGGCTACTCCCCACCCGTACTCGTTACTGCTCGGGGGCGAGCGGGTGACGCTCCAGTCCGCGCACCGCGGCGCCGCGCCACTCAGCGGGAATACTGGCGGCGACCGCGCGCGCCTCGCTCTCCGATCCGAACGCCGCGAAGACACTTGATCCCGAGCCGCTCATCCGCGCGTCGCCGAAAGCTTTCAGCCATCCGAGCGCCCGAGCGACCTCCGGGAAGCGCCGGCACGTCTCGGGCTCGAGATCGTTCGCGCCCAGCCCTGCGAAAAAGGCCGTAATTTTGAGCGGTTTCGTATTTCGTGTCAACGCGTTAGACGCGAAGATTTCGCGCGTGGAGACAGCGACTTGCGGGGTGATCACGACGTACCAAGCGGGACCCAGGTCGAGGGGGGTCAGCACCTCCCCGATGCCCTCGGCAAACGCATTCCGGCCCAGCAGAAAAAACGGTACGTCTGCCCCCAGGCCAAGCGCGAGGCGGGCCAGTTCCGCACGCGCCAGCCCCACGCTCCAGAGCTCGTTCAGCGCGATCAGCGTGGTCGCCGCATCGGAGCTGCCGCCGCCCAGTCCCCCGCCGATTGGGATGCGCTTGTCGACGCGGATCGTCGCGCCCGCGCCGACGCCGGCTGCTCGCTGAAGCAGCCGTGCAGCGCGCACGGTCAGGTCCTTGTTCTCCGGCACGCCGGCAAGCGGCGTCGCAAGCCGGACTTCGCCGTCCGCGCTAGGCACGAACTCGAGCGTGTCGCAGAGATCGATGAGATGAAACGCGGTCTGGAGCAGGTGATAGCCGTCCTCGCGACGCCCGATCACGTGCAGAAAGAGATTCAGCTTCGCCGGCGCCGGCCAGCGGCGTTGCCAGGCGAGCGCCCTCACCGCGGCGGGAGCCGCCATTCGTCGATCACCAGCCGGATATCGAGATCGCCGCGGGCCAGGCGCACGCGCTTGGGCGGCTGCTCGTCGCCGCCCGAGTAGTCGATCAACCAGCCGCGCTGACGCAGCTCGGAAAGCCGGTCGCCATCGTAGCGCGTCACCGCTTCCACGCCCTTCTCGGGCCGCCCCTGCACCCAGTCTGGCAGGCCGGCGAGCGGAAGTGCGTACCCAAGCACCTGCTGGGTGAGCTGCTCCGGATCGCCCGCGCTGTGGCGCTCGCCGCTCGTGGTGACCAGGGTGTAGACGCCGTCACGGCGAATGATCTCGGCCACGCCCTGACCGAGCGGCGTCGAGATGATCAGATCGTCGGCGGTGTCGCTATGCCGCCACGAGACGCGGCCGCTCGCCGCCTCGTTGCCATAGCGCACCGCCACGCGGCCGATGAGCGAGAAGCTTCCGGGCGATGGGGCTTCCGGGGTAACCGCCGCGCAGGATGCGAGGATTGAGGCAAGTCCGGCGAGCAGCAGGCCAGGGCGGAACGCACGCATCGCCTGTCCGCGCCGACCCCGGCGATTACTGCTTCAAGCGGTGGATCGTCTTGATCAGGACGTCGTTCGACGGCGTCTTGGCCAGCGCCTCGTCCCAGACCTTCTGCGCCTCGCCGCGCCGGCCGAGCACCCACAGCACCTCGCCGAGGTGCGCGGCGATCTCCGCGTCCTGGCGGCCGGCGTACGCGCGCCGCAGCTCCTTGAGCGCCTCCTCCGTCTTGCCCTGGCGATAGAGGACCCAGCCCAGGCTGTCGACGATGTAGGAGTCGTCGGGCGCGAGCTTGAGGGCCTGCTCGATCAAACCCTTGGCCTCGTCGAGCCGCACGTTGCGATCGGCAAGCGAGTAGCCGAGCGCGTTGTAGGCGTGCGCGTGATCCGGTTTCAGCTTGATCACCTGGCGCAGGCTCGCCTCGAGGACGTCCATGCGGTCGAGCTTCTCCGCGAGCATCGCGTGATCGTAGAGAAGATCCGGGTTGTTCGGCAGGTTGTCGAGGCCGCGCTCGACGACCTCGAACGCCTCTTTCGGCTGGTTCGCGTCGCGCAGGAGCTGCGCCTCCGCGATGATGAGCTGCACTCGCTGGTCGTTGTTGGCAGCGCTAACGCTCTGGAGGTATTTGCGGGCGCCGTCGAGGTTGCCCTGCTTCGACATGACCTGCGCAGTGCGGATCTGCGCCGGCATGAACTGCTCGCTCCGCGTCACCTCCCCGTACCACTGCAGCGCCTCGGGAAAGCGCTTCTGCTCCTCGGTGACCTGGCCGAGGTAATAGCGCACCGAGTTGCGGTCGGCGTAACCGAGGTCGAGCAACCGCTTCAGGTTCGACTCGGCGTTCGGCCAGTCCTCGAGCTGCATCGACAGCACCGCGACGGCGAACATGACGTCGGTATTGCCCGGATGGTCCTTGATCAGCTGCTCGAATTGCCCGCGCGCCTCGGGGTACTTCTTGTCTGCGACCAGCGCGCGCGCGTACGCGAGGCGCACCTCCCGCGACTGCGGGTACGTCTTGAGATAGTCCGCGAGCCGGTCGGCCGCGGCGACGTTCGAAGTCTTCTGCAGCAGCGACGCCTCATACAGCACCGCGAGCTCCCATTCTGGCGAGAGGCGCCCGGCGGCTCGGATCTCCTTCAGCGCCAACTCGTCCTGGCCGGCGTTGGCAGCAGCCTGCGCGACGGCGAAGTGCGCCTGCGCGAGATTCGGATAGGACTCCGCGAGGCGCTGCACCACGCGCAGGCTCGTGGTCTTGTCGGGATTGTTGGCGAGCAGGCCGTTCAGCTGCAGGAACCCGTCCCCGCGGCCTGTGCTCTGCACCGCGAGGACCTTCTGCAGGTACGGCTCGGCCTCGTCGATACGGTTCGCGCGAATCAGCAGGCTCGAGGCAGTGGCAAGCGCCCGGCTGCTCGACGGGGCCGATTCGGCCCATACCTTCGCCGCGTCGATCGCCGCTTCGGGCATGCGCGCGTGGAGCGCCATTTCCGTCGCGCGCTCGGCGACGCGCGGGTCGCGCGTACGCTTCGCGAGATCCGCGTAGGCCTGCGCCGAGAGCGCGAGGTTGCCGCGCTGACCGGCGATCTCGGCGAGCAGGAACTCGTACAGCACCTCGCCCGTGAGGTCCTGATTCGGCAGATCGGGCGTCGGGTCGGGCGCGATTCTACGGCGACCCGCCGAGCCGATCGCATGCGAGTCCTGGGAGGCCGCCGCCTGCGCTTCCTCCAGGTGCGACGGTGACGCGCACGCCGTGGCGAGCCACGCGGCCGCGGCGACGAGGAGCCACCGCGAAGTGGCTGGGACGAGGGGTCGCACCAGACTGAAGGGGATCATCGGACTACACGGAACGCAATCGAAGGGAGTGAGTTTAGGTATATTTGCGAGGAGCGACAACCACAAAATCCCCCACTGGGCGCGTGGATCCGGCAGGTCGGGCAAGCGGTCGCGGCCCAGCGATAAGCGTGACTTTCTCCCGCACCCCCACCGATGCCGGAACTGCCGGAAGTCGAAATCACCCGCCGCGGCATCGAGCCGCATCTCGCGCGGCGCAGGATCACCGCCGTCATCGTTCGCAACCGCGCCTTGCGCTGGCCGGTGCCGCGCAATCTCGCCGCGCGCCTCCTAGGACGCGAGATCCGCGCGGTCGGGCGGCGTGCGAAGTATCTCCTCTTCGACTGCGGCACCGGAACGCTCATCCTGCACCTGGGAATGTCGGGGAGTCTCCGGATCGTGCTGCCGGACGAAGCACCTGGTCCCTACGACCACTTCGATCTCGCTGTCGGCGATGTGTCAGTGCGACTGCGCGACCCGCGGCGGTTCGGCGCCGTGCTCTGGACGGCGGGCGACCCGGCACAGCATCCGCTGCTCGCGCATCTCGGCGTCGAGCCGCTGTCGGATGCGTTCACCGGCGGGGTGCTGCACGCGGCGATGCGCGGGCGGCGGGTGGCGATCAAGCTCGCGATCATGGATCACCGCATCGTCGCGGGTGTCGGCAACATCTACGCGAGCGAGAGCCTGTTCCGCGCCGGCATCCACCCGCGGACGCCCGCGCGCCGCGTCTCGGCGGCGCGCTGCGAGCGGCTCGCGAGCGCGGTCCGGGCGACGCTCGAGGATGCCCTCGCAGCCGGCGGCAGCACGCTGCGCGATTTCGTGCAGTCGGACGGCTCGCCCGGCTACTTCCAGCAGCAGTACCAGGTGTATGACCGCGCTGGCGAGGCGTGCCGGAACTGTGGCCAGCCGATCCGGCGGGTGGTCCAGGGTCAGCGATCAACCTTTTTTTGCTTGCGCTGTCAAACTTGAACCTTCGTTCTCTCACGGTGATAAAGTAATCGCATCATGGACTTGGCGAGCGCTCCCCAGATTGCCGCTGCGAGCCTGGTGACGCGATTCCAGGCCTATAGCGCGTGGCGTGCCACCGTGGCAAGCCGGATCACCGCGTATCGCCGCTGGCTGCAAGAGAACGAGCTCACCGATGCGCAGACCGAGCTCAGGATCGGCGGCATCCTCGAGCGTCTCGGCGAGGACAAGCTCACGATCGCATTCGTCGCCGAGTTCTCGCGCGGCAAGAGCGAGCTGATCAACGCGATCTTCTTCGCCGACTACGGCCGGCGGCTGCTACCCTCGTCGAGCGGACGCACCACCATGTGCCCGACCGAGCTGCAGTGGGACTCCGCCGTCTTACCGTGCATCCAGTTGCTCCCGATCGAGACGCGGGCGACCCATGCCACGACGAGCGAGTTCAAGCGGTTTCCCGACGAGTGGCATGTGGTCCCGCTCGACGTCGGTGACGCGCAGGGGCTGGTGGAGGCGTTCCAGCAGGTGCGCGAGACGAAGCGGGTCCCGATCGAGGAGGCGAAACACTACGGACTCTTCCTGCAGCACGACTCGAGCAAGGCCGCCGGCTTCGGCGCCGACGGCATGGTGGAGATTCCCCGCTGGCGGCACGCGGTAATCAACTTCCCGCACCCGCTGCTCGAGCAGGGTCTCGTGATCCTCGACACGCCGGGCCTGAACGCGATCGGCATCGAGCCCGAGCTCACGCTGAACCTGCTGCCCAACGCGCACGCGGTCCTGTTCATCCTCGCCGTCGATACCGGCGTATCGAAGACCGATGCCGACGTATGGAACGACTACATCGTTGCCGTTCCCGGCCGGCAGAAGGGCCGTTACGTCGTCGTCAACAAGATCGATACGCTCTGGGACGGGGTGCGCACCGAGGAAGACATCGACGCTGAGGTCGGCGCGCAGATGGCCTGGGTTGGCGACGTGCTGCGGGTACCGATCGACCAGGTGCTCGCGGTGTCGGCGCAGAAGGGGCTGGTGGCGAAGATCACCGACAACGAGATGCTCCTCGCGCGGAGCCGCCTGCCCGAGCTCGAGCAGACGCTGTCGACGCAGCTGATTCCGGGCAAGCAATCGATCGTGCGCGAGGCCACGCGCCACGAGATCGTCGATCTCCTTGCCAACACGTGCTCGATCCTCGAGGCACGCCTCGCCGGCGTGCTTGAGCAGCTCGTCGAACTCCGCGCCCTGCGCGGCAAGAACCTCGACGTGGTCGAGGAGATGATGCGCAAGGTCCGCGTCGAGAAGGAAGAGTTCGAGCGCGGATTCGCGCGCTTCCAGGCGACGCGTGACGTGTTCTCGCAGCTCACCAACACGCTCTTCACGCACCTCGGCATGGACGCGCTGAACGAGCAGTCGCACCGCACATTGAAGGCGATGACTCGCAGCCAGTTCACGCCCAGCCTGCGCGGCGCGATGGCGGGGTACTTCGACGGGATCCGCGCCAAGCTCGAGCGCGCGGCCGGCGTCATCGCCGAGATCCAGACGATGATGGAAGCGATGTACCGCAAGTTCAGCGAGGAGCACGGCCTGAGGCTCGCCGGGCCGCAGCGCTTCTCCCTCTTCCGCTACCAGCGGGAGTTCGACCGGCTCGCGCGCAGCTACGCGACTCAGTTCGACACGTTGGGCACGATGCTCACCACCGAGAAGCTCACCGTGATGCGGCGGTTCTTCGAGACGCTGGCGAGCCAGGTCCGGCGTGTCTACCAGTACGCCAATAAGGAAGCCGAGACCTGGCTCCGCGCCGTGATGTCGCCGATGGAGATGCAGATCCGCGAGCACCAGCTCCAGCTCCGGCGACGCCTCGAGTCGATCAAGCGCATCCATCACGCCACCGACGCGCTCGAGGACCGGGTGAGCGAGCTCGAGCAGGTGGAGACGACGCTCATGCACCAGCTCGACAGCATTCACCATCTCGCGGCCGAGATCGAGCGGGTGCTCGAGATGGAGCACGCGCCGTCCTACGAGGACGAGCGCGAAACTCCCCGCGCCGCGGCCTAGCCGATCGACGCGAAGCGCCTCGCCGTCAGTTCTTCGCGGCGGTCAGACGCAGGTACTTCGCGTAGAGCGCCTCGCGACGCTCGACGTGATCGGGGTCATGCGGGATGCAGTCCACCGGGCATACCTTCTGGCATTGCGGGGCGTCGAAATGCCCGACGCACTCCGTGCAACGGCCCGGGTCGATGACGTAGATCTCCGGCCCTTGCGAGATGGCGCCGTTCGGGCACTCCGGCTCGCAGACGTCGCAGTTGATGCATTGATCCGTGATGACGAGCGCCATCCGCGCTACTGGCCTCCGAGCTGCGCGACCTTGGCCTGCAGCCGCGCGTGGATGAGCGGGTGCACGAACTTCGAGGTGTCGCCGCCGAGCATCGCGATTTCGCGCACGATCGTCGCGGAGATGAACTGGTACTTCTCGTCGGGTGTCATGAACACGGTTTCGACAGCGGGAATGAGCACCCGGTTCATTCCTGCCATCTGGAACTCGTATTCGAAGTCCGACACCGCGCGTAGCCCCCGCACGATCACGTTCGCCTGCTGGCGCTGGACGAAGTCGCGGAGCAGCCCGCCGAAGCCCTCGACGGAGATGTTGGGATACGGCTTGAGCACCTCACGCGCGACATCGATGCGCTCGGCGAGCGTGAAGAGCGGGCGCTTCCCGCGGCTGTCGGCGACGCCCACCACCACGGTGCCGAAGATCGCGGCCGCGCGTCGCACGATGTCCTCATGCCCGCGGGTCAGCGGATCGAACGTACCCGGATAGACTGCCTTCATCGTGGTCTCTCCACTCCATGAGCCGATGGTGGACGGCGCCTGCACGGCCGTCGCGCGTCACGCGCCACCCCGGCCCGGGCGCGAACGCCGAAGCGC
This sequence comes from uncultured beta proteobacterium, assembly GCA_963744255.1. Classification (GTDB taxonomy): domain Bacteria; phylum Pseudomonadota; class Gammaproteobacteria; order Burkholderiales; family SG8-39; genus DATEDA01. The sequence continues at coordinate 95,621 of CAVUSZ010000042.1, forward strand.
TCTCGACGTACACGACCGCGCCGGCAGCAAGCGCTGGCGGCAGGCGCTCGAGCACCTCCGGAACGAGCCCGCTTGCGTATGGCGGATCGACGAACACGAGGTCGAAGCCGCGCGATGGCGACGCGAGAAAGTGTAGCGCATCGTCAAGCACCAGCCGGAGCCGCGGCCCAGCACCGAGTTGCTCCGCGGTGGCGCGCAGGCACCGGAGCGCGGGCCGCGACGTCTCGACCATCACCACTTCGGCGGCGCGGCGCGACAACGCCTCGAAGCCGAGCGCGCCGGACCCAGCGAAGAGGTCGAGACAGCGTTTGCCGGTGAGGTCCTGGCCGAGCCAATTGAAGAGCCGTTCGCGGACGCGGCCGGGCGTTGGCCGCAACCCCGCGGTGCCGGGGAAACGGATGACGCGGCTGCGCCACTCGCCGCCGATGATACGGACTGCGTTACTTCCCTTCGTCCGCACCGACGACCACGGTGACAAAGCGCTCCGGCTGCACGTGCCGCGCGAACGCTGCGCGGATGTCCGCGACGGTGACGCGCTCGACCTCGCGCGGGAAGTCCGCGAGCCAGCGCTCCGGGAGACGATAGAAGCCGACTGTCGCCCACTCGTTGAGGAGCTTGCGATTCGAGTCTATGCGCAGCGGGAACCCGCCCACGAGGCTCGCCTTCGCGTCCGCGAGCTCTCCGTCGGTCGGTCCCAGCGCGAGGAACTCGCCCACGACCGCGCGCACCCGCGCGATGGCGGCGTCGGCCTGGTCGCGGCGCGTCTGCAGGCCGATCTGGAACGGCCCGGGCCGGGCGATCGGCAGGAAGTTGCTATAGACGCTGTAGGCGTAGCCGCGTTCGTCACGGATGTCGCGTGTCAGGCGCGAGACGAAGCCCCCGCCGCCCAGCACGTAGTTGCCGACAAGCAGGGGGAAGTAGTCGGGATCGGTCCGCGCGAGCGCCACGCGCAGGCCGTTTGCGACCGTCCGCTCGTACGGGTTGGCGCTCGCGCAACCCGCGGCGAGTACGAGCGAAACCAGAAGGAAGCGGCAGGACATCGAAGGCCGTTTGCTAGAATCGCGCGCTATCTTAGCCCGTTCCCCGCAGTGCTCGATTTCCGCAAACAATCCGACGATCCGCCCTCCGGCTCCTGGCTCGAGCGCCTGAGACGCGGCCTGAAGAAGACCGGGTCGCAGCTCACCGGCCTTTTCGGAGGCGCGAAGGTCGATGAGCAGCTCTTCGAGGATCTCGAGACCGCGCTCATCTCCGCCGACGCGGGACTCGACGCCACGCAGACGCTTCTGCAGCGGCTCCGCGCACGCGCGAGGAAGGAGCGGATCGAGACGCCGCAGGCGCTGAAGGAGGCGCTCGTCGCCGAGCTCGCGACGCTCCTCGCGCCGCTCGAGCAGCCGTTCGCAGTCACCGCGCACAAGCCGTTCGTTCTCATGGTCGCGGGCGTGAATGGCGCCGGCAAGACGACTTCAATCGGCAAGCTCGCGAAATGGCTTCAGGGCCAGAACCTCTCGGTCCTTCTCGCCGCGGGCGACACATTCCGCGCGGCGGCGCGCGAGCAGCTTGCGGTCTGGGGGGAACGCAACCGGGTCGCGGTCGTTTCGCAGGAGGGCGGCGACCCGGCGGCGGTGATCTTCGACGCGATCCAGGCGGGGCGCGCCCGCTCCATCGACGTCGTGATCGCCGACACGGCCGGAAGGCTGCCGACTCAGCTCCACCTCATGGAGGAGCTGAAGAAGATCAAGCGCGTGATCGCGAAGGCGGAGCCCACCGCGCCGCACGCCATTTGGGTCGTGCTGGACGCGAATACCGGACAGAACGCGGTCAATCAGGTGAAAGCGTTCGACGATGCACTCGGTCTCACCGGCCTCGTCCTGACCAAGCTCGACGGCACCGCGAAGGGCGGCGTCGTGGCGGCGATCGCTTCGCAGTGCCCGGTGCCGGTCGCCTTCATCGGCGTCGGCGAAGGCATCGACGACCTGCGGCCGTTCGCCGCAACCGAGTTCGCTCGCGCGCTGCTCGACTGAACGCGCGTGCCGCTCGTCAGCTTCAACCGCGTCGGTAAACGCTATCCGGACGGCTACGAGGCGTTGCGCGACGCGAGCTTCGGGATCGAGGCCGGCGATTTCGCCTTTCTCGTCGGACACTCGGGCGCAGGCAAGACCACCGCGCTCAAGCTGATCCCCGCGATCGAGCGCGCGACGACGGGCGCGGTGCTGGTCAAAGGCCAGAACGTCGGCGCCCTGCGCGACGCGGCCGTGCCGTTCCTGCGGCGCGGACTCGGGCTGGTCTTTCAGGACCATAAGCTGCTCCATGACCGGAACGTGTTCGACAACGCCATGCTTCCGCTCCTCGTCTGCGGCGAACCGTCGCGGGATGCGGTGCGGCGGGTCCGCGCCGCGCTCGACAAGGTCGGCCTCTCCGGGCGCGAGAAGGCGATGCCGGTGATGCTCTCGGGCGGCGAACAGCAGCGGCTCTGTATCGCGCGCGCGGTGGTGAACCGGCCGTCCATCCTGCTCGCCGACGAGCCCACGGCGAACCTCGACAGTACGGCCGCCAGCGAGGTCATGGCGATCTTCCGCGCGTTTAACCAGGTCGGCGTCACGGTGCTGGTGGCGACGCACGATGCAGCGCTGGTCGAGCGGTTCGGGACGCGCGAGGTGCGCCTCGACCACGGGCGCGTCCTTGCCCAATGAGAGCCTGGCTGCGCCATCACGGCCAGAGCCTCGCCCAGACGCTTCGGCGGCTCTTGCGGACACCCGGCGCGACCGCGCTCAACGTCCTCGCGATCGGGGTGGCCCTCGCGCTCCCGCTGGGCGCGTGGGTCATGCTCGCGAACGCCGAGCGCCTAGCCGGGCACGCATCGGGCCATCCGCAGCTGGCGGTGTTCATGGCCCACGACGCGGTGCGCGCCGACGCCGCCCGGGTCGAGGCAGTTGTGGCGAACGCGCCGGGCGTGCGCCAGAGCCGCTTCGTGGCGAAGGATCAGGCGCTCTCCGACTTGAAGCGGGCCGACGGCACGCGCGAGATCGCCTCGATGCTCGGCTCGAACCCGCTGCCCGATGCGGTCATCGTCGATCTCCATCCCGGCGACGCTCCTGCCGCGGAGCGCCTCGCGGGCGAGCTGCGCAAGCTCCCCAAGGTGATGCTGGTCCAGCTGGACGCACTATGGCTGCAGCGGCTCGATGCGCTCCTGCGGCTCGGCGCCGCGGGCGTGGCCATCCTGGCCGGGCTGCTCGCGGTCGGGATGATCGCGGTGACGTTCAATACCGTCCGCCTCCAGATCCTTACCCAGCAGGCCGAGATCGAGGTGAGCCGTCTCGTCGGGGCGACGGCCAGCTACGTCCGCCGCCCCTTCGTCTGGCAAGGCACTGTGATCGGCCTGGTGGGCGGGCTCCTCGCGCTCGGCCTGGTCGCGGTGAGCGTTAAGCTCCTGAACGGCGAGGTCGCCCGGCTCGGGGCCACCTACGGGTCGGACTTCCAGCTCAAGCTGCCTTCGCTCAAAGATCTCCTGGCGTGTCTCGGATTCGCGGGTGCCTTAGGCTGGGCTGGAGCTTATTTGTCAGTGAGCAGACACTTATCAACCCTGCTGCCCCGGTAGTGAATTTCGGAGCGGCGTTGTGGCCGACTTGCCAAGAAGTTGAGCGAACCAGTCAGGGATTTAGCACTCTAAGACGAGGAGTGCTAAACTAGCCAATAGGAGGTTCGTCGATATGACTCAAGTCTTCGCGCTGCCTGTCCCCTCGGCCGTCGGAAGCCTCGATCACTACGTCCAGACGGTGAACCGCTTCCCGCTCCTCAGTGCGGACGAGGAGGTGCGGCTCGCCCGCAAGCTTCGCGACGAGGAGGACCTGGACGCCGCGCGCCGGCTCGTGCTCTCGCACCTACGCGTAGTCGTGGCCATCGCCCGCGGTTACCTTGGCTACGGTCTGCCCCATGGCGACCTCATTCAAGAGGGCAACATCGGCCTGATGAAGGCGGTCAAGCGCTTCGACCCCGAGCGCGGCGTCCGGCTGGTGTCGTTCGCGATCCATTGGATCAAGGCCGAGATGCACGAGTTCATCCTGCGCAACTGGCGCCTGGTCCGGATCGCGACCACCAAGGCCCAGCGCAAGCTCTTCTTCAATCTGCGCAGCATGAAGCCGGGTCTTGACCCGCTTTCGCCAGACCAGATCCGCGACATCGCCAATACGCTCAACGTCAAGCCCGAGGAGGTCGCCGAGATGGAGATTCGGCTCTCGGGGCAGGAGCTGGCGCTCGAGCCCGCGGTCGACGACGACGAGGACACCTACGCACCGATCGCGTATATCGCCGACCCGCAGGCAGAGCCTTCAAGTTTGGTGGAAGCCGCGGAAACCGAACGGCTACGCGCCGGCGGGCTCGCGACCGCCCTCGCAGCGCTCGACCCCCGCAGCCGTCGCATCATAGAGGCGCGCTGGCTGCGCGAGAAGGAACCGGCCACCCTGCACGACCTCGCCGCCGAGTTCAAGGTCTCCGCCGAGCGCATCCGGCAGATCGAGGCAAAGGCAATGCAGAAGATGCGCGGGCTGATCGGAGCCGACGCACGCTGACCAATAAGGCCACACCCCTACCAACGCCCGGCATGCGCCGGGCGTTTTCGCAGGATCGCTTGCCTCGCGCAGCACCGCTCACCTCATCCCGCCCGGTCGAGTAGCAGCTTGATATCGTGCGCGAGCGCATCCGCGCCTTCCGCGTGTTTCGCGAAGAGGCGCAGCCTTCCGGAGGGGTCGTAAACGTACATCGCCGCAGTGTGGTCGACGGAGTAATTGCCCGGACTCGAGCCGGGCACCTTCCTGTAGTAGACCTTGAACTCCTTGGCGGTGCGCGCGGTCGCCTCGGCGTCGCCGTAGAGCCCGATGAAGCTCGGGTCGAACGCCGGGACGTACTTCCCGAGCAGCTCCGCCGTGTCGCGCTCCGGATCGACGGTGACGAAGAGCACCTGGATGCGCTCGCCGTCCTTGCCCAGCGCTTCCTTCACCGCCTTCATCTCGAGCAGCGTCGTCGGGCACACGTCCGGGCATTGCGTAAAGCCGAAAAACACCACTACGACCTTGCCCTTGAAGTCGGCCAGCGTGCGGGGCTGCCCGGTGTGATCGGTCAGGCTGAGCCAGCGCCCGAACTCCGCGCCGGTGATGTCCACGCTCCTGAACGACGGCTTGCCGGGCTCGCACGCCGCTAGCAATGCCGCAGCCAGGAGGGCGAGCGTCCACCTCGCCAGAACGCCGCTCACGCGGCGGCGGACTGAGCTCGATCGCGAAGGGAGCGGTGGCGCCCCCTGAAGCGTTCTCCCGAGCCTAGAAGTAGTGGTCGACCAGCAACGCGGCGAACAGCGCTGCGAGGTAGACGATCGAGTAGCGGAAGGTCCGCCGCGCGAGGGCGTCGCTGTAATCCACATAGATGCGAACCGCATAGGCGATGAAGATGCCGCCGAGCACCGCCGCGGCGGCGAGATAGAGCCAGCCGCTCATCCCATAGACGAACGGCATGACGCTAGCGGCGACGAGGATCAACGTGTAGAGCAGCACGTGGAGCTGGGTGAACTTGCGCCCGTGAGTCACCGGCAGCATCGGCAGCCCCGCCCGCGCGTACTCCTCGGCCCGATAGAGCGCGAGCGACCAGAAGTGCGGCGGGGTCCACGCGAAGATGATCAGGAAGAGCAGCAGCGCCTCCGGCGCAGCCTCGCCGGTGACCGCCGCCCACCCGAGCACCGGCGGCATGGCGCCCGAAGCACCGCCGATCACGATGTTCTGCGGCGTAAGCGGCTTGAGCACCACCGTATAAACGACCGCGTAGCCCACGAACGTGCCGAATGTGAGCCACATGGTGAGCGGGTTCACGAAGCTGTAGAGCAGCCAGAGCCCGGCGCCACCGACAGCGCCGGCGAACAGGAGCGTCTGCAGCGATGACACCTCCCCGCGGGGCAGCGGCCGCGCGCGAGTGCGCGCCATCACCGCATCGATCTTCTGCTCGACCAGGCAGTTGACCGCAGCTGCGGCGCCGGCGACGAGCGCGATGCCCGCCGTCGCCGCGAGCAGCAGATCGAGCGCGATCCAGCGGCCCGCGGGCACTGCGAGAAACATGCCGATCACGGCACAGAAGACGATCAGCAACACCACGCGCGGTTTCGTCAGCTCGAGGAACTGACGCAGGCGGTGCGTGGTGGCGCTGAGCGCGGTGACGGTCATCGGGAGAGCGCTGGGCAGCCGGCGCGCGGAGCCGGAGTTTATCACGACGATCACCACGCGAGCCGTGGCAACGCCGACGTCGTGAGCACCGGCGAGCCGCGGCGCGGACCGAGCGCGAACCGGACGCCTGTGACCGCCGCGGCGGACACGAGCGTGCGGTACACGCCGGATCAGCCGATGCCCGAGTACTTCAGGAGCCGCTGCAGGTCCTTGATCATCCGCTTCGCGTCGGCGTCCTTCGGGAAGCGCAGCATGAGGTTCCCGCGCGGGTCGAGGAGATAGATGTGCTCGCGCGCCTCCGCGGCCGGCAGTGCGGCGACCAGCCCGGGCGCGGCGCGCGCGAGGATGGCGCCCTCGTAAAGCCGCGCGAGCTCCGGCGGCGGTGCGCCGCCGCCGGCGACGAGCCACACGCGCTCGATGCGGTCGGCGTTGTCCCCTTGCGCGAGCCGGGACTGCCGCATGTTGAAGAGCTTCGCCTGGCACGGTTGCCCGCACTCCGCCGCATCCACCTGGAGCATCACCCACTTCCCCTTGAGGTCGGCGAGTGCGAATTCACGTCCGTCGAACCGCTCGAGGCGCACGGCCGGCAGGGGCGTCGGCTCGACCAGCTCACCGTAGTTGGTTCGCCCGGAGGGCGGTAAGAGGAAGTAGGCAAACAGCGCCGCGGCGAGCGGGAATGCGCACACCACGAAAATCGCGACCACCACCAACCGCCCGCGGCCCTGCCGGCCGGCTTCAGGCGTCTGCCCGGGATCGCTTGAGATTGAGGACGACATAGAGCACGACTGCGAGGGCAGCGAGCGAGAACCACTGCAGCGCATAGCTGCGGTGGCGGTCGGCGCCGGTGTCGGGCCGATCCCATTCGCGAGCGAGGCCGTCGCCAGCATCGTTCGTCTGCTGGATGACGAACGGCGCGAGCTCAAGCCCCGACCACGCGCGATAGCGGTCGAGCACGAGATGCTGCCAGACGGCGTTACGAGGCGTGTCGATACCGAGCTCGTAGATTCGCGCGCCCGGCACGACCGCGATCCCTTCGACAGTCTGCGGCCCGCCCGGCGAGGAGACCCTCGGCACGTCGTGCCGCGTCCGGCCGGCCGCAACCCAGCCCCGGTTCACGAGCACGTGGACGCTGCCGCCGGCGATGCGGAGCGGGGTCAGGATCTCGTACCCCACCCGTCCGTGACGCACCTTGTTGTCGAGGAGGATGCCGAAGCGCTCGACATACTCGCCGTGCGCCGAGACACGACGCAACGCCATCGCGCCGGCCGCGGCCGGCACCGGGGGCAGCGTGAGGCGCGGCTCGGCGGCCCGCGAATCGAGCACCGCCTGCAGCGACTCCTTCTCAGCCGCGCGTCGAGTCTGCCAGAGCCCGAGCGCTACCGTCAGCGCGCAGAATGCCAGCGTCGCGACGGTCATTACGAGTCCCGGTCGGAACCACCAGCGTGCGCTCACGACCATCCCGCGCCTGGCGAGTATGCGGCTGCTCGGCTAGACTGGGAGCGTCCACGCCGCGCCGCCCTCATGCGCATCCTGGTCTTCATCCTGATCGGCCTGATCCTGTTCTCGCTCGGTTCGGCGTTCTATTACCTGATCCGCGACAAGGGCCGGTCGACGAACACGGTCAAGATGCTCGCGATCCGTGTCGCGCTCTCGATCGGGTTGTTTCTACTGCTGATCATCGGTTACAAACTGGGTTTCATCACCGGGAAACTCACCTAGCGGCACCTCGGCGCTCGCACCCGAGATGAAGGGGAGGTCCCTTAAACAGGCGGCGCGAGGATGCGGAGCGGGCCGCCGTCCAAAAAAAATACGCCGCACCAATCCGCCGGTGCGGCGTCCCCAATGCACCCCGCGCGGGGTGCCCTCCTCCTCCTCGTTGTTCTTTCGCGCCGGCGGCGGTACACCTCAGAGCCAGTACACCAGCACGAACAGCAGGAGCCACACCACGTCCACGAAATGCCAGTACCAGGACACCGCCTCGAATGCGAAGTGGTGGTCGGGCTTGAAGTGGCCGGCGATGCAGCGGGCGAGGATCACCGTCAGCATGATCGCGCCCACCGTCACGTGGAAGCCGTGGAAGCCGGTGAGCATGAAGAACGTCGAGCCGTAGATCCCCGACGTGAGCCTCAGGTTGAGGTCGCTGTAGGCGTGGATGTACTCGTACGCCTGGAAGCCGAGGAACGTGACGCCCAGCAGGATCGTGAGGACGAGGCCGAGGATCAGCTGGCCGCGCTTGTTCGCCTTGAGCGCCCAGTGCGCCCAGGTCACCGTCACGCCGGACGAAAGCAGCAGCAGCGTGTTCAGCGCCGGGATCCCCCACGCGCCCATCGGCGTGAACGGATCGGCCGCGTTCGGGCCGGCGCTCGGCCACTGCGCCGAAAAGTCGGGCCACAGCAGCTTGTGCTCGAGATCGCCGAGCCACGGCACGGAGAGCACGCGCACGTAGAAGAGCGCGCCGAAGAACGCCGCGAAGAACATCACCTCGGAGAAGATGAACCAGCCCATCCCCCAGCGGAAGGACACGTCGACCTGGGCGTTGTAGCGCCCGCCCTCCGATTCATGGATCACCTTGCCGAACCAGCCGAACATCATGTAGACGAGCACCAGGAAGCCCGCGAGCACGACCCACTTGCCCCAGGGCGCGCCGTTGAACCAGGTCGCAGCGCCGGTCGCCATCAGGAACAGCGCGATCGACCCCACGAGCGGCCAGCTCGACGGCTGCGGCACGTAGTAGTGGTCGGTTTTTGCCAGACCCATTGTCCCTCTCCCTTTTCCTCTCTAGCCCGCAGCCTGACTGATCACGAGCCGCACGATCAGCACCAGCGTCGCGATGAAGAGCACCGCGCCGATCAGCCCGGCGATGATCACCTGCGCCGGCGTCAGCCGCCCCAGGTCGGCCTCATGCTCGGCGCGCCTCCGGATGCCCAAGAACGACCAGAACACCGCTTTCGCGACGTGCAGCGGCCCGGCCTTCCTTGGCGTCTCGCCCACGGCTGCGATCTCCATCACCCCGCTCAGCTCCGCTTCCCTGACGTTCCGGCGACTTCGAAGAACGTGTACGACAACGTGATGGTGTTGACGTCGGGCGGCAGGGCCGGATCGACGACGAACACGACCGGCATCTGCCGTACCTCGCCCGGCGCGAGCGTTTGCTGCCGGAAGCAGAAGCATTCCATCTTCTTGAAGTACTGCGCCGCATGCTGCGGCCCGTAGCTCGGCACCGCCTGGCCGGTGACCGGCCGGTCGAGCGCGTTGCGGACCTCGTAGGTGATCGTCGTGAGCTCGCCGGGGTGGATCGTCACGCTGCGAGTGACCGGCTTGAAGTTCCACGCGATGTCGTGGGTGTTCGAATCGAACTCGATCGTGACCGTGCGCGCGGTGTCGACCTGCGTGTTCGACGGCGGCGCATCGGGCCGGAGCACGTTCCGGACGCCGGTGACCTCGCAGATCTTCTCGTAGAACGGCACCAGCGCGAAGCCGAAGCCGAACATCCCCACGGCCACGACGAGGAGCTTCCTCAACAGCCGGCGGTTCGCCGCCGCGGTGTCGACGGCGGCGCTCACCGCAGGATCCAGTACTTCAGCATGATGCCGAAGAAGAAGACGGCGACGATCGACGCGAGCACGAGCGCGGTCTTCGCCTTGTCCGAGAGCGCCATCGACCCTCTAGCGGACCGCCGGCGGCGTCTCGAAGCTGTGGTACGGCGCCGGCGAAGGCAGGTGCGTCCACTCGAGCGTGTCGGCGCCCTCCCACGGGTTCGCCGGGGCCTTCTCGCCGCGGGCGAGCACGGTGCACTTGAAGACGGCCCAGAAGAAGATGAGCTGCGAGAGGCCGAAGCCGAACGCGCCGATGGAGGCGACGAGGTTGTAATCGGCGAACTGCAGCGCGTAGTCCGGGATCCGCCGCGGCATCCCCGCGAGGCCGAGGAAGTGCATCGGGAAGAACGTGATGTTGAAGAAGATCAGGCTCAGCCAGAAATGCCACTTGCCGAGCGTCTCGTCGTACATCCGCCCGGTCCACTTGGGCAGCCAGAAGTACACGCCGCCGAAGATCGCGTAGAGCGAACCCGCGACCAGCACATAGTGGAAGTGCGCCACCACGTAGTAGGTGTCCTGGAGCTGGATGTCGACCGGCATGATCGCGAGGATCAGGCCGGTGAACCCGCCCATCGTGAACACGAACAGGAACCCGATCGCGAACAGCATCGGCGTCTCGAAGGTCATCGAGCCCTTCCACATCGTGGCGAGCCAGTTGAAGACCTTCACGCCGGTCGGCACCGCGATCAGCACCGTCGCGTACATGAAGAACAGCAGCCCCGCCGCCGGCATGCCGACGGTGAACATATGGTGCGCCCACACGATGAACGACAGGATCGCGATCGACGCCGTCGCGTACACCATCGACGAGTAGCCGAAGAGCGGCTTCCGCGCGAACGCCGGGATGATCGCCGAGACGATCCCGAACGCCGGCAGGATCATGATGTACACCTCGGGGTGCCCGAAGAACCAGAAGATGTGCTGGTACATCACCGGGTCGCCGCCGCCGGCCGCGTTGAAGAACGAGGTGCCGAAGTGCCGGTCGGTAAGCGTCATCGTGATCGCGCCGGCGAGAACGGGCATCACCGCGATCAGGAGGTACGCCGTGATCAGCCACGTCCACACGAACAGCGGCATCTTCATCATCGTCATGCCGGGCGCGCGCATGTTGAGGATCGTGGTGATGATGTTGATCGACCCCATGATCGAGGCCGCGCCCATGATGTGGAGCGCGAAGATCGCGAGGTCCATGCCCGGCCCCATCTGTACCGTCAGCGGCGCGTAGAGCGTCCAGCCGGCCCCGGTCGCGCCACCGGGCACGAAGAACGAGATCACCAAGAGCGCTGCGGCAAAGGGCAGCAGCCAGAAGCTCCAGTTGTTGAGCCGCCCGAACGCCATGTCCGGCGCGCCGATCATCATCGGCACCTGCCAGTTCGCGAACCCCACGAATGCCGGCATGATCGCCCCGAACACCATGATGACGCCGTGCATCGTGGTGAGCTGGTTGAAGAACTCGGGGTTCCACACCTGCAGCCCCGGCGCGAAGAGCTCGGCGCGGATGCCGAGCGCAAGCACGCCGCCGAGCAGGAACATGATCCCGCTGAACCACAGGTACAGCGTGCCGATGTCCTTGTGGTTGGTGGTGGCGATCCACCGCATGATCCCGCCCGGGTGGTGGGCGTGATCGTCGTGGTGGCCGTGGTCGTCGATGACTGCGCTCATTGGCGATGCTCCTGCATCCGGATCCGTAACTTTGACCCGCTCACTCTGACCGGCTACTTGCGGGCCGACTTCACCTCGGCCGGCTGGACGAGATTCTCGGCCGCCTTGTTGGTCCAGGCATTCCGCGTGTAGGTAATGACTGCGGCGATGTCGGTGTCCGAGAGCTGCTTGCCGAACGCCTGCATCGCAGTGCCCTGCTTGCCGTTCAGGACCATTGCGATATTCTCGCCCTTCGGCCCGCTCACCATCTTCGACCCTGCGAGCGCCGGGAAGGCGTTCGGGACGCCCATGCCGTTCGCCTGGTGACAGGCGACGCAGTGCGCGGCGTACACCTTCTCGCCGCGCACCCGGAGCTCCGCGAGATCCCATGTCTTGGCGGGATCGTCGGCGGCAGCCGCGAGCTTTTTCTTCTGATCGCCGACCCACGCCGCGTACTTCTCCGGCGACACGACCTCGACCACGATCGGCATGAAGCCATGGTCCTTGCCGCAGAGCTCGGCGCACTGGCCCCGGTAAATGCCCTCCTTCTCGGCCTTGAACCAGGTGTCGCGCACGAACCCGGGAATGGCGTCCTGCTTTACGCCGAGCGCCGGCACCCACCACGCATGGATCACATCTCCGGCGGTGAGCAGGACGCGGACCTTCTTGCCGACCGGCACCACCAGGTGCTGGTCGACCTCGAGGAGGTAGTTCTCGCCCTTCTGCTGGCGGTTGTAGACTTGCTCGGACGGCGTCGCGAGGTTGGAGTAGAGCGTGATCCCTTCGCCGTCCCCCTTCAGGTAGTCATAGCCCCACTTCCACTGGTAGCCGGTGACCTTGATCGTGAGATCGGGGTTAGACGTGTCCCTGATCGTGAGAATGGCCTTGGTCGCCGGCCAGGCCATACCGATCAAGATGAAGAACGGGATGATCGTCCAGATGATCTCGACCGTGGTGTTCTCGTGAAACGGGACCGCCTTGTGGCCGATCGACTTCCGGTGCGCGTAGATCGAATAGAACATCACCGAGAACACGATCACGAAGATCACGGCGCAGATCCCGAGCATCAGCAGATGCAGGTCGTAGATCTCGCGCGCGATCGGCGTAACCGGCGTCGGGAAGTTGTGCATGGCGGTGTCCGCCGCGGCGGCGACGGCCGCGTGGACCGTTAGCGACAGTGCCGTAGCCGCGGCGGCCAGTCTCGACATCGTTCTCATCGGCTCCCCGTTTGAAACTCAATCCCTCTCGGTCCCGCCCGCGCGAGCCGGTCGCGGACCTCCGCTGCCAGCCGCTGGCGCCCGGACGCATCCAGGTGGCGCCCGATCTCGAGTTCGCTCCCGTGCGACCGGAGCGCGACGCGCACGTCGCGCCGTCGCTCGCTCACGTCGAGCTGCACCCAGTGCGGGTCGAAGCGGTGGGTCGCCACGCGCTCGCCGTCGCGGACCTCGACCACCAGCAGCCCCTCTTCGAGCGCGATGCGCTCGTAATCCGCCGCATGCCGCCCGTTCAGGTAGAACGCCGCGGCGAGCGCCGCGATTTCGAGGCCGGCGAACGGCAGGATCGGCCACGCGCCGTGCCACGCGAACGCGATGCCGATGGCGAACGCGAAACCGGCCATCAGCGCGAGCAGCACGGCGAGCGCCTGCGGCGAGATCGAGCAGTTGCGCTTCACGGTGAGGCTGAAGCCGGGCTCCGTCACGGCCGGATGGATGTCGTTGCGCGCGTCGTCCACGCCACTCGCCTCGCCCCCGCCGCGCGGTGAGCGCGTTAAGGCGGGCTAAGGTAGCATACGGCCCCCCCGCCCAGCAAGCCGGACGCACAGCGTAACGGCGCAGAATCAATCGGTTTTTCGGCTCCGCGGCGCGCGATCAACGCGGATTATCGCGCGGCCGTCGGCGAGCTTGCGCGGGGTCGCCTTCCACGCATGGCCGAAGACGATCTCGAAGGTCGCGGTCACGCGGCCGTCGTGCGCGGACGCGGCGGAGGCGGCTCGTACGCGCTCCCAACGGGCGCGGCCCGTGAGCGTGCGCCGCCGGCGCTGATGCGCGTTCCGTTGTCCGGTCGCACGCAGATCGCGGAAGAGGTCTTCGACGCCCGCGTAGGTGACCGTCAGGAGGTCCATGTCCATGACCGGATCGGCAAACCCGCTCGCGACGAGCGCATCGCCGAGGTCGTGCATATCCACGAACGGATGTACGTGGGGCGCCTCGTCCCCAGCCGCGAAGGCCGCGCGCAGCTCCTTCAGCGTGTCTGGCCCGTAGGTCGTGAACATCAGCAGCCCGCCGACCTCGAGGACACGGTGCCACTCCGCGAACGTCGCTGCGGGATCGGTCGACCAGGCGAGCGCGAGGTTCGACCACAGCATCCCGCACGAGCCGGTCGCGAACGGCAGCGCGCCCATGTCGGCGCAGACGAACCGCTCACGCGCGGCGCCGAGCGCCAGGCGGAGCCGCGCCGCGAGCGACGGGACGCCGCGCGCACGCGCGACCGGTCCGCCGGCAAAGTCGGCGAGCACGATCTCTGCCCCGGGATAGCGCGCGCGAAGGGGCGCGACGCTCGCGCCCGTGCCGCATCCGGCATCGAGGATCCGCCCGGGGGTGTGCTTCACGAGGTCGAACCGGGACGCCATGCGGCGCTCGATCTCGCGGGCGACCGGATCCTCGGCGCCGGCGGCGACACGCTCGAACCAGCGCCGCGCCGCGGCGCGATCGAGCCAGGCGTCGTCGCCACTCACGCTGCGGCGACACCGGTCGCCTGCGGGAGGAAGTTCATGATCGGCATCCCGTGGCTGCGCAGTGTAGCGCACGCGCGTTGACCGCCTCCGACCGCGTGATTAGGCTCGGCGCATGGTGTTCGGCTGGAGCGATCTCCCTTCAACCATCGCGCGGTCGATCCTCGGGCAGGACTGCGTACTGTGCGCCGCTCCGAGCGGGGAGGGGCTGCTGTGCGCGGCGTGCGCGGCGGATCTCCCGCGCGTCGCGGGCGCCTGTCCGCGGTGCGCGGGCCCGAGTCCGGGCGACGCGGTGTGCGGTGCGTGCGCGACCCGCCCGCCGCACTTCGATGCGACGGTTGCGGCATGGCGCTACGAGTTTCCGGTCGACCGGCTGGTGCTCGCCCTCAAGTTCGGGCGACGGCTCGCGCTCGCGGAACTCCTCGGCGCCGCGCTCGCCGGCCACGCAGGTGGACGGCGCATCGATGCGCTCGTGCCGATGCCGCTCGGCCGCGCGCGGCTCGCGGAGCGCGGCTTCAACCAGGCACTCGAAATCGCGCGTCACGTCGCGCGGCACGCCGGTCTCAGACTCGCCCCGGACCTTGCGCGCCGCGTGCGCGACACGGCGCCGCAGACCGATCTGCCGCACGACGAGCGCGCGGCGAACATCCGCGGCGCATTCGAATGCGACGCCGGCGTCGCCGGGCGCGCGCTCGCGGTGATCGACGACGTGATGACGACCGGTGCGAGCCTCGAGGAGCTGGCGCGGACGATGAAGCGCGCCGGCGCCGCCCGCGTCGAGAACTGGGTCGTTGCCCGGACCTGGCCGCGTGTTTGACCTCGTCCTCTACCAGCCCGAGATCCCCCCGAACACCGGCAACGTGCTGCGCTTGTGTGCGAATACCGGCTGTCGGCTGCATCTCGTGCAGCCGCTCGGGTTTCAGCTCACCGATCGCGCGCTCGCCCGCGCCGGTCTCGATTACGACGACATCCGGTCGGCGACGGTTCACGCCGGCTGGGAGGACGCGCTCGGGCGGTTCGAGGGCCGGCGGCTCTTTGCTTTCTCGACCCGGGCGGCGGCGAGCTACGCCGAGACCCGCTTCGCTGCCGACGACGTCTTGGTCTTCGGGCCGGAAACGCGCGGGTTGCCCGACGCCGTGCTCGACACGATTCTGCCGGCGCAGCGACTGCGGCTGCCGATGGTCGCGGGCAGTCGCAGCCTGAATCTCGCCAACGCGGTTGCCGTCGTCGTGTACGAGGCCTGGCGGCAGCTCGGGTTCCCCGGCGCCGTGCCGACCGGAAGGCGGGTATCATGATTTCCGCCGGCTCGCGCCTGGCATTCCCTACCAACCAGCTCCTAAGGAGGAAATCATGGCCAAGAAGAAGGGCGGCGAAGGCGTCTATCGCGTGATCGACGTCATCGGCACGAGCAGCGACTCGTGGGAGGACGCGGCCAAGAGCGCCGTCGGCACCGCCTCCAAGTCGCTTCGGGACCTGCGGGTCGCCGAGGTCACGAAGATGGACATGAAGGTCGAGAGCGGGAAGGTCGTCGCCTTCCGCGTCCGCGTGCAGCTCTCGTTCAAGTACGAGGACTGAGCACGCCCAGGTCCCGCTAGCTTTCGCTGCGGGGATCGCGGCCGAGGAGCTGCTCGACGGCCTGCGCCGGCGCGCGGCCCTCGAACAGCACCGCGCAGACTTCGCGCGTGATGGGCATGTCGATCGCGCGCTCGCGCGCGAGGCGATCGACTTCGCGCGCGGTGTAAACGCCCTCGGCGACATGGCCGAGGTGCGCGAGGATCGCGTCGAGACGCTCCCCGCGCCCCAGCGCGAGACCGACGCGGCGGTTCCGCGAGAGATCGCCGGTGCAGGTGAGGATCAGGTCGCCCGCGCCCGCGAGCCCCATGAAAGTCTCGGGACGGCCGCCGAGCGCGACGCCAAGCCGCATGACTTCGGCCAGGCCGCGCGTCACCAGCGCGGCGCGGGCGTTCTGGCCAAGGCCGAGCCCGTCCGCAATACCGGTTGCGATCGCCATCACGTTCTTGACCGCCCCGCCCACCTCCACCCCGGCGACGTCGTCGGAGAAATACACGCGCAGCCGCCGTTGATGCAGCTCGCGGGCGAGCATCTGCGCGAGCGCGGCGTCTGCGGCCGCAAGCGTGAGCGCGGTCGGCAGGCCGCGCGCTACCTCGAGCGCGAAGCTCGGCCCCGATAGCGCCCCGCACGGCGTGTCCGGGGTCAGCGTCTCGGCGACGACCTGGTGAGGCAGCTTCGCGCTCGCCTGCTCGAAGCCCTTGCACACCCAGACGACCGGCCGCCGCTCGCCGGTGTCGCGCACCAGCTCCAGCGCGCCGCGCAGGCCCGCCGTCGGCGTCGCGATGAGCACGACATCGGCCGCATCTATCGCTACGCGCGCCGTGTCCGCCACGGCGACGCCGGGCGGCAACGGCACTTCGCGGAGATAGCGGCTGCGCCGGTCCGCGGCCAGCTCGGCCCGCCGCGCCGGATCGCGCGCCCAGAGCGTTACGGCGTGGCGTTCGCTAAACGCGATCGCGAGCGCCGTGCCCCACGCCCCTGCGCCAAGAATCGTCAACCTCACGACGCGGGCCGCGTCGGCTACAGGCCCCAGACCGACCCGATCCGCACGAAACCGCTCGCGCCGTCGGGATGGCGTACCTGCGCCCAGCCGGTCTGGCCGGGCTCGATGAGGTCGAGCACGACCCCGGCCTGCGCCTGGAATGCGAGCGGCGCGGCGACCTCGGGCCGCTGGCGCACGTCGGCGACCGGCACAGCGACGAACACCGTGCGCCGCGTCGTGAGCGCCTTCCCCTCGACCCAGGACAGGCCGCCGAACGGGTCGCGGATCTTGACCCAGGCGCCGTCGGTGGCGATCACTTCGACCGGGAGGTTGCGCCCGGCGACGTAGAGCTTCGACGCTTTGGCCGAGGGCGCATCGTAAAGGACGACCGCGGCCTCGGCGATAGACCGGAACTCGGCATCCGCCGCGACCGGCAACGCCAGTGCCAAGGCGAGGACCGCCGTGCGCATCAGTGCACGATCTCGACGCGCGGCTCGGCGCTCCCCGCCTGAGCCTGCACGCGCGCGGCGTACATCGCCTCGAAGTTCACCGGCGCGAGATGGATTGGCGGAAAGCCGGCGCGTGCGATCAGGTCCGCGACCGTTTCCCGGGCGTACGGGAAGAGGATGTTCGCGCAGGCAATGCCGAGGATCGGGTCGAGGTCGGCGTCCGGCACGTTCCGGATCTGGAAGATGCCGGCCTGCGCCGCCTCGACGAGGAAGCAGGTCTTGTCGCCCGCCTTCGCCGTGACGGTCACGGTCACCACGGCCTCGTAGAGTCCGTCTCCGATGCGCGCCGCGCTGTTGCCGAGCTGCACCTCGAGCTGCGGCTGCGCCGGTTCGAGGAACACCTGCGGGGCCGTCGGCACCTCGAGCGAGGCGTCCTTGACGTAGACCTTTTCGATGCTGAAGACGGGCTGCTGCTGGTCGCTCATGGCACTCCTAGAGGGTTCGGGTGCTCGAGCCGCCGAGCACCGTGATTCAGGTCGTCGCGAGCAGCGGATCGAGCTTGCCCGCGCGATCGAGCGCGTGGAGCTCGTCGCAGCCGCCGACGTGCGTGTCGCCGATATAGATCTGCGGCACCGTGCGCCGCCCCGTCCTCGCCTCCAGGTCCGCGCGCCCCTTGACGTCGAGCACGACGTCGATCATCTCGATCTCGATGACGCCCTTTTGCCGCAGGAGTGCCTCGGCGCGGCGGCAGAACGGACACCAGTCCGCCTGATAAATCCGCACCTTGACCACTCACTTCTCCGTCGGCAGGCCGGCCTGACGCCACGCCGCAATGCCGCCGGAGAGATTCACCACCTGCGTAAAGCCCCGCTTGCGCAGCAGACTCGCGGCCGCGCCCGCCCGGTTGCCGGTCGCGCAGGAGACGATGACCGGCTTGTCCTTGAACCGCTCGATCTCCTTCGCCCTCGTCTCGAGCTCGTTGAGCGGGATATTGCGGGCGTTGAGGATGTGGCCCTCGGCGAACTCCGCCGTCTCGCGCACGTCGAGCACGAGCGTGTCCTTCTTGTTCATCAGCATGGTCGCCTCGAGCGTGTTCACGGACGGCCCGCCGGTACCCCGCCGCACGAGCGGCCACACCAGCATCGCCCCGCTGACGAACGCGATGGCGATGAGGAAGATGTTCTCGGTGATGAACTTGACGATCATGCCTGGGAGCGAAGGCACATATTATAGAATCGGTTAGCTGCACTGCGAAACCGTACCCGGGCGGTGCACAAGCTCGTTCAGCCACGGCGAAAGGTGTCCGGTACCGGGAGAACCGGTTCACGGTGAATCGACGTCGGGCTCGCGGCGCAGGCGAAGCAGGAAGCAGGCGAGGTAGCGCGGCCGATGAAGGAGGTCGGCGTTGCCTTCGATCTCGCTCGCGCATCGATCCTCCAGCGCCCGTCGAGGCGTCGGGGCTCGCGCTCGAGGAAGCGGACGTGGTGTGGATCCCGGTCGCCCATTTCGTGGCGCGTGAACGAGCGGCACTATGAGGCACTGCAAGGACTCAAAAGACCGGAGATGGCGACCAGGTTTGGCGACGCGAGGCCTCGCGCCCGAGCTACGACGTGCCGCCGCCACCGTTCACGGTCACCGACCCGCGGAGTCCGCTCGTGCACGAGCTCGACGCGGCGCTGCGACCGATCCGCCATCGCCACCCGGGCGATCACGGGGCGATCGAAGCGAAAGTGCGCATGGTGGCCGCGCAAGGCGAAGCCGTTCCTTGAGTCGCTTGGCCGCGCGCCTTGCCCTCGCGACGCTCGTCGCGGCTGGCAGCGTCGCCGCGCAGCAGCCGCGCGAGGAAGACTTGCGCGACCTCCGCACCCGCATCGACCGTTTGAAGCAGGAGCTCGCGGCCTCCGACGGCGCGCACGCCGAGGCCGCCGACGAGCTCGCCGACTCCGAGACCGCGATCTCGGAGGCCAACCGCCGGCTCGCCGAACTCGCGATCGAACGCAAGCGCATACGCGATGAGGCCGCGAAGCTTGCCGGCGACGCGGCCGCCGTCCGCGCGGACATGAATGTGCGCCAGAACACGCTCGCGCAGGTGCTCTACATGCGTTACACGCAGGGTGAACGCGGGCTCCTGCGGACGCTCCTTTCCGGCGACGACCCACAGGCGATCGCGCGGCAGCTCGTATACGAGAGCCACCTGTCGCGCGCGCAGAGCGACGTGATCGGCAAAGCCCGCCGCGACCTCGCGCAACTCGCGACGCTCGAGGGCCGCGCGCGCGAGAAAAGCGCCGAGCTCGCGGCGCTGGAGGCCCGTGCCAGGGCCGAGCGCGATACGCTGCGGGCGAATGCCGGGCAGCGCCGACAAGTGCTGGCCCGCATCGCTGACCGCATCCGCAAGGCGCGCGCCGACCTCGCCACGGCGCAGCGGAACGAGGCCCGGCTCGCGCGGCTCGTTGAAGCGATCGCCCGCGCGGCCCGCCCGCCGGTGCGTCCCGGCGCCGCACGCCCGGATTCACCGCCGAGCGCGCCGACGAGCGGCGCGTTCGGAGCGCTCAAGGGGCGGCTCCGGCCGCCGGTGCGAGGGGAACTATCGGAACGGTTCGGCGCTCAACAGCAGGCCGCGAGCTCTCCCAAGGGCGTCTTCTTCCGTGCGCCCGAAGGCGGCGGGGTGCGGGCAGTAGCCGGCGGCCGGGTGGTGTTCGCGGACTGGATGCGGGGCTACGGCAACCTGCTGATCGTCGACCACGGGGACGACTTCCTCAGCATCTACGGCAACAACGAGGCCGTATTGAAGCGGGTGGGTGACGCAGTTCACGCCGGGGACGTGGTCGCCACGGTGGGTGCGAGCGGCGGGAACGAACCCTCGGGTTTATACTTTGAGCTGAGGCATCGGGGCAAGGCGTTCGACCCGATGCCGTGGCTGCAGTCGCGATAGTCTCGTTTGGAGTGACGTACATGGGAGCAAAGTTCAAGCAGGCAGGCCTGGTGCTGGTCGGAGTGCTGGCGGGGGTCATGCTGTCGCTCAATTTCTCGGCGGTCGCGCAACGCGAGGCCGCCAAGTTCCCGCTTCCCGTGGACGAGCTCCGCGCGTTCGCCGAGGTGTTCGGCTCGATCAAGGCGAACTACGTCGAGACCGTCGAGGACAAGAAGCTCATCACCGAGGCTATCAACGGCATGCTGACCGGCCTCGACCCGCATTCGGCCTACCTCGACCAGGAGGCGTTCAAGGAGCTGCAGGTCGGCACCCAGGGCGAGTTCGGCGGCCTCGGCATCGAGGTCGGCATGGAGGACGGCTTCGTCAAGGTCGTGTCACCGATCGAGGACACGCCTGCGTTCCGCGCCGGCCTCAAGCCGGGCGACCTGATCATCAAGCTCGACGACACGCCCGTGAAGGGCATGAACCTGAACGATGCCGTCAAGCGCATGCGCGGCAAGCCGAAGAGCTCGATCCGGCTCACGATTCTCCGCAAGGGTGACTCGAAACCGTTCGAGGTGACGATCGTGCGCGACGTCATCCGCGTGCAGAGCGTGAAGTCGAAGATGCTCGAGCCGGGTTACGGCTACGTGCGGGTGGCGCAATTCCAGGAGCACACCGGCGAGAACCTGGTCAAGCACATCAACGCGCTCTACAAGGACGGCCCGCTCAAGGGTCTAGTGCTCGACCTCCGCAACGATCCGGGCGGTCTCCTCAACGGGGCGGTCGGGATCTCCGCGGCGTTTCTGCCGCCGAAGGTGACGGTGGTCTCGACCGACGGCCGCACCGAGGATGCGAAGCGCAAGTACGTCGCGAGCCCGGAGGACTACCTCCGCGGCACGCGCGACGACTATCTCCGCAGCCTCCCGGCGCAGATCAAGACGGTGCCGATGGTGGTCCTGGTGAATGCCGGCTCGGCATCGGCATCCGAGATCGTGGCTGGCGCGCTACAGGACTACCAGCGCGCCACGGTGATCGGCACGCAGACCTTCGGCAAGGGCTCGGTGCAGACCATCATGCCGCTCGGCAACAACACCGCGATCAAGCTCACGACCGCGCGCTACTACACGCCGCACGGCCGGTCGATCCAGGCGAAGGGCATCACGCCGGACTTCGTCGTCGAGGAGCCCGGTTCCCCGGCAAGCCGGCTGCGTGAGGCCGACCTCGACAAGCACCTCGCTAACGACCGAGACAAGAGCGAGGCGCAAAAGGAGAAGGAGAGGTCCGAGGCGAAGCCGGCCGCGCCGGCGACCGACCCGAGGAACGACAAGCCGATCGAGCTGGGTGGCCCGGACGACTTCCAGCTCCAGCAGGCGATGAACCATCTGAAGGGTCAGCCGGTGATCGCGAAGGCCGAAAAGCCCGACGAGCCGGCCAAGCGCGAGAAGAAGAACTGAGGCCGGGGAACCCGTCGACGAGGGCCGGCTCGAGCCGGCCCTCTTGCTTTCCGGGAACCGCATTGAACGACGAGCAGCTCCTCCGCTACTCCCGTCACATCCTGCTGCCCGAGATCGGCATCGAGGGACAGGAGAAACTGCTTGCGGCGCATGCGCTGGTGATTGGCGCGGGCGGCCTCGGATCGCCGGCAGCGCTCTACCTCGCCTCCGCCGGGATCGGCACGATCACGCTCGCGGACGGCGACGCGGTCGATCTCACCAATCTCCAGCGGCAGATTCTCCACACGACCGCGGCTGTCGGCCGGCCGAAAGTGGCGTCGGGCCGCGAGACGCTGACGAAGCTCAACCCGGAGACGCGCGTCGTCGCGCTCGAGGAGCGACTCGCGCCTGGGCGCCTGGACGAGATCGTTGCGCAGGCCGACGTCGTGCTCGACTGCTCGGACAACTTCGCGACCCGCCACGCCGCCAACCGCGCATCCGTGAAGCACGCGAAGCCGCTGGTGTCGGGTGCGGGCGTGCGCTTCGACGGCCAGATCAGCGTCTTCGACCTCCGGAGCGGCGCGAGTCCCTGCTACAGTTGCCTGTTCCCGGAGGATGCGCCGGTGGAGGAGGAGCGCTGCGCGGTGCTCGGCGTGTTCGCGCCGCTGGTGGGCATCATCGGCGCGACCCAGGCGGCCGAGGCGCTCAAGCTGGTCGCGGGCGCAGGTGAACCGCTCGTCGGCCGCCTGCTGCTGCTCGACGCGCTGACGATGAAGTGGCGATCGATCCGGCTACAGCGCGACCCTGCCTGCGCGGTCTGCTCGCGTCGCTAGAGAGAGGCCAACAGCGACCATTGCCGGTCGAAACCCTCGGCGGGCTTGCGTTTGAAACCGCTCTTCGCGAACTGGTGCCAGCGCCCGATGATGTAGCAGAGCAGGACGTTGGCATGCGGCGCGACAGCCTCGGGGCCGCCCTCGACGTCGGCCGGCACCTGGGTGGCGGCGATTCGCAGGCACTGTTTGAGCGTGGCCTCGAGCCGGTCGTGCAGCTGGTTGATCCGCGCCTGGAGCCGCGGATCCTCGTTGACCAGCGCGTCGCCGATCAGCACCCGGGTCATCCCCGGATTCTTCTCCGCAAAGCCGAGCAGCATCGCGAGGATCGCGTGCAGCTGCTTTGCGCCGTTCTCCTCCTCGGCGGTGATCTTGTTGATCAGCCCGAAGAGGCTCTCCTCGATGAATTCGATCAGGCCCTCGTACATCTGGGCCTTGCTCGCGAAATGGCGGTAGAGCGCTGCTTCGGAAACGGCCAGTCTTGCGGCGAGCGCAGCGGTCGTGATCTTCTCGCCCTTCGGATCCTGCAGCATCTCCGCCAAGGTCCGCAGGATCTGCAGTTTGCGCTCGCCGGTTCTTGTCGCCATGGCGCTCTCCCCTCCCCCGACCGCTTCCGGCAGGGGTGGAGAATTCTACGCCTCGGGTGAGCGCTTGCTACCGAGGTTCGCACGCCACACGGGCGCACCTGCCAACATGTCGTGCGAAAACCCGATTGCGTCCTAGTCGCTGCCGCGCGCGCGGCGCAGCCGCGCGACCCGCCGCGGCAACTCGCGCACCGAAGCGATCCGGGCGTCGACGTACCCGGGCGCGCGGGGTTGCCGGCTGATCCACACCGTCGCCATCCCGAGCCGCCGCGCCGCGCGAAGGTTCACCAGCATGTCATCGACCAAGACCGCGCGCTCCGGGATCACCCCCTCCGCGCGCATGAGCAACCTGAACCCCGCCAGGTCGGGCTTCGGCCGGTAGCGCGTGTGCTCGATCGTGTAGACCCCGTCGAAGAACGTCGTCAGTCCCAGGACATCGAGCACGGCGCGCGCGTAATGCGCCGGCGCGTTCGAGAACACGAGCTTCCGTCCAGGGAGCTTGCGCAGCGCTTGCAGCGCCGCGCGGTCCGCCACCACCATCCGGCGAAGCTCGGGAAACTGGTGGGTATGCCACAGGAAATGGTGCGGGTCGGTCTCGTGGTGACGCATGAGCCCGAGCAGCGTCGCCCCGTAGCGCCGCCAATACTGCTCGCGCAGCCCGGCGGCTTCCGCCTCGTCGAGCGCAAGCTGCCGCTGCACGTACTCGGTCATGCTGCGATTGATGTGCGGCATGATGTGCGGCGCTGCGTCGTGCAGCGTGTTGTCGAGGTCGAAGATCCAGGTCAGCATCGCACTACAATCGTCGCATGCAGAAACGCGCCCGCAGCCCCCGCCTCTCGCGCTACTACACGCTCGCCCGACTCACCGATTCGGACACCGCGCGCGAGCGCGGCATCGACAACTCACCGCCACCCGAGCTGATGCGGAGCCTCCGCCTGCTCGCACGCGGGCTCGACCGGATCCGCCTGTTCCTCGGCTACCCGCTCGAGATCTCGAGCGGCTATCGCTCGCCGGCGCTCAACGCGGCGGTCGGCGGTGCGCACAACTCCCAGCATTCACAGGGCCTGGCGGCGGACTTCACCTGTCCGGGATTCGGCGCACCGCTCGCGATCGCGCGCGCGCTGCGCGGGTCTGCGATTCCCTTCGATACCATGATCCTCGAGTTCGAGGAGTGGGTCCACGTGTCGTTCACCGCGACGCCGCGGCGGCGCGTGCTGACGATCTACGACGCCAGGGAAGGCTATCTCGACGGTCTGCTCGACCGCGAGCGGCGCCCCGTCCCTTAGCGCGATCGGATGAGGGTCCCGACACCCTCATCGGTGAGGATCTCGAGCAGGAGCGCGTGCTCGACGCGGCCGTCGATGATGTGGACGCTCTTCACGCCGCTGCGTGCGGCTTCGACCGCCGAGGCGATCTTCGGCAGCATGCCGCCCGACAGCGTGCCTTCGGCCACGAGCTCGTCGATCTTCCTCGGCGTGAGCCCGGTAAGGAGCTTGCCCGTGCTGTCCAGCACGCCGGGGGTATTGGTGAGGAGCACCAGCTTCTCCGCCTTCAGCACCTCGGCGAGCTTGCCGGCGACGAGATCGGCGTTGATGTTGTAGGACTCGCCGTTCCTGCCGACACCGATCGGCGCGACGACCGGGATGAATCCGCTCTCCTCGAGCGAGGAGATCACGTCCGGGTCGATCGAGTCGACCTCGCCCACCTGCCCGATGTCGAGCTTCTCTCCCGGGTTCGCATCGTTCGGCATCAGCATCTTCTTCGCCCGGATGAACGCGCCGTCCTTGCCGGTCAGCCCGACCGCCTTGCCGCCCGCCTGGTTGATCAGGGTGACGATCTCCTTGTTCACCGTCCCGCCGAGGACCATCTCGACGACGTCCATCGTCTCGGCGTCGGTGACGCGCATGCCCCGCACGAACTCGCCCTTCTTGCCGAGCCGGCCGAGCAAGCTCTCGATCTGCGGCCCGCCGCCGTGCACGACGACCGGGTTCATGCCGACGAGCTTGAGCAGCACAACGTCATGCGCGAAGCCCTTCTGCAGCGCGTCCTCGATCATCGCGTTGCCGCCGTACTTCACGACGATCGTCTTGCCGTGGAAGCGGCGGATATAGGGCAGCGCCTCGGCGAGGATCTGTGCCTTGAGCGCGGCGGTCGAGGGAGCGACGGACATGGCGTGCCTGGCCGGAAGGACGGTCGATTCTACCTTGGGCCACCCCGGCGTCTTTGCCGGGGCAACGTGGGGACGCCGTTCGCATATCCGATCGGCGGCGCCAACTGAGCGCGACGAACCGCGCGGGACTGGAGGTTGCCAACCACGATCGTGCCCGCCGTGCCGAGCAGCGCCACGCCGGGCGCCCGGTCGATGCGCCCGGTCATACTCGTTCGTCTCCTAGAAAAAAATCGGCGGAACGCTTTCGGTTCTTGCGAACCCGGGCAGTTCCGCCAAACACCAGGAGTGAACGCATATTGCCACCGCCGCCGGGGCGTTCTGTGATCTAGATCAAAGGTCGTGCACGCGCCGACGCGGCCGCGCATGCCCGTGACGCCGGTATCTGCCGCAACGGAACCGGTCCGGCCCGGGATTGGGAGAATCAAGTGCGCGCGGCGAGCGTCGAAGCCTCGCCCGGAAGAAGCGCCAATGTACCGGTACGCCCCATCGCCCTTCGTCGGGAGTTAGCGCAATGGTCTACGCGCCGATGAAACAGCTCCACGTCGCCGCGGTCATTACAAGCTGGACGCTGTTCTTCCTGCGCGGCGTTTGGATGATCGCCGACTCGCCGCGACTGAAGGCGCGCTGGTGGCGCACGGCTTTGAGGCATATCAAGAACGCCGCCGGCCGGCCGGGGGCGCTTGACCCGAGTCAAGGGCGGGCAGCCGACTTCCGGCAGAATCGCGCCGTGACGAGATCGATCGCCGCCGACGCTTCGCTCGCGGGCGCCGCCGCTCCGGCGCTGCCGGCCGCGGAGCGCACGGTCGCGACGTGGCTCCTCGTGTGCGCGCTCGCCGTCGCCGCGATGGTCGTGGTCGGGGGCGTCACCCGGCTCACCCACTCCGGGCTCTCGATCGTCGAGTGGCAGCCGCTCGTCGGCACGGTCCCGCCGCTCTCGGAGGCTGACTGGCAGACGGTGTTCGAGAAGTACCGGCAGACGCCCGAGTACCGGCTCGTCAACAAGGGCATGTCGCTCGCCGAGTTCAAGAGCATCTTCTGGTTGGAGTACTGCCATCGCCTGCTCGGCCGCGCGATCGGGATCGTGTTCCTCGTGCCGCTCCTCTGGTTCTGGTGGCGCGGCCGCATCGGCGTGCGGCTCGGCTGGAAGCTCGCCGGCGTGTTCGCGCTCGGCGGCCTGCAGGGCGCGTTGGGCTGGTACATGGTGGCCTCGGGCCTAGTGGACGAGCCGCGCGTGTCGCATCTCCGCCTCACCGCGCACCTCGGGCTCGCGTTCCTCATCCTCGGCGCGATGCTGTGGATCGCGTTCGACCTCGCGTACCCGCACCGCGAGGCGCGGCGCGCGCCCGGCCTCGCGCGGTTCTCGGGCACGATCGTCGGAATCGTCTTCCTGCAGGTGCTCGCGGGCGGGCTCGTCGCCGGGACCCGCGCCGGGAAGGCCTACAACACCTTCCCGCTGATGAACGGACACCTCGTCCCGCCCGAAGCTTTCATGCTCGAGCCGTGGTGGCTCAACTTCTTGAACAACATGGCCACGGCGCAGCTCGACCACCGGCTGCTCGCGTGGCTGCTCCTCGCGCTCGTCCCGTGGCTGTGGTGGCGCGTCCAGCGCTCGGACGCGACCGCCCGTGCTCGGATCGCCGCGCACCTCGTGCTCGCGACCGTGGTCGCGCAGTTCGCGCTGGGGGTGGCGACGCTGCTCGCCGCCGTGCCGGTGGCGCTCGGCGCCGCGCACCAGGGGGTCGCGACGCTGGTGTTCGCGGCGGCGCTACTTCTGCGCTCACTCGTTAAGGGAACGTTGATTAGTCGTAGGGCGTCGTGAAACAATGGCCGGAACGGGCGTCGACCTTGATCTCGGCGCGGATCTTGATCCCGGTCAAAGTCCCGCGCAACGTAACGGTTAGCGTGGCGGGCATGACTGAGCCGATCGCGATATGGCACGCGGATCACGCGCGGTTCGCCCGCCTGCTCGACCTGGTCGAACGCGAGCTCGCCGCCTTCCACACCGGCGAGCAGCCGAACTACGCGCTGCTCCTCGACGTCGTGCAATACCTCCGCCACTATCCGGACCGCTTCCACCACCCCCGGGAGGACGTCGCCTTCGCGCGCCTCGTCGAGCGTGACGCCACCATGGCGCTGCCGGTCGCCCGGCGGCTGCAGGAGCACCGCGTCATCGCCGCGGCCGGCAAGGAGCTCCTCGCGATCGTCCAGACGATCGCCGAGGGCGCCCTGATCGAACGCTCCGCGGTCGAGGCGGCGGCGGCAACCTATCTCGTCTATTACCGCCATCACCTGGCGGCCGAAGAGCAGCACGTCGTGCCGCGTGCTGGCGAGGTGCTGACGGCGGAGGATTGGGCGGCGGTCGCCGCCGCCGCGCCACACCGCCCCGATCCGCTATTCGGGGACGAGGCCGAGGGCCGCTATCGGGAGCTGCGCCGGCAGATTGCGCTCGAGGCACGCGAGCGCGGCGCGGGCTGATCGATCAGAGGTCGCTGCCGGTCATCAGTCCCCCGCGGGCTGGTCGAGCTTCAGCTTGAGGTATTCGCCGACCAGGATCGCCGCGGGGTAATACACCTGCTCCTCGGCCTCGAGGTGCCGAGTGAGATGCTCGCAGATGCCGACGTACTCCAGCTTGGCCTCCTCCCGGGCCGCGTCCACCAGCTTCCGGATCGCCGCGGCGATCGCTTCGTGGTCGGCGAGCATCTGCTCGTACTCGACCTTCAGCCGATCGGTCATGACGGTCACGCCTCGCATCACCGGCGAGATCCTTCCCGCTATCAGATGCTGAAGCAGGCCGAGCGCGGGAAGGCCGAAGTCCTGCTCCTTCGCGACGTGGGGACGCAGCGCCTCGACGACCGCGGCCGCGGCCGCGCCCGTCTGGCCGCCCTCCTTGACCGCGCGGTCGAGCCGGTGGCGCATGAGGTCGTGCTCGCGCTGCAGGGGTTCGGGCACCTTGAAGAATTCCATTCGGTCCGCTCCGATCGAGTCCCGTTGGCGAAATCATGAGCGCTGCCGGACGCGCGGACTTGACGAGGGTCAAACGCGGTCCGCGCGGACGCGGCGATGCAGATCGGCTTGTTGATTGTCCACAGCTCCTGCACGTCCTTGAGCGCGACGACGAACCTCTTGCGCGGCGCGGCGAGTGGCGCCTCCTGTTACGCCGGCATCCCGCTCACGCACCGCGACCGCGCGCGCGGTCGTGTTCGCGACCGGGCACCCCAAGGACGGTTCAGCGGATCTCGACTGGGAGGCACTCGCGCGCCCGCGCCAGACGGTGGTAATCTACATGGGCGTCACGCGCTTGGCGGCGATCTGCCGGGAGCTGGTCGCGTACGGCGCGAGTCCCGGCCTGCCGGCGGCGGTGATCGAGCGGGCGACAACCGAGCGCCAGCAAGTCGTGACCGGAACGCTGGCAACGCTGCCGGAGCGGGCAGCGGCCGCGTGCGTGCTGCCCCCGGCGCTCATCGTGATCGGCGAGGTCGTCGCGCTTCGCGCGAGCCTCGACTGGCTCGCCGTGCAAACCGCACCGGCGCTCGCCGCGGCCTGAGGCGCTGGCGGACCCGCGATCGGCGCTCCGGTGGGCGTCACGGCGCGGCCACCCGGTGGAGGTTTGATCCGGGTCAAAAGGGCGCCTGGTCGCGAGCGTTAACCTGCAACGGTTTTCCGGAGCTGTCTATGGCCGAGCCGATCACCGGGTGGCATGCCGACCACGTCAATTTCGCCCGGCTTCTCAACCTGCTGGAACGGCAGCTGATCACCTTCCACGCCGGTGGACAGCCGGACTATGCCCTGATGCTCGCCAGCGTCTACTACCTGCGACACTACCCGGACCGCATTCACCATCCGCGCGAGGACGTCGCGTTCGCTCGCCTGGTCGAGCGCGAGCCCGCGATGCAGCTGTCGATCGCCCGGCGGCTGCAGGAGCATCGCGTGATCGCGGCAGCGGGCGAGGAGCTTCTCAAGCTCTTGCAGGGAGTTATCGACGGAGCGCTGGTCGAGCACTCCGCGATCGAGACGGCGGCTGCAACCTACCTCGTCTACTACCGGCACCACCTCGCCGCCGAGGAGCGGGAGGTCATCCCGCACGCGGTGCGGCTCCTGACGCCGGATGACTGGGCTGCCGTCGCCGCCGTGCAGGGGGGGTCCGATCCGCTCTTCGGGGGCGAGCTCGACTCGCGCTACCGCGAGCTGCGCAGGCAGACCGAGCTCGAGGGGCGAGACGCGGACACCGAGTAACGCAGGCCGCCGATCGCGGGGGCGGAGCTCGGGCGGAACAAGTGCTCGCGAAGCTATCCGACCGCGGCCTGTGCCACGAGCCGATTCGCGGCAAGCAGCGCAAGCACGTCGTTCGCTCCGCCCTCGGCGAATGCGGCGCGCGCGTCGCAGAAGAGTCGCGCCGCGAGGTGATCGCGCGTGAGCCCCCGGGCGCCGAACAACGCCAGCGCCGAATCCGCAACCTCGAACGCGGCCTGGGTGCAGAAGGTCTTGGCGGCAACGGCCCGCTCGAGACTCGGCCCGGTGGCCTCGCTGGAAAGCGTCGCAGCGCGTGCGAGGGCGCGCCCGGCTTCGATCCGGGCATACATCTCGAACAGGCGGCGCTGCACGAGCTGATGCATGACAAGCCGCTTGCCGCCCTGCTCGCGCAGCCGCGCGTGGTCGAGCGCCGCCTCGTACGCGGCGCGGGCAACGCCGGTGAAGATCGCGCCGATCGCGGCGTGAACGAACGTGAGCGTCCTCGCGAGCTCGCCCTCGTAGTGGGCGTGTTCCACCAGGACGTGCCGCCGCGGCACGCGCACGTCTTTGAAGCGCACCGCGGCCTGTGCGAGCGCGCGCTGGCCGAGCATTTCCATGGGCCGTTCCCGCGCGATCCCTGGCAGATCGAGCGGGATGAACGCGACTGCCCTGCGGGCGCTCGCGCTCGGCGATACCAGCGTGAGGGAGGCCACCATGTGGGTCGCGATCGCGGCGTTCGCTACCCAGGCCGACTTCTCGCCGTTGAGTACGTAGTCCGCTCCCTGCGGTTCCGCCCGCAACTGCCCCGAGGGGACGCCAAAGGCCTCGGTGCCGGGAAGAAACTGGTCGGAGCCGTGCTCGGGCTCGCTCACCGCCCAGCACCCGACGAACCTCCCGCCGCGGTCGGCGGCGAACGGCCGCACGAACTCGTCGATGAGATCCAGCTTTCCGGCAGCAGCGACGAACGAAAACGGCAGCCCCGTCAGCATGAGGCTCACCGCCATATCCGCGCTCCCCCAACCCAGTTCCTCGAACAGGATCGCGAGATCGATGCCGCGCAGCCCGAGCCCGCCCGCTCCAGATGGTACGAGTGCGCTGTGCCAGCGCTGCTCGTAGGCGGCGCTCAGCACCTTCCACAGCGGGGAGCCGTGCGCGACCATTTGCTCGGGGCTTCCCAGGCGAGTCAATGCCTCTGCCGCCGGGCGCATGTGCTCGTGGGCGAAGCGGCGCACGCGGGATCCCAGCGCCTCCTGCTGGCCCGTGACGTTCTGGTCGCTCGTCCACCAATAGGTCCTCATGGGGCGCTCCGGCCTCTAACCTCGGCGCTGAACGATCGTGCGCGCAGACGAACGGCACGACGTTCCGCCAGATCACGCGACCTAGCCTAGACGACCCGATCCGGCGCGACTTGAGCGAAGTCAAAGGTGCGCGTGAGCTCGCGGTTGATCGAGATCAACACCGGCTGCGGCGCTCCGCGCGACCATACGGCAGCCGACATCGAGCACGAAGCGATCATGGGCTACAGGACGATGCTGGCGCATGTCGATAACGGCAACCAGCGCGCCGTACGCCTCGACTTGGCGTTCAGTCTGGCACGGGAGTTCGACGCTCACTTTCTCGGCTGCATGTGCTGACGGTCACGCCGATACCGAAAGTCGCATACCGCATGGCAGTCTTCACACCGGCGGAGCCGAAGGCGAGGCCGAGCGGCGCTGCGCTGCTCGCGCTGGGCTTTCGGCCCTTCTATCTCCTCGCAGGGCTGTACGCGGCGCTGAGCGTTCCGCTCTGGGCGCTGCAGTACGTCGAGTGGCTTCCGGGGGCGAACCCGCTCTGGCACGCGCACGAGATGCTGTTCGGCTATGTGTTCGCGGTGATCGCCGGCTTTCTCCTCACGGCGGTGCGCGCGTGGACCTCCCGCCCGACGCCTTCCGGCGCCGCGCTGGCGGGCCTCGCCGCCCTCTGGCTGCTGGCCCGAATGCTCGGGTTTGTCTCGCTGTCGGTTTCGTCCGTCGTCGACGCGCTTTTCGCCGTGGCGCTCGCCTGGGGCATCGGCCGGCCGCTCCTCGAAAGTGGGAACCGCAACTGGTATTTCATTCTTTTCGTGCTGGGACTCGGCGCGGCAAGCCTCGCGTTCCAGGCGTACCCGCGCGTCGCGCTCGCGGTCGGGCTCGACGTGGTGCTCTTCGTCATCGCGATCATGGGCGGGCGGGTGATCCCCGCGTTCACAAACAACGCGGTTCCCGGCGCTGGCGCGCGGCGTAGCCAACCCCTGGAGTACGCCGCGCTCGGCTCCGTTGTCCTGCTGATCGCGCTCGACCTGCTGCAGCTCTTCGCCTGGCCGGTCGCGCTGATCGCTGCGGTATTGCATGCCGCGCGCCTCGCGCTGTGGGCGCCGCTCGCAACCCGCGGGCGGCCGATCCTGTGGATCCTGCACCTGTCCTACGCCTGGGTGGTCGTGCACCTCGTCCTGCGCGGGCTTGCGGGCTTGGATTTCGTTCCGGCCGGGCTCGCCACACATGCGCTGACGGTCGGCGCCATCGGCGGCCTTACGCTCGGCATGATGACGCGCACCGCCCGAGGCCACACCGCGCGGCCGCTGAAGGTCGGTTCTTGGGAGGTCGCAGCTTATGTGCTCGTGCATGCTGCAGCCGTCGTCCGCGTGCTGCTGCCGCTGCTCCTGGCGGAGGCCTATGTCGCCCTGATCACGGTCTCAGGGGTGCTATGGAGCGCCGCCTTCGCGATCTTCACGGTGGCTTACTACCCAATCCTCACCCGTCCCCGGCTCGATGGACAGCCGGGCTGATAGTCCTTGAGGCACCGGTGCTAGATTTGATCGCGAGCCCGCAACGGTCGCGGGATTCCCGGCGACCTGTCGGGATACCGGTCCGCTCGCAGGCTCGAGGCGGCGAGCGCCCCGCCAAAGAAAAAGGGCGGCCCGAGGGCCGCCCCGTTCGGGGGATTTCCAGCGGTTACTGGATCGTGATCTGCTTTGCCGCCGCGGTCTGCTTCTTCGGCAGCAAGAGCTCGAGCACGCCGTCCGCGTACTTCGCCTGCACCTTCGCTTCGTCGATCTCGTAGCCGAGACGGAACGCACGGGAGGTCTTGCCGAAGTAGCGCTCGCTGTGCACCAGCCGCTCGCCTTCCTTCACATCCTTTTCACGCTTCACCTCGGCGGTGATCGACACCTGGTCGCCGTCCACGTTCACGTGGATGTCGTCCTTCTTGACCCCGGGAATTTCGGCCAGCACCTTGAAGGCGCCGTTCTGCTCCGCCACGTCGATCTTGACGCGCAGCGCGGCTTCGCGCCCCTCGCCTATCACGGGACGCACGAGAAAGCCCTTGAAGAGGTCGTCGAAAAGCTCGCCGAAAGGGTCATAACGGGTAACGTTTGCCATGGATCTCTCCTCACTATTTCTGTCGGGGCGTCGGCCCTATACACCGAGAGATGGGGAACGGCCCTGCGGTTTCAAGGGGATTTTTCGCAGGTTAAGATCGCTCACGCCCCTTGAACCGCGAGGGGTCGCCCACAGCTCTGGAGCTACTCGTGGCGTCACCGGTCGTCCTTTCGTTCAGCGGCGGCAAGGATAGCGTGCTTGCCCTCGAGCGCCTGCGCGCAGAGGGCCGGGACGTGCGCGCGGCTCTCGCTTCGATCGTCGAGGACGACGACACGCTGGCGATGCACGGGGTGCCCGGGCGCCTCGTTGCCCTCCAGGCCGCGAGCCTCGGCGTGCCATTTGTCCCTTTGCCCCTCCCGCGCGAGCCATCCAACGCAGTGTACGAGGCGCGGCTCGCTGCGGCCCTCGAGCCCTTCCGCGCACAAGGCGTGCGGCACGTCGCGTTCGGCGATCTCTTTCTCGACGACGTCAAGGCGTACCGCGATGCGTTGCTGGGACGGCTCGGCTTCGAGCCGGTCTATCCCCTGTGGCACGCGGACACGCGAGCGTTGGCTGACCAGTTTGTCGCTGCCGGGTATCGGGGCGTCGTGATCTGCGTCGACACCGCGCAACTCGCTGCCGAATGGGCCGGTCGCGAGCTGGAGGCTGCGTTCTTCGCCGGGCTGCCGGCGGGCGTGGACCCGTGCGGCGAGAACGGTGAGTTCCACACCTTCGTGTATGACGGACCGGGATTCTTCTACCCGGTGCGGTTCGCGCGCGCGGGCGGGTCGGCGCGCGGCAGATTCGCCCATGTGGCGCTGCAACCCCTCTCGGGCGAGGCCTGCGCGCGCTGCGGCGCAACGTTCGAATGCGGCATGAAAGCGGGAGTCGAGCGCTGCTGGTGCACGGCGTTCCCGCCAACCGCGCCGGACGCGGCGTTCACGAACTGTCTCTGTCCGAGGTGTCTACGCGACGCGATCGCGACGCGCGGAACCCCGACGCGCTGATCCGCATTCTCAGTGCCTGGAAGGGCCTCCAGCGCCCGCGGCAAGGTCCCGGACCTCCGCCTTGACCTCGAGCTCCTCGGACTTGCCCGACTTACCCAGGACCTTGAGCTTGATCGGAACCGTGTCCCCCTTCTTGAGCGGCGCCTTCAGGTCCATCAGCATCACGTGATAGCCGCCGGGCTTCAGCTCGACCGTCCGTCCAGCGGGCAGCTCCAGCTTTTCCACCCCGCGCATGCGCATCGTGTTGCCTTCCATGCGCATCTCGTGGATCTCGACAATCCCGGCGAGCGGACTCTCGGCGCCGACGAGCGCAGCGCCGTCGGCGCTCCTGAGCTGCATGAAGGCGCCAGTAGCGGTCTGGCCCTGAACGGTGCCGCGCACCCAGGCGCCGGAGACCGTGACCTGCGCCTGGGCCGCTGCGGCGGCGGCGACCGCCGCGACGAACACCAGCATACGGACGAAGGGTTTCATCCTGAGCGTTCCTCCGCAAACCGCCTGGTCAAAGCACGTAGCGCGCGAGGTCCTCGCTCGCGGCGAGGTCCTTCAGCCGGGCGTCGACGTAGGCGGCGTCGATCGTCACTTCGCGCCGGCCGCCGCGGCCGGCCGCGAACGATACGTCTTCGAGGAGCTTCTCCATGACGGTGTAGAGCCGGCGCGCGCCGATGTTCTCGGTTCTCTCGTTGACCGCGAACGCGGTTTCGGCAAGACGCTTGATCCCGTCGGACAGGAACTCGAGCTGCACCCCCTCGGTCTCCAACAGCGCCTCGTACTGCTTGACGAGGCAGGCGTCGGTCGCGGTCAGGATGCGCTCGAAGTCCGCGGCGGTCAGCGAGTCGAGCTCGACGCGGATCGGAAACCGGCCCTGCAGCTCCGGGATCAAGTCGGAGGGCTTCGCGAGGTGGAACGCCCCGCTCGCGATGAACAGGATGTGGTCGGTCCGCACCATGCCGTGACGCGTCGAGATCGTCGTGCCTTCGACGAGCGGCAGCAGGTCGCGCTGCACACCCTGGCGCGAGACGTCGGCGCCGTGCAGCTCGGAGCGGCTCGCGATCTTGTCGATCTCGTCGAGGAACACGATGCCGTTCTGCTCGACGTTCGCGAGCGCGCGGGTCTTGAGGTCCTCGTCGTTCACGAGCCGCGCCGCTTCTTCCTCGGCGAGCAGCCGTGCCGCCTCGTGGACCTTCAGCTTGCGCAGCTTCTTCCGTCCGCCGCCGAGGTTCTGGAACATGCCCTGGATCTGCTGCGTGAGCTCTTCCATCCCGGGGGGCGCGAGGATCTCCATCTGCGCGTGGGTGACGGCGACCTCGATCTCGATCTCCTTCTCGTCGAGCTCGCCCTCGCGCAGCTTCTTGCGGAAGCGCTGGCGGGTCGCCGAGTCATCGGGTGCGTCAGTGCGCTCGCCGAAGCCGAACCCGCGCGCCGGCGGCAGCAGCGCGTCGAGGATGCGCTCCTCGGCGGCTTCCTCGGCGCGCGTGCGGACCTGCCGCATCGCGCCTTCGCGCGCCTGCTTGATGGCGATCTCGACGAGATCGCGCGCGATCGTGTCGACGTCGCGCCCGACGTAACCGACTTCGGTGAACTTCGTCGCCTCGATCTTGATGAACGGCGCATCGGCGAGCCGCGCGAGCCGGCGCGCAATCTCGGTCTTGCCGACGCCGGTCGGGCCGATCATCAGGATGTTCTTCGGCGTGATCTCCTGTCGCAGCGGCTCCGCGACCTGCTGTCGGCGCCAGCGGTTGCGCAGCGCGATCGCGACCGCGCGCTTGGCGCGGTCCTGGCCGATGATGTGCTTGTCGAGTTCGTGGACGATCTCCTGCGGGGTCATCGAACTCATGGCCAGCCTCACTCGAGCGTCTCGACGACGATGTTCGCGTTGGTGTAGATGCAGAGCTCGGCGGCGATCGCCAGGCTGCGGCGCACGATCGTCTCGGCATCGAGCTCGGTCGCGTCGAGCAGCGCGCGGGCCGCGGCCTGCGCGTACGGTCCTCCCGACCCGATCGCGATCAGGCCGTGCTCGGGCTCGAGCACGTCGCCCGCGCCGGTGATCACGAGCGAGCTGTCGCGGTCGGCGATGGCAAGCATCGCCTCGAGGCGGCGGAGGATGCGGTCGGTGCGCCAATCCTTCGCCAGCTCGACCGCCGAGCGCACGAGGTGGCCCTGGTGCTTGTCGAGCTTCGCTTCGAACCGCTCGAACAGCGTGAACGCGTCGGCGGTGCCGCCGGCGAACCCGGCGAGGATGCGATCGTGATACAGCCGCCGCACCTTGCGCGCGCCGGACTTGATGACGATATTGCCGAGCGTCACCTGTCCGTCGCCGCCGAGCGCGACCTGCGTGCCGCGGCGGACGGAGAGAATGGTGGTGCCGTGGAACTGTTCCATCGTGGCGAGCTTACGCGGGAACGGAGGGGATGGGGTGGCGTGCGCGGAGGATCAAGGTCGCCGGATCCCGGCTCGCGCCGGGACGACCCGCGCGCGCCGCGGACGCGGCGCCGATGCGGGTCACTTGCGCGGGATGATGCGGGCGATCTTGGTGATGCCCATGACGGCGAAGAGCGCGATGATCATCTCGCCCGCCCCGCGCACGACGATCTCCTTGCCTTCGGCCTTCTGCTTCTCGAGCACGTTCAGCAGCCGCCCGGCGTTGACGAAGTCGATGCGCTTCGTCGCCCCGAAATCGAGCGTCACCGGACTGGCGCCCCCGGCATAGGCGGTGATATCGGTGAAGATCTGGTCGCTCTGCCCCGCCACTTCGCCGACGACGTGGAACGCCTCGTCGCCGCCCTCGACCGCGATCGGCTGCGATATCTCGAGCGGCTTCGGCCGCGGGGGCGGCGCTTCCCACGACGGCGGCGACACCTCGTAGGTCACCGCGTAGTCGACGGCCGCCTCCTCGAATTCGTTCTGCAGCCCGAGCATCTGATAGAGATCGAGCAGGAGCAGCCATACGACGGGGTCGACCGATCCGTCGCCGGTCTTCGCCGACTCGCGCAAGAGCTGGAACACGCGGGCTTCGCCGGTGAGATAGACGTCCTTCTTCGCCGTCTTGAACGCCCGCAGCGTGTCGCGGAGCAGCGCGCAGCCGGCGGGCTCGACGCCCTGCAGCTTCGCGAGATCGAGCCTGAGCTTGGGCTGCCGCTCGGCGGCTTTCTTCAGCTGATCGAAGGCCGCGGCGCTCGCCGCGCCGAGGACGCCCGTGACAGCGATCGCTGCGAGGCCGCCCGTTCGAAGGTTCGGGTTCTGGCGCACCGCCGCGGTCGGGGC
Source organism: uncultured beta proteobacterium (assembly GCA_963744255.1). Lineage (GTDB taxonomy): Bacteria > Pseudomonadota > Gammaproteobacteria > Burkholderiales > SG8-39 > DATEDA01. Next base: position 132,595 of record CAVUSZ010000042.1, read on the forward strand.
GTCCACCCACGTCGGCGGCGAGCGCTCGAACTTGACCACGAAGTCGAGCGATTTTTCCTCGAACTCGGCTTTGCGCCCCAGCGTATGCAGCACGTCGAACAGCATCAGCCATATCTGCAGCTTCCAGGCGCCCAGATCCTCGCCGTCGAGCGCCTGCTGCGCCCGCGCGCGCGCGTCCTCGGTCTGGCCATTCGCGTAGAGGATCGCGGCCTCTTCGATCGCCGGCGGGATGTCATGGCCGGAGCCTTCCTCGACCTCGATGCAGAGGATCGAGTCGAGCAGCTTTCTCGGCCTTTTCTTGGGCTCAGGGACTCTGGCAGTCTCGGGCGCACCCGAGGGCGCTTGCTGGCCGGCTGCCGCCGCGGCGAGGGAGCCGAAGTCGAGGCTGAATGCGTCGCCACCGGCGGGCGCCGCGGCCGGTGCCTGCGAGGGGAGCACCGACGGCGGCCCTTTCGCGGCCGGCACCTGTGGCGGCGCGACGGACGGCGGCGCCTGCGAAGCTGGCGGCGCGTAGTTCGTGAAGTCGAGCGACATGCCGTCGTCGGCGCCCGGAGGCGGTGCGGACGGTGGGTGCGCGCCCTGGCGGCGCGCGTCGCTCTTGGGCGCGGCAGGCTTGACCGGCTTCTTCTCCGGTTGCTTCTTGCCGAAAAGCGAGAAAGCCAATCTGAATCAGCGCTCTAGGAATGACGGCCCGAGCGGGCCGCCCACCCTTCTACCACAGCCCCCCAGTCGGGGCAAACCGCGAAGCCCAAACGCAGCGGCGTTTGCCGCAGCGGGGCCTACAGGATGCCAGGCGGATCAAACACCGGGTTCCAGACGAAAAACGATCGGCACCAATACCCATGCTTCATGGGCCTCGCCCCCGCGTCGCGCGGGGGCAAAGCGCCAAGTCTTCACGGTGGCGAGGGCCGCGGCGTCGAGGATGCCCGAACCGCTCGAACGCTCGAGCGTCACCTCGCGCGGTGCGCCTTCAACGCTCACCAGCACGCGCAGGGTGACCGTGCCTTCCTCGCCGTTCCGCCGCGCCGCGGCGGGGTACGCAGGGGACGGATTGCGCAGGTAGGCGGCGCGGAAGTCGGGCGGTGACGCCGGGTGGGGGGACGCCCCCGTCACGACGGGCGCTTCCGGCACGGCGCGGCGTTCCTCCTCCGGCCCGGCGTCCGGAATCGGGCCGGCGGCGGGATTCGGCTCGGCGGGCGCGGCGGCGACCGGCGGCGACTCGGCGCGAGGCGGCGGGGTGCGGGGCGCGACGACGCGGGGCGCCGGTCGCGGCGCAGCCGGACGCGCTGCCGGGGCCGGCGCGGGCGGGGGCGGTGGCGGCGGCTCCAACTCGAGCCGCGGCTCCCGGATCATCACGCTTAACACCTGCGGCGGCTCCCATACCGGTTCGCGGGCGGGCGGCGGCCCGAGCGCGAGCACCGCCCCGTGTATCGCGACACTCGCAGCGACGCTCGCCGCGACGAGACCGGTCTCGCCGTGCGCCGGAGCGAACATCGTCGCCATATCGGAAATCAGAAAGTCCCGCGCAGCCCGGCCATCACTGCGCGTCGTCCGTGAACCGCTCGCGCTGAAACCCCAGCGTCGCGCCGAACCGGAACGGTGGGATGACGGCAGCGGCTGGCCGTTCGAGCGGTCGGTCGCATTCACGTAGTCGGCCTGCAGCGCCATCGTCACGACGTTGACAGCTTGGTTCCAGATCGGGAAGCGAGCCTCTGCCTCGACGCTGTAGAAGCGCGCCTTCACCTGTCGATAGTCGAACTGCTCGAGCGGCACGACCTCCTCGCCGGTGTCCGGATCGACGATCGGCGCCGCGTCCGGCGTCACGCTGCGATTCCTCGGGATTGCGGAAGATGCCAGTCGGGAACTGCGCGATGTAGTTCGAGAACGCATTGTAGAAGACGCCGAGCGAGCTGGTGAAGAACTGCCCGCGCTGCTTGAGCGTCACGTCGACGGCCGTCGAAGTCACGTTGCCGAGGGTCCGGTTTCCAGACGGAAGACGATGGGCACAAGTACCGATGCCTCGAGGGCCTCGCCGCCGCGGCGAGCGGGGACGAACCGCCGGGCCGGACGCTCTGGAGCGCCGCGAGGTCAAGAGAACATCGCCCTCGCCGGCCCTCCCGCCAGTCCGGGTTTTGCCGTCCCGCGTCTCACGCTTGGAGCCGGGTGCGCCGCTCGGCGAGCGCCGCGACGACGCCCGCGATGGCCATCGCCCAGACGACGGTCGGACCGGAAGGGGCGTCAAAGAGGGCCGACACGACGAGCCCGAGCGCATAGCCCGCGACCGCGACCGCGTACGCTTTGGGCATCCGGCGCGCCCCGGAGTAGCGCGTCGCGAGCGCCGGTACGATCAGTGTCGCGAACACGAGGAAGATCCCGACGAGTTGCACCGAGATCGTCACGGCGCAGGCGAAGAGGACGTAGAACACTGCGCTGCCTCGCCGCGCGCCGCCGGTGAACCACGCGGCGAGGATCGCGGCGCTCGCCACGGCGGGCACTGCGAGCGAGCCGAAGCTCACCCAAAGGATCTGACCCGAGAGGAGGTCGCGCAGGTTTTCGCCGCCGTGCGGGTTGTGGGCAAGCACCAGGATCGCGGCGGTCGCAGCCAGGACGAACGCGACGCCGATCAGCGCCTCCTGGAGCTCCGGCCAGCGCTTCTCCGTCCAGTTCAGGACGGCTGCGCCGGAGAGCGCGGCCGCGAACGCGGCGAGCTGCACCGCCGCGCCGCGCGCCTCGAACCCCGCATAGTCGGCGACCACCACACCGAGCGCGGCGATCTGCGCCACCGCGAGATCGATGAACACGATCCCGCGCGCGAGCACCTGCATCCCAAGCGGGACGTGCGTCGCCGCGACGATGAGGCCCGCGGCGAGTGCGGGCAGGAGGATCCCCGCGTCAAGCCCGCCGAGATTCACTTCAGCGCCCCGAGCAGCCGCGCGATCGTGTCGGCGAACAGGCCGTACAGGTCGCGCGCCTCGCTGGTGCCGCCGACCGTGAACGGGACGAGGACCACCGGAGCCCGCGTGCGCTCGGCGAGCCAGTCGGCCGCCCGCCGGTCCTGGAAGGGCGTGATCACGATGAACCGTGGCGGATCCTTCCGTGTGCGCTCGAGCAGCACCGCGAGGTCGCCCGCTCCAGGCGGGATGCCGGGCTTGGGCTCGAGCGTCCCGTCGTTGACGATACCGAGCCAGGCGTAGAGGTAGGTCATGTCCAGGTGGTACGAGATCGCCTTCATCCCGCGCAAGGGCGCCGCCTCCCGCTGCCAGCCCGCGATGGCATCGCGCCAGCGCGCCTGGAAGGCCTCGCCGCGGGTCCGATAGGTGTCTGCGTTCGGCGGATCGATCGTCACGAGCCGCTCCACGAGCACGTTCGCGACACGCGCGATGTTGCGCGGGTCGTACTGCACGTGCGGGTTGCCCGCCGGGTGGACATCGCCGAGCGAGCGGTCGAGCACCTTGGGTACATCGAGGAGCGTGAGGTGGTCCGCTGCGAGAAGGTGACCGGGCGTTCCCGGCTGGATCCGCGGGTTATTAGCCTGGCGCAGCACGACCGGCAGCCAGCCGGCCTCGAGGTCGGCGCCGGTACAGACGAGAAGCGAGGCGCTGCGCGCCCGCGCGAGCAGGCTGGGGCGAGCCTCCGCCCGGTGGGGATCCTGGAGCCCGGTCGTGGCGGTGTAGACGCGCACTTTGTCGCCGGCGATCTCCGCCACGAGCGCACCCCACTCGGGTTCGCACGCAAAGACATCGATCTCGGCGCGGGCGAGCCCGGCCGCGGTCACGAGCGCAGCGGCGAAGCACGCGCGGAGAAGCAGCCTGAGAGTCGGTTTCATGCTTGCCTCCGTGGGCTCAGAACGGATGCGCCCCGTGCGGGCCGAGGCTCATGATGTACTGCAGGAAGAGCTGGTTATCGCTCACGCCCTCGAGCGCACGGCTGTAGGTGTACTGCAGACGCAGCCGCGAGAACTCGGTAAGCGACCAGTCCACCATGGCGCTCGCGCGCCACGGCGTGTAGTTCGGCGTGTCGACGAGCCCGACGAGCTGCGGGGCGAGGTTCGTCGATAGCGTGGCGAGGCGGTCGTAGCGTACGCCGGCACGCCAGTGGGGGTCGAACTTGTAGACCGCCTGGCCGTACCACCCTGCCTGGCGGCGCCTAACCTCCCCGATCACGCCGCCCATGCCCGTCGTGTTGCCGACGTCGTAGGTGAGGTCCCCGTTCTGCCAGCGCTGGTAGTACTCGGCCTGCAGCTTCAATCCGCTGCGCGCGGGGTCGCGGTTCGGCGACCACTTGTAGACGAAGTAACCGCCTGCGATCCGCGTCGTGCCGGTGAACGTGTCCTGTACCGCATTGCCGGCCGGATCCACGGTGTTGACGGTCAGTCCGTCGGTCCCCTTGTTGCTCGTTTGGAACGCCGAGACACCGGCGAGGTAGCTCGATTCCCGGCCGATGTCGTCGCCGATCTGCAGGTAGAGCGTGCCCGTGCCGGTGCCGTTCTTCTCGCGGAAGCCCTCGCCCGGGAGGTTCTTTCCCTGGCCGAACTCGAGCCCGAGCGCGATGAACGTATCGGTCGGCGCCACCCAGGCGAGCTGCCCGCCGTCGATCGCGAGGTTCTGTCCCCAGTACGCTTGGTAGACGAGCGGTGCGTCCACGAAGTCCCAGGCGTGCGGATGGAACTGGTTCAGGTACGCGATGCTGGAGAAATAGCGGCCGCCCTTCAGTCCCAGCCCATGCGGCAGGGACAGCGTCTGGAAGTACGCCTCCTCGAGCTCGGCCGCATTCTCCGGCGTGATCCCGATCGTCGCCTGGGCGCGAAAGTACGGGTCGACCCCGCCGCTGATCGTAAGCTCGGTGTCATTCAGGCTGAAGCCGCGCGTGCCCGGCTTGAACTCGTTGCCGGGCGGAATGAACCCGGTGATGCCCGCCTTGTTGGGATCCTGCGAGGAGTTGTAGTACGTGCCCGACAGGATCAGCGAAATCTCGGGGTTGAGCACGCTCGGCCCGGCGCGAGCTGCCGACGGCGTCGGCTGAGGCGGCGCCGCGGCCGCAGTCTCCGCGCGCTCGGCCTGCTGCCCGGCGTGCGCCGCAGCGCGCTCCGCCTCGCCGAGGCGCTGCTCGAGCGCGTCAATCCGCTTTTCATACTGCTCCTTGAGCTCCCTCAGCTGCTCGCGCAGTTCGTTGAACTCCGTATCCGTCACCGCCGCCGCGGGCGCGCTCACTAACAGGGCGGCGAGCGCCGCGGCGAATGTCCGTTCGCCACACATGGAGTACCCCCTTGCCTGGACGATCGACGAGTGCACCCGCCCCGGCGCGTCGACGCGCCGCGAGCGGGCGAGCCGGTGGTGTCAGGCGGGGAGCGGGGGTGCGCGGCTCGCGAAGCGAGTCAGCGCGAGGGAAGGAAGGAGTGGATCGGCGGGCGCCGGCGCGACGACGTGGTCCGGCGGCGCATCTGCCTGCAGCGGCAGGTCGCCCCACCCGACCGCTCCGCCCGCCCCAGCGGTGAAAGCGGCGCAGACGTTCTGCCCGTGGTTGACCTTGCCGCCGCCGTCATTTCCGTAGAGGTGCGAGAGGGCGTGCGCCTGGATCCCCAGCTGCGCGACGACGAGCGCCGCCGCGAGGAGCCAGTGGAGCGCGCGACGGGGCATGGCCTACTTTGCGGCCGTGATCACCGCGTCGTCGAGACGGTAGTACAGCCCGTTGGGGTCGTCCTTGAGGACCGCGAGCTTGCCGCTGAGGATGACCGGCTCCATCGTGTACTTGACCGGCACCTTCGCCTGGACGAGCACCAGCTGCTCCGGCCCGCCGGGCAGGCAGAACGCGCAGCTCTGCGGCATCGCCGTCAGCACGAACTGCTTCTGCTTGTCGCCCATCTCGAGCGGCATCATGAAGCCCTGCAGCTTGACCTCGGTCGCGTTCAGCTTGAGGACGTCGTCGGCGTACTGCGGCACGACGCGGTCCTTCACCTTCACCGGCTGGACCTGCGCGAGCGTGCTCCACGACACCACGCCCTTCACGTCGGGCAGCGGCCTGAGGAGTTCGGGCGCGACCGGCGCGCCGAGCTGGGGTTGGTTCGGCTGGCTCGGCGGACCCTGGCTGAAGGCCGCGCCCGGCAGCGCGGCGACGGCGAGCGCGAGGACGAGTCGCTTCATCGTGTGCTCCTGGCGGGTTGGTCGCTGGGCGACGACGTTCCTGACCTGGGCCGTAGTGTAGCCCCGGCGCGGGCGTCAGTGTTTATGGCGCATCCCGCAGTACTTGCCGATGCCGGTGCCCTTGCAGTCCTTCTCCAGCTGCTCGTGGCACTCCTTCTCCGGCTTCCCGGCCTCGAGGCATTTCGCCGCGTTCTCGTGCGCCTGCGCGAGCTGGCGGTGGGCGGCGATGTCCTTCTTGACCGCATCGCTCTCCGGTTTCTTCTCCTGCGCGGAGGCGGGCGCGACGGCAATCAGCGCGGCGATGAGCGCGTAGGCGACTCTCATGCATCCTCCTCTCAAGAAACACGGCCCAAGTGACTGATCGGCGATGAGGTGTTCAAGCTGGCTGCTCGATGGCGACGACCTTCATGCCGAGTTGCTGGGCGCGCCGCGAGAGATTGAGCAGCACGCGCTGGCGGTAGCGCTCCTCGTAGTAGTGCTGGCCGAGGTCGGTGTACTCCTGGCCCTTGGTCAGCATGGCGTAGATGAGCCGGGCGAGTTTGTGCGCGGCGGCGGTCACGGCTTTGGGTTTGTCCATGCGTGAGCACATGCGCCGGAAGTACGCGCCCAGCGCAGACTGGCTGCTGCGTAGGGCCGCCGCGGCCAGCCGCAAGGCCTGCGCCGCGCGATTGGCGCAGCGCTTGGTTTTGCCGCTCATTACCTTGCCGCCGGTGATCTTGGTGCCCGGACACAAGCCCAGCCACGAGGCGAGGTGCTTGTCGCTGGGGAAGCGCGACATGTCCGCCCCGATCTCCGAGACCACTACCAGCGCGGTGGTCACGTCGATGCCGTCGATGCGCGTCAGGTCTACGCCGCACATCTGGAACAGCAGCTTGCGCAGCTCGAACTTTGGCGCGTTGCGTGCGCGACCCCTCTTCTTGCCTTTGGCGGGTTCGCCATCGTGAGCGTGCAGGCTGAGCAACTGAGCCTCGATCTCGGTGTCGCACTGCGCCAGCTGTGTGGCGCAGAAGTCGAAGGCCTCCAGCGCCTGCTTGAGTGCGAACAGATGCTCGGCGCGCCAGGTGCCTTGCAGGCTCTTGCCGATCTCCTCGGCGCTGGCGTGGATGCGCACGTTCTTCATCGCCGCCAGCACACGGCCATCGCGCTCGCCGGCCACGATGGCGCGCAGGATCTTCTGGCCGGTCTCACCGGCCACATCGGCGATGACGTTGGCCAGTTGGATGTTCATCTGCGTGAGCGCCTTCTGCATGTGCTGCACATGGCGCGCCTGCGAGCGCAACAGCATCGCGCGCTGGCGCGACAGCGAGCGCAGCGCGCACACTCCGTCGGCCGGGCGGAACGCTCCGCGCAGCAGCCCGTAGCTCATGAGTTGCTGCAGCCACTGGCAGTCCAGCACATCGCTCTTGCGGCCCGAGACGTTCTTGACGTGCCGCGCGTTGACCAGCAGTACCTTGAAGCCGCGTGTGTCGAGCAGCTCGAACAGCGCGATCCAGTACACCCCGGTGGACTCCATCGCCACGGTGTCCACGCCGCACTCGGCGAGCCAGTCAGCCAGGCGGTGCAGGTCGGCGGTAAAGCTGGCGAACTCGCGCACCGGCTCGTCGTCGCGGTCGGGCGGTACGGCCACGAAGTGCGCGGCGCTGCCGATATCGATGCCGGCAGCATTGGGGTAGGTCAGGGTCAGGCCGGCTCGACTGAAGGCCCGATTGCGTTGCGCCATGGCATGCTCCATCATTGGTTGCGGAACGTGGCGCCGGATCGGGTACGTCGTCTTGATCACTCTCTCAAACGGGATATCGACGCGCAGGCCATCGGCCAGCACGCCGATTCACCAATGTCGATGACGCAGCCCATGACCACGCTAACCCGCGGGCAATGTGCACCATTGCTGCATCGGTCTTCCCCGGCGTCGCGTTCCACCTTGCCACAGTGACTGCGCCTCGTGTTTCTTCGGTGCGATTTGCGGACGCGGGCCGATTACTTCGCTAACCCCGTGCAAGGGTGGTGGCGATATCCGTCCGATACGCCCGCCACGCCGGAACGAGCCCGGCGACGAGGCCGATGCCGGCGGCGAGCGCGACCAGCCAGAGCTCGGACCCGAGCCACGCCGCGCCGGTGATCCGGCCCTGCTGCTCCGCGGCCAGCATTGCGCCCACGGCTTCGGCGGCGAGATGGCCGAGCACGAGGCCGAGCGCGGCGCCGACCAGCGCGAGCGCGACCGCCTCGAGCAGCACGAGGCGCATGAGCTTCCCGGGCGAGGCGCCGAGCATGCGCATGATCGCAAGATCGTAGCGGCGCTCCTCCATCGCGTTGTAGAGCGCGATAAAGATCGAGAGCCCGGCTGCCGCGAGCAGCACGAGCGCGAACGCGCGCAGCACTTCGACACCGACGCCGAGCATACGGAAGAGGCGCGCGCTCTCGTACGCGGGCGAGGCCGCCTGCAGGGCGCTGGTCGAGTTGACGAAGCGCGGCAGCGTCGCCGCGGCGATCGGGCTCGCATACTGGACGAGGAGCGCGGTGATCTCCTGCTCGTCCTCGCGCAAGGCTGCGAGCACCTCCTTCGGATCCTCGTGCTTGCCGGGATGGACGTGAACGAACCAGACGCTCTGCACGCTGCAGAGCACGAGCCGGTCGAGGACGGTGCCGGTGGGCTTGAGCACGCCCACGACCTTGTACGGCCGCTCGCCGTGCTCTTCGCCGCCCTCGGCGATCCCATGGCTGCCGATGAACTCGCCGCCGACGGCGAGCCCGGTGCCGCGCGCCGCCTCCGCGCCCAGGACCGCTTCCATCGGCTCCCGCCACAGCCGCCCGGCCGCCGGCTCGCCGCCATAGTGGGCGACGTAGTCGTGCGTCGTGCCGACGATCCGGAAGCCGCGGAAGCTGTCGCCGAGCGCCAGCGGGATCGCCTTCCTGACCGCCCGGTTCCGGGCGAGCTCGTTCGCGGCGGCGAGCGGGATGTTGCCGGTGGGCGCGTCGAGATGGAACACGGCGGACAGAATGAGCTGCATCGGACTGCCCTTCGCGCCGGCCACCAGGTCGATGCCGCGCGCGTCGCGACCCATCCGCTCCTCGACCTGGTGCGTGGCGAGCAGGACGAACGCGATCGTCCCGACCCCGAGCGCGAGCAGCACGAGGTTGAGCGCCGTGTTGAGCGGCTTCGCCCCGAGGTACGCCAGACTGAGGCGCGCGAGGTTCACAGCTCCACCCGGTTCGAGAACCGCGCCCGCACGCGCTGATCGTGAGTGGCGACGACGAGCGTCGCGCCGCACGCCGCCGCCTGCGACTCGAGCAGCTCGATTGCCTGCGCGCAGTGCGCGTCGTCGAGGTTCGACGTCGGCTCGTCGGCCAAGATGAGACCCGGTCGGTTGATGACCGCCCGTGCCACGGCGACGCGCTGCGCCTCCCCGTGCGACAGCTCGGCGGGCCGCGCGTGGCCGCGGTCGGCGAGCCCCAGCGCCCCGAGCACCTCGCGCGCGCGCGCCCGGTCCTGCGGCAGGCCGGCGAGGTACTGGGCGAGGACCAGGTTGTCCTCGACGCCGAGACTGGAAACGAGATGAAGCTTCTGCGGCACGAACCCGACGTGCCGCCCGCGAAACCTGTCGAGCTCGGATCCGGAGAGCCCCACGAGGTCCGCGCCCGCGACCGTCACCCGCCCCTCGCTCGGCCGCAGCAATCCGCCGAGGATGCCGAGCAAGGTCGTCTTGCCGCTCCCCGACGGACCGAGCACAAGCCAGCGCTCGCCCACGGCCGCGCGCCACGCATCCAGCGCGAGCACCTGCCGGTCACCGTAGCGGTGTCTGAGTCCTTGGACCGAAATCATCGAGGACTGTGCCGGCGACCGTCACCGGCCCCGCGCGAATCGGGCCATCATCGCGGAGCGATGACGCCCCAGTTCGCGCAGTCATCGCGGCACGTTCCGCGACGCGATGACTGCTAGTCGCCGTACATCTTCTGCTTCTGCTCCCGGCGCTGCTGCGCCTCGACCGACAGGGTCGCCGTCGGCCGCGCGAGCAGTCGCGGGATGCCGATCGGCTCGCCGGTCTCCTCGCACCAGCCGTAGCTGCCGTCGTCGATGTGGAAGATCGACTCGTCGATCTTCTTCATCAGCTTGCGCTCGCGGTCGCGCGTGCGGAGCTCGAGCGCGTGCTCCTCCTCGATTGTCGCGCGGTCGGCGGGATCGGGGACCATGTCGTTCTCGCGCAGATGCTCGGAGGTAAGATCGGCGTTGGCGAGCAGCTCCTCCTTCATCCTCACGAGGCGGTCGCGGAAGAACGCGAGCTGGGCCGCATTCATGTAGTCCGAATCCGGCATCTTGAGGATCTGCTCCTCGGTGAGGAGGACGGACTTGTCGTCCGACGCGGTCGGCTTCTTCACTGGATTTTGACGAGGCATTGCTCCAATCCCTGCAGAAAAACGTCTTTCGGAAGATTGCGGCCGATGAACACCATGACCGACTCGCGGCGCTCGTCCCGGCCCCACGGCCGGCCGATGTCACCGCCCATCAGCATGTGCACGCCCTGGAACACGACGCGGTGCGCATTGTCCTTCAGGTCGAGCACGCCCTTGTAGCGGAGAAGATCGTTGCCGTAGACCTGGATCATCGATGACAGGAACTCCTCGAGCCTCCCGCCGTCGAGCGGACGCTCCGCGCGGAACACGAACGACTGCACGGCGTCGTCGTGGTGGTGACCGTCGTGCTCGAGGAACTCCGGCTCGAGCTCGAGAATGGCGTTGAGGTTGAAGCCGCGGATGTCGAGGATGTCGTCGATCGGCGTCTGACCGAAGTGCACCGGCTTCACCGGCGCGCGCGGGTTCATCTGCGCCAGGCGCCGCTTGAGCGTCTCCGTATCTTCGTCGCTCACGAGATCGGTCTTCGACATCAGGATGCGGTCGGCGAACCCCACTTGCTCCTGGGCCTCGTGGAACTCGTCGAGCTGCCTGGGCGCGTGCTTGGCATCGACCACGGTGATCACGCTGTCCAGCAGGTAGTACTCGCCAATGGCGTCGTCGAGGAAGAAGGTCTGCGCGACCGGGCCGGGGTCGGCCATGCCGGTGGTCTCGATGATCACCCGCTCGAAGGCGAGCTCACCCTTCTCGCGCCGATTCTTGAGTTCGCCCAGGATGCGGACGAGGTCGCCGCGCACGGTG
>CAVUSZ010000043.1:0-44481 GCA_963744255.1 uncultured beta proteobacterium
CCCGTTCGGTTACGTGGCGAGCGCTGGCGCGAATCCATCGACCGCTCGCTACGCGTTATGCGCGCGCAGCCAAGGCGGAATCGCAAGTTGGTTCATGCAAGTGCTGCAGGGATTCCTCGGCCAGCCTGCAACACCCAGCGTCGTCGGCGCATGGGCGACCGCGACGCAGATGTCGGCGCAGGTCAGCTGCGCATTGCCGATCGGCCTCTGCAAACTCCCTGCGGGCACGCCAGCCGATCCCTTTGCCGGCATGACGGTTGGCCAATGGCTCACGAGCAAGCTTTCCCAGAGCGCCACCGGCAGCTTCGACTGGGTCGACTTTACCCCCCGGGTGGTGGCGCGAGCGAGCTCGCGAACATCATCAAGGGCACGGGGCAATGCAACCTGCCCCCTACGGGAACGCCAGTCGGTGAGCAGGGCAACATCACGTCGCTCGACTTTGCATGGAACACCCGCTTCGGGCTTTACCACGGTAGCGAGAACGCCACGAGCGCTCCGCCGGATTTCACCGGCTACGCCTATACCCCAACCAACTGGCCGACGAAGTTCGACGCGTTCGGCGGTACGTCATCCGAGCGGGGTGCCGAACTTTCAGACCGCGCGTACGAGCAACATGGTGTACCAGGGCGGCGCCGGGATCAGTCTGCAGGGAGGGGGCTGGAATAACAGCACGTCCGGCGACCTGGCGACCAAGGGTGCTGATCGCCGCCTCGTCACCGTCCCCGTCGTCGATGCACCGAGTGGGCGGCGTCCAACCCGCAACAGGTTCCGGTGCTCGGCTACGCGTGCGTGCTGATGCTCCATCCAATGCAGTGGCTGGATGCTGGTGGCAGCGAGGAGGTCTGGCTCGAATTCCGGGGCGCCTCCAACGATCCCAGCAGCCCGTGCAACACGTCAGGGCTTGCGGGCGGCACGATCGGGCCAATGGTCCCGGTTCTGGTTCATTGAGGACGACTGTGGCGCTCCGTTCCAAACAACGCGGCCTGGCGCTGGTCGAGCTGGGCATCTCGATCTTCGTGATGATCTCGATCGCGTTCGGCATCACCGAATTCGGCCGCGCGATCTACCAGTACAACACGCTCGCCAAAGCCGCTCGCGACGCAACCCGGTACTTGTCCACTCGGGACGCGACCGATGCCGCCGCGAAGGACATCGCCAAGTGCTTCGCCGTGTTCGGCAACCCCTCATGCAGCGGCACCCCGCTCGCGCCAGGGCTGACAACCGCCATGGTCAGCGTTTGCGACGCGCTCGCCTGCCCCGGTACCCATGCGGCACAGGGCGCGGCGCCGGTGCTCAACCTCGTCACCGTGACGATCGGCGGCCCGAACGCCCCGTACACCTTCGTCTCGCTCGTTCCGTTCGTGGTGCCGGACATCACCTTCGGGCCGATCAGCGTCACGATGAAACAGGTGCTGTAGGAGCGAAGCGATGGCGCTGCGACCAGACAACCGGGTACAAGAAAGCGGCAGTTCGGCGCCGCGATCGTGGAGTTCGCGATCGTCGCCGTCGTCTTCCTCACGCTCCTCCTCGGGATCATGGACTTCGGGCGGATGCTCTTCACCTGGAACGCCGCCGCGGAGGCCACGCGCTGGGGCGCGCGGGTGGCGGTGGTGTGCGACAAGCTGACGCCTACCCAGATCCGCGCCAAGATGAAACGGATCCTCCCGCAACTCACCGACGCGAACATCGTCATCAACTGGTACAGCCCGGAAGGCACGGTCAACAACGCGTGCGACCGGTCGAATTGCAGGGGCGTCGAGGTCAGGCTCGCCGGCTTCAACTTCGATCCGATCTCGCCCTTCATGACTTTCGGCTTGACGACCGTCCCGCCGTTCCCGACTTACCTCCCGCGCGAAAGCATGGAAGCGACGAATGCGGCGGGCGATCAGAACCCGGTTTGCTTCATGTAGCAACGGTCTGGCATGCACCCCGAACCGGCTTCGCAGCACAGGAGTCTGACTTGAAGATCGCAGTCATCTCACCAAACTCGGCTCACCTCGAGGATATCGGCCGCTACCTGCAGACGCCGGACGGCTCGCGCGCCGTCGCGCTCCATGAGGGCGGGATGACCAAGGTGCGGGTCATTGCCGATCAGCAGCGTCCCGACCTGATCATCCTCGACAGCATGTGCCGGGATCTGGAAGAGCTTCCGGTGCTCGAGTATGTGAGCGCGCAGCACCCGCAGACGGTCGTCGTGATGCTGTGTGCCAATCACAGCCCGGAATTTCTCATCAACGCGATGCGCGCCGGCGTGCGCGAAGTCTTGCAGTCTCCCGCTACCAAGGAGGCGTTGGTCGCGGCGGTGGAGCGCATCGAGCGACGGTTGGGGCTCGGCGCAAAGCCGCGCCAGCCGGGTCAGATCATCGCGTTCATCCCCTGCAAGGGCGGGAGCGGAGCGACCTTCCTCGCGACCAACCTCGGCTATCAGTTGGCGGCGGAGAGCAAGAAGGTCATCCTGATCGACCTGAACCTGCAGTTCGGCGATGCAGCGCTCTTCATCCACGATCACAAGCCGGCAACCAACCTCGGCGATGTCGCACATAACATCCATCGTCTGGACGCCTCGTTCCTCGCCGGCAGTCTCGTGAACGTTTCGCCGAATTACGGGGTTCTCGCTGCGCCGGAGGACCCCGGACAGGCCATGGAGGTGAAGCCGGAGCACGTCGACGTGCTGCTCAACCTCGCCGTGAACAACTATGACTTCGTGATTGTCGACGTCGGCCGGGTCCTCGATGCGGTGACGATCAAAGCGCTGGACCGCGCGAATTGCGTTTTCCCGGTGATGCAGCTGACACTCCCGTTCATCCGTGACGCAAACAGGCTGATTTCCGCGTTCCGTACCCTTGGCTACTCGAAGGACAAGATCCGGCTGGTGGTCAACCGCTTCGAGAAGGGGAGCGAGATCAAGCTCGATGACGTCGAGCGGTCGCTCGGCGTCGCGACCTTCAAGACGCTTCCGAACAGCTATGAGGCGGTCGCCTCCGCCGTCAACCACGGCCGGCCGATCGCCTCCTTCGCTCGCAACAATCCCGTCGCCAAGGGCCTGCAGGAGCTCGCGCACGCGCTGATTCGCCCCTCGACGGAAGGAAGCGGCGTGCTGGGCAAGCTGCTGCGGCGCGGATGATGAGTCTCTGATGAGCCGAGGAGCAACCGAGGAGTAGCCATGTCGCTAAGAGAGAGGCTGCAAGCCCACCAAGCCAATGCCCAGGGCGTTGTCGTTCTGAGGCCCGAGCCGGGTATTGGTCACACCGCGTATCAGGAGCTCAAAGTCAGGATCCATCAGAGACTGCTGGACCGCGTCGACCTTTCGGTGATGGAGAGCTTGACTCCGGAACGGTTGAAAGAAGAGATCGCGATCCTCGTTGAGCGGCTGCTCTCCGAAGAAGCGATGGTCGTCAACGATTCCGAGCGCGCAGGCCTGGTACGGGACATTCAGCACGAGATGCTCGGCCTGGGCCCGCTCGAGCCGCTCCTCGCCGATCCGACGATTTCAGACATTCTGGTCAACGGCCATTCCCAGGTGTACGTCGAGCGCCGAGGCAAGCTCGAGCGCACCGACATACGGTTCGCCGACGACGCGCATCTGATGAAGATCATCGACAAGATCGTGTCGCGCGTGGGCCGGCGTATCGACGAGTCGAGCCCGATGGTCGATGCCCGGCTCCCGGACGGCTCGCGGGTGAACGCGATCATCCCGCCCGTTGCGCTCGACGGTCCGATCGTCTCGATCCGGCGCTTTGCGGTAATCCCGCTGAAGATCGAGGACATCCTCCAGTACAAGACTCTCACACCGGAGATGGCGAGCATTCTGCAAGGCCTCGCCAAGGCGAAGGTGAACATGCTGATCTCGGGGGGCACGGGCAGCGGGAAGACCACGATGCTCAACATCCTCTCCGGCTATATCCCGGCTTCCGAACGAATGGTCACGATCGAGGATGCGGCCGAGCTGCAACTGCAACAACCGCACGTCGTTCGCCTCGAAACGCGGCCGCCGAACATCGAGGGCAAAGGCGAGGTGACGCAGCGATCGCTCGTGAAGAACGCCCTGCGCATGCGTCCCGACCGGATCATCCTGGGCGAGGTCCGGGGCGCCGAGGCGGTGGACATGCTTCAGGCGATGAATACCGGCCACGAGGGGTCGCTCGCGACGATTCACGCCAACACCGCGCGTGACGCGCTCTCCCGCCTGGAGAACATGATCGGGATGGCGGGCCTGAACCTGCCGCCCAAAGCGGCACGCCAACAGATCAGCTCCGCGATTACCGCGATCCTCCAGATCGGTCGACTCGCTGACGGTAAGCGCAAGGTCATGAGCATTCAGGAGATCACCGGCATGGAGGGCGAGATCATCACCATGCAGGAGATCTTCGCGTTCCGTCAGACGGGTGTGGCACCGGACGGAACGGTGCAGGGCCATTTCAGCGCGACCGGTGTGCGCCCGAAGTTTATCGACCGCCTGCGCGCCCACGGCGTCATCGTGCCGGACAACCTGTTTGATCCGACCCGGCAGTATGCGTAGGAGGACCTGATGGAATTCCTGACAGGCCTGTTGGGCAATCTGTTTTCCGTCTTCATCCTGCTTGCGTTCATCGCCCTGGTGCTCCTGCTCGAGGGGCTGTACCTGACCTGGAACGCCTACAAGGGTCCGGAAGCCAAGAAGATCGAACGTCGCCTGCGTGCGATGTCGGCTGGAGGAAGCGGTGGGGCGGAGGCGTCTATCCTCAAGCAACGGCTCCTGAGTGAGGCGCCTGCGCTGCAGCGGTGGCTCCTCGGTCTGCCACGGATCGGCGAGCTCGACAAGCTGCTGCAGCAGTCGGGCTCGACGTGGAGCGTAACGGTATTCGTCGTTATCACGCTCATCGTGGGTGTTGGCGCATTCGTGCTAGTGGGCTTTGTACCGCTCTTGCACTGGGCGTTTTGTGTGCTGATCGCGGTCGGTGCCGGTGCGCTTCCGCTCCTGTACATCTTGCGCAAGCGCCGCAAACGGATGCAGCAGATCGAGCAGCAGCTTCCGGATGCGCTCGATCTGATCAGTCGCGCGCTGAAGGCAGGACACGCGTTCCCGAGCGGCCTGCAGATGGTTAGCGAGGAGGCCAAGGACCCGATCGCCGGCGAATTTCGCATCGTTCACGACGAGATCAACTTCGGCGTCGCCGTGCCGACCGCGCTCATGAATCTCGCCAACCGTGTTCCCAGCACGGACATGCGCTACTTCATCATCGCAGTGCTGATCCAGCGCGAAACGGGCGGCAACCTCACCGAGCTTCTAGGCAACATCAGCACGCTCATCCGCGAGCGCTTGAAGCTGCTCGGCAAGGTTAGAGTGCTCTCGGCGGAAGGGCGGCTGTCGGCGTGGATTCTGTGCGCGCTGCCTTTCGTGCTCGCCGGGGTCATCAATGTCATCCATCCCAAGTTCATGGCGGTCCTGTGGACCGACCCGATGGGACTGAAGATGATCTACGCAGCGCTTGTCATGATGATGCTCGGCGCGCTGTGGATGCGCAAGATCATCAGGATTCGCGTGTAACGACCTTCAGGAACGACATTTCATGTCTACGCTACAGCTTGTCTATGCGGTGATCATGTTCGTGACCGTCACGGCGGCCGCGATGGTTATCCTCCTGCCGTTTGCACCGAACCGCGCCAAGCAGCGCCTCGAGTCTGTGGCGGGAGCGACGGGGTACGGCGAGAACGCCGCCCAAGCGGACTGGACGGAGACGATCGTCAAGCTCGCTGGACCGTTCGCGAAGCTCTCGCTCCCCTCCGAGGGGTGGGAAGGATCGCCGCTGCGCATGCGCTTCATGCATGCGGGCTACCGGGGCAATGCGCCCGTTGCTTTGTATTTCGGCGCCAAGACCCTCCTCGCGCTCCTCTTTCCGGCCATCGCCTATCTTTACGTCACCATTGGCGGCGTCAAGTTGGGGACAGAGGGCATGCTGGCCGTGCTCCTCGGCACGGCGGCGCTGGGCTACTACCTGCCCAACGTAGTGCTATCGCGCCTGGTGTTCGTTCGCCAACGCGAAATCTTCGAGAACTTTCCCGATGCCGCCGACCTCATGCTGGTCTGCGTGGAGTCGGGACTCGGGCTCGACGCCGCGCTTGCGAAAGTTACCGAGGAGATGCGTCTCAAGAGCATTCCCCTCGCGGAGGAGCTTCACCTCGTCAACCTCGAACTGCGTGCGGGCAGCACGCGGGAGAAGGCACTGCGCAATCTCGCATTGCGGACCGGCGTCGATGAAGTGAACACCTTCGTGACGATGTTGGTGCAGGCCGACCGCTTCGGGACCAGCATCGGCGATTCGTTGCGCGTGTTCTCCGACGAGCTGCGCACCAAGCGGAGGCTTCGGGCGGAGGAGATGGCAGCGAAAATCCCGCTGAAGCTGCTTTTCCCGCTCGTGTTCTGCATCTTTCCATCGCTGATGCTTGTGTTGCTCGGACCGGCGTTCATCCAGGTCTATCGCATTCTGTTGCCGACGATGGCGGGGCAATAACCAGGGAGGTCAGCATGCCGAAGCTCAAGCCAGTGGTTCTTTCCGTAGCGTCGGCGTTCTCGATCGTCGGCTGCGCATCGCTGACGACCTCGAAGACGGGTCAACCGTGGACCGTCCAGCCTGCGTTCAGTGTCAACCATGCTGGTCCGAAGGCGGATGCGATGTACCGCCTCGGGAGGTTCTATCAGGGCCAGCGCCGCTACGCCGAAGCGATCGCCGCGTATCGGCAGGCGCTGGCGCTGGATCCCGGCTATGCCGACGCGCAGAACGGGCTCGGCGTGATCTACGCTGAGCAGGGGCACCACGACGAAGCCGTGAAGGCGTTCCAGGCCGCGATCGCCGCATCCCCTCGCGCCGCGTACCTCCACAACAATCTCGGCTACGTCCTGCTGTTACAGGGTTCGAACGAGAAGGCAGTGGCGGTGCTGGAGGAGGCGCGGCGCCTCGAGCCTGGCAATGCCAAGGTGCGCGACAACCTGGTCATCGGGTACGAGAGATTGATCGAAGGGGAGAAGGCGCGGCTCCCGGCACAGCCCGATACGAAGACCACGGTTGCGGCCGAGTCGGGAGCGCAATCGGCGCAGGCGTCAGTCGAGGTCCGTACGGCACCGGATTCCGGCGTCACGCTCGTGGCAGTCGCGCCGGCGGTTTACGAGCTGCAAGCATCAGGCGCCGAAGCCGCAAGCGCTCAGACGAAGCATGGAACCGACTCGTCAGCACCAGCCGCGACAGTGGTTCCCCCCGAGCGCGGGTCGCCGGCGCCCGCCTATGTCCTGACGACTGCCTCGGGCACCCAGGAGGTCCAGGTCGCCGGCAGCCCCACGACGATCGAGGCGAGCGGCAATGCGACCGAAGCCGCGAGACCCGACGAAGCTCGGCAGCAGGAGCTCGAGGCATTCAAGCTCGAAGTCTCCAACGGGAATGGCGTGGGCGGGATGGCGGCGCGGGTTGCAGGCTATCTCGCGCGCTTCGGTGTCTCGACCGGACGGCTGACGAATGACAAGACATTCTCGCAGCCGACGACCCTGATCCAGTATCGCGAGGGCTATCGCACGCAAGCCGCTCGCATCGGGTCCGTATTGCCAAAGGAAGTCCCCGTCGTGCAGGCCGACACACTGCGCAGCGACATCCACGTGCGGGTGGTTCTCGGGCGAGACGTGCGGAATGACGTGGCGCTGTTCGACGCGGAGCGGTCGAAGATGCAGCTTGCAGCAGAGGCGAGCGAACAGAGCGTTCGTTAGGAGCCGAAGCCAGTCGCACGGTCTGAGCTCGGGGCACCCGCAGGTGGACTACCTGCTCGCGCGGATCGCCGATCCGTTTCTCTCGCCGCTTAACCCGAGTCACCGGGTGTATTGGTTGTATCTGTGCACCGCGCTGGGGCTCGCGCTCGCCCTGTTCATCTTCGGGGGCGAGCGGCGCGGCGGCCTGTCCGTGCGAGACTTCCTCAGGTTCTGCCTGCCCAAGTCGGTCTATCTGCACACGTCCGCGCGCGTCGACTACGGCTACTTCATCGTCAATCGGATCGTCTTCGGACTGCTCCTGCTCCCGATCATCGCCGCCGTATCGCTGCTATCCGCCGCAGGAACGAAGGCGCTGCTTGACCGGATCTGGCATGAGCCTGCGATTCAGCTCTCCGACGGTGCGGGATGGACCGCCGTCCATACGGTCGCGTCGGTCCTGGCCATGGATCTCGGACTGTTCCTCGCGCACTACTTCCAGCATCGCGTCCCGGTGCTGTGGGAGTTTCACAAGGTTCATCACTCGGCGCAGGTTCTGACCCCGTTTACGGCGTACCGAATGCATCCCGTGGACGACGTCCTGGCGATGTCGCTATCCGGGCTGTTCGCGGGCGTCGTCCTCGGGACGTTCAAGTTCCTGCAGCCGGGAAACGCAGGAGCGGCGACCGTGCTGGGACTGAACGCGGCGCTCTTTCTCTACTATGCGTTCGGCTACAATCTTCGCCACTCGCACATTTGGCTGTCGTATGGGCCGGTGCTGAGCCGGGTATTCATCAGCCCTGCACAGCATCAAATCCACCACAGCAAGGCGCCGCAGCACTTCGACAAGAACTTCGGCTTCATCTTCGCCTTCTGGGATGTCTGGTTCGGCAGCCTCTACGTGCCCCGCGCCAAGGAGAACGTCGAAGTGGGATTGCCTGACGGGGAGGACGAGGCGTACTCGAGCGTCCTGCGCCTGTACGTGTTGCCCTTCAAGCGGAGCGCGGCCATGAGAGTTCGGCGAGCCTCGGTGACGATGCTCGCATTCATTCTCGTCGTGCTGTCCGCGCAGAGCATGCTGATCCTCCGGACCGCCTTCGCGCAAGCCCCAGGGCGGAACGCCGGCGCCGCATCGCCGCAATTGCCTGCCCCCCAGGGGGTGGCGCTCGCCGCGCCGAGCGTCTTTCTCGACGATCTCACGTGGACCGAGGCGCGTGCCCTGATCGCAGCCGGCCACACGATCGCGATCGTGCCTACCGGCGGAACCGAGCAGAACGGGCCGCACATGGTGCTCGGCAAGCACAATTACATCGTCCGCCACACCGCCGAACGAATCGCGCGCCGGCTGGGAAATGCCCTCGTCGCCCCGGTTATCTCATACGTTCCTGAAGGCGATATCGATCCCCCTACGCAACACATGCAGTACGCAGGAACGATCAGCATCCCCGAACGCGTTTTCGAAGCAGTCCTGGAACATACCGCTCGGAGCCTGAAGGCACACGGATTCACGCTCATCTGTTTCCTCGGAGACAGCGGCGGCAACCAGAAGAGCCAGCAACGTGTGGCGGAAAAGCTCAATCGCGAGTGGCTCAATTCCGGCGTGCGGGTGCTTCACGTGGGCGATTACTACGGCAAGAACGGCCAGGTCGAGTGGCTCAAGCATCGTGGCGAGTCCGACCGGTCCATCGGGTTTCATGCCGGTATCAGGGATACCTCCGAGCTGCTGTTCGTCCACCCGGAGGGCGTGCGACGGGATCGCCTCGGGACGATGGGTTCCTGGAAGGAGTCGGGGGCCGATGGCGATCCGGCGAAGGCCTCCGCGGAACGTGGCGAAGCGCTGCTCGAGCTGAAGATCGAGGCCGCCGTTCGCCAGATCAGCGACGCGCTCTCACGAGCGGCGAAGCGGACGGAGCAGCGCAAGGGGTTGTCGACCCAGGCGCTCTCGCTCTGACGCGCAGGCTGCGTCGTCCGATCGTGGCGGCGAAGAAGCTCCTGCGTTCCGTTTCCCGCCCGAACCCGGAGCGCGATCCTCGTAGACGGCCGTGCTGTCAGGCCACCACCCGCAGCACGGTGTCGTTGGGATCCCCGTAGTGCTGGTAGGCGCCCCACGTCGATTCCATCTGCAGATCGAAGATCGCCCGGCGCGCATCGTGCATTGCCTTGCCGATCGTCTCGCGCCCGAGCAGGACGCGATAGAGGACCTCGGCCATGCTCAGCGCCTGCTCGTCGTTTACCGGCCAGCCGGAGCCGTGCCCTCTCCCGTCTCTCTGCGGCATCAGCCGCCGCGGTAGCAGCGCTCCCGCACTCTCGCGGACCACTTCAAGGGCCAGATTAGCAGCAGCGGCAGCTGCATCCAACCTGCCTGCTTCGGCGTGGTTCCGGTGCGCTGGGTAGCGTGCCGGCCCCGGCAGCGTTGCGTATCTCTCCGATGGGGGACCAAACCCGGCGCCGGCCCGAGGTCCTTACCCGAGCAGCCGGAGAGCGTGCGGAGCACCCCGCGCCCCGCGGCGATAGGGGCTTAAGCTCGTCCGCCGGGCGATGATCGAACTTGCGAAACGACCTCGGCCTTTCGAGCGTATGCGACGCGGTCGTGCCCACATCGCGAGTCCCCCTCTGCACAGCCATACCGTCCCCCCGTTCGAGATCCCCCCGCGCCGGCGCAAGCAGGTTACTCCCATGCCGGCCCGCGGACCTTCGATCGGGCTAGGCCGGCATGTCGGAAAGCGTACCCGTGTTCTCCCCTTACCAGCCGCGGGCACGTGACAGTTTGGCTAGTCGCGAAGCACCGCGTAGGCGACGACGAGCCACCCGGCGATGAAACAACCGCCGCCGAACGGCGTGATCGCGCCAACCCAGCGCACGCCGCTCGCCGCGAGGATGTAGAGGCTCCCGGAGAAGAGCACGATCCCGGCGAGCATCAGCCACCCTGCCCACCTGAGCGGCGCGGATCCCGGGACGTGAAACGCGAGGATGCCGATTGCGACGAGCCCCAGCGCATGCCATAGGTGGTACTGCACGCCGGTCTGCCAGACCGCGAGCATATCGGGCGCAAGGCGCGCCTTGAGCGCGTGCGCGCCGAACGCTCCGAGCGCCACGCCGAGCGCGGCCGCGAGGGCGCCGAGGGTGACGAAGAGCTTCGCTGTAGCCGGCATCGGCGAAATTCTAAGGCTCCGTGGCAGAATCGCCACCATGGCGAAGACGCGCATCCACATCGACGACCTCGGCAAATGGGTCGGCCGCGAGGTCGCGACGAGCGACTGGCTCGAGATCACCCAGGAGCGGATCGACAAGTTCGCCGACGCGGTCGGCGACCACCAGTGGATCCACGTCGACCGCGAGCGCGCGGCGCGCGAGTCGGGCTTCGGCCGCACGATCGCGCACGGTTTCCTCACGCTCTCGGTGCTGTCGCAGCTCCGCGGCGACTCGATCGAGGTCGCCGGCCAGCGCATGGGCATCAACTACGGCCTCAACCGCCTGCGCTTCACGAGCCCGGTGCCCTCGGGCACGCGCGTGCGCGCGCGCTTCGTGCTCGCCGCGCTCGATCCGGTCGAAGGCGGCGTGCAGAGCACCTGGAATGTCACCGTCGAACGCGAGGGCGGCGACAAGCCGGCGCTGGTCGCGGACTGGCTGACCCGACACTATCGGTGATCGTTCCACGTGAGATCCATTCCCCTCGCCGGCGGCGCGCTGCGGGTTTCCGAGCTCGGCCTCGGGACGATGACCTTCGGCGAGCAGAACTCGGAGACCGAGGCGCACGCGCAGCTCGACTGCGCGGTCGCCCACGGCGTCAACTTCATCGACACCGCCGAGATGTATCCGGTACCGCCGGGGCCCGAGACCTACGCGCGCACCGAGGCGATCGTGGGCACCTGGCTTGCCAAGCAGCCGCGCGAGCAGCTCGTCGTCGCGAGCAAGGTGGCAGGCCCCGGACGGCGCGAATGGGTTCGCGGGGGCGAGACCGCGCTCACCGTGAAGAACGTCCGCCGGGCGGTCGAGGACTCCCTCGAGCGCCTGCGCACCGAATACATCGACCTCTACCAGATTCATTGGCCAGAGCGGAACGTCCCGATGTTCGGGACCGCGCGGTTCGACGCGTCGAAGGAGAAACCGGCGACGCCGATCCTCGAGCAGATCGAGGCGATGGACGCGCTCATCCGCGATGGAAAGATCCGGCACTATGGTCTCTCGAACGAGACCGCCTGGGGCGTATGCGAGTTCTCGCGCCTCGCGAAGCTCCACGGGCTCCCGCGGCCCGCCACGATCCAGAATGCCTACAGCCTGGTGAACCGGACCTTCGAGGGCGACCTCGCCGAGGCGTGTTACCGGGAGGAGGTCGCGCTCCTCGCCTACAGTCCGCTGGCGATGGGCGTGCTCTCCGGAAAGTACCTCGGCGGCGCCGTCCCCGAAGGGGCGCGCCTCGCGAAATTCCCGACCTTCGGCGAGCGCTACCAGCGCGAATACGTGGTGAAGGCGGCCGGGGAATACGTGCAAGTCGCGCGCGACGCCGGGCTCGACCCCGCGCGCATGGCGCTCGCCTTCGTCCGCAGCCGGCCGTTCGTCCGTGCGACGATTCTCGGCGCGACGAGCGTCCCGCAACTCGAGCAGAACATCGCATCGGCAAGCCTCGTCCTCGAGGACGACGTCCTGCGCGCGATCGACGCGGTTCACGTGCGCTACCCCAGTCCGTCCGCGGGCTTGTGACCATGCCGCTCCGCCCGGGCGGCCCTCCTCGGCGAGGAAGGGAATAGCTTCGTGGTCGGCGAGGCGCTGGTGCTCGCTGCGGGAGCCGCGGGGGGCTGGTTCTGGTACGACTCGCTGCGCGCCCGCGAACGCGCGGTCGGCCTCGGCCGGCAGGCGTGCGAGCGCGAGCGGCTGCAGTTCCTGGACGAGACGGTGCTCTGCACCCGAACGCGCCCGGCGCGCTCGGCCGACGGCCGCGTTAGACTCCGCCGCATGTACCGGTTCGAGTTCAGCGACGACGGCATGAATCGACGCGCGGGTCATCTCGTGCTGCTCGGCTCGGAGCTCGAGTCGCTCGAGCTGGAACCGTTTCTGATGCAGTGATCCCATGCCGAAGTGGATCGAAGGCACCGTCGTCGCGCAGCAGGCCTGGACCGAGTGGCTCTATTCGCTGCGGGTCGACTGCGAGCTCGGGTCGTTCGAGGCCGGGCAGTTCGCGAAGCTCGCGTTGCCGGTCGCGGGGGCGCTCGTTTCGCGGCCGTACTCGTTCGTGAACGCGCCGCGCGAAAAGCCCCTCGAGTTCTGCTACAACCTCGTTGCCGAGGGGCCGTTGAGCCCGCGGCTCGCCAGGCTGGAGCCGATGGACGTGGTGTTCTTCGCGCCGGGCGCTTCGGGCAACTTCCTGCTCGGGGAGATCCCGGAGGCTGAGCACCTGTGGCTCATCGCCACGGGAACCGGGATCGGGCCGTACCTGTCCATGCTCAGGACCGAGGCGCCCTGGAAGCGCTTCCGCAAGGTGATCCTGGTGCATGCCGTCCGACACGCGAAGGAGCTGATCTACCGCGACGCGATCGAGATGATCCGCAAGGGCCACGCGGACGGGTTCCAAACGGTGGCGTTCGTGAGCCGGGAGCGGCACGCCGGCTCGTTGCCGGGCCGGATTCCGCAGGCGATCGCGACCGAAGCCCTGGAGCGCGCCGCCGGCGCCGAGCTTTCGGCCGGGTCCTCGCAGATCATGCTGTGCGGCAATCCCGACATGATCACCGACGTCGTCGACGTCCTGAAGGCGCGCGGAATGAAGCGCCACCGCCGCCGCGAGCCGGGCCACATCTCCGTGGAGCCCTACTGGTGAGCTGGCGTCTCGCCCTCGTCCTCGCCATCGCGGCCGCGCTCGCCGGCTGCGGATCCGTGATGCGGGTCGCCTACAACAACGGCGATTTCGCGCTGCGCCTGATGGCGAACGAGTACTTCGACCCGGAGGGCGAGCAGCAGGACGTGCTCAAGGCGCAGCTCGCGCGCTTCCACGAATGGCACCGGCGCGAAGAGCTGCCGGCCTACGGGCGGATCTTCCAGAGCGCAGCCGATCGGGTCGCGCGCGGGCTCAAGCCCGAGGACGTGAGCTGGGCGATCGTCGCGGTGCGCGAGCGCTACCGGCTGGTCGTCGCGCAGGCCGCGGAGGACGGCGCACCGCTGGTCGCGACCCTCAAGCCCGACAACTACGCCGCCCTCGAGCGCAAGTTCGACGAGGTCAACGCGAAGTTCACGAAAGACTACCTGTCGGGCGACCAGGCGAAGCGCGACAAGGCGCGGGCGAAGTGGTTCGAGGAGCGCTTCGAGTACTTCATCGGCGATCTGACCGACGCCCAGGTGGCCCTCATCCAGCGCTTCGTGCGGACGCAGCCGCGCATGAACGAGGTCCGGCTCGCCGACCGCAAGCGGCGCCAGCAGGAGTTCGTCGCGCTCGTCCGGCAGTACCAGTCGAGCCCCGAGCTCGCCGAGCGCATGCGCGGCTTCTTCGTGCACTGGGAACGCGACCGCGGCCCGGAGCACGCTAGGCTCGCGCGCGAATGGGAGAACCGACTCGTCCAGCTCGTCGTCGACATCGACGGCACGCTGACGCCCGAGCAGCGCACGAAGCTTGTCGGGCGCTTCGAGACCCTCGCCGAGGACTGCCGCGCGCTCGCGCGACAGGGGCGGCCCGGGGGCGAGGCGCGGGCTGCCGTCGAGGGCGCTCATTGAGGATGACGCGAGCCCTCCTGCTGGCAATCGCGCTCGCGCTGCCGCTCGCCGCCGCGGGGAAGGCGCTCACGCCCTGGAAGGGCGGCGCGCCGCCGCCACTCGTGCTGAAGGATATCGACGGCCGGGAGCATCGTCTCGAGGCGTACCGCGGTAACGTGGTGGTCCTCAATTTCTGGGCCACGTGGTGCGACCCGTGTCGGGACGAGATGCCCTCGTTCAACCGGTTGAAGGCCCGCATGGGCGACGCGCCGTTCGTGATTCTCGCGGTCAACATGGCCGAGGGCGAGGCGCGGGTCGGCGAGTTCCTGAAGCAGGTGCCGGTCGAGTTCCCGGTGCTGCTCGATCGCGACAGCGGCGTCTCGAAAGCGTGGCGGGCGCGCCTGCTGCCGTACACCGTTGTGCTCGACCCGGCGCTGCGGATCCGCTACACGGCGCTCGGCGAGCTCGACTGGAGCTTGCCCGAGGTCGAGGCGACCCTGCGCAAGCTGCTTCCCGCCCGCTGAACCCGGCGCCCCACCGTTACAAAGGAGACCCTGCATGCACCGCCGAAGTTTTCTCACGTCCGGCGCCGCCATTCCGCTCGCGGCGGCGCTGCCGCGCACCCTCTTCGCGCAGCAGACGAGCTTCAACCCGCAGCCGGGCGGCTGGCGCACCTACGAGATCACCACGCGGGTCGAGGTGCTGAAGCCCGCGGGCGTGAACCGCGTCTGGCTGCCGGTGCCCTCCGTCGAGGACGGCTCGCAGAAGCCGCTCGACAACAGCTGGGCGGGCAACGCGAAGGTCATGCGCGTCACCGCCGATGGCAAGTACGGCGCCGGGATCTTCTACGCGGAATGGCCCGAGGGCGAAGCGAAACCCGCGGTCGAGCTGACGAGCCGCTTCATGTCGCGCGACCGCGCCGCCGATCTCTCGAAGCCGAACCCCGCGCTCCGGCTCGATGCGTCGGAGGTCGCCTTCTACACCGCGCCCACGGAGCTGCAGCCGACCGACGGCATCGTGAAGAGAACGGCGCTCGAGGTCACGAGGGGCGCGCGGAGCGAGATGCAGAAGGCGAAAGCGCTGTACGAATGGATCGTCGAGAACACCCATCGCGACCCGAAGACCCGCGGCTGCGGCGTCGGCGACATCAAGGCGATGCTCGAGACCGGGAATCTCGGCGGCAAGTGCGCCGATCTCAACGCGCTCTACGTCGGGCTCGCCCGCTCGATCGGATTGCCGGCGCGCGACATCTACGGCCTGCGCGTAGCGAAGAGCCAGTTCGGGTACCGCAGCCTCGGCGCCGGCAGCGAGAACGTGACCCGCGCGCAACACTGCCGCGCCGAGGTGTTTCTCACCGGCTACGGCTGGGTCCCGGTCGATCCCGCCGACGTGCGGAAGGTGGTGCTCGAGGAGAAGCCGCAGCCCACGACGCTCGCCGACCCGCTGGTGCCGCCGGTGCGGCAGAAGCTGTTCGGGTCGTGGGAAATGAACTGGCTCGCGTTCAACACCGCGCACGACGTCGCGCTGCCCGGCTCGAAGGGGGCGAAGGTCGCGTTCTTCATGTACCCGCAGCTCGAGACCGCCGCCGGCCGCGCCGACAGCCTCGATCCGGACAACTTCAGGTACGCGATCACCGCCCGGACCCTGGTGTCCTAGCCGCGACGTGCATCCGCAAGCCGCCGCAACGGGCTCTTCGTCCGGCGGCTACACTGCGCTTGCGGAGAGTACACCCATGAAAATTCTCGTCCTCGGCGCCGGCGCGACCGGCGGCTATTTCGCCGGCCGGATCGCCCAGGTCGGCGCCGACGTCACCTTTCTCGTGCGCGACCGGCGCGCGGCGCAGCTGGCCGCGAACGGGCTGGTGGTGAAGAGCCCGCATGGCGACTTCACCGTGCCGGTGAAGTTCGTGAAGCAGCCCGACGTCCGGCCGGAGCACGACCTCGTCATCCTGACCTGCAAGGCGTACGACCTCGACTCCGCGATCGAGTCGATCCAGCCGGCGATGGGACCGGGCGCGCACGTGCTGCCGCTCCTGAACGGACTCGCCCACGTCGACCGGCTCGCCGCCGAGTTCGGTGCGGCTCGAGTGATCGGGGGCACCTGCGGCATCCCGGCGACGCTCACGGCCGACGGCGAGGTGCGCCAGCTGGGGCCGCTGCACCGGATCGCGTACGGGGTGCTGCCGGGCACGAGCGCCGATGGGCGCGGGAAAGTCGAGGCGCTGCACGGGCTCTACAAGCAGACGCCGATCGACGCGGTGCTCGCGGACGACATCCTGCTCGAGCTGTGGGAGAAGTTCGTGCTGCTGACGACCATGGCGTCGATGACCACGCTCATGCGCGGCGCGATCGGCGACGCGCTGGCGGCCGACGAGGGCGAGGCGCTCGTGGAGGAGACGCTTGCCGCGTGCGCGAAGACCGCCGCGCGGGCGGGGTACAGCGTCCGCGAGAAGCAGATGGCGGCATTCCGAAAACTGCTGTTCGCGCGCGGGTCGGAGTTCGCCGCGTCGATGCTGCGCGACATCGAGGGCGGGCACCGGGTCGAGGCGGACCACATCGTCGGCGACATGCTGCGGCGCGCGCGCGCCGCGGGCGTCGATCCGGGACCGCTCCGCATCGCGTACGCTCATCTCCAGGCGTACCAAGCAAAACGCAAACGCGAGGGCGGCAGTTGAGCGCCGACCTCCCGGTCGTCCTGAAAGCCCTCGCGTTCGCGGCGGACAAGCATCGCGACCAGCGCCGCAAGGACGCTTTAGCGTCGCCCTACATCAATCACCCGATCGCGCTCGCGAACGTCCTGGTGCGCGAGGGCGAGGTGACCGACGCGGACGTGCTCGCCGCGGCGCTGCTGCACGACACGGTCGAGGACACGCAGACCACGCCGGCCGAGCTGCGCGCCGCGTTCGGCCCCGCGATCGCGGCGATCGTCGAGGAGGTCACCGACGACAAGTCGCTGCCGAAGGCCGAGCGCAAGCGCCTGCAGGTCGAGCACGCCGCCACGATGAGCGCCCAGGCGAAGCTGGTGAAGCTCGCCGACAAGATCTGCAACCTGCGCGACATGGCGGACCAGCCGCCGTCGAAATGGGACCTCGCGCGCCGACGGGAGTATTTCGAGTGGGCGAAGGCGGTGATCGACCGGTTGCGCGGCGCGCACCCGAAGCTGGAGGCGCTCTTCGACGCCGCGTATGCGCGGCGGCCGTGAAGGGGCGCTGCTCTCCGAAGCGTTCTCACTCGATCGCGCTGACCGGGTGCGCGCGCGGCGCTCGTTTCTAGATCGTTCTTTTCCGCTGCTGGATCGCGCGCTCGAGCACGCGAACCGCCGCTTCGACGCTATCCATGTTCGGATTGACCGCGAGCGCGCGCCGGAAGAATTCGAGCGCCCGCTCGGGCTCCTCGAGACGCAGGTAGATCTGCCCGTAGCCGGCGAGCGCCCCGAAGTGGTTCGGGTTGCGCTTGATCACCTCGTCGCAATCGGCGAGCGACTTCCGGTAGTCGCCGGTGATGAAATACAGGGTCGCGCGCTTGTTCCAGCCCTCGGCGAATCCGGGCGCTTTCTCGATCACGCGGGTGAAGGTGTCGATGCCGGCGTCGAAACGCCCGCCGTTCATCTCCTCGAGCCCCTGCGCAAAGAGACCGTCGACCTCGGCGTCCCCCGACCGGCTCCAGACGATCCAGACCGCCTGTTCGGCAATTGCGCGAACGTCCTCATCCGGGTCGCGCAGCGCGGCGATGAGCGCGGACGCGTCCTCCGTCCGCCCGTTGCGCGCGAGCCCGACGGCTCCGCGCTGGCGCTGGGCGGCGTCCGGGGATTTGAGCGCCTCGAGCGCCGCCTCCCGGCTCGGGGCCTGGCCCGCCGCAGGAGCCGCGAGCGCGAGTGCGGCGAGCAGTGTAGTCAACAGGCGCAGGGCGGAATCCATGATCGGCGGTCTCGCGTAGAACGGCTGTTGCCCTCACTATAATCCGGGGACTACATTGGAGAGACCATGATACGACTCCTCGCGGCCGCCGCGATCGCCGCGGCGGCAATGCTGACGATGCCCGCCGCCCATGCGGTCGGCGACGAGTCCGCGGCGCCGCCGGGCGCGATCGCCGACCCCGACGTCGAGGCCGGCAAGGCCGCGATTCGCGGCAAGGACTGGGACGGCGCGATCGCGGCGTTCGACAAGGTCGCGGCGAAGGATCCGAAGGACCCCGATGCGCAGAACTGGCTCGGCTACGCCTACCGCATGTCGGGCAGACTCGACCTCGCGTTCAAGCACTACAACCAGGCGCTCCGGCTCGATCCCCGCCACCGCGGCGCGCACGAGTACATCGCCGAGGCGTACCTGATGAGGGGCGATCTCGCCAAGGCGAAGGAGCACCTCGCCCAGCTCGATCGCATCTGTTTCTTCGGCTGCGAGGAGCTGAGCGACCTGAAGAAGGCGATCGCCGCGTACGAGAAGCAGCGGAAATAGCCGGCCCTCCCAAGGAGCGCGTACGGCTTAGGGGTCCCAAATGATGGGGAGCTTGCGAGGGAGCAGTTGGCAGGCGGGCGCAAGGGTGCTTGCGCGCCCGCCGGTCCCGTGGCTCGTACGGCGGAAATGATGGGGAGCTTGCGAGGGAGCAGTTGGCAGGCGGGCGCAAGGGTGCTTGCGCGCCCGCCGGTCCAGAAAAAAACGGCCGCGAATCGCGGCCGTGATCTCGCGCCGGCGCTAGGGGAGGCGTCGGCGCTTGATGATGGTTCAACGTGAAGCCAGCGGCCGGGGGGGTCCCGCCGCAGACAGCAAACACCAGCCGCCGCGACGCTATTCCCGAAATGACCCCGACCGAAATCGGCCGCCTGCCACGCAGTGCCGCCGAGCTCGACGACGTCGTGCGCCGCTGCCGGAGAATGGTTGCCCGGCGGGCGCTCGCCTCGGCCGGGGCGGTGCTCGTGCCGCTGCCGGGCCTCGACCTTGCCGCCGACGTCGCGCTCCTCACCCAGCTGATTCCGGCCGTCAACCGCGAGTTCGGACTGACCCCGGATCAGATCGAGGACCTCAGCCCGCGGATGAAGGTGCTTGTCTATAAGGCGATCGTCGCCTTCGGCGGTGCGATGGTCGGGCGCCTGATCACG
Source organism: uncultured beta proteobacterium (assembly GCA_963744255.1). GTDB lineage: Bacteria > Pseudomonadota > Gammaproteobacteria > Burkholderiales > SG8-39 > DATEDA01. The sequence goes on from CAVUSZ010000043.1 coordinate 19,481, forward strand.
CGCGACCTCGTGCTAAGGGCGCTGACTCTGGTCGGCGTACGGGTCACCACCAAGACCGCGGCAAGGTTCGTGCCGATCGCAGGACAGGCGCTCTCGGCCGGCCTGAGCTTCACCGCGATGCGGCTCGTCGGCGAGTCGCACATCCGCGATTGCCGACGGGTGATCGAAATGGTGCTGGCCGAACGGGGCCTCCGCGAATGAGGCCTCCGGCGAACTGCGGCGTTGTGCGCCGCCTGGACGTCCGGCCGAGGGAGCTGTCAGGCGTCCGCCCCAGCCTCAAGCTCCCGGAGCACGCGCGTGAACGCATCGCGATCCCGCGCACGCAACTTGCGGAGCATCGCGGCCGCTGCCTCCGCCAGACGATGGCTGTTCTCCGCCTTCACCTTCTCGATCTCCGCGTGGATCTCCTTCAGTCTTTGCAGCGATTCCGCCGCCTTTGCTGAATCGATCGCGTCGGCGCTGGCAAGCGACAGCAGCACTTCCGTGATGAGACCCAACTGCTTCCCGTAGGAGGCGACGTCGAAGATCTCCTTCTCGACCTCTCCGATTCCGGCTTGCGGCTTGATGGCGCCAAAAAACCAGGTGGTATCAGGTGAGATGTCCTGGGCGACGTTTCCACTCCATGGATAGTTGAATCGGGGTGCCCAGAGCCAAAACCACGGAAACATCCGGATCTCCTAGTCTTGTTTCGGGAAAGATCGGGCTACCGCAACTCAGCGGCTGCGATCCGCCGCTGCCAAAGCCGCCCGCCGTCTGCGGCGTAAGCCTCGAGCATGACCGATCGGTCCTGGCGCGGCCCGGTCACCCGCAGCATCCCGAAGTTGCGCTGCGTCACCAGCGTCCCCGGGACGAGCTGCGGGTTGTCGCGCTCCTCCTCGGGCGGGTTCGTGAATGGACGAGCGGTGAGCGGGGAGGAGGTGAACTCGTAGATCGGATAGCCACCGGGCCGTTCGACGCGCCACAGCCCGCCGAGATGGCGATCGCCTGACACGAACAGCACGCCGGGGATCTTCTGCTCGAGCAGCCAGTCGGCGAGCGCCTTCTGCTCGGCCGGGTAGCTGTGGAACGCCTCGTAGCGGTTCGCCCGGTTCCAGAACTGACCGCCTGCCGCGATCACCTTGAACGTCGCGCGCGAGGCGACGAGCGCCTGCTTCAGCCACTCGAGCTGCGCCGCACCGAACATCGCCTTCTCCGGCATCGGCGGATAGCGGTTCGGGTAACGATGGAAGCGGTTGTCGAGCAGGAAGATGTCGACGTCGGCCCACGTCACCATCCCGAACACGCCCGGCACGTTCGGCAGCCCGTAGGAAGGGTTCGCCCAGTAGCGCTTGAACGCCTCCAGCGCCGCGGTCTTCATCGTGAACGACGAGTCGGAATCGTTCGGGCCGTAATCGTGGTCATCCCAGACCGCGATGTGCGACGTGGCGCGCGCGAGCTTGCGCAGTTCCGGCAGCGCGCGATACGCGCGGTAGCGGGCGCCCATGCCCTCGAGCGAGGTCCACTCTGGCTCGCGGAAGTACACGTTGTCGCCCAGCCAGAGCATGAGATCGGGCGCGCGCGCGGCGATGGCATCGAAGATGCCGTAGTCGCCTCCCCACGGCGGGCCCGGCCGACTGAACCGGTCGTTGACGTAGGCGCACGAGCCGAACGCGACGGCGAGTTCCGGCGGCTCGGCGCGATACTGCCGCAGCGGCTGGGTCATGAACGTTCCCGGCTCGCCCGCTGGGCGGCCGTCGACGAGCACCTGATAGCGATAGCGCGTTCCCGCCTCGAGCCCGGCGAGCCGCAGGTGCAAGACGAAGTCGTCCTCGGCGCGCGTCGCGCCCTCGACGCGGCGATGCTTCGCCGCGTCGGCATCGGGATGCACGTCGACCGCGATCCGGGCCGCGCGCTCCGTCTGCAGCCAGAGCGTCATGTTTGCCATGTCGACGAAGCCGTGCATGATCGATACCGTCTGCTGCGCATGGAGCGGCGCGACGGCAAGAAACGCGGCGAGCGCGAAGGCGAAGCGGCGCATCGCCCCGATTCTAGCGTCGGCGCGCAGAGTCCGGCCATCGCAAAGCGAGCGTGCTACCATTTGCGCGCGTGGCGTCGAGCCGCGCGCTCCCCTCCCAACTCCCGACTCTAAAAGGAGACCTCACGATGGGCCTGTTCGACTTCGTGAAAGACATCGGCAAGAAACTGTTTCCTCCCACGGCGAAACCTGAGGACGCGGCGGCGAAGATAAGGAGCGAGATCGAAGGCGCGACTCCCAGCCTCGGCATCGTCGGCCTCCAGGTCACTTTCGTCGACGGCAAGTGCGCGCTCGCCGGCGAGTGTCCGAGCGCGGAGGCGATGCAGAAGGCGGTGCTGATCGCCGGCAACGTGCAGGGCGTCTCCGAGGTGAACATCTCGGGCCTGACGGTCCCGCCGCCGAAGGAGCAGGTCGAGTACTACATCATCGTGAAAGGCGACACGCTGTCGGCGATCGCCAAGAAGTACTACGGCGACGCGAACAAGTATCCGCGCATCTTCGAGGCGAACCGCGAGGTGATCAAGGACGCGAACCTGATCTATCCCGGACAGAAGATCCGCATCCCGCTCGACTGACGCCCGGCCCCCGCGCGGGCACGCCATGGGGCTTGTCATGACCATCGTGGTCGGCTTTCTTGCCGGCCTCGCCGCCCGCGCGATCCTTCCGGGCAAGCAGATCATGGGCTTCATCGGGACGACGCTCGCTGGCGTCGCCGGGGCGGTGCTCGCCGGCTACGCCGGGCAGGCGATCGGCTGGTACAGGATGGGCGAGCCCGCGGGCTTCGTCGGCGCGGTCGTCGGCGCGATCGTGGTGCTCTTCGTCTGGTCGCGCTTCTATCGGTGAGGTGACCTTGCAGGTCGCAGCTTCGCAGAAGAAGAACGTCGCACTCCTCGCCGCCTGCCAGGCGCTGCTCCTGACCAACAACTCGACGCTCATCGCCCTCAACGGGCTCGCGGGCTATGCGCTCGCCCCGGACAAGAGCCTCGCGACGGCGCCGGTCACCGGCTGGGTGATCGGCGCCGCGGCCACCTCGTTCTTCGCGTCGCTCGCGATGAAGCGCATCGGGCGGCGGGCCGGTTTCACCTTCGGCGCCTGCGTCGGTATCGTCGGCGCGCTGATCTGCGCGGCCGCGCTCTCGAGCGCGAGCTTCTGGCTGTTCTGCCTCGGTACCACCGTGTTCGGCGTGTACAACGGCTTCGGCCAGTACTACCGGTTCGCCGCGGCGGACGTCGCGACGCCCGACTTCAAGGCGAAGGCGATCTCGTACGTGCTCGCCGGCGGGCTCGTGGGGGGCATCCTCGGCCCGTCCTTGAGCCGGTTCACGATCGACCTCCTGCCGACCGACTACCTCGCGGCCTACCTGACGCTGATCGGGTTTCTCGCGCTGGTGATCGTGGTGCTGCGGTTCCTCGACATCCCGCCGCCGGGCGAAGCCGAGGCGAAGGCGAGCGGCCGGCCGTTCGCCGAAATCGCCGCGCAACCGGCGTTCGCGGTCGCGGTACTGAGCGCGGCGTTCAGCTACGGCGTCATGAACCTCCTGATGACCGCGACGCCGCTCGCGATGGGGATCTGCGGCCATCCCTACGCCGCCGCCGCTGCCGTGATCTCGGCGCACGTCGTCGGCATGTTCGCGCCGTCGTTCGTGACCGGCACCCTCATAAAGCGATTCGGCGTGCTGAATGTGATGCTCGTGGGCGTGCTGTTCAACCTCGTCTGCATCGCGATCGCGCTCGCCGGGATCGAGATCGCGAACTTCTGGTGGTCGCTCGTGCTGCTCGGCGTCGGGTGGAACTTCCTCTACATCGGCGCCACCGCGCTGCTGACCGAGACCTACCACCCGGCGGAGCGGGCGAAGGCGCAGGGCGCGAACGAGCTCTTCATCCTTCTCACCATGGCGACGTCGTCGTTCTCTTCGGGCATGATCCTGGAAACGAACGGCTGGCAGACGCTCAACTACGCCGCGGTCCCGTTCGTGCTGGCGATGGGCTTGGCGGTGACGTGGCTCATGACGAAGCGGCGCGGCGCGGTGGCCGCGGCGTAGAAAGGAAGGAAGGGATGGAAACCAGGCTGATCAACCCGCTCGAGCTCTCGGTCCCGACGGGCTACTCGCACGTCGCGGTCGCGCCGGCCGGTCGCACTGCGTACGTGTCCGGGCAGATCGCCTACGACGGCACCGGCCGGATCGTCGGCAAGGGCGATCTGCGAGCGCAGGCAGTGCAGGTGTACGAGAACCTGTATGCCGCGCTCGCCGCCGCCGAGGCGACGTTCGGCGACGTCGTGAAGATGACGGCGTTCGTGGTCGACCTCACGCCCGAGAAGGCGACGGTGCTGCGCGAGGTGCGCGCGCAGTTCCTCCCCGAGAGCCATCGCCCGGCGAGCACGATGGTCGGCGTGACGAGCCTCGTGAATCCCGATCTCCTGGTCGAGATCGAGGCGATCGCCGCGTTGCCCGACCGGCGTTGAGGTTCGCTTGAAGAGGCTGGACCCCCAGGCAACGGCGGTCCTCGAGCGCGTCGCGCGCGCGAACCTGCCGCCCTATCCCCAGCTCGGCGCCGCCGGTGCGCGCAAGCTCTACCGCGAGACGCGCGGCGCGCTCGCCCCGGTGCCGCCCGAGCTCGCCCGCGTGACGGACCTGCGCGCGCCGGGACCGGCGGGCGACATTCCCGTGCGGCTCTACCGTCCATGCGGCACCGCGGATGCCGACCGGCTCCCGGCGCTCGTCTACTTCCACGGCGGCGGGTGGACCATCGGCGACCTCGACACGCACGACGTGGTGTGCCGCCAGCTCGCCGATTTCACGCCGTGCGCGGTCGTGTCGGTCGACTACCGGCTCGGCCCCGAGCACAAGTTTCCCGCGGCGGTCGATGACGCGGTGGCGGCTGCGCGCTGGGTCGCGCGCGAGGCCGACGGCCTCGGCATCGACGCGCGCCGGATCGCGGTCGGCGGCGACTCGGCGGGCGGCAACCTCGCCGCAGTGGTCGCGCTGCTCGCGCGCGACGACGGCGGGCCGCGGTTCGCGATGCAGGCGCTCATCTACCCCGCGACCGACATGGCGGTCGACACGGCCTCGCACCTGCGCTACGGGGAAGGGCATCTGCTCACCCGCGATTCGATCTTGTGGTTCCGCGCCAACTATCTGCGCGACGCGGCGGACGAGGCCGACTGGCGCGCCTCGCCCCTGAAGGCCCCCGATCTGTCGCGGTTGCCGCCGGCCTACGTGATCACCGCGGGCTTCGACCCGCTCGTCGACGAGGGCCGCGCGTACGCCGACCGTCTGCAGGCGGCCGGCGTCGCCGTCACCTACGAGTGCTTCGAGGGCATGATCCACGGCTTCGTGACGATGGGGGGCGTGATCGCGGCGGCCAATCATGCGCTGGCTCGTTGCGCGCAGGGACTGCGCCAGGCCTTCGCGAGCGTCGCCCGATGATCGCGCGCAGCCGGGTGCCGGCGCGCGCCGGGCGGCGCCTGCCGCTCGCCGATCGTCCGGGATTTCTCCTTCGCAGGCTGCATCAGATCCACGTCGCGCTGTTCGCCGAGGCCTGCGGCCGTTTCGGGATCACCCCGGTGCAGTACAGCGTGATGACGGCGCTCGAGCGCGCGGGCTCGCTCGACCAGATGTCGCTCGCCGCCGAGGTCGGCATCGACCGGGCGAACGCGACCGACGTGATCCGCCGGCTCGAAGGCCGCGGCGTGCTGCGCCGCGAAGCGAGCACGTCCGACAGCCGGCTGAAGATCTGCTCGCTCACGCCGGCCGGCCGGCGGCTCGTGGCGCGCATGCGGCCCGCGGTCGAGCAGGCGCACCGGCGGACCGTCTCTGCCCTGCCACCCGGGGAGCGCGCCGCGTTTCTCGCGAGCCTCGTACGGCTGGTCGAGGCGAACAACGACCGCGGGCGGACGAAGCTCCGCATCGGGTAGGGGCCTCGCTTGCGCCGCCCGCCGCGCCGTGGACGGAGGTCGATCGCCTAGCGTAACATTTCGATTAGGGTACTAATCGTGCGCTGGTATGCGCGGTCGTGCCCTGACCGGGAGAGGCGCGTGTTCTTCGGCGAGTCGCAGTTCGAGCCTCGCGCGCTCGCCGAGCGAGGCGACGTGACCGAGCGCGCCCGCGCGCCGGCGGCCGACGCGACGTCGGGCAAGGGAGTCGGAGCCCGGCTGCGGCGCAAGGAGGACGCGCGCTTTCTGCGCGGCCGCGGCGAGTACGTCGGCAACATCCGCATGATCGGGATGCTCGACGTCGCGTTCGTGCGGTCGCCGGTCGCGCACGCGCACATCCGCGCGGTGCGGAAGCCCGCAGGCCACGAGCGCGCGGTGTTCACCATCGACGATCTCGCCGGCGTCAAGCCGATCGTCGCCAACTCGGCGCTCAAGGGCTTCAAGTCGGCGCCGCAGCACGTCCTCGCGAAGGACAAGGTGCGCCAGGTCGGCGAGCTCGTCGCGATGTGCGTGGCGGCGAGCCGCGCGGAAGCCGAGGACATCGCGGCGCTGGTCGAGGTCGACTTCGACGACTTGCCCGCAGTCGTCGACATGGTCGAGGCGATCAAGCCGGGCGCGCCGCTCGTGCACGAGCACTGGGCCGACAACGTCGTGCTCGAGACGCTCGTCGACGACGATCTCGCCCCGATCCGGGCGCGCGCCGCGATCAGCGTGCGGCGGCGCGTCCGCACCGCCCGGCAGTGCATGGCGCCGATCGAGGGGCGCGGCGTCGTCGCGCACTACGACCGGCGGCTCGACCAGCTCATCGTCCATTCGGCGGCGCAGATGCCGCACATCAACCGCGCCGGACTGTCGGAGTGCCTCGGCATCGACCAGGGGCGGATCCGCGTCGTCGCGCCCGACGTCGGCGGCGGCTTCGGCTACAAGGGCATCCTGCTCCCCGAGGAGGTGTGCCTCGGCTGGCTGGCGATGAAGCTCGGGCGGCCGGTGCGATGGCTCGAGGATCGCTTCGAGAGCCTCACGGCCAACGCCAACTGCCGCGAGCACTGCTACGACATCACCGGCTACGCCGATGCCGACGGGCGACTCCTCGCGATCGACTGCGAGGCGATCGTCGACTCGGGCGCCTACTCTTCCTATCCGTTCTCGGCGTGCCTCGAGGCGGCGCAGGTCGGCTCGATCCTGCCGGGGCCCTATCGCATGGACGGCTACCGCTGCCGCACCTGGTCGGCGGCGACCAACAAGCCGCCGATCCTGCCCTACCGCGGCGTCGCGCGCACCGGCGTGTGCTTCGCGCTCGAGCTGGTGCTCGACGCGATCGCGCGCAAGGCGGGGAAGGAACCCTACGAAGTCCGCCTGGCGAGCCTCGTGCCGCCCGACGTGATGCCGTTCGTCAACATCACCGGGAAGTACTTCGACAGCGGCGACTATCCGGAGGCCTTGCGCCGCGCGGTCGGCGCGCTCGAGATCCGCAGGTGGCGCGAGCGGCAACGGCAGGGGGAGCCGGACGGGCGACGCATCGGCGTGGGGCTCGCCATCTTCTGCGAGCAGGCCGCGCACGGCACCAGCGTCTATCACGGCTGGGGCATACCGATGGTGCCGGGCCACGAGCAATGCACCGCGCGGCTGTCTCCCGACGGCGTGCTCGAGCTGCGCATCGGCGCGCACTCGCACGGCCAGGGGCTCGAGACGACGCTCGCGCAGGTCGCGCACGAGATCCTCGGCGTGAGCCCCGACAACGTGCGTCTGATCCACGGCGACACGGCGCTGACGCCGTACTCGACCGGCACCTGGGGCTCGCGCTGCATGGTGATGTCGGGCGGGGCAGTGGCGACCGCGTGCAAGGAGATCGAGAAGCGCGTGCGCGCGATCGCCGGCAAGCTGATGGAAGTGGCCGGCGAGGACCTGGTGCTCGATGACGGACGGGTGCGCGTCGGCGGCACCGACCGGTCGCTGTCGCTCGCCGAGGTCGCGCACGTCTGGTACCGGGCGCCGCAGCTCCTGCCAGCCGACGTCGATCCGGCGGGACTCGAGGCCACGGCGGGCTACAAGGCCGCGCGGGACACCGGCACGTTCAGCTATGCGTGCCACGCCTGCGCGGTCGCCGTCGACACCGAGCTCGGCACCGTCGAGATCCTCGACTACGTCGTGGTCGAGGACGGCGGAAAGCTGGTCAACCCGATGATCGTCGACGGGCAGGTGTTCGGCGGCGTTGCGCAGGGCATCGGCACGGCGCTCTACGAGGAGATGCCGTTCGACGCGCAGGGGCAGCCGCTCGCCTCGACGCTGGCCGACTACATGCTCCCCGGAGCGACCGAGGTGCCGGCGATCCGCATCGACCACATGGAGACGCCGTCACCGCTCTCCTACTTCGGCCAGAAGGGCATCGGCGAGGGCGGCGCGATCGCGCCGCCCGCCGCGATCGCGAACGCGGTGAACGACGCACTGCAGGATCTCGGCGTCGAGGTACTGGAGAGCCCGATCACGCCGCGGCGGCTGCTCGCGGCGATCGCGGCCGCGCGGGCGCGAGCGGACAGCGCGTGAAGGCGCCCAGGTTCGACTACGACAGGCCGAGATCGCTCGACGCGGCGATCCGGCGGCTGGCGGACGGCGGCGATGGCGCAAAGCTCATCGCGGGCGGCCAGTCGCTCGGGCCCATCCTCAACTTCCGGCTCGCGCAGCCGGAGCTGCTGGTCGACGTGCGGGGCCTGCCGGAGCTCGCGCTGGTGCGCGACGAGGGCGATGCGGTGTTCCTCGGCGCGTGCACGACGCACGCCGCGATCGAGGACTGCCTGGTACCTGATCCGACGCGCGGCATGCTGTCCGCCGTGGCGCGCACCGTCGCGTATCGCGCGGTGCGCAACCGCGGCACGCTCGGCGGCAGCCTTGCCCACGCCGACCCGGCCGCGGACTGGGTGAACGTCATGGCGCTGCTCGACGCCGAGATCGTCGCGCAAGGCCCGGCCGGCGAGCGGCGGATCCGCGCCGCGGAGTTCGTGCGCGGCCCGCTCACCACGACGCTCGCGGCCGACGAGATCATCACCGGCGTTCGTATCCACAAGCTGGCCGGCGGTGCGCGCTGGGGTCATTGCAAGTTCAACCGCAAACCCGGCGAATTCGCCGAGGCGATCGGCGCGATCGTCCACGATCCGGAGCGCGGCGTTGCCCGCGCCTTGATCGGGGCGATCGGGGACGCGCCCTTCGTCGTCGCGGATGCGCGGCCGTTCGCGGACGGCTTCGATCCCGCCGCGGCCGAGGCCGCGCTGGACGCGGCCGGCCTGAAGGCGGACGGCTACGAGCGCCAGATCCACTTCGTGGCGCTGAAGCGGGCGGTGGCGCAAAGCGCGAGGCCGAGCGCTTGAGGGCAGCCCTCTCGCTGACGGTCAACGGCGCGCTCACCGCAGCGCACGTCGAGCCGCGCACCAACCTCGCCGACTTCCTGCGCGAGGAGCTGCTGCTCACGGGGACGAACGTCGGGTGCGAGCACGGCGTCTGCGGCGCCTGCACGGTGCTGATCGACGGCGCTCCGGCGCGCTCGTGCATCACGTTCGCGATCGCCTGCGACGGCGCGGACGTGCGCACGATCGAGGGGCTCGACGACGATCCCGTGGCCGAGCGGCTCCGCGAAGCCTTCGCGGCCGAGCATGCGCTCCAGTGCGGGTATTGCACGCCCGGAATGCTCGTGACCGCCCGCGACATCGTCATCCGGCTGCCGGACGCCGACGAGCGGCGCGTGCGCGAGGAGCTGGCCGGCAACCTGTGCCGGTGCACCGGCTACGTCGGGATCGTGCGCGCGATCATGCGCGTGCTCGCGGAGCGGCGGCGAGCGCGATGACGCCGGTCGCCAATGCGCGGATGTACTCGGTGACGCCGGCGGCGAAGGCCGCGTGGCGGGAGGTGATCGCGTGGGTGCTCGAGCACGCCGGCGTCGCGGCCGAGTTCGTCGACCACGACCCGCCGAAGCTTCTCTCGGAGCTGTGGGCGCGTGACGATCTGGGTGCAGTCATGATGTGCGGGTTGCCGTTCGCGCTCCGGCCGCAGCGGCCGACGATCCTCGCCGCGCCGGTGCCGAGCGGCGCCCGGTATCGCGGGCGCGCGATCTACTGGAGCGACATCGCGGTGCGCGCCGACGCGCCGGCCCCGACTCTTCGCCACACCTTCGGTGGACGGGCCGGCTACACGCTGAAGGACTCGCAGTCCGGCTATTTCGCCTTCCGGCATCACCTCATGACCCGGTACCCGGACACGCCCGCGCCGTACCGCGAGATCGTCGGCGGGCTGCTGAACCCGCGGGGCGTGATCAAGGCGCTCGCTGAGGGCCGCATCGACGTCGGGCCGCTCGACAGCTACTGCCACGACCTGATCCGCGACGGCGATCCCGGCTTCGCGGGACAGGTGCGGATCCTGGAATCCACCGCTCCCACGCCGATCCCGCCGATCGTCGCGACCGCAGCGCTCGATGGACGATCCGTCGAGCGGTTGCGCACGGCATTCCTCGCCGTCGCCGGCGAGCGCTCGCTCGCGCGCGCGCGCGAGACGCTGCTGCTCGACCAGTTCGTGGTGCCGGATCCGGCGGTCTACGAGCTGCAGAAGCAACGGGCGACGGCGGTCGAGACTCGCGCGCCGGACTGGCCCTGAGACGCGCGCGTGCGGACGAGGATTCGCGCCGACTGGGTCGTGGGCCACGAGCGGGGCGCACACACCCTTGATCGGAACCACGCGGTCGTGTTCGAGGGCGACGAGATCCTGTACGTCGGACCCGCGTTCGACGGCCCCGTCGATCGCGAGATCGACGCCGCCGGCAAGCTCGTCGCGCCCGGCTTCATCGACACGCACGTCCACTCCGGCCACCGCGCTTCGCACCGGCTGATCAGCGACGCCGGCCGCGGCGACTACTTCGGCCAGCCGTTCCTCGAGATCAGCGTACCGAAGGAGGGGACGCGCATCGATGGCGACGTGCGCTATCTCCGTCCCGACGAGACGGGCGCGGAGGGCGAGCGGGAGTTCCACGCGCTCTTCACCGTCGCGGAGCTGCTGCGCAACGGCATCACGACGTTCGTCGAGTACGGCAGCCAGCGCTTGATCCAGGAGGCACTCAGGGAGCAATGCCTGAAGCTCGGCGTTCGCGGCTATCTCGGGCCCGGCTACGACTCGGGCCGTTGGGTCGGCGACGAGCACGGCCGCCTGAAGCGCGTCGTGAACGAGGCGAACGGCTGGCGCGAGTTCGAGGCAGCGCTCGAGTGGATCGCGCGGAATGACGGAGCAGGCGCCGGCCTCGTCAAAGGCATCCTCGTGCCGCGCGAGCTGGAGACGTGCAGCCTGGAGCTGCTGCGCGCGACGCGCGAGAAGGCCGACGAGCTCGAGCTGCCGATGGCGACGCACGCCGCGTACAGCATCATCGAGTTCCACGAGACCGTGCGCGAGCACCGCCGCACGCCGATCGAGCTGCTCGACGAGCTCGGGATGCTGCGCCCGACCCTCAACATCGGTCACGGCAACCTCCCGTCGGACAGCGTGCGCCTCAACTACCCCGGCGCGCGCGACCTCGCGCTGATGGGGGCCGCGAAGGTCTCGATCTCGCACTGTCCGATCAACATCATCCGGCGCGCCCGGGTGCTCGACAACTGGAAGTCCTACTCGGCGCTCGGGATCAACATCGCGCTCGGATCGGACACGTATCCGCGCGACATGATCCAGAACATGCGCGCCGCCTCGTACCATGGCAAGACGATGAGCCACGACTACAAGGCGGCGACGGCGGCCGAAGTGTTCGCGGCGGCGACCCTGAATGGCGCGCGGTCGCTCGGTCGCGACGATCTCGGCAGGCTCGCGCCCGGCGCGCGCGCCGACATCATCCTCGTCGACCTGACCGGCCGCGGCACGCTGCGCATGGGGCCGGTGCGCGACCCGGTGAAGACGGTCGTCGAGTGCGGCGTCGGCGACGACGTCGACACGGTGATCGTCGCGGGCGAGATCCGCATGCAGGGCGGCCGAATTCCGGGCGTCGACCTCGAGGCGATCCGCGCACGCGCGCAAGCTGCGGGCGAGCGCGTCTGGGCGAACTGGCACCGGTCCGATCCGCTCGGGCGCACGCACGAGGAGGTTGCGCCATGGTCGTTCTGTCCCGCGAGCTATCGGGACGGCGACGCTGATCCATCAGGAGACCTACATGTACCTCGATCGCATCCTGCTCGCCGCCGCCCTCGCCCTCGTCGCGCTGCCGGTTCGCGCGCAGAGCGACTACCCGTCGAAGCCGGTCCGCATCATCGTGCCGTTCGGTCCCGGCGGCGCGGCCGACACGCTGCCGCGCCTTCTGGCCCAGCACCTCGGCCCGATGTGGGGCCAGCCGGTGGTGGTCGAAAACCGCACCGGCGCTGCCGGAAACATCGGCATGGAGCAGGGCGCGAAGGCGCCTCCCGACGGCTACACGCTTACCTCCGCACCGGTCGGCAACCTGGCGATCAACCCGCACCTCTACTCGAAGCTCTCGTTCGACGTGCTGAAGGACTTCACGCCGATCACGCTGATCGCCTCGGTGCAGAACGTGCTCGTCCTCAATCCGGCGGTGCCGGCGAACGACCTGAAGGAGCTGATCGCGTACGCGAAGGCGCGGCCCGGCAAGCTCACCTACGGCTCGGGCGGCGTCGGCACGCAGGCGCATATCGGCGGCGAGATCTTCGAGTCGATGGCCGGCATCCACATGGTGCACGTGGCCTACAAGGGCGTGGGCGACTCGGTCCGCGATCTGCTCGGCGGGCAGATCGACATGATCTTCGCGCAGATCCCGGCGGTGAAGGCGCACATCGACAGCGGCAAGCTGCGCGCGCTCGGCGTGGCGAGCCTGAAGCGCACGCCGGTGCTGCCGAACGTGCCGACGATCGCCGAGGCGGGCGGGCTCGCCGGGTTCCAGGCGGTGTCCTGGTATGCGCTCGTCGGTCCCGCCGGCATGCCGCCGGCAGTCGTCGCGAAGATCCAGACCGACGCCGCGAAGGTGATCCACCTGCCGGAGATCCGCGAGCGGCTGCAGGGCCTCGGCGCGGAGCCGGTCGGCAGCACGTCCGCGGAGCTCGCCGCGGCGATCAAGGCCGACTACGACCGCTACGGCGAGGTCATCAAGCGGCTGGGGATCAAGGCGGACTGAACCGGGCGAGCCAGGCGAGCCATCGAACTGACACCGCGGCCTCAGCACCGCCTCCGCGAGCTGGAAGAGGGCGTGGCGCAAAAGCACGCCGAGCTCGAGGGGAATTTTCGACGCCTGCAAGATATGCAGCGCCGCACCGCGGTCGCCGAAGAGCGCAGGCGGTTGATGAGCGAGATGCACGATGGAATCGGCTCGCAGCTCATCGCCACGCTCGACCTGGTGGAGCGCGGCGCTGCACCCAAGGCGGAGACCGCGACCGAACTGCGGGAATGCCTCGATAGTTTGCGACTTACCGTGGGTTCCCTCGAGCCGACGGAGAACGATTTGCTCACCGTCTTGGGGAACGTCCGCTATCGCTTGGAGGGCAGGCTGAAGCGCCAGGGCATCGCGTTGGAATGGCAGGTACAGGATGTGCCGGAGCTCGCCTCGCTCACACCGCAAAACGTGCTGCACATCTTGCGGATTCTGCAGGAAGCGTTCACCAACATCCTCAAGCACGCCCACGCCAAGACCATCAAAGTCGAAACGGCGCGAACCGACAAGCACGTGCAGGTCGTAGTCGCCGACGATGAGGATGGCTTCACGCGCGGCCGCGAAGGCCGTGGGCTACTCAACATGCGCCGGCGTGCAGCGGCGTTGGGGGCGAAGCTGGACATCGCGCCGTCCCCGGCGGGCACGACGTTGACCTTGCAGATCCCCCGCTCTCTCTGATCTTCTGGCCTATCCGGCGCATCCTGCGTCTATCTCGTCCGGCATATGCCGCGCGGTTTAGCTAGAACGCGCGATGACTGCACGCATTTGCGGGATTCTCGCTTTACCCGCAGCCGACTAAATTTCTTCTCGCGGATGTCGCTTGATGAGTGGCCCGCTCGCATCAAAGAGGATTGACAAAACGCTGAGGTCTTTCGTGGCCGCGATCGACTTCAGTTCCGACATAGCGGCCCAAATTCAAGGAGAAACACCCATGCAGTCGAATCTCAATGTTCGAGTCACCAACACCAGCCATCGCTACCGGCTGGCGGCAGTCGCCGCCGCGCTGACCGTCTTGTTCGGGGCTGCGTCGCCAGCGGGCGCGGCCGAGCTTAATTGCAAGCCGGACGTGGTCGTCGAGAACAAGAAGGATATCTCGATCAAGGTGCTCAGGTTCGCATACACGGTCCTCGACAAGAGCGAGCCTTATTTCGTTGAACCGCTGGCCAACAAGCGGCTGGCGCCGGGAGAGCGAGAGACCTGGCCGACCCAGAAGCTGGGGGAAGCGGCCGAGGGCAACGTGATCACCCACACCTGGGTCGAGTACAAGCCCGACACCAGCGGCGTCGGCAGCCCGATCGGCGACCCCTACGGGCCCGCGGACTGGTCAGACGATCACACCCACTCCCTCACCTACAAGTGCTTCAAGGGCCGCGACTACTACGTCAGTGTCGAGTAGCGCGCCGCGCGCGCTGCGACTTCACCCGAAGTCGCAGCGCCCTCAGCCGATCGGCGCTGACTCGGAATTCGTCAGGCGCCCAAACGGCAAACTGCAGACTCGGAGAATGCTCGTCGAGCGATCCCGTTCAAAGCCGTGAGGTTGTGCGGTTCTCCAGCTCGTCGATCAGCCGCGCCAACGGCTTTAGCGCCGCAACCGGTTGACCACGGGCCGGATGTAGCCGAGAAAACGCGGCGTGTCGCCAAGGTAATGGTGCTTGTTATCGCGGTACGCAAGTCGCGCGAAGATGCCCGCGACCTTGAGATGCCGCTGCAGGCCCATCCATTCGCAGTCCCGCCAGAAAACGCTGAAATCCGTGTCGACCGGCGGGCGCGCTCGCTTCGCTTTCTCCCAATAGCGAATCGTCCAGTCGAGGACACGCTCTTCCTCCCAACTCAGGAAAGCATCGTTGAAGAGGCACACGACGTCGTAAGGTCAGCGATCAGTACTACTCCACCTTGATGTTCGCCTCGCGCACGACCTTGCCCCATTTGTCGATGCTGTCCGCGACCAGCTTGCGGAACTCTTCGGGCGTGCCGCCCACGGGCGTGAAGCCGAGCTTGACGAGTGCGCTCGACGCTTCGGGTTCTTTCAGGAGCGCGTTGATGTCGCGGTTCAGCCGCTCGACGATCGCGGCCGGCGTCCCGGCGGGGACGAAGACGCCCTGCCAGGCGCCGAAATCGAATTCCGCGTAGCCGAACTCCTTCATCGCCGGGACGTTCGGGATGACGCTCGCCCGCTCGGGGGTGCTGACCGCGAGCGCGCGCACCGCCCCGGCCTGGATCTGTCCCATCGCCGGCGGCAGCGTGACGAACAGCATCTCGACGTTGCCTGCCGCCACCTCTTTGATCGCCGCGGTCGCGCCCTGGAACGGCACGTGCACGATGTCGATCTTCTGCGTCGACTTGAGCAGCTCGCCCGCGAGATGACCCACGGTTCCGATCTGCGGCGAGCCGAAATTGACCTTGCCCGGATTGGCCCGCGCGTACTCGACGAGCGCCCGCACGTCCTTCGCCTCCACCTTGGGCGAGACGATCAGCACCTGCGGCGAGACGATCGCCTGCACGACCGGCGCGAAGCTGTCGAGCGCATGGAACGGCAGCTTCTGGAAGAGCGTCTGGTTGATCGAGAGCTGGTCGCTCGTCACGAGCAGCGTGTAGCCGTCGGCCGTCGCGCGGGCCGCGTTGCCGTGGCCGATGTTGCCGCCCCCGCCCGGCTGGTTCACCACCAGCACCTGCTGCCGGAGCTTGGGCGCGAGATGCTGTGCGATCACGCGCGAGAGCAGGTCCGGACTCGTGCCCGGCGCGGCTGGCGTGATGATGCGCAGCGCCTTCGACGGATAGGGCTCCTGGGCGACCGCTCCCGCCGCGAGGAGGATCGACGCGACGAGGATCAGGGCGTGGCGCATGAGGCCTCCTGCGGCAGAAAGGACAGGTCGGTGATCGCGGCGAGGGCGAGCCGCTTCTCGAACGCACCGAGGCGGAGCTGCAGCTCGATCGCGAGCTCGAGTCCTGCGAGGTCGGGCCGGCAATCGTAGTGAAGGTCGGGCCGCTCGCGCTCGATCGAGCGCGCCGCGGTCGCGCGTGGGATGCCGAGTCGGCGAGCGATGAACGCTGCCCACTCATCGGGATGCTCGTTGCACCAGTGATAGCTGCGGCGCGAGGCGCGCAGCGCGGCGCGAATCAGCTCCGGCTCGGCCGTCCGCGTGCGTTCGCCGGCGACCACCACCGTCCACTGCATCGCCGGGCAGAACTGCGCGTCGGTCAGCGCCTGCCAAACGGCGAAGGCGCCACGGTCCTCACCGATCGACACGTTCGGCTCCGACAGCACCGCCGCGTCGAGGTCGCCCGAGCCGAACAGGTCCACTACCTGCGGATAGCGCTCGTTGAGCCCGATGAGGTCCACGTCACGGTCCGGATCGAGCCCGTTTGCCGCGAGCACCAGCCGCCCGAACCAGTAGCTGCAGCTTCCGCGCGACAGCGCACCGACGCGTTTGCCGCGGAGCGCCGCCCACCCGCCTATGTGCGGCCCCGCGACGAAGTACTGCAGCGCGCGGCGGCGGATGCCGCTCGCGACGATCTTGAAGCGTGCGCCCTTGGCGAGTGCCGTGAGCGCAGGCGGCGAGCCCAGCTCGCCGATCGGCAGCGCGCCGGAATCGTAGGCGGCGGCGATCTCTGGGCCGCCGAAGACGACCTTCAGCGCGAGGTCGACCCCTTCGTCGCGGAAGAACCCGCGCTCGATCCCGAGCGCGAGCGGCAGCGCCTCCTTGTCCGTCGGGATGCCGTACTCCACTTTCACGATCTGCGATCCGCCGTCATGTCCGCTGCCTGGCGGGTCTCGCCGTCCTTGTACTTGCCCCAGGTAGCTGCAAGCTGGGCCATGGACTGCGGATCGAGGTCCGAGCGCGGGAGCGCGTCCTCGTCCCAGTAGCCGTATCGGTCGACGCCGCGGACGAGCGTCGCGCGGCCCCGGCCGTGAACCGACTGCACGCGCGTCGGCACGTAGAAGAACGCAAACCCGATACGGCGATCGTGCGAGCGGTTCGGGAGCGAGCTGTGCGCGGTGCGCTCGTGGTGTAACGAGAACTGGCCCGGCCTCGAGCGGCATCTCGACCGCCTTCGATTCGTCGATGCCGCGCAGCTCCTGTCCCTTCGCCAGCATGTTGTCCTTGGCGAAGGTCTCGACGTGCTTCATGTCCGGCCCGCGGTGCGAATCGGGCAGAACGCGCATGCACCCGTTCAGCGAATTGGCGGCGGTGAAGGCGACCCAGGCGGTGACTTCCTCGTGGGGCGTGAGCCCGAAGTACGCGGAGTCCTGATGCCAGGACACATAGCGCGGGTCGCGGCCGTCCTTGGCGAAGACGGACGCCCCGAAGAGCATGATGTCCGGTCCGATCAGGTCCTCGATCGCATCGAGGATGCGCGGGTGGCGTCCGAGCTCGACCAGCCATGGAAACGCGAGATGCCCCTTGATCTTCAGGGTGCGGTTGGCGTCGTGGCCGGCGCTTCGTTCGTAGGCCTCGAGGCGCGCGCGGCACGCGGCCGCCTCCTCGTGCGGTCAACGCATCGAACGGATAGCAGTAGCCGTGCTGCCGGAAGTGGGCGATCTGCGCGTCGGTCAGGTGCTTGCCCATGTGCTGTCTCCGAGCCCGCTGATGCGCGGGAAGCATAGCCGCTCTCGCGTTCTATGGCCCGACGTCCCGCACCTCACCGTACGCCCGGGTACATCTGCTTCGGCAGCCACAGGCTTAGCTCCGGGAAGTAGGTGATGATCGCGAGGCTGACGAGCGCGAGCCCCAGCCAGGGCAGCACCGCGCGCACCACGGTCATGTAGGGCTTATCGAACGTGCCGCTCGCCACAAACAGGGCCGACACCAGGATTTTCAGATCTTGGTGGTGTGGGGACTATCGGGCGCTATCGGATGACATTGAGAGGCATCCCGGGCTCTTACCCAACTCCCGTCACGGAACTGCGCCGGATCACGCCCGATGCCGTCCGATGGTCCTGACACAACTCTGACACAGCGACTCACTCGATGACGTGGTCCGCCCGCTGTAACAGCGACGGTGGATCGTCAGCCCGAAGGCCTTCGCGGTCTTGCGGTTGATCACGAACTCGAACGGCGTCGGCTGCTCGACGGGGAGGTCGTCCGGCTGGCGCCCTTGGGATCTCCTGATTAGCGACATTCCTCAGCAGGCTCACGTGACGAGCCAATGAGGGGGTGAAGATAGGCGCACCGATCAGAGGAGGTGCGCCGTGTGACCCAGTCCAAGAACAACGTCTCGGCGCTGGAGCTCATGCGTCACCTGGGGATTTGCTATAAGAGCGCCTTGCTCATGAAGCACAAGCTCATGGAAGTGATGCGGCTGCGCGAGGACTCGCGCCAGCTCGACGGGCGCGTGGAGATCGACGACGCCTACTTGGGCGGGGAGTGCTCGGGGGGCAAGACTGGGCGCGGGTCGGAGAACAAAGTGCCCTTCATCGCGGCGGTGCAGACCACCCCCGACGGGCAGCCGCAGCTGGCCTGTTTCTCCCAGCAGCCGTTCACCACCGAGGAGGTGGCCCTGTTCGCGGCCAAGTCGCTCGCCCCCTCGGCCAGCGTCGTCTCCGACGGGCTGTGGTGCTTCGGCGGGGTGAAGATCGTCGGTGCCGAGCATCAACGCCTCGTCACCGGCGGCGGGGCGGCCAGCGTCAAGCTGCCGCAGCTCAAGGCGGTCAATACGGTGCTGAGCAATCTGAAGACCGCCCTGTCGGGCACCTACCATGCGTTCAACTTCGCCAAGTACGCTCATCGGTACCTCGCTGAGCTCCAGTACCGCTTTAACCGGCACTTCAATCTCGCCACCATCCTGGCCCGCCTCCTACGGGCCGCCGCAGTCACCACGCCGCAGCCGGGGCATCTCCTGCGCCGTGCTGAGGAATGTCGCTAATCAGGTGGGATCTTGTCGATACAGGCAGCGGCGCGCCGATACAAGTCGGCAATGCTTGGTCCGCGGCTACATTGCGGCGGGGCTAGTCCATCGGTCGGAGGTCGGACAGCATCGTCGGCACGAGTTCGGAGACGGTCGGATGAATGTGCATCGCGCGGCGGATCACCGTCCACGGCGCCTTTGCGTACATCACGTCGAGAATCGAGTGGATGACCTCGTCGCCGCCCGTGCCGAGGATCGCGGCGCCTAGGATGGCGCCGGTCTCGGCGTCGACCGCGATCTTCATGAATCCCTGAGTCTCGCCCTTTTCGACCGCGCGTCCGACGCGCGTCATCGGCCGCTTGGCGATGAGCGCCTTGCGCCCGCTCTTGCGAATCTCTCCCTCCGTCATCCCGGCCCGACCGAGCGGGGGATCGACGTACAGCGCGTATGCGGTGATCCGATCGCTCACTCGGCGCGGATCGTTCTCGAGCAAGTTGGCGATCACGATCTCCCCGTCGTTGTACGCAGTGTGCGTGAAAGCCCCCTTGCCGTTGCAATCGCCGAGCGCCCAGATTCCCGGGACGCCCGTGCGGAGCTGGTCGTCGACCACGACGTAGCCCCGCTCGTCGACCGCGACCCCCGCCTTCGCGAGGCCCAGATCGTCGGTATTGGGACGGCGGCCGACGGCGAGCAGCACGTGCGTGCCGTGCACTCGTGGCGCACCGTCGGCACAATCGACGTTGGCGACGATCTCTTCGCCGTGTTTGGCGAAGCTGATGCACTTCGCGTTCGCGCGCACCTCGACACCCTCGTGCTCGACGATCGCCCGGATCGCGGTCGACACGTCTTCGTCCTCGCGGCCGACGAGCCGCTGCCCCATCTCGATGACCGTGACCTCGGCGCCGAAGCGCCGAAACATCTGACCGAATTCGAGACCGATGTAACTGCCGCCGACGACGATCAGGTGCCACGAAGGCGGCCGTGTCGACGTCGACGGCGACACGGGCGTTGGGCTCGCGGCCGCTGCGGCCGCGCCGGTCGACGACCGTGCGCCCGCGCGAAAGCTCCGACGAGCAGTCCACCACGACGTTCAGGTACTCCGTTGTCAGGAGCCCCGGGCGCACGAGCTCGGCCACCGCGACCGCGTCGTGCATCGGATACCCTCCGGATACCACGAGTAGCGGCGGTAGGGCGGAACGCGTCGAGGACCGCGGCGACGACGCCGCCGGCGCGGCCGAGGCCGCGCAGCTCCTGCAGCTTCGCGGGGCTGACGATCGCTCGGTACGTCACGTCGAGACCGACCATGGTGAGGTCGATCCCGCTCGAGAAGACGCGCTGCGCGGACTCGGGATCGACGTAGCTGTTGAACTCGGCGGCCGCGGTGACGTTGCCCTCGCCGATCGCGCCGCCCATCAGGACCATGCGTCCGATGCGCTCGGCCGCGTCGGGATACCGCGCCAGGAGCAGCGCCACGTTCGTGAGCGGCCCAAGCGGAATGAGCGTCACCGGCTCGTCCGCGGCGAGCAAGACCCGCGCGAGGAGGTCGACCGCGTGCTCGTCCACCGCTCGACCCGTCGCAGGCGGCAACCCGGGGATGTCGCGCCGCACGTCGGCGTCGACCGTGCTCGGCGTCCGTCTGAAGGGGAACTCACGCACGAACGGCCGGTTGGCGCCCGCAGCGACGGGAATCTCGCGGGCCAGGAACTCCACGACCCGCAGCGCGTTCTCCGTCGTCTCGGCCACAGGCTGGTTCCCATCGACGGTCGTGATCCCGAGCACCTCCACCTCGGGGCTCGCCAGCGCGAGCATGATCGCGATCACGTCGTCGTAGCCGGGGTCGCGGTCGATCAGAACCGGGATCGGCATCAGCGGTCCACCCCCCGTCCACTTCCGCCGCTCCTCCCCCCCGGCACAGCGCGGACAACCAGCGTGTCACGGGATCCCCAGAACAGAGCGCCGGTCCAGAGGGGTGCCCCCCGCCCCAAGACGCCACCGAGCAGACCTCCGCCGCTCGGCGCCGGGCACCCGGGGGGACTGGGCGGCTCCCGGCCGCGCCCGACGGCGCCGCCCTTCCCGCTCGCGCCACGCGAATAGGAAAACGAAACGCCCTCTCTCGCTCGGCCCGGACGGTATGTCCGGATCGCTAGGGGTCGATCCACCGGGTAGGCGCGCAATCGTTGCGCTTTGGCGGGGATGATCGGACCGTGAGCGGGCCGGCGGCATTGAAGTTCAGCCGGATTGCTCTGTGGGGCGAATGCAAGCCGAGCGCGATCCCCGGCGCGAGCGTCGGACGCGGAACGATCGCCGGGCGCAGCTTGGCGTTGGGCGCCAGCACGCCGTGGAAGCGGATCAAGTGCAAGCGCGGACGCGGCACCAGGGCGGCGAGTCGGCTGGCATGAACTCCAGCGGCGACATCACGACGTGGGTGGTGCCATCCTTGTACGGTGATCATGGAGTTACCCAGCTCGATGGCGCCGCAAGGTGCCATGGGTATCGGTGTGCCGCCCAAGCCGGATTTCTGGGTCGCGGGAGGCAAACCCAATGCGCCACCGCTGCACGTCGCGTTTCGCGCCGACAATCGCGCGCAGGTCGACGCGTTCTACAAGGCCGCGTTGGCCGCGGGTGGCCGGGACAACGGCGCGCCGGGCATGCGGCCGCACTATCACGCTAACTACTACGGTGCCTTCGTGCTAGATCCAGACGGAGACAACATCGAGGCCGTCTGCCACGACCCGGCCTGACGCCGGCGAAGTTTGCGGGGGTTTGTCCTGACTACCACTCCGCAAGAGCTGGCGTGTGCTGCACGACGCGGCGTTCCACGTACCTGACCTGAAGTGCCGTACCCGTGCGCACCACGCGCGCGAGCACCAGCCAGTGATCGGTTGGCAGCTTGCGGCAATCGGGCGTCACCAGATTCGGCTTGTACGCCGGCAGAGGCTCCTCTTTCTCCGGCGCACGGAAGCAGCGAATCTCGTAGCCATCGCGCAGACGCGAATATTCGCAGGCGCTCTCGTCGCAGCCACACCCCACGGGTAGCGTGCGCGTCGGCCGGCTCGCGCATTCGACGTAGCGGATCTTGATGTGCAGCGGTCCGGCCGGATCCGGCGCAGCGCCGTCCCGTGGAACGCAGACTTCGCTGCCGGGCTGCGTGCAGTACGTGAGATCCAGCGCTTCGTCCTTTTCGACGTGGATCTCGTCGCCGAAGGGACCCAACGCGTATCCCGCCTGCACCGTGACAGTCAACGGGCCAGTGGGCACGACCTGCAGTCCGCACACCACTCCCCAGCCGTGCAGGATTAGATTGTGCCGCCGCATTTTCTCACGGAAGTAATCCTGTTCCGTGCGCATGTCGTCCGCGGTGAGCAACTGTCGTGGGAAGTAGCGCAGGCGCTCGAGCGTGCTCGCGACTTCGTGGTGATCGTGCGCTCCCGCGCATTGAGTGCAGGCCATGTGTGTCTCCTAGCCCAAGGTGATCTTGCTGCTGATGTTTCGCAGCGTGGCCGCGTTGAATCCTGGCGCGTGCCGTGAAGTCATCCTCGCCCGTGAACAACCGTTCTCCGCGCGCCTCGAGGATGCGCCCGGCCTGTACATCGCTGAAGCCGGCAATCATCAGGTGTTCCTTGGTGGCGAGATTGACGTTGACGGGCAGCGTCTCGGGGGCCGTACGCAATGCGCTCACCAGTGCCTTCGCGTGAGCCTCGGTCATCGGCGTGGCGCCGTCGGGACCTACTTCTCCGTACTCGACCCCAATCCAACCCTCGAAGTCACCGCCCTGCGTGAGATTTCCGGAAGGATTCTTCTTGCCAGTTTTCGGCGATGAAATTTGGATCGCGAAGGTGCGATGTTCCGACCCAGCCGCCGATGTTGTTGGCATCGAGCACGCTGTGCTCGGCGAGCGCTGCGGTCGCCGCTTCGCTCGTGATGAAGTCGCCCTTTAACTGGATGCGCATCGTGGCGAACGCCAACTCGGCGTTGTCGGTGCGAAGTGCGCTCTCTTTCAAGAGTTTCAGCGCCGTGTTGAGTGCCAGCACGTAGAAGGTGATGTGCGGCAGGAAAGTCGCCGCAAAGCCGAAGCTCTCGTGTGTATTCGGCGTCTGGATGGCAGCCGAATCTGGCGGAGCCGTGCCGATATCCCCCGCCACGGGAACGTCGAAGTACATTCCAGTGCGCAACACGCCCGTGCCAAACGGGATCATGACCTCGAAGCGAAGCGTTACCAGAAACGTGTTCTTGTCGATGCCGCGCAATGGCCGATCGAAGTAGACAGTGAAGAGCGGTGGATTCGTATTGCCCTCGGCGATGCGCCGGAGAATCAGCTTCATATCGAGGAAAGTACCCCCATCGAAGAACGGCGCAAGCAACGACCCGTGCACCGTAGTGACGGTCGTGCCCACCGTCTCGGTCGTGAACAACTTGTACGGATCGTTGTGCTTCCATGCCACGTCGAGGATTTTCGGAAGGCTGCGATCGAGTCCCAGTCCAGATGGACCCTCGCCTCCACCCGAACACAACAACATGTCGAAAAGCGCTTTGTTGCCATAGACGTGCTGGGGCGCATCGAATGCGGTGTCGGTGATGTTTCCATCGGCGTTGAGATTCACGGTCGCGAGCAGCACGCAGCCCTCACCCTCGACACGGCCGCAGCTTCCCCGGAGCGCCGCGTCGATGAGCGCGCGCTTCTCTGTCGGGTTCTGTCCCTGGCGTAGCGCCTCGCACAGCGTTTCGTCATGGGGTGTGCGCGCCGGCGGCGCGTCGACGCTGCAGCTCGAGACAGTAGCTCTCGACGATGGTCGAGGGCGCGCAGCGATCCTCGGGCAGGCAGTCGGTCACGATGGCGGGCACGTAGTCCGAACTGCACTCGCGATAACAGAGCTTTAAATACAGCGTGGTTTCGTCGGCGAGGCGCGGGCGCGTGGTGCAGCAATCCTCCGTCACCTTCGAGGTATCCACGCGTACCGGGCCCGGCACCACGATCTCGCGGCCAAAGCCGTCGATCGCGATGCCGGCCGAGACCTTGATGAAAGCGCCATCCGGCTCGACGCGCAGGCCGCAAAGCACGCCGCTGCCGAGC
Organism: uncultured beta proteobacterium; assembly: GCA_963744255.1. Taxonomy (GTDB): domain Bacteria; phylum Pseudomonadota; class Gammaproteobacteria; order Burkholderiales; family SG8-39; genus DATEDA01. The sequence continues at coordinate 43,520 of CAVUSZ010000043.1, forward strand.
GCGAGGCGATTGAGCTGGGCACGCTTGCCAATAATGTACTGCTGCTCGAGCTTGAGATGCATCTCATCGAGCAACTTGCCGTAGAAGTAGTTGTTGCGCTTCGGCGCTGCTGGCTCATCGAGCCTTTGTCTAGCCAGCATGTCCATCTTGTTCTCCCGAATTCATTTCACAATCGTGTCGTGCGCGAGGCGCGCGCTTGCTTCCACACGCGTGCCTGGGGGTGCGTCATCCAGATAGCTGTCGCGATCGAGTCGCGTACCGTCGAGTCGCAGCGGCGGCGGTCCGTTCGCGACGATGGTGTCGATGCCGAGCCTGGCCTGAAAACCCACGCGCATGCGCGGCTCGACGAAGCAGAGGTGATAGTCCGTGTGCGCCGGTTTCTCGGCGTCGATGGCCTCGCGCAGCGCCGCACGCGCGGCCGCATCGCGACAGCTCCCGGCCGGCGCCACGACGGTGAATAGATGCGCGTAGTCGCCGAAGAGACCCTCGCCGAACTCGCTCGCGACCAGCGGCATGCTCTCGCCCACCACCGCATGGCCTACATCGAAGGTCGCCGGCGGAGGAGCCGTGAGATTCGCGTGATCGTCGAGGATGGAATACAGGCACTCACGAGCGCGACTTCCACAGCTGATGGCGGCTCGACCAGGAGAACCGGAATACGCGCGGCGCCTGCAGCGAGGCAAATTCGATCCGCGCAGCGCATGCCAGCGGCCGGCATCGAGAACGATTCGTCCTTCCAGGGAGCGCTCAGGTCTTTCGAGATGCCACTGGTTGACGAGCGGCCGGCCGTCCACCCAGACACGCAGCCCGCCATGGCACTGAAACCGCAGTAGATAGGTCTCGGAGTAACGTGGCCGTATCTGCCCTTCCCAGCGCACCGAGCAGCGCTGCAGAAGCTGCGCGCTCTGGCCCGGCGTCCTGGGGTCCCGGCCCCGCACTTCGAGACTGGCGAAGTCCAGCGT
>CAVUSZ010000044.1:0-34406 GCA_963744255.1 uncultured beta proteobacterium
GCCGGCCTCGAGATTGACCGCGATTACGGTCTCGGCGAGACTTCCGTCCACCTCATTGGCCGCTGTCAATGATCGCAACGTGCGCTGCGCCTGCTTGATCCGGCTCGTGCTCGCGGGCGCCGCCGCGGGCATCGTACCCCTGGACGCTCACGCACAGGTCACGTTCGCGCGCCCCGTCAGGATCCTCGTTCCGGTGGCCGCCGGCGGCACGACGGACCTCACTGCACGCTTGATCGCCGACGGTATCAGGGAGTCCGTCGGGCAGCCGGTCGTCGTAGAGAACAGGCCGGGCGCGACCGGACGCATCGCTGCGGAAGCGCTCAAGCACGCCGCAGCCGACGGCACCACGTTCCTGCTGGCGCCGATCGTCGTGACGGTGCTGGCGCCGCTCGTCTTCCGCGACCTCAGCTACGATCCGGCGAAGGACTTCGCCCCGGTCGCGCAGGTCGCACGGTACCCGTTTGCTCTTGCGGTCCGGCCGGATCACCCGGCCCGAACGGTGCCCGAGTTCGTAGCCTGGGCAAAGGCGAATCCGTCGCAGGCGACCTTCGGTACCCCCGGCTCCGGCGGCGTCCCCCACTTGCTCGGCGTGATGGTCACCCGCGCGACCGGCACCGACCTGGTCCACGTCTCCTACAGGAGCCTCGCGCAGGTTGAATCCGAGCTGATCGGAGGCCAGATCCCTGCGGCCATCAGCGCGTTCGCCGAGTTCCTGGCGCTTGAGCGGGCCGGCAAGCTTCGCATCATCGCCACGTCGGGGAGCGGGCGCTCCCCGCTCCTGCCGGCGGTGCCGACGTTCGTGGAACAAGGGTTTCCATCAGTCGTCGCGATCGGCTGGAACGCCGTTTACGCGCCGGCGGGGACGCCGAAGCCGCTGATCGATCACGTTTCCGTTGCGATCGTGAAGGCGCTCCGAACGCCCAACATCCGCGACAAGCTCATGGACCTCGGTGTGGAACCCACCGGGACTACGCCGGACGAGCTCGCGGCAATCATCGCCGCCGACACCGCGCATTGGGCGCCCATCGTCAGGGCTGCGGGGTTTGCTGCTGGCGGCCGTTAGCCGTTCAGAGGTGACAAGCGCGCGAAGCGGGCGGGAACCCAACTCCTACGGCTTCCACTCCACCTAGCCACCCGGATCTTCCGGGATGCGAATCCGCCGCGGCACTGGCGCGGTGGCGACGCGTCCTTGAAGGTGGTCTGTTTTTCCGCGGCATCACGCCGCGGCCTCATTGAAGCCGATTAAACCGGTTTAAAAGGAACCGCGCGCGAAGCGCGTTTTCCGCGGCATCAGAGGCTGGCTCAAGCACGCTCAACCGAACCAAGTGATGTTCCCGGTGCCAACGTCGTGCATCGCTGAAACGATCTTTAGCTTGCCTTCCCGGACCATCTCCCGCAGCACCTCGCTGCGGGAGATGAGCATCTCGGCGGCGTCCCTAGCGTTTTGGTCCGCCACGGCCTGCACCAGCTTCTTGTTCTTCGAATCCTGCGAACCTTCGATGTTCTTGATCTTGACTACCGCGGGACGAATGTTGGCGAGCGTCGCGGTTAGGTTACCCATCTGGGCATTGTCTATCGCACCCTTGACCGCACCGCACTCGGTGTGACCGAGCACGACAATCAACTTGGCTCCGGCGAGCTTGGTTGCGAACTCCAAGCTGCCAATGATGTCGGTGTTCACGAAGTTCCCGGCAATACGCGCCGCGAAGATGTCGCCTATACGCTGATCGAACACGAGCTCGGGCGGTACTCGGCTGTCGATGCAGCCCACGACTGCGGCAAACGGCGCCTGCGCGCCTGCCGTGGCCTTGACTTGGGCGCGCAAATCGCAGTTGATGGTGTTGCCCGAGACGAAACGTGCGTTCCCTTCCTTGAGCATGGCCAACGCCGCCTCAGGCGTGACCGATGCTTGCCGATCCTTGTTGAAGACCATGCACGCCTGCGCGTCACCTCCGACGCCGGACTTGACTGTCGTCTGGCTAGTGGCGTACCCGGCTGCGCCAGCGGCTATCAACGCACCTGCGGTGGTGAGGAACGCGCGTCTTTCCTTCGTAGCGTCTTTCATGCCGATGCTCCAGAAAGGTGATTCGAGTCATCTGAATAGGCTCGGCAGCCAAGGCCGAGCTTGTGCGATGCGATGGAACGATCCTTCCGTGGTTGCCAGTGCGTCGATAGCGCTCCTACGGTGAGCCATCAGACGACGGGCCGAACGCCTACGGCTTCCACTCCACCCAGCCACCCGGATCGCCCTCCGGGATGCGGATTCGCCGCGGCACCGGCGCGGTGGCGACGCCGGGCTCGACGAGCGGCGTTCGGGGCATCGCGGCCGGCGAGGGCGGCTCGCCTTCCCACGGAAGCGCGAGAGCTGGTTCTGCCGCTCCTGCTCGAAGCGCATCAGTCTCCGCCCGCCGCAGCGCATCGTCGCCCGGTGCGCCGGGCTGCGCCTGCTGAATCTGCTGGCGGTAGTGAAGATCGCTCTGGTTCATGCGCTGGCCGCGCTGGAGGGCGTCGAAGTCGAGCCGCTGCTGCGGCGTCATCGGTCCGGCGCGGAAGCTCTGGATCGACTGCTGGAGCTGGAGCGCGAAGTCGTCCGACTGCTGCTGGCGCTGCAGCAGCACGCGCGCAGTTGGGTCCTGGGCGGATGCGACGCCGGCCAGGGTTCCGAGAAGCACGATGACGAGCGTTCTCATGCCGATGATGATGCCACGTCGCAGGTGAGACTGCGCACCGGGGAGCGTGGTTCCCGCGCCCTGCGCTATGATCGCGCGCCCACGCCAGCCCGGGAGGAGCCGTGACGAAGACCATCGAACTATCCTTTCTCGGCTAGCGTCATGACCAGGCGCTTCCGCTCGAGGTTCGCTGCCGCGCTCGCCGCCACGTTGCTCGCCGGCTGTGTCTACTACGACCTCCCCGAGGTCAAGCCGATGGAGATGCCCTGGGGCCAGCGGGTGAACGTGAGCTGCCGGGACGACAAGACGATGGCGATCGACTTCGTCGCGTCGCCGCGCGCCGCCCGCGTCACGTTCGACGGCACGACCGTCACGCTGCCGCAGGTCGAGGCGGCGAGCGACGCGAAGTTCACCGACGGCCGCTACACGCTCTACGTCAACGACAGCCGCGCCGCGCTCGAGGAGACCGGCGTCGTTCGCCGCGGTCCCTGCACCCCGCGCTAGCGCGTGCACGTCTTCTACGGCTGGATCGTCGTCGCGGCGACGCACGCGGTCCTCGTCGTCATCTTCGGCGTCGCGTATTCCTTCGCGGCGTTCTTCGGCGCGCTCGAGGACGAGTTCGCGGCGAAGCGCGGCGACGTCTCGCTCGTCTTCGCGATCTCCGGCTTCCTGTATTTCCTGGTCGGCGCGTTCGCGGGCCAGCTCGCCGACCGCTTCGGGCCGCGGCGGGTCGTGGTCGCGGGCATCGTCTTTCTCGCCCTCGGGCTCGCGGCGGCGAGCCGCGCGAGCTCGCTCGAGGTCCTCTACGTCACCTACAGCATCGGCATCGGGGTCGGCGTGGGCTGCGCCTACGTCCCGAGCGTCGGCGCGGTGCAGCCGTGGTTCATCGCGAAGCGCGGTCTCGCCTCCGGCCTCGCGGTGGCCGGCATCGGCGTCGGCAATTTCATCGTCCCGCTCCTTTCGGCGCAGCTCGTCGAGGCGTTCGGCTGGCGGCGCTCGTTCGAGATCCTGGCCGCCGGCGCGCTCGTCCTCGGCGGCATCGCGGCCCTCCTCATCGAGAACCGGCCGCAGGCGCGCGGGCTCTTCCCCGACGACGCCCGTGCCGGCGACCGGATGCGCCCGCCGGCGCAGGCGGCGGCCGGCATCCTCCTGCGCGAGGCGATGCGCACGCGCCCGTTCTGGCTCCAGTGGGGAGCGATCTTCGCGTGCTCGGTCGGCCTCTTCATCCCGTTCGTGCATCTCGTGCCGTACGCCCGCGACGCCGGGCACTCGGAGACGGCCGCGGTGTTCCTCCTCAGCCTGCTCGGCGTCGGGAGCATGCTCGGGCGATTCGGGTTCGCCGGCCTCGCCGACCGCATCGAACGGCGCGCGCTGCACGCGGTGGTCTACGCGGGCATGGCGGCGATGCTCGGGGTCTGGCTCGCCTCGACCGGCGCCGTCGCGCTCGGCCTCTTTGCGGTGCTCTTCGGCGCGTTCTACGGCGCGTTCGTCGCGCTGCAACCGCCGCTCGCGATGGATCTCTACGGCGCGCGCAACGTGTCGGGCGTGATCGGCGTGCTCTACACCGCGGCCGGGGTCGGCAACCTGCTCGGGCCCTGGCTCGCCGGTGTCGCCTACGACCTCACGCGGAGCTACACGGCGCCGATCGTGGCGAGCATCGCGCTGATGCTCGTCGCCGTCGGCTTCGCGATGCTGCTCCGCCGCGCCCGTGTACCTGAAGCTCATTTCCGGCGCTAGCAGACGCCGCCTCGAGGAAAGTCGTGCGCCGCTTCCTGGCCGGTGCTCCGGCGCTCGGGCAGCGGCGTACCCGCGCGACGGTCGCGAGCAGACAACGTTGACGCCATAATTCCGCCGATGATCGCGGCGATTCCATGCCGGCCTTGAAGCGCCTGCTCGGCCGCAAAGGCTCGTCGGTCGAGGTCAGCGAGTCGCGCGGGGTGCGCACGCTGCATCTCGGGGGCGAGGCGATCCAGAGCGCGATGCGGCTCTCGGCGCCGGACCGGCTCGAGCTCGGCTACACCCGGGCGATGATGGCGTTCCTGCTCTTTGCGCCGGCGCCGCGGGACATCCTGATGGTCGGGCTGGGCGGCGGGTCGATCGCGCGTTTCGTCCACGAGCGGCTGCCGCGGACGCGGATCGGGGTGATCGAGATCAACCCGAAGGTCGTCGCCGCGGCGCGCACGTTCTTCGGCCTCCCGGCCGACGACCGCCGGATCAAGGTCATCGTCGGCGACGGCGCCGAGCACGTGGCGGCCTATCGGGGCGCCTGCGACGTGGTGCTGCTCGACGCCTTCGACGACGGCCGCTCGGTCCGGTCGCTGGCGACGGGCGCGTTCTACGAGGCGTGCCGCGATGCGCTCCGGCCGGACGGGGTCTTCGCCGTGAACTTCATCGCCGACGAGCCGCGGTTCGGCACGTATCTCGCGCGGATCGAGCGCGCGTTCGACGGCCGCGTGCTGTGCCTGCCCTCCCAGGACCGTATCAACATGATCGTGCTCGGGTTTCACGCCCACCTGGATGCGATCCGGATCGCGCCCCTGAAACGCGCTGCCCGCGAGCTCGAGCGGAAGCACGGGCTGCCGTTCGACCGCTTCGTCCGTGACCTCGGCGCACACAACCCGGGCGACGCGACGCAGCTCGCTTTTAAGCGCCGGGGTTGAGCGGCGGAGCCGACGGATTTCCCCCCGCCGCGTGCCGCAGGCCTCATCCCGGCGGTTCCGCTGGCGGTGCTAGAGTCCGACCCGCTCTGCCCGCGCGAGCGCCGACGTGCGATCGGCGGGCGCCACATGGAGGTGTCGCGAAATGGCCGGCAGGGAAGATCTCGTCCAGGCGCGCATCGATCTCACCGCGGCCCTGCGCTGGGCTGCGCGGCTCGGGCTCTCCGAGGGGGTCTGCAACCACTTCAGCGTCGCGGCGCCGGGGCTCCAGGACCGGTTTCTGATCAACCCGCAGGGGCTGCACTGGTCCGAGGTCACGCCCGCCGACCTGCTCCTCGTCGACGGCGAGGGGAACGTGGCCGAGGGTCGTCATACCGTCGAGCCGACCGCGTTCTTCATCCATGGGCGGCTGCACCGGTCCACGCGTCGGCCGGCGGTCGTCCTCCACAACCACATGCCGTTTGCGACGGCGCTGACGCTCCTCGAGGGCGGGCGGCTCGAGCCGGCGAGCCAGAACGCGCTCAAGTTCTACGGCAGGGTCGCGTACGACGAGGCGTACAACGGTCTCGTGCTCGACGACGCGGAAGGGGACCGCATCGCCGCGTGCCTGGACGGGGGCGACGTGCTGTTCCTTGCCCACCACGGCGTGATCGTCGTCGGCGACACCGTCGCGTGGGCCTTCGACGATCTCTACTATCTCGAGCGCGCGTGCATGGTGCAGGTGCTCGCGCAGAGCACCGGCAAGACCATCAAGCGTCTCCCGCACGGCATCGCGTCGGATACCGCGAAACAGATGGCCGGCGATCGCCAGCAATCGGACCTGCACCTGGCCGCGCTCAAGCGGATTCTCGATCGCGAGGAGCCGGGCTGGTCCCGGCTGCAGTAACAGGCCGGCGTCGAGGAGCTCGGATCCCGAGCTCGGCGCGCGGGTGCCTTGCCGGCGCCCGCGACGACCCGTCACGACGACGATGATCGTCCCACCGGATGGCCGCCGAAGGCATTGCGCATCAGCGCGAGCAGCCGCGCCGGATGATCGTTCGCGCCCTGGCTCGCGAACCGCATCGCGAGCGCGAGCTGCGTCACCGGGGCCGGAATGCCGAGGTCGATCGCCTCCTGCGCCGCCCAGCGCCCCTCGCCCGAGTCGCGGACGACCGGGGCGATCGCCCCGAGATCCGGCCGCGAGGCGAGCGCCTCGGCGGTGAGGTCGAGGAGCCACGACCGGATCACGCTGCCGTGGCGCCAGGTCTCGGCGATCGCCGCGACGTCGAGCGCCAGGTCCTGCTTCGCCGCGAGCAGCGCGAAGCCCTCCGCATACGCCTGCATCATCCCGTACTCGATCGCGTTGTGGACCATCTTGACGAAGTGGCCGCAGCCCGCGGACCCGCAGCGCAGCCAGCCGCGATCGGGTGCCGGCGCGAGGATGCGTGCGAGCGGCGCGATGCGCGCCACCGCCGCCGGCTCGCCGCCGAGCGTGAGGGTGTAGCCGTTATCGAACCCCCAGACGCCGCCCGAGACACCCGCATCGACGAAGGCGATGCCACGCTCGGCGAGCGCGCCGGCGCGCGCGATCGAGTCCTTGTAGAACGCGTTGCCGCCATCGACGACGAGGTCGCCGGCGTCGAGGCGCACACGGAGGGCCTTGAGCGCGCTCTCGGTCGCGTCCCCCGCGGGCACCATCAGCCACACGGTGCGCGGCGGCGAGAGCGCTGCGACCAGCGCGGGAACCGCGTCGACGGTCGCGACGTGCGGCTCGCCAGCAAGCGCGGCGCGCGCGTCCGCGCTCGAATCCGCGCCGACGATCTCCACGCCGCCGCGCGCGAGGCGTCGGGCCATGTTGGCGCCCATCCGTCCGAGACCGACGAGTCCGAGCTGCATTGACACCTCCACAGTACGGCGCGACCCGCTGCCATTCCGCCCGCGTCGGCGCCGAGCCACGCGGGAGCGCCGCTTCGGCTGCGAGGTGGAGCTCGCCGCGACTGCGGACTCTCTCAGCGGGTCGGCTCAGGAGTGCTTGGGCGCCGCCCCGTCACTTGATCGTCCAGAAATAGATCCAGTCGTTCCCGAGCCGCAAGGTCCGCTCGGGCTTCCAGTCGTCGCCCATCGAGAAGTCGTGCGAGACGACGCGCGTCCCGGGCTTCAGGTCGCGCATCAGCTTGGGCTTGAGCCGCAGGTTGACGTCGGGCAGCAGGTAGAGCGTCACGACCGTCGCCTCGCGGATGTCGGCGTCGAAGAGATCGCCCACCCTGAACGTCACCTGCTTTTCGACGCCGGCCCGGACCGCGTTCGCGTTCGCTTCCGCGATGCGCTTCGGGTCGATGTCGACGCCGACCCCCCGCGCGCCGAACTTCTGCGCGGCGGTGACGACGATCCGCCCGTCGCCGCAGCCGAGGTCGTAGACGACGTCGCCCGGCTTCACGCCGGCCATCCGCAGCATCTCCTCGACGACCTCCTGCCGCGTCGGAACGTAGGGCACGTCGGGCGAGCGCGCCGGCGTCTCCGTCGCCGACTGCTGGGCGCAGGCGGGCAGGGCGACGGCAGCGGCGGCGAAGGCGAGGAGCAGGCGTCTGCGGTTCATCACGGCCTCTTCAGGGCGAGCTCGCGGTGGCGCTGGCTCAGCGCGAGCAGGACGCCGCCGATCGCGAGCACGCCGATGCCGACCAGCGCGCCGGTCCGGACGTACGCGAGACTCGAGTAGAACAGGTAGGCGCAGGTCGCGACGAAGATGAGCGGCGTCACCGGGTACAGCGGCACCTTGAACGGCCGCGGCGTGTCCGGGTCGCGCACGCGCAGCACGAAGAGGCCGATGCCGACGAGCATGATGAAGAACCAGAAGACCGGCATCGTGTAGTCGACCATGGTCTCGATCTTCGCGGCGAACGCGCCGGCGACGACGAGCACGAGCGCGACCGTCGCCTGCACGACGAGCGCGTTCCGCGGCGCGTCGGCGCGCCCGTCCCAGTGCCCGAGCCACGCGAACACCGGCCAGTCGCGGCCGAGCGCGTAGTTCGAGCGCGCGCCGACGATGATCGTCGCGTTGATCGAGGTCAGCGCGGCGACCGCGATCATGAAGCTGATGATCTTCGATCCCGCCTCGCCGAACTCGAGCCGCAGCACGTCGGCGGCCACCGTCTGGCTCTTCGCGACGCCCTCGAGACCGAGGCTGCGGACGTAGGCGTAGTTGACGAGCAGGTAGAGCGCCGTGACCGCCACCAGCGACACCGCGAGCGCGGTCACCATGCTGCGGCGTTCCTTCAACTCCGCCGAGATGTACGCGCCCTCGTTCCAGCCGCCGAAGGTGAAGAGCACGAAGAGGATCGCGAGCGGCGCGCCGGCCATGAACGGCTTCGCCTCGACCGGCGCCGCGGGCGGAGGCTGGGGTGCGACGAGGAGGATCCCGGTCACGATCACCGCTACCAGCCCGGCCACCTCGATCACCGCGAGCACGTTCTGCGTGCCCTTCGTCTCGCGAATGCCGGTTATGTTCACCGCAGTGAGCGCGATCACCGCCAGCGCGGCGTAGATCGCCGAGGAGTGCGCCCCCAGGTTGACGAGGTTGGACGCGTAGTCGCCGAAGGTGTAACCGAGCACCGCGATCGATCCGGTCGTCGTCACCGCGATCCGCGCCCAGGCATAGAGGAACGACAGGCTCCGCCCGAACGCGCGCTGCAGGAAGTGGTAGTCCCCGCCGGCGCTCGGGTAGGCGGTCGCGAGCTCGGCATAGCAGAGCGCGCCGATCAGCGAGATCGCGCCGCCCGCGACCCAGAGCAGGTAGAACGCCGTCTCGCTCGAGCTCGAGCCGGCGACGAGCGAGGGCAGGCGGAAGATGCCGGCGCCGATCACCAGCCCGACGATGATCGCGATCGCGTCGATCGTGGAGAGGACGCGCTGGGGCGTGCCTTCGTGTCCGGAGGGAGGAGTCATCGGCAGGGTGCTGTCGTTCGGGCGCGGCGGGCGGGAGTGTATCCCAACCCCCGGGGGTCAACTGCGTGCGTCGCGAACCCGCCCCGGCGGTGGCGGGGAAACGCCATCCTTGCGCGCCCGTCAATCTTCGACACCGAGCACCGCCTGCGCCACAGGGCGGGCACGTCGATTGCACCGTGCGCCTCGCGCACGTTTGCAACGTTTCTTCGGGATGCTTGACACACCCGCTTCCCCGGAGAGGAGATCCGCCATGTCAACCTCGTCAGACCTCGCGATCGAGATGACCCGCGCCACGTTCAACGCCGCGTTGAACGCGGGCTCGAAGACCTATGGCGAGATGCTTGAGAAAGTCGCCAGGCTGCAGACCGAAAGCACGACCCGGATGCTGGCGGAGAACGCCCGGGTCATGAACGCCCTGCTCGGCAACGGTGGATCAGCCGCTGCCCCGGTCGACTGGGCGAAGCTCATCGAGGACAACCTCCGGCTACAGCGCCGAGGTCACGCGCTCGCTCTGGGAGATCACCACCAGGGCGCAAGCCGACATGGTCGAGCTCGGAGCGAAGCTGGTCGTGGCGGGCAGCGAGAGCCTGAGCGACAGCCTGGAGAGAATCGGCCGCACCCTCGAGACCGGCACCTCGACCATGGTGAAATCGCTTGCGACCGCGCCCGAGCGGGTGGCGGCCGAGGTCCCCGGCGCGGAAGCGCCCGGCGCGAGGCCAGACCGGAAACGCGAGCGCTCGGTCGCGGTGCGGGAAGGAGCGAGCCTCGAGTGAGCGGCGATTGCATGATCTTTCTCGGCGCCGCGTCCCGGCGGCGTCCAACGGACCGTTCGAGCTGTGGCGCAGGGTGGCGAGCGGCGTACCCCGACCGTCGCGGCGCTCTCGCAGCGGCTCGGGTTGACGCCGGCCTCAGCCCCAGCCCGCGACGACGAGCTTCCCGATCATCGTCCCGGATTCGAGCTTCGCATGCGCGGCGCGAAGGTTCGCCGCGTTGATCGGGCGGAGCGTCTCGCGCAGGGTGCCGCGTATCCTGCCGGCGTCGATCAGCTCCGCGACGCGCGCGAGCAGGCGATGCTGCTCGATCATGTCGGGCGTCTTGAAGCGCGGGCGCGTGAACATCAGCTCCCAGCAGACGGTCGCGCTCTTGCCGCGCACCGCGTCCTGCGTGAGCGGGCCCTTGGGTCCCACGATCATGCACACCGCGCCCTGCGGCGCGACGAGATCGCCCATCTCGCCCCAATACCGGTCGGGGTCGTTGAAGTTGGCGATGTAGTCGACCTGCTTCATCCCGAGGGCCTCGATCTGCGGCCGCAACGGCTTGGAATGGTCGACGACGTGGTCCGCGCCGAGCTCCTTCACCCACGCGACCGTCTCCGGGCGCGACGCGGTCGCGACGACCTCGAGGCCGGCAACGACCTTCGCGATCTGGATCCCGATCGAGCCGACCCCGCCCGCCCCGCCGATGATGAGCAGGCTCCTGCCGCGGTGCGCCCCGGCCGGGTCGATCTTCATCCGGTCGAAGAACGCCTCCCATGCAGTGATCGCAGTGAGCGGGATCGCGGCGGCCTGCGCGAAGTCCATCGTCCCGGGCTTCCTTGCGACGATCCGCTCGTCCACGAGCGCGAGCCTGCTGTTCGAGCCCTGCCGCGAGATGTCGCCGGCGTAGTAGACGGCGTCGCCCGGCCTGAAAAGCGTCACCTCCGGGCCGACCGCGGTGACCGTCCCCGCCGCGTCCCACCCGAGCACCCGCGGCTGCGCCTCCACCTTCGGGTTGGGTGCGCGCTGCTTCGTGTCGACCGGGTTCACCGACACCGCCTCGACCTCGACGAGGATGTCGCGGCCGGCGGGCTTGGGATCGGGCAAGGTGACGTCGACGAATGATTCCGGGTCGGAGATCGGCAGGTAGCGGGTGAGGGCGACGGCTTTCATGGTGGGAGTCCTCCGATCGGATTTGCGGGGCGAAGGTGGCGAGACTAGCACCGCGGCGTGACCCCGGTTCCCGCATCACGGCAGCGGTCCGCTCCCGTTCACGCGCGTGAATACGCGTCGATCCGCTCGTGCCACGCTCGCTTCTCGGCCGGGCCGAGGAACGACGCAGTGAAGGAGTTCTTGGCCAAGCGCACGATGTCGTCCCGCCCGAGCCCGAGCGCGTCGGCGGCAGCGCGATAGTTGTCGGCGACGTAGCCGCCGAAGTAGGCGGGGTCGTCGGAGTTGACGGTCACGCACAGTCCCATGTCGAGCAGGCGCTTGAGGTTGTGCTCGCCCATCGAACCGAACACACGCAGCTTGACGTTCGACAGCGGACAAATGGTGAGCGGCATCTGCTCGCGCGCCAGGCGCGCGCACAGCGCCGGGTCCTCCTCGGCGCGAACGCCGTGGTCGATGCGCGCGACCTGCAAAATGTCGAGCGCCTCGTAGACGTACGCCGCCGGCCCTTCCTCGCCGGCATGCGCGACCGTCAGGAACCCGGCCTCGCGGGCCTCGGCGAAGACGCGCGCGAGCTTCGCGGGCGGGTGACCCGCCTCTGCGGAGTCGAGGCCCACCGCCGCGATCCGGTCCCGGTGCGGCATCGCCTGCGCGAGCGTGGCGAACGCGGCATCCTCGCTCAGATGCCGCAGGAAGCACATGATCAGACGGAACGAGATCCCGAGATCGCGCTCGCCGCTCTCGAGCGCGGAGTGAATTCCTTCGATCACCGTGCCGAACGGGATGGCGCGATCGGTGTGCGTCTGCGGATCGAAAAAGACCTCGGCGTGCACGACGCCGTCCGCATGGACGCGCTCGAGATAGGCGCGTGTCACGTCGTGGAAGTCCTGCTCGTCGCGCAGGACGCTCGCGCCCGCGTAGTAGACGTCGAGGAACGACTGCAGGTTGCCGAAGTCGTACGCGCGGCGCAGCGCCTCGACCGAGCGGTACGTCAGCGCCATGCCGTGCTTCTCCGCCAGCCGGAAGACCATCTCCGGCTCGAGCGTACCCTCGACGTGCAGGTGGAGCTCCGCCTTGGGGATGCCGCGGATGAACGAGTCGAGGTCGGCGTTCATCGAGGTTTCCGGCGTTCGCATGCAGGTGTCGCGCAATCTTCCCATGCGCGCCGGCGATGCACCAGTCCGGCGGGTCCGCTGCCTGCCCCGCCGCGGACGTGACAGGGAGATGACGCTCGGTTCGCGTCGGACGCCCCAACCGACGACGACCACCTCGATCATCGGCATTCCCCTCTCTCGAGCGGCGCGCACGCCGGTGTACGATTCGCGCCGATGAAGACCTGGGACGTGGCGGTGGTCGGCGCCGGCTGCTTCGGGGCCTGGACGGCGTGGAGCCTCCGCCGCCGGGGCTTGAGCGTTCTGCTCCTCGACCAGTATGGCCCGGGCAACGCCCGCGCGAGCTCCGGCGGCGAGTCGCGCATCATACGAATGGGCTACGGCCCGGACGGGCTCTACACGCGCATGTCGCTGCGATCGCTCGATGCCTGGAAACGGCTCGTCGAGGACACGCGCGAGCCACTCTTCCACGAGACCGGCGTCCTCTGGCTCGCCCGGGCGGGTGACCGCTACGCGGCAGACACGCTCGCGACGCTCGCCAAGGTCCGCGTTCCGCATGAGGCCCTGGACGCGAGCGAGATCCGCACGCGCTACCCGCAATTCGTCCTCGACGACGACTTCCGGGCCATCTTCGAGCCGGAGAGCGGCGCGCTGATGGCGCGCTGCGCGGTGCAGGCCGTCGTGCGCGAGGCGATGGGCGCGGGCGCGGACTATCGCACCGCCGCCGTCGCGCCGCCGGAACCGCGCGGGCGGCTGCCGGCGCTGCGCACGGGCGACGGCACGGAGATAGCGGCCGGGACGTTCGTGTTCGCCTGCGGTCCCTGGCTGCCGAAGGTGTTTCCCGATCTGCTCGGCGCGCGCATCTTCCCCACGCGTCAGGAAGTGTTCTTCTTCGGTCCGCCGCCGGGGGACGGGCGCTTCGCGCCGCCGCGGATGCCGACCTGGATCGACTTCGGTGCCGAGATCTACGGCCTGCCGGACCTCGAGGGGCGCGGCGTCAAGCTCGCGCCCGACCGTCACGGCGAGCCGATCGATCCCGACGGCGCCGATCGGATCGTCGGAGCGGAGAGCGTCGCGCGCGTCCGCGCGTTCCTCGCACACCGCTTCCCGGCGCTCGCGTCGGCCCCGATCTTGGAGACGCGCGTCTGCCAGTACGAGAACACCTCGAACGGCGACTTCCTGGTCGACCGCCACCCCGAGGCGGACAACATCTGGCTGGTCGGCGGCGGATCGGGCCACGGCTTCAAGCACGGCCCGGCGGTGGGCGAGTACCTCGCGGCGGCGATGCTGGACGATGCGAAGCCCGAGCCGCGATTCGGGATCGAGACCAAGCAGGTCGCCCGGAAGCGCGCCGTGTTCTAATCGGACGGGGCAACGGGGAGGCGCGATGAGGGATGTACGGGGCATCACCGCGGCGGCGCTCGTCGCGATCACGATGACCGCGCACGCGCAGAGCGGCGTTCCCCCCGCCGACTATCCGAACCGGCCGATCCGCATCATCGTCGGCTTCACGCCGGGCGGCGGGCCGGACATCACCGCGCGCTACGTCGCGCAAAAGCTCGGCGAAGCCTGGAAGCAGCAGGTGCTGGTCGAGAACCGCCCCGGCGCGGGCGGCACGATGGCCGCCAATTTCGTCGCGACCGCCAGTCCCGACGGCTACACGCTGCTCTCGGTCTCGTCCGCCCATGCGGTCGCGCCCGCGATCTACGCGCAGCTCCCGTACGACACGCAGAGGGATCTCGCGGGCATCACGCTCTCGGCGGTCTCGAAATACCTGCTGGTCGTACCGCCGTCGCTCGGCGCGAACAACGTGCAGGAGCTGCTCGCAATGGCGAGGGCGCGCCCGGGGCACCTCAACTTCTCTTCGGCGGGCGTGGGCAGCGGCACTCATTTCGCGGCCGAGCTCCTCAAGAGCATGGCGGTGGTGGACGTCGTGCACGTCCCGTTCAAGGGCATTCCCGAGGCGCTCACCGAGACGGTGGCGGGGCGCGTGCAGTTCTTCATGGCGCCGATCGCGAACGCGGTGAACCTGGTGAAGGACGGCCGGCTGCTCGCGCTCGCGGTTTCCTCGCGGCAACGCGACGCCCTCGTGCCGGAGGTGCCCACGGTCGCCGAGGCGGGCGTGCCCGGCTACGACTCGATCCTGTGGTTCGGGCTGCTCACCCCGCGCAAGACGCCGCGCGCCGTGATCGCGAAGTTGAACCGCGAGATCGCGCGTGTCCTGGGGGACGCGGAGGCGAAGACGCGCTGGGCGCCGATCGGGCTCGACCCGCGGCCCACGACGCCGGCGGAGTTCGACAAGCTGATCGGCGACGACATCGCGACCTTCACCCGCCTCGCGCGGGCGGGGAACATCAAGGCGGAATAACCAACGCGAAAGGAGGGAGGCATGAAGGGCTTCATGGCAGGTCTCGTCGTGACCGCGTTCGTCGCGCCGGGAATAGCCTGCGCGCAGGACAAGGCGTCTGCCGCGGACGTGAAACGCGGCCGCTATCTCGTGCAGATCGGCGGCTGCAACGACTGCCATACGCTCGGCTACCCGGAATCGAACGAAGCTCTGGCTGACCGGGAGCTTGCTCGGCTGGCGCGGCCCCTGGGGTACGACCTATGGCGCCAATCTGGGGCTGGTGGCGCAGAAGCTGACCGAGGCGCAGTGGCTGAAGCACGCCCGCAACGAATGGCGTCCGCCGATGCCCTGGTTCAACCTCCGCGACATGAGCGACGCGGACCTGCGGGCGATGTATCGCTACATCAGGCACCTGGGCCCGGCCGGCGCGCCGGCGCCGGCCTACGTGCCGCCCGACACGGAGCCGAAGCCGCCGTTCGTGCAGTTCCCCGCGCCGCCGAAGTAGCTCAGCCGGCCCCGCCGGCGCGCGCAAGACGCAGGAACTCCCGCCGCGTCTTCGGCCCGTAGGTCAGGAAGTGCGGCTCCGGGCGCTCGCGGTAGGCAAGCCGTTCGCGCGCGATGCGGTCGCGCCGGACGTACTTGCGCACTTCCGCGGCGCTCATCGCGTACGGCCGGGTCGCGTTGAGCCCGAAGACCTTGGCCCGGAGCGCGGGCGTGATCTCCGGGTAGCCGTACTTTGCCCGCAGGACGGGTGAGATCTGGAAAGTGCGGAACGCCTGGATCTGATCCTGCGGCGAGCCGTACCAGATCGAGTCGGTGCCCCAGAGGACGTTCTCCTCGCCGCAGTACCTGAAGAGCTTTCCGAGCGCGTGCGCCGCCTGCTCCGGGTCGCGCATGAGGAACCGCCACGTGCTGCCGAGCTCGGCGTAGACGTTCGCGTTCGGCGCGACGCCGTTCTCGACCAGCGACCTCACCAACGTGTCGATGCCGTCGCGGTTCGCGCCCTCCGCGTAGGCGCGTTCCGGATTGTCGCTGACGAACCCCGAGTGATAGACGAGGAAGCTCACGTCGGGGAAGCGCTTCGCGACCACGCCGATGTCGCTGCACTGGCTGTGCTCGTAGGACTGCTTGCCGAACGGCAGGCCCTTGTGCACGCAGATCACCTTGACCCCGAGCGCGCGTGCCTTCTCGATGAAACGGATGCCGACGTCGTCCGACAGGAAGAAGCCCTTGCCGCCAGGACCGAACTGGGTATAGGTCTTCCAGGCGCTCACCCGCCAACGCTGTGCGAGCTCGTCCATCGCCTCGAGATCGCCCGGCTGGTTCGGATTCACCCGGCCGTGCACCAGCAGCCGGTGCGTGCCTTCGAGCCGGTCGACGATGCGCCGCACGGCGTCCGCCGCCTGGATCGTCACCGGCTCGTCGTCGCGGCGCGAGGGGACGAAGGACAGCACCATCAGGTCGGTGTCGCTGTCGAGGAACACGTCCTTCACGAACTCCTCGGGTCCCAGGCAGCGCAGATGGCCCAGCGGGCCGGGCGGCTTCTTCCCGATCGCGCAGGCCGCCTTCGGCGACCACTTGAACTCATCGGGCGAGGCGTTGCGCACCCAGGCGCCCGTCGGATCGACGAAGTGTCCCTGCACGTCGAAGATGAACTCGCCGTCGCCGAGCCTGGCGGCCGCGAGCTGCGGTTCGAGGGCGGTCTCGGCTTCGAGGTCGAAGAAGCCGCCGCGCCGGCCGACCGCGGCGTTGGCGGCGTTGAACGCGAGCAAGGTGCTCGCTGCGCCGCACGAAGAGAGCAGGAAGTCCCGGCGGGTCAGGCCCAGGCGCCGCGCGTTCCGCGTGGCCGATTCGTGGGCGAGGCGATTGGCCTCGAGGTTGGCGGGGGACAGCGGGACCGGTACGAATTCGCCGTTCGAGGTCGTGTCGAGCTTGATGGGAAGCCGCGTGCCGCAAGGATCGATTCTGTGCTGCGACATTTTCCGCACCTCCAAGGATGGGTCATTTTAGTCTCCGCCGCGGGGATTTCTCACGCCGCATCGAACCGGATCTCCGGCCTAATCCGTGGGAGGGAAGGCGCGGCGCGCGGGAAAGCGTAGCGTTTCTTCCACGGGCGCGGTGACTCGGGGTCGCCGATCCGGAGCTGGGAACCACTGGAGAGGGCCATGACTAGCCGCAGACGCTTCCGTAATTTCGCTGCTGCCGCAACGGCCGCCGTGTCGGTCGTCGGCTGGGGCGCGCCGGCCGCACAGGCCAGCTATCTCGACTTCACGCTGTACAACGAGAGCGGCCGCCCGGTTGTGTTCGTCTACGTATCGCCGGCCAGCGTCCGGAGCTGGGGCGACGACGTGCTCGGCCGACCCACTCTGCCGAACGGAGAGAGCACGCGCATCACTCTCGACGGACCGGCTCCCACCGGCTCCTGCCTCTGGGACGTCAAGTTCGTCTACGGCGGCGGGACGAGCGCGGTGAGCCGATTCAACCTCTGCCACGGCGGCCCGGTCATCGCCCCGCGTTGACCGGATCGCGTTCCCGCAGGATCTCGCGCGCGGCATTCGCGCCCGGCGCGCCCGCGATCCCTGCGCCCGGATGCATGCCCGTGCCGCAGAGATAGAGGCCCGCGATCGGCGTGCGGTAGCGCGCCAGCGCCGGGATCGGTCGCATCCACAACAGCTGATCGAGCGCAAGCTCGGCCTGGTAAGCCTGCCCGTCGGGCCAACCGTAGTCCTGCTCCAGGTCGACCGGCGTCCGCACCCGCCGCTCGACGATCGATGCGCCGATGTGCGGCGACAGGTGCCGCACCACAAGCTCGCCGAGCGACGCACGACGCGCCTCGTTCCACTCGCCTTCGGCCAGGGCGTACGGTGCGTATTGCATGTGGACGTCGATCCGCTGGCCGTCGCTCGTCGCCTCGAGCCAGGGTGAGCGCGAAACCCGACCGTGCTTCGCGTCGTCGTGCGCGCGCTCGAGGTAGTCGAGCGAGGGCGCGATCACCAGCGTCGTAAACGCGGGCGCACGGTCGAGCGATAGGGTTGCCCGGGCGACCACGCCGCGGGATCTGATGCTGCGCAGCGCGCGGACGAGCGCCGGGTCGAGCCAGCCGGGATCGACGAGCCCGAGCAGCGTGCGCCCCGGAGCGACGCCGGAAACGACGGTCGCGGCCGCGATCTCCTCGCCGTTCGCGAGCACGACGCCCGTCGCGCGACCGTCGCGCACGCTGATCCGGGCGACCTCGACCCCGGGACGGATATCGATGCCCGGCAGTCCCGCGAGCACGCGCCTGAAGTTCGAGCGGGAGGCGCGGAATACGCCGGGCGGGCTGCCGACATGACGGTGGAGCAACCCGAACGCGGTGCCGCCGGAGCGCGGGCCCTGGGCGAGATGCATGACACCGGCCGCCCCGAGGACGCCTTTCAGCGCGTCGCTCTCGAACCAGTCGTCCAGAAAATCCGCGACCGGCATCGGGAGCATGCGAAGCAGGTCTTCGATGCCGCGCCGGCCGAGCCGACGCGTGCGGAGCGCGAGGCCGGCGAGCTGCACGAAGTCGCGGCACCCGCTCGCCAACGGGTCGGGCGGCGGTGCGGTATAGACCGACTCGAGCAACCGCGCGAGGCGCGCCATCCGCTCGCAGAACGCGGGCCATTTCCCCGCGTCCGCGGGGCTCAAGGTGCGGATCGACTCGGCCGAGCGCGCGACGTCGTGCCACAGCTCGAGGTGGCCGCCGTCGGGAAGCGGCACCGTCGCCCACGGATCGGCACGGACGATCCGCAGACCCCGTTCCGTGAGGCCGAGATCCCTCACGATCCCCGGCGGAACCCAGCCGAATCCCGCCGGCGCGTCGTCGGCGGGCGGCGCGAGTATGAGCGCGCGACGACCGGCCCGCGCGAGATAGTGCGCCGCCACGAGCTCGTTCGCGCCGGCGCCGATCACGATGGCGAGTGCGCTCACCGGCTGGCTCCCGATCCGGCGCCGAACGCGGCGATCACCGGGCGCGGCGCGCCCGCGCCGGCTTGCGAATGCCGCGGCCGACGCCCGGCGTCACGGCTCCAGGTTCTTCGACGGCGGGAAGTCGCGCGAGTAGACCGGACTCGCGAGGAAGACCTTCGGGTCGTAGGTCCAGAACTGGCTTACCTGCGGGTAGGTCTTCACGACGGTGTTGACGAGCTTCCCCCCCTTGCGCTCGACCTTGCGGATGTAGATGGCCATCACCGGGTTGCCGTACTCGTCCATCCGCCATTCGCCGCGCGGATCCTTCACCGCACCAGGATCGCGGAGCGCCTTCATGAAGGCCTCCTTGTCCTCCACCTTGCCGTTCACCGTCTTCGCGGCCGCCTCGACGAGCGCGCCGGCGGAGTAGGCACCGAGCGTGTAGTAGCCCGGGTCGGCGCCGTACTCCTTGTTGACCGCCGCGACGAAGCGCGCGTTCTCGGGCGAGTCGATGCCGGCGGCGTACCAGCCGCCGGTCACCACGCCGAGGGCCTCGTCGCCCATCTGCTTCAGGATGCCTTCGTCGGCCGTCGTCATGCTGCCGAGGACCGGGAGCTTGATGCCGTATTCCCGATACTGCTTCAGGAACCGGAAGCCGTTCGCGCCCGCGAAGCCGGCGTAGACCGCGTCGACGTTCGGCTTGATCTGCGCGATGTACGTGCCGTAATCGGGCACATTGAGCGGCGACCAGAGCTTCTGCACCACCTTGCCGCCGGCGTCCTCGAACACGCGCTGGAACCCGGCCGCGGTCTCGTGGCCGTAGGCGAAGTCGTCGGCGATGATCGCGATCCGCTTGTAGCCGAGCTCCTTCGCGGCGTAGTCGCCGAGCGCGTGGTTCGGCTGGGCGGAGCTCGCCGCGCTGCGAGCGAACCAGGGGCTCGTCTTCCGCTGCGTCAGATCCTCGGCCGCGGCCGAGCAGGAGACGATCGGCGTCTTCGTCTGGCGGATGTAGTCGTCGATCGCGATCGCCTCGAACGCGGCGAGCGGGCCGATGATGACATGCACCTTGCTGCGCTCGACGAGATCCTGGGTCTTGGTCCGCGCGCCGGCGGGGTTGCCGCCGGTATCGGCGATGATCAGCTCGACCTTGCGGCCGGCGATCGTGTTGTTGCGCTCCTTGAGAAAGAGCTGGATCCCTTCCTCCATCTGCTTGCCGCCCGCCGCGAGCGGGCCGGTGCGGACGGTGAGGAAGCCGACGCGGATCGGCTCGCCCTGCGCCGCCGCGGACTGGGGCAGCGCGAGCGCTGCGGCGGCGAGCCCCGGCAGCAGCACGAGCCGGACGAGATGGTTACGCATGGAACCCCCTTTGGCTGGCAATGACAGAACAGAAATGGGTCTCTCGGCGCAGGTTTCGCCCTAGGCTAGCAGTCGCGGCGTCGATGTCAACTTGACCTCCACGTTCCGCTCACGCCGCGTCCTTCAGGATGGTCAACGCCGCGAGCCGCCCCGGCGCGCCCATCACGCCGCCGCCAGGGTGCGTGCCCGAGCCGCACTGCCACAACCCCTCGATCGGCGTCCGGTACTTTGCCCACGACGGCACCGGCCGGAGAAAGAACATCTGCTGCAGGCTGAGCTCGCCGTGGAAGATGTTCCCCTCGGTGATGCCGACGATGCGCTCGATGTCTGCGGGGGTGATTACCTGCCGGTGGAGGATCGCGCCTTTCAGGTTGGGCGCGTACTCGGCGAGCGTGTCGATCACGGCGTCGCCGAACGCGTCGCGCCGCGCGTCGGTCCAACCACCGTTGAGATCGGCGGGCGCGTATTGCGCGAAGATCGACATGACGTGCTTGCCCGGCGGCGCCATGCCGGGGTCGATCATCGACGGGATCACGATGTCCATGTAGGGGCGGCGCGAAAACTCGCCGTACTTCGCCTCGTCGTACGCGCGCTCGAGGTAGTCGACGCTCGGGCTGATCGAGATCGCGCCCCGCAAGTGCGGCCTCCGCCCGGGGAGACAGGTGAAGTCCGGCAGCTCACCGAGGGCCAGGTTCACCTTCGCGGACGCGCCGCGGAACCGGAAGCGCCGGATGCCGTCGAGGAATTCGCCGGGCAGGTGCTTCGCACCCACGAGATCGAAGAACGTCCGGCGCGGATCGGCGTTCGAGAGGACGAGGCTCGCCCGGATCTCCTCGCCGCTCGCGAGCGCGACGCCCGTGGCGCGGTCGTTCTCGACCAGCACGTTCGCGACCGGCGCCGCGGTGCGAATCTCGGCGCCGGCAGCGCGCGCCGCGCTTGCGATCGCCGCGCTCACCGAGCCGTTGCCGCCCTTCGCGAACCCCCACGCGCGAAACACGCCGTCGAGCTCGCCCATGTAATGGTGCAGCAGCACGTAGGCGGTCCCCGGCGAGCGGGGGCCGAGGAGGGTGCCGATGATCCCGCTGGCGGACTTGGTACCCTTGAGCGCCTCGGTCTCGAACCATTCGTCGAGGTAGTCGGCGGCGCTCATCGTGAGCAGCTTGTGGAGCGTGTGAAAGCGCTCCGGGCCGAGCCCGCGGAAATACTTGCCGAGTCGCCACATGCCGGCGAGGTCGCCCGGCGCGAGCGACGCCGGATCGGGCGGGACCATGCCGAGGATCGGCTTCACCGCGCGCGCCATGAAGTGCATCAGGCGCCCGAACTCGTCGTAGGCCTCGGCGTCGCGCGGCGAGTGGCGCGCGAGCTCGCGCCGATTCTGGTCATGGTCGTTCCACTGCGCGAGGTAGTCGCCGTTTGCGAGCGGGGTCAGCGTGCTCTCGAGCGGCAGCACGTGCAGGCCGTGGCGGGAAAGGTCGAGGTCGCGGATGATCTCGGGGCGCAGCAGGCTGACGACGTAGGAGAACACCGAGAACGTGAAGCCGGGGAAGACCTGCTCGCTCATCGCGGCGCCGCCGACCCGCTCGCGGCGCTCGAGCACGACGACGCGCTTGCCGGCGCGGGCAAGATAGGCTGCGGCGACGAGGCCGTTGTGGCCGCCGCCGATGACGATCGCGTCGTACGCCGCCGGCATCAGGTTCGTTTCCGCTCCGGGTCGAAGAACGGCTTCTTGACCACGCGTGCGGAGGCGCGCTTGCGCCGGTGCTCCACCGTTACTTCCATCTCGAGCGCGGTCCCCGGTGCTGCCCAGCGCGACTGGACGTGCGCGAGCGCGATGTACTGCTTGAGGAGCGGCGACCAGACGCCGCTCGTCGCGTAGCCGGTCTGCTCGCCGCCGGCGTAGAGCGGCACGCTCGTGCGCCAGGCGGCAGCCGGGACTCGCGGCGCGAGCCCCGCCTCGAGATGGAGCGCTTCGAACGAGCTCCAGTCGACCTGGATTCCCACGAACTGCCACGCCGGACCGCGCTTGGCTTCGGCCGCGAGCGCCGGCTTGCCGACGAACTGCTCCTTGTCGAGGTTCACCGCCCAGCCTAGATCGAGCTCGAACGGCGACGAGGTCTGGCTCTCGATGAGCGCCCTGTTCGCGGGCACGTAGTCGACGTCGAGCAGCATCAGCCCGGCTTCGATCCGCGCCACGTCGAGCGCGAGCATGCCGGCGGGCGTGATGCCGTACGGCGTACCCGCTTCGACGAGCGCGTCCCAAACGGCCAGTGCGTCCACTGCACTCGTCCAGATCTCGTAGCCGAGGTCGCCGGTGTAGCCGGTGCGCGTGATCGTGACCGCGACGCCGCGAAGCATCGCGGCGGTCATGCGGAAGTATTTCAGCCGCTCGAGGTCGGCATCGCAGAGTTGCTGGAGGATCGCGCGCGAATTGGGGCCCTGGAGCGCGAGCGCCGCGATCGAGTTCGACACGTCCTCGATCGTGACGGCAAGGCCGCAGGCGTTGTCCTGGAACCAGCGCAGATTCGGCTCGGCCGACGTGACGCGGAACGTTTCCTCGTCAAGCCGGGTCACCGTGCCGTCGTCGAGCACCTTGCCCGCGCCGTCGCACCAGGGCGTGTAGACCACCTGGCTGGGGTGCGTACGCCCGACGTCGCGCGTCATCACCCGGTCAAGCAGGCGCGCGGCGTCCTTGCCCCGTACCAGGTACTTGTAGAGCGGCGAGATGTCGAGAAGCGCCGCGGCGCTGCGGATCGCGTGATACTCGCGCTCGTGCGAGAGCTCGTAGGAGCTCGCGACGATAAAGCCCGCCCAGCGCCGCCAGGCGTGGCTCGCGCACAGCGCGGCCGTGCGTTCGTGAAACGGCGTGGTCCTCAGCAATGGACTGAGCTGGCTTACGAGCGCTGCGACTTGTCGCGCTCGTTCTGCACCTTGATCATCTCGCGCGCGCGCTTCCAGTCGTCGTCGGTCCAGTTGCGCAGATCGAAGAACGTGCCGCTGCCGGCGAGATGCCCGGCGCCGTCGAGCGCGATCGTCTGGCCGGTGAGCCACTCGCAGCCGTCGGCCATGAGGAACGCGGCGAGATGCTGCAGCTCGTGCATCTGCCCGATCCGGCCCATGGGGTTCTTGCCCGCCGCGCGCTCCTCCATCGTCTGCCCGGGGTTGAGCCGCGCGCCCGTGCTCTCGACCGGGAAGGGCCCGGGGGCGATCGCGTTGAGGCGGATGCCGTATCGTCCCCATTCGACGGCGAGCGACTCGGTCATCACGTGCAAGCCCGCCTTCGACATTGCCGAGGGGACGACGTACGGCGAGCCGGTCCAGATCCACGTCACGAGGATCGACACGACGCTGCCCCGGTGGCCGCCCGCGATCCAGCGCTTGCCGACCGACTGGGTGACGAAGAACGTGCCGTGCAGGACGATGTTGGCGATCGCATCGAAGCCCCTGGCGGAGAGGTCCTCGGTGCGGCTGATGAAGTTGCCCGCGGCGTTGTTGACGAGGCCGGTGAGCGGTCCGCCGTCCTCCCAGATCGACTGGATCATGGCGTCGACCGCGGCGGCGTCGCGGATGTCCACCGCGTGCGTCTTCACCGCGCCGCCCGTGCTTCGCAATGAGCTCGGCCGCGGTCTCGTCGAGGACCGCCTTCCGTCGGCCGCACAGGTAGAGATCCGCGCCCAGCTCGAGGTACTTGTCGGCGATCTCGCGGCCGAGACCGGTGCCGCCGCCGGTGACGAGGATGCGCTTGCCCTTCAGGAGATCGGGTCGGAACATGAGCGGAACCGCCGGTGAACGCCGATGGACGCGGATTGTCGTGCGGATTCGCGATCGGTGCAGGACCGGATCGCCTTAGAATGCGGTCATGTCCCTTCCACCGCCAGCCGCAGCGGGCATGCCGCTCGCCGAGGTCGATACCCCGGCGCTGCTTCTCGATCTCGACGCCTTCGAGCGCAACGTCGCGACGATGGCCGAGGCGACGCGCGGCCTGCGGCTCCGCCCGCACGCGAAGTCGCACAAGTGCCCGGAGGTCGCGCTGCGGCAGATCGCTGCCGGCGCGGTCGGCGTGTGCTGCCAGAAGGTGAGCGAGGCCGCGGCGATGGTGGACGGTGGCGTCGCCGACGTCCTCGTCTCGAACGAGGTCGTAGGCCGCGCCAAGCTCGCCCGGCTGGCGGAGCTGGCGAAGCGCGCGCGGGTGAGCGTCTGTGTCGACGACGCCGCCAACGTCGGCGACCTGGACGACGCGGCGCGCGCCGCCGGCGTGCGCATCGACGTACTGGTCGAGGTCAACGTCGGCGCGAACCGCTGCGGGGTCGAGCCCGGCGAGCCGGCACTGCGTCTCGCGCGCGCGGTGGCCGGGTCGCGAAACCTCCGCTTCGCCGGTATCCACGCGTACCACGGCGCCGCGCAGCATCTGCGCTCGGTCGCGGAACGCAGCGCGGCGATCGCGCTGGCGGCGGAGAAGACCCGCCGCACGCGCGACCTGCTCGAGGACGAAGGCCTCGACTGCGAGAGCGTGACCGGCGCCGGCACCGGCACATTCCTCTTCGAGCGAGGGAGCGGCGTCTGGACCGAGCTACAGCCCGGCTCCTACATCTTCATGGACGCCGACTACGGACGAAACGCCTGGGACGGGTTTCCGCGCTTCGAGCAGAGCCTGTACATCTGGACGACGGCGATGAGCGCGCCCGCTCCCGGCCGCGTCGTGGTCGACGCGGGGCTCAAGGCGCACAGTTTCGATTCGGGGAATCCACTCGTCCCGGACTGGCTGGGCGTGGAGTACGTTCGCGGGTCCGACGAGCATGGCGTGCTCAAGGTGTCGTCGAGTGCGCGTGCGCCGGCGCTGGGCCACAAGCTCCGGCTCATCCCGGGCCACTGCGACCCGACGGTGAACCTCTACGACTGGCTCGTCTGCGTGCGCGGCGAGCGTGTGGAGGCGCTGTGGCCGGTGAGCGCGCGCGGCGCGTTCTATTGACTCGCGGCGCGCCGCGGAATCGGTTCGAGCAGGAGGTCGCGGCGCGACGGGTTGCCGAGGGTGATCACTGGCGCTGCCTGCAGCGTTGCGAACCAGACTTCGTTCCCGACGACCACTTTGGCGAAGATCCCGTATTGCCCCTTCGGGTCGATCGCCTGTCCGGGATACTGCAACTGGTAGGGCCAGGCGACAGGCTTCGGATCGAGGAAGGTCATCTCGGAGATCACGCTCGCAGCGGTCATCGGCCGCGACAGGTCGACGAGCTGCAGCACCACCTTGGCATTCCGCGGGAACGAGGTCGCGCCGCGATAGTTCAGCGTACCGATGACGACCGTCTCGTCGCCGTCCGGGTTGGCCAATGCGAACGGCGCGGCGAGCGCAAGAAAGAGAGCAAGAGCCCTGGCGAGGGTGCGGCGCATGGTACGAGCGGCTCCACGAACGAAGTTGAGCGCCACCTTAGCGACTCGCCTCCGCGACAGCAAGCAGGTTTCGACCGCTCTGCCGCCCCCGCGCGACAAAATGCTCATGTCTTAGCTCGGGCCAGCCCGGACACGCCGGCCGTCAGCCGGCCGCGGCCTTCGCAGGGACAGCCGCGGCGGCGGCTCGCTCCCCGGGGAACGCGAGCGACGCGATCAGCGTCAGCATCGCGACCGCGGCGAGGATCCCGAAGAGCGGCTGGAAATCGCCGTACACGCGGTGCACCCAGGCGATCAGCGGCACCGCGGTCGCGCTGGCGCCGAACGACACCACGTAGCGCACCGAATATGCGCGCGCGCGCCACTCCTCGGCCGTGTAGCGCGCGATCATCGCGTCGTTGATCGGGATCTGGCCGAACACGAAGAACATCATCGCCACCGCGACCGCCAGCATCGCGTAGCCGGAGAGCGAGCCGGCGGCGAGGAGCAGCGGCACCTGCATCAGCGCCACCACCACGAAGACGCTCTTCACCGACTTGCGGTCCATCCACCAGCCGACGAGCAGCTGCGCCATCGCCGCGATCAGGTAGGTCGCGCACACGAGAAGCCCGATCCCCAGGTTCGTGTCGACGAGCGCGGCGAGCCGCTCGTCGAAGACCTTGGGCATCGAGACGGTGGTCGCGTTGAAGATCAGCCCGCCGCAGGCGGTGGCCACTGCGACGACCAGGAATACCCGCGCGAGCAGGGCGCGCGGGAAGCGCGCGTCGGTCTTCTTCGTAGCGCCCTTGCCGAGCGTGACGCCGCGCGCCGCCCAGACGAACCCGAAGCCGGCAGCGATCGCGAGCGCCCCCGGGACGACGAACGCCGCGCGCCAGCCGGCCAGATCGGCGAGCGCGCCGGTCAGCAGCGCGGCGAACGCGAGCCCCGCGTTGCCCCACACGCCGTTCACGCCGAGCGTCCGGCCGAGATTCGGCTGGTTCGAGACGAGCATCGCGATGCCGACCGGGTGATAGATTGCCGCGAACATCCCGATCGCGGTGAGGCCGAGCGCGAGCTCGACCGGGGTGCGCGCGAATCCCGTCAGGACGGTGGCGGCGCCGATGCCGAAGAAGAAGAGCTTCATCATCCCGCTGCGGCTCCAGTGGTCGGCGAGCCAGCCGGCGGGAATGGAGAACGCGCCGAACGCGATGAAGCCGCCGAGCGCGAGCGGCAGGAGCTCGGAGTACGGCCGCTGCCACGCCGCGCCGATCGCGAGCACCGCGGTCGGGAAGATCAGCATCGCGAGGTGGTCGACGAAATGGCCGACGTTCAGGAACAAGTCGAGGCGGGCGGGATTCTGCATGGCGCGAATCGTAGCGCGCGCGGCGCCGGCCGGCACGCGAGAGTCCGACAAGATCTATCGCGGTTCGGCCAACGCCCGGACGCGCATGACCACGCCGGCGGCGGCGAGGCCGGCGGCGAACGCAACCGGAAACCCGAACAGCGCGCCGAGGGCGGGCAGCGCCGCCGCGACGACCAGGTGGAACGCCGCGAAGGCGAAGAGGCCCGAGAGGAACCCGGCGAGGAGGCGCACCGTGGCGTCGCTCCCGAGCAGCGCCAGCGCGAAGGCCGGCAGCACCGAGCCGGTGACCGGAAACGCAAGCAGGATGCCGGAGAGGCGCGGGCCCAAGTAGTTCGCACCGAGTGTTACCGCGGCAACGATCGCGAGCGCGGCGGCGACGCGCACGACCAGCTCCGAGTTGGGGATCGGGACCGGTCCGCTCGCGGGCGCCACCGGCGGCAGCTTCGCGAGCATCACCGCGAGCGCGAGCGCAGTGGCGCCCGCGCCCACGAGCGGCGGCATCGGCGCGGCGCCGAGCACCGCGGCGCTCGCGACGAAGGAAGCCCAGCCTAGGAGGAGGGACGCGAGCCACCCGAATCGCCGCGAAGCGTGCGCGAACACGAAGCAGTGGAGCGCGGCCGCACCGGTGACCTGGAGCGTCGCCGCCGCGGTATCGGCGGCGAACTGCAGGCCCTGGTGGAGCGCGAGGAAAACGCTGATCGGCCCGGCGATCAGCGGCAGGCCGCTGATCCAGCCGGTCGCCGCGTGTCCCCACCGGCGCCCGGCGATGCTCGCGAGCCAGACGACGAGCGGGACGAGCGCGAGCTTGAGCAGGGCGACCATCGGGGGCGGGCGGGGCGGCGAATGATACCCTCGCGCGCGCATGACCCGAAGAAGCACGAACCCCGACGACTACATGCGGGTGCCGCGGCCGATCGCCGCGATGGCGAAGGATTTCCCGCACCGCCATCACATCCCGGTCGCCCGCCATGAGCGCGGGCAGCTCGTCTACGCCGTCTCGGGCGTGATGACGGTGACGACGCCGCACGGCACCTGGGTCGTTCCGCCGCAGCGCGCGGTATGGGTGCCGCCGCGCACCGACCACGAGAGCCGGATGTCGGGCCGCGTGCAGATGCGCACGCTCTACCTGCGGCGCGACGCGGCGACCACGCTGCCTCGCTGCTGTTGCGTCATGAACGTATCGCCCCTCCTGCGCGAGCTGATCCTCGCGGCAACCGAGATGTCGCTCGTCTACGACGAGCGCGGGCGCGACGCGCGGGTGATGCGCCTCATCCTGGACGAGCTGCGCAGCGCGAGCGACCTGCCGCTGCACCTGCCGCTGCCGGCCGACCGGCGGCTCGCGCTGATCTGCGACGCAATCCTCGCCGCACCGGCGGACGCGCGGTCCCTCGACGACTGGGCGAAGGCCGTGGGCGCGAGCACCCGCACGCTCGCGCGCCACTTCCGTGAGGAGACCGGGATGAGCTTCGCCGCGTGGCGCCAGCAGGCGCGACTGCTCGAGAGCCTGCGGCGTCTCGCCGCCGGCGAGCCGGTGACGAAGGTCGCGCTCGACTGCGGCTATGCGAGCGCGAGCGCGTTCGGTGCGATGTTCCGGCGCGCGCTCGGCGTCGCGCCGAGCGCGTATTTCGCCGCATCCGCGGCCCCGGCGGGGCCTGTCCCGGCACTTCGCTAGTCAGCCGGGAGCCGTCGGTCCAATCGCCATACCTGGATCCCGGCGTGCGCCGGGGTGACGCGCGAACGCGCGTCATTTCATCGCCGCGATCAGCGCGGCGAACTCGACGCGGTCGAGCTTGCCGTCGCGGTCCGCGTCGAACTTGTCGAACCGCTCCGAGAGGCCCGCGAGCTGCGACGCCTCGGTCTTGGTGAGGAAACCGTCGCGGTCGGCGTCGAGCTGCACGAACCGCACGTCGGCATCGGTGCGGGTCGTGTCCTGTGCGAAGAGGGGACCGGCGGTGAGGCCGAGCGCGAGCACCGATGCGGCGAGAAACCTGGGTGTCAGCATGCGTGGTGTCCTTTGTTCCGTTCGAGAGAGGGCCGGTCGATGCCGGAGCGTGCAGGTCTTGCAGGGATCATGCCCGTCGACGTTTGCACTGGCGTGACTGCGTCGTGAAGAATTCTGAAGCGTCGCTCTGCGGCGACGGAATTTCGGGCGCCGGAGAGCTACCGCCGCCAGATCAGCGGCATCGGTAGTCGGCGCGGGCCGACAGGCTCACGCGATCGAGTCGAGCGCCTGCCGGAGATGCGCGATCGAGGTGTTGCCGCCCGAGAGGACGAGACCGATCTTCCGGCCGGCGTGCAGCGCGCGCAGACGATGCGCGCAGGCGAGCACGGCACCTGCCGCGGACTCCGCGAGCGTGTGACACCGCTCGATCCACCACGCGGTGGCGCGGCGGATCTCGTCCTCGCCGACGACCTGGAAGTCGGCGAGATGCTCGCGCAGGATCGCGAGCGTCAGCGCCGCGGCGCGGCCGGTCGAGAGCCCTTCGGCGAAGGTCTCGTTCGGCCGGGTCTCGATCCGGCCGCTCGCCCACGAGTCGTGGACGGCCGGCGCCGCGGCCGCCTGAACGGCGATGACGCGGAGGCGCGGGTTCATGTGCCGCGCCGCGATGCACGTGCCCGAAGCGCCGCTGCCGAGGCCCACCGGCACGACGATCGCTTCCAGGTCCGGCTCGTCCTCGAGCATCTCGACCGCGTAAGTGCCGACGCCGGCGACCAGCGCCGGCTCGTTCGCCGAGTGCACGAACCGCAGGCCGTCCCGCGCGGCGATCGCTTCGGCGTTCGCGACGGCGTCGTCGAACTTCGCGCCCCGTTCGGCGATCTCCGCGCCGAAGCCGCGGATCGCCGCGACCTTGCTTCGGTTCGCGCCCTCGGGGACGCAGATCACCGCGCGCACGCCGAACTTGCGCGCGCTCCAGGCGATCGACTGGCCGTGGTTGCCGGTGCTCGCGGTGACGACGCCGCGCCGCCGGTCGGCTGCGTCCAGGCTCGCGACGAGATTGACGCCGCCGCGCACCTTGAACACGCCGATCGGCTGGTAGTTCTCGTGCTTGACGTAGGCCTCGCACCCGAGCAGTTCGTCGAGCGCGGGATAGCGAAAAAGCGGCGTACGGGGCAGATGCGGCGCGATCCGCTCGCGCGCGGCCAGGATGTCGGCGAAGGTGGGTGGGCTCATCGTTCCATCGTCATGCCGCCGTTCACCGGTACGAGGATGCTAGCCGCGCAGCCGGTCGATGATCTTGCGCTCGTAGTATGCGTCTCGCGACAGCGCGCCTGAACGCCTCGCGCCGAGCCGGGTGCGGAGCAGCGCGAGCTTCGTCAACGCGCGCGAGCGCTCGGCGGCATCGGCGAGGACGGCGAGCGCGTCCTGCAGCTCGGCGATCTCCCGCCGCTCCAGCACTTCGGGCGGGACGAAACCGGCATTCTTCAGGATGCGATATCCGATCCTCGCCTCCGGCGGGACGAGGCAGTCGTCGTCGAGCGCGAGCGGCTGGCCCGCGCCGGGCAGGTCGTCGAAGTCGCCGCGGCGGATCGCTTCCTGGATGCGCTCCTCGACCAGGGCTTCGGGCGAGAAGATGGGCGCACAACGCGACATGGCGCGAGCTTAGCAGCCCGATGCCGCGCCGGAAAGCCGATCGGAGAACGTCGCGGCTGCGCTCGCTGGCATTCCGCGCGCCTTCGGCACACAATGGAACAAATCCCGCGCCAATGTGTCTGTTCCCGACGGAGGTGCGCTCATGATGCCGCGCTCGCTCGCAACGCTCGTCTCGTCGACGTTCCTGCTGCTCGCGTGGCCGGTCGTCGCGCAGCAGCCGGCGGACAAGCCGCTCGCCGGGCAGCCCGCCCCCGAAGAGAAGGAGATCGAGCAGCGGATCACCGACACGCTGTCCGCCGTCGTCCGGATCAAGATGCAGGCGGTCGCGGATGCGCGCTCGAACGCGACGCTCGGCCGCTCGCGCGAGGGCAGCGGGATCGTCATCGAGCCCGAGCTGGTCCTCACGATCGGCTACCTCGTGATCGAGCCCGACGCGATCGAGGTCACGACGGTGAGCGACCGGACGCTGCCCGCAACGCTCGCCGCCTACGATCATGCCAGCGGCTTCGGGCTCCTCAAGGTGCAAGGTGCGCTCGGCGTCAAGCCGCTCGCGCTCGGCGACTCCACTGCGGTGACCGTGCGCGACCCGATGATCATCGTGCCGCACGGGGGCCGCGAGGCGGCGAGCCTCGCCTACGTGATGTCGAAGCGCCCCTTCACCGGTAGCTGGGAGTATCTGCTCGAGAGCGCGATCTTCACCGCTCCGCCGACGATGACCTGGGCGGGAGCGGCGTTGGTCAATCGCGAGCTGAGGCTGGTCGGGGTCGGGTCGCTGCTCGTGCGCGACACCGTCGACCCGGGGACGCCGCAGCCCGGCAACATGTTCGTGCCGATCGACCTCCTCAAGCCGATCCTCGCCGAGCTGAAGGCGAACGGACGCACTGCCGGTCCGCAGCGGCCGTGGCTCGGCGTCAACACCGAAGAGGTCGAGGGCCGGCTGCTCGTGAGCCGGGTCTCGCCCGAGGGGCCGGCGGCGCGGGCCGGACTCAAGCGGGGCGACGTCATCGTCGGCGTCGGCGAGGAGCCGGTGAAGACCCACGTCGACCTGTACCGCAAGGTGTGGTCGCTCGGCACGGCAGGGGTCGACGTGCCGCTCAAGGTCTTGCAGGACGGGGATGTGCGCGACGTGCGGGTGAAGTCGATCGACCGGTTCGAGTACTTCAAGGGGAAGCCGACGTACTGACCGAGGACGGACTCAAGACATGGGACACGAACGGATCTCGACGCCGCGGATCGCCGATACCGGCGGCTTGCGGGAAGCGCGCCGGGCGCGCAGGCGGGTGCTGGCGGCGGCGCTGGCCGGCGCCGCGCTTGCGGGCGCGCCGTGGCGCGTCGGCGCGCAGGCGCGAACGCCGACGCCGCGCCAGACCGCCGGACCGTTCTATCCGGACGCGTTTCCCGCCGATGGCGACAACGACCTCGTCCAGGTGAAGGGGCAGAGTGGGCTTGCGCGCGGCGAAATCCTGCTGCTCGCGGGCACCGTAATGGACCTCTCGGGCCAGCCGCTCGCCGGCGCGCGCGTGGAGATCTGGCAGTGCAATGCGGCGGGCCGTTACCTGCACTCGCGGGATACCTCCACGGCACCGCTGGACCCGAACTTCCAGGGCTGGGGACAGTTCGTCACCGTCGGGGACGGTGAGTACCGTTTTCGCACGATCAAGCCGGTACCCTATCCGGGCCGCACGCCCCACATCCATTTCCAGGTCACCGGGGAGCGCATCCCGCGGCTCGTGACGCAGATGTACGTGCAGGGCGAGGCGGATAACGCGCGTGACGGTCTGCTTACCGCGCTCGACCCACGCGAGCGCGCGGCCTTGCTGGTGCGGCTCGACAGGGCGCCCGATGGCAAGGCGCTCGCCGGCCGGTTCGATCTCGTCCTGCGCGCCTAGGTGGTTGTTGGCAAGGGGGATCCCCCCTACCCACTAACCGAGCGGTGGTCGAAACACGCTTCCGTTGACTGACGCGTCGTGCAACGGCCACCCAGGCGTGTCAGCTCCGCTTCGTCAGCCAGAGCAGCAGTCCGCGGCGCGCCTCGACGGGGCGCCACGCGTTGCGGATCGCGGCCGCGAAGGCGGGGAAGGCTCTTCGCAGCTCCGCCGGCAGGTTGCCGCCGAATCGCAACACGAATCCGTTGACGAGCGACGCCATCGCACCGTCCGCGAGCTGGCGCAGGGGTTCTTGCCGCGCGAATCGGCCTCGCGATTCCTCGTGGAGCAGTTCCGCCATCGCGATCGCGCGCAGCATCTGGATCCCGGCATCGGTCTTGGTCCCTTCCGGCCGCACGCCTCTGGAAGCGTCGAGCATCGCCTCGGCGCGATCGATCAGTCGGAGCAGGTCCTCGCCCCGCTGCAGATGCTGCTTCGCCGCCATTCGGACGCTCAACAGCAGGAATTCGAGACTCGTCGAACTGGCCAGGTCGAGGGGCGCGCAGCCCTCCAGCCGGAGCTGCCGGCTGGCGGCAAGCACGCCCCCGAGCGTTGTCGCGTGGCGGGCGAACGATTCGAGAACGACCTGCTCCGCCGGTGATGGGCCCGGCGCCGGTGCGCGTCGCGGCTGTGGGGTCGAAGGCATCGTTTGCATGTGTTTTTGTGTGGGTGGTGTCTGAAGCCTCACATTAACACTAACCGGTACCGGTCTAATCCCGCAACTCTCGAAAAGGCCTAGCGGGTTCCGATCTGCGCCCGCTCGCGCCAACCGCTAGGCTCGGTCCGCGCAATGCTTGCGATAGACGTCGCGTAGCGTTTCGAACTCGACCAGGGGCGCCGGCTTGTGGCGCTCGAGGGAGGGCACCGCTTCGTCGAGCTGCTCGAGCGGGACCTCTTGCAGGATCGCCAACACGGGGCGCTTCGGGGCGCGGAGCAGATTCTTGATCTGGATCATCTTTTCTAGGAGCCTGCGTTTCCTCCGGAATGCTTAGCAGGGAATGCGCCAAGCGCAGTACGCGGCGACGCTCGGTCGGGCACTGTTCGACGCCGCGCCTTCCCGTTCCGGACGTTCGATAACCGACGGGCATTGATGACGGTTCGACAGCCGGGAGGGGGCCGTTAGTGCGTGCTAGCATTGCGCGCCTTTCGGGACCTCAATGAGCGCGAACTTCGCCGGCACGACGGCAGTGCAGGAACGCCACCGCTTCGACGTCGACCGGCTCGCGGCCTTCCTGGCCGAACGGATCGACGGTTTCCGCGGCCCGCTCGCGGTCGAGCAGTTCCAGGGCGGCCAGTCGAATCCCACGTTCCTCCTGCGCACGCCCGGCGCAAGCTACGTGATGCGCGCAAAGCCGGCGTCGGCGGCGAAGCTGCTGCCTTCCGCCCACGCCGTCGATCGGGAGCATCGCGTGATCAGCGCGCTCGAGAAGGCGGGCGTCCCGGTGCCGCGCACCTACTGCCTCTGCGAGGACGAGACTGTCATCGGCCGCGCATTCTACGTGATGGGCTTCGTCGCGGGACGTGTGCTGTGGGAGCAGTCGCTGCCGGGGATGTCGCCGGCCGAGCGTGCCGGCATCTACGACGAGATGAACCGGGTGATCGCGCAGCTCCACGGGGTCGACTACAAGGCGATCGGCCTCGAGGGCTTCGGCAAGCCGGGGAACTATTTCCAGCGCCAGATCGACCGCTGGTCCAAGCAGTTCCGCGCTTCGGCGACCGATCCCGTGCCGGAAATGGATCGCCTGATCGAGTGGCTGCCCGGCGCGATTCCTTCAGGTGACGAGATCGTCATCGTCCACGGCGACTTCCGCCTCGACAACCTGATCTTCCATCCGACCGAGCCGCGGATCCTCGCGGTCCTCGACTGGGAGCTGTCGACGCTCGGGCATCCGCTCGCCGATTTCTCGTACCACTGCATGAGCTGGCACATTCCGCCCGAGCGGTTTCGCGGCATCGCGGGGCTCGACATCGCCGCGCTCGGCATCCCCCTGGAAGACGAGTACGTCGCCGCCTATTGCCGGCGCACCGGCCGCGCGGGGATCGAGCACTGGGATTTCTATTTGGCGTACAACATGTTCCGCCTTGCGGCGATCCTGCAGGGGATCATGAAGCGCGCGCTCGACGGCACCGCGGCGAGCAGCGAGGCCCTCGATGCCGGCCGGCGCGCGCGGCCGATGGCCGAGCTCGGCTGGAAGTACGCGCTGCGTGCCGGAGCGCGCGGCTGAGGAGGACGTGCGAACATGCCGAGCCC
>CAVUSZ010000045.1:0-70561 GCA_963744255.1 uncultured beta proteobacterium
GCCGGCGGAGGAGCGCGCGCGGGCAGGCCTCTCCCTCGGTTTTCAGTACCCGATTGAGATTCCCGGGGTCTCGAACAGCGCGTTTCTGCGGCTCGCCTACAACACCATCCAGGCCGCGCGCGGCAAGGACGAACTCGATCCGCTCGAGTTCGACGACTACGTGCGCGAAAAGATGAAGCTGCTCGAGATGGACCCGGCGTTCCTCGACCGCAGGGTGAACGAAGGATTCTCGGGCGGCGAGAAGAAGCGGAACGAGATCCTCCAGATGGCGCTGCTCGAGCCGAAGCTCGCGTCCTGGACGAGACCGACTCCGGCCTCGACATCGACGCGCTGCGGGTCGTCGCGAACGGCGTGAACCGGCTGATCAACCCGGACAACGCCATCGTGCTGGTCACGCACTACCAG
This sequence comes from uncultured beta proteobacterium, assembly GCA_963744255.1. Taxonomy (GTDB): domain Bacteria; phylum Pseudomonadota; class Gammaproteobacteria; order Burkholderiales; family SG8-39; genus DATEDA01. Next base: position 406 of record CAVUSZ010000045.1, read on the forward strand.
CGGATGCTGAACTACATCGTCCCCGACTACGTACACGTCATGGACGGCGGCCGGATCATCAAGACCGGCGGCAAGGAACTCGCGCTCGAGCTGGAGAGCCGCGGTTACGACTGGGTGGCGAAGGAGGCCGTCGCGGCATGACGACCACGGCCGCGCACGCCTGGCTCGAGAACCTGCTCGCGGGCCATCCAGGTCTGCCCGCGAAACCGCACGCGTGGGTGAATCGCCTGCGCGCCGACGCGCTCGAGCGGGCGCACTCGCTCACGCTCCCCACGGTGCGCGAAGAGGAGTGGCGGTTCACGGATCTCGCGCCGCTGTACGCATTGGCGTTCAAGCCCGCTGCACCCGCTACGGCGCCGGTCGGGCTCGGTCTCGAGCCGGTGATCGCGCCGGAGGCGTCGGCGCGGCTCGTGTTCATCGACGGGCAGTTCGTCCCGACGCTGTCGTCGACCCCGCGGGACGGCGTGGTCGTGACGACGCTCGGCGCAGCGCTCGACACGCACGATGACCTGGTCGAGTCGCAGCTCGGGCGGCACGCGAATTTCGCGACGATGCGTTTCGCGCGATCAACACCGCATACCTCACCGACGGCGCGCTGGTGTTCGCACCGCACGATACCGTGGGGCTTGCGCCGATCCAGCTCGTGTTCGCAAGCACGCAGGCCGGCGTCGCAGTCCATCCGCGCTGCCTGATCGTCGCGGAGCCGGGGAGCGAGGTGACGGTGCTCGAGGACTACGTCGGACTGAATGACGACGCCTATTGCGTCAATGCCGTCACCGAGGTCGCGGTCGGCGCGAACGCGCACGTCCGCCATGTCCGCCGGCAGCAGGAGGGCCCGGCCGCGTTCCACATCGCCACGTGCGCGGTGCGCCTCGAGCGCGACGCCTCGTACAAGTCGGTGTCGGTGGCGGTCGGCGCGCGGCTGTCGCGCTACAACCTGAACCTCCTGCAGGCGGGCGAGGGGATCGATTGCCAGATCGACGGGCTCGCGCTGCTGAACGAGCGGCAGCTCGCCGACACGCACAGTTTCATCGACCACGCCCAGGCGCACGGTACGAGCCGCCAGCTGCACAAGTGCGTCGCCGGCGGCCACGCGCATGCGGTGTTCAACGGCCGCATCATGGTGCGGCCGGGCGCGCAGGGGACCGATTCGTCGCAGCAGAGCCGGAACCTGCTGCTCTCCCGGCGCGCCCACGTCGACACCAAGCCGCAGCTCGAGATCTTCGCCGACGACGTGAAATGCGCGCACGGCGCGACCGTCGGCCAGCTCGAGGCGGAGGAGCTGTTCTACCTGCGGAGCCGCGGCCTGAGCGAGCCGGCCGCGCGCGCGCTGCTCACCTACGGGTTCGCGGCGCAGGTCGTCGACCGGATCCCGATCCGCTCGGTTGTCGATGCGCTGCACCGGACGGTGCTGGAAGAAACGCGAGAGACACTATGACTGTGACTGCCACCGCCCTGCGTAGCGAGCGCGGCTTGCCACGTCGCTCGACGTCGAGCGCATCCGCGCCGACTTCCCGATCCTCCGCAACGTCAGGATCGACGGGAAGCCGCTCGTCTTCCTCGACAACGCGGCCTCGAGCCAGATGCCGCAACCGGTGATCGACCGGATCGTGCACTATCGGACCTGGGAGCACGCGAACATCCATCGCGGCGTGCACTACCTCTCCGAGACCGCGACCGCGGCGTACGAGCACGCCCGCCGGATTGCGCGCGAGTTCCTGAACGCCGGCGACGACCGCGAGGTGATCTTCACCTCGAACTGCACCGACGGCATCAACCTGGTGGCGCACGGCTACGGCCGGAAGTTCATAGGCTCGGGCGACGAGATCATCCTCACCCATCTCGAGCACCACGCGAACATCGTGCCGTGGCAGATGCTCTGCGAGGAGAAGGGCGCGCGGCTGCGGATCGTTCCGGTGACCGACGCGGGCGAGCTGCTGATCGACGAATACGAGAAACTCTTCAATCCGCGCACGAAGTTCGTCGCGATGACCCACGTGTCGAACGCGCTCGGCACGATCAACCCGGTGAAGGCAATGATCGCGATCGCCCACAGGCACGGCGTGCCGGTGCTGGTTGACGGCGCGCAGGCCGCGCCGCACCTCAAGATCGACGTCCGCGACCTCGACTGCGACTTCTACGCGGTCACCGGGCACAAGATCTTCGGGCCCACCGGCATCGGCGTGCTGTACGGCAAGGCGCAACTGCTCGAGGCGATGCAGCCCTTCAAGGGCGGCGGCGACATGATCCTGTCGGTCACGTTCGAGAAGACGACTTACAACACGATCCCGCACAAGTTCGAGGCCGGGACCCCGCCGATCGCCGAGGCGATCGGGCTCGGCGCCGCGATGGAGTACATGACCGGCATCGGCCACGCGGACATCGCGGCGCATGAGCATGCGCTCCTCGAGTACGCGACCGAGCTGCTCGGATCCATCCCCGGTGTGCGGCTGATCGGGACCGCGAAAGACAAGGCGTCGGTGCTGTCCTTCTACGTCGGCGACGTTCACCCGCACGACGTCGGCACGCTGCTCAACCAGGAAGGCGTCGCGGTCCGGACGGGGCACCACTGCGCGCAGCCCCTGATGCAGCGCTTCGGCGTGCCCGCCACCGCGCGCGCGTCGTTCGCGTTCTACAACACCTTCGCCGAAGTCGAGGCGCTCGCCGGTGCCGTCCGCAAGGTGCAGAAGATGTTTGCGTGATGGATAGGTAATGGATAGCAAACAGCTCTACCAGGAAGTGATCCTGGATCACAACAAGAAGCCGCGGAACTGGGGCAAGCTCGACGACGCGACCCACCGTTCCGAGGGCGTCAATCCGCTTTGCGGTGACCACATCTGGGTCGCGGTGAAAGTGGACGGGGACAGGATCGACAAGATTGCGTTCGAAGGCGAGTCGTGCGCGATCTGCAAGGCCTCGGCGTCGATGATGACGACCGCGGTGAAGGGCAAGACGACGGCGGACGCCGAAACGTTGGTCGAGCACTTCCGGGCGATGGCCGTCGGGAATGAAGACCTGGGGACGAGCGGCCGCTACCTCGGGCGGCTCACGGTGTTCGCGGGCGTGCGCGACCTGCCGTCGCGGGTGAAATGCGCGATCCTGCCGTGGCACACGCTGCACGCGGCGTTCTCGAGAGAGGGGTCGACGACGACCGAAGGCGCAGCCGACCCGGTGGCGCTGGAAGCACAGGGGTTCCCGGGCAATGCCTGATTGTTGATATGCCGAAAATTTCCGAAATCGAACGCACGCCAAACCCGAACGCGATGAAGTTCGTGCTCAAGGAGCCGCTCACCTACGGCGCCTCGCGCTCCTACGACTCGAAGGATCAGGCGGCGGACGATCCGCTCGCGAAGGCGCTCTTCGACGTCCCGCACGTCACCAACGTCTTTTACGTCGACCACTGGATCACGGTGACGCAGGACGGCGGCGCGGAGTGGAACGAGCTGCTGAAGCAGCTCGCGGTTCCGATCCGCGAGGCGCCGGCTGCCGAGGCGCAGTCGCAGGCCTACTCCGCGCTCGGCGGCGGCCATCCAGCGCTCGACGACGAGACGCTCACCGACGAGCAACGCCACAACCTCTCCTTGATCACCGATCTCATCGACGAGCGCGTGCGGCCCTATCTCCAGGGCGACGGCGGCGACCTCTACGTCGTCGAGCTGGAGGGCAACCTCCTCAAGGTACACTACCAGGGCGCGTGCGGCAGCTGCCCCAGCTCACTCTCGGCAACGCTGGCCGGTATCGAGGGCCTGGTGCAATCGGTCGCGCCGGACCTTCAAGTGATGTCGGTCTAGCCGGGATCGGGCTCACAGCCGGAGGGGTTCGCGCCGGCTCGGTAACAATGACGCGCGGTGCATCCGGAGTGGTTCGCGTGGGCCGTCATGCTCTACGAGACCGTCGGCGGACTGATGCTGATCTTCGGCGTTTCCGCCCGCTGGGTCGCGCTGTTGCTCGGCGTCCATCTGCTCTTCGCCGCGCTCCTCGGCCATGGTGCGAACGGCTGGGCCTTCACCAACAAGGGCGGCGGCTACGAATACCCCGTGTTCTGGGCGATCGCCTGCTTCGCGCTCGCCCTGCTGGGCGACGGTGCCCACGCGTTGAAGACCGGTGCGCCGTGGAGGCTCGCCGGCGGGTCCCGCTAGCGTCCGTCGACCGGCGCGGGGCACGGCATCCTCGCCGGGCTCTTCGGGCTGTTCAACGGCCGGCTCCCTCTGCTATCCTTTCGGCACGGCATGTGCCGGTTTCTGGAGAAAGGAGGTGATCCGGTGTCTAGTCGCTACTTGAGGATCGCTGCCGTGATCGCATTTCTCTTCGCGAGCAGCGCGGCGTCGGCTTGCCCCGGCGCGAAGGTGAAGACGGACGATTCGCAGGCCTCGTCCACCACCTCCAGCTCCAAGCGAGCGGGGGGATAGCGAGACCCGATCGACCGGCTTCGATTCGCCGGCGCGCGCTAGAAAGCGCGCACCGACGCACGAAACAGCAGGCGTAAGAACGCCGACTCGAGGGATCTGCACGGGGGCCCGCCCCCTGCTCCTCGCCTCAGTACGAACGAAGCCAGACAGGCATTCAGCGGCCGCGAGGCGTGTGCCTCGCGGCCGTTTTCTTTTGGGCCGCCCCGCCGCCCGAAGTACCCTTGCGAGGCTGTTTCACTGCTCGAGCGCAGGCTCCCAGTCTATTCTGAAGCGTACGCCGGGTGAGGTTGCGAGCGCTTCGAGGCGCCGTTACTCTGGACCTGTGCTATCCATCCGCGGCCTCGCGAAGTCGTACCCCGGTCCGCGCCCCCGCACCGTGTTCGCCGGCGTGGACCTCGAGCTCGGCGCCGGCGAGTACGTGGCGGTGCGCGGCGAGTCGGGGATCGGCAAGTCGACGCTCCTCAACCTCGTCGCCGGCCTCGACCACCCGGACGGTGGCTCGATCGCGCTCGACGGCATCGAGCTCGCGCCGCTCGATGACGATGCGCTCACCGAGCTGCGGCGGCGCCGGATGGGCTTCGTCTTCCAGGCGTTCCACGTCCTGCCGTACCTCGATGTCGCACAGAACGTCGCGGTTCCGCTGCTCCTGAACGGCATGCTCGACGGTGCGGGCGAAGGACGGGTGCGCGACATGCTGGCTGCGGTTGGCCTCGCCGATCGGGCGACCAGCCGCCCGGCCGAACTATCGGGCGGCGAGCTGCAGCGCGTGGCGATCGCACGCGCGCTCGTGCATCGGCCGCGCCTCGTGCTGGCGGACGAGCCGACCGGGAATCTGGATCCGGACAGCGCCGCGCAGGTGCTCGAGCTCCTCCGGACGAGCGTCAAGCGCGAAGGCGCAGCCGGGATCCTGGTCACGCACTCACCCGTCGCGGCGGCCACGGCGGACCGCATCTACACGCTGACCGCGTCCGGCCTGCGAGCATGAACGACACGGCACTCGGCCTCGCGCTCTTCCTCGGTCCACTCCGGCAGGGCAAGGGACGGCTCGCGCTCGGGCTGTCCGCGATCGCGCTCGGGGTCGCGCTCGGCTACGCCGTGCAGCTCGTCAATCAGTCGGCCATCGGCGAGTTCGCGCACGCCGTGCAGACGCTCGCGGGCACCGCCGACCTCGAGCTGCGCGGCCCGCGCGCAGGCTTCGACGAGTCGCTCTATCCCCGCCTCGCCCGCCTCCCCGAGGTCGCCGTCGCGAGCCCGGTGATCGAAGCCGACGTCCGCCTCGCGGGCCGGGCCGAGACGCTTCGCATTCTGGGGCTCGACGTCTTCCGGGCGGGGCTGCTGCAGCCCGACCTGGTGGCGACCTCTGCGCCCGACCTTTCCGACACGCTTCGCCCGGACGCGATCTTCCTGAGCCCGGCCGCTGCGGAGTGGCTTGGCGTGGCGGAGGGCGACCCCATCGCGCTCCAGGTCGGACTCGGCGAGGCGCGCCTGCGCGTGGCCGGGCTCACGCGCGCGGACGGCACGCGCTTCGGGATCGTGGACATCGCGGGTGCGCAGGCGGCGCTAGATCGCGTCGGCCGAATCAACCGACTCGATCTCCGGCTGCGTCCCGGCGTCGACGTCGAGGCGTTCCGGGCGCGGCTGCAGCGCGAGCTGCCCGCCGGTGTCCTCGCCGAGCGTCCGGTCGCCGGGATCAAGCGCGCAGCGAGCATCTCGCGCTCGTATCGCGTGAACCTCAACGTCCTCGCCCTGGTCGCCCTCTTCACCGGCGGGCTGCTCGTGTTCTCGACGCAGGCGCTCGCCGTGGTGCGCCGACGCCCGCAGCTCGCGCTGCTCCGGGTGCTCGGGCTGAAGCGCCGCAGGTTGATCGCGACGCTACTCGGCGAAGCGCTGCTCGTCGGAGCAGTCGGCGCTGCGCTCGGGCTCGTGCTCGGCTTCGCGCTCGCGCAGGCGATCCTGGATGTGGTGGGTGCCGACCTCGGGGCGGGCGATTTCCGCGGCATGCGCCCGGCGCTCCGCTTCGAGCCCGGCTGGGCGCTCGTGTTCTTCGCGCTCGGCGTCGTCGTCGCGCTCCTGGCGAGCCTCGCGCCTGCCCTCGAGGCGGCGCGCGCGCAGCCCGCTGCAGCACTGAAGGCCGGCGACGAACAGCGGCTCTTCGAGCGCCTCAAGCCCGCGTGGCCGGGCCTCGTGGTGATTGCAGCCGGCGTGGCGCTCACCGCTGCGCCGCCGCTCGACGGTCTGCCGCTGTTCGGCTACATCGCGATCGCGCTCCTCCTCGTCGGGACGATCATGCTGATGCCGCGGCTCGCGGTCGCCGCGTTCGCGCGCCTGCACTTGCGCCGGGCCGTGCCCGGCCGGCTCGCTGCGCTGCAGCTACACGGCGCCCCGGGGCAGTCGATGCTGTCGCTCGCGACCATCGTCGCGGCGGTGAGCCTGCTTGTCTCGATGGCGATCATGGTCGCCTCCTTTCGTCAGTCGCTCGGTACCTGGCTCGATCACGTGCTGCCCGCCGATCTGTACGTCCGGACGGGCGCCGCGGGCGACACCGCGTTCCTCGCGCCGCGCGACCAGGAGCGTCTCGCCGGCATTCCCGGCGTGCGGCGCGCCGACTTCGGTCGCACTCAGAGCATCCTGCTCGCGCCCGAGAAGCCGCCGGTGATGCTCATTGCGCGTCCGGTCGACGCGACCGATCCCGGGCGCCTCCTGCCGCTCGTCGGCGGGTTCCTCGTGCCGCCGGCGGGCGCGCCGCCGCCCGCGTGGGTGTCCGAGGCGATGGTCGACATTTACGGCTTCGCGCCCGGAGCCGTCATCGAACTGCCGATCGCGGGGCAACCTGCGCGCTTCACGGTCGCAGGTGTGTGGCGGGACTACATCCGGCAGCACGGCGCAGTGATGGTCGAGCGCGACCGCTACATCCGGCTCACCGGCGACCGCGATGCGAACGACGGCGCGCTGTGGCTCGCTGCCGGCACCAACGCCGGTGATGTCAGGTTCGCAATCCGCACGACGGTGCCCGGCGGCGAGAAGCTCGAGCTCGCCGCACCGGGCGAGATCAGGGAACGCTCGATGCAGGCCTTCGACCGGACGTTCGCGATCACCTACGTGCTCGAGCTCGTCGCGCTCGTCATCGGGCTCACCGGCCTGTCGTCGAGCTTCGGTGCGCTGGTGCTCGCGCGCCGGCGGGAGTTCGGCATGCTGCGGCACCTCGGCATGACGCGGCGCCAGATCGGCACGATGCTCGCGACCGAAGGCTTTGCGGTCAGCGCGCTCGGCCTCGCCGTCGGGCTCGCGCTCGGGACGATCATCAGCCTGATCCTGATTCACGTCGTGAACCGCCAGTCGTTTCACTGGAGCATGGATTTCACGATCCCCTGGTGGCCGCTCGCGGCGTTTTGCGCAGTCATGCTCGTCGCGGCCGCCCTGACGGCGACGGCGAGCGCGCGCGCCGCGATGACCGGCGATGCGGTCCGGGCGGTGAAGGAGGACTGGTAGTGCAGCGCCGGGGGTTCCTGCTGGCACCACTGGCGCTGCTCGCGCGGCGCGCCGGCGCGGCCGAAGGGTATCCGGGCGTGATCCCCGGTGGCTCGCTCGAGTTCCCGCGCGATCACGGCGCGCACCCGGCCTTCCGCACGGAGTGGTGGTATGTGACGGGATGGCTTCGCGCCGCCGACGTGCGCGCCCTCGGCTTCCAGATCACCTTCTTCCGCAGCCGGCCGCGCATCGGCGAGGACAACCCGAGCGCCTTTGCACCGCGGCAGCTTCTCTTCGCGCACGCCGCGCTTGCGGACCCCGCGGTGGGACGCCTGCTTCACGATCAGCGCGCCGCGCGCGCGGGCTTCGGCCTGGCCGCGGCGCGCGAAGGATCGACCGACGTCCACATCGACGACTGGTCGATGGCGCTCGCCGATGGCGTCTACCGGGCGAGGATCGCCGCGCGCGAGTTCGCGTTCGATCTCGAGTTCGCGCCGTCGCAGCCGATCCTCGCGCAAGGCGACGCCGGCTTCAGCCGCAAAGGCCCGGAACCGCGCCAGGCGAGCTACTACTACAGCCGCCCGCATCTCGCGGTGAGCGGCACCGTGGAGAGAAGCGGGAAGCGCGAGCGTGTCGATGGCTCGGCGTGGCTCGATCACGAGTGGTCGAGCGAGTATCTGGCCCCAGCGGCCGCAGGCTGGGACTGGGTCGGGCTCAACCTCGCCGACGGCGGCGCGCTCATGGCGTTCCGCATTCGAGCCAAGGCGGGGGGCGTTTTCTGGGCCGGCGGTGCCTGGCGTGCCGCCGACGGTCGCGTGCGCGTTTTCGCGCCGCGGGAGATCGCTTTCGAGCCGCTGCGCAACTGGCGTTCGCCGCGGACCGAGGTGGACTACCCGGTCGGAATGCGCGTGCGTGCCGGCGGTCTCGATCTCACGCTCGCGCCGCTCATGGACGACCAGGAACTCGACTCGCGCGCGAGCGTCGGCACGATCTACTGGGAGGGGGCGGTGACAGCCCTGCAGGACGGTCGGCCCGCCGGGCGCGGCTATCTCGAGCTGACCGGCTATTGGAAGCCGCTGCGGCTTTCTGGGCTCGGGTATCGCGAACACTTCCAAATCGAGGGATCGGTTGTCCACGAAACCGGGTGAACTCCGCCGCAATTGCCGGCTGGACTGTTCGGCCGCACTTAGCCCTTCGGCGAGCGTCGGAATGGCGTGTCGCGAGAGCATCGAGATCCTCGTGGTTGCGGAACGGGACCTCGAGAGAGCGGGGCGCGCCAGCCTTATTGGCACACGCATCAAGGCGATCGAGAAGGATCTTGCGGAGGAGTTGCTCGTGGCGTCGGCGATGGCTGCCGAGCAGTGATCTTGCTGACTTGTGAAGAAACGGCCCCGAACACGAGCTCGTGGCCTGCTCGCGACAGGTGCATTGCATCAGCGTAGAGAAATAGGTCGCTGGTTGGTCGTGCGCTGGTGATGAATTCGCCGTACAGATCGAGGACCGGGATGCCCAATGGCTGGAGTTCCCTCACGAGCAATTGTTGCGGGACGCGGTCCCGCTCATCGTTCCGGCGAAGCTGGTACTCGTAGGGCAGGACGACTACGAGCAGCGGTGTCTCGGTCTTTGACAGCAGGGTCCGGATCTCGTCCAGCACCTGGACGGTCCGCCGAAAGGCGGGATTTGTCGCGTCGTAGAACGCCACGTCGTGCGAAAAGTACGCCTTGCTCCGATCCGCAAGCGTTCTCTTCATGAGCACATAGAGCTTCGAGTGGCGACCAAGCCACCCGAGCGCCCTCTGCGGCAGGGAAACTGGGCCGTTCTCGAGATGAAAGCGACCCGCCGGGTCGTTGAGACAGAAGAACAGCAGCACGAGGCTCGGAGGCGTCGGTTTCGCGAGAAACTCCTTCACGACGTCGAGGTAATCGTCGATGCCGTATCCGACGACGGCGCTGTTCCAGATCTTGATCTCCGGATGTGCCGCTTGCAGCCGGGCGGCGAAGGTCTCCCTCGCATCCACGCCGACGCCGAACGTCACCGAGTCGCCGAGCAAGAGCCAGGATGGGTTGGATGCGGTCGTGGCCCCTGGCATGTCCCGGTAGCCAAACTGGTCGATCTCCACCGCCTCTCCGAAGCTGATCCCCGAGGCCCGCGGACGCCAGCGGACGAGGCCTTGGTCCGCGGCAGGCGGAAGGAAGAGCGAGCGATCCGTATCCTGGTGGTTAATGCGTGGAAATGCCAAACGGACGACGAACTCGAGGGCGACAAGCAGAAGGCAGACCGACAGCAGGAGATACGCAACGAAGCCTAGCCCTCTGAGCAAACGCATTCGTGCGCTTATCCTATGGCCGCATTGTCATTGCCTGATTTTCCCGCGATCCCGCGTGGCTTGCTTTCCGCCGGTCTTCGCCCGCGCGGGCGAGTGTTGCGCGCACACGCCAGGTCGCGCCGCGCCTTCAGGTAGACTCCGTCGCGCGAACGATCCCCCGTGTCCAGCGCGCGCCGATCCCAGCGGTCCTTCGTCGAGGTGCGCGGCCGCCGCCTCGAAGTCGAGCGCTTCGACGGCGAAGCGAGTCGGTCCACGCTCGTCTTCCTGCACGAAGGCCTCGGCTCGATCTCGTTCTGGCGCGACTTTCCGGCCGCGCTCGCCGCCGCAACTGGCTGCCCCGCGGTGGTGTATTCGCGCTACGGCTACGGCGGCTCCGACGTGCTGGAAGCGCCGTTCGCGGTCGACTACATGCATCGCGAGGCGCTCGAGACCCTGCCCGAGCTGCTCGCGAAGCTCGCGATCGAGCGTCCGATCCTCGTCGGCCATTCCGACGGCGCCTCGATCGCGCTCGTCTACGCCGGCGCGCGCCACGGCCTCGCCGGGGTGGTCGCGCTCGCACCGCACGTGTTCGTCGAGGACGTCTCGGTGAAGAGCATCGCCGCGGCGAAGGTCGCCTTCGAAACGACCGACCTCCCGGAAAAGCTCGCGCGCCATCACGCCGACGCGCGGAAGACCTTCTACGGCTGGAACGACATCTGGCTGCACCCGGACTTCCGGCGGTGGAACATCGAAGCGTTTCTCCCCGGCATCCGCTGTCCGGTGCTCGCCATCCAGGGGACGAATGACGAGTACGGCACAATGGCGCAGGTCGAGGCGATCGCGCGCCAGGTGCGCGGCCCGTGCGAGATCGTGAAGCTAGACGCCTGCGGCCACAGTCCGCATCGCGACCAGCCGGAGGCGACGCGCGCCGCGATCGCACGCTTGGTCGCGGCGCTGTAGAGGAGGAGGGTCATGCGAGGACTCGAGGGGAAGGTCGCGCTCGTCACCGGCGCGGCGAACGGGATCGGACGCGCGATCGCGCTGCGGCTCGCCGCGGAGCGCTGCGCGGTCGGCATCTTCGATCTCGACGAGGCCGGCGCGCTCGGATGCGCGGGGGAGATCCGCACGCGGGGCGGTCGCTCGCACATCGAGATCGTCGATATCGGCGACTACGGCGCGGTCGAGCGCGCGGTGGAGTCGCTCGAGCGCTCGCTCGGGCCGGTGGACATCCTCGTCAACAACGCCGGCTGGGACCGCGCCGCAAGCTTTCTGGACACCCAGCCGCCGTTTTGGGACCAGGTGATCCGCATCAATCTCTACGGGCCGCTCAACCTGCACCACGTCGTGCTGAAGGGCATGGCCGCCCGCGCGCGCGGCAGCGTGGTGAACATCGCTTCCGACGCCGGCCGGGTGGGCTCGTCGGGCGAGGCGGTGTACTCGGCGTGCAAGGGCGGCGTGATTGCGCTCACCAAGACGCTCGCGCGCGAGCTGGTGGGAAAGGGCATCCGCCTCAACACCGTGTGCCCCGGCCCGACCGATACCGCGATCCTGCGGAGCTTCACCCAGGGCCCCGAGGGGGCGAAAATCCTGGAAGGCCTGAAGCGCGCGATCCCGATGAGACGTCTCGGGTCGCCCGACGACTACCCGGGCCTCGTCGCGTTTCTAGCGAGCGACGACGCCGCCTACATCACCGGGCAGACGATCAGCGTGTCGGGCGGGCTCACGATGCAGGGCTGACGAGGTTTGCGGGTCAAGGTCACAGCGCGAGCGCGACGCGCATTCCCTGGTCGATCGCGCGCAGCGCGTCGAGCTCGGCAGCAACGTCAGCGCCGCCGATGAGATGTGCGCGACGCCCGAGCGCGGCGAGCTCGTCGTGGAGCGACCGGACGGACTCCTGGCCGGCGCAGATGACGACGTGGTCGACGGCGAGCAGCCGCGGCTCGTCCTCGTGGCGGAGGTGCAGCCCGTCGTCGTCGATCTTCAGGTAGTCCACGCCGACGAGGATCTTCACGCCGCGCCGGGCGAGCTCCGCGCGGATGGCCCAGCCGGTCGAAAGCCCGAGGGTCTTGCCAGCGGGCGTCGTCTTCCGCTGCAGCAGGAAGATCTCGCGCGGCGGCGTCTCGCCCGCATCCCCCCTGAGGCCGCCGTGAGAGCGGCCGGTGCCGTCCACGCCCCACGCGTCGAGAAAGTGCGTTGCCGCGTCGTCGGCGTCGGGCCTGCTCAGGTAGACGGCGGCGTCGAATCCGATCCCCCCGGCGCCGATGATCGCGACGCGCCGGCCGGGCACCTTGCGCCCGCTGAGAACGTCGTCATAACGCAGCGCCTTCGGATGGTCGATCCCGGGAATCGCGGGCATCCGCGGCGTGACGCCGGTCGCGACGACGATCTCGTCGAAACCCGCTGCGGCGAGCTCGGCGGCGCCCGGCCGCGAGACGAGCCGCACATCGACGCCGAGCCCCGCCAGCCGGCGGTCGAAGTAACGGATCGTCTCGGCGAACTCTTTGCCGGGGATCGCCGCCGCGAGATTCATCTGGCCGCCGATCGCCGGCGCCGCTTCGTAGAGCGTCACCGCGTGGCCGCGCTCGGCCGCGGTGACCGCGCACGCGAGCCCCGCCGCCCCGGCGCCGACCACCGCTACCCGGCGCGCCCGCGGCGCACGCCCGGTCGGCAGATCGAGCTCCCGGCCGGCGCGCGGGTTCACGAGACAGGTCGCGGGCTCGTCGCGGAAGATGAAGTCGAGGCAAGCCTGGTTGCACGCGATGCAGGTATTGATCTCGTCGGCGCGGCCCTCGCGCGCCTTCCGCGCGAACTCGGCGTCCGCCAGGAGGGGCCGGGCGAGCGACACCGCGTCGGCGTAACCGTCGCGGAGAAGTGCCTCGGCGAGCTCCGGCGTATTGACGCGGTTGGTCGCCATCACCGGAATCGGGGCCGCATCCTTCAGGCGCTTCACCGCGAACGCGAACGCCGCGCGCGGCACCATGTAGCCGATCGTCGGCACGCGCGCTTCGTGCCAGCCGATGCCGGTATCGAGGAGATCCGCGCCGGCAGACGCGACCGCACGCGCCTGCGCAGCCGTCTCCTCCGCATCGAGTCCGCCGTCCACGAGATCGAGCGCCGAGATCCGGTAGACGATCAGGAAGTCCCTGCCCGCTCGTTCTCGCGTGCGGCGCACGATCTCGACCGGGAAGCGCAGGCGGTTCTCGAGGGAGCCGCCCCAGCGGTCGGTGCGGTTGTTCGTCCTGAGCGCGGTGAACTGGGTGATGAGATAGCCCTCGGAGCCCATCACCTCGACGCCGTCGTAGCCCGCCTCCTGGGCGAGCGCCGCGCATTCGACGAAGGCGTCGATCGTCTGCTCGATCTCGGCATCGGCGAGCGAGCGCGGCGTGCGGCGGTTGATGGGGGAGGGGATGGCCGAAGCGCCGACGAGCTCGTCGAGCTTCGCATAGCGCCCGGCGTGCAGGATCTGGAGACAGATCGGCGCGCCCGCCGCGTGCACCGCATCCACGATCGCCCGGTGGAAGGGGATCTGGTCGCGCCGGTCGAACACCAGCGAGTCCGGTTCCATCCGGCCCGGTCCGTCGGGCGACACTCCGCCGGTGAGCACCAGCGAAACGCCGCCGCGTGCCCGCTCGGCGTAGAACGCGGCGAGGCGCTCCGCCGGACGATCAATGCACTCGAGGCGCGTATGCATCGAGCCCATCACGATGCGGTTCTTCAGGGTGAGGGGTCCCAGTGCGAGCGGCGCGAAGAGGTGCGGGTAACTGGGCATCGTGGGCGCGGATTATGCGCGAAGGGGCGCACGGCTTGTGCCACCTCTGAGCATCGACCGGGCGGTCAGGCTAGAATCCGCGCTCCTCGCTCCCCACCGTCCATGAAGCTCGCTTCCGCTCTCCTCGCCGCTTTCGCGCTGCTTCCCGACTTCGTGTATGCGCAGGACAAGAAGCTGGAAAGCGTCTGCGGCGATCTCTTCGGTGCGCGACTGACCGCGATCCGGCTCATGCAGGAGGGCTGGCCGGCCCAAAGGATAGTCGAGGATGCGGTCAACCGGCCGGAGTGGCGCAACGCCTCGATGCAGGACAGGAAGATGCTGATGGACCTCCTCCAGGAGACGATGCAGGCGCCGGGGAGTCCGAGCTCCGAGGTCATCCGCGAGTGCATGCGGCGCGCGGAGGCGGCGCCGAAGAGCCAGTGAGCGGCACGGCCGCGTCGCTCAGGTCCGATGTCCGCGTCATCGGGCTCGTCGGCGTCGCCCATGGGCTGTCGCACTTCTTCCAGCTCTGCATCCCGCCGCTCTTTCCGCTGATCAAGGAGGAGTTCGGCGCGAGCTATGCCGCCCTCGGCGCGGTCCTGGCGGTGTTCTACGCCGTGTCGGGCGTGATGCAGACAGTCGCCGGTTTCCTGGTCGACCGCGTGGGTGCGCGGGCGATCCTGCTCGCCGGCCTCGCGCTCATCGGCGTCGGGACGCTCGCGGCGGGTTTCGCGCCCTCGTTCGGGTGGCTGTTTGTCGCCGCCGTGATCGGAGGCCTCGGCAACAGCGTCTTCCATCCGGCCGATCTCGCGCTCCTGAATGGCAAAGTGGACGTGAGCCGGCTCGGCTACGCGTTCAGCGTGCACGGGATCACCGGCAACATCGGCTGGGTGCTCGCGCCGCTCTTCGTCGTCCCGATCGCGCAAGCCCACGGCTGGCGCGCGGCGCTCGTCGCCGCCGGCGCAATGGGACTCGTGTTCTGCGCGGCGCTCGCGACGCAGCGCGTGCTCGGCGGTGAACTGCGACATCCGGCCGGCGCTGCAGCTCGTGCCGCCGGCGGAATCGCCCCGCTCTTCCGCCGCCCGGTGCTGCTCGCGTTCGTGTTCTTCTTCTTCTACGCTGTGGCGCTCGTCGGCTTCCAGACGTTCTCGACCGCGGCGCTGACGAGCCTCCACGGCGTGACGCTGGTCACGGCGTCGACCGCGCTGACGGCGTTCCTTCTCGGCGGTGCCGCTGGCATCCTGGTCGGCGGGGTGGTCGCAGCACGGACGCAGCGCCACAACCTCGCTGCAGCGATAAGCGCCGGCGTACCGGCGGCGCTCTCGCTCGTCATCGCCGCGGGTGGCCTGAGCGCTCCGGCGCTCGTCGCGCTCATGGCGCTCACCGGCTTCGTCCTCGGCTCGATCGGGCCGTCGCGGGACATCATCGTCCGGGGCATCGCGCCGCCCGAGGCGCGCGGCAAGGTGTACGGGTTCGTGTACTCGGGGCTGGATCTCGCGGGGCTCATCGCGCCGCTCGCCTTCGGGTGGGCTCTCGATCGCGGCCGGCCGGATCTCGTCTTCATCGGCGCCGCAGTCTTCTTGATCGCGGCGATCCCGACCGTGCTGCAGGTGCGGCGCGGCGGGATGTCTGCCGTCCCGGGCGCTCCATCGGCACCTGCCCCCCAACCGCCCGGCAACCCGTAGCACGTCTCCTGTTTGGAGCTGCCCTCTCTTCCTGGCTTCAGGCGCCGGCAAGGATGGCGAGCGCGAACGATCTCGAGCAGAAGGAGGACCAGGCCTGGCCGCAGACAACGCGGCGAACGAGTTCGCCGTGGCATCGCGCTTCGGCTAAAAACGCGTGACCGTGCCGCCGGACACGCTCACCCGGTCGCCCGGCCGAAAGCCCGGCCTCTCGCGTACCCGCACCGTGCGGTCGATGCCGTCGGCGAACCGCACCGTGACATCCCACACCGTCTCCGCCCCGGCGCGGTTCGCGATCGCGCTGCCGGCCATCGAGCCGCCGACGCTGCCCAGGACCGTGGCGATCGTCTGCCCGCTGCCGCCGCCGATCGTGCTGCCGAGGAGCGCGCCGGCGATTGCACCGCCCACGGAGCCGACAACCGCCGCGCCGGTGCTCGTCTGTTGCGATTCCTGGATCGAAACGACCGTACCGTCCCCGGACGGCAGCACCTGCTCGGGCGTAGTGTCGCAGCCGGCACCGAGGAGAATCACGGCGAGCGCGAGGCCAATCGATCTCACGGCGCGTCTCACTCGGGCAGGGCGTTGAGGTAGTACATCGACGCCAGCAGGAGCCCCGGCTTGCCGAACGCGCCGAACCAGCGGTCATAGATCTCGACGATGCCGTGGCCCTTGTAGAGCTGCGCGAGCGCGCGGTTCACCGCGAGGCGGAAATCGCCGTCGTTCTTGCGCAGCATCAGCGCGTAGGGCTCGAAGGAGAAGTCCTCGTCCGACAGCGCGAGCTTCTTCGGGTCCTTCGCGTTAGCGACGACCCCGAGCAGCACCACCCGGTCGGTCGCGAACGCGTCCACCTGCCCCGTCTCGAGCATCGCGATCGCTTCCTGCTGCGACTTCACCGCGACGATCTGCGCGGTCACGAGTCGCTCCTTCAGTGCCTGAGGGAGCGCGCGTTCGGCAGTGGTGCCGGATTCGACCGCCACCCGCTTCCCGGCCAGCTCGGCGAGCCGCGCGATCGGCGCGTCGGCGCGGGAGAGCACGCCGCCGCCGTCGATGAACGTGAGCGCGCTGAAGTCCACCTGTTGGAGGCGAGATAGCGTCACCGTGGTCGTGCCGCACTCGAGGTCGACCTGCCCGTTCGTCACGGCCGCGAACCGGTTCTCCGCCGTGACCGGGACCCACTTCACCGCGAGGCCGTCCAGCCTCAGCTGCTGCTGCAGCGAGGCGATGACGCGCTTGCAGAGATCGACGACGTAGCCGGCCGGCTGCTTGCCCTCGCCGGTGAACGAGAACGGCACTGCCGTCTCGCGGTAGCCGAGCGTGATCGTCTTCGAGTCGCGGATCTTGGCGAGCGTGCCTCCGGGGCTCTGGGCCGCCGCGGGAAGCACGACCGCAGCCGCGACGAGCGCGGCGGCGAAGCGTGTCATCGTCGTCGTCTCCGTCTCTGTGCTGCAGAAGCGAGCGAAGTATATTCGCGGCGTCGGCGGGGGGGCGTTCACCATCGAGGAGCAGCCCGCGCCTGCGGTCCAGTCGACGGTCGCCTCGCCGGGAATTGCCGGCCGCGCCGGTTGCCCGGCCCCCGCGGGACCTCGATCCACGCCCCTTTCGAGCAGGTACGGGCGGGGCGTCCGCGGCTCTACGCTGAACCGGACGGCTCCGGCAGCGGCACCAGCCTTCGCGCAGCAGGGTCAGCCCGTCTTGCCGGCGGCGCGCCCCGGCTGCTCCGGAATGCCAGGCAGTCGCGCGATCAGCATCAGGATGCCGAGAATGATGAGGAGCGCCGGCAGGAGCACGAACCAGCTGATGTGCCACCGGTCGTGCAACACCCAGGCAATTCCGGCCGCGATCAGGATCGGACCGGTGACGACCGAGGTCTTGGTGATGCGATCCAGGACGAAGATCGCGATGCCCCCCGCGATCAGCCCGGCCGCGATCAGCCAGTCGATGTCGGGGAAGAGGCGAAAGTACCAGAGCAACCAGGCGGCGCCCACGACGATCAGCGTGACCGGCAGCGAAGCGTTCCTCATCGTCGATCTCCTGGTCGCGGGCGCTCACTATAGCGTCCCTCCGAAGGTGAGCGTCACCACGATGACCGAGCCCGCCGACCGGTACAGGCCGTGGACGGCGGCTCAATCTGCCGGCGCAGCACGTCGAGTAGCGGGCGCAGCGGAGAATCGCACGGAACCTCGCTCGATCCCGCCCTGCGCGGCGGTGAGGCGAGGGCGTTCGCGCGATACTTGCGTCCGTATCGACTCCGCTTGGGAGACCACCGTCATGCTGCTCGCGGCCGGCGCAGTCTTTCTCGTACTCGGACTCGCATCGGGGGTGCTTCTCGCCCTCGCGCCGTTCGGGGTCGGTCCGCCGCACCGGGACTGACTGAGCCGGGCGCACGTCGGCTCACTCACTCGGGTCGCGCCATGCGCGACACTCTCGTCGAGTTCCTCCTCCTCCTCGGCCCGGCGATCGCCGTGACGCTCGCCGGGACGGTGCTCGCGTATCGCGAGGCGCATCGGCGTCGCGCGCCGCGGGGCGAACTCGTCATGAGCGCGCTCGGCGCCGTCCTGCGCTGGGGTCTCCTCGGCTGCGGTGCGCTCGCCGCCGCGGCGATCGCGCTGAAGGTAGCCGGCGCGAACGACCAGGCGCCGCTCGCACTCCTCGCGACGCCCTGGGTCTTCGCGCTCGGCGGGACGTTCGGGCTATGGCGCTGGCTCGTCGTCCGGACGGCTCGGGTGAAGTCTGGCATGAAGCCGGGCGTCGGCGAGTAGCCGAACCCGCCGCGGCTGGGCATCGACTCCCGGCCGCCGTTCGCGGAGACGAGCGCCGCCCGGACCGGGTACTCGCGCGCGTACTGGTACGCCGTCATGCCGCTCGCCGGCGCGATCGTGGCCGCATGTTCAGTAGCGCGCTCGTTGCGACGGTGCGGGAAAGCGAACCGGCACTTGCATGAGCGGTGCGCGAAAGCGCCGGTGAACCGCCGCGTCTCGCGCAGTCTCCTGCATTCAATAGACCGCTGGCACGTAAATGTCCTTGGGCAGCGGCCCGCGGAAGTAGTCGGGGTTGTGGACCCGCTCGGGCAGCGTGACGGGCTCGTGGGAGACTTCCCGATAGGGAATCTGGCTGAGCAGGTGGTGGATGCAGTTCAGGCGGGCCCGCTTCTTGTCCACTGCCTCGACCACCCACCAGCGCGCCTCCGGGATGTGAGTGCGCTCGATCATCGTCTCCTTGGCTTTGGTGTATTGCTCCCAGCGGCGACGCGACTCCAGGTCCATGGGACTCAGCTTCCACTGTTTGGGTGCGCTCGCGCTCGCTGGGGGCGGGCAGGGCGACCGTCCGGCAGACCCGCGGATTCAAGCGTTGCGTGATGCGCTTGATGATGCCGCCCTTGCCGGCGGCGTCCCGGCCTTCGAAGATGACGACGACTTTGAGCCTCTTGTGAACGACGCAGCCCTGCAGCTTGACGAGCTCGCCCTGCAGACGGAAGAGCTCCCTGAAATATGACTGCCGGCCGACCGTCTCCTGCGCGAGGTGTGCGGACACGTCGAGGAGATTCGCGAGGCGGTCGTCGTCGATCTCCATCTCGAGCTTCTCGTCGAAGCTGTCGAGCAACTCGCCGTGCACTCGGCGAAACAGCGCGTCCGCGTCGGAAGTCCGCTCGTCGTTCATCCTGGCTCTCGAATCGTCGTTGTCACGGGCTGTCATTGGACTCGTGGGATATTTCAGGATCGTGACGGCGCCCGGCGAGCCGCGGCAGCGAGTGCCGGGAGATCTCGGTAGATTCTCGAGAGTCGGCTGTAGGGCCGCGGCTGGCGTGGCTGAAAATGAATCGTGAGCGGCGCTGGTAACCGCTGCATGTCTGTGCGATCCTTGCGTCGTCCGAATCGGACGATGCAAAGGAGATGACTGGAGTGTTGACGGAACAATGGTGGCGTACGGTCTACAGCGCGTCGCAGATCTGGGTCGACGCGCCGCAAGTGATCGCGCTGCGCAGCGCCCGCATGCTGGCGGGCGGACTTGCGCCGCGGGCGGACGACCGCCGCGAGCTCGCGCGGATGGTTCACGAGAAGACGGCCGCGGCCGGCGAATCGGCGACGGCGGTCGCGGTGCAGCTCTGGAAGACGAACTGGGAGCTCGCCATGATGCCGCTTCGGTGGTGGTGGGGCATGTGGGCCGGCGTCGCGCGCTGGAAGCCGTTCGTTCCCGCCAGCGGTCCGCTGCTGCTGATGACGCCGGCGGCAGGCCAGAAGCAGCTCGCGGTGGCGGCGTCGCGAATCGTGCAGAGCAGCCTTGAACCGATGCGTCGCCGCGTGGCCGCAAACGCGAAGCGGCTGCGCCGGCGCAAGCCGCGGTAATGCGCGGGTCAGGGCGCCGGTATGCTCGGAGCCCGTGGCCGCGCTCGCGGCAGCAAAGGTCGACGCGCCCGCGCTGATCGACCGTGATTGACCGGTCGCATCCGCGACCCTCGCCGACGAGGCGGCGCCGCTCGTGAGCGGCGTCGCCTCGCTTCGCGTCCGCGAACGCGTGCGCGCGCGGGATGTCGAGACCGGCGCGATCTTCTGGTGAGCCCGGTCGCGACCGAGGGCCGCGTTCGGCGAGCGCGAGTTCGTCGCCCGCTCCGGGGCGCGAACGGACTAAGATCCAGACGGCCGAGCTCCCGGACCTCGCGGCGCTGCCACGGCGCGGGCGGTAGCATAGGGATAGGCACCTGCACGAGGGAGGAAACCATGGCAGAAGCCTTGCTGGCGGGAGACGCTGCGCTCGTCACCGGCGCCGCGTCGGGCATCGGTCGCGGCATCGCGCAGGCACTCGCGCGCGAGGGGGCGCGTGTCGTGCTCGCAGACGTGGACGTGGACCGCGGCGAGAGCACGGCGGCGGCGCTCCGGACCGAAGGCCGCGACGCGAGCTTCATCGCATGCGACCTTGCCGCGCCAGGCGGGCCCGAGCGACTGTTCGATGCGGCCACCGCGGCGCTCGGGCGGGTGTCGATCCTCGTTCACAGCGCGAGCCCGCAGCGCCGCGAGTCGGACACCGTGTTCCGGGTGACCGACGAGGTCTGGGACAGGATGGTCGCGGTCAACCTGCGCGCGGCGTTCGTGCTGGGGCGGGAGGCGGGTCGCCACATGCGTGAGCGCGAGATCCGCGGCCGGATTCTGATCATGACTTCGCTTCACGCCGAAAGCCCCCGCAACCTGCCGCACTACAGCGCCGCGAAGGCGGGCATGACGATGATCATGAAGGAGCTCGCCCGGACGCTTGGGCCGGACGGAATCCGCGTGAACGCCATCGCACCGGGAGCAATCCCGGGCGGCGGATTCGACGCCGCGGCCGCCGGCCTCGAGCGGCTCCGGTCCTGCATCGCGATGAACCGTCTCGGGACGCCAGAGGACATCGCCGGCATGGCGCTGGCGCTTGTCTGCGACCGGTTCTCGGCCTACGTCACCGGAACCACCGTCGTGGTCGACGGCGGGCTCGCGCTTCACAACTGGATTCAGCCGGCGACGGCGTCCTGAAGCGGACCGGGCGCGGGGGATCACCGATCCGGCTTGGGCCCGCTTCCGCACGCGCTGCCCGTTCGCCGAGGCGGTGTGCGCCGCGCGCGAGCCGCTGCTCGCGGTCGGCTCGACCGATCACCGGGTCGCGTGCCACATGGCGCACGCAGGGACCAGGCACAGCAAAGCGCCGCCGCTCGCGGCCGCCGCTTGAGGAGACGAGAGGATGATGGGACAGGTCACCGAGAAGTACGTCGCCGAAGCGCTCGCGCTGCAGGGCGTGATGTCGAGCGAGCACGCCGCGAAAGCCATCGCGCCGGCGCTGTCGGCGCAGCTCGCGACGGCGGCCGCCGCGTACGCGTCGCTTCCGTTCGAGGCCGAGCCGTCGGGCTTCGCCGCCGCCGTCGCGCGGGAGAAGGCCTGATGGCGGGCGGGCTCAACACGCTCGGCCTGATCGAGGTCGCGGCGAAGATCCGCACGCGCGATGCGTCCTGCGTCGAGGTGCTCGACGCGGTGCTCGCGCGGGCGAAGGCCGTCCAGCCGGAGCTGAACGCTTTCCTGCGCATCGACGAGGAGCTCGCGCGCGAGCAGGCGAAGCTCTGCGACGCCGAGGCCGGGAAAGGGCGCACGCGCGGACCGCTGCACGGCGTGCCGCTCGCGCACAAGGACATGTACTACCGTCAGGGCGTCCCCTCGTCGTGCGGCTCGAAGATCAAGGGGAAGGAGCCCGAAAAGACGACCGCCACCGCGCTGAAGCGCCTGGATGCCGCGGGCGCGATCCAGTTCGGCGTCCTCAACATGGCCGAGTTCGCCTACGGCCCGACGGGCCACAACTGGCATTTCGGCCACGTGCGCAATCCGTGGAGCACCGCGCACATCACCGGCGGATCGTCGAGCGGATCGGCGGCGGCGGTGGCCGCGCGCGCGAGCTTCGCGGCGCTCGGCTCGGACACCGGCGCATCGATCCGCCTGCCGGCGGCGCTGTGCGGGATCACCGGCCTCAAGGTGACCTACGGACGGATCAGCCGCGCCGGTGCAATGCCGCTCTCGTTCTCGATGGACACGGTGGGCCCGCTGGCACGCTCGGCCGCCGACTGCGCGCTGCTGCTCGCGGCGATGGCGGGCCCGGACGTCGACGACCCGACTGCGGCCGCCGAGGCGGTGCCCGACTACCTGGGGCGGCTGAATCTGCCGGTGAAAGGTCTGCGAGTCGGCGTCGCGCTCAACTACTTCACCGAGGACGTCGACCCGGGCGTCGGCGCGGCGCTGACCGAGAGCCTGAAGGCGATCGAGTCGCTCGGCTGCGAGATCATGCCGGTGACCTTGCCCGAGATGGCGGCGGCGGACGTCGCCGGCGCGCATCTCATCGCCGCCGAGGCGGCGGCATACCACGGCGAGTGGATGCGCAGGCGGCCGCAGGACTACTCCCCGCAGGTGCGCGCGCGGCTCGAGCGCGGCTTCGCGCTTCCGGCGACGCGGTACATCGACGCCCTGCGCTACCGCGGGCCGGCGCTCGAGGCCTTCACGAAAGCGGTGTTCGCGAGGGTCGATGTGCTGCACGCGCCGTGTCTCCCGATCCCGACGCCGACGCTGGCCGAGACCGACATCGGTGGCTCGCCGGCGATCGACCGCACGCTCATGCTGCTCACCAAGTTCATGCGGCCGTTCAACTACCTCGGTCTGCCGTCGCTCGCGGTGCCGTGCGGGTTCCTCGCCAGCGGCCTCCCGGTGGGCATGCAGCTCGTCGGGCGGCCCTTCGCCGAGGATCTCGTCCTCCGAGTCGGGCACGCGTTCCAGCGCGCGACCGAGTGGCACCGCCGGGAGCCGTCCCTGTAAGCGAGCCGCTCGTCACGGTTCAGTACCTGACGGTTCGCTTCACCGGCGGCGAGCGGCCGGTCGACGCGGTGAACGGCGTCGACTTCGAGCTGGCGAAAGGCGAGGTGCTGGGCGTTCTCGGCGAGTCGGGCAGCGGGAAGAGCGTCACGCTGCGGGCGCTGCTCCGGATTCTGCCGGCTCGCCGCACGCGGATCGGCGGCGCGATCCGCGTCGCCGGCGGCGACGTGCTCGCGCTCTCGGACGCCGACCTCGCGCAGTACCGTGGCGGCGTGACGTCCATGATTTTCCAGGAGCCGATGCTCGCGTTTTCGTTCCGAGAGCGAAACGAAAATAACGAGGGACGGCACTCTTTCTGGGCCGAGAGATAAACTCTCTGCACCATGCCCCGCCTACTGGTCCTTAACCCGAACACCACCCCGTCGATCACCGATCTCTGCCTCCGCTACGTGCGGACCGCGGTCGGCGACCGCGTCGATCTCGTCGGTGCGACCGCCCGGTTCGGATGCGCGTACATCTCGTCGGAGGCATGCTATGCAGTCGCGGCGCACGCGGCGCTCGACTGCTACGCCGAGCATGGCGAAGGCTGCGACGCGGTGCTGCTCGCGTGCTTCGGCGAGCCGGGGCTCTTCGCGCTCCGCGAGGTGAGCAAGGTCCCGGTCCTCGGCCTTGCCGAGGCGTCGATGCAGACCGCGACCGAACGAGGCGGGCGCTTTGCAATCGTCACCGGCGGCGCGCGCTGGAAGCCGATGCTCGAGCGCTTCGCGGCGATGCTCGGCTACTCGGAGCGGCTCGCCGCGGTGCGCACGGTGTCGCTGACCGGCGGCCAGATCGCGGCGAACCGCGAGGGCGCGATCGAGATGCTCGCGAAAGCGTGCGTCGCGGCCGTCGACGAGGACGGCGCCGACCAGGTGATCCTCGGCGGTGCGGGGCTCGCGGGGCTCGCCGAGCGAATCCAGCAGCGCGTCTCGGCGCCGGTGCTCGACAGCGTGCTCGTCGGCGCGCAGCGCGCGGCTGCGCTCGCGCGCAGTAGGCAGGCGGACGGGGCCGCTCGCGCCGAGCCGGTGCCGTCGGTCGGGATCGACGCCGGGCTGGCGAAGCTCTTACGGTAGCGGGGCCCTCAAGCGGCCGTGGCGCCCGCAAGCCGCAACGCCAGCCCCACCGCCCCGCAGGCGAGGATCACCGGAATGATCCCGGCCCTGAAGCGGAAGAGCGCAACCCCCGCCGCGATCCCGATCAGCGCGGAGATCCAGTCGAACCGCCCGCCGGGGCCCGCCGGCCACAGCACGTGCCAGGCGAAGAACAGCGCGAGGTTGAGGATCACGCCGACCACCGCGGCGGTGATCGCGGTGAGCGGGGCGGTGAAGCGCAGCTCACCGTGCGTCGTCTCGACCAGCGGTCCGCCGAGCAGGATGAAGACGAACGACGGCAGGAAGGTGAAGAACGCGACCACCACCGCCGCGGCGGCGCCGGCCAGGAACAGCGCATCGGGGCCGAAGAGCGCCTTCGTCCACCCGCCGACGAAGCCGACGAACGCGACCACCATGATCAGCGGCCCGGGCGTCGTTTCGCCGAGCGCGAGGCCGTCGATCATCTGCGGGCCCGTCAGCCAGCCGTAGTGCTCGACGGCGCCCTGGTAGACATACGGGAGGACCGCGTACGCGCCGCCGAAGGTGAACAACGCCGCCTTGGTGAAGAACCATCCCATCTGGGCGAGCGTGCCTTCCCAGCCGTCGTACGCCACGAGCGCGGCCATCGCAAGCCCCCAGATCGCGAGGCCGATCGCGAGCACCCGCGCGAAACGACCCCAGCTGAATTGCGCGTGATCCGGCGTCGCCGTGCCGTCGTCGATGATCGCCGGCCCGAAGCCTTTCGCGGCTGCGCCGTGCCCGCCGCCCGAGCGGAACTGGTCCGGCGCGATGCGGCCGCCGATGTAGCCGATCACGCCCGCCCCGATCACGATCGCCGGGAACGGCAGCTCGAGCGCGAAGATCGCGACGAACGCGGCCGCGGCGATCGCCCAGAGCCCGGGCGTCCGCAGCGCCCGTGACCCGATCCGCCACGCGGCGAACACGACGATCGCGGTGACCGCCGGCTTGATCCCGTACAGCACGCCGGCGACCACCGGCATGTTGCCGAACGCGACGTAGATCCAGGACAGTGCGATCAGGATGAACAGCGACGGCAGGACGAACAGCGCCCCCGCGACGATCCCACCGCGCGCGCGGTGCATGAGCCAGCCGATGTACGTCGCGAGCTGCTGCGCCTCCGGCCCCGGCAGCACCATGCAGTAGTTGAGCGCGTGCAGGAACCGGCTCTCCGAGATCCAGCGCCGCCGCTCCACCAGTTCCTGGTGCATGATCGCGATCTGCCCCGTCGGGCCGCCGAAGCCGATGAAGCCGAGCTTCAGCCAGAACCGGAACGCCTCGGCCAAGGACACCGCAGGCGGCGCGTTCATCGCATGGTCTCGGGGCGCCAGCCGTGCGTCTCGCCGCGGGCGTCCCGGCACCACGCGTAGAGCGCATCGTACACGTCCATGCCGCGCTCGAGCAGCTCGCGGTCGTCGGCGTACAGCCGCCCGAGACCGAGCGACACCGCGACCAGGCCCGCCGACTGCGGCGTGAGATCCAGCCGCTCGGTGTCCGCGCCGCGCACGATGCGGGCGAGTTCGTCGAGCGCCGAATCCCGCAGGCCGAACTCCCGCAGCAGGACGTCGAAGGAGCAGAGCTCCCCGTCGTACGAGATCGCGCCACCGGGGATGTCGAAGGCGATCGAACCGTCGCGCCGGGCAGCCTCGAGCACCTCCCGGGTCGGCAGGTACGAGAACTCCGCACGCGGGTCGACGAACCGCCGCACGAGCCACGGGCAGGCGATGCGGTCGATCTTCGGCCGCTCGCGCGTCACCCAGCGCGACGCGCGTGCACCGGGGATGCCGAATACCTGCTGCTTGCGCAGGAGCGGCAGGCCGGCCTCGCGCCAATGCTCCACGCCGCCGTCGAGATACCGCGCGTCGAAGCCGCGCGAGCGCAGCGCGGCCGTAGCGCCCTGGCTCACCTCATGGCCGTGCACGCAGTAGCAGACGACGTTGGCGCGTGGCTGGAGCGAAGCCGCGAACGCTTCGACCTCGTCGGGCGGGCATCGCAGCGCCGCGGGAAGTGTCGCGTCGTCGCGGTCGTAGGCGGGTGGGCGGCGCATGTCGAGCACCACGGGCCAGCCGGGCGAGCCGAGGCGCGCGGCGAGGGCGGAAACGGAAATCGAGGGAATGACGGTGTCCATGGCAAGCCTCCAGTCGCGCAGGGCTTGGACGGGACACCGTCTTGGGAAGCCGGGAGCCTGCGATCCCGACTGTGTGAGGCCGCGAAGTTACTCCCGCGCGCAGCGGGCGTCAAGCTGCGGTGCCAGCGCTGCGCTTCGCGGCTGCAGGAAACCCGCGCGAGGTGCGCTACACCGGGCTCGTCGGCTCGCGTCCCTCGAGGATGTCGCGCATCCGGCGCTCGATCGCGCCGTTTATCTTCGGATGCGTCAGCACGTAGAAGCGCTCGTCGCGCACGGCGTCGAGCACCGCGGCCGCAATGTCGTTGGCGCTCAAACGTCCGGACTGCGTCGCCTTGTGCAGCATCGCATCGAGCGCGCGGTCCTCGTCCGTCTTCGCGCGGTCGCTCCGCAGCCCGGCCGGGCGGCTGCGATCCGCGTCGGCGATCCCGGAGGCGAAGAAGGCGGGGCACACGACCGAGCAGCGCACTTTCGCGCCACGCACGGCGAGATCGTGGTGCAGCGTCTCGGTGAGAGCGACCACCGCATGCTTGGTGACGTTGTAGACGCCCATGCCGGGCGGCGCGATCAGCCCGGCAACCGAGGCGGTGTTCACGATATGGCCTTCGTCGCCTTGCCGCAGCAGGATCGGCGTGAAGACCCGCACGCCGTGGATGACGCCCCAGAGGTTGACGCCGAGCGCCCAGCGCCAGTCGGCTTCGGCGTTCTCCCACACCACGCCGAGCGGCGCGACGCCGGCGTTGTTGCAGACGATGTGCACCGCGCCGAACGCTTCGAGCGCGGCGCGTGCGAGCCGTTCGACCGCTTCGCCCTGCGAGACGTCGGTCGGCTGTGCCGAAACCGGGAAGCCTTGTGCCCGCAGGTCGCCGGCGGTGCGCTCGAGCGCGGCCTCGTCGACGTCCGCCAGCACGAGCTTCAGCCCTTCTGCTCCGAACGCCGCAGCGAGCGCGCGTCCGAGGCCAGAGGCTGCCCCGGTGATCACGGCGACGCGGCCGGTGAAGATCTTCATATGCGCTCTGCCGCCTTCAAGCCCTGGGCCGGGCGTTGGCCGGGTTCTTCACTCCGGAAAGAACTCCTCCCACCGCTCCGCGACAAGCATGCGTCCGGCATCGGTCGTGAGATAGCCGGTGTCCGCCCCTGTACGGTCGGCGGCGACGAGCCCGCGCGCTTCGAGCTCCGCGAGCGCGGCGTCGATGTCCGCGGTCGCGAGGGACCGGTTCAGCCAGTGCTCGAGCTCGCCGTGGATGCGATGGACGAGATCGCGCTCGTCCGAGAGCACGGCGAGCAACGCTAGCTTGAGCGCGTCGGCGTCCATGCGCCGCGATCATACCGTGGCGGTCGCGATCCAGCCTTCGATCGGATCGATCACGCCCGGCAGCCCCCAGTTGCGCGCCCGCCGTCGGAGGCACCACGCCGCCTGCATCGCGGCGAGCACCGCGTCCAGCCGGTCGCCGGTCGCGTCGTCCACGAGCGAGCGGACGAGCCCGCGCTCGCCCCGGAGCGGGAAGCCGAACGGCCCGCCGTCGCGCCCGAGCCGGGCGACGATCGCCGCGCGTGCGCGCCGCCGCTCCGGCGTCTGCTTCCGCGTCTCGTCCGCCTTGTAGGAAGCGCGAGTGATCGCACGAGCCGCGAGCCCCGGATACGCTTCGACCGCAACTCGCTCCGGATCGCCGGCGATGAGGCCGGGAACCGACACGCCGGCACGAGCGAGGCGAGGCGCGCCTTCCAGGAACATCAGCCCTACGGGCGGGTTGACCAGCTTGAACGGCGAATGCGAGCCGGCGGGCAGATCGGTGGCGCGATGCGGGTATTTGCGGCCGGCCGGACGCGACGCGCGGTAGGCATCGAGCGCCGCCCGGAACTGCATCCGACCGAGTGTCATGCAGTGCGCGACGAGCGCTCGCCATTCGGCGGGCCAGCCGAGATCGCGCACCCCCTCGCGCGGCAGCCCGAACGGGAAGTCGAAGCCGCCGATCCACGGCCCCGGCGCCGCGAGTAGCCGGTCGAACCCATCCCAGTCGGCGACCAACTCGATCGCGTCGAGCGCGAACACGCCACCCGCGAGGCGACCGCGCGCGACCGCGATCGGCTTGCGTCGCCGCGGCGCGGAGGTGAAATCCACGCCGAGAACGGCGGTCATGCCTCCGGCGGCACCGGCCGCGGCCGGCGGTCCTCGCCGGTCGCGACGTAGGTGAGCGTCGCCTCGGTGACCTTGACCGTCTCAAGCTTGTCCGGATTGCGCTGCGCGTAGACCTCGACCTCCACGGTGATCGACGTGGTCCCGACCCGTACGATCTCCGCATAGAACGACAGGACGTCGCCGATGAATACCGCCTGCTTGAACTGGAACGCGTTCACCGCGACGGTCGCGACGCGCCCGCGCGCGCGCCGCGCCGCCGTGACGCCGCCGGCGATGTCGACCTGCGACATGATCCAGCCGCCGAAGATGTCGCCGTGCTGGTTGGCGTCGGCGGGCATGGGGAGGACCCGCAGGACGGGTTGCTCGCCTTCGGGGAGACTGACGATTTCAGGCATGCGGTCGACCTTACTCCGGGGATGTAGGGCGCGTTCAGGGGGATTGGCAGAAGTCTACAAACTCCGACAACCAATCGAACGGGGCGCTTGAGCGCCCCGTCTTCGCTTGCACTACGGACGCCCGATGGGTGGCGGCGGAGCCGGGGAGACGCCAAAGCTGCTGCGAGCCCGCTCACCGTCCCGGCCGAAGAAGCGGATCGCGCCGTCCTCGGCAACGGTCCAGACCTCCCGTGCGCCGGCGGCGAGGTACGCCCGAGTCTTCTCGGTGGTCTCGTCTCCAGAACTGCAGCCGTCCACGCGCATTACTGGCCGGGCTCATCTCGATCTTTGCCCAGGCGTTCAACTCGATCTTGTAGGGGGAATCCCGCAAGACGGGGTCGGCGAGGATTTCCGCCCAGCGGCGGGTCAGCGTTTCGGGTGCAGTGACGTTTCCCATGGCGCGAGGCCGAATCGGCGTGCGAAGTCAGTATACCTCGCGCTCATCCGCGATTTCGGAGGTAGTTCAACGGACCGCCCCTGAACGGCGCGAAACCGGTGCCGAAGATGAGCCCGGCGTCGGCGAGATCGGCATCCGCGACGATGCCTTCGTCGACCGCCTTCTTGGCTTCCGCGAGATAGGGTTCCATGACCCGGTCGATGAGTTCCCCGGTGACGGTGCCGGCGGGACCCTTCACCGGCTTGCCCTTTTCCCAGCGGTAGAAGCCTGCGCCGGTCTTTTTCCCGAGCTTGCCCGACTTCAAGAGCTCCTCGAGCCGCTGCGGCGGCTTGGCGTCGAGGCCGGCAAGCGCGTTGCCCGCGGCAGCGCAGATGTCGAGGCCCACCGTGTCGGCAAGCTCGATCGGGCCCATCGGCATCCCGAACTCCGTCGCCGCCTTGTCGACGGTCTCCGCCTTCACGCCCTCTTCGAGCATGCGGAACGCGTTCGCCATGTACGGTCCAAGCACGCGGTTGACGAGGAAGCCCGGCGCGTCCTTTACCGGCAGCGGCAGCTTGTCGATCTGGCGCACGAACGCCGCGCCGCGCTTCGCAAGCTCCGGGTCGGTCGCCTCGCCCTTCACGACCTCGACCAGTTGCAGCTGCGGGACCGGGTTGAAGAAGTGCAGGCCGACGAGCCGCGACGGATTCTTCATCGTCCGCCCGATGTCGCCGAGCTTCAGGCTCGAGGTATTGGTGGCGAGGATCGCCGTCGGCTTGGCGCGCGCCTCGACCTCGGCGAAGAGCTTCTGCTTCACCTCGAGGTTCTCGAAGATCGCCTCGATGATGACGTCGGCGTGGCGAACGCCGTCGCCATGGATATCCGGCGTGAGGCGGTCCATCGCGTCGCGCACGCGCAGCCTGTCGCGCAGACGCTTGCGGAAGAGCTCGGCCGAACGCTTGATGGCTGGCGCGAGCCTCTCGGGCGCGGTGTCCTGCAGCGTCACCGTCAACCCGCGCAGCGCGCAGACCGCTGCGATGTCGCCGCCCATCGTTCCGGCGCCGATCACGTGCACGCGCTTCGCCTCGAAATCGAGGTCCTTGCCGAGCGCCTTCAGCCACTCCTGCAACCCGAAGATCCGGATCAGGTTGCTCGTCGTCGGGTGCTCTACCAGGTAGACGAACGACGCGGGGTCCTGCGGCGGCGGCAGGAAAGGGTCGCCGCCGTACTTCTGCCAGAGCTCGAGAATCGCATAGGGCGCGGGGTAGTGCTCGCGCTTCGCACGCTTCTCGAGTTGCGTCCGCGCCATGGCCGCCACGATGCCTTTCAAGGGGCCGTTCATCAGCTTCTGCGTGAAGGGCAGCTTACGCGGCTTCGGAGCCTCGAGCGCCATGAGGCGACCTGCATTCTCCATCACCCGCGGGGGGACGACCTCGTCGACAAGGCCCATTTTCTTGGCGCGACGGGCGTCGATCGAGCGGCCGGTCATCATCATGTCGAGCGCGGCGGTCGGACCGACGATCCCGGGCAACCGCTCGACGCCGCCCCAGCCGGGCAGAATGCCGAGCATCACCTCGGGCAGCGCGAACCGGGTCCCGGGGACGTCGACCGCGATCCGGTAGCGGCACGCGAGCGCGAGCTCCAGGCCGCCGCCCATGCAGAACCCCTCGACGAGCGCGACCGTCGGGAAGCGGAGGGCGGCGAGGCGGTTGAACGTCTCCCACCCGCGGCGGACGATCGCGAGCGCGTCGTCGACGCTCTCGATCCGAGTGAACTCGTCGACGTCCGCTCCGGCGATGAAGCCCGACGCCTTGCCGGAGCGGATCACGAGGCCCTTCGGCTTCTCGGCGGCGAGCCGATCCACGATCGCCGCGAGCTCTTCCATCACGTCCTCCGAAAGCGTGTTGGTCGACGCGCCCGCCTTGTCGAACGTGAGCCACGCGATCCCGTCGCCGTCGCGCTCCAATCGCCAGTGCCGGTATGCGCCCGCCGCGTCCTTGTCGAGTACCGCATCCGCCGGATTCATCGCGTTCTCCTTTGTCCGCGCTGGACTGCGGTTACAGCGCCTCGACCAGCATGGCGCCACCCTGCCCGCCGCCGATGCAGATCGTCGCGATGCCGCGCCTGCCGCCGGTACGCTTCAGAACGTGCAGGAGGTGCAGCACGATCCGCGCGCCCGAGGCGCCGACCGGGTGGCCGAGCGCGATCGCGCCGCCGTCCACGTTGAGCTTCTCGAGGTCGAGCTCCCCGAGCGCACGATCGAGACCGAGCTCGTTGCGGCAGTACTCGTCGCTCTTCCATGCCTCGAGGCACGCCAGCACCTGCGCCGCGAACGCCTCGTTGAGCTCCCAGGCATCGATGTCGTTCAGACCCAGCCCGTGCCGCTGCAGGATCGGGGTCGCGGCGTGCACCGGTCCGAGGCCCATCTGCGACGGGTCGAGACCCGCCCATTGCGAGTCGACGATCCGGCCGACCGGCTTCAGGTCGTGACGCTTCACCGCGTCCTCGGTTGCGAGCAGCACCCACGCCGCACCGTCGGTCACCTGCGAGGAGTTGCCGGCGGTGACGTTGCCGTACCTGCGATCGAAGAACGGCTTCAGCTTCGCGAGGTTCTCGACGGTCGAGTCCTTGCGGACGCCGTCGTCGTCCTTGTAGGCAAGGCCGGCGGTGTCGAAGACCGGCACGATCTCCGGGCCGAGGCCGTCGTGCGGCTCGAGGAACCAGCCGTGACCTTGCGCCCGAATCACCCGCGTATGGCTGCGTGCGGCGTACTCGTCCATCTGCCGCCGCGTCAGCCCGAACCGGTGCGCCAGGTTTTCGGCGGTCTGACCCATGAGCAGGCCGACGTTCGGGTCGGTGAGACCCTTCATGATGCCGATCACCGGCGCGAGATAGGAGAGCCTCAGTTTGGCGAGCGCGGCAGCCTTCCGACCGAAGGTCCTGGCGGCGAAGAACTCGGCGAACCACGCCGCCATCGCGTCGGAGAAAAGCAGCGGCGCGCGCGACAACGCGTCCACGCCGCCGGCGAGCACGAGGTCCGACCGCCCGGCGTCGAAATTCGCGATCGCCGAATCGAGCGACTGCATGCCCGACGCGCAGTTCCGCATGACCGTCCAGCCCGGCACCTTTTCGCCGCAGCCCATCCGCAGCGCAGTCACGCGGCCGATGTTGACCTCGTCGACCGACGGCGCGGCGCAGCCGAGGATCACCTCGTCGAGCACCGCGGGCTCGAACGGCTGGCGGTTGAGCACGGCGCGGCCCGCAGCGGTCGCGAGATCGCTCGCCGCGAACGGTCCGGGCTTGTTGCGCGCCTTGAGGAATGGCGTCCGGACCCCGTCGATGACGTACGTTGCACGTTTCACCACTCGAGCTCCTAGTTGCAGTAGCGCCGGTAGTCCCAGCGCGCATCGTTGCAATCGGCGTGCGCGTCCATGTCCATCATGCTCTTGCGCCCGATGCAGAACCGGGTCGCGCGCTTCGCCGCCGAGATGCATTCGGGCGAGGCGTCCGTCTCTAGCGGGAACTGCTGCTCCGCGATCGGTCCCGTTTCGTACTCCTCGAGATGGCCGGCGCATCCGGCGAGCAAGCCGGCAAGGGCCGCGCACAGGACTGGACGGGAGATCGCTCTCATGCCGGCGTCGCGCCTCAGGCCACGGCCCGCTGCGCGGCCGGCCGCGTTTCGCCCGCGAGCGACAGGTCGGGCGGGAAATCGTCGACCCGGATCACCTCGTCGCGCAGCCGTGCGGCGCGGGTGAGCACGGCGTGATCGTCGGCGCCGATGACACCCGCGGCAACCGCTGCCCGGCCGAGATCCTCGCCGGCGATTCGCCCGGCATCCCGCGCATGGTGGAGCTTCCGCTCGACCGGTTCGGCGGCGATCGTCGCCTCGAGCGCGGCCTCGAGCTTGCCGATGACGTCGGCTTCGCCTCTGGGCAGGTACATGCCGGCGGTGAGCCGGTCGCGGGTCGCGGAGGGCTCGATGAGGACCCGCGCGACGTCGTGGCCGAGTTTGTCGGACGGCACGACGTACGGCCGGCCTAACGGGAAGAGGATCTGCCGCAGCAGCCACGCGACCACCCGGCTCGGATAGTTCGAGATCACGCCTTCGAACGCGTTCTGCGCGCGGAACATCGCATCCCACACCGCCCAGTCGACCAGGGGCTTGTCGGCGCGCTGGCGGCCCTCGTCCTCGTAGCGCTTCAGGGTCGCCGACACGAGGTACATGAGCGACAGGATGTCGCCGAGCCGTGCGGACAGCTTCTCCCGCCGCTTCAGGCCGCCGCCGAGCACGAGCATCGACACGTCCGAGAGGAACGCGAACATCGCGGAGAACCGCGTGAGCTGCTGGAGGTAGCGCCGGTTCTCGGGCGCGGCGCCCGGCGGCACCCTCACCCAGTGCGAGCCGGTGAGCCCCGTCATCAGCGATCGCGCCGCGTTGGCGAGCGTGAATCGGATGTGACCCCGCAGTGCGCGATCGAAGTCACGCGACGCCTTTTCGCGGTCCGCCTCGCGCGTCGCCTGCATCTCCTTCAGCACGTAGGGATGGCAGCGGATCGCCCCCTGGCCGAAGATGATGAGGCTGCGCGTCAGGATGTTCGCGCCCTCGACGGTGATCGAGACCGGGATCTGCTGATAGGCGCGGCCCATGAAGTTGCTGGGCCCGAGGCAGATCCCCTTGCCGCCCTGGATGTCCATCGCATCGTTGACGACGCGCCGGTTGCGCTCGGTGATGTGGTACTTGACGATGCCGGAGATCACCGACGGCTTCTCGCCGAGGTCGATCGCGACCGCGGTCATCATCCGGGCGGCGTCCATCATGTAGAGATTTCCGCCCATGCGGGTGAGCGCTTCCTCGATGCCCTCGAACTTCCCGATCGGCGTGCGGAACTGGGTGCGCACGCGCGCGTACGCGCCGGTCGCGCGGACGGCGAGCTTCGACATGCCCACGTTGGAGGACGGGAGCGAGATCGAGCGGCCGGCGGCCAGGCATTCCATCAGCATCCGCCAACCCTGGCCCGCCATCTTCGGCCCGCCGATGATCCAGTCGAGCGGCATGAAGACATCCCTCCCCGAGTTCGGCCCGTTCTGGAACACGGCGTTGAGCGGAAAGTGCCGCCGGCCGATGTGCACGCCCGGCGCAGCGGTCGGTACGAGCGCGCACGTGATCCCGATGTCGGCGTTGCCGCCGAGCAAACGATCGGGGTCGTCGAGGCGGAACGCGAGGCCGAGCAGCGTTGCGACCGGTCCGAGCGTGATATAGCGCTTCTCCCAGGTCACTCGCATCCCAAGGACCTCGCGGCCTTCCCACATGCCCTTGCACACGACGGCGCGATCGGGAATTGCGGCCGCGTCCGAGCCGGCGTGCGGGTTGGTGAGCGCGAAGCACGGGATCTCGAGGCCCTTCGCGAGACGCGGCAGATAATGACGTTTCTGCTCCTCGGTGCCGTAGTGAAGCAGGAGCTCCGCCGGCCCGAGCGAGTTCGGGACCATCACCGACACTGCGGCCGCGCTACAGCGCGTCGATAGTTTGGTGATCACCTGCGAGTGCGCGTACGCCGAGAAGCCTTTCCCACCGTAGGCCTTGGGGATGATCATCCCGAGGAAGCCCTTGTCCTTGATGTACTGCCAGACGTGCGGCGGCAAGTCCGCGAGCGCGTAGGTGTCCCAGTCGTTCGCGATGCGGCAGAGCTCCTCGGTCTCGCCGTCGAGGAACGCCTGCTCCTCGGCGGAGAGCGCCGGCTTCGGGAACGCGAGCAGCTTCGACCAGTCGGGCTTGCCGGAGAAGAGATCGCCGTCCCACCATACCGTGCCCGCGTGGATCGCATCGGCCTCGGTCTGCGACATCGGCGGCATCGCCTTGCGGAACCCCGCAAGCACGCGATCGCTCACGAGCGCACGCCTGAGGGGCGGGACTGCGAGGATCGCGGCGACCGCCGCAAGCGGAGCGAGTAGCCAGTACCAAATCATGGGCTTGTCCTTCCGGAGTCTACGCCGCGCGTCGAGCGGGCCTTGCAGGTATGACCGCCGATGTCCCCGGCTTGTTCGTCGTAGTCCGTCCCCGACGGCGCCGCGCCAGGGCGATGACTGGATCATGGCGCGCGAGGTCTGGCAGCGGCGCCTTGAGTCCGGCAATCAGGAACGGCGCGAGGCGCCGCAGCAGCAGCTGGTCGTTGGCCGTCTCCGTCGGATTGAGCGCCGCGATCAGCTTCCAGGCATCGGTGCCGGCGAGGGTGTACGCGAGCGCCCCCATCATGAAGTGCAGCCGCCACGCGAGCTCGCGCGTCGCGATGTGCGGCAGCGCCTGCGCAAAGGCGTCCTTGAAGCGGGCGATCGACGGTGCGTAGCGCTCCGATAGGAACGCCCGCAACGCCGGCGACGGATCCACGTACGCGCGGCCGAGAAGCCGCAGGAAATCGGCCCCGCCGCGCTTCGTGTCGCGGGCGAGACCGAGCGCGGGAATGAAGAGGGCCGCAAGGATGCGCTCGCACGCCAGCGGCTTGCCGCACGCCGACTGCAGGTCGGCTTCGAGGAGAGCAAGGCGCTCCTCGTGCAGCGCGTCGAGCCGCCGGGCGAGCATCGCCTGGAAGAGCCCTTCCTTGCCGCCGAAATGGTAGTTGACCGCAGCCAGGTTCACCCGCGCAGCCGCGGTGATCATCCGGCTCGACGTGCCGTCGTAGCCGTGGTCGAAGAAGAGGCGCTCCGCCGCGGCGAGGATCCGCTCGCGGGTGGCCTGGCGGGCACGGGAATCGGCGGCTGGCATCGAACGAAGGTTTCAAACGGACGTTTGAATAGTAGCCCCGAACATGCCGCTGTCAAGCCGCGCCTCCAAGCGAATGCCTGCCGGCCCCGCTTGCCGCGGCCGCTAACCCCTTGGCGGCGCTTGCTTTAGGCGCGCGTGGCCTCAAGCTTAGAATTCACCCTCTATCCGCCGGAGTCACCGCTTTGCGCCGTCACGATGCCGCTGCCCTGCCCCTGACCGCCGACGATCGGGCCGCCCGTGGTCGCAGGCGGCAAAGCGAATGGCGGGCGGCGCGGACGCTCCTGCCGTACCTCTGGGAGTTCAAGTGGCGGGTGCTGATCGCGCTCGCGCTCCTGGTCACGGCGAAGCTCGCGAACGTCGCGGTCCCCCTCGTCCTGAAGGAGGTCGTCGACTCGCTCGACCCGCAGACGGCGGTTCTGGCGGTGCCGTTCGCGCTGCTCGCCGCCTACGGCCTCCTCCGGTTCTCGACGACGCTCTTCGCCGAGCTGCGCGACGTGGTTTTCGTCCGGGTCGCCCAGCGCGCGGTGCGGCGCGTCGCACTCGAGGTGTTCCGGCACCTGCACAGCCTCAGCCTGCGCTTCCACCTCGGGCGCCAGACGGGCGGCGTGTCGCGCGACATCGAGCGCGGGACGCGTGGCATCTCGACGCTGCTGTCGTACATGCTGTTCTCGATCATCCCGGTCATCCTCGAGTTCGGCCTGGTGGCCGCGGTGCTGCTCGCGAAGTTCGACTGGCGCTTCGCTGGGATCACGTTCGGCGCAGTCGCCGTCTACATCACCTTTACGATCCTGGTGAGCGAGTGGCGCATCGAGATCCGCCGCAACGCGAACGAGCTCGACTCGAAGGCGAACACCCGGGCGATCGACTCGCTGCTCAATTACGAGACGGTCAAGTACTTCGGCAACGAGGAGTACGAGGCGCGGCGCTACGACGAGAACCTGCGGCACTACGAGTCGGCGGCGGTGAAGAGCGAGGCCTCGCTCGGGCTGCTCAACATCGGCCAGAGCCTGATCATCGCGATCGCCGTGACGCTCCTCATGATCCTGGCGGCCGAGGGCGTTGCGGCGAGGACGCTCACCCTCGGCGATCTCGTGCTGGTGAACGCGCTGCTGATCCAGCTCTACATCCCGCTCAACTTCCTCGGCATGGTCTACCGCGAGATCAAGCAGTCGCTCGTCGACATGGACCGGATGTTCCGCCTGCTCGAGGAGAACCGCGAGATCGCCGACCGGCCCGATGCCGTCCCGCTGCCCGAGGGGCCGGCCACGATCCGCTTCGAGCGGGTCGACTTCTCGTACGAGCCCAACCGGCAGATCCTGTTCGACGTGGGCTTCGAGATCCCGGCCGGGACGAAGGTCGCAGTCGTCGGGCACTCCGGGTCGGGGAAGTCGACGCTGGCGCGCCTGCTCTACCGCTTCTACGACGCGACGGGCGGGCGCATCACGGTGAACGGCGTCGACATCCGCGACGTCAAGCAGGCGAGCCTGCGCGGCGCGATCGGCATCGTCCCGCAGGACACGGTGCTCTTCAACGACGACATCCGCTATAACATCCACTACGGCCGGCCGGACGCGACCGACGACCAGGTGACCGAGGCGGCGCGCTCGGCGGATATCCACGACTTCATCGCGACCCTGCCGGACAAGTACGCCACGCGCGTCGGCGAGCGTGGGCTCAAGCTCTCCGGCGGCGAGAAGCAGCGTGTCGCGATCGCGCGGGCGATCCTCAAGAACCCCCGGATCCTGATCTTCGACGAGGCGACCAGCGCGCTCGATTCGAAATCGGAGAAGGCGATACAGGCCGAGCTCGACCGGATCGCCCAAGGGCGGACCACGCTCGTCATCGCCCATCGCCTGTCGACGGTGATGGACGCCGACCAGATCCTGGTGATGGATCATGGCCGGATCGTGGAGCGGGGCACCCACCGCCAACTCCTGGAGGCGGGCGGGGCCTACGCGCAGATGTGGGCCTTGCAGCAGCAGGAAGAGGCGGCGGAGGACGCGGTCGCGGCGGCCGCCTGACGGGTTTCCGGACCGGCCGGGCTCCGCCATGGCACCATCCGCGTCGGTGGGGACGGGTTGCCCGGTGGGCCCGCCGTAGCGAACGTGCTGCCGGGTGTGACCATTCTTCACAATGTTGTCAAGTTTCCAACGTATCCCCTTCTTATTGCTTGCCTATCCGGGGCAAGCCCCGTTAGACTTCCGAGCGTTTTCCCGCACCGGGTGGCAAGGGGTCCGGAGAATCGGTGCTCCGGTCGCCTTT
Organism: uncultured beta proteobacterium; assembly: GCA_963744255.1. Taxonomy (GTDB): domain Bacteria; phylum Pseudomonadota; class Gammaproteobacteria; order Burkholderiales; family SG8-39; genus DATEDA01. The sequence goes on from CAVUSZ010000045.1 coordinate 38,576, forward strand.
CGCCGCTTCGAAACGGCGGTGCGCGGTCATAAAGGGGGCTGTCCGGTGCGCACGTTCGCGTGCCGGGAGGCGGCCGGGTACGAGCGGCATCGCTCGCCGGCCTGGACGGGGGAGCGGGGGTATGAAGAAACTGTCACGCTTGATGGCGTTCGTTGCCGTCGTTGGCTGCGCCGGGGCCATCCTCTCGGCGCAAGCGGCCGAGGTGCCGGATCTCAAGTCGTCGGCCGCGCTGATCGTGGACGAGGAGACTGGCGAGATCCTCTACGGGAAGAACGAGAGCGCGGTCGTCCCGATCGCCTCGATCACCAAGATCATGACTGCGATGGTGACGCTCGACGCGGGGTTGCGCCTCGACGAGTCGATCACCGTAACCGCGGAGGACGCGGAGGCGGGTCAGGCCAAGCGCCGGGCGAGGCTCGCGGTCGGAGCGACCCTCACGCGCGCCGAGTTACTGCAACTCGCCCTGATGGCCTCGGAAAACCGCGCGGCTGCGGCCCTCGGGCGCGCCTATCCGGGCGGCATCGATGCGTTCGTCAACGCGATGAACGCGAAGGCCCACGAGCTGGAGATGGCCGACTCGAGATTCGTCGAGCCGACCGGGCTCTCGAGCGAGAACGTGTCGAGCGCGGGCGACCTCGCGAAGCTCGTCCGGGCCGCGAAGGGCTACCCGCTGATCGCCGAGTACTCCACCATGCCGAACGCGGACTACACGATCCGCGGCCGACGCGTGGCGTTCGTGAACACGAACGGTCTGGTGCGCGGCGGGAGCTGGGAGATCGGGCTCTCCAAGACCGGCTTCATCAACGCCGCAGGCCGGTGTCTGGTCATGCAGGTGAAGGTCGCGACCCGGTCGCTGATCATCGTGCTGCTCGACTCGGTCGGGAAGTACACGCGGATCGGCGACGCAAACCGGATCCGCCAGTGGCTCGAGCCGGGCTTCACCCCGCCGGCTGCTGCCGTGAAGCCGTCCGCTCGGCAGAAGACGCCCGCCGCAGTCAGGTCCCACCGCACGCCGGCCGGCCGCGTGCGCGTAGAGCTCAAGCCTCCCGCCGCAAAGTGATCCGGCCGTGACGACCCCGCGACGATCGGGCGCGGGTGTCGTCCGCTACTACGACTTCCTCGGCGAGGGCCCGTCGTTCCGCGACGACGTGCTCGCCGGGCTCGCCCAGCCGCAGAAGGCGGTTCCCCCGAAGTACTTCTACGACGAACGCGGGTCGAAGCTCTTCGAGGCGATCTGCGAGCTGCCCGAGTATTACCCGACGCGCACCGAAATGGCGATCATGGCGCGGCACGTCGACGAGATCGCGCGGCTCCTCGGGCCCGAAACCCAACTCGTCGAATTCGGCTCGGGCGCGAGCGTTAAGACCCGGCTCATGATCGATCGCCTCGAGCCCTCTCTCTATGTGCCGGTCGAGATCGCCGAGGACGCGCTCCGGAACGCATGCACGGATCTCGCGCGGCGTTTTCCGTGGCTGAACATCAATGCCGTCGTCGCCGACTTCGTCCGCCCGCTCAAGCTGCCGGAGTTCCTGGGCGTGCCGATCAGGCGCAAGGTGGTCTACTTCCCGGGCTCGACGATCGGCAATTTCACCCCGGAAGAAGCCGCCCGTTTCCTCGCGAGCGTGCGCGAGACCGTCGGCACCGGGGGTATGCTGGTGATCGGGGTCGACTTGAAGAAGGACAAGGCTACGCTCGACGCCGCCTACGACGATTCGCAGGGCATCACCGCGCAGTTCAACCTGAACCTGCTCGAGCGCATCAACCGCGAGCTCGGCGCCGACTTCCGGCTGGAGCGCTTCCGGCACCGCGCGTTCTACGACGAGGGCCGCGGGAGGGTCGAGATGCACCTCGAGAGCCTGCGTCAGCAGCGTGTGCACGTCGCCGGCCGGCGGTTCGACTTCAAACCCGGCGAGACGATCCACACCGAGATCTCCTGCAAGTACACGATCGAGGAGTTCCGGCGCCTCGCCGGCGGCGCGCGGTTCCACGCCGAGGCGGTCTGGACCGATCCGGCGAACCGCTTCGCCGTGCACGCGATGATGGCGGTCTAGGACGTCACGAGATACGCCGCCACCAGCATGCCGAGCCCCGCGAGGGCGTACGCCGACACGGTCGCGATACCCGTCCGGTAGCCGCGCGGGATCTCGCCGGGACCTAGCTCCGCCAGGAGGCGGCGGAACTGCGCTGCCGCGAGCACGCAGGTCACCGCGCCGACGAGCACCATCGCGACGCCGGTCGCCAGGGCGAAGAGCTCGTGCGGCGGCGAGGGCTCGTGTCCGGCGATGAGATGCAGATACAGCCCGAACTTGGCGACCACGAACCCGAGTCCCATCAGCGCGATCGCCGTGCGCACCCAGGCGAGCAGCGTACGCTCCGCGGCGAAGAGGACGCGCGGATCGTTCAGGTACGCCATCTGGCGCCGCTGTCGCGGACCATCGGGTAGCCCTCGGGCGCCATGCGCGGCTCGTCCGCGACACCCCTAAGCCGCTTGTCCGCGGTGCCCGAGCGCACGCGAAATCTTCTCGGCCGTGTCCTTGACCATCGCCGACCATGCGGGCTTCATCCGCTCGGCGGGCGAGGAGACCGACAACCCGGCGACCAGGCCTCCGGTGTCGTCGCGTATGCCGGCGCCGATGCAGCGCACGCCGAGCTCCGCCTCCTCGTTGTCGATCGCGTAGCCTTGCCGGCGGACGCGGTCGAGCTCCTTCTCGAGCGCGGGCAGCGCGTGGATCGTGTTCTTGGTGAACGCCGGCAGCCCGGTGCGTTCGGCGTAAATCCTCACGCCGTCGGCACCGTCCTCCAGCAGAAACAGCTTGCCGACCGCGGTGATGTGCAGGGGGGCGCGGGCGCCGATGATGTTCACGACCCGCATCAGCGACCGGCCGCTCGAGGTGCGCTCGATATAGACGATCTCGTCGTCGCGGCGGACGGAGAGGTTGACCGCCTCGCCGGTCGCCGCGTGCAGCTCGCGCATGAACGGCAACGCATGCTCGCGCACGCTGATCCGGGACTTCACGAGGTTTCCCAGCTCGAGCAGCCTCATGCCGAGCCGGTAGGTGCCCTGATCCACCCGCTCGACCATGCGGTCGCGCACGAGCGCAGTCAGGATGCGGTGGGCGGTGGAGGGATGGAGGCCTGCCCGCCCTGACAGGTGCTTCAGGCTCACCGCGTCGGGCGATTCGGCCAGCACGTCGAGCAGACGCATCATCCGCTGGATGACCTGGATCGAGTTCTTGGATTCCTTCTCGCTCATGCGCTCGAGTGCGCGCTTGCCCGCCCCGCGAAATTCTACCTCGCCATCCGGAAGGATAGGGCGGAGTGCTTGTGATACGCTCTTCGCGCGCCCCCCGCCGACTCCAACAACGACATGCGCGTAGGCCTCTTCGTTACCTGCCTCGTCGACCTCATGCGCCCGGGTATCGGGTTTGCGGCGATCAAGCTGCTCGAGGCCGCCGGGTGCGAGGTCGTCGTTCCGCGGACACAGACCTGCTGCGGCCAACCGGGCTACAACTCGGGCGACCGCGAGCCGGCACGCGCGCTCGCTCAGAAGCTACTCGACGAGTTCGAACCTTGCGACTATGTGGTCGCGCCGTCCGGCTCGTGCGCGGGGATGATCAGGACGCACTACCCCGACCTCTTCCCGGACGACGCCTACATGCGCGGCCGCGTGGAACGCCTCTGCGCGCGGGTCTACGAGCTCACCGATTTCCTGGTCAACGTGGCCGGGCTCGCGGCCGTTCCCGGCCGTTTCGCGGGCACGATCACCTATCATGACTCGTGCTCGGGGCTGCGCGAGCTCGGCATCAAGCACCAGCCGCGCGCGCTGCTCGGGCGCGTGCCCGGCCTCGCCCTCAGGGAGATGGACGAGTGCGAGCAGTGCTGCGGGTTCGGGGGCACGTTCGCGATCAAGTTCGGCGACGTGTCGGCCGCGATCGCCGACCGCAAGTGCGAGGCGATCGAAGCGACGGGAGCCGACGCGGTGGTTCTCGGCGATCTCGGCTGCATGCTGAACATCGAGGGCCGGCTGCGCCGCCGCGGCAACGAGACCGTCAAGGTGCTGCACGTCGCCGAAGTGCTCGCCGGCGCCGCTTCAACTGAGAGCACCTGATGCACGTCCAGTCGATGCTTTTCAAGCGCCGCACCGCCGGCGCACTCGCCGACGGCGTGCTGCAGGCCAACCTGCGGAAGTTCGGGGCGAGCGGCTTCGCGCTCAGCCGAGCGAAAGCGGTCGAGGCGTACGGGCCGGCGGAGTTCGAGCGCCTGCGCACCGCCGGGGCCGCGATCAGGGATCGCGCGCTCGAAACGCTGGACGCGTACATCGAGCGCTTCGAGCGCGAGGCTACCCGGCGCGGCGCGACCGTCCTCTTCGCCGAGACCGGTGCCGACGCGTGTGAGCTGGTGCTCGAAATCTGCCGCCGCCACGACCTGAAGAAGGCGATCAAGTCGAAATCGATGGTGTCCGAGGAGGCGGGGCTGAACGATGCGCTCGTAGCGGGCGGCGTGGAGCCGGTGGAGACCGACCTCGGCGAGTACATCATCCAGCTCGCCGGCGAGCCGCCGTCGCACATCATCGCGCCGGCTGTGCACAAGTCGAAGGACGAGGTCGCCGACCTCTTCGCGCGGCACCACCGGCAGCCGCGCAAGAGCGACATCGGCGAGATGACGCGCGAGGCGCGGGCCGTGCTGCGCGGCCACTTCGTGTCCGCGGACCTCGGCATCTCCGGCGGCAACTTCCTGATCGCCGAGTCGGGCTCCGGCGTCGTCGTGACCAACGAGGGCAACGGCCGGATGGTGACGACGTTGCCGCGGGTGCACGTGTGCATCACCGGCATCGAGAAGGTGATCCCGACGCTCGAGGATTTCGCAACGCTGCTGCGCCTCCTCACGCGGTCGGCGACCGGCCAGCCGATCTCGAACTACGTCAGCCTGTTCACGGGACCGCGCCAGCCGGGCGATCGCGACGGGCCGACGCACATGTACTTCATCCTCGTGGACGCCGGCCGCACGAACCTCGTCGGCGGCGACCTGCAGGAGATGCTCCGGTGCATCCGCTGCGGCGCGTGCATGAACCATTGCCCCGTGTACCGCACGGTCGGCGGGCACGCCTACGGCTGGGTCTACCCCGGGCCGATGGGTGCGGTGCTCACGCCGTCGTACGTCGGGCTGGAGAACGCGCTCGATCTCCCGCACGCGGCGACGCTCTGCAACCAGTGCGGCGTCGTGTGCCCGGTGCGGATTCCGCTGCCGGAGCTCCTGCGCAAGCTCCGCGAGAAGCAGGTCGAGCAGCGCCTGCGGCCCAAGGGCGAGATCCTCGGGTTGCGTGTCTGGGCCTGGGTGGCGCAGCGGCCGCGGTTGTACGGGCTCGCGACGCGCTGGGCGGCGTGGTTCCTGCATGTCCTCGGCGGCCGCTCGGGCTGGATCCACCGGCTTCCGCTCGGGTCGGGTTGGACGCGCGAGCGCGACTTTCCAGCGCCGCGGGGCGGCACCTTCCGCGACCTCTACGCGAAGGCAAGATCCGGTCGGTGACGGCAAGGTGAGAGTCCTGTGATCATCGGCGTCCCGAAGGAGGTCAAGCCCCACGAGTACCGCGTTGGCCTCACCCCGACCTCCGTGCGCGAACTCGCGGCGCAAGGGCACGAGGTGATCGTCGAATCCGACGCCGGCGCCGGCATCAGCGCCGCCGACGCCGCGTACGAGCGGGCCGGTGCTCGAATCGCAGATCCCTGGGCGGCCGAGCTGGTCGTCAAGGTGAAGGAGCCGCAACCGCAGGAGCGGAAGAGACTCACGGAGAAGCAGGTCCTCTTCACGTACCTGCACCTTGCGCCGGATCCCGAGCAGACGAATGATCTGGTCGCATCCGGGGCGGTGTGCATCGCCTACGAGACGGTCACCAGCGCGCGCGGGGGGCTGCCGCTCCTCGCGCCGATGTCGGAAGTCGCCGGACGCATGTCGGTGCAGGTAGGCGCGAGCTGCCTCGAGAAGGAACGCGGCGGCATGGGGATCCTGCTCGGCGGCGTGCCCGGCGTGCCGCCGGCGAAGATCACCGTGCTCGGTGCGGGCGTAGCGGGGGCTAGCGCGATCCGGTTGGCGGTCGGCGTCGGCGCTCGCGTGTACGCCCTCGATCGATCGGTCGAGGTCCTCAGGAACATAGAACGGGAGTTCGCCGCACGGGTCGTCACGGTGTACTCGAGCCGCGATGCGGTCGAGCAGAACGTGCTCTCGGCCGACCTCGTGATCGGCGCGGTGTTGGTTCCGGGCGCCGCGACGCCGAAGCTGGTGACGCGCCGGCTGGTCAAGGACATGAAGCAGGGTGCGGTGGTCGTCGACATCGCGATCGACCAGGGCGGCTGCTTCGAGACCTCGCGTCCGACCACGCACGCCGACCCGACCTACGTGGTCGACGGCGTGGTGCACTACTGCGTTACCAACATGCCGGGCGCGGTGCCGCGCACGTCGACCTACGCGCTGAACAACGCCACGCTACCGTTCGTTGCTGCGCTCGCCCGCAAGGGCTGGAAGCGCGCCCTCACCGACGACCCGCATCTCAGGAATGGCCTCAACGTCGCGTGCGGCCAGGTGACGCACCCGGAAGTTGCCGCGGCCGTCAATGCGCCTTACTTTCCGGCCGACGAAGCGATCCGAGGCTAGCCGCGCGGGGCATGCTCGCTCGGGGGGACGCGCGTGTCCCGGTCACGGTCCCAGGTGGCGCACGAATGGTGCGGCGTGCGTCTCACGTCGACCTCAGTGCGCGAGCTGATTCAGTCCAGCGGCAGCGCGCCGAGGTAACTCCGCGCCGCCTCGAGTTGCATCAGCTCGGCCCAGCCAGGCGCGTGGGCAAGCCGGCCGCGGTTCACGAAGATGAACCGCTCGCACGTCTCACGCAGGATGTCGAGGTGGAAGGCAGCAGTCGGATGCAGGCACAGAAACACGAGCCGCCCCTCCCGCCGGAGCCGGCGGAAGAAATCCAGCATGAACCCGATATAGCCATCCTGCGTGTTGAATTGCGGCTCGTCGAAGAGGTGCACGAGCGGATAGTCGCTCGCCGCGGGCTCGAGCATGAAGCTCGGCACGGTCCGCTTGAAGGCCCGCACCTGGTAGGACTGGTGGTAGTGGATCGCGAGACGATCGCGCTCCCGGTAGCGCACGCGATGAATGTCGCGCCCGTCGATGCGCACCCGCCCGGCGGACGGCAGGTTGGAGCCGGTGATCAGCTCGAAGAGCGTCGTCTTTCCGGAGCCGTTCGGTCCCATCACGCCGACGATCGCCGGCCCCGGAATGCGAAAGTCGGCTTCGAGCGAGAACGTGATCTCGCGCTTGAGCATCCCGCGGGTGTACTGCTTGCGGAGCCCCTCGACTGTCAGCATAGGTTGCATCCGGCCGTTCCCTAGATCCCGAGCAGGCGCGCGCGCAACGCGTCATCCCCGAGCAGCGCACGCGCCGGCCCCTCGTGCACGATCCGCCCGCGGTCCATGACGTAGCAGCGGTCGGCCACGGCGAGCGCGCTCGCCACGTTCTGCTCGACGATGAGCACGGCAATGCCCTCCCGCTTCAGCCGTTCCACCGTGCCCATCACGTCCTGCGCGATCTTCGGGGCGAGCCCCTGGGTCGGCTCGTCGAGCAGCACGAGACCCGGCGAGCCGAGCAGGGCGCGCGAGATCGCCACCATCTGCATCTCCCCGCCGGAGAGGTTCTCGCACTCCCGGTGCAGCAGGTGCTCGAGCGCGCTGAAGATCCCGCAGCATTCGCGCTCGCTCCACGCGCGGAACCGCGAGCGCTTGCGCGCGATCGCGAGGTTTCGCGCCACGGTGAGAGAAGGAAAGATGCGCCGGTCGTCGGGCACCCAGCCGACGCCGGCGCGGGCGATCTCGTGCGTGGCGAGGCGGGTCGTGTCGCGCCCGTCGAACAGGATGGTGCCGGTCCGCGGGGGCGTGAGGCCGAGGATGGCCCGGAGCGTGGTGGTCTTGCCCGCGCCGTTTGGCCCGAGCAGCGCCACGGCTTCGCCGGCGCCGACCGCGAGCGAGACGCCGAAGAGCGCCTGCGTCTCGCCGTAGAACGCGCTGATGCCCTCGACCGAGAGCATCGGCGCGACAAGCGGCGCCGGAACCGCGCTCACCCCAGCTCCCCCAGGTTCGACCGCTGCACCCACGAGTTCGCGCGCAGCTCGTCCGGCGTGCCGCGCGCGATCACCTGTCCCCAGTGGATCACCGAGATCTCGTCCGCGAGCCCGAACAGGAACCGCATGTCGTGCTCGATGATCACGATCGTGAGGTCGCGCCGGATCTCGCGCACGAGCTCGGCGAGCCGGGTCGTGCCCTCGGTGCCCAGGCCTGCGGTCGGCTCGTCGAGGAAGAGGAGTCGCGGCTTCGCTGCCAGCGCGACCGCGATCTCGAGCGCGCGGCGCTCGCCGTAGGACAGGCTTCTTGCCCGCGCGAGCTCCTTGCCGCGCAGGCCGACGCGCGCGAGCACGGATGCCGCCTCGTCGACGAGCGAGGTCGCGCGCGCAGCGTCGCGCGTGAAGTCGAACCCGCGCGCTCTCAGGCCCGGCAGCGCGACGAGCACGTTCTCGAGCGCGGTCGTCTCGTCGAAGAGATTCATGACCTGGAACGAGCGGGCGATGCCGCGGCGGGCGATCTCGCGCGGGGCGAGCCCGGTGATGTTCTCGCCTGCGAACCAGACCTCGCCGCGGTCGGGGCGGTAGCGGCCGGTGAGGCAGTTGAAGCAGGTGGTCTTGCCGGCGCCGTTCGGCCCCATGATCCCGGCGAGCCGGCCGGCCGCGAACGCGAGGTTGACGTCTTCCAGCACGACGGCGTGGCCGAAGCGCTTGGAGAGCTTGCGTGCCTCGAAGAGCGGGGTCATCGGGGCCGTCCAACGATGCTCTGCGCGATCCCTGCAATGCCCTCGGGCTTGAACAGCACCATCGCCATGAAGGCGAGGCCGTACCAGAGGAGCCAGGTCTCGGTGTACGCGCCGAGGAGGTCGCGCGCGAGGATGAAGAACGCGGCGCCGATCACCGGCCCCCAGAAGCTGACCAGCCCGCCGCCGATCAGCACCATCATCACCACGAAACCGGAGTTGTGCAGGCTCATCACGTTCGGATAGGCCGACTGCTGGGCCATCGCGAAGAGGGCCCCGGCGAGCCCGGCGATCGAAGCCGAGATCACGAACGCGAGCCACTTGTAGAGCCAGACGTTGTGGCCGACGAACGCGGCGCGCATCTCGTTCTGCTTCACGGCGTGCAGGATGCGTCCGAACGGCGAGTGGACGAGTCGCCACAGTGCCACGACCACCAGTGCGAACGCCATGAACGAGAAGTAGAAGAGCGCTTCGTTGGAGACGAGGCTCAGGCTCGCAAACCCGAAGTCGGCGGGCAGCCGCCTGATGTTGAGGAGGCCGTCCTCCCCGCCGGTGACGCTGTGCCACTTGATCGCGACGAACCAGAACACCTGGCCGAAGGCGATGGTGAGGAGAGCGTAGTAGATCCCGCGCCGGTGCGAGATGAACGCCGCGACGATCGCGCCGGCGAGGGCCGCCGCGAGCACGGCGACGCCGAGGTCGAGCCAGAGGTTCGCGGCAACGAGCTTCTGCGCGAGCCCGAACCCGTACGCGCCGACCCCGAAGTACGCGCCGTGCCCGAACGACGGCAGCCCGGCGTGGCCGAGGAGCAGGTTGTAGCCGAGCGCAAACAGCATCCAGATGACGATCTCGAGCGCGAGGTACTGGTACAGGCCGAGCGCGCCGAGCCAGAGCGGCGTCGTCGCGAGGATGGCGAAGGTCGCCGCCATCGGCCAGGTGAAGAGCCCGGCCGGCGCGAGCCGCGCCGGCCGGGCGCCCGGGGCCCGTACGAACAGCTCTTCCGCGGCGCTCGCCACCCGCCTCTCCCCGCTCCGCTCTGGACAAACGGAAATATACGTTCTATTCTTTGAACAAGCAAGAACGTTTGTTCTAGGAGCCCAGGGGATGCCCGCGCGGCCGGCGACGTACGAAGAGCTGAAAGACGCGATCTCGCGCGAGTACCCGCGGCTCTCGAAGCAGCTGCAGGCGATCGCCCGGTTCGCGCTCGAGCGGCCGCACAATCTGGCGCTCAGCACCGTCGCCGCGATCGCCGAGTCCCTCGGCGTGCAGCCGTCCAGCCTGATCCGCTTCGCGAACGCGATGGGCTTCGCCGGGTTCTCCGAGATGCAGCGCCTCTTCCGCTCGCATCTCGTCGCCCGCTCGGGCGTTTCCTATCGCGAGCGCATCGCGGGCCTCAGGGCGCGCGGCAAGGGCGGTGGCACGGCGCCGCCCGACGTGCTCCACGGTTTCGTCGCCGACTCGATCCACGGCCTCGAGCGGCTGGAGGAGGCGATCTTGCCGGCGGACCTCCGCGCCGCCGTCAGGCTGCTCGCCGGCGCCCAGACGACCCACGTCATCGGGCTCCGGCGCTCGTTCCCGGTCGCCGCTTACCTCGCCTACGCGCTCGGGCAACTCGAGATCCGCACGCAGCTCCTGGACGGCGCAGGCGGGATGAACCGCGAGTTCTCGCGCATGGCCGGCCGCAAGGACCTCCTGATCGCGGTCAGCTTCCGCAACTACACCCTCGAGACCGTCGAGATCGCGCAAGAGTGCCGCGGCCGCGGGGTCCCGGTGATCGCGATCACCGACACCCCGCTGTCGCCGCTCGTGCGCTCCGCCACCGTGGCCTTCGAGCTGGGCGACGACTCGAGCCGGCCGTTCCGCTCGCTCGTCGAGCCGCTCTGTCTCGCGCAGTCGCTCGTCGTGAGCGTCGGCCACCATCTCGCCGAGCGGAACGGCGCGTCGCGGAGGGCGGCGTGAGCGGCGGGCGCGCGTTCGACGTCATCTGCGTCGGGCGCGCAGCGGTGGACCTATACGGCGAGCAGACGGGCGGCCGCCTCGAGGACATGCTGAGCTTCGCCAAGTATCTAGGCGGATCGCCGGCGAACACCGCGGTCGGCTGTGCGCGGCTGGGTCTGCGGCCGGCCATGCTCACTCGTGTCGGCGACGAGCACAACGGCCGCTTCGTGCGCGAAACCCTCGCCGCTGAAGGGGTCGACGTCAGCCATGTGGTGACCGATCCGCGGCGGCTGACCGCGCTCGTGTTCCTCGGCATCCGCGACCGGGATACGTTCCCGCTCGTCTTCTACCGCGAGAACTGCGCCGACATGGCGATCTCGCCCGGGGATTTCGACCGGCCATTCATCGCCTCGTCGAAGGCGCTGCTCATCTCCGGGACGCATCTCTCGACGCAGCACACCTACGACACCTGCCGCACCGCGATGCGGTACGCGCGCGAAGCGGGGACGCGGGTCGTGCTCGACATCGACTACCGCCCGGTGCTATGGGGGCTCACCGGGCTCGGCCTCGGCGAGCAACGCTTCGTCGCGTCCGACCGGGTAAGCGCGCATCTGCAGACGGTCGTCGCCGAGTGCGATCTGATCGTCGGCACCGCGGAGGAGATCCACATCGCCGGCGGCGCGACCGACACGCTCGCCGCGCTGCGCACGTTGCGCACGCTGACCACGGCAACGCTGGTCGTGAAGCTCGGGGCCATGGGTTGCGTGGTGTTCCCCGGGGCGATCCCCGATGCGCTCGAACAGGGCGTCGTCGGGCCCGGCTTCCCGGTCGAGGTCTACAACATCCTGGGCGCGGGCGACGCGTTCATGGCGGGCTTCCTCCGCGGCTGGCTGCGCGACGAGCCACTCGAGCAGTGCGCCGCGTATGGCAACGCGTGCGGCGCGCTCGTCGTGTCGCGCCACGGCTGCGCGCCGGCCATCCCGAGCTGGGAAGAGCTGGCGCATTTCCTCGCGCACGGGGCCGCTACGGCGCGCCTCCGCGAGGACAGCGAGCTCGAGCGCCTGCATCGCGTCACCACGCGGACGAAGCGCTGGCCGTCGCTCGCGGTGCTCGCCTTCGACCATCGGGTCCAGCTGGAGGCGATCGCCGACGAGCATGGCGCGCCGCGCAAGCGGATCCGCGATTTCAAGCGGCTCGTCGCCGAGGGTGCCGTACGGGGCGCGGGGGAGACGCCGGGCGCCGGCGTCATTCTCGACGACCGCTACGGCGGGGACGTGCTCCCCGCGCTCACCGGGCGGGGGCTCTGGATCGCGCGACCGGTCGAGGCGCCGGGGTCGCGACCGCTCGCGTTCGAGGCGGGCGACAGCGTGGCGCTCACGCTCCGCGCGTGGCCGGGCGAGCACGTCGCGAAGTGCCTCGTGTTCCATCACCCCGACGACCCGCCGGACCTGCGCGGGGCCCAGACGGCGCGGCTGCTCGCCCTCCAGGTGGCGTGCGAGGCGACGCGTCGCGAGCTGCTGGTCGAAGTCCTTCCGCCGCGCGAGCTGCCGGCCGACGCTTCCACGACCGCCCGCTCGCTCGCGCAGCTTTACGAAGCCGGCATCCGTCCCGACTGGTGGAAGTTGCCGCCGGCGGCGGATATGCGCGCCTGGGCAGAGACGACGGCAGTGATCGAGCGGAACGACCGCCACTGTCGCGGCGTGGTGATGCTCGGGCTCGAGGCAGACGAAGCGACGCTTCGCGCGAGCTTCGAGGTCGCCGCGCAGTTCGGGATCTGCAAGGGTTTCGCGGTCGGCCGGTCGATCTTCGCCGCACCCGCCGGCGCATGGTTCGCGGGCGACGCCTCGGACGACGAGGTGGTCGAAGAGGTCGCGGAGCGGTATGCGCGCCTCATCGGAATGTGGCAGCGGGCGCGGACGAACGCACGCGGCACCAGGGTTCACTCGGCAACGGAGACGACATGACAGAGCGGATCGGCTTTATCGGCCTGGGCCTCATGGGGCACGGCATGGCGAAGAACCTGGTGACCAAAGGTCACCCGCTGACGTTCCTCGTGCATCGCAACCGGTCGAACATCCAGGACCTCCTCGACGCCGGCGCGAAGGAGGCCAAATCGATCAACGCGCTCGCGGAAGGCGCCGATATCGTTTTCGTCTGCGTGACGGGGACGCCGCAGGTCGAGGCGAACGTCTACGGCGACGGTGGGCTGCTTGCCTCGTGCCGGAGGGGGACCATGGTTGTGGACTGCTCGACGGCGGAGCCCGACTCGACCTTGCGGATCCGCGCGGACTTCGCGCGCAAAGGGGTCGAGTTCGTCGATGCGCCGCTCGCGCGCACGCCGCGCGAGGCCGAGGCCGGCAAGCTCAACACGATGGTCGGCGCGAGCCCCGAGGTGTTCGCGAAGCTCGCGCCGGTGCTCGAGTGCTTCGCCGAGAACGTCATCCACGCCGGACCGCCCGGCGCGGGGCACAAGATCAAGCTGGTCAACAATTTTCTCGCGCTCGGGAACGCGTGCCTCATCGCGGAGGCACTCGCCGCCGCCGCGAAGGTCGGTGTCGACCTCGAGGTGCTCTACAAGTTGATCTCGGCGGGGGGTGCGAACTCCAACATGTTCCAGATGCTGGTGCCGAAGGCCTTGCAGGGCGATTTCACCGGTCTCCTCTTCGCGCTCGACAACGCGCGGAAGGACCTTCGCTACTACACCCACATGACCGAGACGGCCCCGGTGGCGACCCCGATTGCCGACACGGTGCACGCGACGCTGCTCGCCGCGGTCCAGCTCGGCTTCGGCGACCAGTACGTGCCTTCGCTCATCGAAGCGCACGAGAAGCTGAACGGTTTCCAGATCATCAAGCGGTAGACCCGGAGGAGGGTGTCATGAACGATCGAGTCAAGAGACAGCAAGTGAGCGAGACGCGCCGCAAGATCCTGAAGGCCTCGGCGATGGCTGCGGCCACCGCGGGCGCGTGGGGCGCGGCGCCGTTCTTCGGGCCGTGGAAGCACAGCCACGCGTGGTCGCAGGCAGCGCAGAAGAAGCCGCTCGTCATCGGGCTCACGATGGACGCCAGCGGCCAGTACGCTGCGAGCGGCAACGAAGAGCGGCTCGGCGCGATGATGGCCATCAAGGAGTTCAACGCGAAGGGCGGCGTGCTCGGCCGCCAGATCGAGGCGCTGCACATCGACACCGAGACGACGCCGGCCACCGGCTCGAGAGTCGCCGAGCGGATGATCACCCGCAACGAAGCGGCGTTCCTGATCGGCGCGGTGCACTCCGGCGTCGCGAACGCGATCAGCCAGGTGGCGCAGAAGTACGGCTGCGTCTACCTCAACACCAACTCGTCGTCGCCGACCGAGTCCGGCAAGGACTGCCACCGGGTGAAGTTCGTGTGGGACGGCAACGGCACCAACTTTGCGCACGCGATCGTCAAAAACGCGATGAAGGTGAACGGCAATCGCTGGCTGCTGCTCACCAACGACTACGTGTGGGGCCACAACACCTCGAAAGCGACGCGGACGCTCGTCGAGGCGAACGGCGGCAAGATCGTCGACGAGCTGCTGGTGCCGCAAAACACCCGCGACTTCGCCTCCTATCTGCTGAAGGTCCAGCAGATCAAGCCCGACGTCGTGGCGACCGCGGTCGGCGGCGACGACATCAAGGCGCTGCGCCAGCAGGTGGTGCAGCTCAAGATGAACCAGAAGCCGGCGTGGATCAACAACCAGCAGGACTGGCCGGACGTCTACGGCCTCGGGCCGGACGCGATCTTCGGGGTGTTCGGGACCACGTGGTACTACCGGTTCGATCTGCCGGGCGTGAAGGAGTTCGTCGCCGCGTACCAGAAGGCCTACCCGGGCGTGCAGATCCAGGTGCCGGGGAACGTGTACTACAACGGCTACGTGGCGACGCGCGAGCTGCTGCGCTGCGTGGAGGAGGCGGGCTCGACGAACAACATCGCGGTGATCAAGAAGCTCGAGGGCCGCAAGATGACCTGCGCGCGACCGGATGCAGCACTTCGACGCCTGGATCAGCCCGGCGACGCACCAGTGCCAGCAGACGATCTACATGGCGAGCTACAACGACAAGCCGGCGGAGAAGGACGACATCTTCCGCATCCTCGCGCAGGTGCCGCCGCAGGAGGTCGAGGACCAGGCCGCGCCGGCGGCGTGCAAGCTCGAGTCGTACGAGTCGACGCCGAGCTACGAGCAGTAAGGGACCTCAACGCGGAGATCGCGGAGGACGCAGGCGCGCGCAGAGAGCGGCATGCCCCGACGCTGCGCTCTTTGCGTTCTCCTGCACTCCTTGGGTTAGGCCGTGGAGTTCCTGATCAACCTGCTCCCCCACGTCGTCAACGGCGTGACCCTGGGGCTCCTGTTCGCGCTCATCGCTCTCGGCTTCATGCTGATCGTGGGCGTGATGGAGACGATCAACCTCGCCCACGGGTCGCTCTTCGCCCTCGGGATGTATTTCGCACTGTTCATCGTCACGCCGACGCTCGGGCTCTTTCCCGACCTGCAAGCGTCGTACTTGGCGCTGCCCGTCGGCACCCGCTATCTCGCGGCGCTCTTCCTCGCACCGGTGTTCGTCGGGCTCTTCGGGATGCTGCTCGAGCTCTGCATGCGGCGCACCTACGGGCGCGACCCGCTCTACGGGCTGCTGCTCACGTTCGGCGCGGCGCTGGTGATCGAGGAGGTGATCCGCCTGGTCTGGGGCTCGACCGAGAAGCAGCTCCCGCTGCCCGAGACGATCTCCGGCGCGTTCCTCGTCGGCGACCTGATCTACTCGAAGTACCGGTTCTACGCGAGCGCCTTCGCGGTGATCGCGATCCTCGCGCTCTGGCTTTTCATCGAGAGGACGCCCTACGGGGCGATGATCAAAGCCGGCGCGCACGACAGCGAGATGGTGCGTGCGCTCGGCATCAATCTCTCGCGGCTGCGCCTCTTCGTCTTCAGCCTCGGCACCGCCCTCGCCGCGGTTGCCGGGGTGATCATGGCGCCGATTTGGGGCATCCGGCCGCACGTCGGGGTCGACGCCGTGGTGCCGGCGTTCCTGATCATCGTGCTCGGTGGCGTCGGCAGCCTGTGGGGCGCGGTGCTGGCGGGGCTCGCGGTGGGGCTGGTGGTCGGACTAACCGGGGCGTACGCGTCGGAGTGGTCGCTGATGTCGATGTATCTTCTCTTCATCGCCGTGGTCACGTTCCGCGCGCGGGGGCTGTTCGGGAAGAAGAGCGTGCTGGACGTATGAACCCGAACGCCGAGGTTGCAACGAACGCCGAGGCCGCAGCAGAGACCGGGCGGCGACGCTGCCCGGGACCGGGCCGCGATCTTGGCGTCCTCCGCGTTGCCGATCGAAGATGAGGCCACTCGATGGCAAGGTCGCGCTCGTCACCGGCGCCGCGGGGCCGATGGGCTTGGCGACGGTGAAGTTCCTGCTCGAGGACGGCTGCCGCGTCGCGATGGTCGACGTGAACGCGCAGGCGAACGACGCGCGCGCGCGGGAGCTCGGCGCCGGGACGTTCCCGGTCGCGTTCGACATCGGCGATTCGTCCGCGGTGCGCGCAGGCCATGCGCGTATCGTCGAGCGGCTCGGGCCGGTGGACATCCTGGTCAACAACGCCGGCATCCTTTCCAACAACAAGGTCGAGGCGACCGACGACGCCGAGTGGCGGCGGGTGCTCGCGGCGAACCTCGACGGCGCGTTCTATCTGTCGCGTGCGGCAGTGCCGGCCATGAAGCGGAGGCGCTGGGGACGGATCATCACCACCTGCTCGCTCGCCGCCAAGACCGGCGGGCTGACGGCCGGGACCACCTACTCGGTCTCGAAGGGCGCACTGACCTCGCTCACCTTCTCGCTCGCGCGGGAGCTGGCGCCGCACGGCGTCACGGCGAACGGCATCTCGCCGGCGTACGTGAACACGCCGATGGTCACCGAGCAGCTGACCGAGGCGCAGCGCCAGGCGCTGCTCGCGCAGGTCCCGGTCGGCCGGTTCTGCGAGCCGGAGGAGTTCGCCCACGTCGTGCGCTTCCTCGCCTCGCCCCTCGCGGGCTTCATCACCGGCGAGATCGTCGATCTCAACGGCGGCCTGGTGATGGACTGAACCGTGAGCGGGACGATCACGCCGAAAATGGATCTCCGCCGCGAGATCGAGGGCCTGTTCGATGTGACCGGGCAGGTGGCCTACATCCCGGGTGGCTATGGCGGCATCGGCGAGGCGATCGGGTGTGCGCTCGCACATCACGGTGCGACGGTGGCGGTGTCTGGACGCAGCCGGGAAAAGGCCGAAGCCGCGGCAGCGCGTCTCCGCGACGCGGGTTACCGCGCCTCGGGTCTCGCGTTCGACGCCCACTCGGTCGCGAGCATCCGCGAATCGGTCGACGCCGTCGCGGGCGAGCACGGGCGCCTCGATATCCTGGTGAACTGCGTCGGGCTCAACCGCGAGCAGGCGCTGCTCGAGGTCACCGAAGACGCGTTCGACGAGGTCTTCGAGATCAACGTCAAGGCCGCGATGTTTCTCGCGCAGGCGGCTGCACGCCACCAGATCGCGGGCGGGCGGGGCGGGCGACAAGTACACTTCGGATCGGTGCGCTCGGCGCTCGGCATCCGCGGCCGCGGTTACTCGGCGTACTGCGCCGCGAAGGGCGGCCTCGCGCTCCTCGTCAAGCAGCACGCGATGGAGCTCGCGCCGCACGCGATCACGGTGAATGGCATCGCGCCGACCTACGTGCGCACCGAGATGATCGCGCACCACCTTGCGCGACCCGATTTCCTCGCGACCACGCTGCCGCGCATACCGCTCGGGCGGCTCGCGGAGCCGCGCGACATTGCCGGCGCGGCGCTGCTCTTCTGCGCGCCGGCGGGTGCATTCATCACCGGCCAGATGCTGTACGTCGACGGCGGAATCACGGCCAGCCAGTAAGCGCTGGCGCGCGCGGAGGTACTTGGGCCACAATTCGGGCCAGCCGGAAGCCCGCAGGAGATCCCCGTGAACAAGCCCGTCGACGCAGCGCTCCACGTCCCCCTCTGGATCGGCGGCAAGCCGGCCGGCTCGTCGGCAAACCGCTCGGGGGAGGTCACGAATCCGGCGACCGGCGCGGTCACGAAGCGCGTGCCGTTCTGCAACGCGGCCGACATCGATGCGGCGGTGAAAGCGGCGCAGGCCGCCTATCCCGAGTGGCGCGACGCGCCCGCTTTGCGCCGCGCGCGGGTGATGCAGCGGTTCCTGCAGCTGCTGCAGCAGGAGCGGGATGCGCTCGCGCGCATCGTCACCGAGGAGCACGGCAAGACGCTGCCCGACGCGACGGGCTCGGTGCAGCGGGGGATCGAGGTGGTCGAGTTCGCCTGCGGCGTCCCGCACCTCCTCAAGGGCGAGTACTCGGAGAACGTCGGCACCGGCGTCGACACCCACACCCTGCGCCAGCCGGTGGGCGTTTGCGCGGGTATCACGCCGTTCAACTTCCCGGTGATGGTGCCGCTGTGGATGTTTCCGGTGGCGATCGCCTGCGGCAACGCGTTCGTGCTGAAGCCTTCGGAGAAGGTGCCATCGGCATCGGTCCGGATGGCCGAGCTCTTCAAGGACGCGGGGCTGCCCGACGGCGTGTTGAACGTCGTCCACGGCGACAAGGAGGCAGTGGATTCGATCCTCGAGCATCCCGGCATCAACGCCGTCTCGTTCGTCGGCTCGACGCCGATCGCAAGGCACATCTACGAGACCGGCGCGCGGCACGGCAAGCGGGTGCAGGCGCTGGGCGGGGCGAAGAACCACGCGGTGGTGCTGCCCGACGCAGACCTCGAGTTCGCCGCCGACGCGCTGATCGGCGCGGCCTATGGCTCGGCGGGCGAGCGCTGCATGGCGATCTCGGCGGTCGTCGCGGTCGGGGCGGCAGCCGACCCGCTGGTCGGGTTATTGAAGAAGAAGGCGGCGGCGATCAAGGTCGGACCCGGGGACGCCGACGGCGTCGACATGGGGCCGCTCGTGACGAAGGCGCATCGCGACAAAGTGAAGGGCTACGTCGACCTCGGTGCGAAGGAGGGCGCGAAGCTCGTGGTCGACGGCCGGGGCCTCGCCGTCAAGGGCCACGAGGACGGGTTCTTTCTCGGCACGACGCTGTTCGACGACGTGAAGCCGCAGATGAAGATCTACCAGGACGAGATCTTCGGGCCGGTGCTCGTCGTGCTGCGCGTCGATACGCTGGAAGAGGCGATCGCGTTGGTGAATGCGAACCCCTATGCGAACGGTACGGCAATCTTCACCGAGAGCGGCGGCGCCGCACGCCGGTTCGAGAGCGAGATCCAGGTCGGCATGGTCGGGATCAACGTCCCGATCCCGGTGCCGGTCGCGTTCTATTCGTTCGGCGGGTGGAAGGGCTCGCTCTTCGGCGACCTCCACGTGCACGGCGTCGAGGGCGTCAAGTTCTACACCCGCACCAAAGCGGTGACCACCCGGTGGCCGCATCAGGACACTCCGGCGCCGGGCCTCAACATGCCGACGCTGGGTTGAACGGACAAGGAGAAAGGAATGAACGCCCCTCGCCGCCTGCTTGCCGCCATCGCCGCCGCGACCTTCGTCGCCGCGTGCGCGCCCGACGAATTCAAGCCATCGCCTGGCTTCGACGGGTTCCTCGACCGCATCGGGCAGGAGTGCTACCCGGACACGATCGGGCCCACGCTCGTGCGGCAATGGGCGCAGGGCTACGGGCCGGGCGGCGGCGGGGCCGGCTTCATGGATGCGACTTCGGCCCTCTACTACGGAAAGATGAGTCCGGCCACGTATCGCGCTTCCATTACCGCGTTCACGGACAACGGCACGGCGACCAACAAGGGGATCGACTGCATCATCAGCAAGCTGCCGGCCTCGCGGCCCGGCACGCCCGGCGGCATACCCGCCGGGCGGGACGGCGTCCCGCCGCCGCCGTCGCGATGAGCGCGAGCCTTGCGGCGCGGCGCGGCGCTGCGCTACCGCGCGCCCGCAGTGGCGTCACAGGCGTCGCCGAGCCACGCCGCGAGCGCGCGGCAGAAGCCGTCGGATTCACCCGCCAGCCTGGCCAGTACTCGCAGGCGCGGGGCGATCGAGGCGGTGAACGCCGCGAGCGGCACTTCGAGCGCCGCGGTTCCGGCGCCGAGCCGCACCGGCCGTCGGGTGCGGAGCACGACCGGCTCGATCATCGTCTCGCGCTGCGCCGCGAGGGCGCGCGCCGCCTGGTCGAAGACCCGCGCCGAATCGGGGAGCTCGCCGGCGAGCGACTCGAGCCAGTGCAGCCAGAACTCGACGGTGGCGGCGAAAACATAGCCGGTCGGCGTGTTTGCCATCGCGCCGAGCGCCCGGTCGGCCCATTTCAAGGCGAGCGCGGGACGCAGCGCCATGAGTTTTGCATTGACCGCCTCGTCGCCGAGGGCGAGCAGTCCGCCGAGCGCCGCGCCCGGGTTGGCTACCGCGCCCGTGATCACGAGCTTCAGTACCAGGTCGGCGCCGCGTGCGCCGCTTGCAGCCTCGACGAGGTTGAGGGCGGCGATGTCCCGGGCCGCGGTCGAGACGATCGCGGGATCGGTGTCGTGGCGGAGGAAATAGGGCAGGACGGCGCCGCAGAGCACGCCTTCATGCACGAGGCTCCGGACCCGCACGAAAACCTCGCTGCGGCGTTCGGTCGGGACCCGCTTCGCGTACTCCGGATAGAAGGCGCCGAGCAGCGGGTCGAGCGGTGTATGGCCCCGGCCGGCGAAGAACAGCGCATGATGAGCGAGGCGGGCGATCCCGGTCTCGTCGAGGAGGTCCCAGCCCGCGGTGTCTTCGAGCGCGAACCGGACGGCATCCGGGCAGAGCGATGGTTCCATGTGGTCGTTCGAGAGCTCAGGTAAGGTGCGGGAAGATACGGCCGCAGCCAACCTTTGGTCTTGACCGGAGACGCCAGAAGCTTGTCCCCAGCGGTCAGCGCTTAGATGAATAGCCCGAGCCTCGAATCCGGCAGCACCGCGCTCCTTTCGCCGGCCATCAACCTGTGGCGAGCGCTGGAGGCGCGACGGATCGATCCGGCGCCGATCTTCCGCGCGGCCGGGATCGACCCGGCCGTGCTCCGCGTTCCCGGGAAGCGGGTGTCGGCGCGGACCGCGCTTCGCCTCCAGCAGGTCGCGGAGGACGCGGTTGGCGATCCGGCCCTCGGGCTGGACGTCGCGCGGCAGATGCAGGGGACGGCGCTGCACGCGCTCGGCTACTCCTGGCTCGCGAGCGCGACGCTCGGGGAGGCGTTCCAGCGCTTGGCGCGCTATTTCCGGGTGCTGAGCGAGCGCTGGTCGGCGCGCATCGAGGAGAGCGCAGACGGCGTGCGGATCACCTACGTGTTCGGCGAGACGGTGCCGCGCCCGCGGGACTGGCTCCACGACTGGCTCGTCGCCGGCGCCGTCCGCCTCTGCCGCCTGACCTACGGTGATGCGTTCGCGCCGCTCGAGGTCACGCTGGTGCGCGAGTGCCCGGCGGAGCCGGCGCCGTTCGACGAATGGTTCCGGTCGCCGATCGTCTGGCGCGCGCCGCAGACGAGCCTGCTGTGCCGGAGCGAGGATCTCGCGCGGCCGCTGCCGACGGGCAACCCCGAGGTCGCGCTCGCGACCGAACGCCTGGCGCTCGACTATCTCGCGCGGCTCGATCGTACGGACATGGTCGCGCAGGTGAGGCGGCGCATCCGCGAGAGCCTGCCCTCGGGCGTGCCGTCGCAGGCCGACGTGGCGCGCGCGCTCGCGGTCAGCCCGCGGACGCTCGCCCGGCGGCTGGAGGAGGCGGGGACGAGCTTCACCGCGCTCCGCGACGAGACCCGCCGCGCGCTCGCCGAGCAGTATCTGTACCGCACCGACTTCTCGGTCGCGGAGGTGGCCTACCTGCTCGGCTTTTCCGAGGCGTCGAGCTTCAACCGCGCGCACCGCCGCTGGACCGGCCGCGCGCCGGGGGACGCCCGGGCACGGTGACGCCCCCGCGAACGGCGGGACTCGGCGTCGCTAGAGCCAGCCTGCCTTGCGGAAGCGGTAGAAGAGATAGATGTCGATCGCGACCATCGCGGCAATCGCGAGCGGATAGCCGAAGGCCCACTTGAGCTCCGGCATGTGCTCGAAGTTCATGCCGTACACGCCGGCGATCATCGTCGGGACCGCGACGAGCGCGGCGTATCCAGCGAGCCGCTTCATCATCTCGTTTTCCTGCAGCTGGATCAGCGACACGCTCACCGCCATCGCGGTCGTCACCGCGTCGCGGATGCTGTCGATCGTCTGGTTGATCCGGCCGAGGTGGTCGTAGACGTCGCGGAAGTACTCCTGAGTCCCGACGCAGACGTGCGGGACCCGCCCACCGTACAGCTTGCCGACGCCTTCCGCGAGCGGACCGGAAGCATGCCGCAGCACCATGAGCTTCTGCTTGAGGCCGTAGAGCGCCTCGATGTTCCGGCGCGCGAGCCCGCCGGCGAAAATCTGCTCCTCGAGATTCTCGAACTCGGTCTCGAGCGCTTCGAGCACTGGGAAATACCGGTCGACGATCGAGTCCATCAGCGCGTACAGCACGAACCCCGATCCGTGCCGCAAGAGCTCCGGCTCGGTCTCGCAGCGCGCCCGGACGTCCGCGAAGCCGCGCTTGGCCCGATGCCGGACCGAGAGGACATAGTTCGGGCCGGCAAAGACGGCGACCTCGCCGCTGCGGAGGTTCTTCCCCTCCAGCTCGACGGTGTGCAGGACGACGAAGAGCGAGTTGCCGTATTCCTCGATCTTGGGTCGCTGGTGGCCGCTTTGCGCGTCCTCGACGGCGAGCTCGTGCAGGCCGAACTCCTCCTGCATCGCCTCGAGCTCGCCCGGCTCCGGCTCGTAGAGCGCCACCCAGACGAAGCAGTCCGGGCGCTTCACGTACTCGCTGATGTCGTCGCGGCTGATGTCGCCGAGCTTCGTCCCGTTCTGGTAGGCGACGCAGTTGATCAGCATGTGTGTTGTTCTCCTCCCGACGCACCGGCGATACGCCGCGCGCTCCGCCGCCTGCAGCGGCCGTCTCTAGGCCCGCGCCGGCAGCACCGGCGCCAGCTCGTCCCGCGCGCGGCGCAGCATCTCCTCGGTCGATTCCCAGTCGACGCACGGGTCGGTGACCGAGACGCCGTACTTGAGCTGGGAGAGATCGGCGGGGATCGCTTGGCTGCCGGCGGCGAGGTTCGACTCGACCATCAGGCCGACGATCGAGCGGTTGCCCTCCTGGATCTGGTGCGAGCAGTCGTGGAACACGAGCGGCTGCAGCGCGTGGTCCTTGAGCGAGTTCGCGTGCGAGCAGTCGACGACGATGTTCGCCGGGAGCTCCGCGGCCGCGAGCGCTCGCTCGGCGAGCCGCACGCTCACGGTGTCGTAATTCGGCCGCCCGCCGCCGCCCCGGAGCACGAGATGGCCGTAGCGGTTGCCGGTCGTGCGGACGATGGCCGGCCGCCCCTGGCGGTTGATGCCGAGGAAGCTGTGCGGCTGCGACGCCGAGCGGATCGCGTTCACCGCGACCTCCAGCCCCCCGTCGGTGCCGTTCTTGAAGCCGACCGGCGCCGACAGCCCGCTCGCCATCTCGCGGTGCGTCTGCGACTCCGTGGTGCGCGCGCCGATCGCGTACCAGCTGATGAGGTCGCCCAGGTACTGCGGCGACAGCGGGTCGAGCGCCTCCGAGCCGGCCGGCAGGCCGAGCTCGGCGAACGCGGCGAGGAGCTTGCGCGCGCGCACGATGCCTTCGTCGATGCGGAACGAGTCGTCCATGTGCGGATCGTTGATGAACCCCTTCCACCCGGCCACCGTGCGCGGCTTCTCGAAGTACACGCGCATGATGACGAAGAGCGTGTCGCGCAAGCGCTCGGCGGCGCCCGCAAGCCGGCCCGCGTACTCGAGCGCAGCGTCCGGATCGTGGATGGAGCACGGACCGATCACGACGAAGAGCCGCGGATCCTTGCGCTCGAGGATCGCGCGAACCGTCGAACGCCCGCGGGCGACCGTTTCCGCCGCGGCCGGGGAAAGCGGCACCTCGGCCCTCACGGCGTCCGGCGTCGGCATCTCCTCCATGCCGGAGACATTGACGTTGTCGAGCGGTTCGGCGTTCATTTGGGCGATTATGCGCCAGGCCGCCGCGCTAGAATGCACCTCCCTTCCAAGGACGCTGTCATGACCGACCCCGGCGCGCTCGACCTCGACGCCTACTGGATGCCGCTCACGTCGAACCGCGCGTTCAAGCGCGCGCCGCGCCTCGTCGTGTCGGCGAAAGACATGTACTACACGACCGCCGACGGCAAGCAGGTGCTCGACGGGCTCGCGACGCTGTGGTGCGTGAACGCCGGGCATTGCCGGCCGAAGATCGTCGAGGCGATCGGCCGCCAGGCGGCAGTGCTCGACTACGCGTCGTCGTACTCGCTCGGCCACCCGCTCGCGTTCGAGGCGGCGGGGCGTCTGGTCGCGCTCGCGCCGGAGGGCATCGGCCACGTGTTCTTCACGAACTCGGGGTCGGAGGCGGTCGAGACCGCGCTCAAGATCGCGCTGGCCTATCATCGCCTGACGGGCGCATCGACCCGCACGCGGTTCGTCGGCCGCGAGCGCGGATTCCACGGCGCGAACTTCGGCGGCATTTCGGTGGGCGGCGTGCCGGCGTACCGCAAGGCGTTCGCGGCGGGACTGCTGCCCGGCGTGGATCATATGCGGCACACGCAGGATCTCTCGGCGCGCGCGTTCGTGCGCGGCGAGGCTGCGAGCGGCGCCGAGCTCGCCGACGAGCTGGAGGACCGGATCATCCCGCTCCACGACGCGTCGAACATCGCGGCGGTGATCGTCGAGCCGGTCGCCGGCGCAGGCGGCGTGCTCATCCCGCCGCGAGGATACCTGCGGCGGCTGCGCGAGATCTGCGACCGGCACGGGATCCTCCTCGTCTTCGACGAGGTGATCACCGGGTTCGGGCGGCTCGGGAAGCCGTTCGCGAGCCAGTTCTTCGGCGTGACGCCCGACCTGATCACGTTCGCGAAGGGCATCACCAGCGGCACGGTGCCCATGGGCGGCGTGCTCGTGAAGAAGGAGATCTATCGCACGTTCATGGACGCCTCGGCTGCCGGCGTGGAGCTCTTCCACGGCTACACGTACTCGGGCCACCCGCTGGCGGCCGCGGCGGCGCTCGCGACGCTCGATACCTACGCCGCGGAGCGACTCTTCGACCGGACGAACGAGCTGGCGAAGCGCTTCGAGGACGGCGTGCATGCGTTCCGCACGCTGCCGAACGTCATCGACTGCCGCAACCTGCAGCTCATCGGCGCGGTCGAGCTCGCCCCCCGTCCCGGCGCGCCCGGCGCGCGCGCGCTGGAGGTGCACGAAAAGGCGTGGGACCGCGGGGTGTTCGTGCGGCCGATCGGCGACAGCATCGCGTTCTGCCCGCCGCTGATCGCCGACGGCACGCATCTCGACCAGATGTTCGGCGTCGTCGCGGAGGCCGTGCGCGAGGTTGCCTGAGCGGGCGGCGCGTGCAATATTCGGGTGTCATGCTGGGTCCTCTGCTGCGCATGATGACGAGACGGGGCGGCCGATGAGGATCTTCTTCTGTCCGGAGCAGCTGGCGCACCGACCGGCGCAGTTCATGATCGCCGGCAGGCTGGTGCCGAGCCTCGAGGCGCCGGAGCGGTGCGAGCGCGTGGTCGATGCGCTCAAGCGCGCGAGCTACAAGGTGGAGCAGCCGCGCCGCGACTTTCCGTTCGAAGCGATCGCGCAGGTGCACGCGCCGGGCTACCTCGAGTTCCTGCGCAACGGGTTCGAGCACTGGTCGGCGCTCGAGAACGCGAGCCCGGAGATCGTGCCGAACGTGCATCCCTATCACGGCTCGGGCGACGACTTCACGTCCCGGAAGGGGCCGCGCGCGGCCTCGCCCGTGGCTCAGGCCGGCTACTATCTCGGCGATCTCGCGTGCTCGATCGGCCCGCACACGTGGCGCTCGGCGGTCGCGGCGGTGCATACCGCGCTCGCCGCGGCGGAGAGCGTGCTCGCTGGCGAGCATGCCGCCTACGCGGTCTGCCGCCCGCCGGGGCACCACGCGGCGGCCGACCGCGCCGCCGGCTTCTGCTATCTCAACAATGTTGCGATCGCGGCCGAGTTCATGCTGCAGCACTTCAAGCGCGTCGCGATCCTCGACGTCGACGCCCATCACGGCGACGGCACGCAGTCGATCTTCTACCGCCGCGGCGAGGTCCAGTTCGTGTCGATCCACGTCGACCCGACCAACTACTACCCGTTCTTCTCCGGCTACGCCGACGAGTACGGCGCGGGCGAGGGCGAAGGCTGCAACCTCAACATTCCGCTCCAGCCGGCGAGCGGGGACGCCGACTTCCTGGACGCGCTCGACGACGCGCTCGAGGCGATCCGCGCGCACCGCTCCGAGGCGCTGCTCGTCTCGGTCGGCTTCGACGCCCACGAGCGCGACCCGCTGTCGGTGCTGAAGGTGACGAACGACGGCTACCGGCGGATCGGCGACGCTGTCGCGGGGTTGAAGCTCCCGTCCGTGCTCGTGCAGGAAGGCGGCTACAACCTGGATCTGCTCGGCGCGAACGTCGTCGCCTTCATCGGCGGCTTCAACCTCGCGAGCCGGATGTAGCCGGTCGGCACCGGGGTAGAATGCGGCCCCGAACAACGACTTAGGTCGCCCAATGCCCGCCATCAGCCGCCGCACCGCCGAGCTCGGCACCGAGAACGCGTTCGTCGTCCTCGCCGAGGTGAACGACCTCGTCCGGCAGGGCAAGGACATCATCTCGTTCTGCATCGGCCAGCCCGACTTCCCGACGCCGGCGAACGTGCAGGACGCGGCGATCGGGGCGATCCGGGAGGGCAAGCACGGATACACGCCGTCGGCGGGGATCGACGAGCTGCGCGAAGCGGCCGCGCGGTACATGGGCGGGATGCGCGGGCTAGACATCCGCCCCGAGCAGGTCGTCGTCGGGGCCGGCGCGAAGCCGTTCATCGCCTACGCGATCCTCGCGACGACCGACTACGGCACCGGCGACGAGGTGATCTACCCGAATCCCGGGTTCCCGATCTACGAGTCGCAGATCAGGGCGCATGGCGCCGTGCCGGTGCCGCTGCATCTGCGCGAGGCACGCAACTTCGCACTCGATCCGGCGGATCTGGAGGCGAAGCTCACCCCGCGCACGAAGCTCCTCATCCTGAACTCGCCGCACAACCCGACCGGCGGCATCCTCACGCGCCGCGATTTCGAGGACATCGCCGCGATTCTCCGCCGCCATCCGGACGTATGGGTGTACGCCGACGAGATCTACTCGCGGCTCTGCTACGAGGGCGATTTCGCGTCGATCGCGTCGCTCCCCGGGATGTACGAGCGCACCATCGTCGCCGACGGCGCGTCGAAGACCTGGGCGATGACCGGCTGGCGGCTCGGTTTTGCGGCCAACCCGGTGCTCGCACCGGAGTTCACGCGCTGGGTGACGAACACCGATTCGTGCGCCTCCCAGATCAGCCAGTGGGCGGCGGTGGCGGCGATCAACGGCCCGCAGGACGAAGCGAACCGGATGCGCGCATCGTTCGTCGAGCGCCGCGATCTGATCGTGGGCTTGCTCAACCAGGTGCCGGGCGTGACCTGCAAGTCCCCGGGCGGCGCGTTCTATGCGTGGCCGAACGTGACCGACGCGTGCCGGATGATCGGCGCCGCGGACTCGGAGGAGTTCCGCAAGCGGCTGCTCGCCGAGGCCGGGGTCGCGCTGCTGGCCGACGTCCATTTCGGCGCCCGCGTCCCCGGCGAGGGCCAGCACGTACGCTTCAGCTACGCCGCCTCCAGGCACGCGATCGAGCAGGGTGTCGCCAGGCTGGCGGAGTTCATCGGGCGCGCCGCGCGCCGCGTCGCGTAGGGCGACGGATGCACGATCTCTGGAGGCCGAGCGTGACCGTCGCCGCGGTCATGCAGCGCGCGGGCCGCTTCTGCCTGGTCGAGGAGGAGGTGGACGGTAGGCTGGTCTACAACCAGCCGGCCGGGCACTGGGAAAGGGGCGAGACGCTCGCCGACGCCTGCGCGCGCGAGGCGCTGGAAGAGACGGCGCACGCGTTCCGGCCGACGGACCTGCTGGGAATCTACCGCTGGCATTACGCTCCGAAGGACGTGACCTTCCTGCGCTTCGCCTTTCTCGGCGAGGTGCTGGGCGAGACCGACCGGCCGCTCGACCGCGAGATCCGCCGCGTGCTCTGGCTGACACCCGCGGAGGTGCGCGCGGCGCGTGACCGCCACCGCAGCCCGCTCGTGATGGCCTGCATCGACGACTGCCTCGCCGGCCGGCGCTATCCGCTCGAGGTCGTGCGGCACTTCGAATGACGGGCGCGATCCGTCTCGCCGCAGTCGCGCTGGCGCTCGCTGCGGGCGTCGCCGCGGCCGAGGAAGTCGCGATCTGTTTCAACTACGGCTGCAATCAGCGCGCGGTGGTGCGCTACTCGTCGCTCGAGCTAAGCCAGGTGGAGGACCAGTTCGTCCATGCCGACTCGCCGGCGGCCGAGCGCGCGGCGGTCGCGCGCGCCGTCGCCTGGCTGTATTTCTACGCCGGGATGCAGTCGCCGATCTGGCGCGATCGCGGGGAGAACTTCTACGACGATGATGGGCCCGGCCGGATGGACTGCATCGACCACTCGACCAACACGACGACGTATCTGCGGCTGGTCGAGCGGCGCGGCTGGCTCAGGTTCCACGGCGTCGGCGAGCGCGCGCTGCGGGGCGGGCCTTTCGACGAGCACTGGGCCGCGCGCATAGTCGAACGCGGCTCGAACGACGAATGGGTCGTCGACAGCTGGTTCCTCGACCCCGGGCTGCCCGCCGCGGTCTTTCCGCTGAAGGCGTGGCGGGATGGCGCGCGGCCGCCGCGCATCAGGCGTCCCCGTTTCGCCCGATGAGCGAGCGCATCGTCGTCGGCATGTCCGGCGGGGTCGACTCGTCGGTCGCCGCCCTCGCCCTCAAGCGGCAGGGCTTCGAGGTCGTCGGCCTCTTCATGAAGAACTGGGAGGAGGACGACGACGACGAGTACTGCTCGACTCGCGCGGACCTCGTCGACGTCGCGTCGGTTGCCGACGTGCTCGGGATCGAGCTCGAAGTCGTCAATTTCGCCGCCGAGTACAGGGACCGCGTCTTCGCGAGCTTTCTCGCCGAGTACGCCGCCGGCCGCACGCCGAACCCCGATGTCCTCTGCAACGCCGAGATCAAGTTCAAGGCGTTCCTCGATCACGCGCTCGCGATGGGTGCGTCGAGGATCGCCACCGGCCACTACGCGGGCGTGCGCGAGCGCGCCGGACGGTTCGAGCTCGTGAAGGGGACGGATCCGGCGAAAGACCAGAGCTACTTCCTGCACCGCCTCTCGCAGGCGCAGCTCGCGCGGGTCGTGTTCCCGCTCGCGAGCCTGCGGAAGACCGACGTGCGCCGCATCGCGCGCGAAGCGGGGCTGCCGGTGCACGCGAAGAAAGACTCGACCGGCATCTGCTTCATCGGCGAGCGGCCGTTTCGAGCGTTCCTCGAGCGCTACCTCCCGCGCGACGCCGGCCCGATCCGGACGCCGGAGGGCGGCATAGTCGGCGAGCACATCGGGCTCGCCTTCTACACCATCGGTCAGCGCCAGGGGCTCGGGATCGGCGGACTCAAGGACCCGCCTACCCCGGGCGCACCGTGGTACGTCGCCGGGAAGGACCTCGGGCGGAACGAGTTGATCGTGGTGCAGGGGCACGACCATCCGCTGCTCGCCAGCCGCGCGCTCACCGCGGCCGATCTCGCGTGGGTGAGCGGCGATCCGCCGGCGCGAGATCCGAAATACGGGGCCAAGACCCGTTATCGGCAGGCGGATGCGGTGTGCCGCCTCGCCAGCCTGGCAGAAGAGACGTGCCGGATCGAGTTCGACGATCCGCAATGGGCCGTTACGCCGGGGCAGTCGGTGGTGCTGTACCGCGGGGAGGTGTGCCTTGGCGGCGGGGTGATTCAGTGAATCGCTACTCGCTGGGCGCCGTCTCCGCAAAGCTCGGCCGCTCAAAGAGTTTCGCCGCGAGGCGCGCGAGGTCGGGACGGCTGTCGCGCCATTCGAGCCTCGGATAGCGGAAGTCGAGCCAGCCGAGACAGGCGCCGACCGCGACGTCGGCGAGCGTGAGGGTGTTGCCGCAGCAGAACGCGCGCACGCCGAGCTGGTTCTCGAGCGCGTCCAGACCGCGCTGCACCTTCTTCATCTGTCGCTCGGCCCACCCCGCGCTCCGCTCGTGCACCGGTCGCTGGTTCTCCGAGCGGGCGAGCGCCCCGGCGTCGACGATGCCGTCGGCGAGCGCCTCCCAGCGGCGCACCTCGAGGCGCTCCCGGTTGCCCGCGGGGATCAGCTTGCCGATCGGCGACGCCGCGTCGAGAAACTCGCAGATCACGCGCGAGTCGTAGAGCGCGGTGCCGTCCTCGAGCAGCAGTACCGGCACCTTGCCGAGCGGGTTCACGTCCGGCACCGCGCTGTCGGCCGCCCAGGGGTCGGCGAGCTCCCACGCGTACTCGATCCGCTTCTCCGCGGCGACGATGCGCGCCTTGCGCGTGAACGGGCTCGTCGCCGAGCCGATGAGTTTCAGCCGAGCACTGGCCATGATGCGCGCGATTTTCCCCGGATGGCGGTTTATACCATGGACATCGGCGCGCTCCGACGGCGGGAAAGCGCGCCGGACGCGCATGGTAAACTCGAACGCGTTCCGCGCTCGCAGGACGCCATGCAGCTCTCGCCGCTCACCGCGCTCTCGCCGCTCGACGGACGGTACGCCCGCGCGGCCGGGAGCCTGAGGCCCTGGCTCAGCGAGCTCGCGCTCATCCGGCATCGCGTCCGCGTGGAGATCGAGTGGCTGATCGCGCTCGGTACCGAGCCGGGCATCCCCGAAGTCGCGCCCTTCACGGCGCCGGCGGCGGCGAAACTCCGCGCACTCGCCGCCGGGTTCACCGAGCCCGACGGCGAGCGCGTGAAGGCGATCGAGCGCGCGACCAATCACGACGTCAAGGCGATCGAGTACTGGGTCCGCGAGCGCGTCGCGGACGATCCGGCGCTCGCGCGCGCCTCGGCGTTCATCCACTTCGCCTGCACGTCCGAGGACATCAACAACCTCGCCTACGCGCTGATGGTGCGCGGCGCGCGCGACGAGGTGCTGCTGCCGGCGGTCGACGAGCTGACGAGGACGCTCGCGCGGCTCGCGCACGCGCACGCCGACGACGCGATGCTCTCGCGCACGCACGGCCAGCCGGCGACCCCGACCACGCTCGGCAAGGAGCTCGCCAATTTCGTTCACCGCCTGCGACGCGCACGGGCTGCTCTCGCGGCGGTGACGCTCACCGGCAAGGCGAACGGCGCGGTCGGCAACTACAACGCGCACCTCGCCGCGTACCCGCAGGTCGACTGGCAGGGGGTCGCGCGGCGGCTCGTCGAGTCGCTCGGGCTCGAGTTCAATCCGTACACGGTGCAGATCGAGCCGCACGACTCGCTCGCGGAATGCTTCGATGCGCTGGCGCGGTTGAACACGATCCTCATCGACCTCGATCGCGACCTCTGGGGCTACATCTCGCTCGGCTACTTCCGGCAGAAACCGGTCGCGGGCGAGGTCGGCTCGTCGACGATGCCGCACAAGGTCAACCCGATCGATTTCGAGAACTCCGAGGGCAACCTCGGCGTCGCCAACGCGCTCCTGCGGCATCTGGCGGAGAAGCTGCCGGTCTCGCGCTGGCAACGCGACCTCACCGACTCGACGGTGCTGCGGAACGTCGGCGTCGCGTTCGGGCACAGCCTGCTCGGGCTCGCCGGCGCGAGCCGCGGCCTCGAGCGGCTCGAGGCCGACCGCGCTCGGCTCGCCGCGGACCTCGGTGCGAGCTGGGAAGTGCTCGGCGAGGCGGTGCAGACGGTGATGCGCCGCTACGGCGTCGAGGACGCCTACGAGCAGCTGAAGGCACTCACGCGCGGGGAGCGCGTGACGCCGGAGCGCCTGCGCGACTTCATCCGCGGCGCGGCAATTCCCGAGGAGGCGAAGGCGCGGCTGCTCGCGCTCGCACCGGGGGACTATACGGGCGCCGCGTCGGAGCTGGCGAAGAAGATCTGAAAGGCCGCGTGCCGTCGAGCGCGCGACGCGGCCAGTGCTCCTTCCTCGCGCCAGCGGAGCGGTAACCCGCTCCGCTGACTAGTCCGGCCGACGACTAACGAACGGGACCCAGCTCA
>CAVUSZ010000046.1:0-119296 GCA_963744255.1 uncultured beta proteobacterium
GGTCCTTCGTCGAGGTGCGGGCCGCCGCCTCGAGGTCGAGCGATCGACGTCGATGCGCGCGGCCGACGCTCGTCTTCCTGCACGAAGGCCTGGGCTCGGTCTCGCCAGTGGCGCGATTTCCCGGCGCGCAGGTCGCCGAGGCGACGGGCTGCGCGGCGGTCGTCTACTCGCGCTACGGCTACGGCGGCTCGGACGTGCTGCGAAGCGCCGTTCGAGCGTCGACTACATGCACGACGAGGCGCTCGACGAGCTGCCCGAGCTGCTCGCGAAGCTCGGCGATCGCGCGCCCGATGCTCGTCGGCCACTCCGACGGCGCCTCGATCGCGCTGATCCACGCCGGCGTCGCGCGACCCGGTGCGCGCTCGTCGCGCTCGCGCCGCACGTTTCGTCGAGGACTTCTCGGTCGAAGAGCATCGCCGCGGCGAAGGTCGCCTTCGAGACGACCGACCTCCGCGAGAAGCTCGGGCGCCACCACCCCGAGCGCGGAACGACGTTCTACGGCTGGAACGACGTCTGGCTCGCATCCCGATTTCCGCGAGCTGGAATATCGAGGAGTATCCTGCCCGGCATCCGTTGCCCGGTGCTCGCGGTCCAGGGCGAGGACGACGAGTACGGCACGATGGCACAGGTCGACGCGATCGCGCGCGCGTGTCAACGGCCCGTGCGAGATCGTCAAGCTCGCCGCGTGCGGGCATACGCCGCATCGCGACCAGCCGGAGGCGACGCTCGCGGCGCTCGCGCGGTTCGTCGCGGCGCCATAAAGGAGGAGGCTCATGCGAGGACTCGAGGGCAAGGTCGCGCTCGTCACGGGCGCCGCGAACGGCATCGGCCGCGCGATCGCGCAGCGGCTCGCCGCGGAAGGCTGCACGGTCGGGATCTTCGATCTCGACGAGACCGGCGCGCTCGAGTGCGCGGGCGAGATCCAGACGCAGGGCGGCCACTCGCACGTCGAGATCGTCGACATCGGCGACTACCGCGCGGTCGAGCGCGCAGTGGCGTCGCTCGAGAGCTCGCGCGGGCCGGTGGACATCCTCGTCAACAACGCCGGCTGGGACCGCGCCGCGAACTTCCTGGACACCGAGCCGGCGTTCTGGGACCAGGTGATCCGCATCAACCTCTACGGGCCGCTCAACATGCACCACGTCGTGCTGAAAGGCATGGCGGCCCGCGGGCGCGGCAACGTGGTGAACATCGCCTCCGACGCCGGCCGGGTCGGCTCGTCGGGCGAGGCGGTGTACTCGGCGTGCAAGGGCGGCGTCATCGCGCTCACCAAGACGCTCGCACGCGAGCTGGTGGCCAAGGGGATCCGGCTGAACACCGTGTGTCCCGGACCGACCGACACCGCGATCCTGCGGAGCTTCACCGAGGCCCCGACGGGGCGAAGATCCTGGAGGGCCTGAAGCGCGCGATCCCGATGCGAGCGTCTCGGGTCGCCCGAGGACTATCCGGGCCTCGTCGCGTTTCTCGCGAGCGACGACGCCGCCTACATCACCGGGCAGACGATCAGCGTGTCGGGCGGGCTCACGATGCAGGGCTGACGAGGGCGCGGGTGAGGGTCACAGCGCGAGCGCGACCCGCATCCCCTGGTCGATCGCGCGCAGCGCGTCGAGCTCGGCCGCCACGTCGGCGCCGCCGATGAGGTGCGCGCGACGCCCGAGCGCGGCGAGCTCGTCGTGGAGCGAGCGCACGGGCTCCTGGCCGGCGCAGACGACGACGTGGTCGACGGCGAGCAGCCGCGGCGCGTCCTCGTGCCGGATGTGCAGCCCGGCGTCGTCGATCTTCAGGTAGTCCACCCCGACGAGGATCTTTACGCCGCGCCGCGCGAGCTCCGCGCGGATCGCCCAGCCGGTGGAAAGCCCGAGCGTCTTGCCCGCGGGCGTCGTCTTCCGCTGCAGCAGGAAGATCTCGCGCGGCGGCGTCTCGCGCGCATCGCCGCTCAGGCCGCCGTGCGAGCGGCCGGTGTCGTCGACGCCCCACGCGTCGAGGAAGTGCGCGGCGGCGTCGTCGGCTTCGGGCCTGCTCAGGTAGACGGCGGCGTCGAAGCCGATGCCGCCGGCGCCGATGATCGCGACGCGCCGGCCGGGCACCTTGCGCCCGCTGAGCACCTCGTCGTAGCGGAGCGCCTTCGGGTGGTCGATCCCGGGGATCGGCGGCACCCGCGGCGTGACGCCGGTCGCGACGACGATCTCGTCGAAGCCGGCGGCGGCGAGCTCGGCGGCGCCGCGGCCGGGAGGCGAGCCGCACATCGACGCCGAGCCCGCGCCAGCCGGCGGTCGAAGTAGCGGATCGTCTCGGCGAACTCCTTGCCGGGGATCGCCGCGGCGAGATTCATCTGGCCGCCGATCGCCGGCGCCGCCTCGTAGAGCGTCACCGCGTGGCCGCGCTCGGCCGCGGTGACCGCGCACGCCAGTCCCGCCGCGCCCGGCGCCGACGACCGCGACGCGGCTTCGCCCGCGGCGCACGGCCGGTCGGCAGATCGAGCTCCCGGCCGGCGCGCGGGTTCACGAGGCAGGTCGCGGGCTCGTCGCGGAAGATGAAGTCGAGGCAGGCCTGGTTGCACGCGATGCAGGTATTGATCTCGTCGCCGCGGCCCTCGCGCGCCTTCCGCGCGAACTCGGCGTCGGCGAGGAGCGGGCGGGCGAGCGACACGGCGTCGGCGTAGCCGTCGCGGACGAGCGCCTCGGCCACCTCCGGCGTGTTGATCCGGTTGGTCGCCATCACCGGGATCGGCGCCGCTTCCTTCAGCCGCTTCACCGCGAACGCGAACGCCGCGCGCGGCACCATGTAGCCGATCGTCGGCACGCGTGCCTCGTGCCAGCCGATGCCGGTGTCGAGGGGGTCGGCGCCGGCGGCGGCGACCGCGCGCGCCTGCGCAGCCGTCTCCTCCGCGTCGAGCCCGCCGTCGACGAGATCGAGCGCCGAGATCCGGTAGACGATCAGGAAGTCCCGGCCGGCTCGTTCGCGCGTCCGGCGCACGATCTCGACCGGGAAGCGCAGCCGGTTCTCGAGCGAGCCGCCCCAGCGGTCGGTGCGGTCGTTGGTCCGGAGCGAGGTGAACTGGGTGATGAGGTAGCCCTCCGAGGCCATGATCTCGACGCCGTCGTAGCCCGCTTCCTGCGCGAGCGCGGCGCACGCGACGAAGGCGTCGATCGTCTGCTCGATCTCGCCGTCGGCGAGCGACGCGCGGCGTGCGGCGGTTGATCGGGGAGGGGATGGCCGAAGCGCCGACGAGCTCGTCGAGCTTCGCGTAGCGCCCGGCGTGCAGGATCTGGAGGCAGATCGGCGCGCCCGCCGCGTGCACCGCGTCCACGATCGTCCGGTGGAAGGGGATCTGGTCGCGCCGGTCGAAGACGAGCGAGTCGGCTTCCATCCGGCCCGGACCGTCGGGCGAGACGCCGCCGGTGAGCACCAGCGAAACGCCGCCGCGCGCGCGCTCGGC
The DNA here is from genome assembly GCA_963744255.1 of uncultured beta proteobacterium. Taxonomy (GTDB): domain Bacteria; phylum Pseudomonadota; class Gammaproteobacteria; order Burkholderiales; family SG8-39; genus DATEDA01. The sequence continues at coordinate 3,440 of CAVUSZ010000046.1, forward strand.
GTAGAACGCGGCGAGGCGCTCCGCCGGGCGGTCGACGCACTCGAGCCGCGTGTGCATCGAGCCCATCACGATGCGGTTCTTGAGGGTGAGGGGGCCGAGCGCGAGCGGCGTGAAGAGGTGAGGGTAGCTGGGTCATCGTGGGCGCGGATTATGCGCGAAGGGGCCGCGCTGGCTGCTCAGCGCGCGTCGCTCCGAGCATCGCCCGAGCGATCACGCTAGAATCCGCGCTCGCTCGCTCGGCGCACCGATCCATGAAGCTCGCCCCCGCTCTCATCGCCGCGCTCGCGCTGCTTCCCGACTTCGCGTTCGCGCAGGACAAGAAGATGGAAGCGCGTCTGCGGCGATCTCTTCGGCGCGCGCCTGACCGCGATCCGCCTCATGCAGGAGGGCTGGCCGGCCCAGACGGATCGTCCAGGACGCGGTCGACCGGCCGGAGTGGCGCAACGCCTCGATGCCGGACAAGAAGATGCTGATGGACCTCCTGCAGGAGACGATGCAGGCGCCGGGAGCCCCGAGCTCCGAGGTCATCCGCGACTGCATGCGGCGCGCCGAGGCGGCGCCGAAGAGCCAGTGACGGCGCGGCCGCGTCGCTCCGGACCGACGCCCGCGTCATCGGGCTGGTCGGCGTCGCCCACGGGCTGTCGCACTTCTTCCAGCTCTGCATTCCGCCGCTCTTCCCGCTGCTCAAGGACGAGTTCGGCGTGAGCTACGCCGCGCTCGGCGCGGTGCTCGCGGTGTTCTACGCGGTGTCCGGCGTGATGCAGACCGTCGCCGGCTTCCTCGTCGACCGCGTCGGCGCGCGCACGATCCTGCTCGCCGGGCTCGCGCTCATCGGCGGCGGGACGCTCGCGGCGGGGCTCGCGCCCTCGTTCGCGTGGCTGTTCCTCGCCGCCGCGATCGCCGGGCTCGGCAACAGCGTCTTCCATCCGGCCGACCTCGCGCTGCTGAACGGCAAGGTGGACGTGAGCCGGCTCGGCTATGCGTTCAGCGTGCACGGGATCACCGGCAACATCGGCTGGGTGCTCGCGCCGCTCTTCGTCGTCCCGATCGCGCAAGCGCCACGGCTGGCGCGCCGCGCTCGTCGCGGCCGGCGCGATGGGGCTCGTGTTCTGCGCGGCGCTCGCGACGCAGCGGGTGCTCGGCGGCGAGCTGCGGCAGCACCCGGCCGGCGCCGGCACGCAGCGCGCCGCCGGCGGGATCGCGCCGCTCCTCGCCCGCCCGGTGCTGCTCGCGTTCCTGTTCTTCTTCCTCTACGCCGTGGCGCTCGTCGGCTTCCAGACGTTCTCGACCGCGGCGCTGACGGGCCTCCACGGCGTGACGCTGGTCGCGGCGTCGACCGCGCTGACGGCGTTCCTGCGTCGGCGGTGCCGCCGGCATCCTGGTCGGCGGGGTGGTCGCGGCGCGCACGCAGCGCCACAACCTCGTCGCAGCGATCAGCGTCGGCGTGCCGGCGGTGCTCTCGCTCGTCATCGCCGCGGGCGGCCTCGAGCGCTCCGGCGCTCGTCGCGCTCATGGCGCTCACCGGCTTCGTCCTCGGCTCGATCGGGCCGTCGCGGGACATCATCGTCCGCGGCATCGCACCGCCCGAGGCGCGCGGCAAGGTGTACGGCTTCGTGTACTCGGGGCTGGACCTCGCCGGGCTGATCGCGCCGCTCCTCTTCGGCTGGGCGCTCGATCATGGCCGGCCGGATCTCGTCTTCATCGGCGCCGCAGTCTTCCTCGTCGCCGCGATCCCGACCGTGCTGCGGGTGCGGCGGCGCGGGACGGCTGCCGCGCCAGACGCTGCATCGGCACGAGCGCCGCGGCCTCGCAGCAACCAGTAGCACGCCTGCCGTTTGTAGCTACCCGCGCTCCCGGGCTTCGGCCGGGAAGGGTGGCGCGGAGAAGACGAAGTAGATGCTGCTCGCCGCGTCGGCTGCGGTGAGAGTCGCTTGGAGCAGCTGGAGACGCGTGATCGTGCCGCCGGCCACGCTCACCCGGTCGCCCGGCCGAAGCTCGGCCTCTCGCGTACCCGCACCGTGCGGTCGATGCCGTCGGCGAACCGCACCGTGACATCCCACACCGTCTCCGCCCCGGCGCGGTGCGCGATCGCGCTGCCGGCCATCGAGCCGCCGCGCTGCCCAGGACCGTGGCGATCGTCTGCCCGCTGCCGCCGCCGATCGTGCTGCCGAGGAGCGCGCCGGCGATCGCGCCGCCCACGGGCCGACAACCGCCGCGCCGGTGCTCGTCTGTTGCGATTCCTGGGTCGAAACGACCGTCCGTCCCCGGACGGCAGCGCCTGCTCGGGCGTAGTGGCGCCGCCGGCAGCGAGGAGAATCACGGCGAGCGCGAGTCCAATCGATCTCACGGCGCGTCTCACTCGGGCAGGGCGTTGAGGTAGTACATCGACGCGAGCAGGAGCCCCGGCTTGCCGAACGCGCCGAACCAGCGGTCGTAGATCTCGACGATGCCCTGGCCCTTGTAGAGCTGCGCGAGCGCGCGGTTCACCGCGAGGCGGAAATCGCCGTCGTTCTTGCGCAGCATCAGCGCGTAGGGCTCGAAGGAGAAGTCCTCGTCCGACAGCGCGAGCTTCTTCGGGTCCTTCGCTTTCGCGACGGCCCCGAGCGGCACCACCCGGTCGGTCGCGAACGCGTCCACCTGCCCGCGCCTCGAGCATCGCGATCGCTTCCTGCTGCGAGCTTCGACCGCGACGATCTGCGCGGTCGACGGCCGCTCCTTCAGTGCCTGAGGGCAGCGCGCGTTCGGCGGTGGTGCCGGACTCGACCGCCACCCGCTTCCCGGCCAGCTCGGCGAGCCGCGCGATCGGCGCGTCGGCGCGGGAGAGCACGCCGCCGCCGTCGATGAACGTGAGCGCGCTGAAGTCCACCTGCTGGAGGCGGGATAGCGTCACCGTGGTCGTGCCGCACTCGAGGTCGACCTGGCCGTTCGTCACGGCGGCAAACCGGCTCTCCGCGGTGACCGGGACCCACTTCACCGCGAGGCCGTCGAGCCTCAGCTGCTGCTGCAGCGAGGCGACGACGCGCTTGCAGAGATCGACGACGTAGCCGGCCGGCTGCTTGCCCTCGCCGGTGAACGAGAACGGCACCGCCGTCTCGCGGTAGCCGAGCGTGATCGTCTTCGAGTCGCGGATCTTGGCGAGCGTGCCCCCGGGGCTCTGGGCCGCCGCGGAAGCGCGATCGCAGCCGCGACGAGCGCGGCGGCGAAGCGTGTCATCGTCGTCGTCTCCGTCTCCGTGCTGCAGAAGGGAGCGAAGTATATTCGCGGCGCCGGCGGCGGGGCCGTTCACCATCGAGGAGCGGCCCGCGCCGGCGCTCCGGTCGACGGTCGCCTCGTCGGGAATAGCTCGGCCGCGCCGGTTGCCCGGCCCGCGACGGGACCTCGATCGCACGGCGCTTTCGAGCAGGAACGGGCAGGGCGTCCGCCGCTCTACGCTGAACCGGACGGGTCCCGCAGCGGCACGCAGCCTTGGAGCAGCATGGTCAGCCCGTCTTGCCGGCGGCGCGCCCCGGCTGCTCCGGAATGCGCAGGGAGTCGCGCGATCAGCATCAGGATGCCGAGGATAATGAGGAGCGTCGGCAGCAGCACGAACCAGCTGACGTGCCACCGGTCGTGCAGCACCCAGGCGATTCCGACCGCGATCAGGATCGGACCGGTGACGACCGAGGTCTTGGTGATGCGATCCAGGATGAAGATCGCGATGCCCCCTGCGATCAGCCCGGCCGCGATCAGCCAGTCGATATCGGGGAAGAGGCGAAAGTACCAGAGCAGCCAGGCGGCGCCGACGACGATCAGCGTGACCGGCAGGGAAGCGTTCCTCATCGTCGATCTCCTTGTCGCGGGCGCTACTATAGCGTCCCCCCGAGGGCGAGCGCCGCCACCGATGACCGAGCCCGCCGACCGCCTGCGCATCGACAAGTGGCTCTGGGCCGCGCGCTTCTTCAAGACGCGCAGCCTCGCGGCGCAGGCCGTCGACGGCGGCCGCGTGCGCGTGAACGGCGCTCGCGTCAGGCCGGCGAAGGACGTCAGACCCGGCGACGAAGTCTCGGTCCACATCGGCGAGCCCGAGTGGGTCATCGAAGTGCGCGGGCTCGCGGCGCGCCGCGGCCCGGCGGAAGAAGCGCGCAAGCGCTACGAGGAACGCCAGGAGAGCCGGGCACGCCGGCAGGCGGCGATCGAGGCGCGCAAGCAGCTACTCGAGCCGGCGTTCGACCTGCGCGGCTGCCCGACCAAGCGCGACCGGCGGAGGATGAAGCGCTTTACCGGCCGCTGATCGCCTGCCCGGCCTTCGGCAGGCCACGATGCTTTCTCCTCCCCCTGAAGGGCCGCCCCAGCCCGGCAGCGGGGAAGATGGAGGTGCGCTCGCACACGCCATCGAGGCTAAGATAGGCGCCGTCGAACCGGAACGGGTGGGGCACATGGCAGACGAGACTCCCCAGGACCTCTCAGGCGCAGGTATCAAGGTCGCGGCGAGCGAGACGGTGCGCGAGGGCGCGGACATCCGCGCGAAAGTCCACGAGCTGACGCTGCGCGCGCTCAACTCGCAGCGCTTCGATCGTCACGGCATGCGCGAGGTGATCCGGGCGGTCACCGAGGGCGCGGCGATGGGCGCCGAGAAGAGCACGACCGACATGCGGCTCGCCATGTCCGAGGCGCTGAAGGGCATGGACCAGGCGCTGCGCACCTCGGCCGAGGCCGGGCACATGGCGCTCAAGACGCTCGCGGCCACCGGCAAGACCTTCTCCGACACCGAGCTGAAGACCGCGCTCGCGAACCTGCGCAGGCTCGAGGACGACCTCCTGACGACCGTCGGGCAGGTTGCCGACGCGGCGAGCTCGCGCGTACAGCCCGAGCTGCGCGAGGCGCTCCGCGGCGCGCGGCGGACCGGAACCGAGACCGGCAAGCAGGTCGCGGCGACGATGGGCGATTTCGCGCAGAAGTTCTCGGCGGCGTCCGCCGACGCGGCGATCGCCGGCATCGAGGCGGCCGGTCACTTCGGCGCGCGCGTCGCGGCCGTCGCGAGCGGGATCCTCGGCGGGCTCGCCGATGCGCTGCGCGGATCGGCGGAACAAGCGGCCGAGAAGAAGGACAAGCCAGACAAGGCGCAGTAATGCTGCGCGAAACCGTCGGAGTGATGCGGGACCTCCCGCGCCTCCACGAGATCACCTCGGTCTTCATCCGGCACGGCCTGGGCGACATCGTCCGCCGGATCGGCATTGCCAACGTCCTCGAGCGCGCCGGGCAGATTCTCCACTGGGGCGCGAAGGTCGAGACCGTCCGGCTCGAGCCGGCGCAGCGGCTGCGCCTCGCGCTCGGGGAGCTGGGGCCGACGTTCATCAAGCTCGGGCAGGTGATGGCCACCCGCGTCGACCTCTTCCCGCCGCACTGGATCGCCGAGTTCGAGAAGCTCCAGAGCGAGGTCCCGCCGGTCCCCTTCAACGACCTCCTGCCCGAGCTCGAGCGCGCGCTCGGCCGGTCGCCGTTCGAGGTGTTCCGCGAGCTCGATCCGCGGCCGTTCGGCTCGGCGTCGATCGCGCAGGTGCACCGCGCGCAGCTCCAGGATGGGACGCCGGTGGTGCTCAAGATCCGCCGCCCCGGCATCCGCGCCAAGATCGACGCCGATCTCCGGATCCTCTTCCACATCGCCGAGCTGATCGAGTCCGAGATGCCGGAGGCGCGCCGCTACCTGCCGGTGGAGATCGCCGGCCACTTCGCGCGCTCGCTCGAGCGCGAGCTGGATCTCGCGAGCGAGGCGCGCAACGTCGAGCGGCTCGCCAAGCACTTCGAGGGTGATCCCTACATCGTGATCCCGAAGGTCTACCGCGAGTGGACCAGCGAGACCCTGAACGTGCAGGAATACGTCGCCGGCATCCCGGGCAACGACCTCGCCGCGGTGAAGGCCGCCGGCGCTCGACCCGAAGCTGCTCGCCGCGCGCGGCGCCGAGGCCATTCTCAAGATGATCCTCGTGGACGGCTTCTTCCACGCCGACCCGCATCCGGGCAACGTCTTCTACCTCCCGGGCAACCGGATCGTGATCATCGACTGGGGCATGGTCGGGCGCCTCAGCCCGCTCCGGCGCAACCAGGTGGTCGATCTCCTCGCCGGGCTCGCGCGCATGGACGAGGACTCGATGCTCGACGTCCTGCTCGACTGGGCCGGCGACGCGGTCGTCGACGAGGCGAAGCTCTCCGCCGCCGTGGACGAGCTGGTGTTCGACTACGAGGGCGTGCCGCTCAAGGACATCCGCGTCGGCACGCTGCTCAAGGCGTTCGCCGCGATCATCCGCGAGCACTCGATCGTGATGCCCTCGGACCTTACGCTCATGTTCAAGGCGCTGATCACGATGGAAGGGCTCGGCCGCCAGTACGACCCCGACTTCCACGTGCTCGACCACCTGACGCCGATGGTCCGCGCCGCGATCGCCGAGCGCTATCGGCCGGCGGGGGTCGTGCGGCGCGGCCGCACCGCGCTCGCGCACGCGTTCAACCTCGTGACCAGCGTCCCCCGCGACCTCGCCCGGTTGCTCCGCGACGCGCGGCGGGGCAAGACGCGGGTCGACCTCGACCTCAAGCGGCTCGACTCGTTCGGCCGCCAGCTCGACCGCACGATCGACCGCGCGACGATGGGGATCATGACGGCATCGCTCGTGATCGGCTCGGCGATCGTCATGACCGTGCACGAGGGACCTTCGGTGCTCGGCATCCCGGTGCTGACGATGCTCGGGCTCGCCGGCTACATCGTCGCCTTCTTCAACAGCATCTGGATCATCCTCGGCATCTGGCGGTCCGGAAAGGGCTGACCCGCGCGCCGCGGATGGCTCTCGCCGGTTGCAGGGCGGCGTGCGCGCGGACCGGACGCGCCGGTACGAGCGCAGCCTAAGGCTGGACCGCCGCGGGCTGCCTGGGCTTTGCTTTCGGCTTCGCGGCCCGCGCCGGCTTCGTCTCGGGAACGCGCCGCGTGATCGGCTCGCTGAAGTCACGCTCGTAGATGAGCATCACGCTCTCTTCTCCGGGTGCCTCCCGGCGGGCGGTGATCTCGAGCGCTTTGGGCGGCTCCGGCTGACGCACCTCCTGGACCGCCGGCGTCGGCTTCTCCAGCTCGGAGACCGCCGCATAGTAGGCCGCGCGGAGCTCGTCGGAGAGGCGGCCTTCCGCCTCCGCGGCGCGCATTTCGCGAAAGAGGGCGTCGATCCGCTCCGGCACCGACCGCGAGCGCACCGCCGGACCGAAGCTCGCCTGCCCGCTCCGCGCCGCTGCGGCGAAGCGTTCGGGTGTGGCGACCATCCGGGCGATCCGCGGATTGTCGTGGCGCATCGCCCACGCCAGCGCGTCATCCCCGCGATCGTTCACCACCGTCGGATCTGCGCCGCGGTCGAGCAGGAGCTGCGCCAGGGCCTCGCGTCCTTCGCGCGCCGCCATCATGAGCACCGACGAGCCGTTGGTCGACCGCGCTTTCACGTCCGCACCATGCTCGAGCAGGAACCGCACGACGTCTTCGTGGCCGCCAAACGTCGCGTAGTGGAGCGCCGACCATTCGCGCCCCTTCCGGTTGATCTGTGCGCCGCGGTCGAGGAGCCAGCCCACCGCTTCGAGCCGTCCCTTCCACGCGGCGAGCATGAGCGCCTGCTCGCCCGCGGCGTTGATCTTGTTCACATCCGCGCCGTGGGTGACGAAGAGCTCCATCATCTTGATGTTGCCTTCCCACGCGGCGATCATCAGCCCGGTGCCGATGCGCTCGCCGGAGAAATCCGGGTCGAGGCCCTGGTCGAGCCACGCGCGAGCGGCGTGGATGTTGCCGGCCTCGATCGCGACACCGAACCGGACCGGATCGGGCAGCTCCGCCCGCGCGCCCGCGGCAAGGCACGCGGCGCAGAGAAGCGCGGCGAGCCAGCGTGATGGACGATACGAGCTCATCGGCGGTCGCTTGCCAGTGGCATTCGAGACCCTCATAGTCGCCAAGTCGTGCGCGATTGTCAAAGCCCGTGGATCAGAAACGTGCGCTGAGCACCCCAATGAACATGCGGCTCGCATGGGCGCTCGGCGCGTCGCTCGCGCTGCACGCGACGGTCCTGCTGGCGCCGGGGCTTTCGCTGCCACGCGCGCTCCGTGTGCAGGAGCCGGTCGTGACATTCATCACGGCGCGGCTCGAGCCGCAGGCGGCGCTGCCCGAGGTGCTCAAGAACACGATCACCGCGCCGCCGGCCGAGGCGCCGCGTGCGCAGCCGCCGCCGCGCGCCCCCGCGCCGGCCGCATCGCGGCCGAAGCCCCGGCCGGCGGCCGAGCGGCTCTCCGGGCAGACGCTCGAAAAGACACTCAGCCGTCTCTCGGAAACGCTGCTCTACCCGCCCGAAGCGGTGCGTCGGGGCCTCGAAGGCGAGGTCGTCCTGATGCTGGGGCTCGATGGCGACGGGCGAATCGTCGAGGCGTCGGTCGCAAGCGGCTCGGGCCATGCGATCCTCGACCAGGCCGCGCTCCGGGCTGCGCGCCAGCTTGGCGCCCTCGGCCCTTCGCTCGCGGGGAAGACGATCCTGCTGCCGGTCCGTTTCCGCCTGCTCTGATTCACACGCCGCCGTGATGGACCGCCTCGATCCGGTTTCCTTCCGGATCGACGAGGAAGGCGGCGAAGTAGCCCGCGTGGTAATGCGGACGCAATCCGGGTTCGCCGCCGCTCGTCCCTCCCGCCGCGAGCCCGGCCGCGTGAAACGCGCACACCTGCGCTTGCGATTGCGCGCGGAAGCACCAGTGCCGCCGCGGATCGGGACTCGCCTGCGCGCACTCGAGCACGCTGAGATAGGAGTGCGAGTCGTCGCCGGCGCGATTGCGCTCGCCGAAGCCGATTGCGTCGGCGCGCTCGTACGCAACCGGCGCGCCGAGCGCCGTCATGATCGCCGCGTAGAACGGCTTCGCTCGCGCGAGATCGCGGACGCTGATCGAAACGTGGTCGAGAAGCTGCACGCGGGCTACGCCCTCGGCAGCGGCTGGTTGAAGCACAGCCGGTTCCCGAACGGATCGGTGACCTCGAGCACCTTGGCGTTCCACGGCGCGATATCGACGCCTGGTCGCATGTGCGGATTCGGCCGCGAGCACAGTTCGCGGTGAAGCGCGTCGACGTCGTCCGTGTTGACGAATACCTTCGCGCCCGGCGAACAGTCGCCGTAGTGTCCGCTCAAGTGCAGCACGACCGGACCGCGCGAGACCTGCATGTAGAGCGGCGCGTCCGGGTCGAACCGGTGCTCCCAGTCGACACGGAAGCCGAGCCAGTCCACGTAGAATGCCCTCGCGAGGGCCGGATCAAAGATTCGCAGGACCGGAATGGGCGGTTGCAGCGTCACAGGATCACGCTCAGGTTGCGGAGGTTCTGGTCGCAATCGATCAGGTTCACCTGCTTGACGAGGATCTGCCAGCCGCCGGCGTGCTCGGCGACGCGGTGGCCGCACCAACCGGACAGCAGGCGCGTCTCGCCCGCACGGAACTCGCTGACGAGGAAGGTCGACCGCACCATGTACGTCGATGCCTCCGGGGTGCGGAAGACCTCGACGTTCGATATGAGCCGCACGGTGCGCGAGGCCGGGACCTGCGACCAGGCATAACCCGTGCGCAGCCGGTAGATCCGGCCTTCGAGCTGCCGGCGGTCGTCGAACGAGATCGCGACCTCCTGCCGGGGGTCGCCGCCGGGCGTGCCCGGCACCCAGTAGAGGCACTCGGGCGAGAAGAGGGCGAGCCAGTCCTCGAACCGCCGGTCGTCGAGGAGCCGCGCCTCGCGCTCGAGGAGCTGCCGGAGCCGATCGCGCAAGCCCGGATCGGCGATCGCCATGTCCTCTCGCGCCCAGTCCGCGAAGGCCGCGGCGAGATCGCGATAGAACGCATCGCCGACGTACCAGGACTCACGAGCCGGGTCGGGCCTGCCGGCGGCGCTCATGGCTCGCGCCGGACGGTGAGGGTCGGCCGGGTCTGCATCAGGCGCTTCCATTCCTTGATGTACTCGCGCATGAACACTTCGTCGGTCGCGGGTGCGGTGATCACGCCGCTCGCGTCCACCTGCGTGCGGCCGGGAACTCCGAGACCGCGGTGCATGTAGACCCACTCGTCCTCGGGCGCGCGCAGGCCGCGCTGGATCTCCTCGAAATTCGCCGCGTCGTCCACCTCGCCGAAGTTCGGGAACGCCTCCTGCGTGCGCATCGCGGAGCGCGTTGACGTCGCCCACGGCGCCTTCGAGCACGCCCGCCTCGTCGACCACCGCCGTGGCGTACCAGGTGAGGTTCGTCTCGTCGACGGCGAGCGGCTCGATCACCTGGACGTGGTTCCCGAGGATCAGCAGGTTCGGGAAGATGTTGATGTTGACCGGCTCGGAGGAGGCGAGGTCGAGCGCGGCCTCCGCCTTCGCGCCCAGCGTGCGCCGGAGCTTCTCCTCGAAGTACTCCATGCCGGGGTGCATACCCTCGATCGCCCACAGCGCGCCCGGGTGCTTCGGGACGTTCGGCCGCTTGTCCTTGAAATGGTGGCCGTGGCCGAGGTACTGCACGTACATCGGCGCCTCGTCGGGCTTCGAGCGGTAGAACGACATGCCCTTGTCGGGATCCTCCTCGAGGCGGTTCTCCATGTCGAGCAGCGACCGGTGCGAGAACACCACGTGATAGCCGTCGGCGGAGTTGTCGTAGGCGAGCTTCCAGTTGCCTCTGTACTTGAGCCGGTTCGCCTCGCAGAAGACGACGCGGCCGCCGGGGTGCCGGTCGAGCCATTCGTCGACCGGTTTCGTCGCCGGACCCAGGTGCTCGGCGAGCGGCGGCGCATCGGGATTCAGCGTCCCGAACACGAAGCCGCGGTAGCTCTCGATCCGCGGCACCTGCGCCAGGTTGAACTTCGCATCCCTGAAGTCGCACGCGTAGCCGTCGGGCCAGGGAACGCCGCTCAGCTTGCCGCTGTTGAGGTACGTCCAGCCGTGGTAAGGGCACTGAAAGGCCTTCGCGGACCCGCGGTCCTGCCGGCAGAGCGTGGTGCCGCGGTGGGTGCAGCGATTGTAGAGCGCGCGGATCGTGCCTCCGCTGTCGCGCAGCACGATCAGCGGCCGCAGGCCCATCCGGACGGTGACGAAGTCGTCGTTCTTCGGGATCTGGCTCTCGTGGGCGAGATAGACCCAGGTGCCGCCGAAGATGCGCGTCATCTCCTCCTGGAAGATGGCGGGATCGGTGTAGAGCAGGCGGTGCACGCGGTCCTCCTGCACCAGGTGGTCCAGGTCGTGGGTCGACACTTGCCTCTCGCTAGAAGAAATCGGAGTACTCGTTCAAAGGTGCCCATGCTACCGGGTAGTGGCACGTCCATGCAGAAGCGGACCTCTATCCGAGAGAGCAATGCCTTCGAAAGGCGGGTGCACTCCCGCATGCAGGTGCCAACTCGCAATGTCAGGTGAATGTCAGGTCAATGCAGATTTCCGTCCGTGCTGAAGAGCGGTTCAAGGTCATGTCGCTGTGGGGCGCTCAGTTCTCCCAGCAAGCGAAGCGCTCGAACGACGCCCGAGTGCTGGTGATCACGGTGGCGAGCGGGCCGAAGGCTGAGGGTTTCTCGAACACGTTCCTGCGTGCTGAGTTCGTCCACCGCGAAGAACTACCCGGATAACGTCTGCCCGGCCACATGCTCCGGCTCCGCCCGCGACGTCGCGGTGCTCCCGCGGCTCGCGGATGCGTGCTTGCTACCCGTACGAGAGCGACACCTGGCCGACATTGAGCGCACGGGTACTTGATTCCTCTAGCCGCGCGGGCGCGATACCCTAGAAGAAATCGAAGTACTCGTTCTGCTCCCAGGCCGTCGTCTCGTCCGGCCGGTACTCGATGCGGTGCTCCTCGAGATACTGCCGGAACCTGCCGGCCTCGTTCCGCTTCAGCTTCAGGAAGTAGTCGATGAAGATCTCCCCGATCTCCCGTCGGAAGAGCGCGCTCTTCTCGAGCGCGTCGAGCGCCTCGAGGAGGCTTGCGGGCAGCAGCGCCCGGTCGGCCTGATAGGGCTCGTAGTCCTGCGGCCCGGGGTCGCGCTGCGCATCGATGCCGTCGCGGCCCGCGACGAGCTGGGACGCCATGTAAAGATAGGGATTGGCAGCCGGCTCGCCGACCCGGTTCTCCATCCGCGTGGCCGGATCGCCGACGCCGCCGAGCACCCGGATCATCGCGCCGCGATGGTCGTAGCCCCAGCCGGCGCGGTCAGGCGCGAGCGAATTCGGCTTGAACCGCCGGTACCCGTTCACCGTCGGCGTGGCAAAGGCAGTCGCCGCGGCCGCGTGCGCGAGCAGCCCGCCGAGGAACGCCCGGCCGACCGGCGAGAGGTGATTGCCGGCACGCTCCGGCGCAAAGCGGTTCTCCCCGCTCCGCGCGTCGACCAGCGACTGATGCAGGTGCCAGCCGTTCGAGTAGTAGCCCTTCAGGGCCGGCCGGCACATGAAGGTCGCGAAGTACCCCATGCGCCGGCAGACCTGGCGCGTCGCCGTCCGGAAGAGCACGAGATCGTCGGCGGCTGTCAGCGCCGGCTGCGCGGCAAACGTGCATTCGACCTGTCCCGGTCCCCACTCGTTCTCCACCGACCGCAGCGGCAAGCCGAGCGCGTCGAGCGATTCCGCGAGCGCGGAGAGCACCGGCTGCATCAAGTCCATGTTGGACTCGGAGTGGTACGAGTAGCCGGGCTCGACCGGCCAGGTCGCGATCGGGCGGCCGCGGTAACCCGGCGTGCCGATATGGGCGTCCTCCAGATGCTCTTCGGCGACGCGGCAGAGATACCACTCCACCTCGAGCCCGACAACGTAGTCGAGGCCGGTTTCCCGAAGACGCTCGATCTGATTGCGCAGGAGCTGGCGCGCCGAGAAGTGATAGCGCGCGCCGCTGTTGAAGTACTCGTCGCAGAGCACCCAGCCCACGCCGGGTGCCCACGGCAGCATCCGGAACGTCGCCGGGTCGGGGACGAGCGTAATGTTCGGCGAACCGGTCATCTCGTCGAGCCCCATCCCACCGCCGCGCGTGAACGAGCTGAACGTGCGGGCGTTGGCCGAATCGAGCGTCGTAGTCGCGACGTTGATGTTGTAGCCGCTCGCGAGCGCCTCGACGAAGGCGGGCAGGGTGACCGCCTTGGCCCGGGCACACCCGTGCGCGTCGGACCACGCGAGACGGACCAGGCGCAGGCCCGCTTCCCGCGCGCGGTCCTTCAGGGCCTCGGCCTGCCGTCTCTGGTCGTCCGTCCAGAGGCCGTGCCGGTCGATGAAGGACTGGCTGGTCACTGCTCGGATTCCCGCATGAAGCCGTTCAGCTCCGGCGTGGTCAGCGAGCGCTCGAGGTACCCGAACGTGCCGCGCTCCTTGACCTCCCGCGCGGCGTCGAGCAGGCCGCTCATTGCCGCGCGATACAGCGAGGTGGCGAGGCTGATCCGCTTCACGCCGGCGCTCTCGAGCTCCGCGACCGTGAAGGACTTGCCCTTGATGCCGGCCATGAAGTTGACCGGCCTCGAGACGGCGGCGCAGACCGCGCGCACGGCCGCGAGGTCCGGCAGGCCCGGCGCGAACAGCACGTCCGCGCCGGCGCGCTCGTATGCCTGCAACCGCCGGATCGTGTCTTCGAGGTCCGGATTGCCGCGCAGGAAGTTCTCCGCGCGGGCGGTCAGCGTGAACGGGAAGGGCAATGCGCGCGCCGCCTGCGCCGCTGCCGCCACGCGTTCGGTCGCATGGCCGATGCCGTAGAGCGGCTTCGCCTTGTCGCCGGTCGCGTCCTCGATCGAGCCGCCGACCAGCCCTGCCTCGGCGGCGAGGCGGATGGTTTCCGCCGCATCCGCCGCCGCGTCGCCAAAGCCCTTCTCCAGATCGGCCGACACGGGAAGATCCGTCGCGAGGGCGATGGCGCGCGCGTGCGCCAGCGCCTCGTCCCGCGTGACCGAGCCGTCGCGACGGCCGAGGATGCCGGCCGAGGCGCCGCTCGAGGTTGCAAGCGCCTCGAAGCCGAGCGCGGCGAGGATGCGCGCGGAGCCCGCATCCCAGGGATTGGGAATGACGAATGCGCCGGGTCCCTCGTGCAGGGCCTTGAATCGTGCGGCCTTGTCATTCTGGCTTGCGGTCATGACGGTCTCCGGGCGCAGCCGGGGCTCGGGCCGGGCGGGAAGAACGCCAGCCACGTTCGACTCACCATGCGAACCTTGCGACGGCCTTCTCGTCCCACGCGATGCCCTGGCCGGGTTTGTCGGGAACCATGAGATGGCCGTCTTTGACCTGGAAGGGCTCCGACAGTATCGGGTCGGCCCAGTCCTGCCACTCGAGCCAGTGCGCCGTCTCGGTCACGCGCATGAGATGCGCCGCGATCTCCGGGTAGAGGTGCGTGGACATTGGAATCCCCGCAGCGCTCGTGATCGCTGCGGCGCGCAGCCACCCGCTGACGCCGCCAATGCGCATGAGGTCGGGCATGACGTAGTCGCCCGCGCCGGCGAGCACCGCCTGATACAGCAGGCGCGGCCCGTAGAAATTTTCCCCGAGCTGAACCGGCGTCTTCAGCTCGCGCGCAAGCTGCGCGTAGCCCGGAATATTGTCGTAGGTGATCGGTTCCTCGAACCAGTAGAGCCCCTGGTCGTCGAGCGCGTGGCATCGCATGAGCGCATCACCCAGCGAGAGGCCCTGGTTGAAGTCGCACATGAGCTTCACGGTGGCGCCAGCCGCCGCCCGCACGGCGGCGATGGCTGCCAGATCGTCGCCGAGCCGCTCTCTTCCCAGCCTTAGCTTCAGGGCGGTGAACCCTCCTTCCGCCACCAGCGCTGCCGCCTCGGCCGCCAGCTTATCCACGGGCGTCAACCACAGCCCGTTGCTGTTGTAGGCGGGGACCGGACCGACCGTCCCACCCAAGAACACGGCGAGCGGCATGTCGACGGCCTTGGCGAGCGCGTCCCAGGCTGCCATGTCGAGTCCGGATACCGCTATCAGGGAGATCCCTTCGCGGCCGACCAGATGCAGCGAGCCGACCCCCCGACGATAACCCTCGAACGGCGCTACGGGTTGGCCCCTTGCCGCCTCGGCGAGATCTTCGATCGCGGGAACGATGTAACGCGCGGATTGCTTGATATAGGGCTCGAGGTAACTATGCCCCACCACGCCTTCGTTGGTGTAGAGGTCGATGAGAATCAGCGGCCAGTCCTGAAACAAGCCGACTTTCGAGACCACCGGCCGCTTCAAGGGCACCACGACCGGCCGCGCGCGAACGCTCTTCAGGGTCAGTTGGATGCGTGTCATCAGTATTCCTCCCTTCCATGCCTGTAAGGCTTCGCGGACCTGCCTTTGCGCTTCGCGAGGGGCGATGACTCGGCGGCAACGTCGAAGCCGTCGCGCTGCCAGTCACCCTTCGGACCGAGCTTCGCGGTACTCGGGGAGACCGTCGGCCAGCTTGACCCATCCGAGCTTGCTGCCCGTGCGCGTGTGATCCTCCGGAGGCAGCCGTTCCGAATCATCGAGACTGCAGGTCGTGACGTCGATCTCGTCCGAGGCGTCGTCGTGTTCGAAAGTCAGCTGGGTGCCGCAGCGAGGACAGAAGCTCCGTATCCCTTTGCGGTTGATCTGAACCGAGTCGGCGCGCCTCGAACGAGCCGCCACCCGGACCGTGGCACGGTGAACCAGGCTACGAACGGAGCGCCCGTGGTTCGACGGCAGACCGAGCAGTGGCAGTTTGTCTGGTGAGAGGGCGTGCCCGCGGTCTCGTAGCGAATCGCGTCGCAGAAGCAACCACCGTTCAGCATTTTCAACTGCCTCCTTGCGCCGTGTCCCGGTGCCTCCCGACACGCGACGGCAGCCATCGCACGAATCGACGCGAGAACCAAGCCCCCTTCTACGAGAGCTTCCACCAGATAAACACTGCGACCGCGGCCGGAAGGGCGAAAATAAGCAGGAAGATCGGCAGCTCCTCGGCGACCGAATACCCGGCTCGGGCGACGCCCATCCACATGTTGAGGAGGGCGACCACAAGCCAGATGGGGAGGAAGATCTTGGCAGCAGTGACCATCGACCCGGTGCCAGTGCCGCCGATCGACCGCCCCGCGAGGACGGCGAGACCGAGCAGCAGGAACCCTCCCGCGATGATGATCATCGTACGCATTTCATTTCTCCCTCCAGCCAAGCTGATGCGCTTGCTCCTGATCCCCAACGCCAGAGATTACCGGCCGTTTGCGAGCGGGCGCGATCAATCAGATTGAAGTGGTCGAGCCGGAGATGCCCAGCTCTCTCGCGACTGCGGTGCGGGGAGGAGTTACGATCGAGCCTCGTCATCGGGTCCTCCGCCGAAGTCTACCTAAGACCCTTCATGCTCGCGATCAGCGGCCGTGAAGCAGCGGGCCGCACGATGATCTCGGCGCTGACTGCATGATCGGGTAACGGCGCTCCGGAGCCGCCCGACGATCGCGGGCGCAAGCGCGCTCCGAGGCGGGCCGCTGCATCGGGGTGGTTGGCGTCACCCTCGCCACAGGCCACCGCGGGCGAGACGCTTCACGAGGCGGTTGCCTCGCCGAAGGAGAGTTCATTGCCACTCGGATCGACGATCCTGAAGTCCCTCAATCAGGAAGCCCAGATGAAACAGTGCCACCAGCGCAACTGCAAGATTGGTAACCGTCGTCATGGCGCTGCCTTCCTGGACGCTACCGAAAGAGTTCACCGGTCCGCGCGAGCGGGCGAAGCGCGCTTGCAGGACTCCGGTGCAATGGCGCCGCGGGTCTCGACTTCGCGCGGAGCTGGTGCGAGCCGCTTCAATGAAGACGCCGAAAGCCGAAGCTCGAGATCTCCCGGGTCGACACGACCTTCGCTTGCGGGCGCTGTGCGGGCGTTTCCACACCCATCCCAACACCGCGTACCAGCCAAGGGTAAACGATAATTGCCGAAAGCCTCCAAGCTCGCTTCCACGCATCGCGCCCTGTCGCGTCCGCGTTTCACCGCCGAGGAGTTGGCCCGGCGCCGCGCGAGTCTCCCGCGACCCGCGTTTCCCCCCGAGTTGCCGGTCAGCGCGAAGCGCGACGCGATCGCGCGCGCGATCCGGGATCGCCAGGTGGTCATCGTCTGCGGCGAGACCGGGTCGGGCAAGACGACACAGCTCCCGAAGATCTGCCTCGGGCTCGGCCGCGGGGTCGAGGGGTTGATCGGCCACACCCAGCCGCGCCGCATTGCCGCACGCGCGACGGCCGCGCGCATCGCCCACGAGCTCGGGACCGAGCTGGGACGCGCGGTCGGCTTCAAGATCCGCTTCACCGACCGCACAAGCCCGTCAGGCTACATCAAGCTGATGACCGATGGCGTCCTGCTCGCCGAAACTCAGGGCGACCCGGAGCTGCGGCAGTACGACACGCTGATCATCGACGAGGCGCACGAGCGTAGCCTCAACGTCGACTTCCTCCTCGGCTACGTCAAGCAGCTGCTGCCGCGACGGCCGGACCTCAAGCTCGTCGTCACCTCCGCGACGCTCGACGCCGAGCGGTTCTCGAGGCACTTCGAAGATGCGCCGGTGATCGAGGTCTCCGGGCGGCTGTACCCGGTCGAGATCCGGTACCGGCCGCCGCAGCCCGACGGCGGCGGCGAGATCGAACTGGACGAGGCGCTGGTCGACGCCGTCGACGAGTGCGCGCGGGCCGGCGCGGGCGACGTCCTCGTCTTCCTGCCGGGCGAGCGCGAGATCCGCGAAGCCGCCGAGGCGCTGCGGAAGCACCATCCCCCGCACACGGAGATCCTTCCGCTCTACGCGCGGCTCTCCGCGCCGGAGCAGGAGCGCGTCTTCAGGCCGCACTCCGGGCGCCGCATCGTGCTGGCGACCAACGTCGCCGAGACCTCGCTCACGGTTCCCGGCATCCGCTTCGTCGTCGACCCGGGTCTCGCGCGCGTCAAGCGCTACAGCTACCGCAACAAGTTCGAGCAGCTTCAGGTCGAGCGCATCAGCCAGGCGGCAGCGCAGCAGCGCGCGGGCCGCTGCGGCCGGGTTGCCGCCGGCGTCTGCGTCCGCCTCTACGACGAGGAGGACTTCACCAGGCGTGCTGCATTCACCGAGCCGGAGATCCTGCGCTCCTCGCTCGCGGCGGTGATCCTCCGGATGAAGTCGCTGGGCCTGGGAGCGGTAGAGGAGTTTCCGTTCCTCGATCCCCCAGCGCCGAAGGCGATTGCCGACGGCTACGCGCTGCTCGCCGAGCTTGGCGGCGTCGACGGGCGCCGCGAGCTCACCGAGACCGGCCGGCAGCTCGCCAAGCTCCCGGTCGACCCGCGCATCGGCCGGATGGTGCTGGCGTCGAAGGAGGAAGCGTGCCTCTCCGAGATGCTGGTGATCGCCGCCGCGCTGTCGGTGCCGGACCCGCGCGAGCGGCCGCTCGAGCGCGCGCAGGCGGCCGACGAGGCGCAGAAGAAGTTCGCCGACGACAAGTCCGATTTCCTCGGCCTCCTCAAGCTGTGGCGGTTCTTCGAGGAAGGCCTGCACAACGAATCGAACCGGAAGCTCCACCAGGCCTGCCGAGATCACTTCCTATCGTTCAACCGCATGCGCGAGTGGCGCGACATCCATTCCCAGCTGAAGGAGGTGGTCGCGGAACTCGGCTGGAAGGTCGGCGAGCTCGCCCCGGATGCCGGACAGTACGCCCGGGTGCATCGCGCGCTGCTCACCGGGCTGCTGGGCAACGTGGGCCTGAGAACGGAGGAGGGGAGCTACCTGGGCGCACGCGGCATC
Organism: uncultured beta proteobacterium; assembly: GCA_963744255.1. Classification (GTDB taxonomy): domain Bacteria; phylum Pseudomonadota; class Gammaproteobacteria; order Burkholderiales; family SG8-39; genus DATEDA01. The sequence continues at coordinate 22,129 of CAVUSZ010000046.1, forward strand.
AAGTTCTGGATCCACCCCGGCTCGACGCTCGCGCGGAAGGCGCCGCGCTGGATCGTCGCCGCCGAGCTCACCGAGACGACGCGGCTCTTCGCACGCACGATCGCCGGCATCGAGCCCGACTGGCTCGAGCGGCTCGGCGCGCATCTCCTGAAGCGCTCGCAGAGCGATCCGCACTGGGAGAGCAAGCAGGCCGCGGTGGTCGCGCAGGAGCGGGCGACGCTCTACGGGCTTCCGGTGTACGTCAACCGGCGCGTGCAGTACGGGCCGCTCGACCCGGTCGAGTCGAGAAAGATCTTCATCCGCCGGGCGCTCGTGGAGGGCGATTGGGAGTCGCGCGCGCCGTTCTTCGCTCACAACCGACGGCTGGTGCGAGAGATCGAGGCGCTCGAGCACAAGTCGCGCCGGCCGGACGTGCTCGTGGACGACGAACTGATCTATGCGTTCTACGACAGTCTCATCCCCGAACGCATATGCGACGGCGCCGGATTCGACGCCTGGCGAATCGAGGCCGAGCGGCAAGACCGCAACCTCCTCTTCCTCGAGCGCGACGAGCTGATGCGGCACGAGGCTGCCGGCATAACGACCGAACAGTTTCCCCACCAGGTCGAGCTCGGCGGTCGCACGTTCCCGCTCGCATATCTCCACGATCCAGGTGGTCCACGCGATGGCGTGACGATCACGGTGCCGCTGATCGCGCTGAACCAGGTGAGCGCCGCGCGCGCCGAGTGGCTCGTGCCGGGCCTCGTCAAGGACAAGGTGCGGCTGCTCGCGAAGTCGCTGCCGCAGAAGGTCCGGCACCAGCTCGGAACGCTCGCGGACTTTGCCGCGGAGTTCGTCGCGGCGGTGCCGCCGGGCGACATCCCGATCGCGCAGGCGATCGCACGCTACGCTCGCGAGAGCCGGAACGTCGCCCTGCCGCACGACGGCTTCCGTCCGGAGATGCTGCCGGCGCATCTGGCGATGAATTTCCGCGTCGTGGACGAGCACGGCCGCCAGCTCGCGATGGGACGCAGCCTCCCGCAGCTCCGTGCTGAGTTGGGCGGTAAGGCCGGCGAGCAGTTCGTCGAGGTCGCCGGCGGCGGGGCCGCGGTGAGCGGACTCACGGACTGGTCGTTCGGTGAGCTGCCGGAGCTCATGGAGGTCAGACGCGGGATCCGGACGCTCATCGGGTACCCGGCGCTCGTCGACCGCGGCACCGCGGTCGACCTCGAGGTGTTCGATTCACCCGAGAAGGCGCGGGAGACGCATCGTGCCGGCCTGCGCCGCCTCTTCATGCTGCAGCTCCGCGAGCAGGCGAAGTACCTCGAGAAAGGCCTTCCCAGCCTGCAGACCATGGCGCTCCAGTTCGCCGGTCTCGGCGACGCCGGCGAGCTGAAGGGACAGCTCGTGGTGGCGGCGTTCGAGCGAACGTGCATGGCCGATCCGTTGCCGCGCAACGACGCGGAGTTCGCCCGCCGGCGCGACGAGGCGCGGAGCCGCATCGCGCTGGTTGCGCAGGAGATCGCGCGATTGGTCGGCACGATCCTCGCCGAGCGGCAGGCGCTGGCGAAGAAGCTGCAGGCGGCGAAGGCTTTCCCCGAGGCGGTGCACGACATCGAGGCCCAGGTCGCGCGGCTGATGCCCAAGGACTTCGTCGTCGTCACGCCTTGGGAGCGCCTGCAGCACTTTCCCCGCTATCTCAAGGCGGCGAACCTGCGGCTTGACAAGCTGCGCGCCGATCCGGCGCGCGATGCGCGTGCCGCGGCGGAGATCGCCCAGTTCGAGATCCAGGCCCTGCGCGAGGAAACGCGGCAGCGCAAGGGCGGGAGCGTCGATCCGCAGCTCGCGCAGTTCCGATGGCTGGTCGAGGAGCTGCGCGTGCAGGCGTTCGCGCAGGAGCTGCGCACTCCGGTACCGGTCTCGGCCAAGCGGCTCGCAAAGCTGTGGCAGACTCTGGACCGATGACCCAGATCACCCGCGCACTCGCGCGCGCCTTCGCGAGCCTCGCGCATCCGAGGATGCTCGCGCTGATGATCTGGCCGATCGCGGTCGCGCTCCTGCTCTGGACCGTGCTCGCGATCATCTTCGGCGCGCAGACGGTCGGTTGGCTGCAGGGATACCTCGCGACCTCGGCAGTCGGGGCGTGGGCGTCGCGCTGGTTTCCCTTCGACGTGATCGCCGCGGTGCTGTCGTGGGTGGCGCTGTTCGTCCTGTTCGTCCCGCTGGTGCTGGTGACCGCGACCCTGATCATCAGCGTGATCTCGATGCCGGCGATGGTGAACCACGTCGCGGCCGCCGACTACCCCGCGCTCGAGCGCCAGGACGGCGGGACCCTCGCCGGCAGCGCGTGGAACGCGCTCGTGGCGCTGACGGCCTTCGTCGTGCTCAGCCTCCTGTCACTGCCGCTATGGTTCGTGCCGCTCTTCTGGCCGGTGCTTCCGGTCCTGCTGTTCGCCTATCTCAACCAGCGCGTGTTCCGGTACGACGCGCTGGCGGAGCACGCGAGCGCAGCGGAGATGCGGGTGATCTTCCGTCGCTACGGAAAGGAGCTCTATCTCCTCGGGATCATCGTGTCGCTGATCGCCCACGTCCCGGTCGTCGGCTTCTTCATTCCGGTGATTGCGGGCCTCGCGTTCATTCACTACTGCATTGAGCGCCTTGCCGAGCTGCGGCGGGTCGCGGTGTGACATGGCCTTCGGTGCGATCATCATCGGCGACGAGATCCTGCGCGGGAAGCGTCAGGACAAGCATTTCACGAAGCTCATCGACATCCTCGCGGCGCGCGGGCTGAAGCTCGACTGGGCGGAATACGTGGGCGACAGCCCGGAGCGGATCACGGCGACGCTGCAGCGGACGTTGGCGGGCCCGGACATCGTTTTCTCGTTCGGCGGCATCGGGGCGACGCCGGACGACCACACGCGGCAATGCGCCGCGACTGCGCTCGGCGTGGACCTCATCCTGCATCCCGAGGCCGAGGCGATGATCCGCGGCCGTTTCGGCGGCGAGACGACCCCGTTCCGGCTGCGGATGGGCGAGTTCCCGCGCGGGGCTGCGATCATCCCGAACGGCTACAACCAGATCCCCGGCTTCTCGCTCCGAGACCACCATTTCGTGCCGGGCTTCCCCGTGATGGCCTGGCCGATGGTCGAATGGGTGCTCGACATGCGCTATCACCATCTCAATCACCAGCTGCCGGAGACCGACGCCTCGATCATCGTCTACGGCTCCGCCGAGAGCATCCTTACGCCGCTGATGCTCGAGGTGGAGACGCGTTTCCGGAGGCTGAAGGTGTTCAGCCTTCCGCACATGGGCGAGGACGGGACGCGCCGGCACATCGAGCTCGGGGTGCGCGGCGACCCGGAGGAGGTCGCGGCAGCGATCGAGGCGCTGAAGCAGGGCGTCCTCAATACGGGCGCGACCTTCGAGACCCGCCTTGCGAGCGGCCAGGGGCCCGGGCGGGCAGACAAAAAACCCCCGGGGCCAGCCCCGGGGGTTTAGGGAGGAGAACCTGCTCGGAAAGCTTAGGCAGCCTTCTTCTTGGTTTCCTTGGTGACCGCCGCAGTCGCGGCGACCATGTTCGCCTCGGCGATTTCGGTCGCCTGCTTCGCGACCTTCGCGAAGCTGTCGTAGGCCGAATTCGCGGCGGCGAGGGCCGACTTGACCGCCGCAACCGCGACGTCCGAACCGGCCGGCGCGTTCTTGGCGTATTTGTCGAGCAGACCCACCAGGCCGCGGTTGAATTCCCCCGCTTGGGCTTCCAGGAGGCGGGTGACCTCCCCCTGCTGCTGGGCGGAGAGCTCGTACACGCTGCGCGAGTAGGCGATGAACTTCTCGAGGCTCGGCTGGGCCGCGGCGACGTTCAGGTTGACGAACTCCTGGACGTCCTTGGCATTCAGCAGCGCCTTCGCGTGGGAGATGCCGTCTTCGAACGCGGACTTGGTCGCGTTGAAGTTGAGCGCCGCCAGTTTCTCGACGGCGGCAAAGTTCGAGTTGGCCAAGGCCAGCAGCGCTTCGACGTTGGCTTTGCTGTTGGCGGTCACTTGGTCTGGGGTCACGTACATCGTCTATCACTCCTCTAGGGGTTAACTGAAACGCTCTTGGATGTCTTCACTCTGAAATCCTCGCAGCGCCATGTTCATATTGCACTGCACAAGAAGAATGTTACCATGGAATCAAGGGCTGTCAAGAAAAGCTTGTGCGGCGCATCATTATACTGGGGCGGGGCTGGGCACAAAAGGTTCGTGTAAACAAGGCGTTGTGGCCGGAGCAGCGCGGTGAGCCCGCGACCGTCGGGGGACGGGTGGGTCGGCTGGATGCCGGCGACCTTCGTCTTCCTGTGGGCGACGGGCTTCGTCGGCGCCAAGTACGGTCTTCCGTACGCCCAGCCGGCAACCTTTCTCGTCTACCGGTTCATCCTCGTCGTCGCGCTGATGCTGCCGATCGCCCTCGTCCTGCGCGCGCCCTGGCCACCGAGTCGCTCCCAGGCCCTCCACATCGCGATCGCGGGCGTGCTGCTCCACGGCGGCTATCTGGGGGGCGTCTTCGCCTCGATCCATGCCGGGATGTCGGCCGGGCTGTCGGCGCTCATCGTGGGCCTGCAGCCGATCCTCACCGCGCTCGCTGCGGCACCCCTCCTCGGCGAGCGCGTGACTGCGCGCCAGTGGCTCGGCCTCGCGCTCGGCTTCGGCGGCGTCGCGCTCGTCGTCGCCCAGCGCCTGACGGTCGGGGGGTTATCGGGCTTCAGCCTCGCTATGGCGGCGCTCGCGCTCGTCTCGATCACGATCGGGACCGTCTACCAGAAGCGGTTCTGCGGCGCGTTCGACCTCCGCAGCGGGGCGGTGATCCAGTTCGTCGCCGCCGGCCTCGCGCTCGCGCCGTTCGCGCTCGCATTCGAGCACGAACCGGTGCGCTGGACCGTCGAGTTCGTCTTCGCCATGACCTGGCTCGTGCTCGTGCTCTCCATCGGTGCGATCTCGCTCCTCACCCTGCTCATCCGCCGTGGCGCGGCGACGAAGGTGGCGAGTCTTTTCTACCTGGTGCCCCCGGTGACTGCGACGATCGCCTACCTCCTTTTCGGCGAGAAGCTCGGCCTGCTCGCGCTCGCCGGGTTCGTGCTCGCGGTGGCCGGTGTCGCGGTCGTGGTGCGGAGCTGACCGGCTGCTAGAATCGCCGCCCACCGATGATCGATTTCCGCGCCGAGAAGAAGCTCGCGCGCCTGCACGACCCGCGCAAGGGCTTCGCGCTCGTGGAGGTCGAGGCCGAGGTCCGCTATCACCCGCTCACCAGCGAGTCGGCGCGCATCTGCCACTTCGCGCTGAAGGCGTCGCCGCCCGCCGACCTCGGGGGGATGGTCGAGGTGAGCGGTGCGACCTGCCCGTTCTGCCCCGGGCAGCTCGCCGCGATCACGCCGCAGTTTCCCAGCGATCTCGTCCCCGGCGGTCGGCTCGAGCGCGGCGCGGCGGTGGTGTTCCCGAATCTTTTTCCGTACGACGACGTCTCCGGCATCGCCGTGCTCTGCCGCGAGCACTTTCACCCGATGGACGCGATGCCGCGGCGCGTGGTCGTCGACGGGCTCACCGCTGCGCGCGACTTCATCCGGCTCGTCGCGCCGCGGTTCGCGCGGCGCGCCGCATACGGGATCGTCACCTGGAACTACATGCCGCCCGCCGGCGGGACGCAGATCCATCCCCATATGCAAGTCGTGGTCACCACCACGCCGGGCAACGCCATCGCCCGCACGCTCGCCGCGTCGGACGCATACGCCACGCGGGCGGGCAGGCCGTTCTCACGGGATCTGCTCGACGCTGAGCGCGGCGGCCCGCGGTGGATCGGCGAGGCAGGCCGCATCGCCTGGCTCGTGCCGTTCGCCCCGATGGGGGTGCTCGGCGATGCGATGGCGATCTTCCGCGACCGGTCGACGCTCGCCGAGCTCGACGATGCCGACATCGCCGGGTTCGCCGCCACGCTTCCCCGGATGCTCGCCGGCTTCGCCGCCCGCGGCCTGTGGAGCTTCAACCTCAGCCTGGTCCCCCAGGAGCTCGATGCACCGGCTGGTCGCCACTGGCTCACCGCGTACCTCGTGCCGCGTTTGTGGCTCAACCCGCGACTCCACGTCGGCGACGCCTCCCACTTTCAGCTGCTGCTCGGCGAGTGTTTCGCGATGCTGCATCCGGAGACCGTTGCAGCGGGCTTGCGGGCCTCCTTCGCCGGATGAGCCACGACGCTCATCAGACCTTTCCGCCGCGGCTGATCGGGTTGCTGGTGCTGTTGACCCTCATGTGGGGCTTCAACTGGCCGATGATCAAGCTGGCAGTCGCCGGCATGGCGCCCATGCACTTCCGCACGCTATGCCTCGTCGCCGGGGCGGCCGGACTGTTCGCGATGGCAGCCGCGGGCCGGATCGAGTGGCGCGTGCCGCGCGCCGAATGGGGAAAGCTCGTGGCGATCTCCCTCTTCAATCTTTCGGGCTGGAATATCCTCGCCGTGTACGGCGTGAGCATGATGGCTTCCGGTCGCGCATCGATCCTCGGCTACACGATGCCCATGTGGAGCGTGTTGTTGTCGACATGGCTTCTCGGGGAGCGGTTCACCGCCCGGCGCGCGCTCGGCGTCGCGCTCGGGATGGGCGGCATGACGCTGCTCCTCGCGAGCGAGTTCCAGGCGATGCAGCGCGCGCCGCTGGGTGCGCTCTGCATGGTGGGCGCCGCGATCTCATGGGCCATCGGCCTCGTGCTGATCCGCAAGTGGGCCGCCACGCGGCCGGCAACGAGCTACAGCGCGTGGCAAATGGTCGTCGGCGTAATCCCGATCCTGGCGATGGCGCTTGCGCTCGAGGACGGCAGCTTCAACCCGTTCACGCTGCCGCTCGGCGCGGGCGTCGGCGTCTTCTACAACATGTTCGTCGCGTTCATCTTCTGCTACTGGGCGTGGATGAAGATCGTGCAGAGCGCGCCGGCGGGCGTCTCGAGCCTCGCCACGCTGATGGTGCCGGTCGTCGGCGTCTTCAGCGGCGCGCTGGTGCTCGGCGAGACGCCGCGCTGGACCGACTACGCGGCGCTCGTGCTGGTGGTGGCCTCGCTTGCGACGGTCCTCATCCCGCCGCGCCGCCCGTAGTCCCTGTGCACCATCCTGGCAATATCGCGATTTCGGATCGCTCGTCTCGCTTGGCAAGCACAGCACGATCGGCTCGCTGATGGGGTTTATCTCCGGACCAAGTATCCGCGTCGAGGGGTGGTTCGCGCGGTTGATGTACGTATCGCTCTACAAGATGCATCTCCTGGCGCTCCACGGCTGGTGGCGGGTGGTGGTGGACTCGCTTGCCCGGACGCTCCGTCGCGGGGTCGACCCGCGGGTCAAGCTGCACTGAGGTGGATCTCTTGAGCTGGCTGATCGTCGCTGCGGTGCTCGTCCTGGGCGTGCCCACGGCGATGTACTTCGCGCAGGACAGCCTGCTCTTCTTCCCGCAACCACTCGTGGGATCGCCGCGTGCGGTGCGTCCGGTGGAGCCGCTCGCGTTCGAGCGCGAGGACGGCGTGAAGCTCCGCGGATGGCTTGTCAAGGCGCCGAGCCCGCGCACGCCGCTGGTCATCTACTACGGTGGCAACGCCGAGGAGCTCTCGTGGCAGATGACGGAGCCGTGGCCGGCGGACTGGTCGCTCGCTCTCGTGAACTACCGCGGCTACGGCGAGAGCGACGGGAAGCCCTCCGAGGCGGCCCTGTTCGGAGACGCGCTCGAGGTCTACGACGCGCTCGCCCGCCGTGCCGACGTCGACCCGGAGCGAATCGTACTGGTCGGCCGCAGCCTCGGCAGCGGTGTGGCGACCTACGTCGCCGCCGAGCGGCCCGTCGCTGCAGTCGTGCTGATCTCGCCCTACGACAGCATGACTGCCCTCGCCGGGCGCCACTACCCGTGGCTGCCGGTCGGGTTGCTCCTGAAGCATCCGTTCGACGCGGCGTCGCGCGCGCCGCGGATCCGAGCACCGCTGCTCGCGATCGCGGGGGGCCGCGACCGCATCGTTCCCTTGGCCCATTCCCGGCGGCTCGTCGAAGCGTGGGCCGGACCCAAGCGGCTCGTGGAGCTCGGCGAAGCCGATCACAACGACATCTCGGTCGATCCGGGCTACTGGTCCCCGATCACCTCGTTTCTGGCGGAGACGAAGGGCTAGCCGCCGGCAGCGATCGCCCGCCGCCGCGGAATTCGCGCGCGGTCCCAGTTTGCCGCTGCCCATTCGAGCACCGTCCGGGCGGCGGCGGTTTCCAGGTCCGCAGGTGCCGCCTGGCCAAGAAAGCGCAGACCCGCCACGAGTGTGCGCGCGGGCGCCGATCGGTCCACCGCCGGTGCGCCGGTCTGCTTCGAAAGCTTCTCCCCGGTAGCGTTGGTCGCAACCGGAAGATGGAGGTAACCGGGCGTGGGCAGCCCGAGCAGCCGCTGGACCAGCATCTGGCGGGGCGTCGAATCGAGCAGATCGACGCCGCGCACGACGTCGGTGACGCCCTGCGCCGCGTCGTCGACGACGACGGCGAGCTGGTAGGCGAAGAGCCCGTCGGCGCGCAGGAGGACGAAGTCGCCGACCTCGCGCGCAAGTTCCTGCCGCACGTGCCCTTGCAGGGCGTCGTCGAATGCAATCACGGCATCGTCGACCCGCATGCGCAGCGCCAGCGCCGGGCGACCCGAGCCCGGAGGCGGACCGTTGCGGCAGGTGCCGGGGTAAACGACCGCACCGTTGCTGCCGGCGACGCCGGAGTCGGCAATCTCTTTCCTCGTGCACGCGCAGGCAAACAATGCGCCGCGGTCGCGGAGCCGGTCGAGCGCGGCCCGATACGCTTCGCTGCGCGCGCTCTGGCGCACGACCGGTCCGTCCCACTCGAGCCCGAGCGCTGCCAGCGTGCGCAGGATATCGTCCGCGGCGCCCGGGACTTCGCGCGGCGGGTCCAGGTCTTCCATTCGCACCAACCATTCGCCGCCGCGCGCACGGGCATCCGCCCAGCTGCCGACGGCTGCGATCAGCGATCCGAAGTGCAGCGGGCCGGTGGGCGAGGGCGCGAAGCGCCCGCGGTAAGCGGGTTGATGCGGTTCATTCATCGGCGCCGCCGTAGACTAGCAAATCCAACATCGAAGGCGATCAACGTGCTGCAACGAGCGCTGAGGCGATTCGTCGCGCTCGCGGCTGCGGGCCTGGTCGTCGGGGCCTGCGCCGGCGAGCGGCCTGGCGACCTGGGCGTCCGCAACGGGCGGCTCGCGCCCTGCAAGCCGACGCCGAACTGCGTGGCGAGCCAGACCGATCGCGCCGCAGACCCCGGTCACTACATTCCGCCAATCGAGCTTCGGGGCGATCCGCTCCATGGCTGGGCTGCGCTTGTCGAGCTCGTGCGCGCCAGCCCGCGCGTGCGGATTGTCGACGAACGGCCCGGTTATCTCCACGCGGAGTACGCGAGCCGCGCGTTCGGCTTCGTCGACGACATGGAGCTCCAGATCGACCCGGTGGCAATGCTCGTCCACGTACGCTCCGCGTCCCGGGTCGGCCACAGCGACTTCGGCGTAAACCGCGCGCGGATCGAGGACCTGCGCGCGCGCCTCGCGGCGGGGGGCGTGTGAGGGCGCGCCAGGGACTCTATACTCGACCCGATTTCTGGAGCGAGGAGCATCGCGTGCCAACGGTCGAGCTGACCCGGGACAACTTCGAGAGCGTCGTCACCGGCAACGCCATGGTGATCGTCGACTTCTGGGCATCCTGGTGCGCCCCGTGCCGCGCGTTCGCGCCGACGTTCGAGACCGCTTCGGAGCGGCATGCCGACGTGGTGTTCGGCAAGGTGAACACCGAGGATCAGCCCGAGCTCGCTGCAGCGTTCAACATCCGCTCGATCCCCACCCTCATGTTCTTCCGCGAGAACGTGGTCCTCTACGCCGAGGCCGGCGCGCTGCCGCCGCCCATGCTGGAGCAGATGCTCACCGAGGTGAAGGCGGTCGAAATGGCCGAGGTGCATCGGGAGATCGCGGCGCGGGAAGCCGCCGCTGGCAGCTGACGCCAGGACGGGGCGGGTTGCTAGCGATCGAATGCCCCGCGACCGGCAGGATCCGGTTTTCCTACGGGCTGGAAAGTGCCGCCCTGCGACCCCATACTCGAGACCGACAAGGAACCAAACGACATGCTCGAGCTCAGGAAAGCCGGCGAGCGGGGCCATGCCGACCACGGCTGGCTGCGCTCCTTCCACAGCTTCTCGTTCGCCGACTACTACGACCCGCGCCATCTGGGCTTCGGTCCGCTGCGCGTCATCAACGAGGACCGCGTCCAGCCGGGCATGGGCTTCGGCACCCACGGCCACCGTGACATGGAGATCGTCAGCTACGTGTTGAGGGGCGCGCTCGAGCACAAGGACTCGATGGGCAACGGGTCGGTGATCCGCCCGGGCGACGTGCAGCGCATGAGCGCGGGCACCGGCGTGCGGCACAGCGAGTTCAATCCCTCGCCGGAGGAGCTCGTCCATTTCCTGCAGATCTGGATCGAGCCGGACGTCACCGGGATCGCGCCGGGTTACGAAGAGAAGCATTTCGACGCGGCTTCGAAGCGCGGCCGGTTGCGGCTCATCGCCTCGCCCGACGGGCGTGAGGGCTCGGTACGGATCCACCAGGACGCGTCCATATACGCGACCCTGCTCGACGGGGACGAGCGCGTCGCTCACGCCCTTGCGCCAGGCAGGAAAGTCTACGCGCATGTCGCTCGCGGGAGCGTGATCGCGGGCGGCCAGCCGCTCGTCGCAGGCGATGCGCTGAAGGCAACCGACGTGCCCGAGATCGTGCTTGAGCGGGGGCAGGACGCGGAGGTGCTGTTGTTCGATCTGCCATAGGCCGCGTCGCCGCAGGGTATTCTCCGCGCTTCCATGCGCAGCCTGCCCTGGTGACCGACTCGCCTCGGCCGCAAGACCGCGCTGCTCCTCGTCGCCTGCCTCACGGTGATGTCGGCGGCCACCGTGGCGCCGGCGCTGCCACGGATGGCGGCCGCGTTCAGCGGCGCGCCGAACGCGGAGCTCCTGAGCAAGCTCGTCCTCACCGCGCCCGCGATTGCGATCGCGGTCTGCGCACCGTTCGCCGGCGCCCTCGTCGACCGCTTCGGTCGGCTGGGGCTCCTGCGCGGAAGCCTCGTCCTCTACGGCCTGGCGGGCGCGGCCGGCTACGTGCTCCATGATCTGTACGCGATCCTCGCGAGCCGGGCTGCGCTCGGCGTCGCGGTCGCCGGCACGATGACGAGCGTCACCGCGCTCGTCGGCGACTACTACGCCGGCGAGGCGCGCACCCGGTACGCGGGCTTACAGTCGCTGGCGATGTCGCTCGGCGCGGTGGTATGCGTCGGGGCGGCCGGGCTCCTGGCGGACATCGGCTGGCGGCTCGTGTTCCTGCTGTATCTCACCGGCTGGGCGGTGCTCGTGCCGGTGATGCTCTACCTCGACGAGCCGCGGGGCGCAGCGGGTGCGCCGGCGGCGCCCGGTCCGGCCGCGGCGGCCTTGCGCCTCGGTCCGATCGCCGCGGCGTACGGCATCACCTTCTTCGCCGTCGCGATGTTCTACATGATCCCGGTGCAGATGCCGTTCCTGCTGCGCACGATCGGTGTGGAATCGAGCACCGCCGCGGGTATCGTCGTGGCGGCCGCATCGCTCACCGCGGCGATCGGCTCGGCGTGGTTCGCGCGGCTGCGGCGGTCGAACAGCGTGCTCGCGGTCTACGCGTGGGCCTTCGGGGTGATGGCTGCGGGTTACGCGCTCGCCGGGCTCGCCGGATCGTACGCGGGCGTGCTCGCCGGCGCTGCGGTCGCCGGGATCGGCGTCGGACTCTTCTTTCCCAACAGCAACCTGTGGGTGCTCGCCCTCGCGCCGCCGGCGCTGCGCGGACGTCTCGCCGGCGGGCTCACCTCGGCAATCTTCCTCGCGCAGTTCTGCTCGCCGCTCCTCGTTCATCCGCTGGTCGCGGCCACGTCGCTCGCGGGCGCGTTCACGATCGCCGCGGCGGTGATGGGGCTCGCTGCAGCAGTGCTCGCGCTCGACCGCCCGCGCGCGCGAACCCTTGCGGCATAATCGCCGCAGGTCGCCAGGAATACGCGAATGACGGGCCAACCGAAGATCCTCGCTTTCGCCGGCAGCGCGCGCAGCGGCTCGCTCAACAAGAAGCTCGCGCGCCTGGCAGCGCAGGCCGCGCGCGACGCCGGCGGCGACGTGACCCTGATCGACCTGGACGACTATCCGCTGCCGCTGTACCACGGCGACCTCGAGGCGCGCGAAGGCCTCCCGCCCAAGGGGCGCGAACTGAAAGCGCTCTTCATCGCCCACCAGGCGCTGCTGATCGCCTCGCCTGAGAACAACGCGTCGGTGTCGGCGCTCCTCAAGAACATGCTCGACTGGGTGTCGCGTGCGGACGCCGGGCAGAACGGCCTGGTGCCCTACCAAGGGAAGGTTGCCGCGATCGTCGGGGCCTCACCCGGCGCGCTCGGGGCCTTGCGCGGACTGGTGCATCTGCGGCAAATCCTGATGACCCTCAACGTGCTGGTGCTGTCCGAGCAGCTCGCGGTGGGTCGCGCGCACGAGGCGTTCCACGACGACGGCTCGCTGAAAGATCCGCGCCAGCAGGCCACGCTAGCGGGCATCGGGCGGCGGCTGGTCGAGGTGACGGCGCGGCTCGCCTGACGGCCAGGTGCTCCTCGTCGAGCTCCTGATCGGGCTGTTCGCGGCGGCGATCGCGCTCGCGTGGATCGCGCGCCACCTCGGCCTTCCGTACCCGATCGCGCTGGTGGTCGGCGGCGCCGCGATCGGCTTCGTGCCCGGCCTGCCGCGGCTGCCGTTCGATCCGAACCTGATCCTCGTGCTCGTCTTGCCGCCGATCCTCTACCAGGCGGCGCTGTTCACGTCCTGGCGCGACTTCCGCGCCAACTTCTGCCAGATCTCACTGCTCGCGGTGGGGCTTGTCATCGCGACTACGGTCGCGGTCGCGGCGACGCTCAAGTGGCTGGTACCCGAGCTGCCGTGGGCGGTGGCGTTTGCGTTCGGCGCCATCGTCTCGCCGCCGGACGCGGTCGCGGCGACGGCGATCATGTCGAGGATGAACGTGCCGCGCCGCATCGTGACTCTGATCGAAGGCGAAAGCCTGGTGAACGACGCTTCAGGCCTGGTGCTCTATCGGTTCGCCGTGGCTGCCGCCCTCACCGGCACGTTCTCGCTCGCGCAGGCCACCGGCGAGTTCGTGCTCGTCGCGCTCGGCGGCGTCGCGGTCGGCGTCGCACTCGGTCGGCTCTTCGTCGCCATTCACCGGCGGGTCGGCGACACGCTGATGGAGCTGATGCTGTCGCTGATGCTGCCGTACCTCGCCTATCTCGCCACGGAGACGCTGCACCTTTCCGGGGTCCTCGCGGTCGTTGCCGCCGGGCTGGTGCGCGCCAGGTATGCGCCGGAGGCGTTCTCGCCTCAGGCGCGCATCGCCGCGTACTCGCTTTGGCGGGTGGTGGTGTTCGCGGTGAACTGCATCGTCTTTATCCTCATCGGCCTGCAGCTTCCCCATCTCGTCGCGGGGCTCGTCGGAACGTCGCTCGCGCAGGCGATCGGCTACGGCATTCTGCTCAGCTTCATCGCGATTCTCGTGCGGCTGGCGTGGGTGTTCCCGGGCGGCTACCTGGCCCGTCTCGTACTCGCATGGCTCGGCCGGCCGGAGCCGATGCCGCCGTGGCGGCATGTCGCGGTGGTCGGCTGGTGCGGGATGCGCGGCATCGTGTCGCTCGCCGCGGCGCTCGCCCTGCCGCTCGCGCTTCCGGATGGGACGCCGTTCCCGGGGCGCGATCTCCTCGTCTTCCTCGCGTTCGTGGTGATCTTCGTGACGCTGATCGTGCCCGGTCTCACGCTCGGGCCGCTCGTCCGGGCGCTCAGGATCGGCGGTGACTGGAGCGTGCACGACGAGCAGACGCTTGCGCGCGCCGAAACCGCCCGGGCGGCGCTCGCCGAGATCGGTCGCCTCGAGCGCGAGCGCGATGTCACGCCCGAGATCGCCGCGAGTCTCCGGCACGACTTCGCGGCGCGTCTCGCGCACGCGGCTCCGACTGCGCTGGCGCTCACATATGGCGACGATCCCTGGTACCGCGCGCGGCGCGCGATCGTGCGGGCCGAGCGCCGGCATCTCGTCGCGCTATGGCGCGCGGGTAGAATCGGCGACGAGGTCTTGCATGAGATCGAACGCGAGCTGGATTTCGAGGAGTCGCTGCTCGGCTAGGGATTGCGCAGTTGCGGCTGCCTGCGCGCTCGCGTTCGCCGCGACGCCGGCCGCCGCAGACCCCGCGGCGCCGCCATTCAGCGAGGGCCTGCTCTGGCGCGTCTCGAAGGCCGGCGTGCAGGACAGCTTCGTCTTCGGCACGATCCATATCGCCGACCCGCGCGTGAACCGGATCGCGAAGCCGGTGGAGGACGCGCTCTGGCGCTCGCGCACGCTCGCGCTCGAGCTCGGTGCCGGCGCGGTCGTCGACCCGCAGGTCTTCGAGCTCGAGCAGTTCCGTGACGGTCGGCGGCTCCAGCCGCTGATCGGTGACGAGGCGTTCGTGCAGGTGCGTACCGAGCTCGCTGCGCAAAACGTTCCCGAGCGCGTCATCGAGCGGATGAAACCCTGGGCCGCGATGATGAAGATCGCGCGTGCGGCGCCGCGCGGCGAGGAGGCGAGCCTCGACCAGCAGCTCCTCGCCGCCGCACGTGCGCGCGGGCTGAAGGTGGCGCCGCTGGAGTGGGTGGAGGAGCAGATCGCCGCGTTCGACGGGGTGCCGCTCGAATCGCAGGTAGCGCTGCTCAAGCACACGCTTGCCCATCGCGGAGCGCTCGAGGCTGGGGTGGATGCGACGATCGACGCGTGGCTACGGCGCGACCTCGCCCTCCTCGCCCTGCTCAGCGATCGCCTGGGCGACCGGTTCCCGGGCATGGGCCAGCACTACTGGCAGCTCACCCGGCACATCATTCACAACCGTACGATCCTGATGCATCACCGACTGTTCATGCCCCTGCGCGGCGGGCGGGTGTTCGTCGCCGTCGGCGCGCTGCACCTTCCCGGCGACAGGGGATTGCTCGGCCTGATCGCGCGGGACGGTTATCGCGTGACGCGGGTATGGTGAACGGCACGACCGTGAGCGTCGTTGTCCTCATCTCCGGCCGCGGCAGCAATTTGCAGGCCATGGTCGAGGCTGGCGTACCGATCGCGGCAGTCATCAGCAATCGCGCCGACGCTGCCGGCCTGGGGTTTGCGCGCTCGCGCCGTCTGCCCGCCGCGACCGTCGCGCATACCGCGTATCCGACGCGCGAGCGCTTCGACGAGGCGCTCGCGGCCGAGATCGACCGGCACTCGCCGCAGCTCATCGCGCTGGCCGGGTTCATGCGCATCCTCACACCGGCGTTCACACGGCGCTACGAGGGCCGGCTGCTCAACATTCATCCGTCGCTCCTGCCGGCTTTCCCCGGACTGCAAACGCACGCGCGGGCGCTCGAGGCGGGCGTGAAGGTGCACGGCTGCACGGTCCATTTGGTGACGGCCGATCTCGACCATGGGCCGATCGTCATCCAGGCGACGGTACCGGTCTTGCCGGACGACGATGAGGCGCGCTTGGCTGCGCGTGTCCTTACCCAGGAGCATCGCATCTATCCGCAGGCGGTCCGCTGGTTCCTCGACGGGAAGCTCGTGATCGAGCGCGGGATCGTGCAGGTGCGCGAGCCGGGCGCGCGGCAGTGGCTCTTCGCTGATCAGCCCGCGTGAGGATAACGGTCGCGCTCGTCGAAGCGGCTGCAGCCGCGGCGCGCGAGATGCTCCGGTTCGAGCGACCCGCGGACGGCGTGCTCGGGGCGTTCTTCCGCGCGCACCCGAAGCTCGGCGCGCACGACCGTGCGTTCGTCGCCGAGACAGTCTATGCGCTTCTGCGTCGCAAGCGTCTGATCGAGTACGCGGTCGCCGAGACCGGGCTCGAGCGCGTCGATGCGCGGCTGCTCGTGCTCGCAGCCGCGGTGCGCGTGCGCGGCATGAACCTCCGCGAGCTCTGCGACACGGTCCGCCCCGACGAGGCCGCATGGCTCGAAGGCGTGAAGGGCGCCGCACGCGGTACGCTCCCGTTCAGCGTCGGCTGCGATCTGCCAGACTGGGTCATTGCCCGGCTCGTCCCCGTGCTCGGCGAAGAGAGCCTCGCACAGCTTGCGCACGCGCTCAACCAGCCCGCCCCCCTCGATCTCCGCGTGAACACGGCGAAGGGGCACCGCGACGCGGTGCTCGGCCAGCTCGCCGCCGACGCGATCGCCGCGTCGCCGACACCGTACTCGCCCGTCGGTATCCGGCTCGGGGAGAAGCCTGCAATCAACCGGCACCCGCTATTCGAGGGCGGGGCGGTCGAGGTCCAGGACGAAGGGAGCCAGCTGCTCTGCCATCTCCTCGCGCCGCGGCGCGGCGAGATGGTCGTCGATTTCTGCGCCGGCGCCGGCGGCAAGTCGCTCGCCCTCGGCGCGCTGATGCGCTCGACCGGGCGCGTGTATGCGTTCGACGTCTCCGCGCGGCGGCTTGCCGAACTGCGGCCGCGCCTCGCGCGCTCGGGGCTGTCGAACGTTCATCCGCATGTGATCGCCTCCGAGCGCGATCCGAAAGTGAAGCGGCTGTCCGGTAAAATCGACCGCGTGCTCGTCGACGCGCCGTGCACCGGGCTCGGAACGCTCCGACGCAACCCGGACCTCAAGTGGCGGCAGACCGAGGCCGCGCTGGGCGAGCTCGCCGCGAAGCAGGCGGCGATCCTCGCTGCCGCCGCCACGCTGGTTCGCACCGGCGGCCGGCTGCTGTATGCGACCTGCAGCCTGCTCGCGGAGGAGAACGAGAACATCGTCCGCGAGTTCCTGGAGCGTCATCCGCAGTACCGTCTTGTTCCCGCGCGGCCGGCGCTGGCGGCGGCAAGGATCGAGCTCCCGCCCGGCGAGCCGGACGACGGCTACCTACGCCTGCGGACCGACGTGCACGGCACCGACGGCTTCTTCGGTGCGCTGATGGAGCGCGAGGCGTGAAGCACGCATTGTTGGCGCTTGCATGCTTCCTCTCGGCGGTGCCGGCCGCCGCCCAGCGCGCGGTGCCGCCCGCGCAGCCGTTCTCCGCCGCCGGCACCGTCCAGGTGGCGTTCGCACCCTGGGAGGATGCGGAAGGGCTCATCGTCCAGGCGATTGCCGACGCGCAGCGGCAGATTCTCGTGCAGGCGTTCTCGTTCACCAGCCGCCGAATCGCCGCGGCGCTGATCGCGGCGCGCCGGCGCGGCGTCGAGGTGCTGGTCACCGCGGATCGGGAACAGACCGCCACCGCGGCAGGGAACCGCATCCGCGACCTCGCCGCGGCCGGCATCCCGGTATGGCTCGAGACCCGCTACCTGGCCGCGCACAACAAGGTCATGATCATCGACGCTGGCACCCGCGAATCGGCCGTGGTGACCGGCTCATTCAACTGGACTGCCGGCGCGCAGCGCAGGAATGCCGAGAACGTGCTGATCCTCCGGCGGAACCGCGACCTCGCCCAGGCCTATGAAGCCAACTGGCGCCGCCATCAGGCGCAGGCGTCGCCCTACCCGGCACCGCGCAAGTGAACGATCGCCTCGAAACGCAGTTCGAGAACCTGCTCCTCGCCGTCTGGGCCGACCTGCAGCAGCCGAACGTCGTCTGGCAGATCGCCGCGCTCGCGGCTTGCATCATCCTGGCCTGGGCCCTCAGCCGGCTGGTCCTGCGGCGGACGCCCAGCGCCGCGGCGGCGAAGTGGCGGTTCGGCGCCGGGGGCCTCAAGCGGATTCTGTTCCCGCTGTTTGCGCTCGTGCTCGTCGTAGTCGCGCGCGAGATCCTGCGCCCGCACCTGCACGTTAGTCTGCTCGATCTCGCGGTGCCGCTGGCGGGCTCGGCTGCGCTGATCCGGATTCTCGTCTACACGCTGCGCTACGTGTTCGCGCCGAGTGGTGTGCTCGCGGCCTTCGAGCGCGGGATCGCCCTCGTCGTGTGGGGCGCGTTCGCGCTTTACCTTATCGGCGTGCTGCCGGCAATCGTCGACGGGCTGGACGCGATCCAGTTCCAGGTCGGCAAGCAGCGGATCTCGGTCTGGCTGGTCCTGCAGGCGCTGCTCTGGGCGACGGTCACGGTTCTTGCGGCACTATGGGCGGGCAGCGCGATCGAGGCGCGGTTGATGCGTGCCTCGACGCTGCACCCTAACCTGCGAGTCGTGTTCGCGCGGCTCGTGAACGCGCTGCTGGTGGTGCTCGCGGTGATCATCGCGCTGCCGCTGGTGGGGATCGACCTGACGGTGCTAAGCGTGTTCGGGGGCGCGCTCGGCGTCGGCATCGGCCTCGGTCTGCAGCGGATCGCGTCGAACTACGTGAGCGGTTTCATCCTGCTCGTCGAACGGTCGATCCGGATCGGCGACATGATCACCGCCGACCAGTTCTACGGCGAGGTGAAGGACATCACGACCCGCTACGTCGTCGTGCGCGCGCTCGACGGCCGCGAGGCGATCATCCCGAACGAGCTGCTGATCACCACCAAGGTTCTCAATCATTCCTACACCGACAACAAGGTACGCCATGCCCTCGAGGTGCAGGTCGCGTACGGCGCAGACATCGGGCGCGCGTTGCGGCTGATGGAGACGATCGCGGCGCGGCAGCCGCGCGTCCTCAAGGACCCGGCGCCGCTCGCCTTCCTGACCGGGTTCGCGGAATCGGGCGTGGCACTCGAACTCGGCTTTTGGATCGCCGATCCGGATCAGGGGACGGCCGGCGTGAAGTCCGAGATCGGGCTCGAGATCCTGCAGAGCTTCCGAACCGAGGGACTCGAGATTCCGTATCCGCAGCGCGACGTGCGGATTCTTTCCGTGCCGGGAGCGGACAAACTGCCGCCGGCCGCGGCTGGCCGATGACCCTGCGCGAGGCGATCGGGCTCGGGAAAGGCCGATTTCGCGTAGAATTCGCCCGGCGTCGCGGATTTCTGCCGCCGATTGTTCGAACAAGAACCGTTCTCCCGAGGAGAAAGAGCTCTCATGAACGTCGCCGACTTCCTGTTTGCCGGCGTATTTGACTTGCCGTGGTGGGGTGTTGCGCTCGTCGCGCTCGCGCTGACGCACGTGACCATCGCCGCGGTCACCATCTACCTGCATCGCTGCCAGGCCCACCGGGCGCTTGATCTTCACCCGCTGCCGGCGCACTTCTTCCGGTTCTGGCTGTGGCTCACGACCGGCATGATAACCAGGGAATGGGCCGCGATCCACCGCAAGCACCACGCGAAGGTCGAGACGCCCGAGGATCCACACAGCCCGCAGGTGTACGGGATCAACCGCGTGCTGTGGCGCGGCGTGTTCCTCTACGTCGCCGAGTCGCACAACCGCGAGACGCTGGAGCGCTACGGCCACGGCACTCCGGACGATTGGGTGGAGCGTAACCTCTACTCGCGCTTTACGGTCGCCGGATTGACGCTGATGGGGCTCACGAACGTCGCGCTGTTCGGTCTTCTCCCCGGCCTGGCTGTCCTAGTGGTGCAGATCGCCTGGATCCCGTTCTGGGCGGCGGGTGTCATCAACGGCGTCGGGCACTTCTGGGGCTACCGCAGCTGGGACACGCCGGATGCGAGCCGCAACATCGTGCCGATCGGCATCCTGATCGGCGGCGAGGAACTGCACAACAACCACCACGCCTACGCGACGTCGGCGAGACTCTCGAGCAAGTGGTACGAGATCGACGTCGGCTGGCTGTACATCCGGGTGCTCGAGGTACTCGGCCTCGCGAACGTGAAGAAGCTCGCGCCGCGGCCGCGGCTCGCGAGCGCCAAGCCCGTGGTTGATCTCGAGACCGTACAGGCCGTGCTCGCGAACCGGTATGACGTCCTCGCTCGGTACGCTAAGTCGCTGAAGCAGACCTACGCCGAGGAGATCGGCAAGCTCAAGCGGTTCTCGCCTCGCGACGCCGAGCTGCTGCGCGGCATCCGCCGCTGGCTGCACCGCGACGAGCGCCGGCTGCCCGAGCGCGAGCGCGCGAGCCTCGCCGCGGGACTTGCGAAGTCGAAGGCACTCGAGACCGTGCACTCGATGCGCCGCGAGCTCGCCGCCCTGTGGGACCGCTCGTCGTCGTCCCGCGAGCAGCTCGTGAGCCAGCTCCAAGACTGGTGCCGCCGGGCGGAGGAGAGCGGTATCGCGCCGCTGCGCGACTTCTCGATCAGGCTGCGTTCTTACGCGTAACCGCCTGAAGAACAAACAAAAAACCCGCCGACAGCGGGTTTTTTGTTGCCGAGGGCCGGCTTATTTCAGCTTCACTTCCTTGTAGAGCACGTGTTTGCGCGCCTTCGGGTCGTACTTCCTGATCTCGATCTTCTCGGGCGTAGTGCGCTTGTTCTTGGTCGTGGTGTAGAAGTGGCCGGTGCCGGCGGTTGATTCGAGCTTGATCTTCTCGCGCATGGGATCGTTCCTTTCAGACCTTACGCTGCTCGCGCAGATCCTTGAGCACCGCCTCGATGCCCTTCTTGTCGATCAGTCGCAGGCCTGCGGTCGACACCCGCAGGCTGACCCAGCGCTTCTCGGTCTCGAGCCAGAAACGGCGATATTGCAGGTTAGGCAGGAACCGCCGCTTGGTGCGGTTGTTGGCGTGGGACACATGGTTCCCGACCTGCGGCTTCTTGCCGGTGACTTGGCAGACTCGCGCCATGACGGTGTTCTCCGGTCTCGCGAAAGGCGCGGATTATAGCGAAAATGCCTTTCCCGCCCAATGTCTTTCTTAGAGGAGTCCGCGCTCGGCAAAGGACATCGCAGCACCGTGGCCGATGACGAAATGGTCCAGCACCTTGACGTCCACGAGCGCCAACGCGCGCTGCAGGGTCGCGGTAAGCACTTGATCCGCCTGGCTGGGCTCGGCGACGCCCGAAGGATGGTTGTGCGCAAAGATGACCGCGGCGGCGTTGTGCCGGAGGGCGCATTTGACGATCTCGCGGGGGAAGACGCTGGTCTGGGTTAGGGTCCCCTGAAACAGCTCCTCGGTCGCGATCACGCGGTGCTGGGCGTCGAGGAGTACCGCCACGAACACCTCGCGGTCGCGGGTCGCGAGGGTCAGGCGAAGGTAGCTCCGCAGGTGCTCGCGGACGGCGGTAGGGGAACCGAGCGGTTCCCGGGCGGTGATCTTCTCGTGCAGCGCCCGGTTCGCGAGCTCGAACGCTGCCTTGAGCTGCGCCGTCTTCGCCGGACCGACGCCTCCCGTTCTCGCGACCGCGCTCTGTTCGGCAGCGAACAGGCCGTTGAGCGAGCCGAACGTCTCGATCAACTCGCGGCCGAGGTCGACGGCGGTCTTCCCCTTCGCGCCGGCCCGCAGGAAGATCGCCAGCAATTCTGCGTCCGACAAGCTCCCCGCGCCGCGCTCGAGCAGCTTCTCCCGCGGGCGTTCACCCGGCGGCCAGCTTGCGATGCCCGTCCTTCGAACGCCCATTTTGCCTCCCGGAGCACAGGTCTACTTCGCGTAGAATCCCTCGCACTCTAACGCCCGGGACCCGGTACTCCGTTGACGATGGAGCTGAAAGGAAAGCGCGTCCTGCTCGGTTTGACCGGCGGCATCGCGGCCTACAAGGCCGCGGAGCTGTGCCGCCTGTTCATCAGGGCCGGAGCGGACGTGCAGGTGGTGATGACCGACGCCGCCTGCCGTTTCGTGACGCCGGTCACGATGCAGGGACTATCCGGCAAGCCGGTCTTCAGCGACATGTGGGATGGCCGCATCCCGGACAACATGGCCCACATCGAGCTCTCCCGCGACCGAGAGCTCGTCGTCGTCGCACCGGCGACCGCCGACTTCCTGGCGAAGGTCGCGAACGGGCTCGCCGACGATCTCCTCTCCACGCTGTGTCTCGCTCGCGAGTGTCCGCTCGCGGTCGCACCGGCGATGAACCGCCAGATGTGGGACAACGCGGCGACGCAGCGCAACGTCGACCGCCTGCGCGCCGACGGCGTCGCGATCCTCGGCCCTGCGGCCGGCGACCAGGCGTGCGGCGAAGTGGGCATGGGCCGCATGCTCGAGGCCGCGGAGATCTTCGACGAAGTCGCAGCGATGCTCGGGCCCAAGTCGCTCGCGGGCAAGCGTGTGCTCGTGACCGCGGGACCGACGTTCGAGCCGATCGACACTGTGCGCGGCATCACCAACCTGAGCTCGGGCAAGATGGGGTTCGCGGTCGCGCAGGCCGCCGCCGAAGCGGGTGCGGCCGTCACGCTGGTAGCCGGCCCGACCGCGCTCCCGACCCCTGCGGGCGTCGCGCGGCAGAGTGTGATCACCGCGCGGGAGATGCACGATGCCGTTCTCGCCCGGGCGAGCGAGGCCGATGTCTTCGTCGGCGTCGCGGCGGTCGCCGATTATCACGTGGCGAACCGCACGGGCCACAAGCTCAAGAAGACGGAGAGCGCGCCGACGATCGAGCTGGCCGAGAACCCGGACATCCTCGCATCGGTCGCGGCGATGAAGGATGCGCCGTTCTGCGTCGGTTTCGCGGCCGAAACCGAGAACCTCCGCGAGTACGCGCAGGCGAAGCGCAAGAAGAAGCGGATCCCGCTGCTCGCGGCGAATCTCGCACAGGACGCGTTCGGCCGCGACGACAACGCACTGACGTTGTTCGACGACGCCGGCGAGCACGTTCTCGCGCGTGCGCCGAAAATCGTCCTGGCGCGGCAGCTGATCGCGCACATCGCGACCATGCTCCCGCGCTGAACATGGCGCGCGTCGACGTCCGAATTCTCGACCCGCGCCTGCACGACTCACCGCCGCAGTATGCGACCGCGGGCTCGGCCGGCCTCGACCTCAAGGCCTGCATTCCCGGGCCGCTGACGCTGGAGCCCGGCGACACGGCGCTCGTCCCGAGCGGCATCGCCATCCATCTCGCCGATGCCGGGCTGGCCGCCCTGGTGCTGCCGCGCTCGGGGCTCGGCCACAAGCACGGGATCGTCCTCGGCAATCTCGTCGGGCTGATCGACTCTGACTACCAGGGCGAGATCATGGTTTCGACGTGGAACCGCTCGCGCGAACCCTATGCGCTGCAGCCGCTCGAGCGCATCGCGCAACTCGTCATAGTTCCGGTGCTCCAGGTCGCGCTCAACATCGTCGAGGCGTTCGCGAATAGCGACCGGGGCGCCGGCGGGTTCGGCAGCACGGGCAGGGCTTGAGGACAGGAAGGGCGCCCGGAGTCGCCCCGAACTCGCCCCCGGCATCGAGTGCTAGGCCAGCGTGTCCGCCCAGATGTTCCGCGCCCATGCATCGGCGTACTGCTTTTCCAGCTCGCTGCGCTGGGCCGAGACCCCACCCGAGCCGGGCACGGGCTCGAGCGCTTTCTTCTCCGGGATCCAGCGGTGCACCGAGTCGACGTGCATCGCTTCGCGGTCTGAGACGTAGCTGTAGCAGGTGTTGTTGATCGTCGGCGTCGGGTTGAGCGGCTGGCCGGTCATCGTGGCGACGATCGCCGACGCGGCGAGCTTGGCGTGATTGTTGGCCATGCTCGCCGACTTCGGCATCGCGGCCGCTGACAGCGTCGCGTCGCCGAGGACGTATACGCCCGCCACCGCGACCGATTCGGTCGTCTGCCAGTTGACGCCGCACCAGCGGTTGTTCGAGGTGATCAGTTTTGCCTGGCGTGCGATGAGCGCGGCGCCATGCGGCGGCACCACGTTCAGGACGTCGCCCTTGAACGAGTCGAACTCGGTCTTGATCGTCATGCCCTTGGCGTCGACGTCCTTCGCTTCCTGGTTCGGCCGGTACTCGATGATTCCCTTGTAAAGATCGTTCCAGGCGGCGAGGAACAGGCCTTTCTTCGACACGATGTCCTCGTTGCCGTCGAGCAGGATCACCTTCGACCGCGGCTTCGCCGTCTTGAAGTAGTGCGCGACCTGGCACACGCGCTCGTACGGCCCCGGCGGACAGCGGAACGGCGCCTTCGGGATCGAGAGGATGTACACGCCGCCGTCGCGCATCCCCTCGAGCTGTTTGCGCAACGCGACCGTCTCAGAACCCGCTTTCCAGGCATGCAGGATGACCTTCTGCGCCTCGGGGTTGTTGAGGCCGGGGATCTGGTCGTACATGAAGTCGATGCCCGGCGAGACCACCAGCCGGTCGTAGGGCAGGTCCTCGATCTTCTTCAGTCGCACCCGCTTTCTGTCGACGACGATCTCGGTGACCTCGTCGCGGATCACCTGCACCCCGTATTCGCGGAGTTTCTCGTAGCCGATCGTCAGGTCTTCGATACTGCGCGAGCCGCCGAGGACCAGGTTCGAGAGCGGGCAGGACACGAACTGTGTATTGCGCTCGACCAGGAAGACCTCGATCCGGCGCTCGCTCCACGTCCGGATGTACTTCGCGCAGGTGGCGCCGCCGTAGCCGGCGCCGATCACGATCACCCGGCCGATCGGTTTTGGCGGCTCCGCGGGGGCCGTCGCACATCCGGTGAAGATCGCCGGCGCGGCAGTTGCCGCAGTGCCGGCGCCGATCGCCTTCAGGAACTCCCGGCGGCTGAACGCGCTCGTCATGTCATTCTCCTCATTTCAGCTTTTGCGTCGCGTAGTACGCCGATACCGCCTCGATCTGCTCCTCGGTCAGCCCCTTCGCAATCTGGTGCATGATTGTTGCCGGCCGCTTGCCGTCGCGGAAGTCGCGGAGCTGCATCGCAAGGTAATCCTTGGGCTGTCCCGCGAGGTTGGGCATGCCGCCCGCGTTCATGCCGTTGGTGCCGTGGCAGATCGCGCAGGAGGCTGCGAGGTCGCGGCCGAGGTTGGGATAGGTGCCTTGCGCAAACGCGGCGAGCGGAACGCTCGCTAGTGCCACCGCGACCAGCAGCTTCGTTCTCATTGGTCTTGTCCTCCTGGGGGCTGGGGACCAGCGAGCGGAGTTTCCGCTCGGCCCCCGCAGGCGTCAAGGGGGCCGCCGTTATCGATTGATAGCGGCGGCAGAAACACGAAGGGCCGCTTTCCGCGGCCCTTCGTGTCGGTTCCCGTCCCCGCTTCAGGTCTCGGTCGCGGGCGCGACCGGTACCTCCGTTTCGTGGAAGCGCAGCGCGACCTTCTCGTCGTCATCGACGTCGATCGTGACCTTGCCGCCGTTCGCGAGCCGACCGAAAAGCAGCTCGTCGGCGAGCGCGCGACGGATCGTGTCCTGGATGAGCCGCGACATCGGCCGCGCGCCCATCAGCGGATCGAAACCCCGCTTGGCGAGCCAGTCCTTCAGCTTGTCGCTGAACGCCGCCTCGACCTTCTTCTCGTGTAGCTGACCCTCGAGCTGCATCAGGAACTTGTCGACGACGCGCAAGATGATGTCGTGGTCGAGCGACTTGAACGAGATGCTCGCGTCGAGCCGGTTGCGGAACTCCGGCGTGAAGAGCCGCTTGATCTCGGCCATCTCGTCGCCCGATTCTTTCTTCGCGGTGAACCCCATGACGTTCTTGTTGAGGTTCTCCGCGCCGGCGTTCGTCGTCATGACGATGGTGACGTTGCGGAAGTCCGCCTTGCGGCCGTTGTTGTCGGTCAACGTGCCGTGATCCATCACCTGCAGCAGGATATTGAAGATGTCGGGATGCGCCTTCTCGATCTCGTCGAGCAGCAGCACCGAGTAGGGCTTCTTGGTGATCGCCTCGGTGAGGAGACCGCCCTGGTCGAAGCCGACGTA
Source organism: uncultured beta proteobacterium (assembly GCA_963744255.1). GTDB lineage: Bacteria > Pseudomonadota > Gammaproteobacteria > Burkholderiales > SG8-39 > DATEDA01. Next base: position 47,769 of record CAVUSZ010000046.1, read on the forward strand.
ACCCGGCGGCGCGCCGATCAGCCGCGACACCGCATGGCGCTCCATGTATTCCGACATGTCGAAGCGGATCAGCTCGATGCCCATGCAGTAGGCGAGCTGGCGGGCGACCTCGGTCTTGCCGACGCCGGTCGGGCCGCTGAAGAGGAAGCAGCCGATCGGCTTCTGCGGGTTGCCGAGCCCGGAGCGCGTCGTGCGGATCGCCGAGACCAGTGCGTCGATCGCCTTGTCCTGCCCGAAGACGACCGCCTTCAGGTCGCGGTCGAGATTCCTGAGCGCGGCGCGGTCGTCCATCGACACCGTCGCCGGCGGGATGCGCGCGATCTTGGCGATGATCTCCTCGATCTCCAGCTTGCCGATCACGCGCTTCTGCTTCGACTTCGGCAGGATGCGCTGCGCGGCGCCGGCCTCGTCGATCACGTCGATCGCCTTGTCGGGGAGGTGGCGGTCGTTGATGTAGCGGGCCGAGAGCTCCACCGCGGAGGTGAGCGCGTTGGCGCTGTACTTGACGCCGTGATGAGCCTCGAAGCGGCTCTTGAGCCCCTTCAGGATCTCGATCGTCTCGTCGACCGACGGCTCGATGACGTCGATCTTCTGGAAACGCCGCGAGAGCGCGTGGTCCTTCTCGAATACGCCGCGATACTCGTTGTAGGTCGTCGCGCCAATGCACTTCAGCGCTCCGGTCGACAAGGCGGGCTTGAGCAGGTTCGATGCATCCAGCGTCCCCCCCGAGGCGGCGCCGGCGCCGATCAGCGTATGGATCTCGTCGATGAACAGGATCGCGTTCGGGTTGTCGACCAGCTGCTTGAGGACCGCCTTCAGGCGTTGCTCGAAATCGCCGCGGTACTTGGTGCCGGCGAGGAGCGCGCCCATGTCGAGCGCGTACACCTGGCACTTCGCGAGGATCTCGGGCACCTGGCCTTCGACGATCCGCCGCGCGAGTCCCTCCGCGATCGCGGTCTTGCCGACGCCGGCCTCGCCGACCAGGAGCGGGTTGTTCTTGCGCCGGCGGCAGAGCGTCTGGATCACGCGCTCGAGCTCGCGGTCTCTGCCGATCAGCGGGTCGATCTTGCCGACCAGCGCCTGGGCGTTGAGGTTGACGGTGTAGGCCTCGAGCGCGCCGCCCGACTGCTGGCCGTCCTCGCCTGCTTCCTCGTTTTCGGTCGCCTTCGGCTGCGCCGGCTGCGGGCTCTTGGTGATCCCGTGCGAGATGTAGTTGACGACGTCCAGTCGCGTCACGCCCTGCTGGTGCAGGAAGTACACCGCGTGCGAGTCCTTCTCGCCGAAGATCGCGACCAGGACGTTGGCGCCGGTGACCTCCTTCTTGCCGGAGGACTGCACGTGCAGGATCGCGCGTTGGATTACGCGCTGGAAACCGAGCGTCGGCTGGGTGTCGATCTCCTCGGTGCCTGCGACCGTGGGAGTGTGGGCGTTGATGAACTCGGTGAGGTGCTTGCGCAGCTCGTCGATGCTCGCCGCGCACGCGCGCAGGACCTCGGCCGCGGTGGGGTTGTCCAGCAGCGCGAGAAGCAGGTGCTCGACAGTGATGAACTCGTGCCGCTTCTGGCGCGCCTCTACGAACGCCATGTGCAGGCTGACTTCGAGCTCCTGGGCAATCATTACGTTTCCTCCATCACGCACTGGAGCGGATGCTGGTGCTTCCGTGCGTACGATACGACCTGCTCAACCTTCGTCGTTGCGATATCCCGCGGGTACACCCCGCACACTCCCATCCCTTCGCGATGCACTTTCAACATCACCTGGGTGGCCTTCTCGCGGGTCATCCCGAAGAACGTCTGCAGGACGAGCACCACGAACTCCATCGGCGTGTAGTCGTCATTGAGCAGGATGACCTTGAAGAGCGGTGGGGCCTTGACCTTGCTCTTCTTGGTCTCGAGTACGGTGCCATCACGCGACCGGGTCGCCATACCTGCCAATTCCGTCTACCGGCATCACCCGACGGTCAACGCCTAGTTGACCGCATCGTCGCCGCGAGGTTCGGAGCCGCACTCCCCAATCGATGAACTGCCCTAATCCTAGCCAGAAGCCCGCCCCCGCGCAATCACCGTTTTTCCGTCCAACGCGCGGATTTTGCTGGAGTTGCGGCACGGTGCGAGGCACTTGACGCGTCCTCGCGAAGCGCGTAAAAAAGGCGCGTGTTTGCTTTTCAAGCGGTACCGCCCTGCAGCGGCGATGGGAGCTGTCTTGAAGATCACTCATAGGAGGGGGGAACCCCCGGGTTCACAAACTGGTAGGGAAGAGGGGCTATGCCAACGGGAACGGTGAAGTGGTTCAACGACGCGAAGGGCTATGGGTTCATCACGCCTGACGACGGCGGCGAAGATCTGTTCGCGCATTTCTCGGCGATCCAGATGGGGGGATTCAAGACGCTCAAGGAGGGCGAAAAGGTGCAGTTCGAGATCACCCAGGGCCCGAAAGGGAAACAGGCCTCGAACATCCAGAAGGCGGGCTGATCGCCCGCCCGCAACGCGAACCATTGCAAAGCCCCGCCGCGCCGCGGGGCTTTTCTTTTCCTGCCCCGATTCCGCATTCCACGTCGCAACGCAGGGAAGCATCGGCCTGCGCCGAGGCGGAAAAGCGGGCCCGCCGGGACCCTTTCCGCCGCCGGGGACGGTGGCTAGCGCATCCTGCGCTTGAGCTTGTCGCCGATAGCGTCCATGAAGGCGTCGGTCGTCAGGAACGGGTGGTCGGCGCGGATGAGAATGGCGAGGTCCTTGGTCATCTTGCCCGACTCGACGACGTCGACGCACACGCTCTCGAGCGTCTCGGCAAACTTCACGACCTCGGGCGTGCCGTCCATCTTGCCGCGGAACTGCAGGCCGCGGGTCCACGCGTAGATCGACGCAATCGGATTGGTGGAGGTCGGCTTGCCCTGCTGGTGCAAGCGGTAGTGACGCGTCACCGTGCCGTGCGCCGCTTCGGCCTCGACCGCTCTGCCGTCGGGCGACATCAGCACCGAGGTCATCAACCCTAGCGAGCCGTATCCCTGCGCGACGGTGTCCGACTGCACGTCGCCGTCGTAGTTCTTGCACGCCCAGAGGTAACCCCCCGACCACTTCAGGCTGGCGGCGACCATGTCGTCGATCAGCCGGTGCTCGTACGTGAGGCCGGCGGCGTCGAACTTATGTTTGAACTCTCTCTGGAAGATCTCCTCGAAGAGGTTCTTGAACCGACCGTCGTACACTTTCAGGATCGTGTTCTTCGACGAGAGGTAAACCGAGTACTTCCGATCGAGTCCGTAGTTGAAGCAGGCGCGCGCGAAGCCGCTGATCGACGCGTCGAGGTTGAACATCGCCATGGCGACTCCGGCGCCGGGGGCCTTGAAAACTTCCTTCTCGACCGGCACACCGCCGCCTTCTGGCGTGAACGTCAGCTTGATGGTGCCGGGCCCGTCGAACTTGTGCTCGGTCGCGCGGTACTGGTCGCCGAACCCGTGCCTGGCGACCACCACCGGCTTGTCCCAGTGCGGGACGATGCGAGGCACGTTCTTGCAGATGATCGGCTCGCGGAAGATCGTTCCGTCGAGGATGTTGCGGATGGTCCCGTTCGGGCTCCGCCACATCTGCTTCAGGTTGAACTCCTTCACTCGCGCCTCGTCGGGAGTGATCGTGGCGCACTTCACTGCGACGCCGTACTGTAGCGTCGCGTTCGCCGCGTCGATCGTGACCTGGTCGTTGGTCGCGTCCCGGTGCTGGATACCGAGATCGAAGTATTTCAGGTCGACGTCAAGGTAGGGGAGGATCAGTTGCTCGCGGATCCGGTGCCAGATGATCCGCGTCATCTCGTCGCCGTCCATCTCGACGATCGGGTTTTGCACCTTGATCTTGGCCACGGCGTGTTCCTCCGGCGTTGGGAGGTGGGGAATGGGCTGGTGCGGAACCGGTGATGGGATGCCGCGGGACCGTGCGCGAATTCTAGCAGGCCGGTCGCCGCGCCGGCAGTTGATGCCGCTCAAGCGATTGGTTTTTAGGGGATTTCAGGCCGGTAACGAGGTTTGTCAACCACCCCGGAGGGCGGGCGTTATTGGACATTGACTGGGTAACACCGGTCGTTTCGACAAACCCGATCCCGTCACAGAGAGGAAACCGATGAAAAACCTGATCGCCATTCTGCTTGCCGCCATGTTCGCCGCGGTGTCGTTCCAGGCCGTCGCCCAGGACAAGAAACCCACCGCCGAGCAGTGCAAGAAAGACCCGAAGATGAAGGGCTGCGAGGCGGCGAAGTAGTAATCGCCGTCCGGGCGAGAGAGGGCAGGGCGAGTCCCTGCCTTTTCTTTTTCGCGGGTGCGGACTACACTGCTGGCGCCCTGACGACCGTAGAGAGGCAGCGGGGCACAGCCGCCCGCAGGGACGCGGGCGATCCGACCCAGACGCTCAAGGAGGAAACATTATGATGAAGCGTTTCGTTGCGTTGGTCCTCGCCGCCACGTTCGCGGCCGTGTCGTTCCAAGTCGTCGCGCAGGCGAAGAAGCCCACCGCCGAGGAGTGCAAGAAGGATCCGAAGATGGCGGGCTGCGAGGCGGCGAAGAAGTAGTCGCCGTTCGGGTCGATCAAGGCAGGGCGAGTCCCTGCCTTTTTCATTTGTGAAGCGCCAGATGAAGCAGACCCTCGTGCGGCTCGCGCTGATCGCCGCCGCGACCGCGCCGTTCTCCGCGGGCGCGCAGGGGCCTACCCTCGCTCTGAGAGCCGGGGATCATCCGATCCAGGCAGAAATCGCCAATACGAGCGAGTCGCGCATGACCGGGCTCATGCATCGCCCGTCGCTCGGGACCGACCGCGGCATGCTGTTCGTCTTCCCCGATGTCGCCCGCCACTGCATGTGGATGAAGAACACCTTCGTGCCGCTCTCCGTGGCGTTCATCGACGAGCGCGGCGTAATCCTCAACATCGCCGACATGCAGCCGCAAACCGAGGAATCGCATTGCGCGAGCGGACCGGCGCGATTCGCGCTCGAAATGAACCAGGGCTGGTTCGCCGCCAAGGGCATCAGGGCGGGCGCGTCCATTTCCGGCATCGACAAGGCGCCTCCGCCGCGCTGACTCTCCGGAGACGCCGCTGCCAGGAGAAGGGGCCGTTGCGGCCCCTTGTCATCTACAGGCCGCCGTTCTGCTGCGCGACCATGCAGTAGAGCATCGGGAATCGACAGCATGGTGTTGAAGCGCGAGGTCATGCCTGCCATCTTCGCGGCCGCGGTTTTCTCTTCCGGGCTCACCTGCACGATGCCGAGCGCCTTCTTCTGGTTGGGCCAGATGATGAACCAGACGTTGAACGCCATGATCAGGCCGAGCCACATGCCGATGCCGATCGCGGTGACCGGCGGCTTGAACGCGAGCGCCTGGGCGAGGTATCCGTTCATCCACGCGAGCAGGAGGCCGGTGACGACTGTGGCGAGCGCCGCCCAGCGGAACCAGAACAGCGCCCGCGGCGCGATTACCTTGCTCACGGCGGGCTTCTGTTCGTCGGGGATCTGCGGCATCGACGGCGTCTGGACGAAGTTGAAGTACCAGAGCAGGCCGATCCACATCACGCCCGACAGGACGTGCAGCCAGCGCATGAAGAACGCCCACCAGGCGTGGTCGAACTTCATCGCTCCGCCGACCGCAGTGCTCACCACGATGACGATCACGATCAGGAGGACGATGCCGGCGGTGACGGTGCGTCCAAGCGATTGAAAGATTGCGCCCATGGGATTTGCCCCCTTTCTTCTGCTTGTCGTCGAGTCGTTGTACAGCGGTACAGCGGCGGCGAGTTTAGCACAGCGCTCCTCGCGGAAACTCGCGCTGCACGCGTCGAAACCTACCGGGACTCTTCCACGCGCGCGGACGCGCTGCCTTCGGCGAAGGTGATGTCGACTAGGTCGCCGCTCGCGACTTCCCCGCTGCGACGGACGATGCGGCCCGTCTCGTCGCGGACAATGCTGTAGCCCCGCTCGAGCACCGCGCGCGGATCGAGGTGCGCGAGGCTGCGTACGAGCGCGTCGACGCGCGCCGCCCGCTCGGCGAGCTGTCGCTGCGACGCGCCGCCGACGCGCTCGCCGAGTCTTTCGGCGCGCAGCGACAGCACCTCGAGCGGCGGTAGGCGCCGGCGGCCGCGCTCGATGAGCCCGCGCACCCGCCAGCGTTCGCGGTCGAGCGCCCGCGCGATTGCCTGCGCCAGCCGCGATGACAGCTGGGCGACGATCGCGCCCTGAGCTTCGAGACGGCGCCCCGGGTGAACCAAACGGCGCGCTAGATGATCGACGAGCTGGATCCTGTTCTCCAGGTCGCGCGCTACGCCGCGGCGCAACCGAGCAACGGAGGACGCGATCCACGCCAGGAGCTCGTCGCGTGGCGGGCTCGCCAGCTCGGCGGCGGCGGTCGGGGTCGGCGCGCGCACGTCGGCGGCGAAATCGGCGATCGTGAAGTCGGTTTCGTGTCCGACGCCGACCACGACCGGGATCGGGGAGGCGCGGATCGCTCGCGCCACCCGCTCGTTGTTGAATGCCCAGAGATCCTCGATGCTTCCGCCGCCGCGGCAAAGGACCAGCACGTCGCATTCGGCGCGCCGGCCCGCCACGGCGAGCGCCGCGACGATCTCGGCCGGGGCGCCCTCGCCTTGCACCGCTGTCGGGTAGACGATCACCGGGATCGAGGGATTGCGGCGGCGGAGCGTCGTCAGCACGTCGCGCAGCGCAGCGGCGACCCGCGAAGTGACGACGCCGATCGCGCCCGGATAGGCTGGGGAGCGCCCGCTTTGCGAACGGGTCGAACAGCCCCTCGCGCTCCAGCCTGTCGCGCAGACGCAGGAACGCCTCGTAGAGCGCGCCCAGTCCGGCCGGCCGGATGAACTCGACGTTGAGCTGGAACTCGCCGCGCGGCTCGTAGAGCGTCACGAGCGCCCGCACCTCGACCTGCATCCCGTCCCGCGGTTGCCAGTCGAGCAGCGTCCCGCGGCTCCGGAACATGACGCAGCGCACTTGCGCGGCGTCGTCCTTCAATGAGAAGTAGAAATGGCCCGAGCGGGCCTGCACGAAGTTCGAGATCTCGCCGGCGACCCACGCAAGCGGCAAGCGATGCTCGAGCAGATCGCGAACGCTGCGGTTCAGCGCGGAGACACTGAGGATCGCGCCCGCCGGAACCGCCGCTCCCCGCACCAACGCTGGATCTCCGACCATTTCGGCATCCTAACCTATCCACAGGCGGCGGCCGCTGCGGCGGGACCGTCGCGCGCGCCCAAAGTTCCCCTAGGAGAGGATAGCGTAAGTGTCTGATGAAACAGCCTAAATCGAGTCGATCAGAATTTCATCAGCAGCGGAAATCTCCTTACCTGCAGTCAACTTAGCGCGTGTGCTGACACACTATTCACAACCTTATCCACAGCAACTGTGGATAACGCGGCATGCCGCCTGCATACCTCGCCCCGCGCGCCGAACACGCGCCTTGCCCAAAGCAGCATGCGCCGCTAAAGTCTCGACCTTTGTTTTCGTTCGAGTTTCGAGTCGCCGCGTGTTCAGCATCCTACAAGCGGCCGGATGGCCGATCTGGTTCCTGCTCGCCGCGTCGGTGATCGCGGTCGCGCTCATCATCGAGCGGTTCATCGTCCTGCGCCGGGAGCGGATCGCGCCTTCGGGCCTGCTCGACAAGGTCGTCGACGCCTACCGCAGGCAGGGCGTGACCGGACAACTCGTCGACAATCTGTACCGCGACTCGCCGCTCGGGCGCGTCCTCGCGTCGGGCCTGCGCAATCATCGCGCGCCGCGGCCGGTGATGAAGGAGGCGATCGAGGAAGAAGGACGCGCGGTCGCCTACGAGCTCGAGCGTTTCCTCACGACGCTCGGCACGATCGCGACCGCGAGCCCGCTATGGGGGCTCTTCGGCACGGTCGTCGGCATGATCGAGATCTTCGGCTCGCAGACGCCGACCGGCTCGAACCCCGCTGCCCTCGCGCACGGGATCTCGGTCGCGCTGTACAACACCGGCTTTGGTCTCCTGGTCGCGATCCCCGCGCTGATCTTCTTCCGCCACTTCCGCGCCAAGGTCGAGGGTTTCGTGCTCGACATGGAGCAGCAAGCAGCGCGGCTGGTGGACATCGTGCACGGCGACCGGAGCTAGGATGAATTTCCGCGGCGTCCGGAAGGAGGATCCGGAGATCAACCTGATCCCGATGATCGACGTGCTGCTCGTGATCCTGATCTTCCTGATGATCACGACCACGTACTCCAAGTACGCCGAGCTGCAGATCAACCTGCCCGCCGCCGACGCCGAGAAGCAGACCGACCGCCCGAACGAGATCAACATCACTGTGAGTGCCGCGGGTCAGTACACCATCGACCGCAAGCCGGTGTCGTTCAGCAACGTCGCCGCGTTCGGCGACGCGATGCGTGCGGCGGCGTCCGGCCTCAAGGATCCGATCGTGGTCATCAACGCCGATGCCGCCGCGAACCACCAGTCGGTGATCCACGTGATGGAGGCCGCGCGGCTGGCGGGCCTTTCGCACGTTTCCTTCGCCACGCAGACGCAGACGAAGTAGCGGCGGTGTCGCGCGATCCGTGGGCGCGAGCTTCCCCGAGCGGCACTGGTATCGCCTGAGCTGGGTCTCGATCCTGCTTGCACCGCTCTCGCTCGTCTTTGGCGCCGTGGTCGGGGCGCGCCGGTTCGCCTATCGCGCCGGCTGGCGTCGCGTCGAGCGGTTGCCGGTACCGGTCGTGGTGGTCGGGAACCTGGTCGCGGGCGGCACCGGCAAGACGCCGCTCGTCCTCTGGCTCGTCGAGGCGCTCCGCGCGCGGGGCTTCCGTCCGGCCATCGTGTCCCGTGGCTATCGCGGCGCGAACGAGCAGCCGTGCGAGGTCCCTGCCGGAGGTGAGCCGGCTCGGCTTGGCGACGAGCCGGTCCTGCTCGCGGAACGCGCGGGCGTGCCGGTGTGGATCGGACGCGATCGCGCGGCAGCGGCCCGCGCGGCGCTCGCTGCCCATCCTGATCGCGACGTCCTGATCTGCGACGACGGTCTCCAACACTACGCTCTCGAGCGCGACTTCGAGATCGCAGTCGAGGACGAGCGCGGCTACGGCAACGGCCTGCTGCTGCCGGCGGGCCCGCTCCGCGAGCGCCCGTCGCGGCAGGTCGACGCCACGGTCGTCAACGGTACCGTCGCGCGCTCCGGCGCGTTCGCGATGAGCCTCGAACCCGCCGGGTTCCGGGAGGTCCGCGACGCGCGCCGCACGATCGGCGCGGACGCGCTGCGCCGCAAGCGCCTGCACGCAGTAGCGGGCATCGGGAATCCGGCGCGGTTCTTCGCCATGCTTGCCTCGCTCGGCCTGGCGTTCACGCCGCACGCCTTCCCCGATCACCATGCGTACCAGCCGGGCGATCTCGAGTTTCCCGATTGCGACGCGGTGCTGATGACCGAGAAGGATGCAGTAAAATGCCGCGCATTCCCGCGCGACGACCTCTATGCGCTCCGTGTCGAGGCGCGCGTGGACGAGCACCTTGCCGACCTCGTCGCCCTCCGCCTCCATGGACGCCAAGCTCCTTGATATCCTCGTGTGCCCGATCTGCAAGGGTCCGCTTCTCTATCGCAAGCCCGAGCAGGAGCTCGTCTGCAAGGCCGACCGGTTCGCCTTTCCGATCCGCGAGGGCATTCCGGTGATGCTCGAGGAGGAGGCGCGCAAGCTTGCCGCAACCGAGGAGCTCGACTAGGCACGCGCGCGATGCCGGGCCTGCTCCGCTTCACCGTCCTGATTCCGGCGCGCTACGCGTCGAGCCGGCTGCCCGGCAAGGCGCTTGTCGACATCGCCGGCAAGCCGATGGTCGTCCACGTCGCCGACCGGGCGCGGGCCAGCGGCGCCGCCGCGGTGTGGATCGCGACGGACGACGAGCGGATCGCCGCCGCCGCGCGCGACCACGGCTGCGACGCGGTCATGACCCGGGCCGATCACCGGTCCGGCACCGACCGGCTCGCCGAGGCGGCCGAGCTACTTGCCCTCACCGACGACGAGCTGGTCGTCAATGTGCAGGGCGACGAGCCGCTGATCCCGCCCGCTCTGGTCGGGCGCCTCGTGCACACCCTCGCGCAGCGCCCCACCGCGGCGATCGCAACCGCGTGCGTTCCGATCGCCGAGACCGGCGAGTTCCTGAACCCGAATGCGGTCAAGGTCGTGTGCGACCAGTCAGGCTATGCGTTGTATTTCAGCCGTGCCCCGATCCCCTACGCCCGCGACGCGTTTGCGGGCGGGCTTGCGCCTGGGGCGCCGCTCCCCGAGGGGTTGCCGGTCTTCCGGCATCTCGGCATCTATGCCTACCGCGCCGCGTTCCTCCGGTCGTACGCGCGCCTGCCGCCCGCACCGATCGAGAGCTTCGAGGCGCTGGAGCAGCTGCGCGCCGTCTGGCACGGACACCGGATCGCCGTGATTGTCGTCGAGCCCGCCCCACCGCCCGGCGTCGACACGCCGGAAGACCTCGAGCACACTCGCCGCCTGTTCGCTCGCGGGCCGGTTTGACCGGCGCCCTGCCGGGGGCTATCGTCGGCAAACGCCGTCGCGGACGCGCCGCAATAACCACGAGAGGAACGATCCATGCGAGTCATCCTGCTCGGTCCGCCAGGGGCGGGCAAAGGCACGCAGGCCCAGTACATCACGGACCGTTTCAAGGTCCCGCAGATCTCGACCGGCGACATGCTGCGCGCCGCGGTAAAGGCCGGTACGCCCCTCGGGCTTGCGGCCAAGAAGGTGATGGACGCAGGGCAACTCGTCTCCGACGACATCGTCATCGGCCTCGTGAAGGAGCGCCTGCAGGCGCCGGACAGCGCACGGGGTTACCTCTTCGACGGCTTCCCGCGCACGGTGCCGCAGGCAGAGGCGATGAGAGCGGCGGGCGTGCCGATCGACTTCGTGCTCGAGATCGACGTGCCGGATGACGAGATCATCGCGCGCATGAGCGGGCGGCGCGTCCACCCCGCATCCGGGCGCACGTATCACGTGAAGTTCAACCCGCCGCAGACCGCGGACCGGGACGACGTCACCGGCGAGCAGCTCGTGCAACGCGAAGACGACAAGGCCGAGACTGTGCGCAAGCGGCTCGGCGTCTATCACGCGCAGACGAGGGCGCTGGTCGACTACTACTCGAGGCTCGGCGCGAGCGGCGACGCGCACGCGCCGAAGTACCGGCGGATCTCGGGCGTCGGCAGCGTCGAAGAGATTCGCGACCGGGCGTTCGCGGCGCTCGCCTGACGGCGGACGGGCACGACAGGCTTCAAAGGCCGAGCCGCCGCAGGCTATAATCGCGCGCTTTTCCAATAGAACCTGGGGCCCGGGGCGCGGTCGTTGCCGGTCCGCCCGCCCACGCGCGCTCCTCGAAGGGGGACTCCATGACCGTCGCACTCGTCCTCGTGCTCGCCTGCGCGGTGCTCGCTCTGCTCTACGGCATCTACTCGATCTCGTGGATCGTCGCGCAGCCGGCCGGCAACGAGCGGATGCGCGAGATCGCAGCGGCGATCCAGCAGGGCGCATCGGCCTACCTCAACCGCCAGTACACGACGATCGGCATCGTCGGCGTGGTGCTGTTCGTGATCATCGGCGTCATCCCCGCCCTAGGCTGGCCGACAGCGTTCGGCTTCCTGATCGGGGCGGTGCTGTCGGGCGCCGCGGGCTATATCGGGATGAACGTCTCGGTGCGTGCCAATGTGCGCACCGCGGAGGCGGCACGCAAGGGGCTCGATCAGGCGCTCGCGATCGCGTTCCGCGGCGGCGCGATCACCGGTCTCCTGGTGGTGGGCCTCGGCCTGCTCGGCGTGGCGGGCTACTTCTGGATCCTGCTGGCGAGCGCGCAGGCCGCCGCCTCGCTGGTCGAGATCCTGAAACCGCTCATCGGCCTCGGGTTCGGCGGCTCGCTGATCTCGATCTTCGCCCGGCTCGGCGGCGGTATCTTCACCAAGGGCGCGGACGTCGGTGCCGACCTCGTCGGCAAGGTCGAAGCCGGCATTCCCGAGGACGATCCGCGCAACCCCGCGGTGATCGCCGACAACGTCGGCGACAACGTCGGCGACTGCGCCGGCATGGCCGCCGACCTGTTCGAGACGTACGCGGTGACGCTGATCGCCACGATGCTCCTCGGCGCGCTGATGGTGAAGACGGAATCGCTCGCGCCGGTGGTTTATCCGCTCGTCCTCGGCGGCTTCTCGATCATCGCGTCGATCGTCGGAACCTGGTTCGTCAAGGCCAAACCCGGCGACAAGAACGTGATGCCCGCGCTCTACCGCGGGCTATGGGTAGCAGGCATCCTCGCGCTCATCGCCTTCTACCCGCTCACGGTCTGGATCATGGGCGACGTGCTGGCGAAGGTGCCGCTCGACGTCGGGGACGGCCGGCAATTCATTCCGCCATGGAAGCTGTGGGGCGCGGGCGTGGTGGGCCTCGCGCTCACCGGATTCATGGTGTGGATCACCGAGTACTACACCGGCACGCAGTACAAGCCGGTGAAGCACGTCGCGGAGGCCTCGACGACCGGCCACGCGACCAACATCATCGCCGGCCTCGGCGTGTCGATGAGGGCCACCGCCTGGCCGGTGCTCGCGGTGTGCGTCGCGATCCTCGCGTCCTACTGGCTCGCGGGGCTGTACGGGATCGCGATCGCGGCGACCTCGATGCTGTCGATGACCGGCATCATCGTCGCGCTCGACGCCTACGGCCCGATCACCGACAACGCCGGCGGCATCGCCGAGATGGCGGATCTGCCGGACTCGGTCCGCGACATCACCGACCCGCTGGATGCGGTCGGCAACACGACGAAGGCGGTCACCAAGGGTTACGCGATCGGCTCGGCGGGTCTCGCGGCGCTGGTGCTCTTCGCCGACTACACCCACGCGCTCGAGGCGAAGGGGCAGATGTTCAGCTTCGATCTCTCGAACCACATGGTGATCATCGGCCTCTTCATCGGCGGCATGGTGCCGTACCTCTTCGGCGCGATGGCCATGGAGGCAGTGGGCCGCGCGGCCGGGGCAGTGGTGCGCGAAGTGCGGCGGCAGTTCAAGGAGATCCCCGGAATCATGGAGGGGAAGGCGAAACCCGAGTACGGCACCGCGGTCGACATGCTCACGCGCGCGGCGATCAAGGAGATGATCGTCCCGAGCCTGCTGCCGGTGCTCATCCCGGTCGTCGTGGGGCTCGTGCTCGGCCCGCAGGCGCTCGGCGGCGTGTTGATGGGCACCATCGTCACCGGCCTCTTCGTGGCGATCTCGATGACCACCGGCGGCGGCGCGTGGGACAACGCGAAGAAGTACATCGAAGACGGCCACCACGGCGGCAAGGGGTCGGACGCGCACAAGGCCGCGGTCACCGGCGACACGGTGGGCGATCCGTACAAGGACACCGCGGGTCCGGCGGTGAACCCGCTCATCAAAATCATCAACATCGTTGCGCTGCTCATCGTGCCGCTGATGGGCGGCACCGAGGCGCCGAAGGCGACTGCTGCGCCGGCCTGCGGTGGCGCCGGTCACAACGCCTGCCGTCGGACGGCCAGTGCGTATCCATTTCGAGACCGGGAGCACGGCACTCGGTAGCGAAAACCAGAAGATCGTCGCGGCGGTCGCGCAGAAGATGAAGGACATACCCGATCTGAAGGTGGATATCTCCGGGTTTGCCGACAAGACCGGCAACGTGGAGCAGAACCTCGAGCTTGCTCAACGGCGCGCGACGGCCGTCCGCGACGCGCTCAAAGCCGCGGGGGTCGCGGAAGACCGCATGAACATCAGGAAACCGGAGCAGGTGATCCTGGGCGCGGGCCAGGATGCCGAGGGACGCCGCGTCGAAATCGCCGTGGCGAAGTGATCCGCGAACGCGCTTCCGTACGCTCGACGAGGGCAGCCTTCTGGCTGCCCTTGTTTTTTGCGGCGTCGGTGGCTTTCGCCCAGCCGGCGCCGGAGGCGGCGTCCGGACGGACGCCGAAGGAGCCCGCGGTCGGCAGCCGCTTCATGGCGGTCGCCGCGCACCCCCTCGCAGTCGACGCCGGCTACGAGATCCTGAAACGCGGCGGCAGCGCGATCGATGCCGCGGTCGCGATGCAGTTCGTGCTCGGGCTGGTCGAGCCGCAATCCTCCGGGATCGGCGGCGGCGGCTTCATCCTGCACTACTCGGCGGCCGACAAGCGCGTGCGCGCCTATGACGGCCGGGAGACCGCGCCCGCCACGGCGCGACCGGAGCGCTTCATCGGCCTCTTCGGACGGCCGCTGGGATTCATGGAGGCGGTGCTCTCGGGCCGGGCGGTCGGCGTGCCCGGCACTGTTGCCGTGCTCGAGCTTGCCCACCGCAACCACGGCCGGCTCCAATGGAGCGAGCTCGCGGAGCCGGCGATCGGTCTTGCCGAGAGCGGGTTCCCGGTCTCGCCGCGCCTGCACGCGCTGCTCGCGTGGGATCGGTTCCTCCGCCGTGATCCGTATGCTGCGCGCTACTTCTACGAGCCCGAGGGCAAGGCGAGACCGGTCGGAGCGATCCTCCGCAACCCCGAGTATGCCGCGGTGCTGCGCGAGATCGCTGCCGGCGGCTCGCAGGCCTTCTATCGCGGCCAGATCGCGCGTGACATCGTGGCCGCGATGCAGAGACATCCGGTCGAGCCGGGGAATCTCGCGCTCGCCGACCTCGAGCGCTACGCGGCGAAGGAGCGCGAACCGGTCTGCGGCGCGTTTCGCTCCTACCGCGTGTGCGGCATGCCGCCGCCGAGCGCCGGCGGCATCGCAGTGCTGCAGATGCTCGGCATCCTCGAACGGCTCCCGAAGACCGCTTACGCGCGCGACCCGCTGGCAGCGGTGCATTTCTTCGCCGAGGCGGGCCGGCTCGCGTACGCCGATCGGGACCGCTACGTCGCCGACCCCGACTTCGTCGATGTGCCGGTCGCGGGGCTCCTTGCCGCCGACTACCTCGCGGAGCGGGCGGCGCTCATCGCGGCCGACCGCTCGCTGGGCCGTGCGCGGGCCGGACAGCCGCGCGGCGCGCAGTCCGCAGCGCGCGACGGCGCCGTGCTCGAGCTCCAGGCGACGACGCATTTCTCGGTCGTCGACGCGGACGGAAACGCGGTGGCGGCCACCTCGAGCATCGAGTTCGCGTTCGGCAATCACCGGTTCGTGCGCGGATTTCTCCTCAACAACCAGCTCACCGACTTCGCCTTCCGCCCCGAGCATGACGGCGCGCCGATCGCGAACCGCGTCGAGGGCGGGAAGCGGCCGCGCAGCTCGATGTCGCCGACGCTGGTCTTCGACGCCGACGGGCGGCTCGCGCTGGTCGCCGGCTCGCCGGGCGGGCACTCGATCATCAACTACGTCGCGCGGGTCGTGGTGGCGGCGCTCGACTGGGAGATGCGGCTGCAGGAGGCGCTCGACGCGCCGCACTTCGGCAGCCGCAACGGCCCGACCGAGATCGAGAGCGGGACCTCGGCGGAGCGCCTGCGCGCGGGCCTCAGCGCGCTCGGCCACGAAGTTCGCGCGCACGAGATGACGAGCGGCGTGCACGCTATCCGGCGCGTGGGTGAACAGTGGATCGGCGCCGCCGACCCGCGCCGCGACGGTATCGCGCGCGGCGAATGAACACTTCCAGGGTTTCTCGCCGAGCTGAAGCGTCCTACCGTTTCAATAGCGACGCGCGCAGGTCGGCGAGCTCGCGGTATAGCGGCACCAGCGCCTTGAGGTTCGCCGCCGGGTTCGCGCCGCTCGGGTTGGGCGTGACGAATATGCGCGCCGTGCCTATGCGCTCGGGCTGCAGGCCGAGCGATATTCTCGCCCGCGGCGTATCCAGGTGCTCGAGGAAAACACGGTACGCGCTCGTGCCCTGGAACCAGGCGATCTCCGGGCGGTGGCGGCGGAGCTTCCGCTCGAGCAGGCGCGCCCCCCGTGCGTAGTCGGCGGCGGTCAGCTCGTCGGCGCGGGCCGTCGCCCGCTTCACCACGTCGGTGAAGCCGATCCGGTGGACGCGGAAGAGGCGCTTCACCGAGGCAGGCGACGGCGCGAGCAGCTCGGGTATCAGCCCGGAGGCGTTCAGTGCCGGCCAGAACCGGTTACCGGGTCGAGCGAAGTTGAACCCCCGCTCTACCGAGTAGAGCGACGGATTGATCCCGATCGAGACGATGTCGAGCCCCGGTGCGAGATAGTCGGGTAGCGTCCTCACGTCGCGGTATCCGCGAGCGCCCGCGAGAGGAGGCCGGCCGCGTGCGCGGTGAGATCCGGCGCCAGGCAATCCAGTTCGATCACGTCGGGCGTCGAGCGCAGCCACGTGAGCTGCCGTTTCGCGAGCTGGCGCGTCGCGAAGATCCCGCGGTCCCGCAGGGTCGCCCGGTCGTATTCGCCTTCGAGATGCGCCCAGGCCTGGCGGTAGCCGACGCAGCGCATCGACGGCAGTCCGGCATGCAGCGGATAGCGTTCGCGCAGCATCGCCAGCTCCTCCACGATGCCGTCGGTGAGCATCTTGTCGAACCGCGCCTCGATTCGGGCGTGAAGCACAGCGCGGTCGGCGGGCACGAGCGCGATCGATACGAGGCGAAAAGGCAGGGCGCTTGTCCGCCTGCCGAGCAGGTCGGACATTGGGGTGCCGGTCGCGCGCCAGACCTCGAGCGCGCGCTGGATCCGCTGCGCGTCGGCGGGCTCGAGCCGCGCCGCCGTTTCCGCATCGAACCGCGCCAGCTCGGCGTGCAGCGCCGGCCAACCGCGTTCCCGCGCCTCCGCTTCGATCGCCGCGCGCAGGACGGCGTCCGCCCGCGGCAGGTCGGACAATCCTTCGCGCAGCGCCTTGAAGTAGAGCATCGTCCCGCCCGTCGAGCAGCGGCACGTTGCCGCGGGCGGCGATCCCGCTCATCGTCGCGAGCGCGTCGGCGCGGAAGCGCGCTGCGGAGTACGCCTCGGTCGGATCGATGATGTCGATCAGGTGATGCGGCACCGCCGCGCGCTCCGCGAGCGTCGCCTTCGCGGTACCCACGTCCATGCCGCGGTAGACCTGGGCCGAGTCGACCGAAACGATCTCGACCGGGAAGCGCCCCGCGAGCGCCGCCGCGAGCGCTGACTTGCCGCTCGCGGTGGGGCCCATGAGCAAGATCGCCGTCGGCGAAGGCGGCGACCTCACCGCCCGCGCAGGAACAGTTTGTCGAGATCGGCGAGCGACAGCTGGTACCAGGTCGGGCGGCCGTGGTTGCACTGGCCAGCGCGCTCGGTCTGTTCCATCCGGCGCAGGAGCGCATTCATCTCCGGTACCGCCAGCGCCCGGTGCGCGCGCACGGCGCCGTGGCAGGCCATCGTCGCTAGCAGCTCGTCGCGACGCTCGGTGAGCACGCGGCTTGCCCCGTACTGCCGCAGATCGCGAAGGAGCGCCCTGGCGAGCGTCGGGATGTCGCCGCCGGCGAGAGCCTCCGGAACCCCGCGCACGACGATCGCCGTCGGCGACAGTGCGGCGAGCTCGAAACCGAGCGCCGCGAGGGCGACGCCGTGCTCCTCCAGCGTCGCGACGTCCCCCGCGCCGGCGTGGAAGGTTACCGGGATCAGCAGCTGTTGCGTACCGACGCCAGAGGCGTCGAGCGCCGCCTTGAGCTCCTCGTACAGGAT
Source organism: uncultured beta proteobacterium (assembly GCA_963744255.1). GTDB lineage: Bacteria > Pseudomonadota > Gammaproteobacteria > Burkholderiales > SG8-39 > DATEDA01. The sequence goes on from CAVUSZ010000046.1 coordinate 65,333, forward strand.
GCGCTCGTGCGCGGCGTGCATGTCGACGAGGATCAGCCCGGCGCGGTTCTGCGCCAGGATGTAGACGCCGTGCAGCTGCGCAAGAGCGAATCCCAGGGGCTGTTCCGTTTCGGCGGCGGGCAGGTCCGCGACGGCAGCAGCGGGTCCGGCCTCGCGTGCCCGCTCGAACATCGCGGCGTACGCGGCGACCGGCTGCGCGACGCCGAGCGACGGCTGGACGCGGACCGCATGCGCGTGCGCGATCAGCCGGTCACCGGCAAACGCTGCGGTGGCGACCGGCACCGGGGTCTCCGCGGCCGTGCCCGCCAGCGCGCGCGAGGCCGCGTGGAACAGGAACTGATGGAGCGCCCGCGCGTCGCGGAAGCGGACCTCGGTTTTGGCGGGATGCACGTTGACGTCGACCGCGCCGGGGTCGATTTCGACGAACACCACGTAGGCGGGGTGTCGGTCGCCGTGCAGCACGTCGGCGTACGCCTCTCGCAGCGCGTGCGCGAGGAGACGATCGCGCACGAATCGGCCGTTGACGTAGACATACTGCGCGTCGCGTCCGCTGCGCGCCTGGTCGGGGGCGCCGAGATAGCCGCTCACGCGGAGCCCCGGCACTTCTGCGGCGAGCTCTCGCGCCGCGCGCCGGAATTCGTCACCTAGCACTGCCCCGACCCTGACCTCGCGCGCCGCCGCCGCCGGATAGTGTCGGCTCACGCGGTCGCCGTGGCGCAGCGTGAGCGCGAGGTCCGGGCGGGCGAGCGCGGCGCGGTCGAAGGAGTCGACGCAATGCGCGAGCTCGGTCGGCTCGGACTTCAGGAACTTGCGGCGCGCCGGCGTGTTGAAGTAAAGCTCCGCGACCTCGACCGTGGTCCCGAGCGGATGCGACGCCGGCTCGACTGCGCCCGGCGGGCCGCCCTCGGCCGCGACTCGCCATGCGTGCGCCGCCTCAGACGTGCGCGAGGTGACCGCGACGCGCGCCACCGAGGCGATGCTCGCCAGCGCCTCGCCGCGGAACCCCAGCGTCGCGACGCGCTCGAGATCGGCGAGTGACGCGATCTTGCTCGTGGCGTGCCGCGCGAGCGCGAGCGGGAGCTCTTCGGACGCGACGCCGCCACCGTCGTCGGTGACGCGGATGCGCTTCGCGCCGCCCTGCTCGAGCGCGACGGTGACGGTCTGCGCGCCGGCGTCCAGGCTGTTCTCGAGCAGCTCCTTCACCACCGAGGCGGGCCGCTCGACGACCTCACCCGCGGCAATCTGGCTGACGAGCGTGTCGGGAAGAATCCGGATCGACATCGTTACTCGATCACGTCCGCGATCGCGCCGCCGGTGATGCGAACGAGCTCGTCCGGCGTCAGCCGAAAGACCGTATGCGGGTGACCCGCCGCGGCCCAAATCTCGGCGAACCCGAGCAGCGTACGGTCGACGAGCGTGCGGACGGGCGCCACGTGACCGACCGGCGCAACGCCGCCGATCGCGAACCCGGTTGCCGCACGGACGAAGTCGGCGTCGGCCTTGCCGATCGCCTCGCCCACGATGGCGCCGACGCGACCGAGATCGACCCGCCTCGCGCCGCTTGCCATTACCAGCAGCGGCGCGCCGCTCGGGTCGCACCGGAAGACGAGCGAGTTGGCGATCTGGGCCACCTCGCAACCGATCTGCTCTGCCGCGGCGCGCGCGGTCCGCGCGGCCGCGGAAAGCTCCACGATGCTGGTCTCGACGCCCGCCGCGGCGAGCGCCACGCGCACGCGATCGACGGCGGGGTGTTTAACGAGCGTTCCTTCGGTCACGGCGGTCACTGGCGATTATAGGACGTGCCGATACAATACAGGCGCCGTGGAGCTGATCACCTTCTTCTGGGATTTCCTGGTCCATCTTGACCGCCATCTCGCCGCGCTGCTGCAGCAGCACGGAACGTGGATCTACCTCCTGCTCTTCGTGATCGTTTTCTGCGAGACCGGACTCGTGGTCACGCCGTTCCTGCCGGGCGATTCGCTGCTCTTCGTCGCCGGGACGCTATGGGCCGCGGCGGGAATGGATGCGCGGGTGCTCGCGGCGACGTTGATCGCCGCGGCGCTCTGCGGCGACAACGTCAACTACTGGATCGGCCGCTATCTCGGGCCGAAGGTGTTCCGGTGGGAACGCACGCGCTTCTTCAACCGCGCCGCGCTCGACCGCACGCACGCCTTCTACGAGCGCCACGGCGGCAAGACGATCGTGATCGCGCGCTTCGTCCCGCTGGTGCGCACGTTCGCGCCGTTCGTCGCGGGGATCGGGCGCATGAGCTACTTGAAATTCCTCGCCTACAGCATCGGCGGCGCGATCCTGTGGGTGGTGTCGCTCGTCGGCGCCGGCTACTTCTTCGGCAACATGCCGGTGGTGCGGAACAACCTGACGATCGTGATCTTCGGGATCATCGCGCTGTCGGTCGCGCCGATCGCCCTCGAGTATCTTCGCGCGCGGGCGCGGCGGGCGTGACCTGTTGTTGACAACCCGATCGCCCGCTCGTAAGTTTCGGCCAGACCGATAAGAACCCGAACCGCAGGTCACCGAAGGAGGGAACGTCCCATGCGCAGGCTCGCGCTCGCCCTGTTGCTCGCAGCCGGCCTCGTTCCGGTCGTGCAAGCGCAATGGCCGGATCGGCCGGTCACGATCATCGTTCCCTGGGGCGCGGGCGGCGCGGCTGACCAGCTTTCTCGCGCGCTCGCACCGCTGCTCGAAAAGGAGCTGAAGGTGCCGTTCAACGTGGTGCTGCGACCGGGCGGGAGCGGCGCCGTCGGCCACACGGCGCTCGCGCAATCCAGGCCCGACGGCTACACGTGGGGACTCGCCACGGTCGAGATCACGATGATGCATTGGCAGGGGCTCGCCACGATCCAGCCGAAGGACTTCACGGTCGTCGCGATCATCAATGCCGACGCGGGCGGGCTGATGGTGCGCACCGAATCGCCCTACAAGACGGCGCAGGAGCTGATCGAGGACATCCGGAAACGACCCGCCGGCGCGTTGAAGGCGTCGGGGACCGGACAGGGCGGCATCTGGCATCTCGGGCTCGTCGGCTGGCTGCTCGCCGAGAAGGTCGATCCGAAGAAAGTGCCGTGGGTGCCGAGCCAGGGCGCCGGGCCGGCAATGCAGGACCTCGCCGCGGGCGGCGTCGACTTCGTCACCGCGTCGCTCCCGGAGGGTCGCGCGCTGATCGACGCTGGCAAGGTGCGCGCCCTCGCGCAGATGGACACCAGGCGGTTGTGGCTGTATCCGAACGTGCCTACCATGAAGGAAGCGACCGGCACCGACTGGTCGGTCCTCACGTGGCGCGGTTTCCTCGGCCCGGCCGGGATCCCGACCGATATCCGCGACCAGATGCTCGCGGCGCTCCGCAAGGCGCACCAGAGCCAGGAGTTCCAGGACTTCATGAAGCAGCGCGGCTTCGGCGTCGCCTGGCTCGAGCCCGTGGAAGGGACGGCGCACATCATGAAGGCGAACGACGAATTCGGGCGGATCATGAAGGAGGCGGGGCTCATCAAGTAGCCGCGCTACGTGAAAATCTCGGACCTTGCGATCGGGCTCGCCTCGATCGCTTTCGGCCTCGCGTTCCTCGGCTACGGCGTTTCGCTCCCGCCGATGCCCGGCCAGCGCTACGGCGCGGGGTTGTTCCCGATCCTGCTCGGGGCAGGCATTGCGCTCTGCGGGGCGCTGCTCGCGCGCAAGGGCTGGGGCGAGCGGCGCGATGCGCGAGCACCGCTCGTCGCGCTCGCGCACTGGGCGCGCGACCGCTATCTCCTCGGCAACCTGCTTGTCGTCCTCGCGTTGATCATCGTCTACGTGCTCTGCTCCGAGCGGATCGGGTTCATTCCGCTATCGATTGCGATCCTGGTTGCGCTGTTCCTGCGCCTGAAGGTGCCGCCGCTCCGTAGCGCGGTCATCGCCGCCGGGGCGACTGCGTTCATCTATGTCGCCTTCGCGCGCTTCCTCCGCGTGCCGCTCCCGCGCGGGCTCCTCGAAGGCATCATCTGGTAGGTCATGGACATCGTCCTCGCCGCGCTCAAGCTGCTCGCCGACCCGTACGTCATCTTTCTGATCGTCGCGTCGTCGCTGTTCGGCCTGTTCGTGGGCGCAATCCCGGGGCTCACTGCGGCGATGGCGATCGCGCTGCTCGTTCCTGTCACCTTCTTCATGGCGCCGGTGCCGGCGCTCGCGGTGATCGTGACCACCGCCGCGATGGCGATCTTCGCCGGCGACATCCCCGGCGCGCTGCTGCGGATACCGGGAACGCCGGCGTCGGCCGCGTATGCCGACGAGGCGTACGCGATGACGAAGAAGGGGCAGGCGGAGCTCGCGCTCGGCGCTGGTGTGGTGTTCTCCGCGATCGGCGGCATCCTCGGCACGATCGTGCTCGTGACGTCGGCGCCTGCGCTGGCCGAGGTCGCGCTCAAGTTCAGCTCGTTCGAGTACTTCTGGCTGGTCTGCCTCGGGCTGACGTGCGGCGTCTTCATCGCGCGCGGCTCGCAGACGAAGGCGGTGATGTCGCTCCTGTTCGGTCTGTTCGTCGCGACGATCGGGATGGAGAACCCAGCCGCGTACCCGCGTCTCGCTTTCGGCTCGGTGGATCTGGGTGCGGGAATCGACATGATCCCGGCGATGATCGGCATGTTCGCCATCGCCGAGATCCTGCGCGTCGTAAGCCAGGCGAGCGTGCACGTGCCGCCGGTCTACCGTGCGAGCGGGCCGATCTTCGCCGGGCAGTGGGAGCTGATCAAACGCTATCCGAAGCAGTGGCTGCGCGGCTCGGCGATCGGCACCCTGGTGGGGGCGCTGCCGGGCGCCGGCTGCGACATCGCCGCGTGGATGGCCTACGGCAGCTCGAAGCGGTTCTCGAAGGAGAAGGAGAAGTTCGGCACCGGACACGTCGAAGGCATCGTGGAGTCCGGCGCCGCGAACAACGCCTCCGTTTCCGGCGACTGGATCCCCGCGCTCGTGTTCGGCATTCCCGGCGACTCGATCACCGCGATCGTGATCGGCGTGCTCTACCTCAAGAACCTCAACCCGGGACCGATGATCTTCCAGAACCAGCCGGAGATCGTGACCGCGGTGTTCATCGTCTTCTTCATCGCGAACATCCTCATGATCCCGTTCGGGTGGCTCGCCATCAAGTCGTCGGTGCACATCCTGCGCGTGCCTCGGCCGGTGCTGATGCCGGTCATTCTGATGTTCTGCATCGTAGGCGCTTTCGCCATCACGAACAGCGCGTTCGCGGTGGCGGCGATGCTGGTGTTCGGCATCGTCGGCTTCCTCATGGAGGAGAACGGTTTCCCGGTCGCACCGGCGATCCTCGGCATCGTGCTCGGACCGATGCTCGAGAACAACTTCTTCAACTCGATGATCAAGGCGGACGGCGCGGTGTGGCCGTTCTTCGAGCGTCCGATCGCCGGCGCGCTCGGCGCCGCGACCCTGGCGGTGTGGGCGGCGATCATCTACTTCGCCGCGCGGAAGCGCGCTTGAACGGCTTCAGTTCGGTCGCGTTCTTGGCGCCTTCGCGGCGGCGTTTTCCGGGGCGTCGCTCGCCGCGACCGTCCGTGCCGGAACGCTCTTCGCGAAATAGCCCTTGATCCCGGCGAGCACGGCGCGGGCGAGCCGGTCCTGGTAGGCCGCGTCGCCGAGCCGTTTCTCCTCGTCCGGGTTGCTGATGAACGCGGTCTCGACCAGGATCGACGGTACGTCCGGCGACTTGAGCACCGCGAACCCGGCCTGCTCGACGTACGCCTTGTGCAGCGTGTTGATCTCGCCTAGCTCGGCGAGCACCGCGCGGCCGACCTTTAGACTGTCGTTGATGGTCGCGGTCTGGGAGAGGTCAAGCAGCGTCTCGGCGAGGTAACGGTCCTTGCGGTCGAGGTTGACCCCACCGATGAGGTCGGCCTCGTTCTCCCGCTTCGCGAGCCAGCTGGCCGTGGTGCTCGTCGCGCCGCGCTCGGAGAGCGCGAACACCGACGACCCGCGTGCATGCGGCAGCAGGAACGCGTCGGCGTGGATCGACACGAAGAGGTCCGCCTTCACTCGCCGTGCCTTGTCGACGCGGGCCGCAAGCGGGATGAAGTAGTCGCCGTCGCGGGTGAGCACCGCGCGCATGCCGGGCTCGGCATCGATGAGCGCTCTGAGCCTGCGTGCGATCGTGAGCGTGACGTGCTTCTCGTAGGTCCCCCGGCGACCGCGGGCGCCGGGATCCTCGCCGCCATGGCCGGCGTCCACGACGATGGTGACCATGCGCGGTGCGGGCGGCTTGGCGCCGGCGGGCGGCGATTTGCGCGGCTCCGCCGCGGGCGGCGGTTCGGCCGTCTCCCTACTCTGGAGGAGCGCCATCAGCGGATCGGGCGGCACGACCGGATAGACGTCGATCACCAGCCGGTGGCCGTATTCGCCGATCGGTCGCAGCGTGAAGACCTGCGGCTTCGCCTCGCCCTTCAGGTCGACAACGAGGCGCACCGCTCCCGGCTTGAAGCGGCCCGCGCGCAAGGCCGTCACATAAGGATCGTCGGCGAGCACCTTGTTCGCGGACTGATCGACGATGCTCAGGAAATCGACCTGCTCGAAATCGAGCACGAGGCGCTCGGGGGCCTTGAGCGCGGTCAGCTCGTAGCGCACCTCGACCGCAGTCTCGATCGTGATGCGCGTGTAGTCCTGCGACGGCCACACTCGAAGGCTGCGGATCCGTTCTTCGGCGTCGGCGATCGCGGGGGAGAGAAGGGCGAACCCGGCGGCGATCAGCGCCCGGAATAGGCGCGCGCGAGCTCGGTCAGGCACGTCCGCCCCGCTTCGGTCGCGCTCTCCAGGGTCGCGTCGCGACCGCCGGGCGGCGGCGTGGACAGCCGAATCCGCACATCGGGAGGCGGCAGCAGGCCGTCCGCCTTCTCGGGCCACTCGACGAGACAGATGGACTGCTCATTGAAGCACTCCCTGAAGCCCGCATCCCGCCATTCGCCAGGCTCTCGGAATCTAAAGAAATCAAAATGGTAAAAGCTTAACCTAGAATCCATATAAGGTTCAACCAGGGCGTAGCTGGGACTCTTGACCTTGCCCGCAAAACCGCGGCCGCGGAGGACCCCGCGCGCGAGCGTCGTTTTCCCGCTGCCGAGATCCCCCGACAAGTGCACCGACATGCCGGGCTCCAGCAAGGCCCCGAGCCGCTCGCCGAGGTGGCGGGTCGCCTGCTCGTCCGGAAGGTGAACGTGCAGGGGCGCTAACATCCCTGGCGATGACCGAAACGCGCGCACGAACCGATCTCGGCCCGCTCGCCGTGGCGATCAAGTCGTGGGGGAGAGAGCTCGGCTTTCAGGCGGTGGGGATCGCGGATGTGGACCTCGGCGAGGCCGAAGCGCGTCTCGCCGAGTGGCTCAGGCTCGGCTTCCATGGCGAGATGGATTATATGGCGCGCCACGGCGCAAAACGGTCGCAGCCGGCCGCGCTCGTGCCTGGAACGCTGCGGGTGATCAGCGCGCGCATGGACTACTCGCCCGACGCTGCCGACGCCGAGGCGACGCTCGCGGACCGTTCGAAGGCGTACGTCTCGCGCTACGCTCTCGGACGCGACTATCACAAGGTCCTGCGCGCACGCCTGCAGCGTCTCGCCGAGCGGATCGAGGGCGAGGTCGGCGCGTTCGGCTACCGCGTGTTCACCGATTCCGCGCCGGTGATGGAGGTCGAACTGGCGGTGCGCGCGGGGCTCGCCTGGCGAGGCAAGCACACGCTCGCGCTCGCCCGCGATGCCGGCTCGCTCTTTTTCCTGGGCGAGATCTACACCGACCTGCCGTTGCCGGTCGATCGTGCGATCGCAGAGCACTGCGGCACGTGCGAGCGCTGCATCGAGGCGTGCCCGACCGGCGCGATCGTCGCGCCCTATCAGCTGGATGCGCGGCGCTGCATTTCGTACCTCACGATCGAGCTGAAGGGCAGCATCCCGGCGGACCTGCGGCCGCTCGTCGGCAACCGCGTCTACGGCTGCGACGACTGCCAGCTCGTGTGTCCCTGGAACAAGTACGCGCAGACGAGCGCGGAGGCCGATTTCGGCGTTCGGAACGGGCTCGACGCGGCGACGCTCGTCGAGCTGTTCGACTGGCCCGAGCCCGTGTTTCACGAACGGCTTGCGGGCAGCGCGATCCACCGCATCGGCTACGAGCGCTGGTCGCGCAACCTCGCCGTCGGGCTCGGCAACGCCCCGACGACCGCGGCAGTCGTTGCAGCGCTACGCGCGCGTGCCGACGATCCGTCGGCGCTCGTCCGCGAGCACGTCGCCTGGGCGCTCGCGCAGCACCACGCGTAGACACTCTCAGGATCGCGGGTCGGGGACGAACCGTCCGGCCGGGAACGGATCCGGTGCGGAGACCGGTACAGTCCCCGGGATGATCCCGCGCGCAACCAGATTCGCGCGCGTGTCGTAATGAATCGCGATCGTCTCGTTCGGGTAGTTCGTCGCCCGCCGGAACTGCGTGTATACGACGTCGGAACGCTCGCGCTCGCCGTGACCGGTGCCGATCTTCTCCTGTCGGCGGAGCGCGCGCTGTTCCGCGGCGCTCTCGCTCGGCGCGGCGGCAGGTGCGCCGGCGGCGTCAGCGGCGGGCGATTCGGTCTCGCGCACGGCGCCATCGGAACGGGCGTACGGCCGCGGCTGCGGCAGGACCGCGGGCCGCGGCGGCCGGAACTCGCGGAATACCGCGACCCCGATCACGCCGATGTTGTCCGCGCGGTCGGTCCGCGCCGCGTAGCTGTCGGGCAGCCGCGTGAAGTAGAAGGCGGCGACCTCGCTCGTGCTCTTGCGCCAGCCGGCGATCTCGAACGACTGGTGCGCACCGAGGACGTAGCCGTTCTGATCCAAGCTTGCCGTCTCCCCGGTTACCGCATTGACGCCGTCGACTGAGACCACCGCGAGAACCCGCCCAGCCGTGCGGTTGGCGACGTAGACCGCGTAGCGTTCGCCGGGGACGCCGGCGACATACAACCGGCCGTCGTGTTGATAGGCAGGCGCGCGTTGGCCGGTCGCGCGACTGATCACTGCGACGTCGATCAGCTCGCCGGCAGCGGCCGGCAGGGCAGCACCCGCGAGGGCGAAAGCCGCAGGTGCGGCGGCGAGTAGGTTCACGGCGTGGTCCTCGAGATAGACACGCCGCTTGAAACGCCGCCCGGCCGCGGATGGGGTTAGCGGGCGAGATCTGGCGGGAGACGAAAGTCCGGATACTGGCGCCGGAACTCGGCGAGCTCGGTAGTCGCCTCGGCTTCGCGGCCCTGCGCCCGAAGGCTGCGGATATGGTCGATCCACGCCTCGGGGGTGTGCAGCACCGACGGTGCCTCTTCGCGCGACACGCGGCCCGGTCGGTCGCCGAACGCGCGATCTCGCCGCAGCGCCTCGGACGCTGCTCCCGCCGGCGCCGACTGCTGCAGCCGCATCTCGATTTGTCCGTCGCGCGCCGAATCGGCCGCACGAACATCTTCCGCTTCACCTGGCCGTTCTTCCCGCGCCGGGGCGGTCCCCGCCACTGGTGGCGTCCGCGTCTCCGGCCGGGCGGCGGGTGCTTGGGCCGGCACTGGCGGACGGCGCGCCGGCGACGGTGCGCTGAGCGCCGGCGCCGCGGCTTTCTCCTCTGCAGCGGGAGGCGCGATGGCGGGTGCGCTCGGGGCCGTACGGTAGTTCGCCGGATAGTGCTCCTCCTCCTGCACCATCAGCGTCAGCGTCGCCGCGATCAAAACGGTCGCCGCGACCGAGAGCGGGATGCGCCAGCGCGATGCCCATGAGCGCCGTCGTTTGTCGGCGGTCTGCGCGTCGAGCGACTGCGGGCGCGCCGACACCGCGCGCCGGGCGGCTGCGCGGATCCGCTCGTCGAGGGCGGCGGGCGGCTCGTCGCGAGGCGCCTCCTGGTACGCCCGGTCGACCCGGGGATCGCGGAGGTCGGGATCTCTCACGTCCGCTCCGGTTCGCGCAAGCTCGCGCGCAGCTTCGCCAGCGCATAGCGCAACCTGCTCTTCGCCGTCTCGCGGTTGACACCGGTCGCCGCGGCGATCTCCTCGACCGAAAGCTCGCCCTCCTGCTGCAGCAGGAAGGTTTCGCGCTGCGCAGGGGGCAGCGCCTCGATCGCGGCGAGCAGCTGCGCCGCCGCTTCGCGCCGCTCGGCCGACTCGTCGGGTCGCAGCGTGTCGGCTGGTGCGTCCTCGGCCGGGTCGCCTTCGTAGCTGACGAGCGCGCCGCGCGCGCTCGATCGGAAATGATCCATGAGTCGGTTATGCGCGATGGTGAACAGCCAGGTCGTGAACTTCGCGCGCGGCTCGTAGCCCGCGCGGGCATCGATCAGTTTGAACCAGACGTCCTGAAACAGCTCCTCGGCGAGGGCAGGGTTGCCGGTCTGCCGGCGCAGGTACCTGAACACCGCGCCTTTGTGACGCGCATAGAGCGTGTCGAACGCGGCGCAGTCGCCTGCGCCGTAGGCGAGCATCAGCTCCTCATCGGACTGTCCGGGCTCCATGGACCCAGAGTGTAGCCGCCGGGAGCGTCTTAAAGCGCACTCCGTGTCTCCGGAATAACGTCGGCGGCGGGTGTTTGGGGTTAAACTTTGGCCATTCGGTCAACCGTATACGGATACGCGAGCGATGCGTCTCCATCAGCTCAAGATCGAGTTCGTCGCCGAGCACGACCGCCTGCTGATGCGACTCGCGACCGACAGCGGCAGCGAGGTGCTCGTATGGCTCACGCGCCGCTGCGTCAAGCGCCTCTGGCCGCTGCTGCTCAACATGGCGCAGACGACGCCGGAGATCGCGTTGCAGCAGAACGCCGAAGCAAAACGCGCGTTGCTCGGGTTCAAGCACGAGAAGGCGGTCCGGCAGGCGGACTTCTCCAAGCCGTACGAGGAAGCGCAGCGCGAGCGGCCGCTCGGTCAGAACCCGTTGCTGATCACGCGCATCCAGCCGCGGCGCGACCAGCAGGGCCGTCACGTCCTGGGGCTGCTGCCGACGGTGGGGCAGGGCGTGCACATCACCCTCGACGACAATCTCCTTCACGGCGTAGTCAGACTGATCCAGAACGCCGTCGTGCGCGCCGACTGGGACCTCGAGCTGCAGGTGCCCACCGGCATGGCCCCGGCCGCGTCCGAAGAGAGCGGCCGCCCGACGATCAATTGACGATCCGAAGCCGTGCGCCCGCGCGGCGAAGCATCGTCATCCCGGCGAACGCCGGGATCCAGTGCCGCGCCTCCTCGACTCCGGCTTCCGCCGGCGTGACGAAGCCCTACTCGATCGCCTCGAGCTCGGCCTGCACGCGCAGCCATTCGTTCTCCGCGTGCTCGAGCGCTTCCGCGCAACGCTTCTGGTCGCGTAGTGCTGCAGCGACCACGTCCTGGTCGCCCTCCGCGTAGAACGCCGGCGACGCGAGCTTCGCTTCGACCTGCGACTTTTGCAGCGTGAGGCGGTCGATCTCCGCCTCGAGCTTGCGCAGCCGGCTCTCGAGGGGCCTGCGGGTTCGCGCCCGCGCCTGCCTCGCTTCCGCCTCCGCGCGCTTCTGGCTGCGGCGCGACGGCCCGCTCTCCGCGCGGGGCTTGTCGGTTGCGCGCCGCGCCGCGAGCCAGTCGCGATAGTCGTCGAGGTCGCCGTCGAAGGGCGCGAGCGCGCCGTCGGCCACCAGCATCAGCGTATCGGTCGCCGTCCGTAAGAGGTGTCGGTCGTGCGACACCAGCACCATCGCACCCTCGTATTCCTGCAGCGCAAGCGTCACCGCCTCGCGCATCTCGAGATCGAGATGATTCGTCGGTTCGTCGAGCAGCAGCAGATTGGGCTGCTGCCACACCACCAGCGCCAGCGCGAGCCGCGCGCGCTCCCCGCCGGAGAACCCGTCGACGGGCGCGAGCGCCATGCCGCCCGAGAAGTCGAAGCTGCCGAGGAAATCGCGCAGGGGCTGCTCGCGGGCCGCGCCATCGAGCCGCCGCAGGTGCTGGAGCGCGTTCTCCTCGGGCCGGAGCACCTCGAGCGTGTGCTGCGCGAAGTAGCCCACGCGCAGGCCCTTGCCTTCGCGCCGCGACCCCGCGAGCGGCGCGAGCAGGCCCGCCGCGAGCTTGACCAGCGTCGTCTTGCCGGCGCCGTTCCGGCCCAGGAGGCCGATCCGCGCCCCCGCCTCGATCGAAAGCTTGACGTTCGCGAGCACCGGCACGCCGTCGTAACCGGCCGCGGCCTCGTCGAGGACGAGCACCGGATCCGGGCTCCCCGGAAATTCGCGGAAGTGGAAGTCGAACGGCGAGTCGGCGTGCGCCGGCGCAATCTGCTCCATGCGCGCGAGCGCCTTGAGCCGGCTCTGCGCCTGCCGCGCCTTCGTCGCTTTCGCGCGGAAGCGATCGATGAAGCCCTCGAGGCGCGCAATCTCCCGCTGCTGCCGCGCGTAGAGTCCCTGCTCGTTCGCCAGCCGCTCGGCGCGGGCGCCCTCGAACGCCGAGTAGTTGCCGGTGTAGCGGCGCAAGGATCGGTTCTCGAAGCTGACGATGATCGAGACGACCGCGTCGAGGAACTCGCGATCGTGCGAGACGAGCGCGAGCGTGCCCTGGTAGGCGCGGAGCCAGCCCTCGAGCCACACGATCGCATCGAGATCGAGATGGTTCGTGGGCTCGTCGAGGAGGAGCAGGTCCGATGGGCACATGAGCGCCCGAGCGAGGTTGAGCCGCATGCGCCAGCCGCCGGAGAACTCGGCGACGCTCCGCTCGAGGTCGGTCGGCTCGAAACCAAGGCCGGCCAGCATCGCGGCGGCACGCGCGCGCGCCGAGTAGCCGTCCCGGTGCGCGAACGCCTCGTGCGCGTGAGCGAGGCGCTCGCCGTCGCCCGCGCGCTCCGCCTCCGCGAGCTCGCTCTCGGCGCGGCGCAGGGCCTCGTCGCCGTCTATGACGAACTCGATCGCCGCCCGATCGAGCGTGGTCGTTTCCTGCGCGACGTGAGCGATCGTCCAGCGCGGCGGCAGCTCGACGTCACCCGCGTCCGGGTGCAGCTCGCCGCGGAGCAGGGCGAACAGGCTCGATTTCCCGCAGCCGTTCGGGCCAACTACGCCAACCCGCTCGCCAGGGTGGATGGCGAGTTCGGCGGCGTCGAGGAGGCACTTCGCTCCACGACGGAGGGTGAGCTTGCGCAGCGTGATCACGGGCCCGGAATGTAGCCAACCGCGGCATTTCCTGCTATCGGCGCCGAGTCCGCCTGCTATAATCCGCGGCCTCAATGACTTAAGGCCTCGCCGCCTTTCCCTCCCCTGGACGCCGCCCGTCTCTCTTCCTCGGTTCCGCTACCGCAGGACCCTGTTTCCCGGAGCACCGCTGTTTGACTTCGTTCGCTGACCTGGGCCTGCGCCCGGAACTGCTCAAGGCCGTCGAGGAGCAGGGGTACACGACGCCCACGCCCATCCAGGTCCAGGCGATCCCGCTCGTGCTCGCGGGCCGCGATGTCATGGGCGGCGCGCAAACCGGCACCGGCAAGACCGCTGGGTTCACGCTTCCCCTTCTGCAGCGGCTTGCGCATCACGCGAACACCAGCGTCTCGCCCGCGCGTCATCCGGTGCGGGCGCTGATTCTCGCCCCGACGCGCGAGCTCGCCGCCCAGGTCGAGGAAAGCGTCCGCACATACGGCAAGTACATCCCGCTGCGGAGCGCACAGATCTTCGGCGGCGTCCCGATGGACCCGCAGACCGAGGCGCTGCGGCGCGGCGTCGAGATCCTGGTCGCGACGCCTGGCCGGCTGCTCGACCACGTGCAGCAGCGCACGCTCAGCCTCGGGCAGGTCGAGGTCTTCGTGCTCGACGAGGCCGATCGGATGCTCGACATGGGGTTCATCCCCGACGTCAAGCGCATCGTCGCGCTTCTCACCGCGCGCAAGCAGAACCTGCTGTTCTCTGCCACGCTCACCGACGAGATCCGGACGCTCGCCAAGTCTTTCCTGCACGACCCGATCGCCGTGCAGGTGGCGCCGAAGCACGCGACCGCGGACCTCGTCACGCACCTCGTCCATCCGGTGACACGCGAGCGCAAGCGCGAACTGCTCGTGCATCTCGTCAAGTCGCGGAGCATGAAGCAGGTGCTGGTGTTCGTCGCGACCCGCATCGGCGCGAACCGGCTCGCCTACCAGCTGAACCGCGAGGGGGTCCACGCGACCGCGATCCACGGCGACCGCTCGCAGGCCGAGCGCATGCAGGCGCTCGAGGACTTCAAGGCGGGCAAGGTCGGCGTGCTCGTCGCGACTGACGTCGCCGCGCGCGGACTCGACATCGAGGAGCTGCCGCACGTCGTCAACTTCGACCTGCCGAACTCGCCCGACGACTACGTGCATCGGATCGGCCGCACCGGCCGCGCCGGGACTGCTGGCACCGCGATCTCGCTGGTGTGCCCCGAGGAGCACGAACGTCTCGCCGACATCGAGAAGACGATCCGGATCCGGATCCCGCGCGAGGTGGTGACCGGGTTCGGGCACCGGTCGGAGGCGCCGCTGATGGAGCCGCCGCGCCGGGAGCGCCGCCGCGCGGCGGACGAGGATCGGCTCACACGGGCGCGCAAGCGTGAGCGTGAGCCGGCGGCCAAAGCTGCGCCGACATCCGACCCCATCTTCACCCGGCCGTACGAGCCGGGGACGGCTCCACCGCTTTCACCGACCGCCAAGCCGGCCGCGCCGCAAGAGCGCCGCGAACGTCAAGTGGCTGCCCTGCTCGGCGGGTTTGTCCGCAAGCCCAGCTAGAGAGCTAGACGCATCGCGCGCCGTCGACCTCGAGGCACACTCCGCTGATGAACGCCGCCTCGTCCGAGGCGAGATAGAGCACTGCGTTCGCGATGTCGAGCGGCGTCGAAGGCCGCCCGAGCGGGATCGTCGCGACGAACTTCGCCTCCAGCTCCGGTGTCATCTTTCCGCCCGCAAAATCGGCCGAGAGGCCGGTGAACGGGCTGAACACGGGATTCACCACGTTCACCCGGATCTTGTCCGGTCCGAGCTCCGCCGCCATCGAGCGGCTCATCGTGATCACCGCGCCCTTGCTCGAGTTGTACACGGTGAGACCGGGCCGCGGGCGCACGCCAGCGGTCGACGCGATGTTCACGAACGCTCCGCCACCTTGCTTGCGGAACACCGGCACCACGTGCTTCGCCGCGAGGAAGATCGAGCGCACGTTGATCGCGTAGACCCGCTCGAACTCCTCCTCGGTGACTTCCAGTAGCGGCTTGTTGCGGTGGGTCCAGCCGGCGTTGTTCACCACGACGTCGATACCGCCGAACGCGCTGAGCGTGGCCTGCGTCAGCGCCGCCCAGTCGGCCGTGACCGCGACGTCCGCCTGCACGAACTCGGCGGTACCGCCGCTCTTCCGGATCGCTGCAGCGACACGCTCCGCGCCGGTGACGTGGATGTCGTTCACCATCACTTTCGCGCCTTCCTCGGCGAGCCGCGTTGCGATACCCTCTCCGAACCCCGATCCGCCGCCGGTCACGATCGCCACCTTGTTCTTGAGCCGCATGGTAGCCTCCTTCGAGTACCTGGACGATTATCCGGCCCACCGCTCGCGGCGGTCAACGCCGCGCGCATATAATCCGCCCCACCATGAACCTCGACCGCGTAAAGCCAGGCGTAGACGTGCCCGACGACTGCAACGTGATCATCGAGATCCCGATGCACGCCGAGCCGATCAAGTACGAGATCGACAAGCAGACCGGCGCGATGTTCGTCGACCGGTTCCTCGCGACCGCGATGCAGTACCCGTGCAACTACGGCTACGTCCCGAACACGCTGTCCGGTGACGGCGACCCGGTCGACGTGCTGGTGGTGAGCCCGCTGCCGATCGTCCCCGGGGCGGTCGTGCGGTGTCGACCGATCGGGATGCTGAAGATGGAGGACGAGGCGGGCGACGACACGAAGGTCCTCGCCGTGCCGATCGACAAGCTCTCGCCGCTCTATCGAAGCGTGCAGTCGGCGCGCGATCTGCCCGAGATCACGCTCGCGCAGATCGCGCATTTCTTCGAGCACTACAAGGACCTCGAGCGCGGGAAATGGGTAAAAGTGATGGGCTGGGCCGGGCCGGAGGACGCGAAGCGGGAAATCATTGCCGGCGTGGCGGCTTACAGGAAGGCGAAGAAGAAGCCGGCGTTCTGAGCGGCGTCGCACGAACGATGGGCATGGACATGAGCATCGGACATTCTGCAGCGGCGCTCGCCGCCGTGGTCGCAGCCGCGGTCAGCGTGTCGGGGGCGATCGCCCAGACCCTGCCGGAGCAGGTGCAAGTGAAGCGTCCGGACGGCACGATCATCGTTCCCGCCGTTCCGGAAGACCGCGAACCGGCGGCGACGAGCGGGGAGTCGGCGGCGAGGGCCGACGAGCGCGAGCGGACGCGCCAGGAAGCACAGCAGGCCGCCGAGGAGCGCATCGAGCGAAGCCGCAGGGAGCGCGAGGCCGCCATCACGAGCCCCGCCCGCCAGAGCGCGCCCGCGGCCGGCCGGTAGGCTACTCGCGCCGGAACGGCGTGTGCTCGGCGAGCTCGTCGGCGTAACGTGCGACGCCCTCGGCCTCACGTGCGAGAAACCGCTCCACCGCGTCGGCGAACTGCGGATGGACAAGCCAGTGCGCCGACCAGGTCGTCTCCGGCAGGAAACCGCGCGCGAGCTTGTGCTCTCCCTGCGCGCCCCCCTCGAACGCCCCGATCCCGCGCTCGATGCAGAACTCGAGCGCCTGGTAGTAGCAGGTCTCGAAATGCAGGCAAGGCACGTGCTCGACTGCGCCCCAGTATCTGCCGTAGAGCGCCTCGGTCGTGAACACGTTTAGCGCGGCCGCCACCGGCCGCCGCTCGCGCTCGGCGAGCACGAGCAGCACGTGGTCGGGAAGCGTCTCGCCGAGCCGGCTGAAGAACGCGAGGTTGAGGTAGGGCGTGGAGAGGTGCGCGCGGTAGGTCAGGTTGTAGCAGCGTGTGAAGAAGCGCCACTCTTCGCGCGTGATGTCGGCGCCGACCTTACGGCGGAAGGTGATGCCCGCCTCGCCCACCCGCCGTCGCTCCTGCTTGATCTTCTTCCGCTTGTCGTGAGTGAGCGCGGCGAGGAACTCGTCGAAGCCGCGGTACCCCGCGTTCAACCAGTGGAACTGCACCCCCCGGCGCAGCATCATCCCGGCGGCCTCGAGCTCGCGTGCCTCGGGCTCCGACGGGAACAGAACGTGCAGCGAGGACACGCCGCGTGCGAGCTCCAGCGCGGCGGCGACGAGCTGGGCGCGGACGCCGGGGTCGCGCGCGAGGAGGCGAGCACCGGTGACCGGCGAGAACGGCACGGCCGAGACGAGCTTCGGGTAGTACTCGAGACCGTGGCGCGCGTAGGCGTCCGCCCATGCCCAGTCGAAAACGTACTCGCCGTACGAATGGGACTTGAGGTAGAGCGGCAGCGCGCCGCGGAGACGCTTCCCCTCCCAGAGCGTGACGAACTGCGGTAGCCAGCCCGTGCGCGCAGACGCGCAGCCGGTGTCATGGAGCGCACTGAAGAATTCGTGGCGGAGGAAGGGGTTGCGCCCGGCGAGGGCGTTCCATTCGGCGGCGGGGACCGTCGCGAGGTCGTCGAGCACGCGCAGGGTCAGGCGCTCGCCGCCGCTCACGCGCTGCTCCGATCGTGTTTCCTGATCATGCGGCTGCGATTATTTTCGAAGGCGTCCCGCGAGGCAACGGCCGGCGTGGACGCTGCTATACTGGCTCGGGACTCGTATGCAGGGGGCCGCCATGAAGAAAATAGAAGCCGTCATCAAGCCGTTCAAGCTCGACGAAGTGCGCGAGGCGCTCGCCGAGGTCGGCGTCACCGGCCTCACGGTGACGGAAGTGAAGGGCTTCGGCCGGCAGAAGGGTCACACCGAGCTCTACCGCGGGGCCGAGTACGTCGTCGACTTCCTGCCGAAGGTCAAGATCGAGGTGTGCGTGGTCGACAAGATGCTCGATCAGGCGATCGAGGCGATCATCAAGGCCGCGCGCACCGGCAAGATCGGCGACGGCAAGATCTTCGTCACCTCGGTCGAGCACGTCGTACGCATCCGCACCGGCGAGACGAACGAAGCGGCAATCTAAAGATCATCCCTTCAGAAGCACCAGCACTGCCCCGCTGCCTCCCTGGGCTGCAGGCGCCTGGCAGAACGCCAAAACCTCGTCACGCTGGGCGAGCCAGGCCCTCACCCTTCCCTTGAGAACCGGCTCGCGGTTCTTCGAGCCGAGGCCTTTGCCGTGCACGATGCGCACGCAGCGCCGGGCGCGACGCATCGATTCGCGGATGAAGGCGGCAACCGCGTCGCGCGCCTGGGTGCGGGTCATGCCGTGGAGGTCGAGCTGATCCTGCACGACCCAATGACCGCGCCGGAGCTTCCGCAGCACCTGCCGCGAAAGACCGTCCCGCAGGAACGCCGCCTCCTCGCCCGTCTCGAGCGCGGTCTCCGGATCGAGTGACGCGTCGCGGCTCTCGCGAAGAGCCGCGTGCTCGTCGAGGAGCGACTGCACCGGGACCGCCGGTCGCGATCCGGCCGCGCGGACGTGGCGCGCCGGCGCGCGGAGGGGCACTGCGTCCCCCACCGCCGAACGGAAGAGTGCGGCGTCGTCCTCGTCGACGCCGGGAGTCGGCGGACGCTTCATGGCGTATCAGCGGAGGTCGTCCAGATACTTTTCCGCGTCGAGCGCCGCCATGCAACCCGAACCGGCGCTCGTCACGGCTTGCCGATAGACGTGGTCCTGCACGTCGCCCGCCGCGAACACGCCCGGAACGCTCGTCGCCGTCGCGTTCCCGTCCCGGCCGCCACGCGTGATGATGTAGCCGCCTTCCATCGCGACGTGGCCTTCGAAGATCGCGGTGTTCGGGGTGTGGCCGATGGCTATGAACAGGCCCTGCACGGCGAGCTTCTCGGACTTGCCGCCGCCGGCGTGCTTGACGCGGATGCCGCTCACGCCCTTCTCGTCGCCGAGCACCTCGTCGAGGACGTGGTCCCACCTGACGGTCACGTTCGGCTTGCCGAACAGCTTTTGCTGAAGGATCTTCTCGGCGCGAAACCTGTCGCGCCGGTGCACGACGGTGACATGACGCGCGATATTCGAGAGATAGAGCGCCTCTTCGACCGCGGTATTTCCGCCGCCGACCACGGCGACATCCTGGCCGCGATAGAAGAAGCCGTCGCAGGTCGCGCAGGCCGAGACGCCGCGCCCCATGTACGCCTTTTCCGACGCGAGCCCGAGGTAGCGGGCCGAGGCGCCCGTCGCGATGACTACCGCGTCGCATGTATACACGGCACTGTCGCCGGTCAGGCGCAGCGGTCGCGACTTGAAGTCGACGGACTCGATTTGATCGAACACGATCTCGGTGTCGAACCGCTCGGCGTGCTTCTGGAAGCGCTCCATCAGCTCGGGCCCCTGCACGCCGTTCGCGTCGGCCGGCCAGTTGTCGACGTCGGTCGTCGTCATCAGCTGGCCGCCGGGCGCCAACCCGGTGATGAGCACCGGCTTCAGGTTTGCGCGTGCGGCGTAGACGGCAGCCGTGTAGCCGGCGGGTCCAGACCCGAGGATCAACAGGCGGCAGTGGCGGGTGGGTTTTGGGGGCATTTCGGGGCCTGAGGACTTACGCCAAGGGTGTCGCGACCAATTATAGCCGCGGGATTTTCGTGGCCCGGGAGACGGACTTAAGCGTTACCTGAGAAAGGTGCGATAAACTATTGTTTAGCATAGATTCACAGTCTATACTCTGTCCCGGGAGCTGCGAATCGGAACCGATCCTGACCAACGAAACGAAGCCCGGGGGCCCGGTGGGGGCCGGCTGTGTCGCGCTCGCCTGCCTGCTCGGCTGGCAAACGAGCGCGTTCGCGCAGGCGCCGGCGGCCGAGGCGTCATTCGAGATCCGGCGCTTCATCGTCGAGGGCGCGACGCTGATCGCGCCGGAGCGGATCGACCAGACCCTCGCCCCGTACATGGGGACGAGCCGAACGATTTCCGATGTACAGCAGGCGCGCGCCGCGATCGAGTCGATCTATGCGCGCCGCGGCTACGGCGCGACCCAGGTGCTCCTTCCGGAGCAGGAGATCAAGGACGGTGTGGTGCGGCTGCGGGTCGTGGAGGTGAAGCTCGGTGCGATCCGGATCGAGGGGAACCGATTTTTCGACGACGACAACATCCGGGCGAGCCTTCCGGCGCTCGTCCCCGGGCAGCCGCTCGAGACCGACCGGCTGGCGGCCGAGCTGCGGCTGGCCAACGAGAGCCCGGTCAAGCAGACCACGATCGTCCTGAAACCCGGCGGCCCCGAGGACGAGGTCGATGCGCAGGTGCGCGTGGTCGACCAGCGGCCGTACCGGTTCAGCCTGAGCCTCGACAACACCGGCACACCGCAGACCGGCGACTACCGCATCGGCGCGGGCTTCCAGCACGCGAACCTCTTCAACCGCGACCACGTGCTGAACCTGCAGTACGTCACTTCGCCGACGCAGGAGGACAACCCGAACACACTCGCGCTCCCGCCGAACAACCGAGTGTTCATCGTCGGCGCCGGGTATCACATCCCGCTGTACGCGCTCGGCGACTCGATCGACCTCGTCGCCGGCTATGCGAACGTGAACTCCGGCGTCGTGCAGAATCTTTTCAGCATCAGCGGCAGCGGCCGCGTCTACGCCGGTCGGTACAACCTCGGCCTGCCGCGGCTTGCGAACGTCGAGCAGAAGCTCGCCTTCGGCTACGACGTGCGCTACTACGACAACAGCGTCGTGCCGGTCGGCACGTCCACCGCCATCGTTCCCGACTACGTGCTGCACCCGCTCAGCCTCGGCTATTCCGGCGTCTGGCGCGGCGCAGCGGACGAGGTCGCGTTTTATGCGAGCGGGGTCAGGAACCTGCCGGGCGGCTCCAACGGCGACCAGGCGCAGTTCGATCTCGTCCGGCCGGGCGCGGAGAGCGCCTATGCGCTGGGGCGATTCAACGCGAACTGGGTCCACAGTCTCCCGCACGACGTGCAGGCACGCGCGCGCTTTACGGCGCAGTACACGCAGGACATGCTCCTGCCTGGCGAGCAGTTCGGCCTCGGCGGAATAGACTCGGTACGCGGGTTCTTCGAGCGCGAATTCACCGGCGACCGGGGTTTTTCCGGAACGTTCGAGGTGTACTCACCGGACGTGACGGCTGCGCTCGGGACGCCGGAGGGTGTGCGTGTCCGGCTGCTCGCATTCTACGACTACGGCCGGGCGTGGATCATCAACCCGCAGGCGCCCGAGCAGCGGGTCACGGGCATCGCGTCCGCGGGGCCCGGCGTGCGCGTCGCCTACCGGTGGAACCTGAGCATGCGGCTCGACTACGGCTTCATCATCGAGAACGGGACGCCCACCAACAGCGACCACGGACGCGCGAACTTCAGCCTCGTCTGGGTGTTCTGACGGGCCTGGGTGTTCTGATGGCATTGGGCGGCGAACAGCGAAGCGCGACCGTTGGATGCCGGGACGCGCTCGATCGGGTCGCAGCTGCGGCGTCTGCACTCGACGACGAGGGTCGCATAAGTGTTTCAACCTGTTAACATTCAGCCGCCGAGGAGTGAATCCGTGAGGGGAGAAAAACGTATGGCAGGTCCGGCAAGTGTCTCAACCCTGCTCCTGCGCAACGTGCCGCTGTTCGCGGCGTTGCCCGAGAGCCAGCTGCAACTGCTCACCCGCGTGGTCGGGCGCAAGTCCCACCCGCGCAACTCGACGATCATCGCTGCGGGCGACCCGACCGACGCGCTCTACATCGTGATCTCGGGCCGGCTCAAGGTCATGATGAGCGACGACGAGGGCCGCGAGGTGATCCTCGCCATCCTCAACCAGGGCGAGTTCTTCGGCGAGATGGGGCTGATCGACGAGGCGCCGCGCTCGGCGACGGTGATCGCCATCGAGCCCTGCGAGCTGCTCATGATCAGCAAAGCCGACTTCAAGAAATGCCTGCAGGAAAACTTCGACATCTGCACGGCGGTGATGAAGGGCTTGGTCAGACGCCTGCGCGAGGCCGACAAGAAGATCGGGAGCCTGGCGCTCATGGACGTGTACGGCCGCGTCGCCCGGCTGCTGATGGAGATGGCCGAGCTTGTCGACGGCCAGCGGGTGGTGACCAAGAAGCTGCCCAAGCAGGACATCGCCAAGATGATCGGCGCTTCCCGCGAGATGGTGAGCCGCGTCATGAAGGACCTCCAGACGAGCGGCTACATCGAGGTGAAGGCCGGCTCGATCTTCCTGCGCGAAGCGATGTTGGTGTCGGAGGCTCGCGCTTAGTGTCGCGGCAGGCGCGCTGGAGCGCGGAGCAGGGGCCCCGCTTGCGGGGACGGAGCGACGGAACGCCGAGGCTCGGACGCTCTCCAGCGCAGCGCGCCCGCCGCGCGCGAGCCGCGGCGCCGGAAAAGGGAACCTTCCTGCCGGCGCTGTTTTTTCCCTTGTCGTCCGTTCGCCCAGCGTCGCCGGGCGAACGCATTTTCCGGGCATGAAGGCCGCGTCCGGGGACCAACCCCTCCCCGGCAAGATCGCCGCGCGCCTGCGCGAGGCCAAGTGGCTTGCGCTGGTCGCGGTCGCGGCCTACCTCGCGTTGATCCTCGGCACCTATCACCGGGCCGATCCCGGCTGGTCACATAGCGTCGCGGTCGACCGCGTTCACAACAGCGGCGGGCACGCGGGGGCTTGGCTCGCCGACCTGATGCTTTACCTCTTCGGCGTGTCCGCGTGGTGGTGGGTGGTGCTTCTCGTCTACGCCGTCATCTGGGGCTACCGCCGGCTCGATGGCTCCTCCATCTCCGACAAGCGGCCGTTCCTCATCGCGCTCGCGGGCTTCTCGACGCTGCTCGTAGCCTCCTGCGGCCTCGAAGCCCTGCGCTTCCACTCGATCCAGACGGCCCTGCCCCTCGCGCCGGGCGGACTCCTCGGCGCGGTGATTGGACAGGTGTTCCACGGAACGTTCGGGTTCACCGGCGCGACGTTTCTCCTGCTTGCGATGGGGGCGATCGGGCTGTCGCTCTTTACCGGCATATCGTGGGTCGAACTGATGGAGGGGACCGGCCGGGTGTTCGAGGCGGCCTGGTTCAAGTCGATCGAGCTGTGGCACCGGCGCGAGGACCGGAAGGCGGGCGAGATCGCCGCGGTGAAGCGGGAGATCGTCGTCGAGGCGGAGAAGCAGCGGGTGGAGGATCACACGCCGATCCGGATCGAAGCGCCGGTCCGGGAGATCCCGAAGTCGGAGCGCGTGATCAAGGAGAAGCAGGTGCCGCTTTTCCATGACCTGCCGGACACGCCGCTGCCGCCGCTCGCGCTCCTGGACGAGCCGCCGCCCGATCAGGAGCTGATGAGCCCGGAGACGCTCGAGTTCACTTCGCGACTGATCGAGAAGAAGCTGAAGGACTTCGGCGTCGAGGTGAAGGTGCTCGCCGCCTACCCCGGGCCGGTGATCACCCGCTACGAGATCGAGCCGGCCGTCGGTGTGAAGGGGAGCCAGGTCGTGAACCTGGTGAAGGACCTCGCGCGCGCGCTCTCAGTCGTATCGATCCGCGTGGTCGAGACGATTCCCGGCAAATCGTGCATGGGGCTCGAGATCCCGAACCCGCGGCGGCAGACGGTGCGCCTCACCGAGATCCTGGGCTCGCAGGCCTACCACAACCTGCACTCGCCGCTAACGCTCGCGCTCGGCAAGGACATCGGCGGCCACCCGGTCGTGGCGGACCTCGCGCGCATGCCGCACCTGCTGGTCGCCGGCACGACCGGCTCCGGCAAGTCGGTCGCGCTGAACGCGATGATCCTGTCGCTGCTCTACAAGGCGGAACCGCGGGACGTCCGGATGGTGATGGTCGATCCGAAGATGCTGGAACTCTCGGTCTACCAGGACATCCCGCATCTGCTGGCGCCGGTCGTCACCGACATGAAGCAGGCGGCCTCGGCGCTCATGTGGTGCATCGGCGAGATGGAGCGGCGGTACAAGCTCATGTCCTGGCTGGGGGTGCGCAACCTCTCCGGGTTCAACCACAAGGTCGCCGAGGCGGAGAAGCGCGGCGAGACGCTGGAGGACCCGAACACCGTCGGCACCGGGACGCCACTGCCCCTGCAGCGGTTGCCGCACATCGTGGTGGTGATCGATGAGCTCGCGGACCTGATGATGGTCGTCGGGAAGAAGGTCGAAGAGCTGATTGCGCGCCTCGCCCAGAAGGCGCGCGCCGCGGGCATCCATCTGCTCGTCGCCACCCAGCGCCCGTCGGTCGATGTCATCACCGGCCTGATCAAGGCCAATATCCCGACGCGGATCGCGTTCCAGGTGTCGTCGAAGGTCGACTCGCGGACGATCCTCGACCAGCACGGGGCGGAGATGCTGCTCGGGCAGGGCGACATGCTGTATCTCCCTCCGGGTACCGGGTTCCCGCAGCGCGTGCACGGCGCGTTCGTCGCCGACCACGAGGTCCACAATGTGGTCGAGTACCTCAAGCAGCATGGCGAGCCCGACTACGTGGAAGACCTGCTCGAAGCGGACGAGGAGGGGGTTGCGAACGGGGACCTCCTGCCGGGCGAGGGTGGCGGCGAATCCGACCCGCTCTACGACCAGGCGGTGGAGATCGTGATGCGCACCCGCCGGCCGTCCATCTCGCTCGTGCAGCGGCACCTGCGGATCGGCTACAACCGCGCGGCGCGGCTGCTCGAGCAGATGGAACAGGCGGGGCTCGTGTCGTCGATGCAGACGAACGGCAACCGCGAGGTCCTGGTGCCGAGCCGCGCCGAGTAACCCGCAAAGCGAGAGCGCAGAGCGCGCAGAGCGCACGAAGCAGTTGCCATGAAGTCCTTTGCGGTCCTTGCGCCCGTTGCGTTCCTTGCGTTCAGCCTCGTCCAGCCGGTGCAAGCGGCCGGCACCGAGCGCCTCAACGAGTTCATGACCTCGACGGTCACCGCGACCGGCGAGTTCGAGCAGCGCGTCTACAGCCGCGACCGCAAGCTCATTCAGGAGTCGCGGGGCACGCTCGCGTTCGCGCGGCCGGGCAGGTTCCGCTGGACGTACGCCAAACCCTACCCGCAGGTCATCGTCGGCGACGGCGCGCGGGTGTGGGTGTACGACGAGGACCTCAATCAGGTCACCGTCCGCAAGCTCGGCCAGGCGCTCGGTGCCACGCCCGCCGCGCTGCTCGCGGGCTCGAACGACGCACTCAAGGCGTTCGAGCTCAAGGACGAGGGCACGCGCGACGGCCTCGAGTGGGTCGAAGCCGTCCCGCGCGACAAGGAGTCCGGTTTCGAGCGGATCCGGTTGGGGTTCGGCTTCTCGGGGCTCGAACGGATGGAGCTCGTCGATGCGTTCGGGCAGACGACCGAGCTCCGATTCAACGGGCTGCAACGCAACCCACGCATCGATCCGGCGCTTTTCCGTTTCTCGCCGCCCAAGGGCGCCGACGTCGTTGGCGACAGGTGAGCGACCTCTTCGCCGCGCCGAAACCGGTCGCGCCGCTCGCCGAGGCGCTCCGGCCCCGCGTGCTCGAGGAGGTCGTCGGGCAGGCGCACCTCCTCGGCCCCGGCAAGCCGCTTCGGCTTGCCTTCGAGTCGGGCAAGCCGCACTCGATGATCCTCTGGGGCCCGCCCGGCTCCGGCAAGACCACGATCGCCCGGCTGATGGCCGATGCGTTCAGCGCCGAGTTCATCGCGCTGTCGGCGGTTTTCTCCGGCGTCAAGGACATCCGCGAGGCGGTCCAGCAGGCCCGCGACGTCCTCGCCCGCAGCGGGCGCTCGACGATCCTGTTCGTCGACGAGGTGCACCGCTTCAACAAGGCGCAGCAGGACGCCTTCCTGCCGTACGTCGAGCAGGGGCTGGTCACCTTCGTCGGCGCGACGACCGAGAACCCGTCGTTCGAGGTCAACTCCGCGCTCCTCTCGCGCGCCGCCGTGTATGTCCTGCAGCCGCTGAGCGCGGACGAGCTCGCGACGCTGTTCGATCGCGCAGCGGCGAAAGCGCTTCCCGAGCTCGGCTTCGACGCGGCGGCGCGCGAACGGATCGTCGGGTTCGCCGATGGCGACGCGCGGCGGCTCCTTAATCTGCTCGAGATCATCCAGACCGCTGCCGCGAGCGCCGGGGTGGGAACGATCGATGGCACGTTCGTCGAGAACGCCGTCGCGCGGAGCCTGCGCCGGTTCGACAAGGGCGGAGAGGCGTTCTACGATCAGATCTCGGCCCTCCACAAGTCGGTCCGCGGTTCCGACCCCGACGCCGCCCTCTACTGGCTCGTGCGAATGCTGGACGGCGGGGCAGATCCGCTCTACCTCGCGCGCCGGATGATCCGGATGGCGACCGAGGACATCGGGCTCGCGGACCCGCGCGCGCTGACCCTCACGCTCGAGGCTGCCGAGACCTACGAGCGCCTCGGCACGCCGGAAGGCGAGCTCGCGCTCGCGCACGCGGCGATCTATCTCGCTTGCGCGCCGAAATCGAACGCGGTGTACGTCGCCTATAATTCGGCGCGTTCGTTCGTGGCCGACGACGAATCGCGGCCGGTGCCGGCGCACCTGCGCAACGCTCCGACGCGGCTGATGAAAAGCCTCGGCTACGGGCGCGGATACCGTTACGCGCACGACGAGGCTCAAGGCTATGCGGCGGGGGAGAGCTATCTCCCGGAGGGGATGCCCGCGGTGAGCTGGTATCGCCCGACCGATCGCGGGCTGGAGGCGCGGATCGCCGAGCGGCTCGCCGAGCTGCGAGGGCTCGACGAGAAGGTGCGGCGCGAGAAGAGCTAGTGCGGCGCGGCGGCGGGGTGCGTCGCGTCGAACCGGCGGTACACGGCGTAAAGCGCGTCGGCCCGGTCGAAGGCGCCGGTCCGGCGGGCATGCTCGATGCAGTCGAGCATGTACGCCTTGATCATCAAGATGCCGTCGTCGGAGTGAAGCAGCTCGCTACCGAGCTCGGCGGCGACGATCTGAGGGATTTGCTCGTGCTCGGCGATGACCTGTACTTCTTCGTCGGTGAGATCGCTGAAGGCGAGGCAGTCTCGCAGGGACAGCATGGCAAGGATCTCTTTCGGCAGCACTGCGGCGGGGCACTCTTTATAGCTCCGTCGCCGGCATTAGGCAAGAAAAACCGGATGCTAATGTCATGGTGCGACGCCATGCGGACGGCGCAGCGGTAATACTCCCGCAATGTCCCGAGTCATATGATCGACATTCAATTGCTTAGAACCGATCTCGAGGGTGTGGCGAAGCGCCTCGCCGACCGGCCGTTCGTCTTCGACCAGGCGGCGTTCCGCGCGCTCGAGGACGAGCGGAAGCGGGTCCAGGGCCGCACCCAGGAGCTCCAGGCGAAACGGAACGCGCTCGCCAAGGAGATCGGCCGGGCGAAAGCGAAAGGGGAGGACACCGCTGCCCTGATGGCGGAAGCCGCCGCGGCGAATGCCGAGCTCGAAGGGCTGCCGAAAGAGCTCGACGCGATCCAGGCAAAGCTGCACGCGTTGCTGGCCGTCGTCCCGAATATCCCCCACGCAGAGCGTACCGGTCGGGCGCTCGTCGGAGGACAACGAGGAGGTGCGCCGGGTCGGCACGCCGCGGACGTTCGGCTTCGCGCCGAAGGATCATGTGGATTTGGGTGCCGGACTGGGCCAGCTCGACTTCGAGCGGGCGACGAAGATCGCGGGCGCGCGCTTCGCGCTGATGACGGGTCCGCTCGCGCAGCTGCACCGCGCGCATCGCCCAGTTCATGCTCGACGTGCATACGCGCGAGCACGGCTACGTCGAGGTGTATGCGCCGTACATGGTCAACAAGGACAGCATGTTCGGCACCGGACAGCTGCCGAAGTTCGAGGAAGACCTCTTCGCCGTCCCGCGTGGCGGCGAGAAGTTCTACCTGATCCCGACCGCCGAGGTTCCGGTCACCAACATCGTGCGCGACGAAATCGTCGAGCTCGAGCGGCTGCCGCTCAAGTTCGTCTGCCACACGCCGTGCTTCCGCAGCGAGGCCGGTTCCCATGGCAAGGACACGCGCGGCATGATCCGCCAGCACCAGTTCGACAAGGTGGAGCTGGTGCAGGTCACGCATCCGGCTCGCTCGTACGAGCTGCTCGAGGAGCTGACCGGGCATGCCGAGACGATTCTCAAGCGACTGGAGCTACCGTATCGCGTGGTCACCCTCTGCACGGGCGATATGGGCTTCTCGGCGGCGAAGACCTACGACATCGAGGTGTGGCTGCCGGGCCAGAACGCCTACCGCGAGATCTCGTCCTGCTCGAACTTCGAGGCCTTCCAGGCGCGACGCATGCAGGCGCGCTTCCGGAACGAGAAGGGCAAACCCGAACCGGTCCACACGCTTGAACGGGTCCGGCCTGGCGGTCGGGCGGACGCTGATCGCTGTCATGGAGAACTATCAGAACGCGGACGGCAGCATTACCGTCCCGGCGGCCTTGCGTGCCTATATGGGCGGTTTGGAGACGATCCGCCCCGCCTGATAGAATCCGCCGCCCCGGAGAGGTGGCAGAGTGGTCGAATGCGGCAGACTCGAAATCTGTTGTACTCCTCGTGGGTACCGGGGGTTCGAATCCCTCCCTCTCCGCCAAAAACAAATAGTTAGCTCGGAATCGTCCGTTGCCTAAAAAATAGGCGATCTTCTACAATCTTCTACAATTTTCGCCGCACTGGGCTCACTTTCTCGCCCATCCGCTTCCTCGTGTAGTGCTCGGTCATGTCGCGGGTGGCATGCCCGAGGAGCTTCTGAGCGTGCTCCAGGTTCTCCATGTCCGTGGCCGCCTTCGCCCGCAGGTCCCAGAACTGGAAATCAACCTTGCCGGCGTCCCGGGCGCGGTCGAACAGCCATCTAAGCTGCCGGTGGGACATCCGCTGCCCCCGAGCTGTGGTCAAAAGGTACACCCCGACGATGGCGCGGGCGCGGATCCGCTCGATCACCGCCGCAAGCTCCCCCTCGATCGCTATGCGCAACTTGGCCTTGGTCTTCGCCTGCCGAACCCATAGCGCACCCGCCGACCCGGCCAAGTCCGTTTCCGAGACGGATCGCCAGTTCTACGCGAAGGCGTACGCGCAGCCGGGCGGCATGCGGGCCGGCTTCGAGGTATTCCGCGCCTTCGAACAGGACGCCAAGGATTTCGGCGGGCTAAGCAAGACCAAGCTAAAGATGCCGATGCTCGTGTTGACCGGAGAGAAGGCTTCCGGCGAATTTCTGATCACGCAGGGCCGCCTGGTCGCCGAGAACGTCGAGGGCGTCGTCATCAAGGGTTCGGGCCACTGGTTGATAGACGAAGCACCGGGTCAGGTCATACCGATCCTCCTGGCCTTCTTTCAACACTGAACGGGGCACGCGACCATCTGCTCTTCGGTGAAACGGCCTTTCTTCATGGGCTCCTCGCCATTAGCGGGAGCCATTCTCTCAAGTTACGACTGGTCCGAAGAACCTGGGCAGGTCACACGCCCTGAGGATCGAGCAATGCACAAGTGCTATCCGAAGAAAGCGCTGATGTACGAAATGGCGGCGCGACTGGTCGCGGCGGCCACGGCGCGTGCAACTGAGCTTGGCGCAAAACAATGTGTCGTTGTGCTCGATGAAGGAGGAAATCTCAAGGCGTTCGGCCGCATGGACGGCGCGCCGCTCCTGGGCATCGAAGCCTGCCAGCGCAAGGCGTACACGGCCCTGCTCGGGGTGGGGACGATCAGCTTGCGCTTCGGTAAGCCAATGGATTAGTATCCAGGAGTGCTGATCACCGTCGCGGAGATGCCTGAGTACATCCGGCGCGCGACGAAGCTTCTGTCCGAGTCGGAGCGCGATGACCTTATCGATTACGTCGCGGCGAGCCCGAAGGCTGGCGACCTGATCCAGGGCACGGGCGGTGTTCGCAAGCTGCGATGGGCGCGGAGCGGACGGGGCAAGAGCGGAGGTGTGCGGGTGATCTACTACTTCCACAGCGAAGCGTTCCCGCTCTACCTCCTGACGGTGTTCGGAAAGGGGGAGAAAGCAGACCTGAGCCAGGCCGAGCGGAACGAGCTCGCCAAGCTGGTTCAGGTTCTCAAGGGGTATGCGAGGGAAGGTAGATGAGCAAGGCGTTTGAGAGTATTAGCAAGGGGCTGCGGCAGGCGATCGCACATCAGCGCGGGAAACGAGTCCGCGGGATGAGGCTGTACGTCCCTGCGAAGGTCGACGTGAAAGCAGTTCGTCGGCGCACAGGGCTCACCCAGGAGCAGTTCGCCGCCAAGTTCGCAATTAGTCTAGGCACTCTTCGTCATTGGGAGCGCGGTGACCGCGTACCGCGGGGTACGGCGCTCGTGCTGCTGAACGTGATCGCTAGAGAGCCCAGGGCGGTAATGCGCGCCCTTGATGCGCGCTAACAAGGTCGTTTCACGTCCAGGGGCCTGCGTCCTCGGGATTCGTCTATCCGGATACTGCCCGGCCAGTATCCGGACAAGCAGACCGGGCTCTTCCAGTACACCGGTCGAGAGAACGATGGCACCGGCCTCTCCTACTACCGCACCGCTACCGATCCCAAATCACCTTCTCCAATCCGACACTTCACCCGGCTAACTCCTCGCCCCGCCGTAGCTTGCCCGCCTACGCGCGCTCCCTCGGGCGTTCGGAATGCGCGCCGGCGCCGCAGTGTTTGCAGGTGGCTGCGTTGGTCTAAGGTCAGCTTGGAGGTGAACGCCATGAGATCCCTGCGCCAATCCCTTCTCGCGATCACCGCGCTGCTGCTTTCCGCGTGCGGCACGGGATACGATTACAAGCCCAGTTTGATGGATTGCAACGATCGGGTGAACTACCACACCTGCTTCTTTAACCCCAGTGTTTGAGCGTCCGGACCGCTGATCGCTTGGTGATCGACATCGAGGAGACGCGGCTGCGGTTGCGTGAGTGGGCCTACTTCTTCGCCGATCGCGGTTACCTGTTGCGAGGACCGGCGGCGGGGGAGTGAGTGGGATTTCGCGGAGGAGTTCTAATCCTTCACCCCCGCCACCTGATCGGCCAGCTCGCGCATCGTCTTCGCGGTCTCGGCCGCCTCGTCGCCCTGCCGTACCTCGATCACGCGGTACGCCTGCTTCCCGAACTTGAGCGGCCGTACTATGCAGTCACTGCCAACGACCAGGGAGCGGCAAATGGGGAGAGTCGGCGATCTATCGGTAGCCCTTGACGATGTCTCCAATTGAGGTCGGCCCCCCGGACCCCGCGCTCCCGACGATCATCGAGGGCGGTGCCGCGCAGATCGCAAAGTTAATTGAAGGAGAGGACTCCGATCGATTCGTCGGGCGTTGCATTCAAGAATTGAACGAAACGGTTGTTGGAGCTGTCGGGGAGGCTCCCGATGCAACAATCGATCCAAGAGACGCATCGATCTACCTCGACTGCAAGCCCAGGGCGCGGACTTGATCGGGTGCGCGGCGATGATCGACGGCGGTTACCTGAAATTCCTAGGCGTCCACTGCTTCTGCTGTCGGTCGTTCTAGTGGTCGAGGACGACCGCCGTCGCTTTCAGCTCGATGCCTTCCAGCGTCATGCTTTCCAGCGTGATGCCGTTGAGCTGCGTGCCATTCTTCGGGCAGATCCCATCGGATTGGCAGTTCCAGACCTCGTCGTCCTCCTCCGGCTCCTGCATCCGGATGTTGTTCAACGTGAGCCCTTGCAGCGCGAGGCCGTTGAACGACGTGCCGTTTGCGATGATGCCCCCTCGCGGGCCAATTGCCTCGGCGGGACAGGCAGCGGTCAAGCCGATGCCCAAAGCGGCGGCGACCCCTGCGATCTTAAAGCCGAGTGTCGTTGAACGTATTTCAGACTTTTACGGCGAGCGACGCGATCACCATCCTCGAGGACGGCGGGCAATCCGCGACGAAAGACCCTGCGCGTTCGCGGCACCATCTGACCAACCCGCTCCAGGAGCAGGTATGTCGCGAGCGGGATCAAGGTGACGTGGAGGTTTTCGATGTGCCCGTCGCCCCCAGCTCAGTCGATGATGAAGGCGGAATCGACGCGCTCGGCCCTCGTGGATCAGGCCGCAATCTCGGACCCACCCGAAACGGCGTCCCGCAGCGACGGCGGGAATGCCGAACAGGCGCCGCCGGCTCGCTTCCGCGGCCCTGCGAAAGGCACCCGGGGTCATCCCGGTGTGCTTGCGGAAGAGGGTAGTGAAGTGGCTCTGGCATGAGCAGCCGATCTCCAGCGCGATGTCGGCGATGCTCAGGTCGCTGTCGGAGAGGAGCTTCATCGCCCGCTTCACGCGGCACCGGAGCACGTACTGATGCGGCGTCACGCCGGTCGCGCGCTTGAAATCGCGGCCGAACTTGAAACTGTTCAGCCCGATCGCCGCGCCGATCGCTCCCCAGCTGAGGCGGGAGTCGAGGTTGTCGTTGATGTACTGGATCGCGCGTCGAAGCGCGTGGAGCGGCAGCGCCGCCGACCGCATATCGCCGCCCTCGGCAGATGCGTCGCCCCCGGCGCGCAGGCCGGCGACAATGGCGTGCGCCGTCCGATCGGCGCGATCGGCGTCGTCGTCGACGGTGGCCGGATGCTGTTCGGGCCCAATGCCAAGCGAGTACTCAAAGCTGTCGTTCATCATCGAAAAGCCTCTTCGAATCGTTTCCGGTTCGATCGTCGGCTTCCACCATTGCCACGGAGTTGGAGGAACGGCCGCGGAAAGAGACGGCTGAAAAAAACCGCCGCGACGGCTAGGCGGTCAGCGCGCGAGTTGCGCATGGACAGGTCGGTCTCGCGCCGCTCCCGCATCTGCGGTTGAACCAAGTGGTCGAGTGATCGCGTATTGCCCCGGCGCCAGGGCGCCGGCGCGGCAGAGCCGGTTGAGCAGCTGATGCGCGGCCACGAAGACCGGTGCGCCGGTGGAGCCAGCTTTCGAACGGGCGGTCGAGAAACGGGTCGGATCCGCCGTGCACGAAGGTCACGATCGGCCGGCGGTGCAGGTCTGCGCCGAGCTCGGCCTCGGCCGAGAACGCGAGCTTTCCGGAAACGTTTCCCGGACCAGGCGCTCGAGCTCGCTCGTGGAGAGGATCTGCATGGCAGTTCGCTTTCAGCGCGCCGGGTCCGCGACCAGCGCGGCCTCTTCGCGCGTGTAGAAGCAGCCATCGCGTACGAAGCCCGAGACGAGCGAAGGCTTGACCGCCGCGACGCGACCGCAGGCGCGGCGCCATAGCACGAGCTCGCGAGGGAGTCCGTCCAGCACGTGGCACGGAGCCGGGCGCCCGTCGGCGAAGCGCGAGAGATAGATTGCGCGGGTCTCGCGGTCCACGAACGCCGGCTGGAATCCGAGCGACTGGTTCTCGGCGCTCGTGCCGCCCGTGCCGCGATGGCGCAGGTTCTCGCGTTCGAGGCTCTGCTCGGTCACCGCAGCGTTTCGACCAATTCGTTTGCTCATAGCGAACCTCACGTGCCGCTTGGTCATGTCCATGAACTGATGAGCCGCCATGCCGATCTCCGATGTCGAGCCCGTACAAGGCTCCCTCGCAAGGGTCACTTGGCGCTTGCGCTCGGCCCTCGACGCGGGGCGGCTTGCTCGGTGAAGCGTGCGCTGAAAGCACGCCTTGAGATATCCCCCCGATAGGGGGCACGCGGCGCTGTTCGAGGGGGACGTGGGCGCGGAGCGGCGGTGTCCCCCAAGAAACACCGCGTCGTACCGGTCGGGGGATAAAGGGATCTCGCGGGCAGTGGACAGAATTCGAGCCATCTTAGCACCAGCACCGTCCACTCGCGCCCGACCGCGCTCCGTCTCCACCAGTTCTTCGCGCTCACCAAGCCGCGCGTGGTGTCGCTCATCGTCTTCACGGCGATGATCGGGATGTTCCTCGCCACGCCGGCATGGTTGCGTTCCAGCCGCTCGTGTTCGGCGCGATCGGCATTGCGCTGGTGGCGGGCGCCGCTGCCGCGACCAATTGCCTGGTGGAGCAGAAGATCGACGCGCTGATGGCGCGCACCCCGCGCACGGCCGCTGCCGATGGGCCAGCTCAACTCGGCCGAAGCGCTCGCGTTCGTGGTGGTCGTCGGGGCCATCGGCCTGGGCTTGCTGTACTGGCTGGTCAATCCGCTGACCATGTGGCTTGCGCTGACGACCTTCGCGGGTTACGCCATCGTGTACACGGTGATCCTCAAGCCGCGCACCCCGTCGACGTAGAAGCGATCCGCAGCAGGTTCGCGCCAGCTCTGTTCGTCACGGTCACAAACGTGAAGACCGGGCTGCCGCGCGTCATCTCGAACGACGCGATGTCCATCGATGCCTTGCTCGCCTCGGCGTGCATTCCAGACCTGTTCCCGGCCGTGGAGATCGATGGCGAGTGGTTCTGGGACGGCGGCTACGGCGGCAATCCAACGCTGTGGCCGATGATCCGCGCCGGCGCGGCGTGCGACCTCATCATCGTGCAACTGATGCGGGACCGAATCGAAGAGCTGCCCACGGGTACGCTCGGCGTACGCCGCCGGGTGCGCGAAATCGTGTTCAACTCCAGCCTGGTCGCAGAGATGCAGGCGATCAGCGCGATGCGCGGCCTGGCGGAACCCCGGCACGCGGCGGCAGGCGTCGCCAACGTGCGCCTGCATCGCGTCGGACCTCCGCCCGTCGCTTTGTTCGATCAAGGAAGTGGCTTCGACCGGACGCGCCCGTGGCTGCAGCTCTTGCATGACGAGGGCTTTGCCGCCGGAGAGCAGTTCATGGCAGATCACGGCGCGGACATCGGTATTCGCGAAACGCTGGACGTTGCGCGGGCGTTCTTGGACACAAACAAGCCCAGAATTCCGGTCCCGGGGACGACCCCCACCGCGGACGCGGGCGGATTTCGACCGCGGCGGTCGATCGCACCGCGCGCGGAGCCGACGTCAGGCGCGCCGCCTGGCGACATTGCTCCGTTGAGAGAGCTAACCCGCGGATAGGATCGGCACCTGCCGCCGACGCCGCCCACATTCCCCCGGCGTCAGACCTGTCGCGCGACGAAACGCGCCGTATCGCCTCTACGTTCCCCTCTCACCGACCTCGATCGTTAAACCGCGTCTGCAACGCAACTGAAAGCCTTTCCGCAGCGATCAGGCGAGCTCGAAGCGGTCGAGGTTCATCACCTTGGTCCACGCTGCCACGAAGTCCTTCACGAACTTCTCCTTCGAGTCCGCGCACGCATAGACTTCCGCGAGGGCCCGGAGCTGCGAGTGCGAACCGAAGATCAGGTCGACCCGGGTGCCGGTCCACTTGACCTGGTTCGTCTTCCGGTCGCGCCCCTCGTACACGTCTTCAGAGCCAGCGGACGGCTGCCATTGCGTGCTCATGTCGAGCAGGTTGACGAAGAAGTCGTTCGTCAGCGTCTCGGGCCGCTCGGTGAAGACGCCGTGCTTGGATTGCCCGGCATTGGCGCCCAGGACGCGCAAGCCGCCGACGAGAACCGTCATCTCGGGCGCCGTCAGCGTCAGCAATTGCGCCCGATCCACCAACAGCTCTTCAGCGGACAAGCGCGGCTTGCCGCGGAGATAGTTGCGGAAGCCGTCCGCGGCCGGCTCGAGCGGAGCGAAGGAGTGGACGTCGGTCTGCTCCTGCGAGGCGTCCATGCGACCCGGCGCGAAGGGAACCTTCACCTCGTGCCCGGCGGCCTTCGCGGCCTTCTCGATCGCCGCGCATCCGGCGAGAACGATCAGGTCGGCAAGCGAGACCTTCTTTCCGCCGGACTGCGAAGCGTTGAACCCCTTTTGGATCTCTTCGAGCGTTCGCAGCACCTTCGCCAGCTGGGCCGGCTGGTTGACGTCCCAGTCCTTCTGCGGCGCGAGGCGAATGCGCGCCCCGTTGGCGCCGCCGCGCTTGTCGGAGCCGCGGAACGTCGATGCCGACGCCCAGGCCGTCGAGACCAGCTGGGAAACGGACAGGCCAGAAGAGAGGATTTGCGCCTTCAGCGCGGCAATGTCCTGCTCGCCGATCAGCGGATGATTCACGGCGGGGATCGGGTCCTGCCACGGCAGCTGCTCCTTCGGAACGAGCGGGCCGAGATAGCGCGCGATCGGGCCCATGTCGCGGTGCGTCAGCTTGAACCACGCCCGGGCAAACGCGTCCGCGAGCTGATCCGGATTCTCGTAGAAGCGCCGCGAGATCTTCTCGTAGGCCGGGTCGAGCCGCAGCGAGAGGTCCGTGGTCAGCATGGTCGGCACGTGCCGCTTCGACGGATCGTGCGCGTCCGGAATCGTGGCGGCGCCGCCTTTCGCCTTCCACTGATAGCGCGCCGGCCGGGCTCTTGGTCAGCTCCCATTCGTTCTCGAACAGGTTCTTGAAGAAGAGGTTGCTCCACTTCGTCGGCTGCTGCGACCAGGTGACCTCCGGGCCGCCGGTGATCGCGTCGTCGCCCTTGCCGGAGCCGAAGCGGCTGATCCAGCCGAGGCCTTGCGCCTCGATGGGGGCCGCCTCGGGTTCCGGGCCCACGAGCGACGCGTCGCCGGCGCCGTGCGTCTTGCCGAAGGTGTGGCCGCCGGCGATCAGCGCGACCGTTTCCTCGTCGTTCATCGCCATGCGCGCGAACGTCTCGCGGATATCCCGCGCCGCGGCAACGGGATCCGGATTGCCGTTCGGCCCTTCCGGATTCACGTAGATCAGACCCATCTGCACGGCGGCCAGCGGATTCGCGAGATCGCGGTCGCCGCTGTAGCGCTCGTCCGCCAGCCACTTGCCCTCGGGGCCCCAGTAGACGCTCGCATCCGGCTCCCAGACGTCCTCGCGTCCGCCGCCGAAACCGAACGTCTTGAAGCCCATCGACTCGAGGGCGACGTTGCCCGCGAGGATCATGAGGTCGGCCCAGGAGATCTTCCGGCCGTACTTCTGCTTGATCGGCCAGAGCAGCCGGCGCGCCTTGTCGAGGTTCGCGTTGTCCGGCCAGCTGTTGACCGGCGCGAAGCGCTGCTGGCCGGCTCCGGCGCCGCCGCGCCCGTCGCCGATGCGGTACGTGCCCGCGGCTGTGCCACGCCATGCGGATGAAGAGCGGCCCGTAGTGGCCAAAGTCGGCCGGCCACCAGTCCTGCGAGTCCGTCATCAAGGCATGAAGGTCCTTGATCACGGCGTTCAGGTCGAGGCTCTTGAATTCCTTGGCGTAGTCGAACGCCTCGCCCATCGGGTCCGACAGCGCGGAGTTCTGGTGGAGAACCTGCAGGTCCAGCTGGTTCGGCCACCAGTCGCGGTTCGACCTGGCTGTGGTGTGCATGACCGGGCACTTGCCCGCGCTCTTGTCATCCGTCTTTGCGTCCATCTTTGTCTCCGATCGTGTTGGAACTATTCAGACTTCTGGGAGTTGCTGCCGACGAGACCCCGTGCCTTCCTCGATGCAGAACTTCACCGCGATGTCGAGGAGTACAGGAAGAATAGACG
The DNA here is from genome assembly GCA_963744255.1 of uncultured beta proteobacterium. GTDB lineage: Bacteria > Pseudomonadota > Gammaproteobacteria > Burkholderiales > SG8-39 > DATEDA01. The sequence continues at coordinate 102,604 of CAVUSZ010000046.1, forward strand.
CCCATTCCGCGCCGGGCAACCTGACGGCTCAGGCCGCGACGGGCCGCGAGAGTATAGGTGGCGGTCGGCGATGGGTGCGCGCTTGGAGGTCCTGCCCGACGCCACGGCCTCGACCCGGCGACGCGCTGGATCAGCGTCACCGCGCCGGTGCGGGCACGCTCACCGACCGCCAGCGCGACGGCCGTAGCAGTAAGAACGCTGCGCGGCGTCGGCATGGACGCTGCCGCTTTCAAGAGCGGCAGTTTCTGGAAAGTCATCGTAGTTCCTTGCGCATCCGCTATCGGGCCTACTACGCGGGACTCGAGCTTCAGGGTCATGGCTCGGCCGTTCTTCCGATCAGCGGCTGCTCCTCAGGCATTCGATCCGCTCGACAAGCGATCGCTTTTCAACGCCTCGAGACTGCGCCGGAGGAAGGGCTGACCGGCGCGTGGCCGACCGCGCCGAGCTCGGGAGCGAGCTGCGAGAGGATTTCCGCAAGCGCCTGGCCGTACCCGCGCACCAGTGCCTCGGGCGATGCCTGCGGGAGATCGACGCGGCGGGCGATGGTGCACTCGTGCACCACCTTCGGACGCGCGCCGGCCTGGTCGATGAGGGCGAACTGCACGACCAGCACCGCCGCGGGCGGCTTGCCGGCGCGGAAATCGCCGTAGAGCTCGGCAACCGTCGCCTCGAGCACGTACGGCGCAGGCCGCGTGCTGCCGGGCTGGGCGACGGTGCTGAACGGGCCGGCGCGATCGAGCCACTCGGCCATCCGGTCGCCGAGCATCGCGCCCGGCTCGGCGATGAACGCGTGATACGGGTCCGACGTGTACTGCACGTCGTCCAGGCGGTAGACGAGCGCGTTGCCGGCATACGCCGCTGCGACGCGCACGTTGCCCATGCGCAGGGTCTCCGGCCGCCGTGCCGCGGGGGCGCCGGCTGCTGCCGGCGGCGGATCGACGACGTACGTCGTCGCCTGCGGGATCGGTTGGCCGATGGCGCAGGCGGCGAGGATCAGGGCAGCGCACGCTGGCAGGGCGAGGCGTTTCGCGCTCATCGAGAACTCCCGGGAAGGTGAACCTTGTCGGGCGGGCCGCCCAGGAGCACGCCGGCGGGGTTCCGCTTGACGGTTTCCGACAGCGCGCGCAGGTTGCCCGCGGTGACGCGCAGATCCTGGACGATCACGCGGACGTCGTATTGATTGTCGCCGACCAGGGCATCGAGCCGTTCCGCCGCGTCGCTGATGCCCTTGACCATGCGGTCCAGGTCGCCGTCGTCCGCGAGCTTGCGCACGCGAGCGCTGATCGCCGCGACGTTGTCGACCGTCTGCTTGAGCCCCGGGTCGGCGAGGAGCCCGTCGAGCCGGGTGGCAGCCGAGTCGATCTTGCGTAGCGTCTGGTCGATGGGCGCCGTGGCGAGGATCCGGTCGATGCGCTCGAAGGTCGCGTTGGCGTTCTTGAGCACATCGCGCGCCTGTGCGGAGAGCTCCGCGACCGGCACCTCGTTGACCTTCTTGTCCAGATCAACGATGAGGGTGTTCAGGTTCCGGCCCAGCGCCTTGATGTCCGCCTCGTTGAGGCTCGCCAGAAACGTTTGGGCGTTGGCGATGATCTCGCCGGTGAGACTCGGCGCGGACGGGCACGTACGGGTACTTCGGGGTCCACGGAAAACCGAGCGGAGGGTATTTAGCCGGGTCGAGGAAGTCGAGCGCGAGATACTGCTGACCGGTGATGCCAGCGAGCTGGGTCTGGGCGCGCAACCCCCTCTTCACCAGCTGCGCCACATCCCGTTCCATCTGCTCGGCTTCCTCCGCGGACAGGTTGACCTTCGCCCGGACCACGATGTATTCCTTGCGCTTGTCCAGCGGGACGTCTTTTTCGTAAGTGGCCGCCGAGGTCAGGATCTCCGAGACCTGACCCAGCGGCACGCCGCGGAAACGCACCGGCGCACCGAGCTCGAGGCCGGCGACCGATTCGTTGAAGTAGGTCTCGAAGGTGAACGTCGGCTGGAAGAGCTTCCGGCCGCCGAGCACGAAGAGCACCGCGGCCAGGATCGCGAGGCAAACCACCACGAACAGGCCGAGCCGAAAGTAGCGCTTGCCTTCTTCCATGGTCTAGCTCGCTTCCTGCCTCGCCGCGTCCGGCTGGCGATTGAAGAACTGGCGCACCCGGGGGTCGGGGCTGTGGTCGCGCAGGTCGGCCGGCTTGGCTGCGGCGATGATGCTGCGCGAGACCGCATCCAGCATGATCGCCCGGTCGGCGATGGCGAAGATGCTCTGCAACTCGTGGCTCACCACCACGAAGGTGATCCCCAGGTTCTTCCGCAGCGAGAGGATGGTCCGGTCCAGGTTGGCGGCGGTGATCGGGTCGAGGCCGGCCGAGGGCTCGTCGAGGAGCAGGATGTCGCAACCGAGCGCCATCGCGCGCGCGATGCCGGCGCGCTTCAGCATGCCGCCGGAGAGCTCCGCCGGCATCAGGGCCTCCGCATAGCCCATCTCGACCTGGTGCAGGAGCATGCGCGCGGTCAGGTTCTTCTCCGCGAGGCTGAGGTCGGTGAACTGGTCGAGCGGGAAGCGCACGTTCTCGAGCACGTTCAGTGACCCGAACAGTGCGCCGCTCTGGTACATCACCCCGAGCTTGCGCTGCAGCGCGGCCTTCTCGCCCGCGCTGGCCGTCACGATGCTCCGCCCATCGATGAGGATGTCACCCGCCATCGGCCGATATAGCCCGATGATGTTCTTCATCAAGCTCGACTTGCCGCTGCCCGATCCGCCGAGGATCACGACGATCTCGCCGCGCCGCACGTCGAACGAGGCGTTGTCGAGGAGGACGCGCGCGCCGTAACCCATGCGCAGGTTGCGCACGCTGATGACCGGCGACGCTTCGCCGGGAGCCACCGCGGCGTTGTCGGAGCGAGTCTGGGTCTGCATCATTCGACCCGGTCAGCTCGTAAAGACGGCGAAGAGGCCGTCGATCACGACGATCAGCACGATGCTGGTGACCACCGTGCTGGTCGCCGAGAGGCCGACCGAGACCGCACCGGCGCCGGTGGCGAGCCCCCGCTGGCAGCCGACCGCCGCGATCGTCAGGCCGAACACGGCGGCTTTGACGAGGCCGAGGACGAAGTCCTGCGCCGTCACCGCGTCGAGCAGCTGGCTGTAGAACTGCAGGAAGCTGATGTCGAAGGTGGTCATCACCAGCGCCCCGCCGAAGATTCCGACGATATCGGCCAGGACGGCAAGCAGCGGCATCACCAGCATCGCCGCGACGAGGCGCGGCAGGACCAGGAACCGGATCGGGTCCAGTCCGAAAGTGGTGATCGCGTTCACTTCCTCGTTCACCTTCTGGGTGCCGATCTGGGCGGCGAACGCGGCCCCGGTGCGCCCGGCGAACACGATGGCCGTCATCAGCGCGCCGAGCTCGCGCAGCATCGCGACCCCGACGCCGTTCACGACGAAGATCACCGCACCGAACTTCTGCGCCACGAGCCCGATCTCGAAGGCGATGATCACCCCCATGAGGAAGCCGACCAGCAGGACGATCGGGACCGCATTGGCGCCGGCTTCGGTGGCGACGTCGAGCACGTCGCCCCAGTTGACCGCGCCGCGGCGCGTGAGACCCTGACGCAGTGCGCTCGCGCATGCGCCGAGGAACCCGGCCAGCTCCTTCGCGTAGGCGATCTGCTGCGCAGTCGCCCGGCCCACGTGCTCGAGGATGCCCATTGGCCGCCGGCCGCGGGCCGGCGCGGCGAAGTCCTTGGGGTCGTAGCCGCGAACCAGCGCGGCGAGGTTCGAGGCGAGCTCCCGTATTTCGACCTTGGCGTTGGCCGGGCGATCGCGCCGGATGAGATCGAAGAGCAGCGCGATGCCGACGTCGTCGACGTACTCGAGCCGCGAGGCGTCGACGACGACCGGACGGTCGGGGTTGCGGGCGAGCGTATCGATCGCCGACTGCCAGATCGGCGCCGCCGTGTGGGCCGTGATCCGGCCCTCGAGCACGATGCTCGCGCCGTCACCCATGCCCGATCCGTCAGCTGTGGCAGTCGACATCGATTCAGTGTCGGAGGCGCCGACCGGCGGAGCCGGTCGGCACATCAGCCGCTTGCTACCCCTTGATGAAGGCGAGCAGGTCCTGGTTGATCACGTCGGCGTGGGTGGTGAGCATGCCGTGCGGGAAGCCGGGGTAGATCTTCAGCGTGGGACGCTTGAGGAGCTTGGCCGAGAGCAGGGCGGCATCCTCGTACGGCACGATCTGGTCGTCGTCGCCGTGCATCACGAGCGTGGGCACGTCGATGATCTTCAGATCCTCGGTGAAGTCCGTTTCGGAGAACGCCTTGATGCCGTCGTAATGGGCCTTGACTCCGCCCATCATGCCTTGGCGCCACCAGTTCTGGATCACGCCTTCCAGCGCCTTCGCGCCCGGCCGGTTGAACCCGTAGAAGGGGCCGGCCGGAAGGTCGCGGAAGAACTGGGCGCGATTGGCGGCGAGGCTCTTGCGGAGTCCGTCGAACACCTCGATCGGCAGACCACCGGGGTTGCTCGGCGTCTTCACCATGATCGGCGGCACCGCGGACATCAGCACGGCCTTGGCGACCCGGCCCTTGCCATGGCGCGCAACGTAGCGCGTCACTTCGCCGCCGCCGGTCGAGTGGCCGATGTGGACGGCGTCGCGCAGTTCCAGATGGTCGATGACCGCAGCCGCGTCAGCGGCGTAGTGATCGATGTCGTGCCCGTCCGCTCCCTGGCTCGAGCGTCCGTGGCCGCGGCGATCGATGCCGATGACCCGGTAGCCCTGCTGTAGGAAAAACAGCATCTGGCTGTCCCAGTCGTCCGAGCTGAGGGGCCAGCCGTGGTGGAAGACGATGGGTTGCCCCTTGCCCCAGTCCTTGTAGAAGATCCCGACGCCATCTTTAGTAGTGATCGTGCTCATGGTTTTGGTTTCCTTCGCTTCAGTTGGTCGGAGTGGTTTGCGCGGGCCTCACCTGCTGTCATGCGGGCGACGCTTCCCCCCGGATGCCGATGGGGCCGGCGACATGCTAGCGCGCACTGCGCTACGCGTCGATCGTCAGACTCTGACGACGCGCGCGTCCATGCCGCGACCCTGGACGCGCACGCGATCCCCGACGCGCAGCGCCGGATCCGCGGGCTCGGTGACCGTGATCGTCACCCCGTTGTTCAGCCGCACGAAAATGTGCTGGCCCGGCCGGCGGTCGACATACCGGTTCTGGATCGTGTTCCCGGCGAGACCGCCGCCGACCGCGCCGATCACGGTCGCCACGTCGCGGCCGCTGCCGCCGCCGAACTGGTGGCCGATGATGCCGCCCGCCGCGGCGCCCAGCACGGCACCGAGGCCGAGCTGATGATCGCCTTCGAGCGATACCGGCTCGATGCGCGTGATGACACCATAGCGGACCGACTCTTCGTAGTGGACCGGCTCTTCGCCGAGCTGGGGGCCGCCTTCTCCGATTGCGCTCGCGCACGCGGCGAGAAGCGCTGCGAGGAGCAGGGCGAGTGCTGTGGATAGGACTCTCATGGTTGCTTGGAGGTGATTTGAGGGTTGGTAGGAACCTGGCGGCCGACAGCTCGGTGGAGTGACGCTCCGCTAGGCGTTGCGAAGAATGACCTTGAGCGCGCGCTCCCTGGCGGCGTTCGCGAACGTGTCGTAGGCCCGCATGACCTCGGCGAGCGGGAAGCGGTGGGTGACGAGCTTCGCGGGCTCGAGCCGGCCGGCGCCGACCAGCTTGAGAAGCGTCGGCGTGGTCACCGCGTCGACGAGTCTTGTGGTCAGCGTGACGTTGTGCGCCCACAGCGTTTCGAGGTGGAGCGAAGCAGGCTTGCCGTGCACGCCGACGTTGGCGACGGCCGTTCCCACTTCCTCGACGATCCCCACGCCCTCGTGTCCGAGCGTCCGGCCGTCGGTTACCGTCGGCACATCGCCCTTCAGGATGTGCAGGTCCGTGCCGCAGATCGTGCTCGTGGTCCCGCGAACGATGGCGTCGGTCGCGTCCTTCACCACGGGCCTCGGCTTGTCCTCCAGGGCCCGTCTTCCCGGGCCGCGAAAGACGAGAGCACGCATGGTCCGCGCTGCTTGCGGTCGGGTTGCTCGCGCAGCTTCCATGACTTGTCCTCGAGTCAAAACTTCAGCATGCCTTCGGTTGCGGCGTTTGTCTTTTCATTTCCTGCGCCGGCAAGGCGCGCTTGCGGCCGCCGCTTTCGATTGGCGACCCGTCCGCGCGTACGAGGTAGAGCGCGGGCTCAGAGAAGAGCCGGCGGAACCGTGAGAGCGGGCACCTTCCGGCGAGGAAAGAGCGGAGACAGGTCGGTCGTCTGCGACTCGTTCATCGGCTCACTCCCTTTTCGATCCCGCGGCGAGGCCGATCGCGATTCCGAGGGCCACGGCGAGCGCGAGCCCGAGGCCCGCAACCTGCCACGGGTGCTTGCGGACGTAGCGCTCGGGCTCGCGCGCCGCCACGCGCACCTTGCGGGCCGCGCCGGCGTCGATGTTTCTGAGTCGGTCCTCCGCGGCGTCGATGCCGGTGGCGAGGGCGTCGCGCGCCAGGTCCAGCCCGTGGTGGAGCAGGGCATCGACCTCGGCTGCGCCCCGCTTCAATTCTTGTGCGATGGAAGTCGTATTGATCTGCATGGTGGTCTCCTTGAAGGTTCGCGAGGCCCGAAACCGCCTGCCTCGTCGGCGAACGCTTGGTCGCAACTTCAGTGTCCGAGCGTGTTATCACGCGTCCGTTGCGAAACGGCCGCGTACGGTTGCCTCGGTAATCCGGTCAACCCCAGTACGCGTGCCTGCGCGACGCCGCGTTGGTCTGGACCATCTAGAGTTGTCCTTTCAGTTAGAGGGAAATTTCACGCCCGCGATTGCGTAGCACGTGTTCACGCCGGCTGCTTGCAGCGTCTCAACCAATACATCGGCCACTCGCTTACTCATCGGGGAACGTCCGTAGTCCCGCTGAAGCTTGCGTTGTAAGCGCTGCTCGATACATCCCCCAGATAGGGGAAAGCACGCTGTGTTGTTCGGGGGAAGCTGCGCCGAAGAACGGGATTTTCGGTTCGCTCACTCCGCACGGGAGGTCCGCGCGGGAGCAACGCTGCCCCCTTCGGGGGATAACGAAATCCCGCGCCGGTGGCCACAATCCCGAGAGACCCCTTACGCATCTACAGGAGTTCCACCATGAGGTTGCGGCGTGCGCGGGTTTCAGCAGACATACTCGCGGCCCTCCCCGCAACCCTGAAGCAACCGAAGGCGGCGACGATCGTTGCATGTGTGCAACGGCGCCCTCGAAGGGCTGCATGGGAGAGATGCAATGATGAGACCCCGCTATTCGATCCTCGACCCCTCGTTCCGGTATGTGCCGGCGGCGGCGACCTCGGTCGCCGAGACCTGGCGCCGCTTCGGCTGGCGTCCGACGACCGAAGAGGAACGGAAGAGCCGAGGAGGGCCGGCGGTGACGCTGGTCGTCGACGAGGTCGGACGCGCGCGGCCGATCCGGCTCGCCGGGTCACGAGCCCAGGCTCGCGCGTTGACTGCCGTCTCGTGAATGCTTGACGCCCTGAGGGCGCTGCTGCGGCACGACCGGTCAGCGCACGGCCGTCAAGAATCTCCAAGACTCGTCGACTGCTCGCCTGCACATTTGCCGTAGAGCGCTGGCGGCGAAGAGCTTCGTAAGCGCGTGCGCTCTCACCGGTATTTTCGGCGTCGTGCCGGTGAGCGCGATCCCATCGATTCATCGGCGCCGCGTTGACAAGGAGATATTGAAGATGACTCGTGTTTGGACAAGGGCAATCGTGGTCGCAATGCTTCTCGCGGCAGCCATGCTGGTCTCGATGACCTCGAGGCCCACGCTGGCGGCAAACGAGAAGCCCGATGCGACGGTGAGCTTCTCCGGTGCGTCGGCCGCCGCGGGAGTGGGCGTTACCTGGGGCAGCGGCACCCTGCGCTTCAAGGGCAAGGACTACCCTTCAAGCTGCAGGGGGTCGGCGTCGTGGACATCGGCGGCAGCTCGATCAAGGGGACCGGCGACGTCTACAACCTCAAGAACGTCGAGGACTTCGCCGGCAGCTACGCGGCGGCGTCGGCGGCGGCGGCGCTGGACAAGGGCGCGTCCGAGACGACGATGCAGAATCCGCGCGGTGTCGTGATGCGTCTGCGCTCCACGACGAAGGGCGCGGAGCTCAAGGCGGCCGTGGAAGGGATCACGATCGAGCTCAGCGACGCTGCCCGGTAGCCAAGTTCGCGCTGAGGGTGGCCCGAGCCACCCTTTAGCGCGGCAACCGTGGTGGCCTGGCGCCTCGCCGTGTGCCGGGTTTCGGATGCAAATAGACTCCTCGATTGTCAGCGCGCTGTCGGCCGTGTTCGGCTCAATCGTCGGCGCCTCCGCGACGATCGCGACGACCTGGTTCACGCAGAAGGCGCAGAGTAAACGGACATATATCGAAACCGAGGTCCGAAAGCGAGAGCAGCTCTACGCGGACTTCATCGCCGAATGCGCCAAGCTCGCCGTTGATTCCGTGGACCATAGCCTCGACAATCCTGAAAAGCTCATTCAGGTATACGCGCTCCACAACCGCATCAGGTTGATAGCGTCGGACGCGGTCGATCGCGCTGCAGCTCAGACGATCGCGCATATCGTTGCGCAATATTTCAAGCCCAATCTCACGAAGGACGAGCTGCGCAGTGTCGCGCTTTCCTACACTGATGATCCGCTGCGCTTTTTCAGCGACGCCTGTCGCGAGGAGCTCAGCGGCCATGCAGCGTGGCATGTAGCCTTGTGCGTGCGGACCCGCTAGTGCTTCGGCTCCGGCGGGTTGTGCCTTCCCCCGCCGATGAACCGCGCTTGCACCACGATCCCCAGCGCCGCGAGGCCGACGTAGACGGTCGAGGCGGCGGTGTCTCCGAGGCCGAGGAACGGCACCACCAGCGCCGCGCCGACCAGGCAGGACAGGACGATGATGGCCCAGTCCATGACGAGCGCGGCGAGGACGGCGCCCGCCAACCCGCCGATGAGGAAGGTCGCTACGCCCATCGACCCCGGTGCGAACCGCTCGACGCTGACGAGCGCGATGTATGCGCCGGCGTAGAACCCGGCGAGCGCGAATCCCACGCGCTGAAACAACATCGCGAGGACGGCCCCGAGCAGCCCTGGCCGCGATCGCGACCAGCCAGGTTGAGCACCCGGCGTACCGCACTCAAGGCGAGTTTATCGTCTTGGGCGCGCGACCGGCCTTCAGTCTGGCTTCGACAAAAGGGCGCAGCGTTTCGTCATGCACTTGGTCGAGATACAGGTGACCAAAGAGGGCGACGACAATCAGACATTCGTGAGGTCGAACGGATCGACGGGGTAGCCGCCACGCGGGCGGAGCCGGGCGGCAACCCCAGCCGGTTGTTACGCCTTGATGAAGGCGAGCAGGTCCTGGTTAATGACGTCGGCGTTGGTGGTAAGCATGCCGTGCGGGAAGCCGGGGTAGATCTTCAGCGTGGCACACTTGAGGAGTTTGGCCGAGAGCAGAGCGGCATCCTTGTACGGCACGATCTGGTCGTCGTCTCCGTGCATCACGAGCGTGGGTACGTCGATGCTTTTCAGATCCTCGGTGAAGTCCGTTTCGGAGAACGCCTTGATGCCATCGTAGTGGGCCTTGACTCCGCCCATCATGCCTTGGCGCCACCAGTTCTCGATCACGCCTTCCAGCGGGTTCGCGCCCGGCCGGTTGAACCCGTAGAAGGGGCCGGCCGGGAGGTCGCGATAGAACTGGGCGCGATTGGCGGCGAGGCTCTTGCGGAGTCCGTCGAACACCTCGATCGGCAGGCCACCGGGGTTGCTCGGCGTCTTCACCATCATTGGCGGCACGGCGGACATTAGCACAGCCTTGGCGACCCGCCCCTTGCCATGGCGCGCAACGTAGCGCGCCACTTCGCCGCCGCCGGTCGAGTGGCCGATGTGCACGGCGTTGCGCAGATCCAGATGCTCGATGACCGCAGCCGCGTCAGCGGCGTAGTGATCGATGTCGTGCCCATCCGCTCCCTGGCTCGAGCGTCCGTGGCCGCGGCGATCGATGCCGATGACCCGGTAGCCCTGCTGGAGGAAAAACAGCATCTGGGCATCCCAGTCGTCCGAGCTGAGGGGCCAGCCGTGGTGGAAGACGATGGGTTGGCCCTGGCCCCAGTCCTTGTAGAAGATCTGAACGCCATCTTTGGTCGTGATCGTGCTCATGGTTTCGGTTCCTTTGCTTCGGTTGGAAGGAGCGGTTGCTGCGCGGACCTGGCCCGCTGTGATGACCGCCGGCAGAGCTGCTGCAACGGCGATGCCCAAGCTGCTGATCAGCATCTCGCGGCGGGACTCCCCAACGGCGCTGAGTTGATCGGTGTTTGTCATGCCGGCTCTCCCGGCTCGGAGTTCAGTGGCCAGCCTTGCGAAAACGTTACGACCGGGCCCGTATCCCAATTCTTGTAATGAATTTCAGTGCCAACAGCAGTGCCAATTGCGGTCATTGCGCGAGTTCCTTTTCCGTGTTTGGAGCGCTGAGGGCGGCGGGAGGGCGCCGTGCGGCGACAGATGACCGACACCTCGTTGAATTCTCCGTGACGGCAGCATAGGCATAGCCATTCATGGCTGAAGAAGCGCCGCATTGCAGCTCTTGCATGGCGGTAGTTGGATCCGGGGGCATTTCGGCTCGGTTTCACGAACGCGCGCGGGCGCTACCTCGGTAGCGCGGGTGCTACGCCGGTAGTCGAGAGCCTGGGTTACGGGCGGAATGCGGTGAGCGCGAACGGCGCTCGAGCTCAGGCGGCGCCGGCTTCGTCCGGCGCTCGATCGCGAGCGGCCGGGATCGCTGGAGCAGTTGCCTGAGCGAGTCGAGCCTCGACGCCGGCGCGCGGAGCAGCACGACGTAGCGGCCGTCCGCGATCGCCGCCTGCAACCGGTGGACGCCTTCGCCCGGGACGGCCGCTTATGGCGGTAACCGATCCGCTGAAGCGCCGGCTAGATGCGTTTCGCGGGATCGACGCCGCGAGCGCCGCGCCCGCCGCGGCGGTGACGGCGAGCGTCCCGAACACCGCCTCGAAGGCGCGGCTCAACTGAGCGGCGACGGCCGCCCGCTCGGCGGGCGCCACCTGCTGGAGCGCGGCGTCGCCGAGCTCCGCGGCCCCCGGCAGCAGCGCGGCGATGCCGCTGTCGGCCCCGCCCGCGACGGCGAAGAGCACGGCGCCGATCACCACCGAGCCGATGGCGCCGCCGACCGAACGGCTCACCGACACGCTGGCGGTGGCGGCGCCGAGGGCGGTGGTGCCCGCGGTGTCCTGCACGATGATCTGCATCGCCGGCATGACCGTCCCCATGCCGGCCGCAGCCGCGACGATCAGGACCAGCACGAGCCAGGCGGGCGCGCTGTGCATCGTTGCGGCGAGCGCGACGAACGCGACGGCGGAGGTCGCGAGCCCGGCCGAGGGGAACACCGTCAGACGTCCGCTGCGGCTGATCGCGCGGCCGGTCAGCGTCGACGAGACCGCGATCGCGAGCGTGATCGGCAGCAGGAGCAGCCCCGACTCGCCCACGGCGAAGCCGCGCACGAGCTGGAGGTAGAGCGGGAGGTAAAGGATCGTTCCGAAGAGCGTAGCGGCGAACAGCACCACTGTGGCGTTGGCGCGGAGAATTGCGGGGATCGCGAGCAGGGGCAGGGGGATCAGCGGGTCCGTCGCGCGACGCTCCCACCATACGAGCGCTGCCAGAGCGACCGCCGCGACCAGCAGCAGGACGTAGAGCGCGGGCGCCGTCCACGGGAAGCGATGCCCGGCCGACGCGAGCGCGTAGAGCCCGAGCGTGCCGCCGGTGACGAAGAGCAGCGTACCCGGCAGATCGAAGCGGAACGGCGCCGACGTAGGCACCCGGGCGCCTACCCGGAGCGCGAGCACCGCTGCGGCGATCCCGAGCGGGAGGTTGATCGCGAACACCCAGCGCCAGCCGAGATGCTGGGTGAGATAGCCGCCCAGCACCGGCCCGACCGTGCTCGCGACCGCGAAGACGGTGGCGAAGTATCCCTGGTAGCGCCCGCGGTCGCGCGGCGGCACCGACTCGCCGATGAGCGCCTGCGCGAGCGTCATCAGGCCGCCCCCGCCGAGGCCCTGTAGCGCTCGCGCGCCGATGAGCTGCGGCATCGTCTGCGCGAGCGCGCACAGCGCCGAGGCCGCGGTGAAGACGGCGAGCGCGGCGAGCAGCATCCGGCGCCGGCCGAACCGGTCGCCGAGGTGGCCATACATCGGCGCGGCGGTCGTGGCGGCGAGGAGGTAGGCCGCCGCCAGCCACGACGCGTGCTCCAGGCCGCCGAGCGCGCCGACGATGGCCGGGATGGCCGCGGCGAGAATCGTCTGATCGAGCGCGGCGAGCAGCATCGCGACCATCACGCCGGGGAACACCGACAGGAAGGCGCGACGCTCGTCGACGAGCGCCGCGGGCGTGCTGGCGCGCGCTGGCATAGCGCTTCTCAATTGCGCGAAGCGCGCGCTGCGCGAGCCAACCGTGGACCCGCTCCGGCAAGCCGGCCCGTCATGGCTCACCCGCCGAACGAGCAGCGTAACCGCCGCTATCGCCGCCGCGAGAACGACCGCGGCGCTCGCGCCGAGGCCGGAAATGAGCGCCGCAGCGCCGACGAGCGCTGGCAGCCACAAGCATGGGGTTCGCGCCCACGCACTGGGCGTGGCCGCGCGCGTTCGCGGCGGCCGGTCGTCGCCGCGAGGCATCAGGCCGGCTAGCCGGGCGACAACGGTCCCGAGTGCGAGCAGTAGGGCCGTGTCGCCGGCATGGGTCATATCGAGTAGACCACCTCGACCGGGACGCTGAACACGTAGCCTATGCCACGCTTCGTGCAGATGTAACGCGGGGCCGTGGGATCGGGCTCGATCTTCCGGCGGATGCGCAGGATCTGGACGTCCACCGAGCGGTTGTAGACGTCGTCGTTGTGCAGCCTGGACAGATCAAGCAGCTGCTCGCGGCTCAGCACCCGTTGCGGCGCGCCAAGCAGGGCGACGAGCAGATGGAACTCCCCGCGGCCGAGCGGGACCGGCCGGCCGTCGGGTGCGACCAGCTGGCGGGTGCCGAGCTTGAGCTCCCAGCTGTCGAACCGGTACGCGCACGCCCTGCGGCCGGCCCTGGCGCACTTCGGCGTGCCGGCGGCGTAGCACCGTGCGGACGCGGGCGAGAAGCTCGCGCGGAATGAACGGCTTGGTGAGGTAATCGTCGGCACCGAACTCCAGGCCCATGATGCGGTCGGCGTCGTCGCGCCGTCCGGTGAGGATGATGACCGGAATCGTCGAGGCGGCGCGCAGCTCGCGCATCAGGTCCATGCCGTCCTCGGACCGGAGCCGCAGGTCGAGGATCACGAGATCGACCGTTTCCCGCTCGAGGACCTCGGTCATGCCGCGGCCGTCGAGGACCGTCGTGACGCGCACGTCGTTCTCCGCGAGGTAATCGGCGATGAGCTTGCCCATCGCCGGATCGTCGTCGACGGCGAGGACGTGCGGCTGCCCCGCCTGCAAGTCGCGCAATTCCAAGTCCATAATCGCTGGTGCGTTCATCGGACTGACTCCCGGTGCAGGAAATCGAACGAACGGAGGGCTGCCAAGCGGCGTCTGCCGCGCCAGCCCGAGATTGATGATGAGCGGTTCAAGACATGCCTCTCCGCGACAACGCACCCCGAGTCTGGGTCCGCGGCTTGCCGGCGGATGTCCGGAGAGTTACGGCTGTAACGCGTTCGGAATGCAGCCGTAAGATGGCCCGGCAACACTCGGTTCGAGGCGGAGGGGGAGCTCGCGCCCCCCGTGGGCCGCCCCTGCTCGCCGCGCCCGCTGACATGGACATGACCGCCTCGAGCCAACCGCACATCCTCGTAATCGACGACGATCCGGCCATGCGCAAGCTCATGGCCGACTACCTGGCCGAGAATGAGCTTCGCGTCAGCGCGGTCGCCACCGGCGCGGAGATGCAGCAGGTGCTCGCCGAGCACGCGATCGACCTCGTCGTCCTCGACCTCCGCCTCGGCGCGGAGGACGGCATGCAGCTCGCGCAGAAGCTGCGCGAGGAATCCGCAATCCCGATCGTCATGGTCACCGGCAAGCGGGAGGAAGCCGATCGCGTGATGGGGCTCGAGCTGGGCGCCGACGACTACATCGTCAAGCCCTTCAGCACGCGCGAGCTCCTCGCCCGGATCCGGGCTGTGCTGCGGCGCTACCAGACGGCCCAGGCGCTGCTGCCGGGACGCGATGTGCGCGCCGCGCCTACCGGTTTTCCGGCTGGGAGCTCAACGTCCGCAGCCGCAGGCTGACCGACCCCGAGGGTAGCCGGGTCGAGCTGTCGACCGGCGAATTCAACCTGCTGCTCGCCTTCTGCGCGGCGCCCTTCCGAGTGCTGACGCGCGACCAGCTGCTGGATCTGTCGCGCCTGCACGGGGCGGACGAGGTCTACGATCGCTCCATCGACGTCCAGATCCTCAGGCTGCGGCGTAAGATCGAGGTCAACCCGGCCGGCCCGAGTTCATCAAGACCGAGCGCGGCGCCGGATACGTCTTCAGCGTGCCGGTCGAAGCGCTGCACTGACCCGGGGTCGCTCGGGGATCGCGGCCTAGGCGACGCTCCGGGCGGCAGAAGCCCGGCGGAGCAGCCCGGCCTCGTCGTCGATCACGCGCGGCGCGGGCCGCGGCTCGCGCGCCCGATACACGCGCACACCGGCCCCGGGATTCGCGCCGACAGGCCAGTCGCGGCGGTTGGCAATGCGCAGGCCGTCGGCGTAACCGCTCCGCCACCGTTCCGCCACGGAGGCGCGCGAGAACTCGTACTCGGCGGACACCGGCTCGTCGGCAGCGGCGCGACGGACCAGGTGCACGACGTCGACGGTCGGCGGGTCGGCCAGGCGACGAAGCGCCTCCAGGTCCGGATCCTGCCGTAGCCTGCGCGGCAGCTTCTCGATCAGCCGATCGAGCGATTGCCGCAGGCGCGGGGCGGTGTGCGCCGAATCGGCGTCGAAGCGGGTCCGGCTCGCATAGGCGATCTCCTTGCGTCGCCGCCTGACGCCGTCGAGGTCGGTGGGCAACACGCCGCGCGCGCTGTAGAGGTCGACCTGGAAGGCGAGGGTGTCCGCGCGGGGCCGGTCGTCGAGGACGTACTGGATCGGCGTGTTGTTCACGATGGCGCCGTCCCAGTAGAACGCGCCGTCGACTTCCACCGGCGGCAGGCCCGGCGGCAGCGCGCAGCTCGCCACGATGTGCTCCGCGCGAATTGCTCGATCCCGGCTGTCGAAATACGCTCAGTCTCGGTGGCCATGTCGACCGCGCCGACCGACAGGCGGGTTTCGCGCGCATTGACGCGGTCGAAATCGACGAGCCGCTCCAGCGTATCGTGCAGCGCGGCGGTGTCGTAGATCGACTGCTGCGGGCGGACGCTGGGCGCGAAAAAGCCCGGCACGCCGTAGAGCGTGGCGCGCAGCGCGCTTCCCTGCTGATAGGCGGTCCGCCAGGGCCCGGGAGGCGGGGCGGGCATCGCGCCGAGATCGGACGAAACGAGATCCCAGAACTCGCGCAGGCGCTCCACCCGCCGCTCGGGCGGATTGCCCGCAATGATCGCGGCATTGAGGGCCCCGATCGAGACGCCGACGAGCCAGTCCGGCGCGTAGCCGAGCTCGGCCAGCGCCTCGTACACGCCCGCCTCGTACGCGCCGAGCGCGCCGCCGCCCTGCAGCGCCAGCGCGACGCGCTCGTGGCGTCGGTCGAATAGACGATCTTTCACGCAAGGATCTCCGGATCGCAAGGACACATGACCGATCCTGAGCCGGCTCGCCTGCGCGCGCATTTCGGGGCGGGTTACGGCGGAAACGTGGCTTGCTAAGGCGGTTACTGCGCCAACCGGGCGCCACGCTCCCGGCGCTCCGTGAGCGCCGCGACCGGAGGCCGGCGGTCAGGCGCGCGCGTGGATGACGCGCGCGAGCGCCTCGGCGATGTCCCGGCTGACGAGCGGCTTGCGCAGGATGTCCGACACCCCGGCCGCGCGCGCCCGGTCCGTGAGTTGCGGCCCGCTGTATCCGCTCATGAGGACGATGGGGATGTCGGCGCGCAGGCGGCGGATCTCGCGCGCCAGATCCGTGCCGGTCAGGTCCGGCATCGTTTCATCGGTGAGGACGATGTCGTAGCGCTCCGGTTCGGCGCGGAACGCCGCGAGCGCGTCCACACTCGAGCTGAAGCCGACCGGCTCGTAGCCAAGCCCCGCCAGCATCTCTTCGGCGACGTTCACGAGCGGGCGTTCGTCGTCCACGATCATCACCGCCTCGCCGTTCCCGTGCGGCAGCAGGCCGGCGGCGTCCACCACGCGTGCCGGGGCCTCGCCGGAGGCGGGGAGCCAGACCGTGAACGTGGTGCCGGCGCCTTCGCGGGTGTCCACGTCCACCGCGCCGCCGAAGTCGGCGACGATGCCGTACACCAGCGAGAGTCCGAGACCCGTGCCTTCGCCGACCCGCTTCGTAGTGAAGAACGGGTCGAAGATGCGTTCCCGCACCGCGGGCGGGATGCCGCTTCCGGTGTCGGTCACCTGCAACCGAACGTAGGGCCCGGGGGCGGGCGTGCCATGCGCGAGCTCGCGCGCCTCGTCGATGTCGGTGCGTTCGAGCGTGACGGACAGGACGCCGCCGTTCGGCATGGCCTGGACCGCGTTGGTACAGAGGTTCATCGTCA
>CAVUSZ010000047.1:0-167084 GCA_963744255.1 uncultured beta proteobacterium
AGGCGCCACGCAGATTCATGCAGGACCTTAAGGGGCTGGCACTTGATGCATTGCCGAGTGCGCTCATTCAGTTCATGTTCGCCTACGTCGAGAACACGTTTTTCGCGGCGGGCTGGTGGAATGGTTTGAGCGAGCGAGTGCAATCACATCTGGCTCACCTGGCGCAAATGTCTAATCCCTATTACTTGGACTGGGCTTACATACCCGGTGAATTCTTGCCATGGCGCGTGACCGGCGTCGCGACAACCTACGCTACTGCGCTCTAGTCACGTATTTCGTGAGCAATGATGCATTCAAGCGGTCGTGACCCAGGGCGTCCCGGCATTTTCGTGCTCGATCGCGGGCCGCGCAGGTTCATGGTTGATGTTGATGTTGATGCTCACCATCTGCAACCCGCTTACCCTGATGTGTTCCCCGTAAGGCGCGGGAATCAGCCTTGCGCCCCGCTCACGTCCGCGGTCAGTTCGGCATCATCTAGGTTCTGGCTCGATCCCCGGCGCTCGTCATCTGCGACCAGATTCAGCCAAGCGTCGGCATCGGCCCGGGCCAGATCGAGGGCGAGCGTCAACTCGTCGGTCGAATAGCTCCACCGCACCGCCATCGCCGGGATGCGAACTTGCCCCAGATCGAGGCTCGGGTCCCGCGTCTTCGCTTCGCCGCACGGGCTGGGCGTTGGAGGTTGATGACCCTACACCATGACCGCGCGTGCCACCATCCTGGCGTCTCCGGTCATGGGCTCTTTGCTCGCGGCGCCTTACCCTTGCGGCCCATGCTATCCGTGGTCGATCGGTGCTGCAGAACCTGCGTGAACGTGGCGTCCGATCGCTACCGCGGCGGCCTCGCTGCAAGATGTGGGACCTGCCGGTATCGGAGCGCGAGGAGTGCTGCGAGTGGGCGCTCAACGAGGACGTGGTTGACGGCAAACCTGGCCGGGCAATCGTAACCGTACAGCGGCAACCATCTAAACGCTTGCGGGCCGCTTCACGGCGCAAGTAGTGCTGTCCGCCGTGTGGTCTTCCTGCTGGCGGCCGCGCCCGACTGTCCTGTCAGTCTTCCAGCCCACCCGTGACCGTTGCCAATTCGGCGACGAGCGCCTCCATTTCGTCCCAGAGGCCAGTGCACGATGAACTCAGCGGAGAGTTTGTCATTGGTCATTGGGCGATCCTCTCCTCGCGGGCATTCTATCGCTCGCGGTCGGCCTCGCTCATGCGGCTGGTGTCTGGGTAGTCGAAGGTCGTGTGGTCGGTGTATCAGACGGCGACACGAATACGGTGTTCGACCCCGCCAAGAAGCAGCGCAAGATCCGGTTCGCACGGGATCGACGCCCCTGAGAAGGCTCAAGCGTTCGGCGAACGATCGAAGCAGAGCCTCTCCCAGATGGCGCACTGAAAGGATGCCCGGGTCGAGTGTCACAAGACGGATCGTTTCGGGCGTGAAGTCTGCAAGGTGTGGGTCCAGCCACTCGACTGCCCACGCTGCGGCAAGACGCTCGACGTGCGCCTCGCACAGGTCAGCGTTGGTCTTGCTTGGTGGTACAGCCGCTACGCAGACGAGCAGTCGGCCGAGGACCGTGGAATCGACAAGAGCGAGGAGGAGGAAGCCCGGCTACGCAAGCGCGGACTGTGGGTAGACGATGCTCCCGTGCCGCCGTGGGAGTGGCGGAAGCGTTAGTCGCTCGGCTTTCGTCTAGGCTCCGGACTGGGGTAGACGAGCACGCCGCGCGCCGGAGCATGAAACGTGAGCAGCCCCAACCCGGCCACCCTCATCGCGTAGGTTTCGGGCTCGGGAATGGTGGAACTGAAGCCTTGGACGCCCACCGATCGGTTTAGAGAACCGACCATGTCGCTGTCAGTCAGGTTGGTAAAAGCCACGGTCATTGAGGCGTGTGATCGAGTCGCTACGCGCGACACCACCGAAATCCTGGGAGTGTAATGTTGTCATTGCTGGACTGACTGCCGCCGCCGCCTGGGCCGGGGCCGAACGTGGACATGTTCGCCGCGGCAAACGCATCGTCGACGCCGAACGCATCCCGGCCGATGGTAGTGGTGGCTTGCGCGTGTCCGAGGGCTGAGAACGCCACCAGCGTGTTGGCCGTGAGGGTGAAACCAGTGAACGCGGGTGAGAACGCGATCTGCGTTGAAGAAAGAGAAGTCGCCCGGTACCGATGCACCTAGTGCGGATCCGAATGCGTTCAGTGAAGTGACGTTGGCCGGGCTCATCCCAGTGACCCCAGCGCGGGCCGAACCGAGTCCGACAGCCACGTTCAGGCCAAACGGCCCCGTACCGGAGGCCGAGCTAAATCGAGAATTCCCGGTGTCTTCTGCACAGGACGGATGCAAAGTTGTCGCCGGGATCGAACGTGATGGCGGGTTATGCCGTCGGCCGGGTTCAGATCGGGACAGCGTGATCCTCATGTCCGTCGGCGAAGCGCTGGCGAAGCTTGCCGCCTGGGCGGGCGCGGCCGCGAGGGCGGCGACGACCGCGAGAAGGGCGCTAAGACGTGCCATGAACAATCCCTCCCCTTAGGACGGAATGGCTGTCGATGAATCCGCCAGCAGGCTACGCCTTGCTCAAATTCGGCGCAACGCCCCGCGCGCGTCCACCTACGGCCGCATAGGCGCGTCAGCCGCGAGGCCGCTTCCCCCGGCGCCGGAGCATGAACCCGAGGAGCCCGAGCCCGGCCACCATCATCGCGTAGGTTTCAGGCTCAGGTATCGGCGGAGACGTTACTCAAACCACCGTCCATGAAGTTGAGGGCCACTGGCAACCACCTGTCGGTCGAGCCGACCCCCCAGGTTGCCCGTGCTGAGGTTGGCGAACGACACGGTCAGGCGCCCGGCGAATGAGGCGTTTTGAGGACCGAATTGGCAGCAAATGCCGACTGTCATGCTGCCATCGCTGCGCTGGAAGCCAGTTCCGCCTGGACCGGGTCCGTCGACGATCAAGAACGCGGTGGTTTTCCGTCAATTCGGAAAAATCAGGTGGTGGAGACCTTCAAGTTCGCGAAGACCGAAAACGACGCGAGCGTGTTGGCCGTGAGCGTGAAATCGGAAAAGGAGGGCGAGATCGCGTGTGCGAAGAAAGCAGAGACGCCGCCCGGTTGCGACGTGCCGAGCGCGGACCCGGACGCTGTCAATGAAGTGACGTTCGCCGGGCTTCTTCCGGCGACGACGGCGCGGGCGGAACTGAGTCCGGTACTCACTTTGAGGTCGAACGGCCCGGTGCCGCTCGCTTCGCTAATTCGGATATTCCCCGAGTCTTCTGCAACGACGCCGGCCGCGTTGTCGCGGAGGTTGTTGAACGTAATGCGCGGCGTGATCCCGTCGGACGGCTTCAGATCGAACAGGGTGATCTTGAAGTCCGACGCCGAGGCGCTGGCGAACATTGTCGCCTGGACTGGCGCGATCGCGAGGGCGGCGACGACCGCGAGAAGGGCGCTGAGACGTGCCATGACGAGTCCCCCTGCGCTATGGCGATGGCGGAGACGCGAGTGCCTTACAAGAATTCCGCCGACGCCGGAGCATGAAGCCGAGGAGCCCCAACCCGGCCACCATCATCGCGTAGGTTTCGGGCTCGGGTATGGCGGAGCTGAAACCGTTGACGCCCGCGACTCGGGACACAATACCCCCCAAGTCGCTGCCGGTCAGGTTGACAAACGACACGGTCAGGAACCCTGTGTCCGACGAGACGCCCGGGTCGCCGCCCGGGTCGCTAGAGATACCGGCGCGGAGGCTGGCGTCGCTACGCTGCGGAGCCACTGCCGCCTGGGCCGGGTCCAAAGACGTTCAAGAACGCGGCAGCACTCGCACGGTCGAAGCCGCCGAACGCATCACGACCGATGGTGGTCGTGGCGTTCACGTTTCCGACGCCCGAGAACGACACCAGCGTATTGGCCGTGATGATGAAACGGGGAGTTCGGCGAAATCCGCTTGTCGCGTCTGCGGTAGAGGAACCGCCCGGTGCCAGGGCGCCTAGCGCTGAGCCGGACGCGGTCAGTGAAATGACGTGGACCGGCCCCGTTCCGGTGAGCGTGGCACTGGCTGAACTGCGTGCGGTAGCCACGCTCACGTCGAACGGCCCGTTACCGACGGCGAAGCTCTTCCGGACATTCCCGTCGGTTTCTGCAAGGGCGTTAGCAACCCGTGGAAGGTGGACGTCGGGGAACGTGATGCTCGGTGTGATGCCGTCGGCTGGGTTTAGATCGAACAGCGTGACCCTCATGTCCTTCAGCGAAGCGCTGGCGAAGCTGGCCGCCTGGACGGGCGCGACCGCGAGAGCGGCGAGGGCCGCGAAAAGGGCGCTAAGACGTGCCATGACGAATCCCCCCTTTTGGGATGGAATGGCTGTCGATGAACGCGCCAGCAGGCTACGCCTGCTTCAACCTTGGTGCAACGGCCGGGCGCCACGCCCTCAACTGTTCGGTGACGATGTCTACTCGGGGGCGGCCGATCGGACGGCCCGACCGCGTTCCTTTGTCGCGCGCCCGCGCCAGTCCTGCCTTGACGCGCTCGACGATCATCGCGCGCTCGAACTCGGCGAACACGCCGAGCATCTGGAACATGGCCCGGCCGGAGGGGGTCCGCGTGTCGATCGCCTGGCGGTGCAAGTAGAGGTCGCAGCCGGCGGCTTGGAGCTCGCTCAGCGTGTGCAGGAGGTCTTGAAGGCTCCGTCCGAGGCGATCGACCGACCAGACGGAGCCTTCCTGGTGGGCGCTATTTCGTCGCGAAGCTGGTCTCGCCTGGGGATACGCTCTGCAAGCCGATCCTGCCTGAGCTGTGGGAGCCGATCCTGGTCAACGCCGGTCACTGGGTGCTGGTGCTGCGCGGGTTCGAGCGGCTGGGCGAGGGCGGGGATGCGGTGGCCGTGGTCCAGGAGTGGCGGTGCGAGGTGTTGGCGCGTGGGTAGGCGTTTGCACCCGCGCGCGCAATAGAGTTCTATGGCCGGAACACCCTTGAAGAAGCTATTCCCGAATGGCCTCTGCAGGCGACGAACCGGCGTGGTCTGCCGTGCGGCGTCAGGCTGGAAGTTCGCCGCTGCAAAAACGGTCGCCTCCTGTGTCGCTGGCACGGCGGCTGGAGTACCGGGCCGAAAACGCCGAAGGCAAAGCGCGCTGCGGCGAGGCCGGGCGGGTTAATCTCAGGGCATGGCACGCGCGGCGGACAGGGGGATTGGCGGATTCTGCGGCGGATGGAGCGGCGGATTCCGTGGGCGACTGCCCGGAGAGCCAGCAACGGCGCGGGGGTTGACGCTCGCTCCCGGCACCACTAAATCAGGAACTTGCATCAAGACCGGCCGGCAGGTCCGTCATGGGGCTCGGCCCGCGGCCGGGATCGGGGGCAGCAGGTCGATCTCGAGCCAGACGACACGGCCGGCAGTTCGCCATCCACCCGGACGAGATCGAGTGTTGCCCGACGAGCCCATGAACTGGACCGCTTCGAAGCCGGCCTGGGCCTGCTTCGTTTGGCGGACCGCTGAAGGAGAGTGAGCCATGCGTCCTCGATTCGATCTAACGGTCCTCCCTATCCTGTTGGGCGCGGCGATAACGACCGGGTGTGCCATAACCCCCGATGTCGAAGACCTTTCGAGCAGCCAGCGTGCCAGGTTCGATTCGATGGAGGTTTCGCGCGGGCCGACCACGCGGTCTCACACCAACCTCGTTCCCGTAGCGGGTCTTTCATGTCGTCGCTTCACGCATCAACAACTCTCGGAGGCAGAAGCGATCGAGGGTGTCCGAGTCCGAGCCGCCTCGCTCGATGCAGATGCGGTCGTCAACCTGGCCTGCCAAGTGAGCTTTAACGGCGGCTGGGCAAACGATTGCGGGTTATCGATAGTCTGTGTCGGCGACCCCGTGCGATACAAGCGGTGATATTGACGCCAACCACGCGATCGAGCGCCGCGCGGCGCGGCTCGCCGCGGCGCGGGAGCCGCCAGAAATCCCGGGGTTAGCGCCCGGCGGGCGCGCCGTTGGCGGCTTCCACGGTAACGGTTTCGAGGCGGTAGCCGTGCTGGTAGACGGCCGTGAGCCGCCATCCGTTCGCCGGCACGAGGCCGAGCTTCGCGCGCAGGCGGCTCACGTGGGTGTCGATCGTGCGGGTATTGAGGTCGGGGCTGCGACCCCAGACCGACTCGAGGATGTGACCGCGCGAGACCAGGTTGCCGACGTTGCGGAAGAGGAACACCGCCAGGTCGAAGTCCTTCTGGGTCAGCTCCACCGGCTCCCCGGACCGCAGCACCGAGCGCCGGTCGAGATCGATCTCGAACGCGCCGATGCGCATCGTCTCGGTCGCCCGCGGCTGCGGGCGCGATCTGCGGCCCAGGGCTTCCACCCGCGCGAGCAGCTCCTGCTTGCGCAGCGGCTTGACGAGATAGTCGTCGGCCCCGGCATTGAGCGCACGGACGATGTCCTGCTCGCTGTCGCGTGCGGTGGCGAACAGCACCGGCACATTGTCGCGGACGTTCGCGCGCACCCACGCGAGCACCGCGTCGCCGTTGACGTCGGGGAGCTCCCAGTCGAGGATCAGCAGGTCGAAGCTGTCGCGCGTCATCACGCGCTGGAACTCGCGCCCGCGGTGAAAGGTGTGACAGGCATGGCCGACGCCTGCGAGCCAGACCCGGACGAGGTCGGCCTGTGAGGGGTCGTCCTCGAGGATCGCGATGCGCATGGGATGAATCCTGGGGGATGGAGGCGCGCGATGCCGCGCCTCAGTCGTAGGTGACGTCGAGGAGATCGAGGTACTCGGCAAGCTCCTCGACCGGCCCGTGGATATCCTGGCCCAAGGCCGCGTGCCGTTCGATGACGGTGCCGATGCGGGTGATCTCGTCGAAGCCGTAGCCGCCGCCGGCGCCCTTGAGGGTGTGGCCGATCCGTCGCGCCTCCTCGAAATCGCCTTGCCTGACCGCCACGCGCAGCCGTTTGAGCTCGTCCCGGCGGTTCGCGAGAAACCTCGGAATCAGGCCGCGAAGCTCGTTCGAAATCCGGACGCTGTGACGTGAGAGTGCCATCATGGGAGATTGTAGTTTTCAGGGTTGGTCGGCGGCGCGGCAAAAAGTCCGATCGTGCCGCGAATGGCCTCCGCGCTTCCGGCGCCCGGGCCCCAGATTCACGACCGCAGGCCGCCGTCGGCTGACCGCCCCGGCGCATCGGCCTGCTTGCGCGGCTCCCGCAGCAGCGGCCGCAGCGCGTTGCGCAGTCCCTCGAGCGAGATCGGCTTCAAGACGATCCCGTCGCAGCCCGCCGCCAGCGCGCGGTCGGCCTCGAGACCTTCGTGGTGCGCGGTGAAGGCGAGGATCGGCCCGGTATAGTTGCGCGTGCGCAGCACGTGCACTGCCTCGTAGCCGTTCATCACCGGCATTTCCATGTCGAGGAGGACGACATCGAAGCGCTCCGACAGCGCGACCTCGACGGCCGAAAAGCCGTTCGCAACCGCGCGGGACTCCACGCCGAGCCGGGTGAGGAACACCTCGACGAGGGTGCGGATGTCATCGTTGTCCTCGCCGACCAGCACCCGCCCGGCGAGCGGCTCGCGCGCGGCGAGCGCCTCGGTGATCGGCCGCACCGTCTCGGGCCGGGCCGCGGCCTCGCTCGGGATCCGCACCCGGAAGGTCGAGCCGATGCCGCGCTTCGACTCGACTTCGATCGTGCCGTTCATCAGCGACACCAGGTTGCGCGTGATCGCCAGGCCGAGCCCGGTGCCGCCGAAGCGCTGCGCGATGCTCGCGTCGGCCTGCTCGAACGGCTCGAAGACCCGGGCCAGGGCTTCGTCCGGAATGCCGGGACCGGTGTCGCGGACCTCGATCTGGAGGGCCGCGAGGTGCCACGAGGCGACGAGCTCCACCGTGCCGCTCTGGGTGAATTTCAGCGCGTTCGACAACAGGTTGATCAGGATCTGCCGCACCCGGAACGCGTCGAGCAGGAGCACCGGCGGCAGCACGGTGCCACGCGTGAACCGCAGCCGCAGCCGCTTGTCGTCCGCGAGCGGCTGCATGGTCGCGACCACGTCGCGAACCAGCTGCTCCGCGTCCTCGGGCACCGGGGCGATCACCAGCGTCCCGGCCTCGATCTTCGCCAGATCGAGGTTGTTGTTGATCAGTGCGAGCAGGTGCTCGCAGTTGCGGCCGATGATCGCACTATTGTGGATCCGCGACTCGCGACCGAGATCGTCGGTGAACTGGTTCAGCTTGTTGAAGCCCATGATCGCCGTCAGCGGTGTCCTGAGCTCGTGGGTGAGATGGTTCAGGAACTCGCTCTTCAGGCGGTTGGCCTGGCGCTCGGCGACGCGTCTCGTAGCGCAGCCGCCGCCGCTCGTCGCCCACGGCGTACAGCCACACCGAGAACACGACGGCGAGCGAGACCAGGCTCGCGACGACGCCGAACAACCAATTCGACTGGATCCCGATCGCGTACAGCCCCGCCCCGGCGCCGGCGAGCGCGAGCGGCGTCGCGACGAACGCGAGCAGGAACGTTCGCGCGCGGGCGTCGATGCGCTCCGCATGAGCAGCAGCGGTACGAAGAGCGCGCCGAGGAGAAGCAGGCCGTCGACTGTGAGCCCGGCCTGGGTCGCGATCTGTCCGGCCGCGAGACTCGCATACGCGAGCGCGGCGATCTGCGGCCCGGAGAGCCGTCCGACCGGGGTGAAGGCGTAGTCGGCAGCGAACGCGCTCGCGCTGCCGATGAAGATCACCTTACCGGCGACGTCGCGTGCGAGCCACCGGCTGCCCGGGGTGCCGCTCGCCGCTGCCGCGGCCTCATAGAACGGGATCACCCGCAGGTCCTCGACGTTCACCGGGAACCGCAGCGCCACCTCGCCGTACCTGTCGAGCGGGATCGCGGCGCGGCGCAGGTACAGCGTGCCGTCCTCGACCCGGAGCGGGTTGAGCGCTGGGTCCGCGGCCGCGAGCGTAGCGAGCGGCAGGCTGGGCAGAACATAACCCTGGGTCCCGTGGAAGAGGGCGATCCGGCGCAGCACGCCATCCTCGTCCGGTTTCAGGTTGACGACACCGACGCCGGCCCGGCCGCCGGCCGCGAGCGACTCGGCGGGCAGCCGCAGGTACGCCCAGCTCGCGTACGGGACGCGCTGCGCATCGACGCGCCACGGCGCGCCGTTCCAGGGCGGGGTCTGCGCGTACGCCAACTCCGCGAGCTGCCGCTGATAGGTCGGTGGCGCCTCGAAAGCCACGGGCAGCCCGGCGGCGGCGAGCACCGTAGTGCGGCCGAGCGCCGCCGCGAGCGCATCGTCCCCCGGGCGCTCATCCGCGATCAGCAGGTGAAAGGCGATCGCGCGCGCGCCGTGCGCCTCGAGGTAGCGCACCACGCCGGCGTAGACCTCGCGATCGGTTCGCCACGGGCCCATCGACTGGGCCATCCGCCGGAGCGACTCCTCGTCCACGTCCAGCACGAGCACGTTGTCCAGGTCCGTGATCCGGCCCATCGACCGTTGCAGCGAGTCGTAGAGCCAGCTCGAGAGCCGATCGAAGAGCGTCGTCTGGGCGAACAGCGCGGCGAGTGCGATGCCCACCGCACATGCGCCCAGCCCCTTCGCGACACGCAGGGCGGCGTCGCGGTTGAACTCGTTGCGAATGAACGTGAGCATGGCAAGGACGATTGTACGGGACGTCTTGTGCGCCGATCCCTGTCGCCTGCAGCCGGACGCGGAAGGGTGCCCGCCGTGTCGCAAATACGGCACACTAGACCCTCTTTCCTGCCGGCGTCACCGAGAGTTGCCATGGCGGATTGCGTCCCGATCCACGGCCTGCATCACTTTGCCTGGCGTTGCCGCGACGCGGAAGAGACGCGCCGGTTCTACGAGGACATCCTCGGGCTGCCGCTCGTGCATGTCATCCGGTCCGACCACGTCCCGTCCACGGGCGAATACTGTCCCTACGTGCATATCTTTTTCCGGATGACCGACGGCTCCTGTCTCGCGTTCTTCGATCTGGGCGATGATACCGCCGCGGCGCCCAGCCCCAACACGCCGGGCTGGGTGAACCACATTGCGCTTCGCGTGGGGTCGGTCGCCGAGCTCGAAGCGGCTCGGGTGAGGCTCGAGGCGCACGGCATCGAGGTGATCGGGATCACCGACCATCATTTCGTCAAATCGATCTATTTCTTCGACCCGAACGGCTTTCGGCTGGAGCTGACGGCGTTCGTCGGCGACGAGCGGTACTTGGCAGAGCAGGCGCGCTCGGCGCGCGCCGAGTGCGCGGCCTGGACGCGCGAGAAGGCCGAGCGGCGGGTGACCGCCGCATGAAGTTCTGCATCGTAGGCGCCGGATCGGTAGGCGGGGTGCTCGGCGCGAAGCTCGCCGCCGCCGGACATGCCGTGAGCCTCGTTGCGCGCGGCGCACATCTGGCCGCGATCCGAGCCGAGGGTCTGGGGCTGAAGGACGCCGACGGCGTGCGGCGATTCAAGCTCGCGGCGTCCGAGAACCCCGGCGAGTTCGGCCCGCAGGACGCGGTCCTGGTCGCGCTGAAGGCGTACTCGATCGGTCCGATGCTGCCGCGGCTCGCGCCGCTCCTTGCGCCCGACACCGCGGTGATCACCGCGATCAACGGCATCCCCTGGTGGTATTTCTGCCGCCAGGGAGGACGGTTCGACGGGGCGAGCATCGAGTGCCTGGACCCCGACGGCGGAATGCTCCGGGCGCTCGATCCAAGGCATCTGGTCGGCTGCGTCGTGCATGCCTCGGCGGAGGTGATCGCGCCGGGGCTCATCCATCACACGAGCGGCGGCACCCTCATCCTCGGCGAGCTCGACGGGGCGATGACGCCGCGCCTCGCGGCGATCGGCGCGGCGGTCGACGCTGCCGGGCTCGAGGCACGGCTCTCGGAGCGCATCCGCGACGACGTCTGGACGAAGCTCATCGGGAACACGTCGTACAACCCGGTCGCTGCGCTCACTGGCGCGCTGATGAGCGAGATCAATGCGAACCGCGGACTGCTGGCGCTGATCCGCCGCATGATGGTCGAGGCGATGCAGGTGGCCGAGGCCCTCGGCGCCCGGATCAACGTCACCATCGAAGAGCGCTTCGCATTGGCGAGGAAGCTCGGCGCGGCAAAGGTCTCGATGCACCAGGACATCGAGAAGGGGCGCCCGCTCGAGATCGACGCGATCGTGACTGCGGTGTGTGAGCTCGGGCGGAAGGCGGGCGTCGCGACGCCGACGATCGACGGGGTCGAAGCGCTGATCCGCGAGCGCGCGAAGCACCGTTGGGTGCCCGTCGGGGACGGACAGTAACGCGGGAGTCGACCCCTGGCCGAGCAGCCAGCCTGGACCGGCGGGTACGAGCTCCCGGTCTACCCATTTGTTCCCCCGCCCGAGCTCGTCCGCGGGACGCGGCGGCGCTACCCGATCGTCATCGTCGGCGGCGGCCTCTCCGGGCTGACGCTTGCCTGCGACCTCGCCAATCGCGGCGTCGACTCGGTGCTCCTCGACGAGGACGACACGATCGGCGTGCGCGGCGCCTCCTCGCGGGGCATCGTCTACGCGCAGAAGACGCTCGAGGTGTTCGCGCATCTCGGCACCTACCCGCGCATCCGGGAGAAGGGCGTTACCTGGTCCGAGGCCAAAACGCTTGCCGGCGACGACGTGGTCTACTCGTTCAACCTCCGGTCGGCGAGCCCTTCCGAGCAGCCGCCGTTCGTCAACCTGCAGCAGTTTTACGTCGAGTGGTTCCTGGTCGACCGCATCCTGGAGCTCGGCCGGTGCGACCTGCGCTGGAGAAACCGGGTCACGAAGGTCACGCAGACCTTCGAGTGCGTCACGGCGATGGTCGAGTCGCCCGCCGGCCCGTACACGCTCGAGGCCGAGTGGCTCGTCGACGCGAGCGGCGTGAACTCGCCGATCCGGCAGGGGCTCGGTCTGGAGACCCACACCTCGCGCATCGTCGACCGCTGGTGCATCACCGACGTGCGCTTCAGGAAGCATTTTCCGACCGAGCGCTGGACCTGGGTCGAGGCGCCGTTCAACGAGAACCGCGCGGTGTGGCAGCACCTGATGGGCGACGAAGTCTGGCGGCTCGACTACCAGATGGCGCCCGACTGCGACCCCGAGTACGTGAGCCGGCGCGAGGTCGCCGAGGAGCGGCTGCGCGCGCATCTCGGCGACATCGAGTTCGAGCTGGTCTGGGTCGGACCCTACGCCTACCGCGACCACCTGCTCGACGATTTTCGGCTCGGCCGCGTGTTCTTCGTCGGCGACGCGGCGCATGTCGTCAGCCCGTTCGGCGCGCGCGGCGGGAACTCCGGCATCCAGGATGCGTACAACCTCGGCTGGAAGCTGGCGCTCGTCCTGAAGCGCGGGGCGCGGGAGGCGCTCCTCGACACCTACGACGCCGAGCGGCAGCCTGCCGCGAAGCAGAACCTCGAGGTCACCAGTCGCACCGCGCGCTTTCTCGCTCCGCAGTCGCCTGCCGAGCGTACGCTGCGCAACGCCGCGCTCGGGCTGGCGCGGGAATACATGTTCGCGCGAGCGCTGGTGAACACCGGACGCATGTCGATCGGCAACCCCTACCCGGATTCGCCAGCGGTCTCCGGCGCGGGCTGGTCGCTGCCGAACGTGGCAATCACGCTGCCCGACGGCTCGCGCTCGACGCTCGTCGGGCTCGCGCAATCGGTCGGCACGGTGTTCATCGGCATTCTGTACGCCCCGACGAGCGGACACGACGTCGCGGGTTTTGCCCAGGTCGAGGCGACCGGCCTGCCGTTTCGCTTCTTCGTGTGCGGACCGGGCGGGATCGGCGACCCCGAGGGCAAGCTGAAAGCGGTGCTGAAGGCGGAGGCCGACACTTTCGCGCTCGTGCGCCCGGATCTCTATCTCGCGGCCTTGTTGCCGAACGCGACGCCGGCGCAAGCCGAGGTCGTCCTGCGGAAGGCGCTTTGTCTATGAAGGTCGATCCCAACATCCCCGATCCCGACGGTTTCTACGCCGCGCTCGTTGCAGCGCACGAGGGGTTGACCGAGGCCCAGTCGGCCGAGCTGAACGCCCAGCTCGTGCTCCTGCTCGCGAACCAGGTCGGCGACCAGCAGGCGATCCTCGACTGCGTGGCCGCGGCCTGCAAGCTGTTCCGGCCGGCCGGTTGAGCCCCGCGCGCTGGCCCTGGTCCGGCCGATGGGGTAGGCTACGCGCGGCTGTCTTTCGCCACGCAAGAGCGCTGCGGGATGACATCAAGAATGCGCCCCCCGAACCAACCACGGGAGTAGTCGCCATGGTTTCAGTCCTCCGGATCGCGACCGTCGCCGTCGCCGCGCTTGCGGCGCTCCCCGCGGCGGCGCAGGTAACGCTCAACGCCAGCTCGTGGGTGTCGCCCGGGCATCCGCTCACCGCGACCATGCTCGTGCCGTTGTGCGCCGATTTCGAGAAGGCGACCTCGGGCCGGGTCAAGTGCAACGTGCTGCCCAAAGCCCCGGTGGGCCCGGTGCAGACGGTCGACGGCGTCAAGGACGGCCTGATGGACCTGTCGTTCATCGTGAACGGCTACACCCCGGGACGCTTCGCGCTCAGCGACGCGCCCGAGTTCCCGTTCATGGGTGACACCTCCGAGGTCACCTCGGTCGCCTACCAGCGCATCTACGACCGCATGCTCGCCAAGGCGAACGAGTACCGGGACGTCGTGCTGCTCGGCGTGTTCACCCACGGCCCGGGCCAGATGTACAACACCAAGCGGCCGATCAGCTCGCTCAAGGACCTCGACGGTCTCAAGATTCGCATCGGCGGCGGACTGGTGAACGACATCGCGAAGGCGCTCGGCACGGTGCCGATGCTGAAGCCTGCGCCGGAGAGCTACGAGCTCTTGTCGACGGGGGTGGCCGACGGCGTGTTCTTCCCCAAGGAGTCGCCGGCGTCCTTCAAGCTCGTGCCGTTGATCAAGTACATCACCTACGTTCCGGGCGGCCTCTACAACGTGGCCTTCGCCTGGATCGCGAACCCGGCCAAGTGGAACTCAATCTCGGAGTCCGACCGCAAGGCGCTCCAGCCGCTGCTCGGCGAAGCGCTCGCGCGTCGCTCCGGGCTCGCGTGGGACGCCGCCGACGCGAAAGGCGAGGCCGCCGTGCGCGAGGCGAAGATCCCGATCATCGCGGCGAGCCCTCAGCTCGTGGCCGAGATCAAGGCGAAGACCGAGCCGCTGGAGCGGGAGTGGGTCGAGAAGAAGGCGAAGCCGAAGGGCGTCGACGGCGACGCGGTGCTGAAGGCGCTGCGCGCCGAGATTGCCACGCTGCAGAAGAAGTAGCCGGCCGCAAACCGCAAGCCGCGGCGCCGCGGTTCCTCGCCCGAGCCGCGCGATGACCGAGCCCCGCCAGCCGCTAGCCTGGTTCGACCGCGCGGTCGTGCCGACGCTCGGGTACGTCGCCGCGGTGGTGATGTTCTGCCTGATGCTCCTCACCTGCGTCGACGTCGTGGGGCGCTACTTCCTCAACAAGCCGCTCCCCGGCGGGTTCGAGCTCACCGAGATCCTCCTCGCCGCGCTGATCTTCGCCGGGTTGCCGCTCGTCTCCCTGCGCAACGACCATGTCACGGTCGATCTCTTCGATCCGATGACGCCCGACTGGCTGTTCCGGATCCAGCACGTGGTCGCGTGCGCGATCGGCGTCGCCTGCACCGGCTATCTCGCGTGGCGGCTGTGGCTGCGCGCCGAGCACATGGACCGCGCCGGCGAGACCACCGCCCAGCTCAAGATCAAGCTCGCGTACCTGACCTACTCGATGAGCCTCCTGATGGCCTTCAGCGCGGTCGCGCTCCTCGTGCTCGCGTTCCGCCGCCCGCACCGTCACTTCGTCGAGGAAGGGGGTCCTTGACCGAGGCGCTCATCGGGTTCGCCGCCTTCCTCGCGCTCGCGTTCCTGCGGGTGCCGATGGCGTTCGCCATGGGGATCGTCGGATTCTTCGGGTTCGCCTACAAGGTGAACTTCAACGCCGCGGCGGCGATGATCGGCCAGACGACCTACGAGACCGGGCTGAACTATACGCTGTCGGTCATTCCGCTCTTCATCCTGATGGGCAACTTCGTGGTGCGGGCGCGTATGTCCGAAGAGCTATACCGGGCGGCCTATGTGTTCCTCGGACACCTCCGCGGCGGGCTCGCGATGTCCACGGTGGTTGCATGCGCGGGCTTCGGCGCGATCTGCGGTTCGTCGATCGCCACCGCCGCGACGTTCACGAAGGTCGCCTACCCGTCGATGCGCAAGTTCGGCTACAGCGACGCGCTCGCGGCGGGGTCGATCGCCGGCGGCGGGACGCTCGGGATCCTGATTCCGCCGTCGACGATCATGGTGATCTTCGGCATCATGACCGAGACGAACATCGGCAAGCTGTTCGTCGGCGGCATCCTTCCCGGTCTAATCGCCACGGCGCTCCTGTGCCTCGCGGTGGTCTGGATCACCTGGCGCGATCCTCGGGCCGGCCCGCCGGGCGAGCGTTCCTCCGCGGCGGCGCGGATCGAGTCCGTGAAGCACGTCTGGCCGGTCGTGGCGCTGTTCGTGCTGGTCATCGGCGGCATCTATGCCGGCGCGTTCACCGCCACCGAAGGCGCCGGCATCGGCGCGGGCAGCGCGTTCCTCTTCGCGCTCGCGCGGCGCGCGCTCACGTGGAAGGTGCTCGCCGAGGTGCTGGTCGAGAGCGCCCGCACCACCTCGATGCTGTTCATGATCCTCATCGGCGCGCTGATCTTCGCCAACTTCATCAACTACACGACGATGCCCGCCGACCTGAAAGGTTTCGCGAGCCAGTTCCAGGCGACCCCGTGGCTGGTGATCGTGGCGATCTGCGTGATCTACGTCGTGCTCGGCACCGCGATGGAGGAGCTGTCGATGATCCTCCTCACGGTGCCGCTCTTCTTCCCGGTCGTGACCGGGCTCGGCTACGACCCGATCTGGTTCGGCATCATCGTGGTGGTCGTCGTCCAGATCGGCCTCATCAGCCCACCGGTCGGGATGAACATCTTCGTGGTGAAGAACCTCATCCGGCACCTCTCCATCGGCACCGTGTTCCGGGGTGTCTCGCCGTTCACGGCGGCGCTCGTCGTGTTGCTCGCGATCCTCGTCGCCTTCCCGGCGCTCGCGACCTATCTCCCGGGGTTCATGAAGTAGCGCCGCGCTCGCGCGCCGATCACAACTAAGAAGTTGCCATGGATGCGACTCGGTCGACTGCGAAGCGTTCTCGACTGGCGCTACGGTCACTTTCAAGCGTCTTTGTCGCGATGACGTCGTTATTCCGCAGCCGAGAAGCGGCGCGCGCTTGCGAGAGCAGACTTCGCTACTCTTGCAGAGAATCGCTCGCCAAACGTCTTCAGCTCGGCCGCGTTGAGATCCGAGATCGCCCAGAAAGTCATGCCGCGATCAGTCCAATGCAGGACCTGGTAGCCTCGCTTTGAAAGCGCCAGAGAGGTAGTGATAGACCTCTCCTCGTTGTCAGGGCCAGATGAAGAGATCGATCACGTGCTGGCGCCGCCGGTAAACCAATACCGCAACGGGCCGGCTGTCGAGGTAGTCGAGACGACCACCGACGAGCGGAAATCCTTCAGTCGCGAGATCGGTGACCGGCGGCGAAAAATCGAGCTTTGAGCTCAGCCACGGTTTAACCGTATGGCGCTCGGAAGACGCCACATCGGCTACATGGCCGGTGAGTGTCGCACGCGCATGACCGCTGATGACCTCTTCTGCAACGAGCTCTTTTGTCGGCGGGCGCTTCAGCTGCGGCGGCCGCGATCCACGTTACGAGCAGCCGTTACAGCAACGAGCGCAGCTGGCCGCAACCAATGCCACCATGCACTGGCCGCTTTACGCGGTGCAGCAGCGTTCCGCTCCAGTACACGAGCACGAATCTGCCGCGACAGCCGATCCGGAGCTGCGCGATAAGGCGCGGCTTCTTTGATCAACAAGCTCAGTGAGTTCAAGCGCTCGAGCGCGCGCTGGCACCCCGCGCAATGCTCCAGGTGCTGCTCGAACGTCGCGCTCGTCAAAGCATCGACCTCGCCGTCGGCGTAGCACTCGATAACGGTTCGTGCCTGCGCGCAGTTCAATGTTTTGACTCCTGCTGCACCTGCTGTACGGCCTGATAAAGCAACTTGCGCGCGCGTGATAGGCGCGACATGACCGTACCGAGCGGAATCTGCACGATTCGCGCGATGTCCTGATATGACAAGTCTTCCAGTTCTCTCAACACGATAACTTCGCGAAATTCCTCGGGTAACTCATCGAGCGCCTCGCGGACGAGTCGCTTTGCCTCTTCCCGCTCGAGGTCGCGGACGGGATCTTCGCTCTTGCCCGCCGTCCAGAAGACATTGGCGCTGCCGTCTTCGTCCAGACGTTCCTCATCGAACGGCACATTCAGGGCCTGCGAACGGTTTTTCTTCCTGTCGCTGTAATACGCATTGCGCACTATCGCGAGAAACCAAGCGCGACTATTCCCGCCTCGAAAGGTCTCGAGAAACTTGAACGCGCGCAGACAGGCTTCCTGAACCAGGTCTTCGGCATCGCGCTCGTCGTGTGTCAGCCAGCGGGCCAGATTGTAAGCGGCGTCCAGATGAGCCATCACACCGGTCTCGAAACGCGTCCCGCCGATTGAGCTCCCTGCCCCCCTCTTCTTCGGGGCTGAATACAAGACCGCTCCTCCCCGCTTTTTATTCCCCAAACGATTATGACCGATTTCGGGAATTTTCTTGCCAAGTGCCCGGTTATGTCAGTCGCTGGCCGAGGTAATCCACATTCCCAATCGAGCATTTTAGGAGGGGGTGACATCATGGACGGACGTCGAAATGCACTGGAACATTCCAGCACGAAGGCATCGGATCAGGTCACAGGAAAGAGGCGGCTGAAATTCGCGGGCGGCATCTCGGTGCTCGTCCTGGTTCTTATGTTGGCCACGGACTGGCCGTATAGAGAATCGAACGCCGCGCGTCTGACAGCACCGCAGAACGATGACAGGACCGACGCTGGGGTTGCGATCGATTACTTCCCGGCGAAGTTCGGCAGTCCTTCCACGAACAGCGCGCCCGAAGAGCACATCCAGGCATTCTGATGCATCCGCGGAAGCTTGCGACGCATCGTGCCGACGACTTGGGAGTCATCAGATGATCACACAACAGGAAAGACGCAGATTGGTCGAGGCTTACAAATACGAGCCGCCTTACGTAGCCTGGCTCAAATGCGCAGTGTGTCTGCTCATCATAGCTGGGCTGGTGGTCGTGGGCATCGCACACGAGCCGACAGATCAGTCGCTCTTGCAGGCGCGACGTTCGAACCATCACTTGGACTTGGCGATCGGCCCGACACGGGGCCACCTGCGTGAAGCACAAGTCTCTCCGGATCAACCTGCGCTGGCGACCGTGATCTCGATTGGCCCGGTAGACGCGAGGGATGCACGACCCGTGGTCGTCGAGAAGACGTGCCCGGCCGAGTGCTGAAGCGCCCGGCAGGGATTTTGTAGGCGATTCGCACTAGTTCGTAGGCCCGGTGGCGGGCGCCGCCCGGAAGGTCTACGATCGAACGCGCGGGATTCTGTGCGCCGAGGGGAAGCCGTGCTGGCGCGCGGATCCGGCGGGGGAGCGGGGCCCGCAATGCTGTCGCTCGAGCAGGATCCGAACAACAACATGAAGGAGAGATCGCGGCCGATCGCGAAGCTCATCCGGCCATCCGCCGGCGAGCTGCTGCGCACGCGAGCGCCTGCTCGCCGAGCTCGATGAGGCGCGCAAGCGCAGGAGCGGTCTGGATCTCCGCACCCGGCGGCGCCGGCAAGACCTCGCTCGTCGCGAGCTGGCTCGAGACGCGGCACTTGCCCTGTCTCTGGTTCTCGCTCGACGCGGGCGACGCCGAGCCGGCCTCTTTCTTCTTCAACTTCGCCGTCGCGGCGGCGCGCTTGGGCCGCCCCGCGGCCGATCTGCCGCCGTTCGACGACGGTCACCGCGCAACCGTGGGCCTCTTCGGCCGGCGGTTCTTCGAGCGCCTCTTTGCGGCGGTCGAGCCGCCGCTCGTCGTAGTCCTGGACAACTACCAGGCGCTGCCGGCGGACTCCCCGGTACATGAGGCGACGGATGCGTTGCTCGCGTCCGCGCCGCCGGGTGTTCTCGTGGTGGTCGCCAGCCGGGATTCGCCCCCGCCGCCGCTCGCGCGCTGGCTCGCCGCGGCCGAGCTGACGGCCATCGGCTTTCCGGACCTGCGCCTGACGCGCGACGAAACGGCCGCGCTCGCGACCATGCGCGGCATCGATCTGGACGGCCGGCTCGACGCCCTCCACGAGCTCGCCCGCGGCTGGGCCGCCGGTATCGTGCTGCTCGCGCGCGCGCTCGCGCAGGGGCTCGCGCTACCGAAGCCCGGCGACGCGCCGCCGGCGGCCGTCTGCGACTATTTCGCGGTGGAGGTCTTCAACAAGGCGCCGGAGGGCGTGCGCGCCTTCGTGCTCCGCACGGCGTTCCTGCCGATCCTGACGGCCGGCATGGCGGAGGCGGTTTCCGGCGAGCCGCGCGCCGGCGAGCTGCTGGAGGAGCTCCATCGCGCCCACCTCTTCGTGGAGCGCAAAGAGAGCGGCGGCATCGTCTACGAGTACCACCCTTTGTTCCGCGAGTTCCTGCAGGCGCGCGCCCGATCCGTGTTCGACGCCGGCGAGCTGGACGCAGTCCGGGCGCTTTCGGCGCGGCTCGCCGCCGCCAGGGGCGATGCGGAAGCCGCCGGCCGCCTCTTCGCAGCGGCCGCGGACTGGGCTTCGCTCTCCGATCTCTTGCGCCGGGAGGGCGACCGGCTCGCGCGGCATAGGCGTCATGGGCTGCTCCGCGAGCTGATCGATCTCGTCCCGCCGGCGATCCGCGACCAGGATCCCTGGCTCAACTTCCGGCACGGCTGGTGCCGGATGGTAGGAGGGGAGGACGGCTGGCGGACGCCCCTCGAGCGCGCGTTCGAGCAGTTCGAGGCGCAGGGCGACCCGGAGGGCGCGTTCACCGCCGGCGCGTGGCTCCTGCGGACCAGCGTGACGTCGACCGACGCGGGGCGCTGGGTCGCGGCCGTCGAGCGGCTCGCTGCGGCCGGTCCGGTGTTCGTCGACCCGGTGGTCGAGGCACGAGTAATCTGGCAGTTCCACCAGGTGCGGCAGTTCCCGCCGCACCATCCGCTCGTCGAGCACTGGGCCGCCCGGGCGGAGCTCTTCGCGCGCACCCTCGACGATGCGGGCCTGCGCATGCGCATGGCCGCTTTCGCGCTCTCGGTCCGGCTCTCCCACGGCGAGATCCGGCGCATGGGCGTGCTCGTCGCCGCGACGCATGCGCTCGCCTCGCGCGAGGACGCGGCCGCGATCGACCGGTTCGAGCTCCAGGCGTACCGCGGCTACTACCACCTGCAGATCGGCGACCTCGACGCCGCGTCCGCAGCGCAATCCCGCGCCGAACGGCTCGGCGCCGAGAGCGGATCGACGAAACACCTTGCCGCGGCGTGGCACCTGGGTGCGAGGCTCGCATTCTGTGTCGGCGACGTCGCCCGGGCGCGCCAGTACCACGACCGCCTGCAGGGTCTGGCGGACCCGCTGCCGCCGTACCCGAGCCACATCGCCACGCACGAGATCTACATCAGGCTGCTCGAAGGCGACCTCGATCGCGCGCTCGCGACAGCGCGCGCCGTGCTGCTCGCGGGCGAGGCGTTTCCCCTCTTCAGACCGATCTGGCGGGCCAATCTCGCGCAAGTGCTGCTCGAGCGCGGGGACGCGCAGGCCGCCTGCGCCGAGCTCCATGCGGCGATCGCGGACGCGCGCGCGGGCCGTCTCCCGGCGACTGAGTGCTGTGCGCTGCTGCTCGAGAGCGCGGCCCGGTGCCAGCTCAACGAAAACGAGGCGGCGGACGCGAGGCTGCGCGAGGCGCTCAGCCTCGCGCGCGAAGCGGGGTGTGTGCCGCAGCTGCCGTTCATCCTGCCGGCGACCCTCGCCCGGCTCGCCGCGCGCGCGCTCGAGCGCGGAATCGAGCGCGAGTTCGCGACCGACCTCGTCACGCGCTGGCGGCTCGCACCGCCCTCGCCCGAAGAAGAGCGCTGGCCGTGGCGGATCCGCGTGCGCGCGCTCGGCGTGTTCGAGCTCGCGATCGGCGCCGACGCGCTCAACGGCGCGGCGAAGACACAGCGCAAGCCGGTCGAGCTGCTGAAGTGCATGGTCGCGTTCGGCGGGCGCGACGTCGGCGTGACGGCGGTGATGCAGGCGCTGTGGCCGGAAGCGGACGGCGACCAGGCGAAGCGGTCGTTCGACGTGACGCTGCACCGGCTGCGGCGGCTGCTCGGGCGCGACGACGCGATCGTGCTCGAGGCGGGCAAGCTCGCGCTGAACCCGGAGGTGATGTGGGTGGACGCGCTCGCGTTCGACCGGCTGGCCGGACGCGCCGAGGAGGCGCTGCGCGGCTCGGCGCGGGCGCCGGGGATGCCCCTCGCGGAGCTCCTCGACCGCACGTTGCGCCTCTATCGCGGGCCGCTCCTCGCCTCGGACGACGACGGCTGGGTGCAGCCGGTGCGAGAGCGCCTGCGCAACCGCTACCTCGTGCTCGTCGAGCGCGCGGGCGAGTTCCTCGAGCGAAGCGAGCGTGCCGACGCCGCGCTTGCCTGTTACCAGCGCGCCGTCGACCTCGAGCCTCCGGCCGAGCGCATCTACCTGCGGATCATGCGGTACCTCCACACGCGCGGCCGCAGGGCCGAGGCGCTCGAAGTGTACCGGCGCTGCCGCGAGATGCTCGCGGCGACCCTGGGGGCGCAACCTTCGTCCGAGACCGAGGCGCTGCACCGGGCAGTCCGCGGCAGGTAGGAACGGCGTCCCGCCACGGACGCCGGATGACGCCTGCAAGGGGTCGTCCAAACGGACGACCCGGCGGTAAGGTCCCCGTATGCTCAGGCCATGTAGCCTCCACGCGGTTCATTGCAGTGCATCACGCTGGGCGGCAACGTGGAAGCGATCGTCAATCTGTTCGTCTGGGCCCTCGACGCGGTGCTCCTGGGGTTTCTTGCGTACGGCGGGTACCTCGTGCTCGGTGGCGGGCGCTTCCGCCGCGATGCACCCGAAGATGCCGCGCTCCCGCATCTCGACCTCAGCGGCGAGCCGAACCTCCGCCACCAGTAAGTCTGCGCCGCCAGGCAGGTGCGCGCGGCGCTCGTCCCGAGCGGGTACATCGCGCCGCGCAGCGTCGCATCCTGCGCCGCGGGCCGGCGCGAACCGGCCTTGTGGGCAGTCTGTGGGAAAGATGCCACGAAACGACCCTCATCCGGCAACCCCAGGTTCGCCATGGCCATAGCCTATTGATAACATTCAACAGCCACGAACGATCCCAACCGCCTTCCCACCTCTGAAGTGGGACAAGAGTTGGTTGACAGCAGCGGTGAGCGAGGTCGACACTCCGACCGAAAGCGCGTGCGCCTCGAGGAGGAGGGGATGGAAGCGGAATCGCTCCTGCGCGACATCACCGACTACTGCCGCCGGACCGGGGTCGCGGAGTCGACGTTCGGCCGACTCGCGGTGAATGACGGCAAGTTCGTTAACCGCTTGCGCGAAGGCGGCCGGATCACCACCACCACCTTCGACCGGGTCCGCTCGTTCATCGCCTGCGCGCCCGTCCCGGAGCATGGCGCCGAGCGGCCGTTCCTGATTCAGCCGCCGGCGGTCGGCCGGCCGCTCGCGAAGCCGCCCGCGACAGGGGGATCCCCGGCCAGGAACTTCCGGTTCTTCGACAACCGCCAGAAATACCTGCTCTTCGTAAGCACCTGCTCCGAAAAGGCGGTGATCGCGCAGCGGGTGGCGATGGAGCTCGCGAACCTGCACCCGCGGCCTCCCGCCGTGCGCCTCTTCGATGCCGGTGTCGGCGACGGCACGGTCCTCACGCGGACGATGCGCGCAATGCACAGCCGGTTTCCCACGATGCCGTTCTACATCGTTGGGAAGGAGATCAGCCTCGAGGACGTGCGGCTCGCGCTCGAGAAGATGCCCGACCGGTTCTTCGAGCACCCGGCGACGGTGCTGGTGATGACCAACCTCTACTACCGCGAGGCGCCGTGGCTCGTCCCTGGATCGGTCACCGCGGCGACGAGCCTCGTCTGGCACGAGGTCTCGCTCGCCGGCACCACCGGGCACGAGTTCGAGGAGCAGATCACCGCGCTCGGACCGTTCCTCGCCGAGCACTGGCGCGCACACGTGAGCGCCGCGAGCGGCAACCCGGTGTACGAACGGCCCGCGGTGCTGGTGATCTACCGCGATGACCATCGCTTCCTGCTCGACCCGATCATCCCGCGGCGCGGCGGCGCGGCCGCCAATTACGACCTCGTCATCGCCTCGCAGCCCTACCGCGCGCGGGCACCCCTCGAGTTCAAGGCCGCGCGCGTCATCGCACCGCTCGCGAAGAGCCTGGCCTCCGGCGGCCGGCTGCTCGGCATCCACTCCCATGGCAACGACCCCGGCCTCGAAATCCTGCAGGGCATGTGGCCGGGCGAGAACCCGTTCCAGCACGACCGGCACCAGCTCCTGAAGGCGGTGAAGGACTCGCTCGGGTCCGCGGCGCGCAACCTCAACTTCAACGCCTACGCGGACGCGCGGTCGCTCTTCCGCTACCACATGCATACGCTGCCCACCGAAATCTCGGACTCGATCGGCACCTCCACGCTTTTCGCCGCCTGGAATGCCGCGATCTATGTCGGCCAGATCGAGGACGTCCGGCTGGAGGAAGTCATCGGCCACACGCGCTATCTCGAGGTCACCGGCGAGGTCTTGCACAAGCACGGCGGCCTG
This sequence comes from uncultured beta proteobacterium, assembly GCA_963744255.1. Taxonomy (GTDB): domain Bacteria; phylum Pseudomonadota; class Gammaproteobacteria; order Burkholderiales; family SG8-39; genus DATEDA01. The sequence goes on from CAVUSZ010000047.1 coordinate 23,722, forward strand.
TGGTTCTGGGACGAGTCGTACGTGATCTCGCGGCGGCGGGACTAAAGGCGCGGCGGGGAATGACCGGGATCCGCGAAGTCACCGCTCCGGCTGTGCCGGCGCAGGCTGCCGTCCGCGGGGCGGTGGTGCGGCTCGCGCGCGCCGCATCCATCGAGACCTCGACTCGGAACCTCGCTGACATCGACGCCTATGCCGCGCGGCTACCGCCCGGCACCGACGTCTTCGTGGCGTCGCCTCCGGGCACGCCCTACCATCATCTCGTCAGCGTCGCGAAGCGGTTGCGCCAGGCGGGCCTGAACCCGGTCCCGCACATCGCGACTCGCCGGCTCGCCAGCGAAGAGGCGGCGCGCGAGTTTCTCGCGCTGCTGCGCGACGAGGCCCAGGTCACGCGCGCGCTTGTCATCGCCGGCGACAGCCGCGTGCCGGTCGGGCCGTACGACTCGAGCGTCAAGCTGCTCGAGACCGGGCTCTTCCAGGCGCACGGCATCCGGAGCATCGGGATCGCCGGCTACCCGGAAGGTCACCCGCGGATCGCCGGCAGCGCGATCGAAGCGGCGTGCGACCGCAAGCTCGCCTATGCCGCGCGCCACGGGCTCGACGTTTTCGTCGTTTCGCAGTTCTGCTTCGACGGCCGCGCGGTCGTCGGCTGGGTCGAGCGGCTGCGCGCTCGCGGGGTCACCGTCCCGGTGCGCGTGGGCGTTGCGGGCATCGCCACGATTCGCACGCTGCTCGGCTACGCCCGTCGCTGCGGGATCGGCAACTCGATCCGCGCGCTCGGCTCCGAGCCGATCTCGCTGCCGCGGCTGCTGACCCAGCAGGGACCGGAGAAGCTCGTGTGGCGGCTTGCGGCGTCGGAAGCGGGCGCGAGCGTCGCCGGCCTGCACTGTTTCCCGTTCGGAGGGTTCGCCCAGACCGCGCGCTGGCTGCAGAAGGTCGCGGGGGGGCGGTTCAGCGTGGACGACTCCGGCTTGGCCCTCGAAGACTAGCGTCACGGCGGCGCGAATCACCGCCATAGCGCGTACCATTCGGCCCCTCGAACAGAAGGAGCACGACGATGTCCCAACGCACCACGCCCCCGTATCGCGCCGATCACGTCGGCAGCTTCCTCCGTCCGAGGGAGCTGCTGGACGCGCGCGAAAAGGCGCAGGCCGGCGCGATCTCACGCGCCGAGCTTCGCAAGGTCGAGGACGCGGCGATCCGCGACATCGTGAAGTTCCAGGAAGACCTCGGCCTGCAGGGGATCACCGACGGCGAGTTCCGGCGCACCTACTTCCACATCGACTTCCTCGAGCAGCTCGACGGCGTCGAGACGCGCGGCGGCATCACCGCGAAGTTCCACGGGAAGAGCGGCGACGTGAGCTTCGCGCCGCCGGTGATGCACGTGACGGGCAAGGTCCGCCACGCGCGGCCGATCCAGCTCGCCGACTACCAGTTCCTGAAGTCGGTCACGAAGCGGCAGCCGAAGGTGACGATCCCGTCGCCGACGATGCTGCACTTCCGCGGCGGCCGCGCCGCGATCAGCAAGGATGCCTATCCCGATCTCGAGGCGTTCTACGACGACGTCGCGGCCTGCTACCGCGAGGAGCTGAGAGAGCTCGGCGACGCCGGCTGCCGGTACGTCCAGCTGGACGACACCAACCTCGCCTACCTGTGCGACCCGAAGCTGCGCGAGGGCGCGAAAGCCCGCGGCGACGATCCCGACGAGCTTCCGCGCCGCTATGCGAAGCTGATCAACGCCGCCATCGCGGGCCGGCCGGCGGACATGACGGTCTGCGTCCACCTGTGCCGCGGCAACTTCAAGAGCGCCTGGGTCGCCGAGGGCGGTTACGAGCCGGTGGCGGAGGCGCTCTTCCGCGACCTCGAGGTCGACGGCTACTTCCTCGAGTACGACGATTCTCGCTCGGGCGACTTCTCGCCGCTCCGGTTCGTGCCGAAGGGCAAGACCGTCGTGCTCGGGCTGGTCACCACGAAGGTCGGCGAGCTCGAAGCGAAGGACGATCTCAAGCGCCGCATCGACGATGCCTCCCGACACGTGCCGCTCGACCAGCTCTGCCTCTCGCCGCAATGCGGGTTCTCGAGCACGGTGCACGGCAACGAGATCATGCGCGAGTCCCAGGCGGCAAAGCTCCGGCTCGTCGTCGAGACCGCCCGGGAGGTGTGGGGCAGTGCCTGATTGGACGCGCCGTCCGTACCCGCCGCCGGCGAGGTTTCTGCGTCCAGTTTGACCTAGATCAGAACGCGCCTCGCCCGCCCGGGCATCATGGAGTCCTCCTGGTGTTCGGCGGGACGGCCGAAGTCCGCAAGGGCGGCTGGCTTCCCGCCGCCTTTTTTTCTCCCAGCCCGGCAAACGCCTATTGCGGCACGTCGCGTGGTGGGCGCGCCAGCGCGCGTGCGTTTGCCTGTTCGCCGGTGCGGGACTATCCTTTCCTGAACTGACGTAGGGCAAGACCCGCCCCCGCCGGCGGCGTATTCTGAGCCGAAGCGTCCAGCGACAACAATGAGCGGCTTGACCAGGAGAGGCTTTCTCACCGGACGCCGGGCGCGCGGGCGTCCTGCGATGCCTTGGGCGCTCGCCGAGGACGAGTTCCTCGCCCGCTGCACGCGCTGCAACGCCTGCGTCGACGCCTGTCCCGAGCACATCGTCATCCGCGGCTCGGGCGGGTTCCCCGAGGTCGATTTTGCGAAGGGCGCCTGCACCTTCTGCGGCCGCTGTGCCGACGCTTGCGTCCCGCGCGCGCTCGAACGCACGACTGGCGAGCCTTGGGCGCTGAAGGCGACGATCGGCGAGGGCTGTCTCGCACGCGCCCGCGTCGTGTGTCGCTCGTGCGGCGAGCGCTGCGAGGCGCGCGCGATCCGGTTCGCGCTCACCGTGGGGGGCGTTGGCGAACCGGTGGTGGATCGGGACCGCTGCACGGGCTGCGGCGCATGCGTCGCGGTGTGCCCGGTGTCCGCGATCGACATCTCCGCCTGAGTCATGGACATCGCGAGCGCCGTCGTCCACGCCGCGCCCGGCAGGCGCGACGAGGTGCGGGCCGGGCTCGAGCGCGTGCGCGGGATCGAGATCCACGCCGAGACCCAAGACGGGCGGTTCGTCGTGACCGCCGAGGACACTGCCGAAGGCAGCGCGGCCGACGCCATCATGAAGCTGCACAGCCTCGCGGGCGTGCTGAGCGCCGCAATGGTCTACCAGTACGGCGACAACCAGGAGAAAGCGCCATGACGATCGACCGACGCGAGTTCATGAAGGCGAACGCCGCCGCCGCAGCGGCTGCGGCCGCGGGGATCACCCTGCCCGCAGTGCCGGCCGTCGCGCAACGCGCTGCCGACGGGATCCGCTGGGACAAGGCCCCGTGCCGCTTCTGCGGCACCGGCTGCGGCGTGCTCGTCGGCGTGCAGGACGGCCGCGTGGTCGCGACCCAAGGCGACCCGGAAGCGGAGGTGAACCGGGGCCTCAACTGCGTCAAGGGCTACTTCCTCTCGAAGATCATGTACGGCGCCGACCGCCTCACGACGCCGCTCCTGAGGAAGAAGGACGGCAAGTACGACAAGAACGGCGAGTTCACGCGGGTGTCGTGGAAGGAAGCCTTCGACCTCATGGCCGAGAAGTGGAAGGAGGCGCTCGCGAAGGGCGGCCCGACCACCGTCGGCATGTTCGGCTCGGGCCAGTGGACGGTGTGGGAGGGCTACGCCGCGGTCGAAGCTGCTGAAGGCCGGGTTTCCGGTCGAACAACCTCGACCCGAATGCCCGCCACTGCATGGCCTCGGCGGTGACCGGCTTCATGCGCACGTTCGGCATGGACGAGCCGATGGGCTGCTACGACGACATCGAGGCGGCCGACGCGTTCGTCATGTGGGGCTCGAACATGGCCGAGATGCACCCGGTCCTGTGGACGCGGATCACCGACCGGCGCCTGCAGCACCCGCACGTCAAGGTCGCCGTGCTCTCGACCTATCAGCACCGCGGGCACGAGCTCGCGGATCTGCACATGATCTTCACGCCGAATACCGACCTCGCGATCCTCAACTTCATCGCGCACCACATCATCGCGACCGGCCGCGTGAACAAGGACTTCGTATCGAAACATATCAACTTCGTCCGCGGCAACGACGACATCGGCTACGGGCTGCGGCCGGAGGACCCGCGCGAGCAGAAGGCGAAGAACGCGAAGGACGCTGAAAGCGTGAAGCCGATCGACTTCGACTCTTACGCGAAGTTCGTCTCCGAGTACACCGCGGAGAAGGTCGAGAAGCTCTCGGGCGTGCCGGCGCGCAAGCTCGTCGCGCTCGCCGAGCTCTACGCCGACCCCAAGGTGAAGGTCATGTCGACCTGGACGATGGGGTTCAACCAGCACACGCGCGGCACCTGGGTGAACCAGCTCTGCTACAACATCCACCTCCTCACCGGCAAGATCGCCGAGCCCGGCAACAGCCCGTTCTCGCTGACCGGCCAGCCCTCGGCGTGCGGCACCGCGCGCGAGGTCGGCACCTTCGCGCATCGCCTGCCTGCGGACATGGTGGTGACCAATCCGAAGCACCGCGCGGAGGCCGAGCACATCTGGAAGCTGCCGGCCGGCACGATCCCCGACAAGGTCGGCTATCACGCCGTGCTGCAGAGCCGGATGCTGAAGGACGGCAAGCTGAACGCCTACTGGGTGATGTGCAACAACAACATGCAGGCCGGCCCGAACATCAACGGCGAGATCTGGCCCGGTTTCCGCAACCCGGCCAACTTCGTCGTGGTGAGCGACTCGTATCCGACCGTCACCGCGATGGCGGCCGACCTGATCCTGCCGGCCGCGATGTGGGTCGAGAAGGAGGGCGCCTACGGCAACGCCGAGCGCCGCACCCAGTTCTGGCGGCAGCAGGTGAAGCCGCCCGGCGAGGCGCGATCGGACCTGTGGCAGCTCGTCGAGTTCTCGAAGCGGTTCAAGGTCGAAGAGGTCTGGCCGGCGGAGCTCATCGCGGCCAAGCCCGAGTACAAGGGCAAGACGCTCTACGACGTGCTGTTCGCGAACGGACAGGTGAACGCGTTCCCGCTCGCCGAGCTCCAGCCCGGCTTCGACAACGACGACGCGCGCCACTTCGGCTTCTACGTCCAGAAGGGGCTGTTCGAGGAATACGCGAGCCTTCGGGCGCGGGCACGGGCACGACCTCGCGCCATTCGACGTCTACCATAAGGCGCGCGGGCTGCGCTGGCCGGTGGTGGACGGCCGGGAGACGCGGTGGCGCTACCGCGAGGACTACGATCCTTACGTCAAGAAAGGCGAAGGCGTGAAGTTCTACGGCAAGCCCGACGGGAAGGCGATCGTGATCGCGGTGCCCTACGAGCCGCCGCCGGAGGTGCCCGACAAGGACTACGACCTCTGGCTCTGCACCGGCCGCGTGCTCGAGCACTGGCACAGCGGGTCGATGACGCGCCGGGTGCCCGAGCTGCATCGCGCGGTCCCGGAGGCGGTCGTGTACATGCACCCGGCGGATGCGAAGAAGCGCGGCCTGCTGAACGGGATGGAGGTCCGGGTCAGCTCGCGGCGCGGGGACATCTACGCCCGCGTCGACATCCGCGGCCGGAACGAACCGCCCGAGGGTCTGGTGTTCGTGCCGTTCTTCGACGAGGGGCGCCTCGTCAACAAGCTCACGCTCGATGCGACCTGTCCGATCTCGCGCCAGACCGACTTCAAGAAGTGCGCCGTGCGCGTGACAAAGGGGTGAGGAGCGCGGCCATGATCCGAAACCGTGTTTTCGCCGCCGTCCTCGCTGCCGCGCTCGCCGCGCTTCTCGCGCTCGGCGGCCGCGCAGACAACGCCGCCCGTGGTGAAGCCGATCCGCGGCGATACCCCGATCCCCGAGTCGAACCACTCGGGCACCTATCGGATGGAGCGCCACGACCGGCCGGTGCCGCGGAACTACGCGCAGCAGCCGCCGATCATCCCGCACAACATCAAGGGCTACCAGATCACCCGGAACGTCAACATGTGCATGGTGTGCCACGCGAAGACCGCGGCGCCGACGACCGGCGCGACACCGGTCGGGAGGTCGCACTACCTCGACCGCGACGGCAAGGAATCGCTGAACATCTCGACGCGGCGCTACTTCTGCCTGCAGTGCCACGTCCCGCAGTTCGACGCCGACCCGCTGGTGGCGAACACGTTCAAGCCGGCCCAATAGGGACGACGACCATGGCGAACGAACTCGATAGCAAGCGGCATGGCTGGCGGCGGTGGATCCCCGCCTGGGTGTGGCGCGTCGGCCCGTGGACGGCGCTGGGGCTCTTCGCCGCCGGCATCGTGTTCTGGGGCGGCTTCAACTGGGCGCTCGAGCGTGACCAACACCGAGCCGTTCTGCATCTCCTGCCACGAGATGGAGGAGAACGTCTTCAAGGAGTACCGGCACACGATCCACTACACGAACCGCTCGGGCGTGCGCGCCACCTGTCCCGACTGCCACGTGCCGAAGGAGTGGGGGCCGAAGATCATCCGCAAGATCCAGGCGTCCAACGAGGTCCTCCACAAGGTGCTCGGCAGCATCGACACGCCGGAGAAGTTCCAGGCGAAGCGATGGGCGCTCGCCGAGCACGAGTGGGCGCGGATGCGGGCGAACGACTCGCAGGAGTGCCGCAACTGCCACAACTTCCAGTACATGGACCTGAGCGAGCAGGGGCGGCGGGCGAACGCGACGCACTCGGTCGCCTTCAGCGAGGGCAAGACCTGCATCGACTGCCACAAGGGGATCGCGCACCAGCTGCCGCCGATCGACCAGGCGATCGGCGCGCCGCGCGTGGAGCCGTCGGCAGGGAAGTTCGCCGCGCCGCGCTAGCCGGCAGGGTTTCCTTCGCGTCAGCGAAAGCCGATCTCCCGGGTGGTTCACCGGCCTCCGCCGCAGCGACGACGCGTTACGGCACCGCGCGTATCGATCACCACCGCGACCCCGACCGCGCCCACCTTCACCGGCGGTGACAGCCCCTGCAGGTCGCCGCTCTGCGCCATCGCGTTCCCCGACCGCGAGATCCGCGCACCGACCACGACTTCCGCCGCACCCGACAGCTTGCGGTCCGGCGCCATCGCCATCGTGTCGTCCAGACTGAACTCGAGCGGGAGGTCCTTGACCTGCCGACGCATCACTGCCAGCGGCGGCCCCGCGCCCCCGGCGGCGCGTGCGAAGATGAACACGGTGTCGGTGGGCGCCGCTTTTTTCGCGAGCTCGCCCGCGAGGCGCACGGTCCCAGCGACATTCGCTTGCGCGGCCGGCGCGCCCGCGGCGGGCGGCCGACCCGGTTTGGCGGCGGCGAACTCGCGCGCCTTGGCGATGCTCTGATCGATCGCGCGCGCCTCGTCGGAATCGGGCTCGAGGCGCGCCCGCAGCTTCTCCCATTCACGTATTGCGGCGCCGTAGTCCTCGCGCTGGTAGCGGACGGCGCCGCTCAGCATGAGCGCAAGCGGATACTGCGGATCAAGCTCGAGCGCGCGCGCGATGAGCTCGGCCGGCTTGCCCTGCAGGTTGCCGCCGTGCGCGAGCGCGAGCGACTCGGCGTAGTCGACGAGGAGGCGCGGGTCGGCCGCGATCAGGGTTTCGGCCTTTGCGTAGGCGCGCGCGGCTTCCTCGTTCCGGCCGAGCACCTTGTACGAGCGGCCGAGCATCGCCCAGCCTTCGAGGTCGTCGGGCCGGCTTTCGAGGCGCACGGCGAGCTTCGCGACCATCGCCTCGATATCCGCTGGTCCGAGCTGAGCCTGGGTCTGCGACGGATCCAGCGCGCCAGGGGTGCCGAGTACGAGATAGAGCCCGCCGGCGGCGACCGGCAGCGCGACCGCGGTGGCAACCGCGGCCCGCCGCCGACGCTGCGGCGCCGCCGTCGCGCGCTCGGCCCCGGCCGTGTCCTCGAGCAACCGGCGCTTGAGCTCCAGCTTCGCCTGCTCGTACTCGGGCGTCCCTATCGTGCCGGTGGCGTTGTCGCGCTCGAGCTCGGTGAGCTGATCCTTGAGAATCGCGGCGTTCGCCGCGGCTTCGGCGGCGCCACGTCCGTGCGGCTCGCGCGCGAGCGGCCGCAGCACGAACGCGAGCGTCACCGCGATGAGAGCGAGCGCCCCGAGCCCGAAGAGGATCATGCGGGGCGGTCGTCCCGGGCGTCGCCGAGCAGCCGCGCGACGCGCGCCTCCTCCTCCGGTGACAGCGCCGCGGCCGCAACGCGCACGCGGCGCTTGCGGACGTAGAGCGCAAGCCCGCCCGCCGCCGCGGCGAGCAGCACGAACGGTCCGATCCAGAGCGCAAGCGTGGTGCCCTTGAGCGGCGGGCGGTACCGGATGAAATCGCCGTACCGCTCGGTCATGTAGGCAAGGACCTCGTCATCCGTCTTCCCGAGCCTGATCTGCTCGCGGATCTGGCGACGCAGGTCCTGCGCGAGGTCGGCGCGCGAGCCCGCGAGCGACTCGTTCTGGCAGACGAGACACCGCAGCTCTTCGGCGATTGCGTTCAGGCGGCGCTCCACGGCCTCGTCTTCCGCGAGCGGCTGCGCGGTTTGCGCGAACATGGGCAAGGCAAGCACCACCAGCAGCGCGAGGACGAGGAGCCGCGTCACCTGTTGAGCTCTTTCACCAGCGGCGCGATCCGCTTCTCGACCGTCTCGCGCGTCACCGGCCCGATATGCTTCAGGCGAACGACGCCCGACCGGTCGATCACGTACGTCTCGGGGACGCCGTACACGCCATAGTCGATGCCGATACGGCCGTCGGCGTCGACCGCGCTCGCGACGTACGGGTCGCCGAGCTGCTTGAGCAGCCCGATCGCGTCGTCGCGCCGGTCCTTGTAGTTGAGGCCGTAGATCGGCACCGTCTTCGTGCGCGCGAGCGCCATCAGGACCGGGATCTCCTCGCGGCACGGCGCGCACCACGACGCCCACACATTCAGGACCCACACCTTCCCGCGCAGCGCTTCGGGCGACAACTTCTCCGCCGGCTGGTCGAGCCGCGGGAGGGAGAACGCGGGTGCGGGCTTGCCGATGAGCGGCGAGGGCACCTCGCGCGGGTTGAGCGAGAGGCCGATCGCGAGCAGGAGAACGAGCAGCCCGAAGACGCCGAGCGCGACGACGAGCCGCGTCATCCGCCGGCTCCGCTTCGCGCGAGCGCGGCGCCGAGCCGCTCGCGCGCCTTGAGGCGGTAGCGCCGGTCGCTGGCGGCAAGCAAGCCGCCGAGCGCCATCAACACCGCGCCGCCCCAGATCCAGTCGACGAACGGCTTGTGGTACGCGCGCACGCTCCACGCGCCGCCTTCGAGCGGCTCGCCGAGCGAGACGTAGACATCGCGGGTGAGACCGGAGTCGATGGCCGCTTCGGTCATCGGCATCTGCGAGGAGAGATAGGCACGCTTCTCCGGCTGCATGGTGCGCAGCACTTGCCCCGCGCGCAGGAGCTCGAGCTCGCCGCGGTTCGCGCGGTAGTTCGGGCCTTCGACCTCGCGTACGCCGACGAAGCGCAGCGTGTAGGGCCCGATCGCCACCGTCTCGCCGGGGGCCATGCGAACGTCCTTTTCGGTCTCGTACCCCTTCACCAGCGTCACGCCGGTGACGCACACCGCGAGCCCGAGATGGGCGAGGTGCATGCCGTACCACGCGCGCGGCTGGTGTACGCCGGTGCGCGCGAGCCGCTGCCGGACGTTCGCCGCGGTCGCCGCGGCGACCCAGGCGGCGAGCGCAATCCCGAGCGCCGCGAGCGGATGCCAGGGGCCGAGGGCGAACGGCACGGCGATGCCGGCCACGACGGCAACCCCCGCGGGCAAGGCGAGCCGGCGGGCGAGCTCGCGCGCGGATGCTTCCTTCCAGCGCGCAATCGGCCCGGCCGCGACGAGGACGAGCAGCGGCACCATCAGCGGCACGAAGACGGCGTTGAAGTAGGGCGCTCCGACCGAGAGCTTGCCGAGGCCGAGGGCGTCGATCGCCAGCGGATACAGCGTGCCGAGCAGCACCGACGCCGCCGCCACCAGCAGGATCACGTTGTTCGAGAGCAGCAACGCTTCCCGCGACACCGGGGCGAAATCGCCGCCGGTTGCCGAGCGCGGTGCGCGCAGCGCGAACAGCACGAGCGACGAGCCGATCACGAGCGTGAGCAACGCGAGGATGAACACGCCGCGCCGCGGATCGTTCGCGAACGCGTGCACCGACGTCAGCACGCCCGAGCGCACGAGGAACGTGCCGAGCAGGCTCAGGGAGAACGCGGCGATCGCGAGCAGCACGGTCCAGCTCTTGAACGCGCCGCGCTTCTCGGTCACCGCGAGGGAGTGGATCAGCGCGGTGCCGACCAGCCAGGGCATGAAGGAAGCGTTCTCGACCGGGTCCCAGAACCACCAGCCGCCCCAGCCGAGCTCGTAATACGCCCAGTAGCTGCCGAGGGCGATGCCGAGCGTGAGAAAGACCCAGGCGGCGATCGTCCATGGCCGCGACCAACGCGCCCAGGTGGCGTCGAGCCGCCCGGCGATCAGCGCCGCGAGCGCGAACGCGAACGCGACCGAGAAGCCGACGTAGCCCATGTAGAGCATCGGCGGGTGGAAGATGAGCCCGGGGTCCTGGAGCAGCGGATTGAGATCGCGGCCCTCCGGCGCCGGCGGGAGCAGCCGCTCGAACGGATTCGAGGTGAACAGGGTGAAGAGCATGAACCCGGCGCTCACCAGGCCGAGCACGCCGAGCACGCGCGCGACCATCGCGTCGGGCAACTGCCGGCTCGCGACCGAGACCGCGGCCGACCAGCCGGCGAGCATCAGGGTCCAGAGGAGGAGCGAGCCTTCGTGACCGCCCCAGGTCGCGGCGAAGCGGAACTGGACGGGGAGCTTCGAGTTCGAGTTGCTCGCCACGTACGCGACCGAGAAGTCGTTTGCGACGAACGCCAGGGCGAGGCACCCGAACGAGAAAAGCACCAGCAGGAACTGCGCCTGCGCGGCGGGGCGTGCGAGCGCGATCCACCGCGCGTCGCCGCGCGCGGCGCCGACGAGCGGCAGCACGCCCTGCACCGCGGCGACGCAGAGCGCGAGGATCAGTGCGAAATGGCCGAGCTCGGGAGTCATTGCTTCACCGTCCGCTGCGCTTTCTGCGCCTGTTCGATCGCATGCGCCGCCTCGGGCGGCATGTAGTTCTCGTCGTGTTTCGCGAGCACCTCGTCGGCGCGGAACACGCCGTCGGCGCCGAGCCGCCCCTGTGCGACGACACCCTTGCCCTCGCGAAAGAGGTCCGGAAGGATGCCTTTGTACGTGACCGGGATGCTCGTCGCGGTGTCGGTCACGATGAACTCGACCGTGAGGCCGTCGCCCTCGCGCTTGACGCTCCCGGTCTGCACCATCCCGCCGACGCGGAACGCGCGGTCTCTCGGCGCCTCCCCGGCGGCGATCTGCGACGGGCTGAAGAAGAACACGAGGTTCGACTGGAACGCATTGAGCACCAGCGCTGCGGCGACGGCGATCGCCGCGACGCCGCCCGCGATGATCGCGAGACGCTTATGCCGTGGCTTCACGCGCCCTCCTCGAGGAGCCCGCTAGCGCCTTGAGCCGCGCGAGCGCCGCCCGCCGGCGCGCGCGAACGGCGAGCACCTCGACGATCAGGCAGAGCGCCGTCACCCCGTAGCTGCCCCAGACGTACGGCGCGTAACCGCCCATCGCGAAGAACTCGGCTGCGCTGCCCCAGTTCATGCGGCCTGGTGCACCCACCCGGCGTGCCGCTCGCGCTCGAGGATGATCGCGCGCACGCGGGCGAGCGCGACCGCGATCGAGTACATCCAGAACGCGAATGCCATGACGATCATGCCGGCGAGCATCGTCGTCGCCATCGACGGCGCGCGGGTCATGCTCACCGAGGCGCCCTGGTGGAGGGTGTTCCACCACTGCACGGAGAAGTAGATGATCGGGACATTGACCACACCGACGACTGCGAGGACCGCGCAGGCCTTGTCCGCGCGGCGCGTGTCGTCGATCGCGGCATGGAGCGCCATGAAGCCGAGGTAGAGGAAGAAGAGGACGAGCTCCGAGGTGAGCCGCGCGTCCCACACCCAGTAGGTGCCCCAGGTCGGCTTGCCCCAGAGCGCTCCGGTCCAGAGGCTCAGGAACGCGAACAGCGCGCCGGTCGGCGCCAGCGCCGACGCCATCATGTGCGAGAGGCGCGTGTTGAACGCGAGCCCGAGGCCCGACCACGCGGCCATCACGAGGTAGATGAACATCGACATCCAGGACACCGGCACGTGCACGAAGATGATCCGGTAGGACTCGCCCTGCTGGGCGTCGGTCGGGGCGACGAAGAAGCCGATGTACAGCCCGATGATCGCCAGGATCGCCGACGCCCCGGCGAACCACGGCACCATCTTCCCGGCGAGGGGGTAGAACGTCTGCGGCGAGGAAAACTGAAACCAGTTGCTCATTTCATTCCAGGGCGATCCGCAGGGCCGCCGTGATCGCCCATGGGGCGAAGAATGCGGCGATCGCGAGGCACGCCCCCAGCAGAGACAGGTGCGCGGCGGCGCCGGTTCCCGCCAGGTTCGCATCCACCGCGCCGGCGCCGAACACCAGCGCCGGCACGTACAGCGGGAGCACGATCAGCGCCACCAGCAGCCCGCCGCCGCGCACGCCCAGCGTGAGCGCCGCGCCGATCGCCCCGACCAGGCTGAGGACCGGCGTGCCGAGCACGAGCGAAGCAACCAGCACCGCAATCGTGTCGGCGGGAAGGCCGTATTGTAAGGCGAGCAGCGGCGCGGCGAGGACGAGCGGCAACCCGGACACGAGCCAGTGCGCCGCGACCTTCGCCCCTGCCAGCAGCACGAACGGCTCGGGGGAGAGCGCCAGTTGCTCGAGCGTGCCGTCCTCGTAGTCGGCGGCAAAGAGCCGCGCGAGCGCGAGCATCGTCGCGAGCAGCGCACCCACCCACAGGACGCCCGGCCCGATCCGGCGCAACAGTTCCGGCTCCGGCCCGATTCCGAGCGGGAACAGGCTCGCGACGATCACGAAGAAGAACACCGGGGCGAGCGCGTCCGACTTGCGACGCAGCGCGAGCAGGAGGTCGCGCCGCAGGACGCCCGACGCCGCGGCGAGCGCGCTGCCCTCGCTCATCGACCCAGCACCAGCGCGTTGAACTTTGCGCGCGTCGCGAGCGGTTGATGGCTGGTCACCACTGCGAGCCCGCCCGATTCGAGATGGCCGTCGAGCGCCGTCGCAAGCCATTCCACCCCGTCCGCGTCGAGCGCGGCGACCGGCTCGTCCAGCACCCAGAGCCGCGCCCGCGCGAACGCGAGCCGCGCGAGCGCGGTCCGGCGCTTCTGACCCTGCGACAGGCTGCGCACCGGAAGCTCCGCCTGGGCGCCGACGCCGGCCCTCGCCAAAGCATCGCGCGCCGCGGCCGCCGCGACCGGACGCCCCGCGAGTGCCGCGGCCGCCCGGACGTTCTCGACCGCGCTGAGATCTTCCTTGAGCGCGTTCGCATGCCCGCACCAGGCGAGCTCGCGTCGATAGGCGTCGCCCAGCGTGCCGATCGGCTGCCCGCTCCAGGTGACCTCGCCCTGCGCCGGCGGGGCGAGGCCCACGATGATCCGGAGCAGGCTCGTTTTCCCCGCGCCGTTCGCCCCCTGGACCACGAGTCCGGCGCCGGCCGCGACCGTGAACGAGACGCCGGCGAAGAGCGCCCGGTCCCCGCGAATGCACTCCAGCGCCGATGCAGCGAGCATCGTGGCGAGCCTCCCCCGCGCGAAAGGCCGGTATCTTACTCAACGACCAACGCCGGGCCCGGTCGCGGCTTGAAATCGCGGCGCCGCCCCCCAACCTCGGGCTTGTATGGCCGATCCCGCCCACGTCGTCTGCCCGCATTGCAACACGACCAACCGCGTCCCGCGCGAGCGGCTCCGGGACGGTCCCACGTGCGGGAAGTGCAAGAAGCCCCTCTTCGAGGGCCATCCCGTGGCGCTCGACGCGGCCCGGTTCGAGCGGCAGATCGCGTCGAGCGACATTCCGGTCGTCGTGGACTTCTGGGCGCCGTGGTGCGGTCCCTGTCTCGCCATGGCGCCGCAGTTCGAGCGCGCCGCGCGCGAGCTCGCGCCGGACGTTATTCTCGCCAAGCTGAACACCGAGGAAGAGCAGGCGATCGCGGCGAAGTACAACATCCGCTCGATCCCGACGCTCATTGCGTTCAAGGATGGCCGCGAAGTGGCGCGCCAAGCAGGCGCGATGGACGCGGCAAACCTGGCCCGCTGGGTGCGCACGGCGACCGCTTAGCTCGCGTCCGCGGGCGCCAGCACCGCGGCCCCGTTGATGCGCCCCTCGCGCACGCGGGCGAGCGCTTCGTTTGCCTGCCCGAGGGGGAAAGTCTCCACCGCGGCACGCACCGGCACTTGCGGCGCGAGCCGCAGAAACGCCTCGCCGTCGCGGCGCGTCAGGTTCGCGACCGAGACGATCTTTCGCTCACCCCACAGGATGTCGTAGGGGAACGCCGGGATCTCGCTCATATGGATGCCGGCGCAGACGACGATCCCGCCCTTCGCGATCGCCCGCAGGCTCGCCGGTACCAGCGCCCCGACGGGCGCAAAGATGATCGCCGCGTCGAGCGGCGCCGGCGGCGGCTTCGTCGAATCGCCCGCCCACACCACGCCGAGCTCGCGCGCAAAGGCCTGCGCGGAGGAATCGCCGGGCCGCGTGAACGCGTAGACCTCCCGGCCCTGCCACACGGCAACCTGGCACACGATGTGCGCGGCCGCACCGAAGCCGTAGATTCCGAGCCGCTGCGCATCGCCGGCCGCGACGAGCGAGCGATAGCCGATCAGGCCGGCGCAGAGGAGCGGCGCCGCCTGCGCGTCGGTGTAACCCTCGGGCAGCGGAAAGCAGTACCGCGCGTCGGCGACCGCGTACTCTGCGTAGCCGCCGTCGCGGTGGTAGCCGGTGAAGCGTGCCTCGTCGCAGAGGTTCTCCCGCCCGCTCCCGCAGTAACGGCAGCGGCCGCAGGTCCAGCCGAGCCACGGCACGCCCACGCGGCTGCCGATGGCGAGCCCTTCGACACCTGCGCCTGCCGCGGCGACGCGTCCGACGATTTCATGACCCGGGACGATCGGCGAGCGGATGAACGGGAGATCGCCATCGCAGATGTGGAGATCGGTGCGGCAGACCCCGCACGCCGCGACGCGAACGAGGATCTCGCCCGGGGCAGGCGTGCCGGGGTCGATCTCCGCGGGCCGTAGCGGCTGCCCGGGCCTGTCCAGCATCATTGCGCGCATCAGCCTCTCCTCGTTGCGGGCTCATCGCGATTTATCGCCGTTCGCCGGGGAGCCGTTTGATCTCCGTCAACACTGCCTGCGCGGAGTGGCGCACCATGGCCGCTGGTGAATTATCTCTGCAGTGCGAGGAGAACGGTATGGTCATGCAGGCGACTGGCGGATCCGCGGGCCGCGCCGACTGGGCCCAGCGAGTGGTTCGAGTTGGCAGCGGGGGCTCGCGCAGCTCACCGCGGACATCGAGGCAGAGAACCGGGCGCGATCCAGGCGCCGCGGGCTGTCGCGATCCGGGCGCACTGTTGCCCTGCAGGGGAACCTCGCGATCGGGTACGCCGAGAGCGTGCTGCGTTACTCGACCACGGTCGCCGGGCTCGCCGGACAGACGAACGCGAACGCCGCCGACCTCGTCCGCGAGGGCGCGGATCGACGGGCCGCCGTCCGGCAGCCCCCGGCGGCATGACCGCGTCGCCTGAGCCGCTGGCGGCCCTGTACGCCGAGCACCGCTCGATCGCTGCGGTGCTGGCCGCGCTCGAGGCGCTGGTGAGCGAGCGGCGCGACCGCGGCGCGCGGATCGACCCGCGGGTGTTCCGCGCCGCGCTCTACTATCTCGACGTCTTTGCCGAGCGCGAGCACCATCCGAAGGAGGAGCGCGCGCTCTTCCCGCGCATCCGCGCGCGCACGCGGGAAGGCGACGCGGTCCTTGCGGAGCTCACGCGCGAGCATGATGCGGGCGAACGCGCGATGCGCGAGCTCGAGCAGGGGCTGGTGCGCTTCGAGGAGGGCGGCGACGCGGAGTTCCCCGCGTTCGCGACGGCGGTCGAACGCTTCGTCGGCCGGTACCGCGAGCACATGCGCAAGGAGGAGCGCGATGTCATGCCCCTCGCCCGCCGCGTGCTGGACGCGCACGATTGGGCGGAGCTCGACGCGGTGTTCGCGGCCCACATGGATCCGCTCGCCGGGGCGAGCACCGAGGACTACGATGCGCTGTTCCAGCGCATCGTGAACCTCGCTCCGGCGCCGATCGGACTCGGTCCCGCCGCATCGCGATAGCTGCTCGCGCCGCTCGAGCCCAGGCGGCGCGCGGGTATAATTCCCGCGCGTGCGTCATTTTCCCGTGTCACGTCGCATGCCTCGCGCCGCGTGTCCGCGAACCCCCCGAACAGCCGTTGAACAAGCCCGACCTTTCGCAGCTCACGATCGATCGCACCATCATGCGGCCCGAACGCCCGCGGCGCCGGCTGTGGCCGTGGGTGGCGGGTGCGGCGGTGCTGGTTGCGGCGGGGATCGCCGCGTTCGCGGGATTCGGCATCGCCCAAACCGTGGAGACCGCGCCGGTCACGACCGCGTATCCCTCGCAGGCGGTCACGGCTCTCAACGCCACCGGTTACGTCGTGGCGCAGCGCAAGGCGGCGGTGGCTTCCAAGGCGACCGGCCGGCTCGAATGGCTGGGCGTGATGGAAGGCAGCCGGGTGAAGAAGGACGAGGTCATCGCGCGGCTGGAGAACCGCGACGTCGCCGCGCAGCGCGAGCAGGCGGCAGCGAACGTGAAGGTCGCCGCGGCGAACACCGAGCAGGCGCGCGCGGAGCTCCGCGACGCCGAGGCGAACCTCAAGCGCTCGCGCGATCTCGCGGCGAAGAACTACATCAGCGGGGCGGCGCTCGACGCGGCGGTAGCGCGCTTCGACAAGGCGCAGGCCGCGGTGCGTTCCGGCGAGGCGGCGCAAGGCGTCGCGCAGGCGAACCTCAAGGCGGCCGACGTCGCGTTCGACCAGACGCTGATCCGCGCGCCGTTCGACGGCATCGTGCTCACCAAGAGCGCGAATGTCGGCGACAACATCACGCCCTTCTCGCAGGCGGCCGACACCAAGGGCGCGGTGGTGACGATCGCCGACATGGACACGCTCGAGGTCGAGGCCGACGTCGCGGAGTCCTCGCTCGGCAAGATCAGGCCCGGCCAGCCGTGCGAGATCCAGCTCGACGCGGTTCCCGACCACCGCTTCCCCGGCGTCGTCAACCGGATCGTGCCGACCGTCGACCGCGCCAAGGCGACGGTGCTCGTGAAGATCAGGTTCCTCGAGCGCGACAGCCGAGTGCTGCCCGACATGAGCGCCAAAGTGGCGTTTCTCGAGCGCGAGGTGAGCGCGTCCGAACGCCATCCGGTGACCGTCGTGCCGAAGCAGGCGATCGTCGAGCGGCACGGCGAGAAGGCGGTATTCGTCGTCAAGGGCGGGCGCGCGGTGCGGACGAAGATCGAAGCGGGCCGCGCGATCGGCGATGCGGTCGAAGCCGCGGGCGTCACGTCGGGCGACCGGGTGATCGTGAGACCGCTCGACAGGATCTCCGACGGCGAGCGGGTCAAGGCGGCGAGCAAGTGACGGCGCAGAGCGAGCCGCAGGCGAGCGTGCGCCGTCGTCCCGGCGAGTGCCTGCCCCGGCGGACAGTAAGCCGGGGCCGGGATCCAGTCCGGCGCCGGCTGGACTCCGGCTTGCGCCGGAATGACGAGTCCGCATCGTGAGCGACGGCGAACCAAGGCCGCTCATTGCCATCCGCCGCGTCTTCAAGTCCTATCGCCGCGGCGGGCAGGTGGTCCCGGTCCTCCACGACGTCACCTTCGACGTCCAGCGCGGCGACTTTCTCGGTCTGATGGGACCGTCGGGCTCGGGCAAGTCGACGCTCCTCAACCTCATCGCCGGCATCGACAAGCCCGACTCGGGCGAGGTATTCGTCGACGGCGTGGACATCACCAAGCTCGGGGAAGCCGAGCTTGCGGACTGGCGCGCCGGTGCGGTCGGTTTTGTATTCCAGTTCTACAATCTGATGCCGGTGCTCACGGCGTTCGAGAACGTCGAGCTGCCGCTGACGCTGACACACCTGCCGCGCAAGATCCGGCGCGACCATGTCGCGGCGGCGCTCTCGTTGGTGGGCCTCGCCGATCGGATGGAGCATTACCCGTCGGAGCTCTCCGGCGGACAGCAGCAGCGCGTCGCGATCGCGCGCGCGATCATCACCGACCCCAAGCTGATCGTCGCCGACGAGCCGACCGGCGACCTCGACCGCCAGTCGGCCGAGGACGTGCTGACGCTGATGGATCGCCTCAACGTCGAGCTCGGCAAGACCATCCTCATGGTCACGCACGATCGCCGCGCCGCCGAGCGGGCGCACGCGATCATGTACCTCGACAAGGGCGAGCTCTCGACCGCCGGGGACCTGCACGAGCGCTCCGTGCGCGAGGCACGGACCTGAGGCGATGCAGTTCGTCAAGCTCATCCTGAGGAACGCGCTCCGGCACAAGCTCCGGACCGGGCTCACGATGCTCGGGCTCGTCGTCGCGATCCTGGCGTTCGGCCTGCTCCAGACCGTTGTCGACGCATGGTACGCCGGCGCGGAAGGCGCTGCGCCGAACCGGTTGATCACCCGGAACGCGATCTCGCTGACCTTCCCGATGCCGCTGCACTACCGGGAGAAGATCCGCGGCGTCGAGGGCGTGCGCGCAGTCGGCGCCGCGAACTGGTTCGGCGGCATCTACCAGGACCCGAAGAACTTTTTTCCACAGTTCGCGATCGACCCGGCGCCGTACTTCGCGATGTACCCGGAGTACCGCGTCACGGAGGACGGGCTGCGCGCGTTCCTGCGCGATCGCAAGGGCGCGGTGATCGGGCGCAAGCTCGCGGCGACCTACGGGTTCAAGCTCGGCGACACGATCCCGCTCCAGGGCACGATCTTCCCGGGCACGTGGTCGTTTACGGTGCGCGCGATCTACGACGGTGCGGAGGCGAAGACCGACACCTCGCAGATGTTCTTCCACTGGGACTACGTCAACGAGACCATCAAGGCGAAGACCCCGCGCCGCGCCGACCAGGTCGGCGTGTTCGTGATCCAGATCGACGATCCGGCCCGGTCCGCGGAGATCGCGCAGGCGATCGACCGCCAGTTCGTGAACTCGCTCGCCGAGACGCGCACCGAGACCGAGAAGGCGTTCCAGCTCGGCTTCGTCGCGATGACCGAGGCGATCGTAGTCGCCATCCGCATCGTGTCCTTCGTCGTGATCTTCATCATCCTGGCGGTGATGGCCAACACCATGGCGATGACGGCACGCGAGCGGCTCGGGGAGTACGCGACGCTCAAGGCGCTCGGCTTCGGCCCCGGCTACGTCGCGCGGCTCGTGCTCGGGGAGTCGGTCGCGATCGCGCTCGCCGGTGCCGCGCTCGGCATCGCGGCGACGTTCCCCGTCAGCGCGGCGTTCGCCGCGCAGATGGGCACGTTGTTCCCGGTCTTCGAGGTCAGCGGCGAGACGGTGGCGCTGCAGATCGCCTGCGCGGCCGTCGTCGGGGTCGCCGCGGGGCTCCTTCCCGGCCATCGCGCGGCGCGGGTGAAGATCGTCGAAGGGTTGCGGGCCATCGGATGAAAGCCATACCGCTCGCGTACTCGGTGCGCAACCTCTGGACGCGCCGGCTCACGACGGCGCTGACGGCCGGCGGCATGGCGCTCGTGGTGTTCGTGTTCGCGGCGGTGCTGATGCTCGACGCGGGCTTGCGCTCGGCGCTCGTCGCGACCGGGCAGCCGGACAACATCCTCGTCACCCGGCGTGCGTCCGGCACCGAGATCCAGAGCGGCATCGAGCGCAACCAGGCGGCGATCGTCGAGAGCCAGCCCGAGATCGCGATCGGCCCCGGCGGCGCGCGAATGGCGTCGAAGGAGACGGTGGTGCTGATCGCGCAGCCGAAACGCGACACCGGGGTGGCGACGAACATCACCGTGCGGGGGCTGGGCGAGGAAGGCGCCGCGCTCCGCCCGCAGGTCCGCATCACTGTCGGGCGGATGTTCCGCCGCGGCACCACCGAGATCGTCGTCGGCGCGAGCATCGCCGAGCGGTTCGAGGGCACCGGCATCGGCGAGCGCCTGCGCTTCGGCGGGCGCGAATGGACGGTGGTCGGCGTGTTCGACGGCGCGGGCTCCGGTTTCGACTCGGAGCTTTGGGGCGACGGCGAGCAGATGATGCAGTCGTTCCGGCGGAATGCCTTCTCGACCGTCGTCGCGCGGCTCGCCGACCCGGCGAGCTTCGACGCGCTGAAGGCCCGGCTCGAGTCGGACCCGCGACTCACGCTCGACGTGAAGCGCGAGCGGCGGTTCTACGAAGAGCAGTCGGAGGTGCTGTCGAATTTCATCCGCATCCTCGGGATCACGCTGTCGGTGATCTTCTCGGTCGGCGCGATGATCGGGGCGATGATTACGATGTACGCCGCGGTCGCCAACCGGACCGCGGAGATCGGGTCGCTCCGCGCCCTCGGGTTCCGGCGCGGCGCGATCCTCGTCGCCTTCCTCGCCGAGGCGCTTTGCCTCGCCGCTCTCGGCTGGGCAGCCGGGCTTGCGCTCGCCTCGCTCATGACCCTGGTGCGGATCTCGACCATGAACTGGCAGTCGTTCGCCGAGCTCGCGTTCTCGTTCGCGCTGACGCCGGAGATCGTGGCGCAGTCGTTCCTGTTCGCGCTGGCGATGGGTCTGGCGGGCGGGGTGCTGCCGGCGCTGCGCGCCGCGCGGCTCAAGATCGTCGACGCGCTGCGCGCCGCCTGAAGAAGATCCCGACGCGGAGGACGCGGTGCAAGGAGCGCTCTCTCCGCGCTCCGTGCGCGCTCTGCGTCCTTCGCCTCAACCCTTCAAAAGCTGAAAGCGCGCCCGCCGAACAGGCTCGCCGGCCAGAACGCCCGGTCGACGAGCTGCTCGAGGGTGAAGACCGGCTCGGCGGGAAACATCGCGCGCGGGATCCCCGCCTCCTCGGCGGTCTCGAGCGCGGAGGTATAGGTCCGCGGCAAACCCACCTCGATCACTCCGCGCAGGGACGGACTCGACTTGAGCAGGCTGTCGAGCGAGGTGCGCTGGTCGAGGATCGCGGACTGGAACGCCTCGGTCCGGGTCGCCGGCTGCACGGTCCACATCAGGAGCTGGACGGTGAGCGCCTCGAGGCGGGTGTTGATCTCGCTCCGCTCCCGCGAGACCATGCGCTCCAGCTCGTTTGCGAGGATGGCGCGGTCGACCTCCTCGAAGCGTCCGTCCCGGAGCGCCCTGGCCTGCTTGAGCGCCCACTCGGCGAAATCGCGGTCGTGGAGGTGGCGGCAGGGATCGACCATGACGGGAGCATAGCGGGGACCGGACCGGTCCGCCAAGCGCGATCAGCGCGAGGACTGCGACGCGGGTCACACCGCGGCGCGCAGGAGGCGGGTGTGCGCGGCCTCGGGCAGCTCGGTCGCGGCGGCGTCGGCGAACACTTCCCCGAAGAACAGCATCACGGGCCCGACGAAGATTTCCTGGGCGAGCCGGGGCAGCTCGCCCAGAGTCGTGACCCAGCGGCGAGATCCGGGAAGCGACGCGTTCTCGACAGCGACGACGGGCAGGCTGCGCGGCTTACCGCGCTCGAGCAGCGCCGCGGTGATTCTCGCGGCTTCGCCGGCGCCCATATAGATCGCACCGGTGTCGGCGGCGGCCAGCGGCTCGGCCCAGTCGCTCGCCGCTTCGCCGTCGCCCACGCGCGGTGTCGCGAGGACGACGTTCCGGCTCATCCCGCGGCGAGTCAGCGACACGCCGAGTTCGGCCGCTGCCGCGAGCGCCGCGGTGACGCCGGGTACCACCTCGACCTCGATCCCCGCGACCGCGAGCGCTTCGATCTCTTCCTGCGCGCGACCGAAGAGCATCGGATCGCCGCCCTTGAGCCGCACGACGACGCGGTGCTTGCGCGCGGCGTCGACGAGCCGCTTGTTGATGAACGCCTGGACCGTCGAGTGCTTGCCGCAGCGCTTGCCCACCGCGAACTTCTCGGCGCGCGCCGCAAGCGCGACGGTGTCGGGATGGACCAGCGCGTCGTGGAAGACGATGTCGGCTTCGCCAAGGAGCCGCGCCGCGCGCAAGGTCAGCAGATCGGGCGCGCCCGGCCCGGCACCCACGAGAAAGACTCTTCCGGTCACGGTCGGCACCGCGATCGCTAGCCCGCGATCATCCCGGCGGCGACGGTGCGGTTGGTCGTCGGGTCGATGAGCACGAACGCGCCGCTCGCGCGATTCGCGGCGTAGGGATCGGCGGGGATCGGCTGCGCTAGCCGTAGACGGAGCCGCGCGATGTCATTCGCCGTCACCGGGCCGCCGGCCGCGGCGGGCGCAAGCGTCGCGATGTCCACCTTGTGGTCGGTCGCGACGACTCTGGCCGGGACGGTCCGCGACCCGTGTTTCAGAAGGTAGCGCGACTCGGCTGACAGCGGCGCCTCGTCCAGCCAGCACACCGTCGCGTCGATCGCGTCGAGAATCTGCGGCGCGCGCTCCGGATGCGCGAGGAGATCGCCGCGCGCGAGGTCGATCTCGTCCTCGAGCCGGACTGCGATCGAGTCGGCCGCGTACGCCTCGTCCCGCGGTCCGTCGAAAGTGACGATCTCCGCCACCTTCGTTCGCCGCCCGGCGGGCAGGACGATCACCTCGTCGCCCGCGCACACCCACCCCGATGCGACGCGCCCGCCGTAGCTCCGCGGATCGCCGCGGATCACGAGCTGCACCGGGAAGCGGAACGGGAGCTCGGCCGCCTCGTCCCGGACCGGCAGCGTCTCCAGGGCATCGAGCAGCGTCGGGCCGGCGTGCCAGGGCATCGCCTCACCGCGCTCGACCACCATGTCGCCGCGCAGCGCCGAGATCGGGAAGAACCGCAGGTCCGGCGTCGCGAGCGGCCGAGCGAAGGCGAGGAAATCGTCGCGCACGCGCTCGAACACGGCGCGGTCGTAGCGGACGAGGTCCATCTTGTTCACCGCGACGAAGACGTGCCGGATCCCGAGCAGCCGCGCGAGATACGCGTGCCGCCGGGTTTGCGGGAGTACGCCCTTGCGGGCGTCGACGAGCACCACGGCGGCGTCGGCCGTCGATGCGGCGGTAACCATGTTCCGCGTGTACTGCTCGTGGCCAGGCGCGTCGGCAAGGATGAACTTGCGGCGCGGCGTGGCGAAGTACCGGTACGCGACGTCGATCGTGATGCCCTGCTCGCGCTCGGCTTCCAGCCCGTCGGTCAGGAGCGAGAGGTCGATGCCGTCGTGGCCCCGCCGCGAGGAGGCGTGCGCGACCGCGGCAAGCTGGTCCTCGAGGATCGCTCGGGCATCGTGCAGGAGGCGCCCGATCAGCGTGCTCTTGCCGTCGTCGACGCTGCCGGCGCTGACGAGCCGCAGCACGCCGTCGGACCGTTCGGTCGCTCGCGGTCGCGTCATCAGAAATAGCCCTCGCGCTTCCGTCGCTCCATCGAGGCGTCGGAGGTCTGGTCGTCCATGCGCGTCGCGCCGCGCTCGGTAATCGCGGTCGCCGCGGTCTCGAGGATGATCTCGTCGACCGTTGCCGCTGCCGATTCGACCGGACACGTGCAGGAGATGTCGCCGACCGTGCGAAAGCGCACCGAGACCGTCTCGACCGCCTCGCCGTCGCGCGGCGGGGTGATCGGCGTCACCGGCACGAGCAAGCCCCGGCGGCGCGCGATCTCCCGGCGATGCGCGAAGTAGATCGACGGCACCGCGAGCTGCTCGCGCGCGATGTACTGCCACACGTCGAGCTCGGTCCAGTTGGAAATCGGGAACACCCGCACGTGCTCGCCGCGATTGACGCGGGGATTGTAGAGGCTCCAAAGCTCGGGGCGCTGGCCGCGGGGGTTCCACTGGCCGAACTCGTCGCGGAAGGAGACGATGCGCTCCTTGGCCCGCGCCTTTTCCTCGTCGCGGCGCGCGCCGCCGATCGCGGCGTCGAAGCCGAACTCGGCGATCGCCTCGAGCAGCGTGACCGACTGCGCGGCGTTGCGGCTCTCCGCCGCCGAGCCGAGGCGCACGGTGCCGCGGCCGATCGAATCCTCGACCGAGCGGACGATGAGGCGTTCGCCGAGCTCCGCGGCGCGCGCATCGCGAAACGCGATCACCTCGGGAAAGTTGTGCCCGGTGTCGATGTGCAGAAGCGGAAAGGGAAAGCGCCCCGGGCGGAACGCCTTCTCCGCCAGGCGCAGGAGCACGATCGAGTCCTTGCCGCCGGAGAAGAACAGGACCGGGTTCGCGCACTCGCCGGCGATCTCCCGCAGGATGAAGATCGCCTCCGACTCGAGCCAGTCGAGATGGCTGCGGTACGCACGGGCGTTCACGATGGCGTCTCCGCGGCCGCCCTGACGCGCACGAGCCGGCCGTCGGAGCCCCGATGCAGCCCGCACTCGCGCGGCCCGGACCCCTCCCACCACCAGCGGCCGGCCCGGACATCCTCGTCCGGTGCGACCGGCCGCGTGCACGGCGCACAGCCGATCGAGCGGTAGCCTTGATCGTAGAGGGGGTTGTACGGCACGCCGAACGCGCGGATGTAGCTCCAGACCTCGGCCTCGCGCCAGTCGGCGAGCGGATTGAACTTCTCGATGCCATGGACCGGGTCGAACACGTGTTTCGGCACGGTCGCCCGCGTCTCGGACTGGTCGCGCCGCAGGCCGGTGATCCAGGCGCGCTTGCCGGCGAGCGCGCGGCGGAGCGGCTCCACCTTGCGGATCTCGCAGCAGCGTTTGCGGAGGTCCTGGCTGCGGTAGAACGCGTCGCGTCCGAAGCGGTCCACATACTCGCGGACCGCATGCGGCTCGGGGCGATAGGTCTCGATCGACCGCCCGTAGCGGTTCTGGATCGCATCGAGGAGCCGCAACGTGTCGCCGTGCAGGCGGCCTGTATCGATCGTGAAGATACCGATCGGCGCGCCGGTGCGCAGGATCGCGTCGGTCAGCACCATGTCCTCGGCGGAGAGGCTGCTCGCGAACGCGGCGGGAGCGTACGCCGCGCCGATCTCCGTAAGGGCGAGCTCGAGCGCGTCGGCCCGGTCGAGGAGGCCGGCGTGACGCCGGGTTGCCAGGGTCGCCGTCACGCCGCGACCGCCGCAAGCCGGCGCCGGAAGAGCGGAACCGGCTCGCCCACCGTGCCCTGGTACGCCTCGGACAGCTCGCTGAACGCCGCGAGCGCCGCTTGCGCGTCCTGGTCCTCGCGCAGCGCGAACGCATCGAAGCCGCAGCGCTCGAGGTAGAGGAGCTGATCCCGCAGCACATCGCCGATCGCTCGCACCTCGCGCGCGTAACCATAGCGCTCGCGCAGCAGGCGCGCGGTCGACAGGCCGCGGCCGTCGCTGAACTTCGGGAAATGCACCGCGACGAGGTCGATGAGCCCGAGGTCCGCGGCGATCGCTTCCGGACCCTCGTCAGCGTCGAGTCGCACGCCGACGGGTCCGGACCGGAGGACGAGGTCGTCGCGGCGCAGGCGCCACAGCGCAAGCGGCACGATCAGCCCGCCGTCGGCGGGAAAGTCGCGCAGCAGCCCGTCCTCGCCGACGAGGAGCCAGGCCTGCGGGTCGTCAAGCAGCCGCCAGCTGTCGTGTTCGATCCGCCGATGCCTGATGAGCGTTGCCATAAACGGATTCCTTGAAAGGCGCGACACCGATCCGCCCGACGGTGTCGATGAATCGTTCTTCCTCGCTGTCGCGACGGTCGAGGTAGCAGCGGACGAGCCGCTCGATCGCGTCGGGCACGTCGCCTTGCGAGAACGACGGCCCGATCACCTTGCCGAGGGAGGCCCGCCCGCCCGGGCGGGTTTCGCCCTGATTGCCGCCGATCTCGATCTGGTAGAACTCCTCGCCCGCCTTGTCGACGCCGAGGATGCCGATGTGGCCGACGTGATGGTGGCCGCAGGCGTTCATGCAGCCGGAGATGTTGAGGTCGATCTCGCCGACGTCGAAGAGGTAGTCGAGGTCGTCGAAGCGGCGCTGGATCGCCTCCGCGACCGGGATCGAGCGGGCGTTCGCGAGCGAGCAGAAGTCCCCGCCCGGGCAGGCGATGATATTCGTCAGCAGCCCGATGTTGGGCGTCGCGACGCCTAGCGCGCGCAGTTCGCGCCACAGCGCGTGGAGATCGCGCTTCGCGACGTCGGCGAAGATCAGGTTCTGCTCGTGCGACACCCGCAGCTCGCCGAAGCTGTAGCGGTCGGCAAGGTCGGCGATCGCGTCCATCTGGCCGGAGGTCAGGTCGCCGGGCGGGACGCCGGTCTGCTTGAGCGAGAGCGTCACCGCCGCGTACCCCGGAACCTTGTGCGCGTGTACGTTCCGTTTCGCCCAGGCGGCGAACGCGCGCTCGGCGGCGAGCGCGGCGGCGTAGCCCGGATCGTCGGCGGGCAGGCGATCGTGCGCCGGCCGCGTGAAGCGCGACTCGATGCGCGCGATTTCCTCCGGGACGAGCGTTGCCGGGCCATCCTTCAGGTGCGCCCATTCCTCCTCGACCTCGCGCCGGAACGCTTCCGGGCCGCGGTCCTTGACGAGGATCTTGATCCGCGCCTTGTGGATGTTGTCGCGCCGGCCGTAGCGGTTGTAGACACGGAGGATCGCGTCGAGATAGGTGAGCAGGTGTTGCCAGGGCAGGAACTCGCGCATGACGTGCCCGATGATCGGGGTGCGTCCCAGCCCGCCGCCGGCGATGACCTTGAAGCCGATCTCGCCGGCGTCGTTCCGCAGCGCGTGCAGGCCGATGTCGTGCACCCACGTGGCAGCCCGGTCGGCGGCGGCGCCGTTGATCGCGATCTTGAACTTGCGCGGCAGCCACGAGAACTCGGGGCTGAAGGTCGACCACTGCCGCACCAGCTCGCACCAAGCGAACGAGTCGACGATCTCGTCCGCGGCGACGCCGGCGAAATGGTCGGTCGTGATGTTGCGGACGCAGTTGCCGCTCGTCTGGATGGCGTGCATCTCGACCGTCGCGAGCTCGGCGAGGATCTCGGGCACGTCCTCGAGCCGCGGCCAGTTGAATTGCAGGTTCTGGCGCGTCGTGAAGTGGCCGTAGCCGCGATCGTAGGTGCGACCGATGTGGGCGAGCTTGCGGAGCTGCGTCGTGGAGAGCAGGCCGTACGGGATCGCGACGCGCAGCATCGGCGCGTGGCGCTGCAGGTAGAGACCGTTCCGCAGCCGCAGGTGCTTGAACTCCTCGTCGGACAGCTCGCCGGCGAGGAAGCGCCGCGTCTGGTCGCGAAACTGGCGGACACGGTCGTCCACCAGGCGCTGGTCGATTTCGTCGTAGCGGTACATGGGCGTTGCCTCAGGATCGTGAGGCTAATAGACTGCCGTTATGAACCGAACGAATGAATCGGAATGTTCAAAAGCCTTCTGGTTATAAGACGGATCGCCGCATGAACCTGCAGCAGCTGCGTTATGTGCGCGAGACCGTGCGCCGCGGGCTCAACCTGACCGAGGCGGCCCGGGCGTTGCATACCTCCCAGCCTGGCGTTTCCAAGCAAATCAAGGAATTGGAGGACGAGCTCGGGGTCCGCATTTTCGACCGGCGGGGGAAGCGCTTCGCCGCCCTGACCGAGCCCGGGAAACGCATCGCCGAGATTGCCGGCCGGGTCCTGGCCGAGATCGAGAACCTCCGGAGCGTGGGCAAGGAATTCGCCGACGAGGAGGTGGGAAGGTTCACCATCGCAACGACCCACACCCAGGCGCGATACGCCCTCCCGGAGGTCGTCACGGGCTTCCGGCGCCGCTATCCGAAAGTCCACCTGCAGCTGCTGCAGGGGAACCCGACTGCGATCGGGCGGATGGTGATCGCCGCCGAGGCCGACGTCGCGATCGCGACCGAAGCGCTCGACCAGTTTCCGGAGCTGCTGGCCCTGCCGAGCTACCGGTGGCACCACTGCGTGGTGACGCCTCCCGGACATCCGCTGCTCGACGCCGGCAGGCTCCGGCTCGAGGACGTGGCGCGTCATCCGCTGATCACCTACAGCCCGGAGTTCGCCGGGCGCACGCACATCGACGAGGCGTTCGCGGCGAAGGGGCTCAAGTGCGATGTCGTGCTCGCCGCGGTCGACTCCGACGTCATCAAGAGCTACGTCGAACTGGGCCTGGGGGTCGGGATCATCGCCGCGATGGCGTTCGACGCGGCGCGCGACCGCGGCCTGCGCGCCATCGACGCGGGACATCTGTTCGGCAGCAACACCACGCGGATCGCGGTGCGCCGCGGCGCCTATCTGCGCGGCTACGTCTACGACTTCATCGAGCGCTTCGCACCGCATCTCACCCGCAAGGCCGTCGACCAGGCGATGGCCGGCACCGGCGAAACCTACGAGCTGTAGAGCGTCGTGCTGCTCCGCGCCCTGATCACACGCACCCGGCCACGAACCGAGTCTTTCCTCTCGGCCTCGAACGCGCGCGCCGCGGCCTCGACGACCGAAATGATGGGGAGCTTGCGAAAGAGCCTTTGAGCAGGCCGCGCGAGGGTGCGGAGCGCGCGGCCGGTCCATCGCGCCCGCCCGGTCAAAAAAAACCGGCCCGAAGGCCGGCAGGGCAGTGCTCCCCTCCCCGAATGTCGCTAGAGGTCCACCAGGTAACCCTCGTCCAGGACGCCTACGCCGTACGCAGCCGGTCGACGAATGCGACCACGCGCGGCTCGGGCGTGGCCTCGACCAACGCGAAGTAGATCGCCTCGCCCTCCTTGAGGGCGCGACCGTGAAACAGGAGCTCCATCATCTCCGACCCGACGGCGGTGCCGCGCTGGTAGAGATCCTGGAGCAGGGTGACGATCGCCGACGGAAAGTGCTCGAGCGCGCCGAAGTGCGCATACACGCGGATGTCCTGCACCGCTTGCGGGTTCACGCCGAAGCCCTTCACGAACTTCGTGCTGCGGAGGCAGGGCCGCTGCGTGCCCTCGATCGCGAGCCGCAGCGCCGGGCGCGGCGCTGTCTCCGGCTCGCGCTCGTCCGCGGTCGACCGCAGGCCGGCCTGCGAGCTCGCCTGCTCGAAATGGCGCTTGTCGATCTTCGATGCCAGGTACACCAACACGATCAGGAGCAGCAGCAACTCGATCATGACGGCCTCCTCTTTTCTGATTGGCCGCGCCGATGCAACAACCGCGCCACACGGCTATGGGGATGGCGTCTGGCTGCAGGACGCGTGATGGAGTGCGCGTCGAGAGCCGGCGGCCTGCTGCGGGGAGAGAACGGCGTCACGGGTCTCCCGGGCCGGGTCGACGCTCCGCGCAGGACGAACGCCGGAAAGCCCACGCTGCTGCCACACATTCCGACGGGTCATTACGTGTTTCCGACGCCCCAGGTCGGGTTCGTCACCCGCCTGCGCCCCTGACCTCGTCGGCGGCTGGAAGCGGCGTGGGCGCCGGATCGCCGCCCGCTGCGCCGGCCTTTTCTTGACGCCGTCTTGACACGGCGGGTCTCAACCTTGACGCGGTGCTGGCGCGCCACCGGTACGCTCGCCGGCTGCCAGTTAAGTGTTTTGCAAGAAATCGCACACCGCGTCCGGCTTAAGGTGCAACCGCGCATGCGTTGCCAACGTGGAGGTTGCCATGGACATCGCGTTTCTCGCCCTCATCGCCGTGTTAGGCGCCGGGACCATCGGCCTCGTCTACGGCCTCGAACGCCTGCGGGGCGGCAAATGAGCTGGGTCTACGTCCTGTCCGGCCTCGCGGCCGCGGCCCTCTTCGTCTATCTCGTCGTCGCGATGCTGAAACCGGAGTGGTTCGAATGACTTTCAGTGGCACTCTGCAGCTCGCTTTCTACGTCGTCGTCCTGCTCGCGCTCGCCAAGCCGCTCGGGGCCTACATGGCCCGGATCTACGAGGGCGAGCCGGCGTTCCTCAACCGCATCGGCGCGCCGTTCGAGCGCCTGATCTACCGCGTCTGCGGGGTGAGGGCCGAGCAGGAGATGCGCTGGACCGAGTACGCGGTTGCGACGATGGCGTTCAATATCCTCGGCCTGCTTGCCGTCTAC
This sequence comes from uncultured beta proteobacterium, assembly GCA_963744255.1. Classification (GTDB taxonomy): domain Bacteria; phylum Pseudomonadota; class Gammaproteobacteria; order Burkholderiales; family SG8-39; genus DATEDA01. Next base: position 53,709 of record CAVUSZ010000047.1, read on the forward strand.
GCGCTACAGCGTTTCCAGGGATTCCTGCCGCTCAACCCGCAGGAGCTCGGCGCGGTGTCGCCCGACTCGTCATTCAACACCGCGGTGAGCTTTGCCACCAACACCAATTGGCAGGGCTACAGCGGCGAGGTGACGATGAGCTACCTGACCCAGATGCTCGGGCTTGCCGTGCAGAATTTCGTTTCGGCGGCGACGGGCATGGCAGTGCTGATCGCGTTCGTCCGCGGCTTCCGCCGCGTTTCCGCCGACACGATCGGCAACTTCTGGGTCGACCTGGTGCGGAGCACGCTCTATATCCTGCTGCCGCTCTCGGTCGTCGGCGCCGTGGTCCTGGTCTCGCAGGGCGTGGTGCAGACGTTCTCGTCGTCCAAGGCCATCGAGCTCGTGCAGCCGGTCGACTACGACAACCCGAAGACCGACGCCGCCGGCCAGCCGGTCAAGGACGAGAAGGGCAACCCGGTAACCGAGCCCGCCACGGCGAAGGAGCAGACCATCGCGGTCGGCCCCGCGGCCTCGCAGGTGATCATCAAGCAGCTTGGCACCAACGGCGGCGGATTCTTCAACGTGAACAGCGCGCACCCGCTCGAGAACCCGACGCCGCTCTCGAACTTCGTCGGAGATGCTCTCGATCCTGCTTATCGGCGCGGCGCTCTGCTACACGTTCGGCGCGCTCGTGCAAGGACACCCGCCAGGGCTGGGCCATCCTCGCTGCGATGACGGTCGTGTTCGTCGCGCTGCTCGCGGTTGCCGCCTGGGCGGAGAATCGCGGCAACCCGGTGCTTGCCGCGCTGGGCGTCGACCAGGCAGCGAGCGCGATGCAGCCGGGCGGAAACATGGAAGGCAAGGAGGTGCGCTACGGCATCGCGAACTCCGCGCTCTGGGCCACCGCGACGACCGCGGCTTCGAACGGCTCGGTCAACTCGATGCATGACTCCTACACCCCGCTCGGCGGCCTCGTGCCGATGTGGCTGATGCAGCTCGGCGAGGTGATCTTCGGCGGCGTCGGGCTCCGGGCTGTACGGGATGCTGGTGTTCGCGATCATCGCCGTCTTCATCGCCGGCCTGATGATCGGGCGGACGCCGGAATACCTTGGCAAGAAGATCGAGGCGTTCGAGATGAAGATGGCTTCGATCGTGATCCTGGTGCCGCCCTTGATCGTGCTCGCCGGGACCGCGGTCGCTGTGATGCTGCCGCAGGGGCTATCGAGCCTCGCCAACCCCGGCGCGCACGGCTTCTCGGAGATCCTGTACGCGTTCTCGTCGGCGGGCAACAACAACGGCAGCGCCTTCGCCGGCCTGAACGCGAACACGCCGTTCTACAACACCGCCCTCGGGCTCGCGATGTGGTTCGCGCGCTACTGGCTGCTGGTGCCGGTGCTCGCGATCGCCGGCTCGCTCGCGGCGAAGAAGACGGTGCCGCCGGGTCCCGGCACGCTTCCGACGCACACGCCGCTCTTCGTGGTGCTGCTCGTATCGACGGTGCTCCTGGTCGGCGCGCTGACCTTCGTGCCGGCGCTCGCGCTCGGGCCGATCGTCGAGCACCTGATGCTCTACGGGCCGAAATAGGGAACGATCATGACGACCAAGACGCTCACGCTGACCCAGGACCTCTTCCGCGGCGAGGCGCTGCGCGAGGCGCTCGCCGATTCGTTCCGCAAGCTCTCGCCGCGCGCGCAGGCGCGCAACCCGGTGATGTTCGTGGTGTACGTCGGCGCGATCCTCACCACGATCCTCTTCCTCCAGGCGCTCTTCGGCAAGGGCGAGGCCTCGCCGGGATTCATCCTGCACGTGACGATCTGGCTCTGGTTCACCGTGCTGTTCGCGAACTTCGCCGAGTCGGTCGCCGAAGGCCGCGCGAAGGCCCAGGCCGCGAGCCTGCGCGGCGCCCGCCGGGAGGTGATGGCGAAGAAGCTGGGTGAGGCGCGCCGGAGTACGAACTGGTCCAAGGTCGCCGGCTCGACCCTCCGTCGCGGCGACGTCGTACTCGTCGAAGCCGGTGACTTCATCCCCGCCGACGGCGAGATCGTCGAAGGCGTCGGCTCGGTCGACGAAAGCGCGATCACCGGCGAGTCGGCGCCGGTGATCCGGGAGGCGGGCGGGGACTTCAGCTCGGTCACGGGCGGAACGCGCCTGCTGTCGGACTGGCTCGTCGTCCGCGTCACCGCGAATCCCGGCGAGACCTTCCTCGACCGGATGATCTCGATGGTCGAAGCGGCGCGCCGGCAGAAGACGCCGAACGAGATCGCGCTCGCGATCCTGCTCGCCGGCCTGACTCTGATCTTCCTGTACGCGACGGTCACGCTGCTGCCGTACTCGATCTACAGCGTCGACGCCGCGAAGGCGGGGGAGCCCGTGACGATCACCGTGCTCGTGGCGCTGCTCGTCTGCCTGATCCCCACCACGATCGGTGCGCTGCTCTCCGCGATCGGCGTCGCCGGGATCGGGCGACTGATCGCGAAGAACGTCATCGCGATGTCGGGTCGCGCCGTCGAGGCCGCGGGCGACGTCGACGTCCTGCTGCTCGACAAGACCGGCACCATCACGCTCGGCAATCGCCAGGCGTCGGCGTTCCTGCCGGCACCGGGCGTGACGCCGCAGCAGCTCGCCGATGCCGCCCAGCTTTCCTCGCTCCCGGACGAAACGCCCGAAGGCCGGAGCATCGTGGTGCTTGCGAAGACCGCTTTCGGCCTGCGGGAGCGCGACGTAGCGGCGCTTGGCGGTACGTTCATCCGGTTCTCCGCGCAGACCCGCATGAGCGGTGTCGACCTCCCGGATCGCTCGATCCGCAAGGGCGCCGCCGAAGCGGTAGCGGCGTGGGTCGCGTCGAAGGGCGTGGCGCTCCCAGCCGAGGTCCGGACGATGGTCGATACCGTCGCCCGCCGCGGCTCCACGCCGCTCGTCGTCGCGGAGGCGGCAAGCACCGCGCGGGTGTTGGGCGTGATCGAGTTGAAAGACATCGTGAAGGGCGGCATCAAGGAGCGCTTCGCGGAGCTGCGGCGCATGGGGATCAAGACGGTGATGATCACCGGCGACAACCGGCTCACCGCGGCCGCCATCGCCGCCGAAGCGGGCGTGGACGATTTCCTCCCCGAGGCGACGCCCGAGGCGAAGTTGAAGCTGATCCGCGAGCAGCAGGCGCAAGGGCGCCTCGTCGCGATGACCGGCGACGGCACGAACGATGCGCCGGCGCTGGCGCAGGCGGACGTGGCGGTGGCGATGAACACCGGCACGCAGGCGGCGAAGGAGGCCGGCAACATGGTCGACCTCGACTCCAATCCGACCAAGCTGATCGAGGTCGTGGAGACCGGCAAGCAGATGCTGATGACCCGCGGCGCGCTCACGACGTTCTCGATCGCGAACGACGTGGCGAAGTACTTCGCGATCATCCCGGCCGCGTTCGTGTCGACCTACCCGCAGCTCGGGGTGCTGAACGTGATGCACCTCGCCACGCCGCATAGCGCGATCCTATCGGCGGTGATCTTCAACGCGCTCATCATCGTCGCGCTCATCCCGCTCGCGTTGCAGGGCGTGAAGTACCGCCCGATCGGCGCCGAGCGGCTGCTCCGGAACTTCCTCCTCGTGTACGGCCTGGGCGGGATCGTGGTGCCGTTCATCGGTATCAAGCTCATCGATATGATTCTCGTCGTGCTCGGCCTCGCTTGATCTGGAGAACACCATGCTCCGCACGTTCAAAGATGCCCTGCTGATGCTCGTCGTCCTGACGGTCGTCACGGGCGTGGTCTATCCCCTGATCGTCACCGGCATTGCACAGGGCGTGTTCCCCTCGCAGGCGAATGGCAGCCTGATCGAGCGCGACGGCAAGGCGGTCGGCTCGGCGCTGATCGGCCAGCCCTTCAGCGAACCGAAGTACTTCTGGAGCCGCGCCTCGGCCACCTCGCCGATGCCGTACAACGCCGGAGCGTCCACCGGATCGAACCAAGGACCGCTCAACCCGGCGCTCGCTGACGCGGTCAAGGGCCGGATCGAAGCGCTGCGGGTCGCCGATCCGGACAACAAGTCGGCGGTGCCGGTGGATCTCGTGACCGCGTCTTCCAGCGGCCTTGACCCGCACATCACCCCGGCGGCCGCCGAGTACCAGGTCGCGCGAGTGGCGAAAGCGCGCGGGCTCGACGCAGTCAAGGTGCGTGCGCTCGTAGCGGAGTACACCGAAGGCCGGCAGCTCGGCTTTCTCGGCGAGCCGCGGGTGAACGTCCTCAGGCTGAATCTCGCGCTCGACGCGCTGCGCTGACGCCACTTGACGCTTAACGCAATCTTGACGCGGCAGGGCGCAAGCTTGTCCCCGGGTTGCCGCGGCATCTCCTAGAGTAGGAGTGAGCGTTCTCCGTGGTTTGCGGGAACGGAACACTCGAGGAGATGAGTCGTGAACGGAAGGTATGGTTGGCATGCAGCGGCCGCGGACGTGGCGGAAGCCGTCCGGACCGCCGGCCCTCGCGTCGCGGTCGTCGCTGCAGTGATCGGCATGCTTGCTCGCGGTGCCGGTGCTTCTGCGGGCCTATGTCTTCGTTCCGTGGTGACGGCCATGAGCGAGTGCTGTTTCGGGGTCGAGCAGAGGGCGGATGGTTCCGTAGTGGTCGCTGCCCAAAGCAACGCGGAGGTGAGCATCGAGCGGTTTGCTCCCGGCCGCGCGGAATCGGCGGCGGTGGTGCAGTTCGTCCGGCAGCGCTCGCGTGCGCCGCGCGTCTGCGTCGCCGCGACCGGCGAGCGCTCGCTCGGTCTCGCGCTCGCCTTCGGCGAGGTGCCGGAAGCAGAGGTCATCCTGATCCGGCCGGCGGCGCTGCCGCGGCGGAGCGAGCCGACAGCATCGTCGAGCGGTGACGGGGTCGCGGTCGCCCTGGCGCAGTATGCGCGCCGAGCCGCCTGAGCGAGGTCGTCTTGGTTACGCATATGTGCCCCATTTGCAAGCGGACCCACCAGGTGCGTGAGGCGCGCGCGCAGGTGGCATACGGTCGGCAGTTCACCTGCTCGCCGGAGTGTGAAACGGAGCGCCGGCGGCGGCAGCGTAGTCACCCGGCGCAGCCGCTGATCGTCGGAGAAGCCAAGCGAGCGGCGGGCGGATGGCAGCGTCTTCGGGCCTACGCCGCCAAATCGCTCCACGTGTGGGCCATTGCATCCGCCGGCGCGGACCTGGTCCGCACGGCGGGGCGCATGCGCGGCAGCTACCCGTTTCGCTGATCCGCACCGTGCCGCCGGCCGGCTTGTTCACCTACCGGCCATGAGCTAATCTCGCAGCGCGGGCCCCGCGGTCGTGCAGACTCGGGGCCTTGCGCCATGGAGAACGACCGCCCCGACCCCGACCAGCTCCTCGCCCGCGTCCAGCGCGAGGAACGCGACGAGAAGCGCGGCAAGCTCAAGATCTTCTTCGGCGCGTGCGCCGGCGTGGGCAAGACCTACGCGATGCTGCTCGGCGCGCGCGAGCAGAAGTCCGAGGGTGTCGACGTCGTCGTCGGGCTCGTCGAGACGCATCGTCGCAAGGAGACCGCGGCGCTCCTCGACGGTCTCGAGGTCCTGCCCCGCCGCAGCGTCCCCTACCGCGGGGTCGAGCTCGAGGAGTTCGATCTCGATGCCGCGCTCGCGCGCAAACCCCGCCTGATCGTCGTCGACGAGCTCGCCCATACCAACGCGCCCGGCTCGCGCCATGCCAAGCGCTGGCAGGACGTCGAGGAACTGCTCGACGCGGGTATCGACGTCTACACGGCGATGAACGTGCAGCACCTCGAGAGCCTGAACGACGTGGTCGGCAAGATCACCGGCATCCGGGTGTGGGAGACCGTTCCGGACCACGCGTTCGACGACGCGCACGAGGTCGCGCTCGTCGACCTGCCGCCGGACGAGCTGATCGAGCGGCTGAACGAGGGCAAGGTGTACATGCCCGAGGCGGCCGAGAACGCGGTCCGCAACTTCTTCCGCATGGGCAACCTGATCGCGCTGCGCGAGATGGCCCTGCGCCGCACGGCGGAACGCGTCGACCGGCAGATGCGCGAGTACCGTACCGACGAGGGTATCGACGTGTCGTGGCCGGTCGCCGAGCGGATCATCGTCTGCGTCGGCCCGGGCGCCAGCGCGGACCGCACCGTGCGCGCGGGCGCGCGCCTTGCGGCGCGGACGAAGGCCGACTGGACGGCGGTATACATCGAGACGCCGCGCCTGCAGCGCCTGCCCGACGCCGAGCGCGACCGCATCCTGCGCTCGCTGCGGCTCGCCGAGCAGCTCGGCGGCATCGCGATCACGCTCGGTGGCGGCGACGTCGCCGAAGAGATCCTCGCCTACGCGCGCGCGAGCAACGCGACCCGCATCGTCGTCGGCCGGGCGCGCCGGGGCGGCTTGCGCGCGTGGCTCCCTCTCTCCGCGGCGGACCGGATCGTCGCCGGCGCGTCCGACCTCGAGGTGCTCGTGGTCGGCCGGGAGGTCGAGGCTGCGTCCGGGGGCGCGGCGAAGGCCCTGCTCGCGCGGAGCCGCGACCACCTGGGCGTCGAGCCCCCGCGGAAGAAGCGCTGGCCGGGCTACGCCCGGGCTGCGGTCGCCGTCGCGATCGCCACCGGCGTCGCCGCGCTCATGGACCCGTTCTTCGAGCCCGCGAACCAGGTGATGGTGTACCTCCTGGCGGTGACGCTCGTCGCGACGCGCCTCGGCCGGGGCCCATCGGTGTTCGCGGCAGTGGCCGCGGTGCTTGCATTCGACGTCTTCTTCGTCGCCCCGCGCGGGTCGTTCGCGGTCTCAGATACCGAATACCTCGTCACCTTCGCGGTGATGCTTGCTGTCGGGCTCATCATCAGCGGGCTGGCGGCCAACATCCGGACGCGCGCGCGTATCGCCGGCTACCGCGAGCAGCGCACCGCGGCGCTCTACGCCATGAGCCGGGAGCTGGGCACCGCGGAGGACCTCGCGGAGATGCTAGGGATCGCGGTGAAGCACGTCGCACAGGTGTTCGAGTCGCAGGCGGTAATCCTCCTGCCGGACCACGACGGTCGGATCCGCTACCCGCGCGGGGGCGGCGCCAATGCGTCGCTCCGCGCGGCCGACCTGTCGGTCGCGCAATGGGTGTTCGATCACGAGGCTCCGGCGGGGCTTGGCACGGACACGCTGCCCGGCGCCCTGGCGCACTACCTGCCGCTAACGGGGAGCCAGGGCGAGATCGGTGTGCTCGCGATCCTGCCGGCGAACGCGCGACGCGTGTTCGTCCCCGAGCAGCAGCGGCTCCTCGAGACTTTCGCGAGCCAGATCGCGCTCGCACTCGAGCGCGCCCAGCTCGGCACCGCGGCCAAGCAGAGCGAGCTTGCGGCCGAATCGGAGCGCCTGCGCAACGCGCTGCTTGCCGCGATCTCGCACGATCTCCGCACGCCGCTCGCCTCGATCGTCGGCGCCTCCTCGAGCCTGCTCGAGCGCGGCGAGCGCATGGACCCGGCGGCGCGGGCCGAGCTCGCGCGCGCGATCCAGGAGGAGGCCGGGCGGATGTCGGGTATCATCGACAACGTCCTCGACATGGCGCGCCTCCAGTCCGGCGCCGCGAGCCTCAACCGCCAGTGGCATCCGCTCGAAGAGATCGTCGGCGCGACGCTCAAGCGCCTCGATCGCACGCTTGCCGGATTCCGCGTCGTGACCCATATCCCCGAGGAACTGCCGCTCGTGAACGTCGACGGCGTGCTGATCGGCCAGCTGCTCGCGAACCTGCTCGAGAACGCGTCCAAGTACACCCCGCAGGGGACGACGATCTCGATCTCCGCCGAGACCGGGCAAGAGGAGATCGTCGTGTCGGTCGCCGACGAAGGCCCCGGCCTGCCGCCCGGCGAGGAGGAGCGCATCTTCGACAAGTTCCACCGCGCCACGCCCGAGGGACCGCAGAGCGGCGTCGGCCTCGGGCTCTCGATCTGCAAGGCGATCGTGCAGGCGCACGGCGGCACGATCGCGGCCGAGAACCTGCCCGCCGGCGGCGCGGTGTTCCGCTTCACGCTGCCGCTCACCGGCTCGCCGCCGGAGATCGCCGGTGAGCCGGCGCTCCGCCGCGCCGCATGACGGCGCTGCGCTACAACGCCGTCGTCGTCGAGGACGACCCCCAGATCCGGCGGTTCCTCCGCACCGTGCTGCCGAGCGAGGGGTTCGCGGTGTTCGAGGCGGAGACCGCCGAGCGCGGGCTCGTCGAGGCGGCGACGCGCAAGCCCGATGTCGTCATCCTCGACCTCGGGCTGCCCGATCTCGACGGCGCCGAGGTCATCCGGCGGCTGCGTGAGTGGTCGCGGGTGCCGATCCTCGTTCTCTCGGCGCGCACCCGGGAGCAGGACAAGATCGCGGCGCTCGACGCCGGCGCCGACGACTATCTCGCCAAACCGTTCGGCGTGGGCGAGCTGATGGCGCGGCTGCGAGTGGCGCTCCGCCACGGCGCGGCGCGCGCCGGAGGCGCCGGGGAACCGGCGTTCGCCACCGGCGAGCTGAAGGTGGACCTCGCGGCGCGGCGCGTGACGGTCGGCGGTCGCGAAGCGAGGCTCACGCCGATCGAGTGGCGGCTGCTCGCGGCGCTCGTCAAGCACGCCGGCATGGTGGTGACGCACCGCCAGCTGCTGCGCGACGTCTGGGGACCCGCGTCCGTCGAGCAGTCGCACACTCTGCGCGTGCACATGGCTTCGCTCCGGCGCAAACTCGAAACGGATCCCGCGCAACCGCGGTATCTCCTCACCGAGATCGGCGTCGGCTACCGGCTCGCGGCCGACTGAACGGCCCCGGCGTCACGGCCGGGCCATGGCACGAGCGTGCGCGACGCCCGGTCAAGGCGTTCGTTCGCGCGGCGGGATCAGGAAGCAGTGATCTCGAGGTTGTCGATCAGCCGCGTCGTCCCCAGCCTTGCCGCGGCAAGGATCACGAGGTCGCGGTCGTCCGGCCCCGGCGGCTGCAGGTCGGCCTGGCGCCGCACTGCGATGTAGTCGGGCTGCCAGCGGTGGGTGCGAAGCTCCACCATCGCCTCCGCTTCGAGCCGCCCGTACCGGCGTTCGCCCGCGGCGATCGAGCGCGCGTTCTTCTTGAGGATGCGGTAGAGCCGCGGCGCTTCCATGCGCTCGGCCGCGGACAGGTAGTTGTTGCGGGAGGAGAGCGCGAGCCCGTCGTCTGCGCGGGCCGTTTCGCCCGGAACGATCGTGATGGGCAGTGCGAGCTGCCGCACCATGTTGCGCACGATCATCAGCTGCTGATAGTCCTTCTTGCCGAACACCGCGACGCCGGGCTGCACGGCGTTGAAGAGCTTGAGCACCACCGTGCAGACGCCGCGGAAGAAACCCGGGCGGAACGCGCCCTCGACGATGTCCGCGAGCGCCGCCGGGGGGTCGACCATGTAGCCCTGCGGCTCGGGATACATCTCGCGCTCGTCCGGGGCGAAAAGCACGTCGACCCCCTCGCGCTCGAGCTGCTCGCAATCCGCGGCGAAGGTCCGCGGATAGCTGTCGAAGTCGTCGGTCGGCGCGAACTGGAGCCGGTTGACGAAGATCGTGGCGGCCACGAACGGCGCCGCGCGCCGGGCGATGCGCATCAGCCCGAGATGCCCCTCGTGCAGGTTGCCCATCGTCGGCACGCACGCGGTCTCGCGGCCCGCGAGCGCGGCGCGCAGCTCCCCGATGCGGCGGACGATCTGCATCAGAACGCGTGCTCCGGACCGGGAAAGGTGCCCGCCTTGACTTCCTCGACATAGCGGCGGATCGCTGCTTTCGCGTCCGCGGCGCCGGCCATGAAGTTCTTGACGAACCGCGCCTTGCGGCCGGGATAGATGTCGAGCATGTCGTGGAGCACGAGCACCTGGCCGGCGCAGTCCGCTCCGGCGCCGATCCCGATGGTCGGGATCGAGAGCGTTCCGGTGACCTCCTTCGCCAGCGCCGCCGGTACCGCCTCGAGCACCACCATCGCCGCGCCCGCGTCCTCGACTGCGCGGGCGTCGTCGAGCACCTGCTGACCTGCCGCGTCGCCCTTGCCCTGGACCCGATATCCGCCGAGCTGGTTCACCGATTGCGGCGTCAGGCCGACGTGGCCGCACACCGGGATGCCGCGTTCCACGAGAAAACGAATGGTCTCCAGCATCGTCCGGCCGCCTTCGAGCTTCACGCCCTGCGCCCCGGCGGCGATCAGCCGCGCGGCGTTCAGGTACGCCTGCTCGCGGGAGGCCTGGTAGCTTGCGAACGGCAGGTCGCCGAGCACGAACCCCCGGCGCGAGCCGCGCGCCACGCAGCGCACGTGATACTCCATATCCTGCATCGTCACCGGCAGGGTGCTGTCGTGGCCCTGAATCACCATCCCGAGCGAATCGCCGACCAGCAGGATCTCGACGCCGGATTCGTCGCAGAGCGCCGCGAAGCTCGCGTCGTAGCAGGTAAGCATGGCGATGCGCTCGCCCTGCTCGTGCATCTCCCGGAAGCGGGTGAGGGTATAGCGCATCGGGTTAATCGGCCACGTTGAAGTACTCGCGCCCGCCGCGCATCGACGCGATGTGCGCCACGAGCACCTCGAGATCGGCGTCGCGCGCGACGAAGTCGAGGTGCTCGGAGTTCACGACGAGCAGCGGCGCGTCCGCGTAATGATAGAAGAATCTCGTATACGCATCGGCGAGGGCAGCGAGATAGGGCTCGCTGATGAGGTACTCGTAGTCGATCCCGCGGCGCTCGACGCGCTCGAGCAGCGTGGGCACCGGGGCGTGAAGATAGATGACGAGGTCCGGGCGCGGCGCCTGGGGGCGGAGCGCATCGTACATCCGCCCGTACAGCGCGAGCTCATCGCCCGACAGCGTGAGCCCCGCGAACAGCGGGTCCTTCTCGAGCAGGAAATCGGCCACGGTGAGCCGCGCGAAGAGATCGGGCTGGGCGGCCGCACGCAGCTGGTCGATGCGCTGGAAGAGGAAGAAGAGCTGGGCCGGGAGCGCATAGCGCGCGCGATCGGCATAGAACCGCGGCAGGAACGGGTTCGCGTCGGGCTGCTCGAGCAGGGTCGTGCCGCCGAGCCGCTCGGCGAGCCGCTTTGCGAGGCTCGTCTTGCCGGCGCCGATCGGGCCTTCGATGGCGATGTAGCGATAGTTCTCGAGCGGCATACACGGACAACCTTCCGCCGCCAGGCTGGCGGTGCGGACGCTAGGATCGGAAGATGAAATACACCGCGCCCATCATACACAGCGACGCCCAGAGGCAGTCGAGCTCGAGCGGCTGCTTCATGTAAGGAATCGCGAACGGCACGAAAACCGTGACCGTGATCGCCTCCTGAACACGGTGGACAGGGTGAGCAGACCACGGTCTGCCAGATCGCGGGGCGGGCGCTCATAGCTTCTCGATTCGTTGGCGGCCCGCGCGCCCGAGCCACTCGCGCGCCGGTCCCCGGCCGGGGATGACGCACCCGGGGTCGAGTTCGACGACCGGCGCGAGCGCGAACGCCCGCTCGTGCAGCCGGGGATGTGGCACTGCGAGGCCGGGCTCGTCGACCACCGCGTCGCCGTATAGCAGCAGATCGAGATCGAGGAGCCGCGGTGCATTCCTGAACGAGCGCTCGCGTCCGGCGGCAGCCTCGATCGCATGCAAGTGCTCCAGCAGCGGTCGCGGGGCGAGCGCTGTCTCGAGCAGTACGGCGGCGTTGACGAAGTCACCCTGCGCCGCATAGTCCATCGGCGCAGTGCGATAGAGCGAGGACGCCGCGACGAGCCGCGTCTCGGGGAGCGCGGCGAGCGAAGCGATCGCCGCCTTCACCTGTGCGACCGGGTCGCCCAGGTTCGCGCCGATGCCCACGAACGCCCGTGTCACTCGTCAGGAGACCTGCGGGGTAGCCGCCGGCGTTCCGGCAGGCGAGCTCGCCGTGCTCTTCTTGCGGCCGCGCCGCCGGCGACGCTTTTTCTCGCCTTCGCCCGCCGGCAGGAGCAGCCCGCGGCGCTGCTCGGGGGCGGACTCGACGAACCGCCGCCACCAGTCCGCGAGCTCCGCGGGCGCCTCGCCGCTCTCGGCGCGGAGCACGAGGAAATCGAAGCCGGCGCGGAAGCGGGGGTGCGCGAGCACCGCGAACGGCCGCTTCCCCGAGCGCTGGTCGAACCGCGGCTGCAGCGACCAGATCTCCTTCATCGTCGCGGTGAGCCGCCGCGGGATGTTGAGCTTCCCGGCCTGGAGCTCGATCACGTCGTCCATCGCTGCATAGAGCGCGGGGACGGGGCGCTCGTCCTTCGCCTCGCGCGCGCGCCACGCCGCGAGCACCTCGTGCCACAGCAGGGCCGCGAACAGGAACGCCGGCGACACCGGCTTGTCCTCGCCGACGCGCGTGTCCGTCTGCGCGAGCGCAAGGTTCACGAACTTCTCGCCGAGCGGCTGCTCGAGAATCACGTCGAGGAGCGGCAGCAGGCCGTGATGCAACCCCTCGGCCCGCAGCCGGTGCACGCAGGCACTCGCGTGCCCGGAGAGGAGCAGCTTGAGCATCTCGTCGAACAGCCGCGCCGGGGGGACGTTCGCCATGAGATCGGCCATCTCCCCGATCGGCGCGCGAGTCTTCGGGTCGATCTGGAAGTCGAGCTTCGCCGCGAATCGCACCGCGCGCAGCATCCGCACCGGATCCTCGCGGAACCGGGCACGCGGGTCGCCGATGATGCGGAGGCGACGCTTCTTCAGGTCGCGCACGCCCTGGTGGTAGTCGAGCACCAACTCGCTCGCGGGGTCGTAGTAGAGCGCGTTCACCGAGAAGTCCCGCCGCGCGGCGTCCTGCTCGCGGTTGCCCCAGACGTTGTCGCGCACCAGTCGCCCGTGCTCGTCGACGACGCGGTCGCGCGCCTCGTCGGTCTCGGGCGGAGCCGGTGCCCGGTAGGTCGACACCTCGACCACCTCGTCGTGGAAGAGCGCGTGGACGATGCGGAACCTGCGGCCGATGAGGCGCGAGCGGCGGACCGCCTTGTGCACCTGCTCGGGCGTCGCGTCGGTCGCGACGTCGAAGTCCTTGGGCTGCAGGCCCAGCATGAGATCGCGCACCGCGCCGCCGACGATGAAGGCCTCGTGGCCGTTGCTCGCGAGGAGCTCGCAGGTCTTGCGCGCGCCGTAGCTGATCGCGTCGCGCCGGATGCCGTGCTCCGCGGCCGGGATGCGCTCGGGCTCGAGGCCCGGGCCGATGCGGAGGACCCGGCGGATGAAGCGCTTGATCAACTGGCGGGGAGGAAGAGGGGCATCCCGCGCCCGGCCGCGGGCTCGAGCCGGCAGCCGTAGAGATCCTCGAGATTGCGTTGCGTCAGCACGTCCTGCACTGGTCCCTCGCGAAAGCGGCCCGCATCATACAGCAACAGTGCCCGCGAGCAGACGCGCGCCGCCCAGAGCGGCTCGTGGAGCGCCATCAGAACGGCGCCGCCGGCGGCGGCCAGCCGCGCCGCGAGGCGCATCATCGCCGCCTGGTGGCCGAGATCGAGGTGCGCGAGCGGCTCGTCGAGGAGCCATGCCTCGGGCGACTGCACGAGGAGTTGCGCGAGGCGCGCGCGCTGGCGCTCGCCACCGGAGAGCGTGCGGTAGGGCTGGGCCGCGTGCGCCGCGAGGTCAACCTCGGCGAGCGCCGACCGCGCCGCCTCCTCGGCGGCCGGACTCGCGCCGAACGGCGCCGGGGCGTGCGCGAGCCGCCCGAGCATCACGTAGTCGAGGGCGGTGCCCCAGAAGCTCTCGGTCTCGTCCTGGAGCAGGATGCCGACGCGTCGCGCCACTTCGCGGCGAGGTCGCGACGCAATCGGCGCGCTCCCGAGCGTCACGGTACCGCCCGCCGGCGCGCGCAGGCCGGCGAGCGCGAGCAGCAGGCTCGTCTTGCCGGCGCCGTTCTTGCCGAGGACCGCGCAGCACTCGCCGGGTGCGAGCCGGAAATCCATGCCGGCGACGAGTGTTCGTCCGGGCACTGCCAGCGTGAGGCCCTCGGCGGCGAGCATCTATCCGTCACGACACGAGAGGCCAGGGAAGGGTGGTGGGACCCTTCCGTTCCCACCGATTCCCCTCGTGCTCCCCAAAGTCAGGAAAAGCGCTGCCTCCGGCATCGGGCTCCTTACCGGCTCCGCGCCAGCAGCGCGAGCAGCACCGGCACGCCGACGAGCGCGGTGATCGCACCGACCGGGAACTCGAGCGGCGCAACGAGGCTACGCGCGAGCGTGTCGGCGCCGGTGAGCAACGCGCCGCCGGCGAGCGCCGCGAGCGGCACGAGACGCCAGTGATCGCCGAACCCGGCGAGCCGCAGCGCGTGCGGCACGACGAGACCGACGAAGCCCACGCTGCCGGCGACCATGACGGCCGCCACCGTGGCGACCGTCGCGGCGGCGAACGCGACCGTCTGCGTCGTGCCGACCGGAACGCCGAGCGAGCGCGCTTTCAGGTGCCCTAACGCGAGCGCGTCGAGTTGCGGTGCGAGCGCCTGGGCGGCGGCCACGACGACGGCGGCCGCGACCCAGGGAGGGAGCGGATGCTCGGCGCCGGACAGGTCGCCAAGGAGCCAGAACAGCATCCCGTGCAGCCGCCCCGGCGGTGCGAGCGCGAGCAGCAGACTCACCACCGCGCCGCAGGCGGCGCCTATCGCGACCCCGGTGAGCAGTACGCGATGGATGTTCCAGCCGGTGAGCCGCAACGCGAGCGCGAGCAGCGCGCCGGCGGCCGCACACGCGCCGGCGAGGGCGGCGGCGTGCACGGCCCAGCGCGGCCAGGCGAGAAGGAGGCCGATCATTGCCCCGACCGCGGCGCCGCCCGAGACTCCGAGGATCGCCGGGTCGGCGAGCGGGTTGCGGAGGAGGACCTGGAGCAGCGCGCCCGCGACCGCGAGCAGCGCGCCGACCGCGAATGCGGCGAGCGCACGCGGCGCGCGCAGGCCCCAGACGATCTCGCGGCTCGTCTCGCTCCCGCCGCCGGCGACCGTGTCCAGCCACTCCCGCGCCGGCACGTCGACCGAGCCGAACCACAGCGCGGCCGCGAGCGCGAGCGGGGCGCTCGTGACCACCGCCGCCGCGGTCAGCCTGCGCATGCGCTCAGCGCAGCGAGATGATCGGCCAACCGCGCGCCCCGGCGATCGCGTGGAGTCGTTCGTCGGGATCGACCGCAACCGCCCGCGTGACGCGCTCGAGCAGCGGCAGGTCGTTGTGCGAGTCGCTGTAGAACGCGCTCGCGGCGAAGCTGGTGATCGCCTGCCCGCTCGACGCGAGCCACTGCTCGACCCGGGCGACCTTGCCTTCGCGAAAGCACGGGATGCCCGTCGGCTTGCCGGTGAACGCGCTGCTGCGAATTTCCGGCTCGGTGGCGATGAGGTGCGGGACGCCGAACTCGCGCGCGATCGGGGCGGCGACGAACGAGTTGGTGGCGGTGACGACGGCGCAGAGCGCGCCCGCGGCGAGATGGCCAGCCACCAGCTCGCGCGCGGGCGCGCCGATCATTGGCCGGACCTTCGCGTCCATGAACGCCGCATGCCAGGCGTCGAGCTCGGCGCGCGGGTAGCGCGCGAGCGGCGCGAGCTGGAACTCCAGGAACTCGAGGATGTCGAGCGTGCCCCCCTTGTACTGCGCGAAGAACTCGTCGTTCCGCGTCTCGTACGCCGCGCGGTCGAGCACGCCGCGCTCGATCAGGAACTGCGCCCACTCGTAGTCGCTGTCGCCGGCGAGGAGCGTGTTGTCGAGGTCGAAGAGGACGAGGTCCACGCTCACCGGAGATCGAGTGCCGCGAGCGCTTCGCGGACGAGAGGCAGCGTGACCGGACGCTTGAGCATGAGCGAATAGCGGTCGACCGCTTCGAGCACCGCGAACTGCGTGCCGAGGTCGCGCGGCAATCGCTGCAGCAGATAGGCGTTCGCGTCCGCCGGCAGCTTCATCCCGCGTTCGGCGGCGCGCGCGGCGAGCGCCGCCGCCTTCTCGTCGTCGGACAGCGGATGAAGCTGGAATACGAGACCCGAGAGCAGGCGTGATCTCAGGTCCGCGCGCAAAGTGAGGTTCGCGGGCGGCGAAGTTCCGGCCGCGAGCACCGAGCCGCCGGCAGCGCGAACGCGGTTGACGAGGTCGAACGCCTCGAGCTGCGCCGCCTCGGGGAGCCGGTCTGCGTCATCGATCGCGACGAGGCTCGCCTCGCCGGCGGCGCTCCTCGCCGCGGCAAGAAGGTGGCTCTTGCCGCTGCCGGCCTCGCCCCAGAGGTAGACCGTGCCCGGCACGAGCGCGAGCTGCGCGAGCGTTTCGACCGCAGCCCGGTTGCGCCCCGGCGTGAAGTTCGCGAACGTCGGCGCGGGCGGGGAGCTGAGCTCGAGGAGAAGCTGGCTCGTCACGGGGATCTCGTCCGGTAGAATCGAGGCGCGGAAAGCGGAGTAGTTTAGCGGCAACCGCACCAGGTCCCGACTCGAGCTCGTCTTGCCCTCTCCGGCCGATTCCCTTTCCTACCGCGACGCCGGCGTCGACATCGACGCGGGCGACGCGCTGGTCGAGCGGATCAAGCCGTTCGCAAAGCGGACCATGCGGCCCGAAGTGCTCGCCGGCATCGGCGGCTTCGGCGCGCTCGTCGAGCTGCCGAAGCGCTATCGCGAACCGGTCCTCGTGTCCGGCACGGATGGCGTCGGCACCAAGCTCAAGCTCGCGTTCGCGCTGAACCGGCACGATACGGTCGGCATCGATCTCGTCGCGATGAGCGTGAACGACGTGCTCGTGCAGGGCGCGGAGCCGCTCTTCTTCCTCGACTACTTCGCCTGCGGCAGGCTCGACGTCGCGGTCGCCGCCGACGTCATCGGGGGGATCGCTGCCGGCTGCGAGCAGGCGGGTTGCGCGCTCATCGGCGGCGAGACCGCCGAGATGCCGGGGATGTACCCGGACGGCGAGTACGACCTCGCGGGCTTCTGCGTCGGCGTGGTCGAGAAGAGCCTGGTCATCGACGGCCGCACGATTGCACCCGGCGATGCGGTGCTCGGGCTCGCCTCGAGCGGCGCACACTCGAACGGGTACTCGCTCATCCGCCGCATCCTCGAGCGCGCGAAGCCGGACCTCCAGGCGGATCTCGACGGCCGGCCGCTCGCCGACGCGCTGCTCGCGCCGACGCGGATCTACGTGAAGCCGGTGCTCGAGCTGCTGCGGGAGGGTCCGGTCAAGGGGCTCGCGCACATCACCGGCGGCGGGCTGGTCGAGAACATCCCGCGCGTGCTGCCCGACGGCGTTCGCGCCGCGCTCGACACCTCCGCGTGGCCGCTGCCGCCGCTCTTCCGCTGGCTCCAGGAGCAGGGGGGCGTCGCGGACGCCGAGATGCACCGCGTCTTCAACTGCGGGATCGGAATGGTGCTCGTCGTCGGCGATCGGGACGCAGAAGGCGCCATGCAACGGCTGCACGCAGCCGGCGAGACGGTTTACCGCATCGGCGCGATCGAGCGTCGTCCAGGCGGCTCGCCCGCAACGGTCGTCGGGCCCTGAGCTTCCGCTCGTCGGTTGCAACACGCCGCTCGGAGGCTCGCGGCGGGTTTCCCCTGAGGATCGTGACAAATTCCCGACACCGGGCGCCACCGGTGGCGACAATCCGGCCCGTAAGCCGTTGAAGGGCCGAAAGGTCCGGGTCCTCCGGCAGAAACGGATGAAAGTGACGCGCGAGCAACCCTTCCAGCGCCGGCTGATCCAGATCGCGGTGGCGTCCTGCTTTGCGTCCGCGGTGCACGCCAACCCGCTCAGCCCGACGGTGATGAGCGGCGCCGCGACGTTCAATGCCGTCGGCAAGAACCTGACCGTCACCAACGCGCCGGGAACGATCATCAACTGGCAGGGCTTCTCGATCCGCGCCGACGAGGTGACGCGGTTCGTCCAATCGGGGGCGGCGAGCGCGGTGCTCAACCGCGTCACCGGCACCGAGCACTCCCAGCTCCTCGGGCAGCTGCTCTCGAACGGCAAGGTCTTCCTGATCAACCCGAACGGCGTGACGGTCGGCGCCGGCGCGCTGATCGACACCGCCGGCTTCGTCGCCTCCAGCCTCAACCTGTCGAACGACGACTTCCTCGCCGGAAAATTCCGCTTCACTGACCCGGGCAACGCCGGGAAGGTGACCAACGCCGGCACGATCAACGCGCACGCCGGCGGCCCGGTCTATCTCGTCGCGCCGACGGTCGAGAACCACGGCGTGATCACCTCGCCCGGCGGCGACGTGATGCTCGCCGCGGGGAAGAGCGTCGAGCTCGTGTCGGCGGCGAATCCGGATCTGCGCGTCCAGGTCCAGGCTGGCGGCGAGGCGCTCAACGTCGGCCGGCTCGTCGCCGAGAGCGGACAGGGTCGGGATCTACGGCGCGGCCGTCCGCAACAGCGGGACGGTCAGCGCGGACAGCGCGCAGTTCACCGCCGCGGGTACAGTCGTGCTGAAGGCGTCGCAGCGATGTCACGCTCGACGCGACGAGCACGATCACCGCCAACGGCGCGCAGGGCGGCTCGGTCACCGTGCAGGCGGAGACCGGCACGCTGCTCGCCGACGGTAAGATCGAAGCGCGCGGCAGCCAGTCGACTGGCGGAGAAGTGAAACTGCTCGGCGAGCGCGTCGGCCTGATGAACCAGGCGGTCGTCGACGCATCCGGCGCACCGGCGGTGGCACCGTGCTCGTCGGCGGCGACTACCAGGGCAAGAACGCCGAGGTGCAGAACGCGAAGCGTGTCGTGCTTGCGCCCAAGTCGACGATCACGGCCGATGCCACCGAACGCGGCGACGGCGGGCGCGTGATCCTCTGGTCCGACGAATACACCGGCTTCTACGGGACAGTGTCCGCGCGCGGTGGCGCGCAGGGCGGCGACGGCGGTTTCGTCGAGACCTCGAGCAAGGACAACCTGCAGGCGATGGGCTTGGTCAATGCGTCCGCGCCATTCGGGAGCCCCGGTCAATGGCTGCTCGACCCGCGCAATGTCACGATCACGACGACCACGAGCGGCGGGGCATTCGGAGGCGGAGATCCGAATACGTTCACGCCGACCGCCAACAACGCGATGGTGAACGTCAGCACGATCAACGGCTCGCTCGACGGTGGGACGAGCGTAACGATCACGACGGGCGCGACCGGGACCCAGAACGGCGACATCACCGTCGCGAACGCCATCACGAAGACCGCGGGTGGGAACGCGACCCTCGCGCTGAACGCTGCGCGCAATATCACGCTGAACGCGGGTATCTCCTCGACCGTCGGTGCTCTCGGGGTGAACCTCAACGCCGCGCAGACCACCGCCACGGGCGCTATCGCGATGAACGGCAACGACATCGCGACGCTGGGCGGCAACATCGTTCTCAATGCCGGTTCGGGCGGTATCACCAACATCGGCACGCTCACCGCTGGCGCAGGGACGGTCACGCTGAACGCCAGCGGAGCGATGGGGCAGAGCGGCACCGACATCATTGCGTCGACGAGCAACCTGATCAAGCAGGGCACCGGCACGCTCACCCTCGGCAGGCCCAATACGTACACTGGCGCCACCACGGTGAGCACGGGGACGTTGACCGCGTCGAATGCGGGCGCGCTGGGCACGACCGCGGGCGGCACGACGGTGGCAAGCGGGGCGACGCTGAACATCAACGGCGTCGCCATCGGCGCCGAGGCGGTGACGCTGAACGGCACGGGGGTCGGTGCGGCCGGTGCGCTGCAGGGGACCGGGACCGCATCGCTCAGCGGGGCGGTGACGCTGGCGTCGGACAGCACCGTCGGCGGGGCGGGGAACCTGACGCTGAGCGGTGCGATCGGGGAGTCGGGGGGCAGCCGTGCGCTGACCAAGGCAGGTACGGGCACGTTGACACTGTCGGGGGCGAACGCCTACACCGGGGCGACGACGATCAGTGCGGGGACGTTGACGCTGGGGGCGAACAACGTGCTCGCGGACACGACCGCGGTGACGGTTCAGACGGGCGCTACTTTCAACGTGAACAATCGGACCGACACCGTGGGCTCGATCGCCGGTGCGGGTGCGATCACGACGACCGCCGGCGGGGTGTTGAGCGCCGGGGCCGACAACACGTCGACGGCGTATTCGGGGGTCATGAGTGGGGCCGGCGCGCTGACCAAGGTGGGCAGCGGCACGCTGACGCTCTCGGGCGCAGGCGCAAACACCTACGCCGGGGCGACCACGGTGAGCGCGGGAACGTTGACCGCGTCGAAAGCGGGCGCGCTGGGCACGACGGCAGGCGGCACGACGGTGGCAAGCGGGGCGACGCTGAACATCAACGGCGTCGCCATCGGCGCCGAGGCGGTGACGCTGAACGGCACGGGGGTCGGTGCGGCCGGTGCGCTGCAGGGGACCGGGACCGCATCGCTCAGTGGGGCGGTGACGCTGGCGTCGGACAGCACCGTCGGCGGGGCGGGGAACCTGACGCTGAGCGGTGCGATCGGGGAGTCGGGGGGCAGCCGTGCGCTGACCAAGGCGGGCGCGGGCACGCTGACGCTCTCGGGCGCAGGCGCAAACACCTACGCCGGGGCGACCACGGTGAGCGCGGGGACGTTGACCGCGTCGAAAGCGGGCGCGCTGGGCACGACGGCAGGCGGCACGACGGTGGCAAGCGGGGCGACGCTGAACATCAACGGCGTCGCCATCGGCGCCGAGGCGGTGACGCTGAACGGCACGGGGGTCGGTGCGGCCGGTGCGCTGCAGGGGACCGGGACCGCATCGCTCAGTGGGGCGGTGACGCTGGCGTCGGACAGCACCGTCGGCGGGGCGGGGAACCTGACGCTGAGCGGTGCGATCGGGGAGTCGGGGGGCAGCCGTGCGCTGACCAAGGCAGGTACGGGCACGTTGACACTGTCGGGGGCGAACGCCTACACCGGGGCGACGACGATCAGTGCGGGGACGTTGACGCTGGGGGCGAACAACGTGCTCGCGGACACGACCGCGGTGACGGTTCAGACGGGCGCTACCTTCAACGTGAACAATCGGACCGACACCGTGGGCTCGATCGCCGGTGCGGGTGCGATCACGACGACCGCCGGCGGGGTGTTGAGCGCCGGGGCCGACAACACGTCGACGGCGTATTCCGGGGTCATGAGTGGGGCCGGCGCGCTGACCAAGGTGGGCAGCGGCACGCTGACGCTCTCGGGCGCAGGCGCAAACACCTACGCCGGGGCGACCACGGTGAGCGCGGGGACGTTGACCGCGTCGAAAGCGGGCGCGCTGGGCACGACGGCAGGCGGCACGACGGTGGCAAGCGGGGCGACGCTGAACATCAACGGCGTCGCCATCGGCGCCGAGGCGGTGACGCTGAACGGCACGGGGGTCGGTGCGGCCGGTGCGCTGCAGGGGACCGGGACCGCATCGCTCAGTGGGGCGGTGACGCTGGCGTCGGACAGCACCGTCGGTGCGGCTGGCGGCTCGTCGCTAGCGCTCAACGGTGCGGTGAACGGTCCCGGGGCGTTGAGCATCGTGGGCACTGGCGGTGTCACCTTCGGCGGCGCAGTCGGAAGCATCACTCCGCTCGCGTCGCTCGCCACCTCCGCCGGCGGTTCGCTCGCTATTAACGGCGGCGGCGTCCAGACCACGGGCGCCCAGATCTATGACGGCACCGTCACGCTCGGCGGAGCGACGAGCATGGCGACGACCGGCGGCGCCATCACTGCGACGGGAGCCGTCAACGGGGCGGCCGGGACGCTCACGCTCGCCGCGGGCGCCGGCAACATCAGCCTGACGAACTCCGGCAATGACTTCAGCACTGTGGTGGTGACGAGCGGCAACGCGGTGTCGATCGTGGATGCGAACGCGCTCAGCGCCGGCCCGGTCAGCGCCATCGGAAACGTCTCGATCCAGACCGCCGCCGGCGCAGGCAACGACATCACGCTCACCGGCAACATCGCCTCGACCGGCGGCGACATCACCCTCGCGAGCGCCGAGGACATCCACTACGGCGCGAACACGCTGTCGGCGGGCGGGCGGTGGCTCGTCTACTCGCGAAACCCGCTGAACGACACCGGCACGATCCCGAACCCCGGCAACGCGAAGCCGAACCTCTATAGCTGCACCTTCGGCGGACCCTGCGGCGCGACGATACCGCCGACCGGCAACCATCGCATCTACAGTTATCAGCCGACGCTGGCCTACGCCGCCGACCCGGCGAGCCGCCAATACGGCGATCCGAATCCGGCGTTCACCGGGACCGTGATCGGACTCGTGAACGGCGATACGGCGGCCGACGCCTACACGGGCGTACTCGCGTTCACCTCGCCGGCGACGGTGACCTCGAACGTCGGCACCTACGCGATCAACGGCTCGGGCCTCGCGTCCGATATCGGCTACGCGTTCGCGCAGGCGCCGGCGAATGCCACCGCGCTCAGCATCACGCCCGCGACGCTGACCTACGGGGCAGACGCGCAATCGCGCATCTATGGCGAGCCGAACCCGGGTCTCACCGGCGTCGTAGCCGGGTTCAAGAACGGCGAGACGATCGGGACGGCGACGGCCGGCACGCTCGCGTTCACGACCACCGCGGTCGCCAGCTCGAACGTGGGGACCTACGCGATCGACGGCAGCGGCCTCATGGCGAACAACGGCAACTACGCGTTCGTCCAGGCGCCCGCCAACGCGACCGCGCTGGCAGTCACGCAGCGGCCGGTCACGCTCACCGCTGGCAGCGCCGCGCGCGACTACGGCGACCCGAACCCGGCGGTCGTCGTGACGGCGAACCCCACCGCGCCCGGAACCGGGGTCGCACCGCACGAGTCGCTCGCGACTGCGTTCCCCTCGCTTGGCGCTGCGAGCGGCGCGGTCGGCACGACGCCGGTCGGCGCGTACGCGACCGGCGCGAATGCCTACGGCGTCACCGGCGTGACGAACGCGAACTACCTGGTGACGACCGCGCCGGGCACGCTCACGATCAACCCGGCGACCCTCACGTACGTCGCGAACCCGGCCGGCCGCGAGTACGGCGATCCGAACCCGGCGCTCACCGGCACCGTCACCGGCTTCAAGAACGGCGAGACGATCGGGACGGCCACGACTGGCGCCCTCGCGTTCATTACGGCCCCGACCGGGACGAGCCCGGTCGGGAGCTACGCGATCGACGGCGGCGGGCTCGCGGCGGGCAACTACGTGTTCGTCCAGGCGCTCGCCAACGCGACCGCGCTGACGATTTCGCCGCGCACGATCACGCTCACGGGCGGGAGCGCCGCCCGCGCCTATGGCGATGCGAACCCGGTCCCCGCGCCGCTCTACGCGGTCGGCGGCAACGGCATGGCGAACGGCGAGAACGCGCAGGCGCTGTTCGGCTTCACAGTCGCGAGCGGCGCGGCGGCCAACACGGCGGTGGGAACGTATTCGACCGGCGTGAACGCATACAACGTCACCGGGGTCGGCGTCGGCGTCAACGGCAACTACAACATCACCGCCGTCACTCCGGGCACGCTCACGATCGGCCAGCGCGCAATCCAGGTCACGGCGGATCTGAACCAGACCAAGATCTACGGGGAGGCGAACCCGCCTGCCTATACCTTTGCCGTGACCGTCGGGTCCCTGGTCCCCGGCGACGGCTTCTCGGGCGCGACGACGCGAGTGGCAGGCGAGAACGTCGGCCCCTACGGGATCCAACAGGGCACGCTCACCGCCGGACCAAACTACGCGCTCACGTTTGTGCCCGACAACTTCACCATCACCGCGCGGCCGATCACCATCACCGCCGGCGCAGGCCAGACGAAGATCTACGGCAGCGCTGATCCGGTGTTCGGGTACGCGGTCGCCAGCGGTCCGGGCACGACCGGTCCGGCGATCGTCGCCGGCGACGTGCTCGTCGGCGCGCTCGGCCGCACCGCGGGCGAGAACGTCGCCGCGTATCCGCTCAACCAGGGCACGCTCACGACGACGGCGCCCGCGAACTACACCATCACGTTCGTTCCCGCGAACTTCAGCATCACGCCAGCGGCGCTGGACGTGATCGCCAACGCGCAGACCAAGGTCTACGGCACGCCCGACCCGACCCTGACGTACACCGCGACCGGCTTCCAGTTTGCCGACACGCCTGCAACGGTGCTGTCGGGGGCGCTCGCGCGTGCACCGGGCGAGACGGTGCCCGGCAGCCCGTACGCGATCAACCGGGGCACGCTTGCCCCCAACGCGAACTACACGATCACTTACAACGGTGCCAACCTCACGATCACGCCGGCTGCGCTCACCATCGCTGGGGACAACAGGGCCCGTCTCTACGGCGACGCGAACCCGCCGCTGACCGCGACGTTCACCGGGCTCACGAACGGCGACACGGCGGCGGCGATCCCGGGGGTCGTGCTCATCACCCCGGCAATTCCCGCGTCGAACGTCGGCAACTATGCGATCAACGTGAGGAGCGGCGCGAACGCGAACTACACGATTACCTACGTGAACGGGCAGCTCGCGATCACGCCGGCGCCGCTCCAGATCGTCGCCGACGACAAGGCGCGGGCTTTCGGCGTGCCGAACCCGCCGTTCACCGCGACCACGACCGGCTTCAAGCTCGGCCAGTCAGTCTTTGATCTCAACGGGGCCCTCGTATTCGCGACGCCGGCCACGACGACTTCGCCGCCGGGAATCTACGCCATCACGCCGGGCGGCGTCTCTTCGGGGAACTACACGATCACGTTCGGCAACGGCGAGCTGGTGGTGGGGCAGGGCGCCCCGCCCCTGGATCAGGCGCTCGTCACTGCGGTCGACCGCAGCGCGAGCGATCCGACCGGCGGGCTGCGCGAAGGCGCCGGCGGACTGCGGACGATCGATTGCCTGACAGTCGACCGGCCGGCCGACCGGCGGGTCCTGAGCCGCTGCTTCTAGAGCGACGCGTTCCGCGCGGCGACCGCCGCGTCCAGGCGGCTCTGGGCTTTCGCGACCGCCTGCTCGTTCTCGGCCTGGCGGGCCCAATACGAGTCGTTGAGGCGGCTGCCGCCGCCCGCCGTCCCGGTGCGTTCGCCGGGCAGCGGCTCCTTGCCGGCCTCGAGCTGTGCTCGCGCCTGCGCGAGAGCCTGGGTCGCGGCGTTCACTTCCTCGGTCGCCCTGCGCAGGCGCTGCTGCCGATCCTCGGCAGGCTGGTCGACCGGTGAGGCCGTCCGGCTTTCGACTGGCGCCGGCGTCGTTGCCGCGGACGCCGGCGCCGGCGACGAGATCGTCCCCTGCAGCCGTGCGCCCGGAACCGGCTGATCGGAGAAGATCACCCGGCCGTCGGGGGTGACAGAGCGATAGACCGTCTGCGCCGCGGCCGGAGCGGCGAGCGCGACGGCGAGGAGGAACGCTGACACTCGCATTGGAGCCACCGATTTAAGATGCTGATCCCACTGCCTTTCTACACCAGGGGACGCGGGGCGGGCAACTGGCGAGGCGGTGGTTGCTAGAATTCGCGCGCTCCGCCTGCGCACTATGCCGCAACCGTCCTTCGTTCATCTTCGGCTCCACAGCGAGTTTTCGATCGTCGACGGGATCGCGCGGATCGACGACGCAGTCGCGCGCGCGGCGGCCGATCGGATGGGCGCGCTTGCGCTCACCGACCTCGCCAACGTGTTCGGCATGGTCGACTTCTACAAGAGCGCGCGGAAGGCCGGCATCAAGCCGATCGTGGGCTGCGACGTGTGGATCACGAACGAGTCGGAGCGGGACAAGCCGCACCGGCTGCTCCTGCTCGTGCGCTCGCGCGCCGGCTATCTCCGCCTCGCGGAACTCCTCAGCCGCGCCTACCTCGAGAACCAGCATCGCGGCCGCGCCGAGATCCGGAAAGCTTGGTTCGCCGGCGGCGGCTCGCAGGGGTTGATCGCGCTCTCGGGAGCGATGGCGGGCGACATCGGGATGGCGCTGCTCGCCGGCAACGCCGCAGCGGCGGCGAAGCTCGCCGCGGAGTGGGCGTCGCTCTTCCCGGGGGCGTATTACCTCGAGCTGCAGCGCGCGGGACACCCGCAGACCGAAACCTACGTCGATGCCGCGGTGCGCCTCGCAGGCAAGCTTGCGCTGCCGGCGGTCGCGACGCATCCGGTGCAGTTCCTGCGGCGCGAGGACCACAAGGCGCACGAGGCGCGCGTCTGCATCGCCGAAGGCTACGTGCTCGCCGACCAGCGGCGGCCGCGCGTGTTCACCGCCGAGAGCTACTTCAAGACGCAGATCGAGATGGCGCAGGCGTTCGCGGACCTGCCGGAAGCGCTCGCGAACTCGGTCGAGATCGCGCGTCGATGCAACCTCGCGCTGGAGCTGGGCAAGTCGCGGCTGCCCGAGTTTCCGACGCCGCCCGGCGTCACCCTCGAGGACCATCTCGTCCGGAGCGCCGACGCCGGCCTCGCGCGGCGGCTGGAGCGGCTGTATCCCGACGCGGCAGCGCGCGCGCGCGAGGCGCCGCGCTACCGCGAGCGGCTCGCGTTCGAGACGAAGACCATCGTCCAGATGGGCTTCGCCGGCTACTTCCTCATCGTCGCCGACTTCATCAACTGGGCCAAGTCGAACGGCGTGCCGGTCGGCCCGGGGCGCGGGTCCGGCGCCGGGTCGCTCGTCGCCTACGCGCTCGGGATCACCGACCTCGATCCATTGCGCTATGACCTCCTCTTCGAGCGTTTCCTCAACCCCGAGCGCGTCTCGATGCCCGACTTCGACATCGACTTCTGCCAGGACGGCCGCGACCGGGTGATCGACTACGTCAAGAAGAAATACGGTGCGGAGTCGGTGTCGCAGATCGCGACGTTCGGCACGATGGCGGCCAAGGCGGTGGTACGCGACGTCGGCCGCGTGATGGAGTGGACCTACACCCGGGCGGACGAGCTCGCGAAGCTGATCCCGTTCCAGCCCGGCAAGCTCGTCACGCTCAAGGCGGCGCGCGAGATGGAGCCGCGCCTCAAGGAGCGCGAGGATACCGAGGAGGACACGCGCGAGCTGCTTGCGCTCGCCGGCGAGCTCGAGGGTCTCACGCGCAACGTCGGCATGCACGCGGGCGGCGTGCTGATCGCGCCGGGCCGGCTCACCGACTTCTGCCCGCTCTACGCGGCGCACGGCTCGGAGTCGGTCGTCTCGCAGCTCGACATGAAGGGCGTCGAGGCGGTCGGGCTGGTGAAGTTCGACTTCCTCGGCCTGACGACGCTCACGATCCTCGACTGGACGGTCCGCTACGCGAAGGGGCTCGACCCGTCCTCGACGCTCGCGCTCGAAAGCCTGCCGCTCGACGACAAGGACGCCTACCGCATCTTCCAGACCGCGAACGCGACCGGGGTGTTCCAGTTCGAATCGCGCGGCATGCGCGATCTCCTCAAGCGCGCGCGGCCCGACCGCTTCGAGGACCTGATCGCGCTGGTGGCGCTCTACCGGCCGGGGCCGATGGACCTCATCCCCGACTTCATCGAGCGGAAGCACGGCCGCCAGCGTGTCGAATATCTCGATCCGCGCCTCGAGACCATCCTGGGGCCGACCTACGGCGTGATGGTCTACCAGGAGCAGGTGATGCAGATCGCGCAGCTGATCGGCGGCTACTCGCTCGGCGGGGCCGACCTCCTGCGGCGCGCGATGGGCAAGAAGCTGCCCGAGGAAATGGCGACGCACCGCGACGCCTTCGTCGAGGGGGCGCTGAAGAACGGGCTCACGCTGCGCAAGGCGAACGAGCTCTTCGACCTGATGGAGAAGTTCGCCGGCTACGGCTTCAACAAGTCGCACGCGGCCGCGTACGCGCTCGTCGCCTACCAGACGGCGTACATGAAGGCGCATCACAGCGCGGCGTTCATGGCGTCGAACCTCTCGGCCTTGATGGACGACACCGACAAGGTGCAGCAGTTCCACCAGGATGCGGTGGCGAACGGGCTCACGGTCCTGCCGCCGGACATCAACGCCGGCGAGTACCGCTTCGTCCCCGTGGACGCGAAGACCATTCGCTACGGCCTCGGTGCGGTGAAGGGGACCGGCGAGTCCGCGATCTCCGCGATCCTCAAGGCGCGCGCGGAGGGCGGACCCTTTTCCGACCTCTTCGATTTCTGCGAGCGCATCGACAAGCGGATCGTCAACCGGCGCTCGGTCGAGGCGCTCGTGCGCGCCGGGGCGTTCGACGCCATCGACGACCATCGCGCGCGGCTCCTCGCCTCGGTCGGGATCGCCCTCGAAGCGGCGGAGCAGCGCGCGCGCGACGCCCAGCAGGCGAACCTCTTCGGCGAGGCGGCGGCGCGCCAGCGTCCGGCATACGTCGAGGCGCTGCGCTGGACGGAGCCGCAGCGGCTGGCGGAGGAGAAGGCGTCGCTCGGGTTCTATCTCTCGGGCCATCCTTTCGCGCCTTTCCGACGCGAGTTCGCCCCGTTCGTGCGCGCGACGCTCGCCGAGCTCGGCGCCCGGAACGAGCCGCAGCTCCTCGCCGGGATGGTCGCCGCCGCGCGCACCGCGATGACCCGCCGCGGCAAGATGGCGGTGGTGACGCTCGACGACGGCACCGCGCAGGTCGAGGTGTCGGTCTACAACGAGCTGTGGCAGGAGAGCCGCGACCGGATCAAGGAGGACCGGCCGCTGGTGGTGCAGGGCAAGGTGACGAGAGACGAGTTTACCGGCGGCTTCCGGGTCGTGGCCGACAGGCTCCACGACCTCGCGGGCGCGCGCGCGCGCTTCGCGCGCGCGATCCGTCTATCGATGAACGGCGACGCGTCCGCGGGCGGCGGAGCGGCGGCGAAGAAGCTGAAGGAGCTCCTCGGGCCGTACCGCAACGGCAGCTGCGCGGTGCGCGTCTCTTACCGGCATGGCGAGGCAGTCGCCGAGCTGCGGCTTGGCGACGAGTGGCGCGTCAGCCCGGACGACGCGCTGATCGCGTCGCTCAGGGACTGGCTCGAGCCGGAGAACGTCGAGGTCGTGTATGCCTGACGACGCCTGCGGAAGGGGGGCTTGAGCGCGATTTTCAGCCGCGCGCCGGCGCCGGTACGCCAAGCGCCTCACTCGCCGACGCGGAACGGCAGATTCGCCGTCGCCGCGGCACCCTTGCCGTCGCGCACCGTCGCAAACACGCGATAGTCTCCCGGCGCCAGGCCGCTGATGGCTACGCGCTGCGCATCGACAGGTCGCACTGCGCGCGGAAACTCAGCGGGGCGCGTCTCGGCGTCGCCGCCCTTCTTGAGCTCGGTGCTTTCCGCCATCACGGTCCATTCAACCGCGATCGCATCGCCATCGGGATCATGCGTATCGAGCACCGCCTGCGCGGTTTCGGATCGTCGCCACGCCGGCGCAGGATTCAAGGCGAGGCGGGTGATGCGCGGCGCGCGGTTGCCGCCCGGCGTCTGCCCTTTCCATGCTTGCGCCATTGCCTCGGCGGCTTCGGTCCATTCCCCGCTCTCCAGCAGCAAGCTGTGCCAGGTCGGCGTGACTTCCTGCTTCTGGCCCCAGAGGAAAACCAGGTGTCCCGCCGTCTGGGACGCGACCGCCGGAAGGTAACGGCGCAACGCGGCCGCTTTCGCCGTGCTCGAGGGTTCGAGCGGCGCGCCCCAGGCCGTCTTTCCCACCTGCCATTGGCCGAGCGCTCCCAGCTCGCTCACCACGGCCGGTCCGGTCCACCCTTGCGCGCGCACGCGCTCCGGCACGGTGAGCAACGCATCGCCGTAGGAGTTGACACCGAGCACATCGATGCTCGGGGCGCGCTCCTTGACTTTCCGCACTTTGTCGCCGCCGGTCTCGGCCAGCACCGCCATCGTCGGGTGCGCCCGGTCGAGCGATTTCACCAGACGCGCCGCTTCCTCGATCGCGGGCCAGACCAGCGCATCGTCGGGCAGCTCGGCTTCGACTTCGTTGCCGATACCCCACATGAGGAGCGCCGGATGACTCTTGTAACGCTCGACGAGCGCGGCGATCGCGTCGAGCTGTCGTTCGACCGCGATGCGATCCCGATAGTCGAAACCGCGCCGCGGCGGCTCGAGCCACAAGCCGGCGATCACCTTCAGGTCGAGCCGCGCCGCGTCGCGCAACACTTGCTCGGTCTCGTCACCGTAGGTGCGAACGGTAGTCGCGCCAAGCGCCTTCAGCACATCGAGGCGCGTTCGTCCCGACGCACCCAGAATTGGGAACGGGCGGCCGTCGACCAAGATGGCTTCGCCGCGGATCGTTACTTCAGCGCTGTACGCCCATGGCGCAGCGAGCAGCCACGCGATGCAGGCATGGCGCCAGGCACTATGCATGTCGCCGATCAACGGAGCGCTCGGCGCGCGGTGCCGCTAACATAGTCGCGAGCTCAAGCCGGTTGTCCGGAGGCGTCGTCGGCGCGGGCACCCCATCCGAGTGGAGATCGAAATGGCAGAAACGCCGGCACGTCGGGCACCGGTCGAGATCTACAGTCGCACCGCGCGCTTCCTTCACTGGCTGACCCTGGCGTTGATCGCCGTTCAACTCCCGGTCGGACTGTACATGTCGTACCGCGGAAACACCTTGAACGTCTGGGACAAGGTAACCGGCGCGCTCTACAACGGCCACAAGCTCGTCGGCGTGACGATCCTGCTGGTCGTTCTCTGCCGGCTTGCCTACCGGCTGAGCCACGGGGCACCGGCGGACGAGCCGACCATCGAGCCCTGGCAGAGGATCGCGAGCCGGCTGAACCACTGGGGCATGTATGTCCTGCTGATCTGCGTGCCGGTCGCCGGCTACATCGGCATCTCGCTCTTTCCCGCGCTCGACATCTTCGGGTTGTTCTCGCTGCCGGGAATCGTCGCGCCGGACAAGGAAGCCGCCAAGACCGCCTTCCTCGTGCACGGGCTGCTGGTGGCGCTGCTGGTCCTGTTGATCGGAGTGCACGTGGCCGCGGCGCTGTTTCACTACTTCATCCGGAAGGACAACGTGCTCGGACGCATGATTCCCGAGGCTGTTGCGGCGGCAGCGGAAGGTATCGTGACATCTCCCGATTGTCGGCGCCCGCTCACGCGGTCGGAAGCCAGTCGAAGCCGGTGAAGGCGCCGTCCGTCTCGGCGACCGCGACGCGGTCGATGCGGGCGCCACGCGGGCCGCCGCGTGCCCAGTGCGATGATCGCGGCAACCGCCGCCGGGTCGCCGTCGACGACCGCCTCGACGGTGCCGTCGCGGCGGTTGCGCACCCAGCCGGCGACGCCGAGGCGCCGCGCCTCGTCGATCATCGACACGCGGTAGCCAACGCCCTGCACGCGTCCGGAGATGATGAGATGCTTCGCCATCAGCGCGATTTCGACGCCGCCCGGAGGAATTGTCAATGAGACAGCACGCTTCGAGCCCTTGCCGCTGCGGCGGCGCTCGCCGTTGCCGGCGCCGCGGGAGCGCAGGACAAGGTCATCTACCATTTCGACAGTGGCCTCGCGCAGGCGACCAAGGGGCTGCGGAACATCCGCAACCACCTCGAGGTGGATCCGAAGGCGAAGATCGTCGTCGTCGCGCACGCCGACGGGGTCGACTTCCTGATGACCGGCGCGCAGGACGCGAACCGGAATCCCTATAACGTCATCGTCGAGGACTTGAAAGCCCAGGGCGTGACGTTCGAGGTCTGCAAGATCACGCTGCGCAACCGCAAGCTCGATCCCAAGCAGTTCATCTCCGAGGTCGAATTCACGCCCTCCGGCGTCCAGCGGATCACCCAGCTGCAGCAGCGAGACGGGTACGCGTACCTGAAGCCCTAGGGAACCTCTGAAGTAACGGTGACGCGAGCGCTTGTTGATGCGGCTTTCGAGCACGAGTATCCCTGCCGCGCATTCCCGAATGCGTCGCGCGCGGCTCTGACAGCATGTCGTCGAACAAGCGGTACCCGCGCATGGCGCAGCGCGATTTCGCGCCTGAGGGCTACGCCCGGTGGTCACGCCAGCGGCAGGTCTACGCCACGTCGGGGAAGCCAGGCGCCAGCATGCGAGTCATGCAGGCGGGGTTCTTGATGTGCTGCGCGGCCATCCACTCCTCGGCCTGTCGCTGAAGCTCGCGCCCTTGCTCGTCGTCCTGTAGCGCGCCGATTCGGCGCCGGGCGACGGCTGCGTACAACTTCATGTCGGCGCGGTCGAATCGACTGGCGGCGTCGTGAAGGTATCTCAGGGCCAGTGGACTACTGCCCTCGAGGTACGCGATCCCGGCCCTCAGCAGCAATGCAATCGGATCGGACCATGGCATTCGCTCTCTGGCGATGCGGCGAGCTGCGGCGCGAGCAATGGGCAGGAATCGGCGGGAGCTCCTGTTCCCGGCAGCCATCGCCAGCGCGCTGCGCGCCCGCAAGTAGAGCGACTCGATCCGGAGGACCTGGACGCGCGTCATCAAGGAACGCCGCAGCATCGGCCTCTGTTCGGCGAGCAGTCGCCACGCCGCCTCGGCGTCGCCGCGATAGAGCGCGGTCTGCATACGGGCCAGCATCGCGCTGTAGTGCTGACGGTGAAACCCCTTGTGCGACCATCGCTCGATGCTCTCGATGGTTACACGCTCCCCTTCGTCAGGATCGTCTGCCGCCAACCACGCGTAGTTACTCCGGGTGCACAACTCGGTGGCGAGGTACAAGTTCCCGCGGCTCCGCGCGTCGGCGAGCAGTGCAGGAACCTGCCGGGACACCTCACCGAGCTCCCCCAGGTACATGAGGGCCCAGATCACGAGATTCTGCGCGATGGTCAGTTCCCACGTGAGCCCCACGCACTGGTCGCGCAGGATCGCCAGCGCCTCCTCGGATAGCGTCAAAGCCTTTTTCCATTCACCAACTGCCGTCGCCATCATGCCGTCCGCCAGGATGGACAACGCGATCGCGTGCGGGTGACCGACGCCCTTCGCCAGTACCTTTGACTGTTGGACGAGTTTCTGGCTTAGCTTTCTGCCGCTCGGATACGCGGCTCTGGCGGCCGACTCGATCGCCATCGCGCGAGCGATGCGAGACGGCTCGCCGGCATCGAGCGCCATGAGCAGGTGACGCACGCTGAAATCCAAGGCGCTGATCATGTCCACCAGCAACAACCCCGTCGTCGCCGACCAGCAGGTGTCCATGCGAAGGAGCGTATCGGCGTCGATTTCGTCGACGCGCCTTGGAACAAAGTGCAGCCCGCGCCATCGTAGCCGTGCGCGTTGCCACAACAACGACAGCAGTGCCGCACGGGGGCTTCGGGGCACGCCCACCCCCATGTCCGCGAGCATGGTGCGAATCAAGTCCAGGCCGCGATCGATGTGCCCGCCGATCAGGAACTGCTCCGCCCCGCGCCGCTGGAGCTCGACTCGCTGGGGGTGACCTGCCCCTGCCACTGCGCGCAGGTAGGCTTCGCCGGCCTCGGCGGGCCGCCCGGCGTTGGCGAGCGCGTTCGCGAGTCCTTCCCTCCACGCGTGGGCGGCGGATGAGGTCGGCGTCAGCGCCAGGGCGTGCCGGTAGAAGAACACGGCCCGGTCGAAGGCGAGCGCGGTGCCCGCTTTCGCGGCGGCAAGACCGGCCTGAATGGAGGCGTTTTCGTTGTCTCCGGCGCCCCGATAGTGCTCGAACAGTGCCTCACAGTCGTCACTTCGCCTCTCGACAAGCGTCTGCACCATGAGGCCGTGGATTCGACGCACAGCGTCGGGAGCAACCTGCGCGGCAAGCTACCTCGCGGATGCGGTCGTGATACGTCTCGATCCGCTCCGACGAGCCGCTGCTGCGAATGAAGTGGGAGGAGCGGAGCATCGCCACGAGCGACTGCCTCGCGCGCGCGACCCCGCACGCGGCGCAGACGAGCTCGGGCGCCATCGGCCGGCCGCAGATCGCCAGCGTCTCGAGGAAACGGCGCGCATCCGATGAGAGCGTGCCGAGCCGCGTATCGAACATCTCCGCAAAGGTTGGCGCCCGACTCGGTTCCATCCTGTTGACGCCAGCGTAGCGGGCCAACTGCTCCAGAACAAACGGACTGCCGCCCGCTTCGCGGGTAATCCGCAGTTTTTGGGCTTCGCTGAGCGGCGAATCGGCTGGAAGCAGCGCGCCGACGAGCTCGCTCGCTTCCGTCTCGGGCATCGGCTCGAGGGGGAGGGGTGCCCACATGTCCCGATCGCCGCCTTCGAGCAGCTTGCGAAGGAATGGCTTGCCGGCGACTTCTTCACTGCGGAACGACACCACGGTGAGCAGGCGAGGAGCATTCGGCGGCCGCAGCAGTTCCTCGAGCAACAGCGCTCCATCGAGGTCCGCCCATTGCAGGTCGTCGATGGCGATGACCAGTCGCCGGCGATCAGCAATGCGGACGAGAAGCTCGCGCAACGCCTCGAACGCAAGGCGTCTCAACAGGACGGGCTCGGAGATCGCCGGTTCCCGCTCACGACATGCCTTGGCTATGGCCGGAACCCGCAGCATCACCGGGAACAGTCGCGGCAGCGCGACGACATCGTGCGGCAGCACGCTCTCGACCGCCGGCTGCGACAGCGACACCATGTAGCGCGACAGGCTGTCGACAACGCCGTCGAGCGCCTTGTACGGGACCGACTCGTGCTCGTAGCAGTGCCCGGAGAGCACGACGACGTCGTCGCGTGCCATCAGGCGGCCGAGAAAGGACCGCACCAGCGCGCTCTTGCCGATTCCAGACGGACCGCACACGTACACGGCCGCCGCGCGGCCACGGGTGACCGTCAGGTATGCGTCGTCGAGAACCTCGAGCTCGCGTGCGCGGCCGATGAACAGCGCATCCGCGTGCGGCCCCGCCGCTTCTTCGGGCGCGGACGCAGCCACCGGGCTGCAACCAATTCCGCGGAGCGCGTCTCGACCGGACAATCGCCGCGCCGGATCGCGACGCATCAGCCCCATGCAGATCGAGCTGAGATCAGCGGGCACATCGGGCATGAGCTCCGAGGGAGACGGTGGATCGCATTCCCTCTTGCGGAGGAGCACCTCGATCAGCGGACCTCGGAAAGGGATTTCCCCTGTCAGCGCTTCGTACAGCGTCGCGCCCACGCCGTACCAGTCGCCAGCCTCGGAAGGAGGCATGCCGGAGCTCTCTTCGGGCGACACATACGCGGGTGTTCCACCGATGATGTGCTCGGCGCCGCCGAGGTTGTCAGGGAAAAGCTCCGCGATCAGACCGAAGTCGAGTATCACGACGCGCCCCTCCGGCGTCACCAGCACATTGGACGGTTTGATATCTCGATGGAGCTTTCCCAAGCGGTGCAGCGCCGAGACCCCGTCCACCAGTTGTCGAAGCGCGGACGTCAGGCGATCGATCGACAAAGACGCTCCCGGGCCTCCCCTCACGTACTCCACGAAGTTGACGCCCTTCACGAGCTCCATCGTGAAAAAGCAACGTGCGTCTTCGACGACGAGCTCGTAGAGGCAGACCACGTTCGGATGTGCCACATCGGCGAGGCTTCGGAACTCTTGTTTCAGCCGGTAGACGCCGGCTGGGGTGGCGTGACGCAGGGTCTTGAGCGCCACGATTTCGGCGCGGGCGAGATCCTGAACCTCGTAGACCACTCCCATTCCGCCCGCACCCAGACATCGCAGCAGCGTAAAGCGCTCGGTGCCGGAAAAATCGTCGTCGGCGAGCGGCGGAGGCGCTAAGAGCTCAACCGGTCGTTCCAGGAAGGAGCTAGCTTTCTGGTGAGCGTCCAGCAAGCGCTGCACTTCGGGACGAAGCGCGGGGTCGCCCGCACACGCCTGATGCAGATAGCTTTGGCGCGCGGCAGGGCTCCTTCCGTAACGCTTCGTCGAACAGGGCCCGCAGCCGCTGGTGCCGCTCGGTGTTCTCAACCATTGGGCCGATCTTGGTCCGTGTACGCGACGAGGTCAACGACCGGCAACGGTTGCGTATACTGGGAGGCGGCGCCGTAGTCGGCAGCCGCACCCCACATGTCCAAGCCTGCCTCGAGCGATGTCACGACGCTGCTCGGAGAGCTGCGCCGTGGGAACGAAAAGGCGCGAGACGAGCTGGTGACGCTGGTTTACCCGGAGCTGCGGCGCATCGCCGCTCGCTATCTGCGGCAGGAACGGGCCGGTCACACGCTGCGACCGACGGGGCTGGTCCATGAGGTGTACATGCGGCTGATCGGCCGGGAGCACGCGAACTGGCAGAACCGGGCCCACTTCTTCGCGGCCGTCGCGCGTGAAATGCGGCATCTGTTGGTGGACTACGCACGCGCGCGAAACGCGAAAAAACGCGCCGCCGGGAATGTGCGCATTTCGCTGAACGAGGTCGACGCCACCGCCGATGCTCGCGAGGAAGATCTCGTGGCGCTCGACGAAGCGCTCTCCCGACTGGAAGCGATCGACCCTCGCGCCAGCCGGGTCGTGGAGCTGCGGTTCTTCACCGGTCTGAGCGAACGCGAAACGGCGGCGGCCCTGGAGATCTCGATCTCGACCTTGAAGCGCGACTGGAACTTCGCGAAAGCGTGGCTCTTCGATCAGCTCAGTACGCGTGCCGTGGAATAGGCCTGGCGAGCGCGTGTGTCTACTGACGACGGCTGGCGGGATCGACACCGGCAAACGTCAACAGATCGACCATCCCGAAGGTTCCCGGAGCGCGGCTTGGCAAGGTCGGCCTCCAGCTCCGGTTTCGCCGCAAGTAGGAGTTCCCAGCGAGCGTCAGCAAACCGAGAAACACCTCCCCTACGATTCGAGCTCCGACGCCGGCCAATCGCGCGCCGCCGCTCAACTCGGCCTCCTTCAACACGTAGTACCACAGCGGCGTGTCCGATTCGAATCCCACGCCGAGCACGGCAAGCTCACCGAGCTCGCCTGGACTGAGCGCCCGCACGCGCATGGCGCGGGCGATCGCTTGACCCGAGGGAAGCGACCAGGTCAGGTGGCGAAGCAGGTTTCGCTGGGGGAGCGCGGTCGGTCGGTCGCCGCTCGCAATCGCCCCAAGCGGTAGATTGAACAGAGGGCTCGAGATCTTCGTGTCGACGATCTTGGGCGGCCGCACGTTCGCCGACTGATCACCGCCAAAATCGAAGAACGTCTGCCACCCGATGAAGCGCCTGGGTGCCCGTGCACCGCCGCGCAGATCAACCGGGTCGCGCTGACCCTCTCCGGCCGGATCGAAGATGAACCCAAAGAACGGACGGCCGCCGTCGCCGGCGAGATTCGCGCGGTACGACGGCCTCACCAGGCTGTGTCCGAAGCGATACGCGGCGGCCTGGAACTCCACCGGAATGCTCTGCTGGCCCGGCCGCGGCGTATAGAACCGTGGTCCATGCGAGAGGATGTCGTTCACGAGTGACCGGCCGATGATTTGGGGCAGGAACTCGTTGACGATGATCCAGTGATAGTGCCAGGTGACCAATCGGCGCGCTTCCAGGAAGACGGCTCGCCGCCGGTCGTCTTCTTCGCGTTCCCGCAGCCTGAAGCCTCCCTCCGCAAGGAGCGCGGCGACCAGCCGGCGGTCCTCTCCATCGTCGCGCAGCCTGTCGACCACGCGATTGTGGAACAGCACGAACGCGACCTGCAATCCCGAGATCATCAGGTTCTCGTCGTTGCGTGGGTCGGCGATGATCGCTCGTCCGTCGGCCCCGCGCGGCAAGTCTTCGAACAGCCCGCCGTGCTCCACCTTGAATTTGGCGTGGTCCGCAGGATCGTAGAGCTCGGGGTTCGACGCGAATCCCCCGCCATAGACCGAATCCAGATCGAATGCGGGTGTACGGGTATTCGACGCGCGCTCTGGCCGCGTGGGTTCGCCAAGCCTCGAGCTCGCGTCGAAGGTCATATCGTGGTCGAGGAACTGCCCGAGGAACGTGACACCCGCAGTCGCCGCCGGGTTGTCACGATTGTGTGGACTCAGCTCCGGGTTCGTGATGAGACGGATCGGACCTTCGTGCAGCGGGTCCCTGGCGTCCATCAGCCCACCGGGCGCACCGAGCTCCATCAGCGCTGCCTGGATCCGGGGCGTTGGTTCCGCGAACGAGGGCAGATCGAACATGCGGCTGAACCGATCGGAGCGAGTCGCAACTCGGTGTCCCTCCAGGTTTTGTGCGAAGCTCTTCAGCGGCAGAAGCGCTGTCCCCGCGGCTCCCGCGGCAACGCTCGCGAGAAAGCGCCGTCGAGTAAGGTCGGCGGTCCGATGCGTGCGGTCGTCGTGCCTGTTCATGAGCATCCTCCCATCGTTCTGGTGACTCGCGTCTCAGGGTCCGTGTCGGGCGCGCCAGCTCACAGCGCAAGCGCCGTGCCGAGCGGCACACGGCTCGTCGTGTTCCTATCTTTTGAATGAGTTAGAGAGCGGAGAGGGAAGCGGAGACGCCGCAAGACGGGTGCAACAAATCTTGATGACGCAGGTGACGAGCACTAGTGTGAACATGCTCCACCGAGGGCAGACGAGCATTTGGGGACGCGGCGCGTGCAATGGGTATTGCACCCGCAGCGTACGCGGCGACGGTACCCACGCGAGCCCGCTGTACTTCCGGGGCGACAACGAGCGGTTCCTGTCGCTGGCGGTCGGGAGTCCTGCCGGCGCTGACAGCCGTCGCCAGGCGCCGAATCGGTACGGTGCAAGACCACCCCCGCCGGGGCGCGAGCTTCAGCGACAGGCGGAAGAGCGGAGGTCCGCTAGCACATCAAGAACCCCGCTTGCATGACCCGCATCCTGGCCTCTGGCTTCCTCGACGCGACGTAGACGAGCGGGTGGCGTGACCTGTTTTCTCAGCCGTTTTCGCCTGTAGCCATGAAGGAAACGGCGATGACCCAGCGTCATTCCCGTTGCTCGCGATGGCTCGCTCCAGCAAGTCATCAAGGGAGGAAATCGTGGAAGTTCTGCTGAACATTCTTGTCGAATTGGGGTTCCTGGGTTCGATTGGGCTGCTACTCTGGGGCATGGTGCTGTGCGCGATGCTCAGGTTCGGTGACGGGAGCCACCGACGGCTCGCCCGACCACGCGATCGCGAATTCGGCGTCCAGCCGGCCAGCGGCTCACCGGACCTCGCCCATCCGCATCTTGACGACACGCCAGAATTCAGTCTCTCAAGACCGGAAAACCACGTGCTGGCGCGTCCTGCGAGATCGTTGCGGGACCACTTATCCACCGAGCGATAGCTTGGCGGCCGCCTCAGCCGCGCCTTGGCCGTTCGAGGCGCGCAGGATCGTTGTCGTCTCGATTCTCGAGCACGCGGTTCGTGCAAGACCGGCCCCGTCCTTGAGCCGAAACCACCCTCTTAGCGATCGAGCGGCAACAGCTTGAAGCGCTTCCGACGGGAGCGCAAGGCACGGTGCTGCTCGACAATCCGATAGAGGAGGGTTTGCTCCGGCCCAGTGGCGCCGGTAGCGGCCCGCGCCTGCCCCTGCTCGGCGATCCGTGCCGCTACATGGCGGGACATGCGCCCCGTCCTTGCGAGACTGTATGTCTGCACGAACTGTTTCGTGCCGGATTTCCGCCTGTACTGGGGGCCGTGCGGCCGCGTGCGCCTGAGCAAGTAGCACAAAAGACCGATGCCGAAAGGTAGATGGACAACGTGTTGAACCATCGATACTTTGGTCATTTCGCTTCTCAGGTCGCTTTGTGGCGTCATCCCGCGGTGGCCGGCGATCCCTGTCGAAGGAAGCACGTTGCCATGGTTCAGGAGTTTCTCGAGGAAAGGGTGCGGTGACTAACGCTAGCCGACACGCTTTGCCTGCGGACCTCGCGCTATCCATCGCCTTCGCGCTAGCGATTCTGTGGAGAGGGGCGGCTGCTCAGGTGCCCGAACCAATTGCACCTCTGCCGCTGACCATCGCCGTGGATTCCGCCCGGGCGTCAATTGGCGAACGATTGTTTCACGACGTCCGACTCGCGCACGACAACGCGCGGTCTTGCGCCACCTGCCATCCGCTCGACAAGGGCGGCGCGCAGCCGCGCCGCCGCGCAAGTGCCGCAAGTGGTGAACGGCTCCCGCGCAACATCCCAACGATCTTCAACGTGGGATTCAATTTTTCTTTCAATTGGGACGGCGCCGTCAACAGCTTGGAGGCTCATGCTGAATCAGTGTTGCTCAGCCCTAAGGTAATGAATACGACGTGGCCGGAGTTGCTGGCGAAACTACGAGCGGACTCCGACTACGTCACGGCTTTTGGCGCCACATACCGACAAGGCATCACCCGGGCCAACGTGCTCGATGCTCTAGCGAGCTTCGAGCGATCCCTGATCACACCCAATTCGCGCTTCGATCGCTATCTGCGAGGCGAGGGAGACGCGCTAACCATGGGGGAGCAGCAGGGGTACCAGCTGTTCAAGTCCTACGGATGCGTGGCCTGTCATCAAGGCATGAACGTCGGCGGCAACCTGTTCCAGAAATTCGGCGTATTCCAAGCACCCGAAGCCTCGCGTCCGGCCGACGGCGTTATTGATCTGGGGCGGTATAGCGTGACGAAGGTTGCCAGAGACCGCGAGGTCTTTCGAGTGCCGAGCCTGCGCAATGTCGCGGCGACGGCGCCTTATTTCCATGATGGACGAGCGGCCACGCTCGAGGTCGCGGTAGACACGATGGCCAGGATGCAGCTGGGGAGGCAGCTCACCGAGGATGAGATCGCCTTGATCGTTCAGTTTCTACACACCCTGACCGGTGAATGGCGGGGCAAACCGTTGCCAGTAGGCACATCGGTGACGCAGTGACGCGCGGAGCGTGGCAACCTTTTTCGATCGTCGTCGGGCTGCTGCTGCTGCTCACCTATTTTCTCATCCAAAGCAGCGGGCCCGACTTGACGCTGCGCGCGCGGATGCAGGAGGCGTTTCAGAGCTTCGCGCTGCACGATGCGGAGCTCACGCGCGATGTGTTGTTGGTCCGCGCCGGGTTGCTCCCTAGCTACGATTCGCTGGCAGCCACCAGCCGAGAATGGTCCAGGGATCTGGAAACCGTGCGTCGGGAAAGCGCGAGCGGCTCGCGCGAGGCCGCGACCGCATTGAGGGAGCCAATCGAAGCCCTCGCCTTGGCCGTGCAGCAGAAACAGACGCTGATCGAGAACTTCAAATCCGACAATGCTTTGCTGCGAAACTCACTCATCTATTTTGACCGCGCGGGACAAGCTCCGCGCTCACAAAGCGACCGCGAAACCGCATTCATCTCGGAAATCGGCGTTCTCTCACGCGCCATGCTGAAGTTCACCGTAGCGCCCGAGCCCAGCTCGAACGTGGATATCCGGAATGTGTTGGACGGCATGTCGAAGTTGCCTCTGTCGAAGGAACTAGATGACTTGGTCGCCCACGGCCAGCTTGTCTCGCAGGAGCTCCCGAAAGTCGACAGGCAATTGCGCGAGATCATCGGCGCTCCCACCGCCCCGCATGCGCACGCGGTGCAGAACGCGGTGCTGCAGTACTCGAGGGAAGCCGAGGCGCGCGCGCAGGTGTTCCGATTTCTGCTGTACTTTGCCGCGCTCGTCCTGCTTGGCTACCTGGTCTATCAGTTCGTTCGGCTGCGTCGCACTGCGGTGGAGTTGCATCGCGCCAATGAAGAGCTGACCCGCAAGATCGCCGAGCGCAACCGCTTGCGAGAGGCGAACCGGCAGCAGGAACTGCAGCTCATCCAGGCGAACAAGATGAGCGCCTTGGGAATACTGGCGTCGGGTGTGGCGCATGAGATCAACAACCCGAACCAGCTGGTCCTGACCAACGCCAGTGTGCTCACGAAAGTGTGGGAGGACGCAGTCGGGATTCTGGATAGGTTTCAGCGCGGAAACGGCGAATTTACGCTCGCGCGTTTGTCGTACGCTGAGATGCGAGAAACGGTCGCGACACTCATCCGCGATGTCAATGCAGGCGCCCTGCGGATCGGGCGAATCGTCGACGACCTGAAGAATTTTGCTCGCCCCGGAGCACGAGGGGTCCCCGACGCCTTTCAGCTGAACGATGCCGTGCGGCGAGCAATGCGCTTGCTCGCGCACCTGATCAACCGACGCACCGCCAAGCTCCGCACGAATCTCGCGCTCAACTTGCCGCCGATACGGGGGGATACCCAGCAAGTCGAGCAGATCGTGATCAACATCGTGGTCAATGCACTGGAGGCGTTGCCCGATCGCGACCGCGCTGTCACGGTTTCGACGTTCTTCGCAGCGGATGATGGCGCAGTAGTCCTCGAGGTGCGCGACGAGGGCATCGGGATCGCACCGGAACACCTCGAGCGCCTGTGCGATCCTTTCTTCACGACCAAGCAGGAAACCGGGGGCACCGGCCTCGGCCTGGCGATTTGCCTCTCCCTCGCGCGTGCGCACAAGGGCTGCCTCGAGTTCGACTCCGAACCGGGCAAGGGCACGCGCGTCCTCGTCAGGTTCCGATGCCTCGACGAGCCGGTAGCGCTGTACGCAGAAGCGACGGCTTGACGGCGAAAGCGCACTAACTGGCCATGACCCACGCCGCGATCTCGGATCTACCCGTGCTCTTGGTCGATGACGAACCCGACTTGCTGTACAGCGTCAGCGTGCTGCTGCGCACCTCGGGCTTGACTCACGTCGTCACGCTCGACGACAGCCGGGCCGTCCTGCCGTTGCTCGCCGAGCAAGACGTGGGCGTAATCGTCCTCGACCTTACTATGCCGCATCTTAGTGGCCAAGCGTTGCTGGAGCGGGTGTCGGCAGACCACCCCGATGTCCCGGTCATCCTCCTGACGGCCACTAGCGATCTGGATATCGCGGTGCAATGCATGCAGGCCGGCGCTCTCGATTACTTGGTGAAGCCGGTCGAAGAGAACCGGATGCTGTCGTCCGTCAAACGTGCGCTGGAGGTTCGCGCCATGCGCACGGAATTGCTGGCGCTCAAGCATTGCTTCCTCGGCGACGCCCCGCACCAGCGTGAAGCGTTCGCCGAGATCATCACGCGCGACAAGGCAATGGGCGCCGTCTTTCGCTATGTGGAAGCGGTGGCTCCATCCCCCTACCCGGTCTTGATCACCGGCGAGACCGGTACCGGTAAGGAGCTCGTCGCGCGGGCGCTGCACCGGCTCTCGGCGCGCGCGGGAGAGTTCGTCGCAGTCAATGTGGCGGGTCTCGACGACGCTATGTTCTCGGATACCTTGTTCGGCCATACCAAAGGTGCGTACACCGGCGCCGATCGGCCTCGAGAGGGCTTGATCACGACCGCAGCGGAGGGCACGCTCTTCCTCGACGAGATCGGCGACCTGGCGATTGCCTCTCAAGTCAAATTGTTGCGCCTGCTTCAGGATGGCGCATATCACCCTCTCGGCGCGGATCGGCCGCGCCAGAGTCGCGCGCGCATCGTAGTTGCGACCAATTGCGATGTGCTTCATGCTGTGAATGAGGGGACCTTCCGCAAAGATCTGTACTATCGGCTGCGCACCCACCACCTTCAACTTCCGCCGCTGCGCGAGCGCACCGACGATATTCCGCTGCTCGTCGCTCACTTCGTGGAGAAGGCGGCTCGCGCGTTCGGCAGGTCGGCGCCGATGGTTCCGTTAGCGCTGCATCAGCTGCTGAAGTCTTACTGCTTCCCCGGCAATCTACGCGAGCTGGAAGCGATGGTCGTGGATGCGGTGGCCCGCCAGCGGGGCCGCATTCTGTCGCTGGAGAGCTTCAAGAATGCGATTGCCGGCACTAGACCCGCTGCGAACGGTGCACAAACGACCAGCGCGCCGACGTCGACCGCCGGGGCCTTTGCCGATCTGCTCCCGAAGTTCAAAGAGGCCGAGGAGCTGCTTCTCACCGAAGCATTGCGCCGCGCGGATGGCAACCAAGGCGTGGCCGCGACTATGCTCGGCATCACGCGCCAAGCCGTTAACCAGCGCCTGATGCGGCGCAAGCAACCGAATTGCGCCGCGCAACGATAAGAGAAGCAGACGTTGCGTGTCGTTACGCGATCACCCGTGTTCGCGGAGGCAGCGACGCAACGTTCGTTGCACTCGCGCCGCACCCGAACTGTCCCGACACTTCACTCTTCAAGCCACCTCTCTGGTGCGCACGTCAAGTTTCGTTGCACCGGTTCACCCATCGCGCTAGCCCTCTAACCCCTTCATAAGACGGGCTGAGTCGCGAAACGTCACGCTGGCACGGCGCTTGCGTTTACTCAAGCGGCACATCATCGCATGTAGACAACCCGGTGATGATCTGGATCTGGAGCACGCAGCCGTGACATATGTATGAACTTACTACCTCGAGATTCGCTGAAGAAGATTCCAAGCGGCTACGCGGGCACGCAGAGGACGGTGAAGCACGTCGTCGATTTGATCGAACAGGGTGCGAAGGATTTTCATGTGCGCCAGAGCGCGATCGATATCTTGCTGCAAAAAGGTGTGAGGGCGAAAGATTACCTGGGGGAGATCA
The DNA here is from genome assembly GCA_963744255.1 of uncultured beta proteobacterium. Lineage (GTDB taxonomy): Bacteria > Pseudomonadota > Gammaproteobacteria > Burkholderiales > SG8-39 > DATEDA01. The sequence goes on from CAVUSZ010000047.1 coordinate 97,708, forward strand.
AGGCGCTATTCGAATGGGTACAACAGAACGTCCGTTACACCGAAGACACGTTTCTAGGCGAGGTCTCGCACTCAGCGCGGCGCACTTGGTACAACACTTCTATGGCGGTGCGCCGAATCGGTTGTGAATCGCTCTTCAAAGGAAGAAGTCCAGCTATGCCATCCTACAATGCCAGATTTATACCCAGCAGTTGCATCCCCAACAGTCATATCCGGGAGCATTGCTCAGCGCACCGTGACCAGATCACGACCATCGGGCGGAACAAAGGCCAGCAAGTCCGCGTAGAACGGTATACGCGCGACGGGCTGACGCTAGTGGATGTCGCGCTCTATACCGTCATCGATGTGCACGATGAGGAACTGGCTCTCGTCTTTCTGGGCTACAGAAATCCCGAATCCAAGAAGCACGACCTGCGAGACCGCTTGGGGCTGTTCGGTATTGAGCCTTTCACGGGCAAGATTAAATCCGAGGTCCCGGACCCGAGCCTTACGGATGACAAGGCAGAAAAGCAGAGCGAATTGGTCGAACGCCTGATTGACGATGGCGACCACGGCGGATTGATTGCCATTGCCCCGCACGGCGGCGCAATCGAGCGCCACACCGACGAACAAGCGCAGCGTGTGCGCGAGCGGCTGGCGTCCAAGGGCGTATCCGTATGGCTGTGCAAGGGTTTCAAGGAGGACGGCGGCGCCTTTGACCGTTGGCACATCACCTCGACGGACATCAGCGAAGAGTCCTTCCCCAAGCTGAAAATGGTCATCGGCCGCCAATTCAAGTACGCGGTCGCATTCCATGGTTGGAGCGAAGACTTTATCTGTATCGGAGGCAGGGCGCCGGCCGATCCGGATCTGAAGAATCAGATCAAGACGGCCATCAACGCGATTCCGAACCTAGACATCGATGTGAAAACGGATGAGGAGGGTTGTCCCGGGGCCTTCAACGGCAATGACCCTAAGAACATTGTGAACCGCCTTGGCACGAACGGTATTCAAATCGAGCAATCGCTCGATGCCCGCACGGGCTTTGGTCGTGCAATCGCCGATGCGGTTGCGGACGTCATCGGACCCAGGATCTAGGCTTTGCGCAGCGCCGGTGTTTGAGGAGCGTCGAGCCCGATGCTGGTTGCGTGGGGATTTTGCATAGGCACAGCGGGTTGCAGATAACGCTGCACGTCGATCAATTACTCCTGACGGAAGCGCCGCGATAGACAGGAGCGGATGGCGCTTACAGTAGGACGATCCATTAGAGATCGTTGCGGGTCCGTGGAAGGACGCCTATGTCGCGGGCAGTGCGACCTACCCCGCGAACGCCGCCCGCCCGGCTTCGCTCCGCAGCGTGACGAGCGCGGCCGCGCAGACCGCGATCACCGGGATCAGGACGACGAGCACGCCGGAGACGGCGCCCACCCAGCTCACGCGCTCGTCCGGAGGGAGGCGCTTGTACGCGTAGAGCCGAGTCGCCGCCGACAGCAGCGCGAGCGCCATCAGCGTCCAGCAGAAGAACTCGAGGAGGTCGCGTCCCCAGGGGCGGAGCCGCAGGACGCCGATGCCGCCCGCGAGGCCGAGGACCCAGATCCCGAAGAGCGCCATGTCGTTCCACGCCGTGCTCGCGAGGACTCGGCGCTGCAGCTCGCCCGAGCGGTGCAGCGAGACGATCAGCAGTGCGCCGGCCGCCAGCGCGAGGACGCTGGCGATCGTGAAGAGCCAGCCGATGAGTGGCAGCGGGAGACCGACCTCCACCCCCGCTATCCCCCCCGGGCCCTGGCCGTGATCGCCGTCAGAATTCCCTGCATGAGCGCGGTCGGCGTCGGCGGGCAGCCGGGCACCGCGACATCGACCGGGATCACGTTAGAAACGCGGCCGCAACTCGCATAGCTCTCGCCGAACACGCCGCCGGTGCAGCCGCAATCTCCCGCCGCGACGACGAGCTTCGGGTCGGGCACCGCGTCGTAGGTCCGCTGGAGCGCCGTCTCCATATTGCGCGACACCGGCCCGGTCACGAGCAGCATGTCGGCGTGCCGCGGGCTCGCCACGAACCGGATACCGAGCCCCTCGAGGTTGTAATGCGGTGTGGTCAGCATGTGGATCTCGAGCTCGCAGCCGTTGCACGATCCGGCGTCGACGTGCCGGATCGCGAGCGAGCCGGCGAAGAGCGCGAGCACTTCGCCCCGCAGCCGCTGCTCGACGAGCTGCAGGGATGGATCGGGCCGCGGCGGCGGCTCGGTCACGATGCCGGTGACGGCGATCTGTTTCAGGAGCTTCAGCATCGCTAGCGGTCGTGTCCGCTGTAGGAGAGGTTGAACGACTTATTGATCAGCGGAAAGTCGGGGACGATATTGCCGATCACCGCGTGCTCGAGCGCGGGCCAGTTCTGCCACGACGGGTCGTGCGCGTGGCAGCGCCGGATCAGCCCGTCGTCGGCCTCGAGCGCGATCACTACCTCCCCGCGCCAGCCTTCCACGCGGCCCAGGCCCCGCCCGCGGCCGGCGACGGCGTCGAACGGCGTGTTGACCTCGCCGAGCGGTACCCGCTCGACGATCGCCTGCAGGAGCCGCAACGACTCGAAGATCTCCGCGAACCGCAACGCGACGCGCGCCGCCACGTCGCCGGCGTCCTCGGTCTTCATCCCGACGTCGAGCCGGTCGTACGGCTCGAACGCAGGCGCCACGCGGACATCGAGCGCAATACCGCTCGCGCGCGCCGCGAGACCGAGGACGCCGAGCTGCCGCGCGAGCTCCGGCGCGAGCCGGCCGCAGGTGAGGAACCGGTCCTGCACTCCGGCGTGGTCATCGTAGATGTCCTTCAGCGTCTGCACCTCGAGCGCGAGCGCAGCGCACTGCGCGACGATCTCGTCGCAGCCGTGCCGGCCTACGTTGCGCTCGACGCCGCCCGGAATCACGTAGTCCATCAGGTAGCGGTGGCCGAAGAGCGCGGCGTTGAGCCGCAGCCACTCCTCCTTGAGCCGCATGAACTGCGCGAGGCCGAAGCCGAGCCCGCAGTCGTTGCCGAGATAACCGAGGTCGCCGAGGTGGTTGGCGACGCGCTCGCGCTCGAGCGCGAGCGCGCGGAGCCATAGCGCGCGCGGCGGCGGCTCGACGCCGGCGAGTCCCTCGACCGCCATCGCGTACGCCCAGGCATAGGCGACCGTGCTGTCGCCGGAGATGCGACCGGCGAGCACGCTGCCCGTTACGAGGTCGCAATGGTCGAACAGCTTGTCGACCGCCTTGTGGGTGTAGCCGAGGCGCTCCTCGAGCCGCAGCACCTTCTCGCCGACGACCGAGAACCGGAAGTGTCCCGGCTCGATGATGCCGGCGTGCACCGGTCCCACCGGAATCTCGTGCACGCCCTCGCCTTCGACTTGCACGAAGCGGTACCGCTCGACGTCGTTGCCGTACCAGTTCTCGAGGCCGAAGTCGCGCCGCAGGGGGTAGACGTCCGCCGGCCAGGCGGCATGGCGCAGCCACGGGCGCTGATCGGCCGCGGCCGAGCGGATGCCGAGCAGGTCGTGGACGGCGCGCTGCATGCGGCTCGCGCAGCGGAAGACGTCGGAGAGGTCCGGATACTCCGGCCGCTCCGCCGGGAGCGGGATGGTGAGCCAGAGCGTCGCGTCGTCCACGACCACGGCGAGATGCAGCGCGAACCCCGCGTCGCGGTCGCGCTCGTCCGAACCCCACAGCGCCGCGAGCCTTCCGTCCTTCGCGCTCGCGCGAATCGCGATATCGCGCAGACGCTCGACCTCCGCGCGTGCATGCCACACCGGTACCGCGGAGCGGAGGCGCGCGGCGGACACCCCCAGCGCGCCGAACAGTGCTTCGCTCTGGCGGATGCGTTCCCCGTTCATCCGATCAGCCTCGCCGCCTCCCGATACCAATCGGCGAGATACGGCGGCACATACAGCCCGAGCAGGAGCACGAGGGCATAGTGCGAGAAGACCGGCACCAGCGCCGGACGGTAGGGAAGGCTGACCGGGGCGAACTCCCCGCCGGGAACGCCGAACACCATCGGCTGGATCTTCCTGAACACCGCTGCGAAACCGACGCCGAGTGCGACCAGGAGCAACGGCGTCGCCCAGGGTTGCTGGCGCATCGCGGTCGTGAGGATCAGGAACTCGCTCGCAAACACGCCGAACGGGGGTAGCCCCAGGATCGCGATCGTGCCGATCATCAGCCCCCAGCCGACGGTCGGGCTCACCCGCATCAGGCCGCGGATGTCCTCCATGACCTGGGTGCCGGTCTTCTGCACCGCATGGCCGACGGCGAAGAAGATCGCGCTCTTGGTAAGGGAGTGAACGGTCATGTGCAGGAGCCCCGCGAAGCTCGCGACCGGACCGCCCATGCCGAACGCGAAGGTGATGAGCCCCATGTGCTCGATCGAGGAGTACGCGAAGAGGCGCTTGATGTCGCGCTGGCGCGAGAGGAAGAACGCCGCGACCACGACCGAGGCGATGCCGAAGCCCATCATGAGGTCGCCCGCGAACGGGGTGCCGAGCGCGCCGTCGGCGAGCACCTTGCAGCGGACGAGCGCGTAGAGCGCGACGTTCAGGAGCAGCCCCGAGAGCACCGCCGACACCGGCGTCGGGCCTTCGGCGTGCGCATCGGGCAGCCAGTTGTGGAGCGGCACGAGCCCGACCTTGGTCCCGTAGCCGACGAGCAGGAACACGAACGCGATCGAGAGCACCGTCGGTTCGAGCTGCGAGCGCACCCCCGCGAGATGCGTCCAGAGCAGCGCCTCGATGCCGCTGCCGAGGAGCTTCTGTGACGCCATGTAGAGCAGGATCGTGCCGAAGAGCGCCTGCGCGATCCCGACCCCGCACAGGATGAAGTACTTCCACGCCGCCTCGAGGCTCGCCGGCGTGCGGTAGAGACTGATGAGCAGCACCGTCGCGAGCGTGGCCGCCTCCGTCGCGACCCACATGATCCCCATGTTGTTCGTGAGGAGCACGAGCAGCATGGTGAAGACGAAGAGCTGGTACATGCTGTGGTAGAGGCGCAGTCGCGCGTGCGTGATGCGGCCGTGGTCCTCTTCGATGCGCATGTACGGCCGCGAGAACATCGCGGTCGTCAGCGCGACGAACGCGGTGAGCGCGACCAGGAACACGTTCAGCGAATCGACGAAGAACTGCTCCCGGAAGGCGAGGATCGGCCCGGCGCGGACGACGCGCGCGGTGAGGGCGGCCGACCCCGCGAAGGTCACGGCCGAGAGCGCGACGTTCAGCTCCGCGGCCCACCGCATGTGGCCGACGAGCGCGAGGAGGCCCGCGCCCGCGAGCGGGATGCCGAGGACCGCGACGATTTCCCAGCTCATTCTTCCTTCAGCTTCTCGAGATGATGGATATCCAGCGAGTCGAATCGCTCGCGGATCTGGAAGAAGAAGACGCCGAGGATGATCACGCCGACCAGCACGTCGAGCGCGATCCCGAGCTCGACGACCATCGGCATGCCGTAGGTCGCCGCGGTGGCGGCGAAGAAGAGGCTGTTCTCCATCGCCAGGAAGCCGATCACCTGCGGCACCGCCTTCGAGCGGGTGATCATCATCAGGAACGCGAGCAGCACCGCCGCGAGCGCGATCCCCAGCGTGCCGCGCGTCACCGTCCCGGCGAGCTCGGACACCGGCTGCGCGAGGTTGAACGCGAGAATGACCAGCACGAGACCGACGAGCATGGTGGTAGGGATGTTGATGAGCGTCTCGACGTCCCACTTGACGGCGAGCCGCTGGATCAGCCGGTGCAGGATCCATGGCAGCAGCAGGACCTTGAGGACGAGCGTCAGCCCGGCGGACCAGTAGAGGTGCTGCTGCCCGGTCGCCCAAGCGACGAACGCCGTCGAGAGGCAGAGCACGAGCCCCTGCGCGGCGAAGAGGTCGATCAGCGAGAGGATGCGACGCTGCGCGAGCATCGCGAACGACACGAGCAGCAGCACCGCCGCGAACAGGTTGATGATCTGGCCGGTCAGGGCCGGGGTGAGGAGCTCGCTCACGAGGTCTCCAGGAACGTGTGCAGGAGGAGGGCGAGGACCGCGAGCATGAACGCGGTGCCGAGGAACTCGGGGGCGCGGAAGATCCGCATCTTCGCCGAGACCGTCTCGATCAGCGCCAGCAGGAACCCGCCGATCGCGAGCTTGAGGACGAGCGCCGGGAGCGCGAGCAGGAGTCCGGCCGGGTCGCCGCCCTGGGCGATGCCGAACGGGAAGAAGAGCGCGATGCCGATGCAGGAGTACACGAAGAGCTTGAGGCTAGCCGCCCACTCGACGAGCGCCAGATGCCGTCCCGAGTACTCGAGGATCATCGCCTCGTGGATCATCGTCAGCTCGAGGTGGGTGGCCGGATTGTCGACCGGGATGCGCGCGTTCTCGGCGAGCGACACCATCGTGAAGGCCACGCCGGCGAAGGCGAGGCTCGGGTAGATCGCGAGCTCGCGCTGCGAGAGGGTCTCGACCGTGGTCGCGAGCGAGGTCGTCTGGCTGATCAGCGAGGCGGTGAAGAGCACCATCAGCAGGGCCGGCTCGGCGAGGAAGCCGATCATCATCTCGCGCCGCGCGCCGAGCGAGCCGAACGCGGTGCCGATATCCATCCCGGCGAGGGCCAGCGCGACCCGCGCGAGCGCGAGGATGCCGACGAGGGCGATCGCGTCGGCCGCCGGCGCGTAGGGAAGGTCGGTGCCGATCGTCGGCACGATGGCTACCGCCATGCACATTGCGCCGAAGAGCACGTACGGCACGACGCGGAAGAGCGGCGAGGCGCCGTGAGCGATGATCGCGTCCTTGGCGAAGAGCTTGCGCAGCGCGAGGTAGGGCCGCAGCACGCCCGGACCGCGCTTGTTCTGCAACCAGGCCCGGCACTGGTTCACCCAGCCGAGGAGGAGCGGCGCGAGCAGGATCGCCAGCACGAGCTCGGTGAGTTGGGCGACGGCGCCGGACCACGAAAAGCTCATCGTCTCACCGCACGAGGAACAGCAGCACCAGCAGCGTGGCGAAGCTGTACATGAGGTACACCGAGATGCGGCCGCGCTGGAGCACGGTCACGAGGCCAGTGACGCGTTCGACGGCGCGCATCACCGGAACGTAGGCCCACTGCCAGAGCGGATCCTCGATCGTCACGCGGTAGCGCGGCGCGGGCTCGGCGGGGCTCGGCAGCTCGCGCTCGACGACACGGAAGAACGGCTCGAACACCACCCGCACCGGCTGGCCGAACCCTTCGGCGGTGTCCTGCATCCGGGCGTTGAGCAGCGGGAAGCCGCAGTCCCAGGGCGGCGAGCGCCGCACCCGGCCGTGATAGAAGCGGCGCACCGCCAGCCAGGCGGCGAGCGTGACGACGACAAGACCGACCAGGAAGAGGAGCGGCGAGTAGCTCGCGCGCTGCGGATCGATCGGCGCGAGAAAGAGCCAGTGGCTGCGCGCGACAGAGGCTGACAGGGTCTGACCGACGAGCGGGCCGGTGACGAAGTCGATCATCCGGATGACCTGGACCGGGACGATGCCGAATGCGACGCAGCCGGCGGCGAGCCACACGAGGCCGATCCGCTCCCAGAGGCCGGCGTCGTGCGCTTCCGCGAGCTTCTCCTCGCGCGGCTGACCCAGGAACACGACGCCGTAGAACTTCACCATCACATAGGCGGAGAGCGCGGCGGCGAGCGCGATCGCCGCCGCGGCGACCGGGATCAGCATGTTGAGATAGGTGTCGGGCAGTCCAGGCGTGAACAGGAACGCCTGCAGCAGCAGCCATTCGGAGACGAATCCGTTCAGCGGCGGCAGGCCGGCAAGCGCGAGCGCGCCGACAAGCGCGAGCCACGCGACCCAGGGCATGCGGTGGATGAGCCCGCCGAGTCGCCCCAGCGCGCGCTCCCGTGTCGCATGCAGCACCGAGCCGGTGGCGAGGAAGAGAAGGCTCTTGTACCAGGCGTGGTTCAGGCAGTGATAGAGCGTCGCGGTGAGGGCGAGCGCAGCGAGCGCCGCCATGCCGTAGGCGGCGAAGGTGACGGTGAGCCCGAAGCCGACGACGACGAAGCCGATGTTCTCGATCGAGGACCAGGCAAGCAGGCGCTTCATGTCGCCCTGCACCGCGCTGAACACCACGCCGAAGATCGCGGTCGCGAGCCCGATCGCGAGCGCGGTGACGCCCCACCACCAGACCTGGGTGTGGAGCAGATCGAAGGTGACCCGCAACATCCCGTAGATCGCGGTCTTGAGCATCACCGCGCTCATCAGCGCCGAGACGGGGGACGGCGCAGCCGGATGGGCCTCGGGGAGCCAGACGTGCAGCGGCAGGATACCGGCCTTCGCGCCGAAGCCGAAGAACGCGAGCATGAATGCGACCGTGGCCCAGAACGGACCGAGCTGGACGGCGCGCATCGCCGCGAACGTGTAGTCGTGGGTCCCGCCCTGGAGCACGCCGAAGCACAGCAGGATCGCAAGCGCACCGATGTGCGCGATCAGCAGGTAGAGATACCCCGCGCGGCGGATCTCCGCTTGACGGTGATCGCTGGTCACCAGGAAGAACGACGCGAGCGCCATCGACTCCCACGCGACCATGAAACCGTAGGCGTCGTCGGCGACGAGCACGAACGCCATGCTGGCGAGGAAGAGGTGATACCAGAGGCACTGGACGCCGGGCGCGGTGCCCTCGCCGGGGCGGATGTAGCCGGCGGCGAACACCGATACGCCCGCGGCGACACCGCCGAGGATGAAGAGGAAGAACGCGGACAGCGCGTCCATCCGGAAGTGGAACGGCAGGTCCGCCAGGCCGAGCGACGAAACGTAGATGTGCGGTGGTGACATGACTCCGGCGAGCGCCACGCCGGCGAGCACGACGCCGGCCGCGGCGCCGACGGGAAACAGTACGCGCGCGACGTAGCCTAGCGCGCGCGGCGCCGCCAGCCCGAGCATCGCGAGCGCGAGCCATGCGAGCGCGATCGCGAGCGTGAGCTCGAGGGGGGAGGGAGTCATGCCCTTGCGGACGAGGCGGGCGTGCCAAAGGCCATCGTTGTGGTGCTCAGGCGAGCGCGATGGTCGCCGCGACGAGGGCGGCAATGGTAACACCGGTCCAGAGGAGCAAGCGCCCGCGCGCCGAGTGCGGTGCTCGACCGGCTTTCTCTTCGTCCCAACTTCCGTTGGGCGGCGGCTCGCTCGCGGCGCTGAGCGCCGCGAGGTCGAGCTTTAGGGTCTGCTCGGCGGCGTCGCCCGGGTGCGACGCCGCCAGGCGATGCATTGCCGCGGTCGAGTCGAACCGGAGCGAGACGCGCAGGCGCGGTCCCGTCTCGCGCGCGGGCGGCCGCTGCGGCGACCTTGCTGGCGGCGAGAGGGTCCGGGTCGTCTCGACAGCGACGTCGGGAAGCGGGAACGACACGATCGGCAACGTTTGCGTCGCGTCTTCCTCCTCGCCCGAGGGCGTCGCCGCAGCGAGCTGCGCAGCGCAGGCGCGCAGGTCGGCGGCCAGCTCGCGCGCGTCCTGGTAGCGCTCGTCAGGATCTTTTGCGAGCGCACGCGCGACGACGAGATCGAGCATCGTCGGCAGCCGCCTGCGGACCGCGCTCGGCGGCGGCGGGTTGGAGTGCACGATGTGGTACATGATCTGCGTGATGTCGTCGCCGGCGAAGGGCGACGCACCGACCGTCATCTCGTACACCACCCCCCCGAGCGCGAAGATGTCGCTGCGGTGGTCGGCGGCACCGCCGAGCAGCTGCTCGGGGGCCATGTACTTCGGCGAGCCGAGCAGCATGCCGGTCTGGGTCTTGACTTCGGACGCGCGCATCCGCGCGATGCCGAAGTCCATGATCTTCGCCGGCCCGCCGTTCACGACCATGATGTTGGCCGGTTTCACGTCGCGGTGGACGATGCCCCGGCTGTGTGCGTACGCGAGCGCCTCGGCGACCTGGGCGGCGATGTCGAGCGCAGCCTGCGGCTCGACGCCGCCGCTCGCGAGCAGGCTCTTCAACTCGCGCCCGGCGACGAACTCCATCGCCATGTACACGACGTCGCCGGCACGCCCGATGTCGAAGATCGTGACGATGTGCGGATGGCTCAGACTGCCGGCCGCTTTCGCCTCCTGGTAGAAGCGTTTCTCGTACTCCACGCGCTCCTCGGCGTCGGCCACGATGCTGATGGTCTTGATCGCGACCGTGCGGTTGAGCATCGGGTCGGAGGCCTTGTAGACGACGCCCATCGCCCCCCGTCCGAGCTCGCCGAGGATCCGGTAGCGACCGAGGGTCTGCGGCTCGCTCATGGGGCGGGGCGCCGTCAGAATCCGGCCTGTTTGCGGAAGTCGTTCCACATCCGCCGCACGCGCGACGGCTGCTCCTGCGGCGGCTGCGACCTCTGCGGGCGCGGCCGCTGCACCGGCGCCACTGGGGCCCCGACGGGTGCCGCGAACGAGTGGCGAACGTCGAACTCTTCACCGGGGCCGAGCTCCACCCGCAGCGCGACCGTCGGCTGCGGCGGGTGCCGGATCTCGATCGTGTGTTTGCCCGGCGGGACCTCGATGCGTGCAAGAGGCGGAGTCCGGCCCCGCGCTACACCGTCGATCACGACCTCGCCCCACGGGTCGATCGCGAGCGCCACGACCGCCGGCTGCCGTGCGGCCTTGCGCGCGAAGCGCACGGCGATGCCGGCCGTGAGGATGCCCGCGATCGCGAGCCCGGCGACGAGGACACGGCGCCGGCGCGGGGCGAAGATCCCGGCGAAGGTCGCGCCCGCCTCGCTCGCGGGGCCCTCCAACGAGTACAGCTCGTGCTTGCGCAGGTTCGCGTCGGTCTGGGTGCCGGCGGCCTGGAGGCGGGCGGAGCGCTCGGGATCGGTCGGCGCGAGCGCGTCACGGAACGCGCGCGAGACCAGGATGCGGCCGGCCGCCGAGAACCCGGCGATCGCCGCGCCGGTGGCTACGCTGTCGCCGGCGAGACACGGCGCGCCGCGTTCGTCCGCTGCGAGCCGGACCGGGCCGTGGTCGACGCCGAGGCGGAGCGGGAACGGCTTTGCCCCCCGGCCGCTCGCGAGTCGTCGCACCCGCCGCGCGGCGAGCAACGCCTCCGACGGCGCGGCGAGCACCGCGATCGCGAGCCCATCGGGCGTCTCGGCCACGATCCGGTCCGCGGGATCCAGCGGCGCGATCGCACGCGCCACCGCGGCGTCGAGACGCTCCCGCAGGCGCGCCTGCTCGGCGACGGACTTGCGCGTGAAATCGACGAGGCCGAGAAACACCAGGCTCGCTTGCGTGGCGCTCCCGGTGGACTCTGGCATGTCTAACCGCGCGCGCGTTACTTGACGCGCATGCCGGGCTGGGCGCCCGAGTCGGGCGCGAGAAGGTAGACGCCCGGACCGTCGCCCGACGCGGCCAGCACCATGCCTTCGGACGTACCGAACCGCATCTTGCGCGGCGCGAGATTTGCGACCACGACCGTGAGCCGGCCGACGAGTTGCGCCGGATCGTAGGCGGACCGGATGCCGGCAAAGAGCGTCCGCGTCTCGCTGCCGAGGTCGACGGTGAGTCGGACGAGCTTGTCCGCGCCGTCGACGTGATCGGCGGCGACGATTTTCGCGACGCGGAGGTCGATCTTCGAGAAGTCGTCGATCGAGATGGTCGAGGATTCGACCGGCGGATTCCTGCTCGCGCCTTTCGCAGACGAGGGGGGAGGCGGCGTCACGTCGGGCTTTTCGTCGTGTGCGCCGATCAGCGCCTGAACTTGCTTCGGATCGATACGCTTCATCAGAGTGCTCATAGGGTCTTGATTCGATGTCCAGCCTCGTGTAGGATGGTCCGCATCATGCCAATGGAGACGGCGAACCCGAGGAATTCTCGCGACGCGCTCTGCTGTTTCCGGCAGGATCGGGGCGAGATATATGGTCAGAGTTCTGAAGCAGTCAATCAAGTCCGAGCAGATTTCGTGCAGCCGTTCGCGCTGAGTCGGATCCTTCACGAGCTCCCAGGGCTTCTCCCGGTCCACGTACTGATTGACCAGATCCGCGAGCACGCATGACCTCGCGCACGACCTTGCCGAACTCTCGTGCTTCGTAGTGCTCGGCAATCTGATCCGCGGAACCCATGGCGATGATGCTGTGGCGCGCGGTTGCAATGATCCGACGGGGGTCAACGTCCGCAAGCTTTCCGTCGAAGAGCCGGGTGAGAAACCCGGCGGCGCGGCTCGCGATGTTCACATACTTGCCGATCAGGTCCGAGTTCACCCGCGCGACGAAGTCGTCCGGGTTGAAGTCCACGTCCTCGACGTTCGCGTTCAGCTTGGCGGCGATGTAGTAGCGCAGCCATTCCGGGTTCATCCCGAGCTCGAGGTATTTGAGCGGGCTGACGCCGGTGCCCCGCGACTTGGACATCTTCTCGCCGGTAAACGTGATGAAGCCGTGCACGTACACGTTGTCGGGGGCGCGGTAGGGGGCACCCGCGAACCTGAGCATCGCCGGCCAGAACAGCGTGTGGAAGTAAATGATGTCCTTGCCGATGAAGTGGAGCTGCTCGGTGTCCGGGGCGGACAGAAACTCTTCGAACGTCCGGTGCTCGCCCTTCGCTTTCGCCTTGCCCGAATCGAAGTAGTTCTTGAGCGACGCGAGATAGCCGATCGGCGCGTCGAGCCAGACGTAGAAGTACTTCCCCGGCGCGTCGGGGATCGGGATGCCGAAATACGGCGCATCCCGCGAGATGTCCCAGTCGGCGAGTGCCCGGTCGCCCTCGCCCTCCAGCCACTCCCTGGCCTTGTTCGCCACCTCCGGCTGCAGCCGGCCGTCCTGAGTCCAGGCCTTCAGGAACGCGACACAGTTGGGATCCGACAGGCGGAAGAAGTAGTGCTCGGACGACTTCAGCACCGGCGTCGCGCCGGAGAGCGTGGAGTACGGGTTCTTCAGGTCGGTCGGCGAATAGACGGTGCTGCAGTTCTCGCAGGCGTCGCCGTACTGGTCCTTGGTGCCGCACACCGGGCACTCGCCCTTGATGTAGCGGTCGGCGAGGAACATCCCCTTCACCGGGTCGTAGAACTGCTCGACCGGCTGCGTGTACACGAGCCCGGCCCGCTGGAGCCGGCGATAGATGTCCTGCGACAGCGCGACGTTCTCGGGCGAGTCGGTCGAGTGCCAGTTGTCGAACGAGATGTGGAAGCCTTCCAGATAACGCGGGCGCTCGGCGGCGATGCGCGCGACCAGCGCCTGCGGAGTGATTCCCTCGGCTTCGGCCTTGAGCATGATCGGGGCGCCGTGCGCGTCGTCGGCGCAGACGAAGTGCACCTCGTCCCCCTGCATCCGCCGGAAGCGCACCCAGATGTCGGCCTGGATGTACTCCATGATGTGGCCGACGTGGAACGAGCCGTTCGCGTACGGCAGGGCAGTGGTGACGAAAAGGCGGCGAGGCATGGGCAAGTGTTTTTTTGTAAGCCCCTGATTTTAGCGTGGATAACCCGTCAAATCGACTCTGCTAGACTGCGCGCACGCCAGGAGTGCCACCATGCCCCTCACAGAACAGGACGTCCAGTCCGCGTTGCAGGAAATCGTCGACCCGAACACCGGCAAGGACCTCGTCGCGACCCGCTCCGCGAAGCGCGTCAAGGTCTCGGGCGACGACGTGACGGTCGATATCGAGCTTGCCTATCCTGCCAAGACGCAGCTCGAACCGATGAAGAAAGTCGTCTTCCAGAGGCTGCGATCGATCCCCGGGGTCGGCGCCGTCAACGTGAACGTGACGTCCCGCATCGTTTCGCATGCGGTACAGCGTGGCGTCAAGCTCGTTCCCGGGGTGAAGAACATCATCGCGGTGGCCTCCGCCAAGGGCGGGGTGGGCAAGTCGACCACCGCGGTCAACCTCGCGCTCGCGCTCGCGGCCGAGGGCGCGGCGGTGGGCGTGCTCGACGCGGACATCTACGGCCCGTCGCAGCCGATGATGCTCGGCATCACCGGGCGCCCGGAATCGAAGGACGGCAAGTCGCTCGAGCCGATGATGGGTCACGGCTTGCAGGCGAGCTCGATCGGGTTCCTGATCGACGTCGATACGGCGATGGTGTGGCGCGGACCGATGGTCACCCAGGCGCTGGAGCAGCTCCTCAAGGACACGCGCTGGCGCGACGTCGACTACTTGGTCGTCGACCTGCCGCCGGGCACCGGCGACATCCAGCTCACGCTCGCGCAGAAAGTGCCGGTGACCGGCGTGGTGATCGTGACGACGCCGCAGGACATCGCGTTGATCGACGCGCGCAAAGGGTTGAAGATGTTCGAGAAACTTTCCATCCCGATCCTCGGCATCGTCGAGAACATGTCCCTCCATACCTGCTCGAAGTGCGGTCACGAGGAGCCGATCTTCGGCTCGGGCGGCGCGGCGAGGATGAGCAAGGACTACGGCGTCGAGTTGCTCGGTGCGCTGCCCCTCGATATCCGCATCCGCGAACAGGCCGATTCCGGGAAGCCCACGGTCGTCGCCGACCCGGACAGCCGGACGGCGGAGATCTACCGGGCGATCGCCCGGCGGGTGGCGGTGAAGATCGGGGAGCTGCAGCGGGACATGACCGGGAAATTCCCGAACATCGTTGTGCAGAACACCTGAGACAAGTCCGCCTGATGGGCCGCCGGCCAGGCCGGTCGGAGCGTCAAGGCGCCGCGAACTTCCTCCGGAGCGAGCATGCCCGTCAAGTCCGACAAGTGGATCCGCCGCATGGCGCGCGAGCGCGCCATGATCGAGCCGTTCGAGCCCGACCTCGTGCGCGAGGTCAGGGGGCAGAGGGTGGTGTCGTTCGGGACGTCGAGCTACGGCTACGATATCCGGTGCTCGAACGAGTTCAAGCTGTTCACCAACCTGAACTCCACGATCGTCGATCCGAAGAACTTCGACGAGAAGTCGTTCGTCGACGTGAAGGGCGACCACTGCGTCATCCCGCCGAACTCCTTCGCGCTCGCGCGGACGCTGGAGTACTTCCGGATCCCGCGCAACGTGCTGGTCCTGTGCCTCGGCAAGTCGACGTACGCGCGCTGCGGGATCATCGTGAACGTCACCCCGCTCGAGCCCGAATGGGAAGGGCATGTCACGCTCGAGTTCTCCAACACGACGCCGCTGCCGGCGAAGATCTACGCGAACGAGGGCGTCGCGCAGGTGATCTTCATCGAGTCGGACGAAGTCTGCGAGACCTCCTACCGCGATCGCGGCGGGAAGTACCAGGGGCAGCAGGGCGTCACGCTGCCGCGGATCTAGACGCGCCGCTCGGTGACCTTCCAGCCAGCCGATCCCGGGTTCGAGGCCCGCGTCCGGGCAAGCTTCGGCCGCCAGGCGGCGATGAAGCTGATCGGCGCCACGCTGAGCCGCGTCGAGCCGGGCGTCGTCGCGATCGAGCTGCCGAATCGGGCCGACCTGACCCAGCAGCACGGTCTCGTGCACGGCGGGATCACCGCGATGATCGCCGACTCGGCCGCCGGCTACGCGGCCTACACGCTCTTTCCCGCCGACAGCTCCATCCTGACCGTCGAGTTCAAGATCAACCTCGTCGCGCCGGCGGCAGGCGAGCGCCTTGTCGCCACCGGCCGGGTGAAGAAGGCGGGCAAGACGCTCACGATCTGCGAGTTCGAGGTCGTGGCGCACCGCGGCGGGAGAGCGACGACGTGTGCACTGGGGCTGGACACGTTGATCTGCCTCGCCGGGAAGGCCGACGCGCCGGCTGGAGTCTAGCGGCTGCGCTCGTAGGTCACGAAAGCGAACCCGCGGCCGGGCTCCCGGTCGGTTTCGACCCAGTCGACAGGATCGAATTCCGGGAACGACACGTCCCCCGGGTAGGCCGCGTCGATTAGGGTGAGGTAAAGCCGGTCGGCCCGCGGGAGCGCGAGCGCGTACAGTGCCGCCCCGCCGATCACGAACACTTCGGGCGCATCCCCGGCGATGACGAGCGCGGCATCGAGCGACCGGGCGACCTCGCAGCCGCCCCAGCTCGCGCCGGGTTGCCGCGTGACCACGATGTTCCGCCGGCCGGGAAGGGGCCGCCCGATCGACTCATGCGTCTTCCGTCCCATGATCACCGGCGCACCCATCGTCAGCCGCTTGAAGCGCTTCAGGTCTTCGGGGAGGCTCCAGGGCAGGCGGCCGCCGGCCCCGATCACGCGGTTGCGGGCGAGCGCGGCGACTAGCGAAACGAGCGGCATGATCAGCGGGCCGGCGGCGCTTACCGGCGGTATCATGAGGCGGAGCGATTATAGGATTCGTTATCCCGGCGTTGAAGCTCGCGAACTTCTACTACCCGAGGTCGTTCCTCAAGCTGCTGCTGATCGGCTTCGTCGTCGTGTCGGCGCCGCTCATCGTCGCGCTCGTGAACGCGGCGATCTCGATGCAGCGGCTCGCCACGATGAGCGAGAGCGCGGTCGATCAGGCGGCGCAGGCCGCGCGCAGCTCGCGGCTCCTGATGGAGCAGGCCCTGTCGATGGAGCGGGTGGTGCGGCAGTACGTGATCCTCGACGACGCCGGGCTGCTCGAGGATTACGACAAGATCCGCGCCAACTTCAAGCGCACAACGAGCGAACTGTCGCTGCTGCCGCTCGACGAGCTGCAGCTTTCCGAGCTGAACCGCACCATCGACAAGGAGCAGGCGCTCTA
This sequence comes from uncultured beta proteobacterium, assembly GCA_963744255.1. Taxonomy (GTDB): domain Bacteria; phylum Pseudomonadota; class Gammaproteobacteria; order Burkholderiales; family SG8-39; genus DATEDA01. Next base: position 114,255 of record CAVUSZ010000047.1, read on the forward strand.
TGAAGCGCTCGCCGCGCAGCCGGCGCAGGGCCCCGAGCGCCGCAAGCTCATCGACGGCTACGTGGATCTGTCCGGCCTCGCGAAGAACGTGCTGCACGAGTCCAACCTGCTGATCGACCGCGAGATCGACCGCATGCGCGCCGCGGCGGCGGCGACGCAGCGGGCGCTCTTCGTAGAGCTCGCGGCGGCGTTCCCGCTCGGCCTCGCGATCGCGGCGCTCTTCGCGTTTCTCATCGCGCGCCCCATCCGACAGCTCGACCGCGCGATCCGCCGGCTGGGCGCGGGCGAGTTCGGCGCTGCGCTCGACGTGCAGGGCCCGGCCGACCTCGAGTACCTTGGCGAGCGGCTCGAGTGGCTGCGCCGCCGGCTCGCGGCGGTCGAGGAGCAGAAGGCGCGATTCCTGCGTCACGTCTCGCACGAGCTGAAGACACCGCTCACCGCGCTCCGCGAGGGCTCGGAGCTCCTTGCCGACGGCGCGGCGGGGCCGGTCACCCGCGAGCAGCGGGAGATCGTCGCGATCCTGCAGTCGAACAGCGTGCACCTCCAGCGGCTGATCGAGGATCTGCTTCATTACCAGCGCGCGGTCGCCGGCGTCGAGCAGCTCAAGCTCGCGAAGGTGGATCTCACGATGGTGGCGCAAGCGGCGATCGACGGGCACAAGCTGTACGCTGCCGGACGGTCGGTCGAGTTCGCGCTCGATGGCAGGCCCGCGCCGCTCCTCGGCGACGAGGAGAAGCTGCGGGTGGTCGTCGATAACCTGGTGTCGAACGCGGTGAAGTATTCGCCGGCAGGCGGGACGGTGCGCGTCACGGTCAAGCCTCGCGAGGAGGAGGTCTGCCTCGAGACGACGGACGAGGGTCCGGGGGTGCCCGAAGCCGACCGCGAGAAGGTATTCGACTGGTTCTTCCAGGGCGAGCGGCCGGCGGGCGCGCGCGTGAAGGGCAGCGGGCTGGGGCTCGCGATCGCACGCGAGTTCGCGGTGGCGCACGGCGGCACGATCGAAGCGCTAGGCGGCCCGGGCGGACGCTTCCGCCTGATCCTGCCGCAGGTCGCCTCGCGGAAGGAGGGGGCGTGAAACGCGGAGCCGTGCTCGCCGTGCTCGCGCTCGCGGCGTGCGCGGCGGTGGAGCCGCCGGCACCGACGATCCCGGTGCCTCCGACCCCGGCCCCTACGACGCCGGCGCCTACGACCCCAGCGCCGGTGGTCGAGGCCGACGAGTTGCCGGGAGAGCCGGCAGCGCCGACGACCCCGGCGCCAGTGGTCGAGGCCGACGAGTCGCGCCAGGCGGCCGAGCTTCTGGGTTACTATCAGCGCGTGGCGGGTCTCGGGCTGGAAGAGCAGAAGCGCGAGCTGGCGACCGCGACGCAGTCGCTCAACCGGGAGCGCACCAACGCCAACCGCGTGCGGCTCGCGCTGGTCTACTCGATTCCCGGAACGGCATTCCAGGACGACGTCCGCGCGGCCCAGTTGCTCGAACCGGTGGCATCGGGCTCGGGCTCCGGCGCGCTTCGCCAGCTCGCGGGCCTCGTGTACGCGCAGATCAACGACCGCGTGAAGACCCAGAAGCGCGCCGACCAGCTCAAGGAGCAGGTCGAGCAGCTCCGCGCGGTCGACAAACAACTCATCGAGCGGGGGAGTCAGACACCCCCGCCGCGGAAACCATGACCGAGCGGCCGCGCGAACGTTCGCAGGACTGCCGGCAGAACTGGGGATCCACGGGGGGGCATGCCCTCCCGGTCCGGCGTGGGGGCGATACTAGGAGCGTCCCCCCATGTTCGTGCGAGTGCTCCGGTACCGCGTATGAATGCTAACCAAGCGCAGAAGATGGTTCTCGTCGTCGACGACGATCCCGACCTCCTGAAACTGCTCGCGCTGCGGCTCAGCGCCGCCGGCTACTCGGCGCAGACCGCCGGAAGCGGCGAGCGCGCGCTCGCTGCGATCGCGGTGTCGCGACCGGACGTGGTCGTGACCGACCTCAAGATGGGCGGCATGGACGGCCTGGCGCTGTTCGAGGCGATCCAGCGCACGGCACCCACGCTGCCGGTGATCATCCTGACGGCGCACGGGACGATTCCGGACGCGGTGGGCGCGACCCGGCGCGGCGTGTTCGGGTTCCTGCCGAAGCCGTTCGAGGCGCGTGAGCTGCTCGCGCAGGTCGAGCAGGCGTTGAAGCTCTCCCCGTCGGCGTCGGCCGAAGGCGCAGCCGACGACTGGCGTGCCGGGATCGTTACCGCCAGCCCTCAGGTCGAGGATCTGTTGCGGCGGGCGCGGCTGGTGGCGCAATCCGACGCGAGCGTTCTCCTCGTCGGCGCCAGCGGCGCGGGCAAGGAGGTGCTCGCGCGCGCGATCCACCGCGCAAGCAAGCGGCGCGATGCGCCGTTCGTCGCGGTGAACTGCGCGGCGATCCCCGAGGCGCTGCTCGAGAGCGAGCTCTTCGGCCACCGCAAGGGCGCCTTCACGGGCGCGAGCTACGACCACAAGGGCCTGTTCCAGTCGGCCGAAGGCGGCACGGTGTTCCTCGACGAAATCGGGGACATGCCGGTCGCGCTGCAGGTGAAGCTCCTCCGTTCGCTGCAGGAGCGCGAAGTGCGCCCGGTCGGCGCCGCGCAGACGGTCCCGGTCGACGTGCGCATCATTTCGGCGACGCACCGCAACCTCGAGGAGCGGGTTGCGCGCGCGGAATTCCGGGAGGATCTCTACTACCGGCTGAACGTCGTGTCGTTCGCGATCCCGTCGCTCGCCGAACGGCGTGAAGACGTCGTCCCGCTAGCGCAGCACTTCCTGGCGGCGACTGCCGTGCGCTACGGCAAGGACGTACGCGCATTCGCGCCGGAGGCGCTGGAGCTTCTGATCGCCGCGCCATGGCCGGGAAACGTGCGCCAGCTCGCGAACGCCGTCGAGCAGGCGGTTGCCCTTGCCACCTCGCCTATCCTGCCGGCCGCGCTCGTAGCCGCCGCGCTGAAGAGCGAGCCGGTCGGACTGACGCCGCTCGACGAGGCGAAGCGCGGGTTCGAGCGCGACTACCTCGTGCGGATCCTGCGACTCACGCGCGGCAACGTTTCGCGGGCGGCGCGCCTCGCGCAGCGCAACCGCACCGAGTTCTACAAGCTGCTCGAGCGCCATCAGCTTCAGCCGGGGATGTTCAAGATGGAGAAGGGCGAGCGCAGCGCGCTCGCCGTCGAACGATGAGGAGCGCCTTGCGAGCGGCCGTGCTCGCGGCGCTGATCCTCGCCGCCGCCTGCGCGAGGAACGACGACCTCCGTCCCGGAGCGCAGAGCCCGGCGACCGTGACCGGCTCGGTCAACCTGTCGGGCTTTCCGCCTGAGTTCCGGCGCGGCTTCACCGATGGCTGCGGCGCGGCGCGCGCGAGCGATACCGCGCAGCGCCCCAAGAAAGGGGAAGCGCAGTACGTCGCCGGCTGGCAGGACGGCTTCGACTACTGCAGGCCGCGCAAGTAGCGCAGGGATTTTCCCGCACCTCCCTGTCGTCCTCCAACGACACAGCCTGTCAGGGCGAACAATCGATTGCAGCCTGGCGGCCCTGTCGGGCACGAGCGACAGAGCGCGCCGTCGCCTGTACCGCAAGAGGTTGATTCACTTGAGATTGTGTGCGTTGGCACGAGGGTTGCGAGAGGGTGACCCGAAGGAGTGTCGAGGCTATGGATGCGGCGATGCGCATCTGGCCGCATCTGCTCATCGTCGGAACCGTAGCGCTGATCGGGGTGGCCATCTTCGCGGGTCTGGTCCCGACGCGGAAAGCGGAGAAGTCCGAGGCGGCGCCGGACTCGCACCGGGCGGGAGCCTCGTCCTGTGCGAACTGCGGCACCGTCGAGGCGATCCGCACCGTCGTCGTCGCGGTCGGACCGGAAGGTGCCAAGCGCACCGTTTATCGCATCACGGTGCGGATGGACGACGGCTCGTACCGGACGCTGTCGCAGGCGCCGCCGCCGTCGGTCGCGGTGGGCGAAGCGGTGAGGATTACGGACGGCGCCATCGTCAGGCCGCCGTCGCAGGAGGTGAAAGGGTAACCGCGGGCGAGTGCGCCCTGGAAAACAACGCGATCACATCCTCCCCGGGAGAGCTCTCCCCGAGCGTTTCATGAGCTCTCCATTCAGGCCCGCTCCCCTCCCCGCGGGCCTTTCTTTTTTTGTGCGCTCGCGCAAAAAAAGGCCCAAGGCCCCGATACGAACAAGGGACAAGGGAAAGGGTGGGACCCTTCCCTTCCCACAGGTCTCGGACGAACCGGTCGAGATCGTAGACATCGCGATTCATGATGCGCCCAGCTTCGATAGCGCGCCGCTCAGCCGGGATCGCAGCGCCTGCTCGGTCTCGTCGGCGCCGTCGGCCGGTGAGTCGAGGAACGTCCCGATCCGTTCGACGGCGGCGGCAAGCTCGTCCATCCGCGTCAACCGCCCGTATAGGGCGGAGCGCTGCTCGAGGAGTGCGCCGAGCTGCTCGTCGCAACGGGCGATCGGCGTCGGGTAGCGGCTGATCTCCTCGTTCAGGTGCGCCACCCGGCGCTCGAGATGGGCACGCAACTCCTCCCAGAGCGCCGGCACTGCGGCGAGCCCCGCCGCATCGCCGGGCGCACTGCGGGTGCCGGGGGCTCGGGTCACGCGCCTACTTCGGCTGCGGCACGATGCGCAGGTACGGCCGCGGCGCCTGCCAGCCGTCGGGGAACTGCTTCTTCGCCTCCTCGTCGGGAACCGAGGCGAGGATGATCACGTCCTCGCCCTGCCGCCAGTTCACCGGCGTGGCCACCTTGTGCCTGGCGGTGAGCTGCATCGAGTCGAGCACCCGCAGCACCTCGTCGAAGTTGCGCCCGGTGCTCATCGGGTAGGTGAGCATCAGCTTGATCTTCTTGTCCGGCCCGATCACGAACACCGAGCGCACCGTCGCGTTGTCCGCCGCGGTGCGCTTGGCCGCCTCGCCGCTCGCGTTCGGATGGATCATGTCGTAGAGCTTCGCCACCTCCAGGTTCGCATCGCCGATGATCGGGTAGTTGGGCGCATGCCCCTGGGTTTCCTCGATGTCGTTCGCCCAGCGCTCGTGATCGCCGACCGAGTCGATGCTCAGCCCCAGGATCTTGGTGTTGCGCCGGTCGAACTCGGGCTTCAGCCGGGCCATGTAGCCGAGCTCGGTGGTGCACACCGGCGTGAAGTCCTTCGGGTGGGAGAACAGGATCGCCCACCCGTTGCCGATCCAGTCGTGAAACTTGATCGGTCCCTGCGTGGTCTGCGCCGTAAAGTCCGGCGCCTCGTCGCCTATACGCAATGGCATGCTCAGCCTCCTGTAAGAAGTCCGATCGTCCGGAGATCGGATCGTACGAGCCGCACGGCCAACCGTTTATCCGCAAGTCGCCGCGCGGATCCGGAAATCGCAAGCCTAGCGCTTCTAGACCGCTATCGGTGCCTTGATGGCAGGGTGCGGGTCGTAGCCTTCGAGAGTGAAATCCCCGTACTCGAAGCCGAAGATGTCCTTCACCGCCGGGTTGAGCCTGAGCCGCGGGAAGGGCCGCGGCGTGCGCGCGAGCTGCTCGCGCGCCTGGTCCAGATGGTTGAGATAGAGATGCGCGTCGCCCAGCGTATGCACGAACTCGCCCGGCTTCAGCCCGGTCACCTGCGCGATCATCCGCGTGAGCAGCGCGTAGGAGGCGATGTTGAACGGCACGCCGAGGAAGATGTCGGCGCTGCGCTGGTAGAGCTGGCACGAGAGCCGGCCCTCCGCCACGTAGAACTGGAAGAGGGCGTGGCATGGCGGCAGCGCCATGCGCTCGACGTCGGCCGGGTTCCAGGCGGTGACGAGGTGGCGGCGCGAGTCGGGCTTCGTCCGGATCGACTCGACCACGCGTGCTATCTGGTCGATGATCCCGCCGTGACGGTCGGGCCAGTTGCGCCACTGGTAGCCGTAGACGGGGCCGAGATCGCCGTCGGGGCCGGCCCACTCGTCCCAGATCGTCACGCCTCGTTCCTGCAGCCAGCGCACATTCGTGTCGCCGCGCAGGAACCAGAGCAGCTCGTAGATGATCGACTTGAGGTGGAGCTTCTTTGTCGTGAGCAGCGGAAAGCGGTCGGAGAGGTCGAACCGCATCTGCCAGCCGAACACCGATCGCGTGCCGGTTCCCGTGCGATCGCTCTTGGGGTGACCCCGCTCGAGCACGTGCCCCATGAGATCGAGATAGGCCTGTTCCATCGCTGCAAGTATAGCGGCGGGGCGCAAACTCTCGTCCCCACATTTCGAGAGCCCGGGGGCGCGTGGCGCCGGTTCTCCGGCGGGCGCGGTGCTTCAGTGGGCGATGTAGTTGAACAGCTCCCGCGCCGATTGGAAGCGCGCATCGGGACGCTTCGCGAGCAGGCGGTCGACGATCGGCTGGTAGCCTGCGAGGCGCTTCGGCAGCCGCGGGACCTCGCCATGCACGTGCTGGTAGGCGAGCGCCGAGGCGTTGTCACCCGCGTAGGGCTGCCTGCCGGTCAGCATCTCGTACAGGATGACCCCGGTCGAATAGAGATCGCCGCGCTCGTCGTGCGGGTGGCCGAGGCACTGCTCCGGGCTCATATAGAGCGGCGTCGCCATCACCATCCCCTTCTGGGTGAGCGTCGTCGTCGCGTCGAGCTCCCGCGCGAGCCCGAAATCGAGGATCGCGAGCCGGTGATTGGCACGAAACATGATGTTCTGCGGCTTGAGGTCGCGGTGGACGACGCCGGCGGTGTGGACGGCGTCGAGGGCCTCGGCCATCTGGACCAGGATCTTGAGCGCACCCATCGAGCTGATCCCCTTCTGGATGCGCTCGGAGAGGTCGCCTCCGGGAAAATACTCCATCGCGAGCCACGGGTTCTCGGCGCTGAACCCCTGGTCGAAGATCATTACGACGTGCTCGTTCTGGAGGCGCTGGATGATCTTGTACTCGCGCACGAACCGCGCCTGCGACTGCGGATCGCCCGCGAGGCGGGTGTCGAGCATCTTCAAGACGAGCTGTAGGCCGTCGGACTCGCGCTCGGCCAGGTAAACGCGCGACATCCCGCCCTCGCCGATCTTCCGCAGCACGCGGTATCCCGACACGCCGACCTGGTCGGCGCCGGCCGGCTGGCCGATCTCGCCGACCTTGAGGCTCTGGGTCGACCGCAGCATCTCGCGGGAGATCTCGACCGACTCGATCATCGCCTCCTTGATCGCCATCGCGAGGCGGATCGGCGTGAGATCGGGCTTCTTGAGGTAATCGGCGGCGCCGGCCTTGACCGCTTTCACCGCCATGTCCTCGCCGCCGGTCTCGGAGAGCACGAGCGTCGGCGGCACGTGGCCCTCGGTGCGGAACTCGTTGAGCCACGCGAGCCCGTCCGCGCCCGCGCCCGGAACGTCGTCGAGCAGCAGCACGTCGTAGCGCCGCCAGTCGAAGCCGACTGCCGGCCGGCCCTGCGTGGCCGGGTCCCAGAGCGTCAGCGCCGCGTCCGGCATCGCCGCGGCGAGGTACTGCGTGACGCGGCTGCGGAACTCCGGGGAGTCGTCGATGACGAGGACGCGCATGCGATTACGGTGGCGGCGGCTCGGACGATGATAGCCCCTTCCGGGGCGCCGCTTCACGTGGCGGAAGGAGCCAGAGTGTGACGGCTACCGCAATCCCGAAGAGGACATAGGCGACGGTGAACACCCCCTCGGGCATATCGTAATAGAGGAGCCGGCTCACCCAGCGCCCGACGAAGCTCGGACCGCCGGGGCTCGCGCGCCGCAGCGCGTCCTCCCAGACCGTCAGCGGGCAGGTGACGCCGACGAGGGCTTCGAGCGCGACGAACGCGATCGCCGCGAGGTGCGCGTAGCGGAATGTGCGGTTGCGGACCCACCGCCAGCCGAGCGCGCCGCCGACGAGGATCAGCGCGAAGCCGCCGACGACAAACAGGACGAACGCGGAGTGGACGAGGAGGACGAGGTCGGCAGGCACGGGGAACGCCAGGAACGCGCGACGCAGGCCGATCCGTCATTCCGCCGCGCTGTTTGCGCTTCTCTGCGCCCTCTCCGTCGAGGTCTATGGCGCGGCGCCGACCGCGCGAGGTCGCGCCGGATCGGCGATCCACTCGCTCCACGACCCGGGGTAGAGCTTGCTGCCCGACAGGCCGGCGACCTCCATGGCGAGGAGGTTGTGGCAGGCGGCGACACCCGAGCCGCAGGCGTGCACGACGGCGTCCGGCGCGAGGCCGCCGATCAGCGCCCGGAATTCCTCGCGCAGCCGTTCCGCGGGCTTGAAAGCCCCGTCTTCGAGGTTCTCGCGGACGAACCGATTGATCGCACCAGGGATGTGCCCGGCGACCGGATCGATCGGCTCGACTTCACCGCGATAGCGTTCGGCCGAGCGCGCGTCCACGAGCTTCATCCCGGGACTGCGTAGCCGCGCAAGCAGGAAGCCGGCGTCGACGGCGAGCGGCCGGGGCCGCGGCTCGAACCGCGCCGGCGTCGCGCGGGGCGACTCGGCGGCAACGCGACGCTCCTCCCGCAGCCACTTCCCGAGTCCGCCGTCTAGCACCGCGACCGCGTCGTGGCCGAGCCATCGCAGCATCCACCACAGGCGCGCCGCGTTCACCCCTCCTTGCGCGTCGTAGGCGACCACCTGCGTGTCCGGGCCGACGCCGGCGGTGCCGAGCTTCGCGGCGAACACCGCGGGGTCGGGTAGCGGATGCCGGCCATTCTCGCCGGTCGCGCGCCCCGCGAGGTCCTCGTCCATGTGCATGAACCGGGCGCCGGGGATGTGCGACTGCCGGTACTCGATGCGCCCGAGACCCGGTTGCGCGAGGTCGTGGCGACAGTCGAAGACCACCCAGCGCGGATCGTCGAGATGACGGGCGAGTTCGTCAGTGGCAACGAGCGTCGTGAACATGTCGTGTCGACTATAACAGGACCGGGCCATAATTCGAGCTTGCTGGGGACCTCTGAGATGGGGGATCTACAAGCGGGCCGTCCGCCCTTGTTCGTTCCCCGGAGGAGCTGCCATGAACGAGATCGTGCCGAAGAACGTCGAGGAGCTCGCCGTCAACCTCGAGGCGTACTGGATGCCGTTCTCTCACAACCGCTACTTCAAGCGGCATCACGAGCGCCGGCTGCTCGCTTCCGCGCAGGGCGCGTACTACACCACCGTCGAGGGACACAAGCTCTTCGACTGTCTCTCGGGGCTGTGGTGCGTCGGCCTGGGACACGGGCATCCGCGCATCGCCGCGGCGCTCAAGGCGCAGTTCGAGACGATGGATTACAGCCCGGCGTTCCAGATGGGTAGCCCCGAGACCTTCCGCCTCGCCGAGCGCATCGCCGGCATGGCGCCGCCCGGACTCGACCACGTCTTCTTCGTCAACTCCGGGTCGGAGGCCGTGGATACCGCACTCAAGATCGCGCTCGCCTATCACCGCGTCCGCGGCGAGGGCGCGCGGATCCGGTTCATCGGCCGCGAGCGGGGCTACCACGGCGTAGGATTCGGCGGCATCTCGGTCGGCGGGATGGTCGCGAACCGCAAGATGTTTCCCTCTGCCCAGCTCGTCGGCGTTGATCACCTGCCGCACACGCTCGACTACGGCGAGATGGCGTTTTCGCGCGGCCAGCCGAAATGGGGCGCCCATCTCGCGGACGATCTGTCGCGGCTCGTCGCCCTGCACGACGCCTCCACGATCGCGGCCGTGGTCGTCGAGCCGGTGCAGGGCTCGGCCGGCGTGATCGTGCCGCCGGTCGGCTACCTCGAGCGGCTGCGCGAGCTGTGCACCCGGCACCGGTGCCTCCTCGTCTTCGACGAGGTGATCACCGGCTTCGGCCGCATGGGCGCGGCGTTCGCGGCCGAGCGCTTCGGCGTCGTCCCGGACATGATCCTGTTCGCGAAGGGCGTGAACAACGGTGCGGTGCCGCTCGGCGGCGTGATCGTCCGCAAGGAGATCTACGACGCGTTCATGACCGGCGCCGAGCATCTCGTCGAGTTCTTCCACGGCTACACGTACTCGGGGCATCCGATGGCGGTCGCTGCCGCCCATGCAACGCTCGACGTGCTCGAGGAGGAGGGCACCTTCGCGCGCGTGCGCGCGCTCGAGCGCGTGCTCGAGGACGCGATGCACTCGCTGAAGGGCGAGCCGGGCATCCTCGATATCCGCAACTTCGGGCTCGCTGCGGCCATCGACCTCGAGCCGATCGCAGGGCAGCCCGGCGTACGCGCGCTGAAGGTCTTCGAGCACGGCTTGCGCGAGGGGCAGTTGCTTCGCTTCACCGGGGACACGATCGCCGTCGGCCCGCCCTTCGTCTCGACCGAGGAGGAGCTCCGGCGGATGGTCGACGGCATTCGCGCGGCGATTCGGGCCGCGGGGTAGACGCCGATGAACGACACGACGACGCGCAACGCGGGCACGGCGGCAAGCCTGCGCATCAACGGCGACCGGCTGTGGCAGTCGCTCATGGACCTGGCGAGCGATCGGCGCGACGCCGCTCGGCGGCGTGCGGCGCATCGCGCTGACCGACCTGGATCGGCAGGGGCGCGACCAGGTCGTCGGCTGGTTTCGCGCGGCGGGGCTGGAGGTGCGTATCGATCCGATCGGCAACCTCTTCGGGCGCCGCGCCGGCCGCGACGCGAAGCGTCCGCCGGTCGTCGCCGGCAGCCACATCGACACGCAGCCTTCAGGTGGCAAGTTCGACGGCAACTTCGGCGTGCTCGCGGGGCTCGAGGTCGTCCGCACGCTGAACGACCGCGGCATCGCGACCGAGGCCCCGGTCGAAGTCGCGGTATGGACCAACGAGGAGGGCACGCGCTTCACGCCGGTGATGATGGGCTCGGGCGTGTTCGCGGGCGTGCATCCGCTCGAGGAAGTGCTCGCCCGGACCGACCTCGAAGGCCGCTCGGTCGGCGACGAACTCCGGCGCATCGGGTACGCCGGCGATGCGCCCGCCGGGACGCCGGTCGGCGCCTACTTCGAGGCGCACATCGAGCAGGGCCCGGTGCTCGAGGACACCGGCCGCACCATCGGCGTCGTCACCGGCGCGCTCGGCCAGCGCTGGTACGACGTGACCGTCACCGGCATGAACGCGCATGCCGGCCCGACGCCGATGCGGCTGCGGAAGGACGCGCTGCTCGCCGCGTCGCGGCTCGTCGGGGAGGTCAACCGGATCGCGCTCGAGTTCGCGCCCGAGGCAAGAGGCACGGTCGGCTTCATGCAGGTCAGCCCGAACTCGCGCAACGTCGTGCCGGGCGAGGTGAAGTTCTCGGTGGATTTCCGGCATGCGACCGACGACGGCCTCCTCGGCTTGGACCGCGCACTGCGCGCGGCGTGCGAGCGCGTCGCGCGGGAGACGAATGTCGCGGTCGCGGCGACCCAGGTCGTGTACTTCCCGCCGTGCGCCTTCGACGCGGCGTGCGTCGCGGCGGTTCGCGCGGCCGCGGCCGAGCTCGGGTTTCCGCACCAGGACATCGTCAGCGGCGCCGGGCACGACGCGGTTTACGTGGCAAGGGTGGCGCCGGCGGCGATGATCTTCGTGCCCTGCAAGGACGGCATCAGCCATAACGAGATCGAGGACGCCACACCGGGCGATCTCGCGGCCGGGTGCGACGTGCTTGCGCGCGCGATGCTGGCTCGCGCTCGGGTCGCGGCCTGACGGACGAGAATGGCCAGGAACGCCGCCAACGCCGCAGGCGACGACGCCCCGCCGAGCTTCGAGGCCGCGCTCGCCGAGCTGGAGAGGATCGTGCAGTCGATGGAGGCCGGCACGCTTTCGCTCGAGGACTCGCTCGCCGCGCACAAGCGCGGGATCGAGCTCGCGAAGTACTGCCAGGGGCGCCTTGCCCAGGCGCAGGCGCAGGTCCGGGTGCTCGAGGAAGGTGCGCTGAAAGCCCTGTCCGGTGACGACGCCGAAGGCTGACCTCCGCGACTGGATGGCCGAGGTCCAGTCGCGGATCGAGCGGGTGCTCGAACGCGTGCTCCCGGCTGCCGACCACGCCCCGCAGCGCCTTCACCGGGCGATGCGCTACGCGGTCCTCGGCGCCGGAAAGCGGGTGCGGCCGATGCTCGCGTTCGCGGCCGGGGAGCTCGCGGAAAGCGACCCGGAGCGGCTGGACGCGGTCGGCTGTGCGCTCGAGCTGATCCACGCGTACTCGCTGGTGCACGACGATCTGCCGTGCATGGACGACGACGTCCTTCGCCGCGGCCGGCCGACCGTCCATGTCGAGTTCGACGAGGCGACGGCGCTGCTCGTCGGCGACGGTCTCCAGTCGCTGGCGTTCGAGGTGCTCGCCGCGGGCCGCCTGGCCGAGGATCCTTCGACCCAGCTCGGGATGCTCCGCACGCTCGCGGTCGCGAGCGGCACCCGCGGGATGGCAGGCGGGCAGGCGATCGATCTCGCCGCGGTGGGCGAGGCACTGACGCTGCCCGAGCTCGAGTTCATGCACATCCTGAAGACCGGCGCGCTGATCCGCGCCTCGGTCGCGCTCGGCGCGCGGTGCGGCAAGCCGCTCGGACGCGTCGAGTCCGGGCACCTCGATCGCTACGCCAAATGCGTCGGCCTCGCGTTCCAGGTGGTCGACGACGTGCTCGACGCCGCGGCGCCGACCGCGACGCTCGGCAAGACCGCCGGCAAGGACGCAGCGCAGCGCAAGCCGACCTATGTCTCGCTGCTCGGCGCCACGCGCGCACGAGGGCTCGCGGAGGAGCTGCGCCACGACGCGCACGCCGCGCTCGAAGGCTTCGGCCGGCGCGCGGCGCGGCTGCGGGATCTCGCGGATTTCATCGTGATGCGCGAGTTCTAACCCGAAGTAAGCTGGAAACGGGAAGCGTTACAATCACTTGTCTTCGCTCCCCCATCTCGCTCCCCGTGGCCTACGACCTGCTCCAGACCATCAACGACCCAGCCGACCTGCGCAAGCTCGACCGCAAGGGGCTCGGTCAGCTCGCGACCGAGCTCCGCGCCTTCATCCTCGAGTCGGTGAGCCGCACCGGCGGCCACCTCTCTTCGAACCTCGGCACGGTCGAGCTGACGATCGCGCTCCACTACGTGTTCAACACGCCGGATGACCGGATCATCTGGGACGTCGGCCACCAGAGCTACCCGCACAAGATCCTCACCGGGCGGCGGGAGGGGATGGAGCGCATCCGCATGCTTGGCGGGATATCGGGCTTCCCGCGCCGCTCGGAGTCGCCGTATGACACTTTCGGGACCGCGCACTCGAGCACCTCGATCAGCGCCGCGCTCGGGATGGCGGTCGCGGCACGGCGCAAGGGCGAGAACCGGCGCGCGATCGCGGTGATCGGCGACGGTGCGATGTCGGCGGGCATGGCGTTCGAGGCGATGAACAATGTCGTCGACGCCGATGCCGATCTCCTGATCATCCTCAACGACAACGACATGTCGATCTCGCCGTCCCTCGGCGGGATGAACCGCTACCTCGCACGGCTCGTCTCGGGCCGGTTCTACGCCGCGGCGCGCAAGGCGGCGGAGAAGGTGCTCTCGCCGGTGCCGCCGCTGTGGGAGCTCGCGAAGAAGGTCGAGGAGCACGCGAAGGGCCTGGTCGTGCCGTCCACGCTGTTCGAGGAGCTCGGCTTCAACTACATCGGGCCGATCGACGGCCACGACCTCGACTCGCTCCTGCCGACGTTGAAGAACATCAAGGAGCTGAAGGGCCCGCAGTTCCTCCACATCGTGACGCGCAAGGGGCAGGGCTACAAGCTCGCCGAGGCCGATCCGGTCCTGTACCACGGCGTGTCGAAGTTCGAGCCGACGGCCGGGATCGCCGGCGGCAAGTCCGGCGGCAAACCGACGTTCACCCAGGTGTTCGGCGACTGGCTGTGCGACATGGCGGAGAAGGATCCGCGGCTCGTCGGCGTCACGCCGGCGATGCGCGAGGGCTCCGGGCTGGTCGCGTTCGAGCAGCGCTTCCCCGAGCGCTATTTCGACGTCGGCATCGCCGAGCAGCACGCGGTGACGTTCGCCGCGGGCCTCGCGTGCGAGGGCATGAAGCCGGTCGTCGCCATCTACTCGACCTTCCTCCAGCGCGCGTACGACCAGTTCATCCACGACGTCGAGATCCAGAGCCTGCCCGTGCTCTTCGCGCTCGACCGGGCGGGGCTCGTCGGCGCCGACGGTCAGACGCATCACGGTGCGTTCGACCTCTCATACCTGCGGTGCGTGCCCGGCATCACGGTCATGACGCCCGCTGACGAGAACGAATGCCGCCAGATGCTTTACACCGGCTTTCTGCTCGACACGCCGGCGGCGGTCCGGTACCCGCGCGGCAGCGGTCCCGGTGCCGCCATCGAGAAGGAGATGCGCGCGCTCCCGGTCGGCAAGGCGGATGTGCGCCGCGACGGCCGTCGCGTTGCGATCCTCGCGTTCGGCACGCTGCTCAAACCGGCGCTCGAGGCGGGCGAGGAGCTCGATGCCACCGTCGTCAACATGCGGTTCGTGAAGCCGCTCGACGACGCGCTCGTCGCGCAGCTCGCGCGGACGCATGCGCTGCTCGTCACGGTGGAGGACAACGTCGTCATGGGCGGCGCCGGCAGCGCGGTCGCCGAGAGCCTCGCCGCGCAAGGCATCGCCGCTTCGCTCCTGCAGCTCGGCCTGCCCGACCGGTTCATCGACCACGGCGATCAGAACCAGCTGCTCGCGCTCGCTGGCCTCAGCAAGGACGGCATTCTCGCGTCGATCCGCAGACGCCTCGCCGAGTCGGCAACGGTCAGCGCGATCCGGGCGGCTTGAAGTCCGCCGAACTGTTAGACTTGGTCCATTCTCCGTACGTCATGGGGGCTGACCGCCCCGGAAGAGAGCCCCCGCGAATGAACACCCGCGATCCGCTTGCCTCTGCCCGCCCCGGCGCGGCCGGCATCCCCGACGTCCAGGCGAGTGCCGACACGCGGCGGCTCGCGATCGACAAGGTCGGCATCAAGTCGATCCGCCATCCGATCCAGGTCGCGGTGAAGGGCGGCGGCGTGCAGCACACGATCGCGACGTTCAACATGTACGTCGGGCTGCCGCACCACTTCAAGGGCACGCACATGTCGCGCTTCGTCGAGATCCTGAACGCTCACGAGCGCGAGATCTCGATCGACAGCTTCAAGCTGATGCTCCGGGAAACGACCGATCGCCTCGAGGCCGACTCGGCCCACGTCGAGATGAGCTTCCCGTACTTCGTCAACAAGGCGGCGCCGGTCTCGGGTGTGCAGAGCCTCATGGACTACGACGTCACCTTCGTCGGCCGACTCGAGCGCGGCCGGCAGACCTTCACGATGAAGGTGGTCGTGCCGGTGACGAGCCTCTGCCCGTGCTCCAAGGAGATCGCGGACTACGGCGCGCACAACCAGCGCTCGCACGTGACGATCACGGCGCGCACGCGCGGTTTCGTCTGGATCGAAGACCTGGTCGCGTACGCCGAGTCCGAGGCATCCTCCGAGCTGTTCGGCCTGCTCAAGCGCCCCGACGAGAAGCTCGTCACCGAGCGTGCCTACGACAACCCCAAGTTCGTCGAGGACATGGTGCGCGACGTCGCCGCACGCCTGAACGAGGACGACCGCATCGAGTGGTACGTGGTCGAGTCCGAGAACTTCGAGTCGATCCACAACCACTCCGCCTACGCGCTGATCGAGCGCGACAAGACCCACCCCGGCTGACCGCCGTCCGCGTCCGGCGGCCCGCGACCAACAACGTCACGCGCGGCCGCACCGGGCGCTTCCCGCCGGCCGCGCTTCTTGCCACCATGGCGGGCCATGCGTTCCCGTTGCTTCGCCGTTGACCTCGCCGCCTTGCTTGCGCCGGGCGGCGCGGCGCCGGTTCGCGTCGACCTGGGGGGGCCGCGATGCGAGATCCACGGAATCTGAGGCTCGCGCTGTGGCTCGTCGTCGCCGGCCTCACGCCCGCGGCGCATGCGACGTCGGTGCTCGTCATGTCGCTCGAGCAGGGCCGTGCGCAGCTGCTCGTGAACGGCACGATCGTGCGCGCGTTGCGCGCCGGCCAGACCTCGCCGGAGGGCGTACGGCTCGTGAGCGCCGACCGGACGAAAGCGGTGATCGAGATCGACGGCAACGAGCTCGCGCTCGCGCTCGGGGGTTCGACTGTCGCGACCGCCGAGCTGAAGCTGGACGCGTCGGGGCACTTCGCGACGACGGCCTACGTCAACGGCGTCGCCACCCGGGCGATCATCGACACCGGCGCCACGGCGGTCGCGCTCTCGAGCGACGAGGCGCAGCGCATGTCCATCGCCTACGCCGGCGCGCCGCGGGTGCAGATCGCCACCGCGGGCGGTCCGAAGACTGCCTACCGCGTCAACCTCGCCTCCATCCGCGTCGGTGGTATCACGCTCAACAACGTGGACGCGCTGGTGATGGACGGCGGGAAGGAGCAGCTGCCGGTCACGCTGATCGGGATGACCTTCCTGAACGGCGTCGACCTGCGGCGGATCGGGGACACCCTCACCCTCACGCGCCGGTACTTCTAGCGCGGCGTGGCTAGTAGCGCTTGGTCAGCACCATCGTCTCGCCGTCGCGCTTCATCTCGGTCCGGTTGAGGAAGCTCATGCCGAGGAGGGGCATCTGCAGCCCGCCCTCGAGCACCATGGCGTCGACGTTGTTGAGCGTGATGTCGCCGATCCGGATGGTGTCGAGCTTGACCTTGTAGGCGGGCGCCGTGCCGTTCGCCGTCTGCACCAGCCCTCTCTCGCCTCTGAGATAGTTGACGCCGAGCCGTCTCGCGTCGCCGGCCGGCAGCGCAATCATCGTCGCGCCGGTGTCGACCAGGAACCGCACCGAGCCGCCGTTCACCTGGCCGTCCGCCATGAAGTGGCCACGGCCGTCGGCTCTGAGCGTGACGGAAGCGTTGCCGTTCGCGCCGCCCGCCGCGGCGTAAGCCTGGCCCATCTTCAGCGCCCGCCGCTTGCCGTCGATTTCGAACGTCGCCGCCTCGCGGTCCACACCGACGAGCAGTACGCCTTCGGGCGAGCGCTGGCCGACGGCGAGCGTGCGGGGCTGGCTGCCGTTGATCGAGACCACGGCTTTGACGCCGAAGAGGCCGACGACGTTGACCTCGGTTGCCGCCGCGGGGCCGGCCAAGGCGAGGCCGGCCGCCAGGACTGCAATAGAATCACGAAGTTCCATGCGATAAGCGACTGAAATGAAACCGATTGCGATCTTCCTCCACAGCCCCAGCGAAGGTCCAGGGTATTTTGCCGCTTACGCCGACGCCAAGGGCATCCCCTGGCGGCTCGTCGACGCGGCAGGCGGCGAAGCGATCCCGGCAGACCCCGCGGCTTTCTCCGGTCTCACGTTCATGGGTGGTCCGATGAGCGTGAACGACGACCTCCCGTGGATCGAACCCGAGCTCGCATTGATCAGACGTGCCGTGAACGTCGGGGTCCCTTGCCTCGGCCACTGCCTCGGCGGCCAGCTCATGTCGAAGGCGCTCGGCGGGGTCGTGACGCGGAACCCGGTCAAGGAGATCGGGTGGGGCATGGTCGAGGCGGCGGCCAACCCCGAGGCGCGGCGGTGGCTCGGCGACCTTCGCGAGTTTCTCGCGTTCCATTGGCACGGCGAGACGTTCTCGATCCCCGACGGCGCAACCCGCATTCTCGGCAGCGCCTACTGCCCGAACCAGGCGTTCGTGCTCGGGCCGCATCTCGGCATGCAGACTCACGTGGAGATGACGCCCGACATGATTCGGGGGTGGTATGCGGATGCCGGGGGCGAGGTCCAACCGGACGTGGGGCCTTCGGTGCAGACCGCCGGGCAGGCGGAAGAGCGGCTCGAAGCGCGCGTCCGCACCCTCAACGCCGTGGCGGCGCGGCTTTACGACCGCTGGACCAAGGGCCTGGCGACGTGAGGCGGTTCACGCCTCATCCCTCGCGGGGGCCGGGACTAGTACGAGCGGTGTATTCGCACAGCGTAAGCGCGCCCGTACCATCGACGACGAATCCACGCACCGGCGAACCGCGTAGACACCGACATGGAACGCATCAAACGACACCTCGCACGCTGGGCGGACGGCCGTCCGCCGGCGGAGCTCGCGGCTCGCGCCGCGGGTGTCGTCGTGATCGCCGTCGTGCCGGGTGCGTTTGCGGTCTGGCTCGCCTACCGGATCCTCCGGGGCCGCGTCCTTAGCTGAGCGCGAGGGTCCGTCGACGGTTCGCCGTCCGCCGCGCGGATCGCCGCTGCCGGGCCGCGGCGATCAGGTCTTCCGCGCCCCGCGCAGCACCAGCGTCCCGACGAACGTTCCCCCAGCCAGCAGGACGAAGCCGGCGGCCATGCTCGCCGCCGCCGCCGCCGCGCTGAATACAATCGGCCCGAGGATCAGCCCGGCGTAGGCGGTCATCATGACCCCGCCGGTCACGCGCGCGATCTCGCCCGCGGGCGCCTGGCGCGCCACCTCGGCGAGGAACACGCCGTTCCAACCGCTCGCGGTGAGGCCGAAGAAGAAGCAAAGCACGCCGAGCGCGAGCGGCGATAGCGCGCCGACGACGAGACCGGTCGCAAGCGCCGCCGCGGTCATGCCGAACCCGATACCCAGGAGGAGCGTCATGACCGGAAGTCGGGGGCCGACGACGAGCCAGAACCCGAGGCGGCCGACGAAGCCGCCGAACTGCGCGACCGCGAGGGCGAGTCCCGCTGCGGCGAGGGAGTAGCCGTGCTCGCCGACGAGATAGGCGACGAGGAAGGTATTGAGGCAGATCTGCAGCGCATGGAATACGAAGGAGGCGGTCGCGAGATCGCGCAGGCCGCGGTGGCGCCAGACGAGCCCGAGTCGCCCCGAGCCGCCGGCCGGTGGCCGCCGCGCATGCGCGGGCGCGTCGAGGCGACGGCGCAGCGGCTCCAGCGCGCAGGCCCACGCGAGCATCGTGCCCGCGAGCGCGCCCATCGCACCGCGCCAGCCGAGCGCCGGCAGCGCGGCCGGGTACGCGACGCCGGCAAGCATGCCGCCGATCTGCACGCCCGTCTGCTTGAGCGAGAAGATGAAGGTGCGATGGGCCGGCCGGGTCACCCGCGCGAGGATGTCCGAGCTCGCCGGGGTCTCGATCGCGCATGCGATCCCGATGAGCGGCGGCAGGATCGCGAGCGCGGGCGTCCAGCCGGTCGCGCCGCATCCTAGCGCGACCGCGGAGAGCGCGAGCGAGGCCTGGACCACCCGCACGGCTCCGAGCCGCGCGATCAGCTCGCCCGCGAAGCTCGAGCCGACCATCGCGCAGCTCCACATCAGGAACGAGTAGACGCCGAGCAGCGAGGGCGCAAGCCCGGTGTCCGCGGCGACCGCCGGCGCCATCACCGGCAGCGCGAGCACCGCCGCCATGGAGAGCACCATGACGACGTTGAGGGCGGAGGCGGCGAGGAGGGCGGGTCTTATGCTGGCGCCTTCGTCACGGCGGCGAGGCGCGCTGGTGCGGGTGAAGCGTGGCGCAGCGGGTCGGCGCCGAGCGGATGCGAGCGCGCGCGGTCCTCACGCCCCGCCGCGGAAGCACGAGTAGCCCCAGGGCGTCACCTTCATCGGCAGGTGATAGTGGGCATCGGGGTCGTCGACGCCGAAGCGGTAGGTCACGACGTCGAGGAACGGCACCTTGGGCAGCGTGAGGCCGACCGCGCGGTAGAACGCGGCGACGTGAAACACCGCCTCGTACTGGCCCGGCGCGAAGCGCTGCGCGAGCGGCGCCTCCTCGACCAGCCCCTTCGCGCTCACGATGCCGCTCGCCACGAGCCGCCGGGTCGGCTCGAGCGCGTACACCTCGACCCGCATCCAAGCGGCGACGACGCCGCGCGATACGTCGACGACGTGGATCGAGACTCCGCCTCCCATGGCCGTCTCCTTATGCCGGGGCAAACTCGGGTCCCGAGTACTCCTCGGGAATCTTGATGCCGCCCGCGACCATCTCCTGCGTGAGCGCGGCGATCCGGGCTTTGACTGCCTCCGGCACGGTCGGTGCCAGGGCGAGCCGCACCGCGTCAGGGTTGCGGATCCCGATGCGCTTCACGAGATCGCCTTTCCAGAGGCTGTCGTGGAGATCGCGTGCGACCTGGACGATCGCGACGCCGCCGTCGGCCACCGCGCTCGCGACGAAGACATCGGGCATCACGACGACCCAGTCGCGCACGTTCCCGATCTGCTTGACGCCGCGCTCGCGGCAGGCCTCGATCGCGCCGGCGCGTCCGGCGTTCAGCATCGTGAAGATGATGTCGGCCCCGGCGTCGATCTGGGCGAGCGCGATCCGCTTCGCCAGCGCCTGCGTCGTCCTGCGTGCCCGAGAAGTTGGTGAGCAGCTTCGCGCGCGGGTTGGTGGCGGCGAGACCGTCGGCGAACGCCGCGCGCGCTTTCAGGCCGGGACGCACCCGCAGACCCGACATGTGGCCGACCACGTTCGTCTTGGTCAGCATCCCTGCCGCCGCGCCGGCGAGCCAGGTCGACTGCTCCTGCAGAACCTCGTAGATCGCGAGGTTCGGCCGGATAAGGAAGCCCTGGATCACGGTGAAGCGCTGCTCGGGAAACTCCCATGCGACGCGCTGCACCGCTTCGCTCGTCTGGCCGCCGTACGCGATCACCATCTTTGCGTCCGACCTCGCCAGGCCGCGAAGCACGTCCTTCATGGCCTCCGCTTCGGGCGCGACGCCGTCGACATAGCTGACCGGGATGCCCACGTCGTCACGCACCCGCATGAGTCCGCGGTACCCGGCTTCGATGAAGCCGCCGTCGTCGATGCGTCCGGGGAACATCGCGGCGATCGGGCCCTGCTCGGGCGCCGGCGACGACCAACGCGAGCAAGCCCCGAGGGCGAGTGCGGAAGCGCCGGCGGCGAGGAAGCGGCGTCGGGGGAAGCCGCGGAATCATCCCGCGATTGTAACCGCCGCTTCCCGGCCGGCAGGGCGGCGTTACGCGAGACGCTTGCGCGCGGATATGGAATGCCGCGTGCGGTCCTGCTCAGCTGCCCCGATACGTGGAGTAACTCCACGGGGTGCAAAGGAGCGGCACGTGGTAATGCGCATCGCGGTCGGCGATGCCGAAGCGCAGCGGCACGCGGTCGAGGAACGGCGGATCGGGGAGCTTCACGCCTTGCGCGCGGAAGTGGTCGGCGACGTAGAAGAGGAGGCGAAACTCGCCGGCCCGCATCGCGTCGCCGGTCATCAGGGGCTCGTCGGTGCGGCCGTCGGCATTGGTGCGCACCGTCTTGAGGAGCTTCCATTCCGCGCCCTCGAGGACCGAGAAATCGATCCGCATCGCCACCGCGGGCCTGCCGGTCACGGTGTCGAGGACGTGCGTGGAGAGTCGGCCCATGACGTCTTCCTTCAGCTCGGGATCAGTCCGTCGAGGCGCAGCCGCGTGATGACGAACACCTGCCCGAGGCAGGCTCCGAGCTCTTCGTCGCGGTCGTTCGCCAGCCGGCGCTCGAACTCGCGAAGGACGCCGTCCTTCGTGTGCTGCCGCACCGCGATGATGAACGGGAAGCCGAACCGGTCGCGGTAGCGGCGGTTGAGATCCGAGATCCGCTCCATCTCCGCCCGCGAGAGCGCGTTCAGGCCCGCGCCGCCCTGCTCGGCGGTCGAGTCGCCGGTCATCGTGCCGGCTTGCGCCTCCTTGCCGGCCAGCTCGGGATGCGCGCACAGCAGCGCGAGCTGCTCGTCGCGAGTCGCGCGCGCGACGACGTCGGTCATCGCTGCGTGCAGCGCGGCCACGCTCGCGAACGGCCGCGCGGCGAACGCGCGCTCGGCGATCCATGGCGAGTGCTCGAACACGCCGCCGAGCGCGGCGAGAAACTCGGCGCCCGACATCGCGTTCACCTGCGCGAGAGTCGGCATGACGGTGCTTTCGAGGTTCCTCGGGGCGAGGATACACCGGTCCGGGGCGCGTTCGCGGGCGGAAAGCGCGGTGCAGCATCCGGTCGGGAGGACGCCGCCCGGGCCCGTGCGGCGAGGCCGTGCCAAGGCGAGCGGCCATGTATAGAATGCATCGGAGGAGTTTCCACAGGAGGAGGAAGTCATGAGAATCAAAGGCGTTCTGCTTTCCGGTGCCGTCGCCCTATGCGCGGTGGCGCTCGGCACCGGCGCTGCCCTCGGACAGACGGTGCGCATCGGGCTGATCAACACCTACTCGGGCCCGATGGCGTCGAACGGCGACCAGATCGAGAAGGCGATCAATCTCTTCATGAAGCTCGGCGAGTGCAAGCTTCCGCCGGGCGTGAACGTCGAGATCATCAAGCGCGACGACACCGGGATCAACCCGGAGACGGCGAAGCGGCTCGCGCAGGAGCTGATCGTGCGCGACAAGGTGCAGATCCTCACCGGCGTCGTCTGGACGCCGAACGCCGCGGCGATCGCCCCGCTCGCCACCGAGGCCAAGGTGCCGTTCGTGATCATGAATGCGGGGACGGCGATGATCACGACGCTCTCGCCGTACATCGCCCGTACCTCGTTCACGCTGTGGCAGTCGAGCTACCCGATGGGGCAGTGGGCGTCGAAGAAGTTCAAGCGGGCCTATGTCGCGGTGGCCGACTACGGTCCGGGCCACGACGCCCAGGAGGGGTTCACCCGCGGCTTCACCGCCGGAGGCGGCGAGGTGGTGGGCGCAGTGCGGATGCCCCCGCCGACGATGGACTTCGCGCCGTTTCTGCAGCGGATATTGGACGCGAAGCCGGATGCGCTGTTCGTGTTCGTGCCCGCCGGCAAGTCGGCCACGGCGCTGATCAAGGGATTCGGCGACCTCGGCCTCGAAAAGGCGGGCATCAAGCTGATCGGACCCGGCGACATCACCGACGACGTCGAGCTGCCCAACATGGGCGACGTGCCGCTCGGCGTGACCACGATGTTCCATTATTCGGCGGCCGGCGACCGGCCCGCCAACAAGGCCTTCGTCGCCGCCTATCAGAAGGAGTACGGTCCCAAGGCGTGGCCGAACTTCATCTCGGTCGGCGCGTGGGACGGCATGCAGGCGATCTGCGACGTGATCCGTGCCCAGAACGGCAAGCTCGACCCGGACAAGACGATGGCGCTGCTGAAGGGCTGGAAGAACCCGAACAGCCCGCGCGGCCCGATCGAGATCGACGCGAACACGCGCGACATCATCCAGAACGAGTACGTGCGCGAGGTGCGGAAGGTCGGCGGCGTCCTCGCCAACGTCGAGCTGGAGACGATCCCCGCGGTCAAGGATCCGTGGAAGGAGATCAACAAGAAGCAGTAGCGCGCGCCGACTCGCTGATACCGGGGCAGAACCCCCGCCGCGCAGGCGGGGGTTTTGTTTTGCTCCTGCAGAGCGACCCCTTGGAAGCGTTCCTCGCCAGCGTCGTCAGCATCGCGTTCCACGGCCTCGCGTACGGGATGATCCTGTACGCGATCTCGGTCGGCCTGTCGGTCACGATGGGGCTGATGGGCTTCGTCAACCTCGCCCACGGCGTCTTCGCGATGGCGGGGGGTTACCTGATGTACTCGGGGATGACGAAGCTCGGGATGACCTGGCTTCCGGCGCTCGTCCTCTGCTGCGTCGTGGTGGCGCTGGGCAGCATGGTCCTCGAGCGGCTGCTGTACGCGCGGCTCTATACTGCCGGCGAGCTCGAGCAGGTGCTGTTCACCATCGGGCTCATCTTCGTCGCGGTCGCGATCGCCCGGCTCGCGTACGGCCCGAATCCGCTCGCGGCGCCGCTACCGGATTACATGAAGGGCCAGACCGAGCTCCTCGGACGCTCGTTCCCCACCTACCGGGTGGTCGTGATCGTGTTCAGCGCGATCCTCATCGCGGTGCTTTGGATCGGCCTCGAGCGCACGCGGTGGGGCGCGATGGTCCGGGCGGCCGTGGACAACCGCGCGATGGCGCAATCGGTCGGAATCAACACCGGCCGGCTCTTCACATTCACGTTCGCGCTCGGCAGCGGGCTCGCCGCGCTCGGCGGCGCGCTCGGCGCGGATCTGATCGCGATGACGCCGACCTACCCGTTCGAGCAGCTCGTGTACTTCCTGATCGTCGTCTCGATCGGCGGGCTCGGCACGCTGCGCGGCCCGTTCATCGGCGCGCTGCTGATCGGCGTGGGCGATACCGCGTGCAAGTACTGGGTGCCGCAGTTCGGCGCCTTCTTCGTCTATGCCGCAACGATGGCGATCCTGCTGTGGCGGCCGCAGGGCCTGCTCGGCAGGAAGACGTAGTGTTCGGCGCTCCCGCAAGCATCGGTTACGCCGGCTCGGCGCGGCTGCGGCCGGCGGAGCTCGTGCCGTGGGTGCTGGCGGCGGCGGTCTACTTCTTCGCGCCGAACTACCTGCCGCTCGGCGCCTACGTCCTGATCATCATCCTCTTCGCGCTGTCGCTCGACCTGATCCTCGGCTACGGCGGCATCGTGACGCTCGGGCATGCGGCGTATTTCGGGTTTGGCGCGTACGCGGCCGGCGTCTTCGCGGTGCGCGTCACCGGGGATCCGCTGCTCGGCCTGGTCGTGGCGGGAGTCGCGGCCGGGCTGCTCGGCCTTGCGACCGGCGCGGTGATCCTGCGCACCCACGGGCTCGCGCTGCTGATGCTGACCCTGGCGATCACCTCGATCGTGTTCGAGGTCGCCAACAAGTGGACCACCGTCACCGGCGGTGCCGACGGGCTGCACAGCGTGCCGATCCAGCCGATCCTCGGCACCTTCCGGTTCGACATGTTCGGGAAGACCGCCTTCGTGTACTGCCTGGTCGTGCTCGCGGCCGGCTGGTGGTTCGTTCGAACGATCGTTCATTCGCCGTTCGGCGTCGCGCTCGCCGGCACGCGCGAAAACGACGTGCGCATGCACGCGATCGGCGCGCCAGTCTACCGCCGCCGACTCTACGCCTACACCATCTCGGCGACGCTCGCGGGCATCGCCGGCGGGCTGCTCACCCAGACGACGCAGTTCGTCGGGCTGTCGGTGCTCACGTTCGAACTGTCGGGGGAGCTCCTGGTGATGCTGGTGCTCGGCGGCGTGCGGCGGATCTACGGCGCCTTCGTCGGCCCCATCGTGTTCATCGTCGCGCGGGACTACCTCGCCAAGCAGTCGCCCGAGTACTGGACGCTCGGGATCGGGATACTGCTGATCGTGATCGTGATGTTCGCCCGCGGCGGGCTGCTCGGGCTGCTCGACCGGGCGCGGGCGAAGCTCGGGAGGAGGGCGTCGATGACGTCGTCCTCGAGACCCGGGCGCTGTGCAAGAGCTTCGGCGCGCTGACGGTCGCGGACAACATCGAGTTCCGGCTGGAGCAGGGAGCGCGGCACGCGCTGATCGGGCCGAACGGCGCAGGGAAGACGACGTTCATCAACATGCTGACCGGGCGGCTCGCGCCGACGACCGGGCACATCCTGCTCGGCGGCGAGGACATCACGCAGCTCGCGCAGGCGGCGCGGGTGAAGCGCGGGGTGGGGCGGACGTTCCAGATCAACACGCTGTTCCGCGAGCCTCTCGGTGCTCGACAACGTCGCGCTCGGGATCGCCGAGCGGCTCGGCGTCGCCGGGCGGCTGTGGCGGCCGGCTACGGCGTATCGCGAGGTGCGCGAGGAAGCGATGGCGTTCCTCGACAGTCTCGGGCTCGCCGGCGACGCGGGCCAGCGCGTTCTCGACCTGCCTTACGGCAAGCAGCGCCTCGTCGAGATCGCGATCGCGCTCGGGCTGAAGCCGAAGGTGCTGCTGCTCGACGAACCCGCGGCGGGCGTGCCGTCGCTCGAATCGGAGCGGATTCTCGAGGTGCTCGACCAGCTGCCGGCCCACATCGCGATCCTGATCATCGAGCACGACATGGACCTCGTGTTCCGCTTCGCGCGCCGGATCACCGTGCTCGTACAGGGGCAGGTCCTGTGCGAGGGCACGCCGGCGGAGATCGCGGCCGACCGCCGGGTGCACGAGGTCTACCTCGGAGAGGGGCGTGGCTGAGGCGCTCAGGCTCGACCGCGTGCGTGCCGGCTACGGCGCGACCGTCGTGCTCGAGGACGTCGGTTTCGGCCTGGCCGAGCGCGGCTCGCTCGCGGTGTTGGGACGGAATGGCGTGGGGAAGACGACGCTCCTCGCCACGATCATGGGCCACACGACTTTTCATTCGGGCGAGATGGCGTTTCGCGGCCAGCCGCTCGCGCGGATGCCGGCGTTCGAGCGGAATAGGGTGGGGATCGGGTACGTGCCGCAGACGCGGGACATTTTCCCGTCGCTGTCGGTCGAGGAGAACCTCACCGTCGCCGGGCGGGCGGGTCGGTGGACGCTCGAGCGCGTGTACGAGCTCTTTCCGCGGCTCGCGGAGCGGCGGTCGCACATGGGCAACCAGATTTCCGGCGGCGAGCAGCAGATGCTCGCCATCGGCCGTGCGCTCATGGGGAACCCGTCGCTGCTGCTGATGGACGAGCCGCTGGAGGGGCTGGCGCCGATCATCGTGGAGGCGATGCTGAAGGCGATGGAGCGCCTGATCCGCGACGAGGAGCTGACCGTCGTGCTGGTGGAGCAGTCGGCGAAGCTCGTGCTCCAGGTGACCGAGAGCGCGCTCGTGCTGAGCCGCGGGCGGATCGTCCATCACGGGCCGAGCGCGGAGCTGCTCGCCGATCCGGAGCGGCTCACTTCACTGGTGGTGTCTCAGTAATGGCTGCCAAATCCGCGAAGAAGCGGGCCGCGCCGTATCCGCGCGACATGGTGGGGTACGGGCGCAATCCGCCGCGCGTCGAGTGGCCGGGCGGCGCGCGCGTCGCGGTGCAGTTCGTCCTCAACTACGAGGAGGGCGCCGAGAACAGCGTGCTGCACGGGGACAAGGGCTCCGAGCAGTTCCTGTCGGAGATCGTCGGCGCGGCGTCGTATCCGGCGCGGCACATGAGCATGGAGTCGATCTACGAGTACGGCTCGCGGGCCGGCGTGTGGCGGATCCTGCGCGAGTTCGAGCGGCGGAAGCTGCCGCTGACGGTGTTCGGGGTCGCGATGGCGTTAGAGCGGAATCCCGAGGTGACCGCGGCGTTCGTGGAGCTGGGGCACGAGATCGCGAGTCACGGGTTGAGGTGGATTCACTACCAGCTTGCGACGCCGAAGCTCGAGGCCGAGCACATGCGGATCGCGACCGAGATCATCAAGCGGATGACCGGGGGGAAGTGGCCGCTCGGGTGGTACACGGGGCGGGACAGTCCGAATACGCGGCGGCTGGTGGTGGAGCACGGCGGGTACGAGTACGACTCGGACTACTACGGGGACGATCTGCCGTTCTGGACCGAGGTGGAGACGTCGAAGGGGAAGAAGGTTCGGCACCTGGTGGTGCCGTACACGCTGGATGCGAACGACATGCGGTTCGCGACGCCGCAGGGGTTCAATACGGCGGAGCAGTTCTTTGTGTATCTGCGGGATGCGTTCGACGTGCTGTATGCGGAGGGGGCGGACGCGCCGAAGATGATGTCGGTCGGGATGCACTGCCGGCTGCTGGGGCGGCCGGGGCGGATGCGGGGGTTACAGCGGTTTCTGGATCATGTGCAGGCGCATGACAAGGTTTGGGTGACGAGGAGGATTGATGTGGCGAGGCATTGGAAGGAGCGGTTTCCTATAGGCGGTTGACGCACTGCGTCCGCTTGCTGAAGTGTGGGTCACCCGCGAAGGTAAAGGGGATGAGAGTCGGACTGGAGAGGCTATCAATCCGGCTGGTCCCGGCGGCAAGGTTGAAAGTACCGGAGTTCGGAGGCGCCTCGGGCGGAATGTAGCCGCATCTGGAAAGCAGCGTGCCAATTGCGCCCGACCCCCGCACTTCCGAGGTATCTCCGCCAATCTCTTCCGCGATCTACTCAGAGTTTGGTTTCCTGGAACGCAAATGGACCATCTCATGAAACTAGCAGCGGCAAACGCGCCTTCGAGCAGTTACTAAGGATGTGCGAACCCGAGCGCGCAATCTGACTGGCCAGCTACCGAAGAACAACGCGCCGAGTATCTGCGCCTAACCGATGCCGCAATCGAAGGTGTTGATCATCTGGAGAAGCTAGAAGCGCGTCAGTTACTCGCAGAGGGAACGCCAACAAAGTTTTCTGCCCGAGGAGCTATTGACTTTTGTGCGAGATGAAATCTCTCATCTCGCCGGTCGGCGATCCGAAGGAAACCTCTAGGATACGCTGGACCCAAAGGGCGGGTTGTGGCGCAAGATCCAGGAGAGAAGATTGGCCATACGACTGGTGCTCGTGACCGCGTTTTTGCAAAACATTCGATGTTGCGGATAGGACAACTTACGACCTCATCAAGCGGAACCCAGATTGGGTGACGACGATGGCTTTCTACCCGACACTGCGTATGAGGTTGTAGACTCAAAGCTCGATCAACTCTCTCGAAGAGCCGGATGAATGGTTGAATCGCGTGGGAGAACTGACACCGGTGCGCGTCGCGAAGGCCAATCTCGACTTGCCTAGTCACATGCATTTCCGCCTTGAGGAGCTGTATCGAACCTACGTATTCGGCTGCTGGCTATCTGTTCTCGGCCTGTCGAGATCCGTCCTCGAGTACGCACTGCTGGACAACCTTCACAAGTTCGGCCTTGAATCCACATGGCCGCCCGATCGCGACGGGAAGCGCAGAGAGAAAAAGCTTTCGCACCTTGTTGAAGAGGTAGCCGAGCACCTGCCTCGATTTAGGTCGATGCTTGAGAAGGTTCGCGACTACGGGAACGAATACGTTCATCCAAAGAAGTCACAGACAAGCAAGGAGTCCCTCTTCCATCGCAAGAAGGCGGCGCAGGAATCGGTGGTCGTGGTTGTACAACTTGTCGAGGTACTCTACCTTGCCAAGAAGAAGACTTAACCCTTCCACGCAGGAGAGGCCCCTTAGATCGTAACCGTAGCCGACTCACGGAGCTGTCGATCTGATTCCCAGGAGGTTGCACGTGGTTGAACACATTGACAAAGAGATCGAAGCCATAAAAGCCGTTCTCCATGCACTTGAACCGCTACCTGCAGACATTCGTGCAAGCGTTCTGGGTTACGTCCTTCGGCGTCTCCAAATCGTCCTTGCACCGTCCACAGAGGCTTCGACTGCGGGTACATCCGACGCGATTGCGGCGCGACGGCGGGCGTAGTTGATACCGGGGGAGCGCGGCAGACATTGCCGGTTCACATCAAGGCTCTCAAGGATCAAAAGAAACCTCGCTCCGCGAACGAAATGGCGGCATTAGTTGCCTATTTCTTGGCAAACGCAGCACCGAAGGCGGAGCGCAAAGACAGAATCACAGCGAAGGACATTGAAACGTACTTCAAGATCGCAGAGTTTCCGCTTACGAAAACTCAATTCACCCTGCCAAACGCTAAGGCTGCCGGATATCTCGATGCAGTTGGAAACGGTGAGTACAAATTGAACGCTGTCGGCCATAACCTCGTGGTTCACAGCATGCCCCGCGACGCAGACAGCAGGGCCACTTCACGAAGGAAAACAGCGAAGAGAGCGCGGGCCGCGACGAAGCGGTAATGATTGGACAGCTTATTACGGACGTTGAGGCGCTCGGCGCATCCTTACGTCGAGGTCACGCGGTTAACGTCAACGATCAGAGCTCCAAGGATCGCGCTGTTGGATTGGCCACGCGTTATTTCAATGAAGTAAGGCCAAGCTTGGTCGCAACTAGCGGCGAGACCGATGCCCTGCTGCGCCACGATAAAGAATGGCAACAATTGGTGCGCTTGGCTCACGGCAACAACGCGCGCCGAACATATCTTAAGACCGTCGGCGCGCTTCGAAAGGGACTCTTAGAGTTCAACATCTCGGCCCTTTCGACGCCGCTGGTCCCGGCCAGCCAATCCGCCGCAGGCACATCCCTTTCGCGTGAGGAAGCCTTGATTCTCAAGACTCTCGAGTCTCTCGTTCCCAGCGCTGCAGCATCATACCGACAGGGATTATCAGACCTTGTTGGCCCAGAGCGGTTGTCCTATCGAGGTACCGCGGCTGAGTTCCGAGAATCCTTGAGGGAGACGCTTGATCAACTTGCACCTGACGGGGATGTGCAAGGGCAGGCATGGTACAAACCTGAGGAAGATCAGAGAAGACCTACGATGAGACAGAAAGTCCGGTACGTCCTGGCCTCTCGGGAACGAAATAAGACACAGAGAGACTCTGCAGAGAAGATGCTCGCGCTAATCGACGAACTCTCTGGCGAAGTAATGCGGGCTGTGTATAACCGCGCCTCACTTGCTACACACATCCACCAAAGCAAGGGGGAGGTGCAGAAGATTAAGCGCTATGTAGACACCGTTCTCTTCGATCTTTTGGAGATCACGCCGTGAAGGAACCGTATATCTCCGCATGCATACGGACGCGAGGACGGCGGACGCGAACTGGACCGCCTAACAGCTGCACTGTTGGGTTCGCTCGTCGCTTCGTGACTGGGCGGCCGGTCAGGCAGGCCGTTGGGCCGCAGTAGGTCGCACGCAACGATGGGAGCTACCACTGTGGGTAGCCGACCTTCGAACTTACGATGAGTTCATTTTCGGTGAGCTCTTGGGGCGCCGGAGCCATATGCGCAGCGCTTCCTGGTGGAGCTTGTCGACGATGGGCGCGGCGCCTTCGTCAGCACGACCATCGCGTACAACACGCTGAAGGGCTAAACCGCGGGTCGACTAGGCGACGGTCGGCAGCCCGGACTGGAGTTTCCCGATATTCGCTGCTTGTACCGGGCAGCTTCCCGCCACAGGCGAAGAATGACGACGTGTCCCCGCGCGGGCGCCACGCAGCATGGGCGGCTTTGACAGTCTCGGCTTCTGGCGGCACCCCGACTTCGGTGCGGGACGTCGCCGCCAACCGGAAGCCCGCGAAATTCCTGATCGCACGCGCGATCCCCGTCGCTGGGCCGCTCGACGCACCGGAGACGGATCTGTGGCGCGAGCTCAAAGCGAGGACCGCTGCGACGGGATAGTGGATCTCTCCTTTCAGCAGGACCTTCCTGGCGGGTGGGCTCGGCCTGCCGGCCTCGCGTACGTGAAGGTGGGTCTCGCCGCGCCCGAGTGCCCGGCCGGCTTCGCAACCCTTCGGTATCCTTCGCCTGCCATGCAACGCCTCTTCGCACTATTGCTTGCGCCGCTCGTCCTCGCCCTCTGCGCGTGCGAGCAGGCGAAACCGCCGGAGCCCCCGGCGCGTCCCGAGCCCGCGGCGCGCGCGCAGCCCGCGGTCCAGATCGAGCAGGTCGCTTTCGGCGTGTTCAACCGGACCGCGGACGGGAGGGTCGACTTCAAGCCCACGAACGCGGTCCCGTGGGCCCCAAACCAGGAGTTCGGCTGGGTCATCGGCGTGACGACGACGAAGCCCACGGTCAAGTGGCGCGAGGAGTTCACCGTCCCCACGCCGCCGGAGACCTGGGGCCCGACGGAAGGGAAGCACGAGATCTCGGCGGACCGGAAGGTCTCGATCCTCGAACGCGAGGTGATGCCCGAACAGGGATTCCTGTTCAACTCGTGGGCCATCTCCCCCGGCGATCCGAAGGGCCACCACGTCATCCGGGTAACGGTGGAGGACGCACCGCCGGTCGTCTTCGAGTTCGACGTCGAGTGACCACCCCATTTGACAACGCCACCGATGGAGGGCGCAGCCGCGTCGTAGCGAGCACGTGCACGCGGGCTCGCCTCGGCTATCGTGCTCGACATGAATCGCATGAAGACGTTCCTTCTCACCACCCGGCTCGCGCTTCTCGGCATTGCGCGCCTCCGCCGGCGAGCCTGCCCATCGCCTGGTCGGCCTGACGTTCCCCTGGATACGTCGAGGTCGTCGGTCACTTCCAGTACGGTGCGCCGTCTTCCAGCCGTGGATCGGAGATAAACGCGCTCTGCGCACGGCGTCCCCGGCCGCCCCAGTTACAGGCCGGAAACAAAACTGAGCTCGGCCAGAAATCGTGCGGTTACGGTCGGTGCGTACCTTCGCGCACTCATCCCTCGTATTCGACCCACCGGAGCTGAAATGAAGGACATCGCCTACACCACGCTTGACAAGACCACCGGCCGCCTGGCCGCCTCGACCATCGACGCGCTGGCCGCCGGCATTCGCGGGGGCGTCGTCACTCCGGGCGACGCCGGATACGACGAAGAGCGGAAGATCTGGAACGGTATGGTGGATCGGCGCCCGGCGCTGATCGCGCGCTGCATCAACGCGAAGGACGTGCGCCACGCGGTGAACTTCGCCCGCGAACATCGCATGCTCGTCAGCGTACGCGGCGGCGGCCATCACATTGCCGGCAACTCGGTCGCCGACGGCAGCCTGGTGATCGACCAATCCGTCCAGCGCGGGGTTCGCGTGGACCCTGAGAGGCGCGTCGCGCGCGTCGCTCCCGGCGCGCTGCTGGGCGATTTCGACCACGAGGCCCAGGCCTTCGGCCTGGCGACGCCGCTCGGCGTCAATTCGACCACCGGTGTCGCCGGCCTGTGCCTCGGCGGCGGCTTCGGCTGGCTGACCCGCAAGCACGGCATGACCATCGACAACCTGCTCTCCGCTGACATCATCACCGCGGACGGCAGGCAGCGCATGGTCTCGGCGACTCAGGAGCCCGACCTCTTCTGGGCGATCCGCGGCGGCGGCGGCAACTTCGGCGTGGTGACTTCGTTCGAGTTCAGGCTTCATCCCGTCGGGCCGGAGGTCTACTCGGGCCTTGTCGTGTACCCGTTCGACCAGGCTCAGAAGGTGCTCCGGGCGTGGCGCGACTTCAGCGTCGACGCGCCGACGGAGCTCAGCGTGTGGACGGTGCTCCGGAAGGCGCCCCCGCTGCCGTTCTTGCCCGAGTCGATGCACGGCCGCGACGTGGTCGTGTTCGCAATCCTCTACGCCGGCGATGTCGCCGCCGGCGAACGTGCCGCTGCGCCGGTGCTCGAGTTCGGCACCCCGGCGGGTAGCGCGCTGACGGCGAATCCCTACGCCGGATTCCAGGCGGCGTTCGATCCGTTGCTCCAGCCCGGGGCGCGCAACTACTGGAAGTCGCACAACTTCAGTACGGTCGACGAGGATCTGCTGGAGCTCCTCATCGCCGCGTCGGCAGCCGCACCCGGTCCCGAGTGCGAGATCTTCATCGCCCAGCTCGGCGGGGCAATGGGGCAGGTCGCTCCCACGGCGACGGCTTACGCCGGCCGCGACGCGAGCTATGTCATGAACATCCACGGCCGCTGGCAGAGCGCGGCCGACGATGACCGCGGCCGAGAGTGGGCACGACGACTCTATCGGGATGCCGCGCAATTCAGCACCGGCGGCGGG
Source organism: uncultured beta proteobacterium (assembly GCA_963744255.1). GTDB lineage: Bacteria > Pseudomonadota > Gammaproteobacteria > Burkholderiales > SG8-39 > DATEDA01. The sequence continues at coordinate 147,354 of CAVUSZ010000047.1, forward strand.
TATGTGAACTTCTTCACCGAAGACGAGGCAGAGCGGGTGGAGCAGGCGTACGGCGTCAACTACGCACGGCTGCAGGAGGTCAAGCGGCGGTTCGACCCGGACAACCTGTTCCGGATGAACATCAACGTCTCGCCTGCGGCTGCGAAGCTGGCAGCGTAGCGGATCGACTTCGGAGCGCGTTCCTGCGGGAGGCATAGAATTGCTGCGTGTCGCCGGAGCGGCGACACGCAGCATGGACGGACTCGACGGTTTCGGCTTCTGGCGGCACCCCGACTTCGGCGCGGAGTTCGGGTGGTATCGCGACGTCGCCGCTAACCGGAAGCCCGCGAAGTTCTTGATCGCCCGCGCGATCCCCGTCGCTCACTCGCTCGACGCGCCAGAGCCAGACATCTGGCGCGAGCTCGGAGCGAAGACCTCCGCGTTCCTCGAACTCTGGCGGGCAATCCGCGAAGACGGAGCCGCGCTTCCGCCGGCGGCGACGCCGAGCCTCCTCGACCTCTGCCGCGAGCTCGCCTACCGCATGCTCGCGCATTGCAACTTCTGCCGCTGGGACTGCCGCGTGGACCGCACCACCGGCGCCAAGCTCGGCGCGTGCAAGCTCGCCGCGGACACCCGGGTCTCCAGCTACTTCCATCATCCGGGCGAGGAGCTGATCTATCGCGGCAGCATGGGCTCGGGGACGATCTTCTTCACTTCCTGCAACATGCGCTGCGCGTTCTGCCAGAACGGCGACATCTCCACCGACAAGGACAACGGGGAGCCGGTCACCGCGCGCACGCTCGCGACCATGGCCTGGATCCTGCGCGTCGAGGGCTGTCACAACATCAACTGGGTGGGGGGCGATCCGACCATTCATCTGCATACCATCGTCGACGCGATCTCGCGCCTTCCGGATCTCGAGCCGACCGAGGATGACCTATGCGCGGCGCTTCCGACCAAGGCCGACTGGCGCGCCGCGTTTCCCGCCGAGCGGGCCAACGCCGACTACCTTGGCGCGTTCAACGCGCCGCAACTCTGGAACTCGAACTTCTTCATGACGCTCGAGACGATGGCGCTCCTTCGCCTCCTGATGGATATCTGGCTGCCGGATTTCAAGTTCGGGCCGGGCGAGTGCGCGAAGGAGCTTTCGCGCACGCCCTGGTACTGGGAGACGGTGACCGCCAACCTGAAGCTCATCCACGATTGGGGCGAGGCGTTCACGATCCGCCATCTCGTGATGCCCGGCCACGTCGACTGCTGCACGAGGCCGGTGCTCGAGTGGATCGCGCGCGAGATGCCCGAGGTGCCGGTGAATGTGATGGACCAGTACCGGCCCGAGAACTTCTGCGACCCAGACGATCCGAAGTTCAGGCACCGGTACGCGCCGATCGCCCGCCGCCCATGGCGCGGCGAGACCCAGCAGGCTTACCGCCATGCGCGCGATCTCGGCTTACGGTTCGAGTCGCTCTCCTACGAGAAGAACACGACGGGGCTCCGCGCTTAGAATCTCGCGTCCCCTTGAACCAGGGTTGTATCTGCTCGCAGCGTGGCTTGCGTTGCGCCGCGGGCGCCCGCTCCTTAGCCGAGCAACACCAACACCAAAGGGAGGCAAAATGGAACGCGCACAGCAGCACCGGTTCATCGATCTTGCCGCACCCGCCCCGGACGACGCGGGCGAGGGCCTGAAGCGCCGCCGCGAGTTCATGCGCCGCCTCGGCGTCGCGGCGTTTGCCGCCAGCGCCACGCCGGCGGCGTTCGCGCAAGCGATCGACCGCTATGCGCCGGGTGCGCCCCCGGTCCGCTATCCAGAGCCGGACGTGATCGGCCTCGACAAACGCTTCAAGTACAAGCTCGGCAACACGCCGATCCTCCGGCTTTACCGCGGCACGATGTGGGCGGAGGGGCCGGCCTGGAATCATCTCCAACGTGTGCTTCGGCGGCAGCAAGCGCAACCGGCTGTTCATGACCGGCAGCCAGTCGCTGTACGCGGTTTACGTCGAGACCCGCGGCGGAACGCTGACCTAGGTGAGCGCCTCGGGTGTGGGCCGGCGCGGCCTTGGCCGCGCTCGGCCTGCTAACATCGCGCGGGTGAAAGCCGACCTGCCCAAGCTCGCCGCGCTCGACGACGAAGCCGCGATCTTCGACGACCTCAGTCCCGCGCCGCGCCTCCTGATGGGCCCGGGGCCGATCAATGCCGACCCGCGGGTGCTCAAAGCGCTCGCGACGCCCCTCATCGGCCAGTTCGACCCGCAGTTCCGCGTCTACATGAAGGAGACGATGGAGCTCTACCGCCGCGTCTTCGAGACCCGCAATCGCTGGACGCTCGTGGTGGACAGCACCGCGCGCGGGGCCATCGAGTGCGTGATGGTGTCGGCGGTCGAGCCGGGCGAGCGGGTGCTCGTCCTCTCGTTCGGGCGCTTCGGGCAGCTGATGACCGAGATCGCGCGCAGGGCCGGCGCCGAGGTGCAGGTGCTCGAGTCCGAGTGGGGCACCGTGTTCGAGCCCGAGCGGGTCGAGGCGGGGCTCAAGCGCTACTCGCCGAAGCTCGTCGCCGTCTGCCAGGGCGACACCTCGACCACGATGGCCCAGCCGCTGGCGGAGATCGGCAAGCTCTGCCAGCGCTACGGAGCGATGGTGCAGGTCGATGCGACCGCGACGCTCGGCGGCATGCGGCTGCCGGCGGACGCGTGGCAGATCGACTGCGTGACCGGCGGCCTGCAGAAATGCCTCGGCGGCCCCTCGGGCTCCGCGCCGATCACGCTCAGCGAGCCGATGGCCGAAGTGATCTACCGGCGCCGGCACATCGAGGAGGGTCTGCGTCCGAAGGACTACGCTCCAGGCGAGGGGAGGATCATCCGCTCGAACTACTTCGATCTTGCGATGCTGATGGACTACTGGAGCGATCTCGCGCTCAACCATCACACCGAGGCCACCTCGATGCTCTACGCGGCCCGCGAATGCGCGCGGATCTTCGTCAAGGAAGGCCACGAGCAGGCATTCCGGCGCCACGAGCTCGCCGGCGGGGCGCTGGTCGCGGGCGTCGAGGCGATGGGCCTGAAGGTCTTCGGCGACAAATCGCACAAGATGCCGAACGTGACCGGTGTCTGGATCCCCGACGGAGTCGCCGGAGACCGGGTGCGCACGGCGTTGCTGAATGACTTCGGCATCGAGATCGGGAGCTCGTTCGGTCCGCTGCACGGGAGGATCTGGCGCATCGGCGCGATGGGCGTCAACGCCCGCAGGGACGCTGTTCTGATCACGCTCGGCGCGCTCGAGGCCGTGCTGGCGGGCGAGGGAATGAAGGTGCCGCGAGGCGCCGCGGTCGATGCCGCACGGGCCGTCTATCACGGCGCGGCCGGGTAACCCTCGTGCCGAAGATCGCCTCCGTCGAGAGCGGTTGCTACCGGGTGCCGCTGCCGACCGTGCTGTCCGACAGCACGCACGGCGAGATGACGCATTTCGAGCTCGTGACTGTGCGCGTTCGCGACGCCGACGGCGCCGAGGGTCTCGGCTACACGTACACCGTCGGCGCCGGCGGCGCCGCCATTCACATCCTGATCGAACGCTACCTCGCGCCGCTCCTCGCCGACGAGGACGCCGACCGTATCGAGCCGCTGTGGCAGAAGATGTGGTGGGCGCTGCACTACGGCGGTCGCGGCGGGCCGGTGGTGCTCGCGATCTCGGCGATCGACATCGCGCTGTGGGACCTCGCGGCAAAGCGGTCCGGCCAGCCGCTATGGCGGATGCTCGGCGGGTTCGATCCGCGCGTGCCTTGCTATGCCGGCGGGATCGACCTCCAGTTCCCGCTCGAGCGGCTCCTGCGGCAAGCCGACGACTTCCGCGCGCAGGGTTTCCGCGCGATCAAGATGAAGGTCGGGCGCGACCGGCTGTCCGAGGATGTCCAGCGCGTGCAGGCGATGCGTGCGCATCTCGGCGCCGACTTCCCGTTGATGGCGGACGCCAACATGCGCTGGTCGGCCGATGGGGCGGTGCGAGCCGCCCGGCTGCTGCGCGAGTTCGAGCTGGTGTGGCTCGAGGAGCCGACGATCCCCGACGACATCACCGGGCACGCGCGGATCGTGCGCGAGGGTGGCGTCCCGATCGCAACCGGCGAGAACATGCGCACGCTCTGGGAGTTCCGACAGATGATCGAGGTCGGCGGGGTGACGTATCCCGAACCGGACGTCTCGAACTGCGGCGGCGTCACGGTGTTCATGAAGATCGCGCACCTCGCCGAGGCGTTCAATCTCCCGGTCACCTCGCACGGCGTCCACGACCTCACCGTGCACCTCCTCGCCGCGGCGCCGAACCGTTCCTACCTCGAGATCCACGGCTTCGGCCTCGACCGCTTCATGGCCGAGCCCGTGCGCGTCGGCGACGGCGTCGCAATCGCGCCGGAGCGGCCCGGGCACGGCGTCGCGCTCGACTTCAAGGCGCTCGCACCGTTGCACCTCTAGCGGCTCTTCCGCATTCCGGAATTTTGCTTCGCGGCGTGACACACGCTGCGCTGCGGCCTATCGTCTCCGCTGGCTGACCCCGGAGACCATCGAATGGCGCGCTGGATCCGCTTCTCGCGGCAGGGCAGGACGGATTTCGGCACCCTCGAGAACGGCACGATCCGGGTGCACGAGGGCGACATGTTCGCCGGCAGCCGTGCCACGGGCGAGTCGGTGCCGCTCGACGCGGTGAAGGTGCTCACGCCGACCGTGCCGAGCAAGATGATCGCGATGGTGAACAACTATCACGCGCTCCTGCAGAAGCAGGGCAATCCCGTCCCCGAGGAGCCGCTCTACGTCCTCAAGGCTCCGAACTCCTTTCTCGCGCACGGCGAGACGATCCGCGTTCCTCGGTCCTACCCGGGCAAGGTCGCCTACGAAGGCGAGCTCGGGGTGGTGATCGGCAGGCGCTGCAAGGCCGTGTCGGAGGCCGATGCGCCCGCATACATCCTCGGCTACACCTGCATCAACGACGTCACTGCGGCCGAGCTGATCGGCAAGGACAAGACGTTCGCGCAGTGGGTGCGCTCGAAGAGCTACGACACGTTCGGCGTCTTCGGGCCGGTCGTAGCGACCGGCCTGGATCCCGCGCAGCTCACCGTGAAGCTCGTCCTGAACGGCGAGGAGCGCCAGAACTACCCGTGCTCGGACCTGGTGTTTCCGCCGGCGAAGCTCGTGAGCGCGCTCTCGCAGGACATGACGCTGGAGCCGGGCGACGTGATCTGTGTCGGCACCTCGATCGGGGTCGGATCGATGAGACCCGGCAGCACCGTGAGCGTGACGATCGACGGCATCGGGACGCTGACGAACCGCTATGAGTAGGAGGCCGAAATGAGAATCGCAGTAGTCGGCGCGGGCGCGATGGGCGGCCTGCTCGCGGCGCGGTTCGCGCTGGCGGGCGAGGCGGTGACGGTGGTCGACCGCGGGCCGCACCTCGACGCGATGCAGCGCTCGGGATTGAAGCTCGTCCGTCCAGACGGCAGCGCTGCGTTCGCAAAGCTCGCTCGCGCGGTCGCGACGCCCGCCGAGGCGGGGCCGCACGACGCGGTGTTCCTCGCCGTGAAGACGAACCTCTACGCATCGCTCGCCCCCGCTTTGCGGGTGATGTTCGACGACGATACCGTCGTCGTCCCGATCCAGAACGGTTTGCCGTGGTGGTACTTCCAGAACTTCAAGGGACCGCACGCCGGCTACCGGCTGAAGACGGCGGATCCGGACGGTCTGATCGAACAAAACATCGAGACCCGCCGCATCATCGGCTGCGTCGTCTATCCGGCCGGCGAGCTGACGGCGCCCGGCGTCGTGAAGCACCTCGAGGGGGACCGCTTTCCGCTCGGCGAGCTCGATGGCGCGACCACCGAGCGCGTCCGGACGCTATCCGACCTCTTCGCTCGCGCCGACCTCAAGGCGCCGATCCTCGAGGACATCCGCTCGGAGATCTGGCTCAAGCTCTGGGGCAACCTGAGCTTCAACCCGATCAGCGCGCTCACGCACGCGACGCTGATCGACATCTGTCAGGAGCCGGCCACGCGCGAGCTCGCCGCGGAGATGATGCGCGAGGCGCAGACGATCGCCGAGCAGCTCGGCGTAACGTTCCGCGTGAACCTCGAGCGGCGCATCGCCGGCGCGGAGAAGGTGGGCAAGCACAAGACTTCCACGCTGCAAGACGTCGAGGCTGGCCGCTCAGTCGAGATCGACGCGCTGATCGGCGCGGTGATCGAGCTGGGGCAACTCACCGGCACGCTGACTCCCCACATCGAGGCCGTCTACGCTTTGATGAAGCTTCTCCAGAAGACGATGGAGGGGGAGCACGCCAAGGTCGTGATGCAGCCGCTCGCGGCCTAGTTAGGCGGCGACGCGCATCCGCGCGCGCACCCGTCCCGAGTCCGGGGCGAACCAGGCGTGCGGCATCACGCCACCGCGCATCGCGACGCCGATGCGCGCGGCGTGATCGAGTGCGATCAGTCCCACGCTCTCGCCCGTCTCGATCGGCAACCCTGCCACCACGCGCTCTGCGGCCGCCTGCGCGCCTGGTCCCGCCGCGACGAGATCGCATAACGACTTCGTCGCAAGCGCGCGCATGATCAGCTCGCCGTGCCCCGTGGCTGACGCCGCTGCGGACACCGTGGCGTAGTTGCCGGCGCCGGGGATCGGCGAGTCGCCGACCCGGCCCGGCAGCTTGAGGGCCGTGCCGCCGGTGGAGGTTGCCGCGGCCAAGCCGCCGCTCGCGTCGAGTGCGACTGCACCGACGGTATTGCCGCCCGCAAGCCGTTCGGCTCGCAACGCACGCCGATAGCGCTCGCGGCTCTCGCGCGTGACCGGGTCGTGGGCGGGAAAGCCGTGGCTGCGCGCGAAAGCGAGCGCGCCCGGCCCGGCGATCAACGCGTGCGGCGTCACCTCCATCACCTTGCGGGCGACGAGGACGGGATTCCGCACGCGACGCAAGGCGGCGACGCCGCCGCACCGCAGGCCCTCACCGACCATCACCGAAGCATCCATCTCGACCTCGCCGTCGCGGTTGAGCGTCGAACCGGTGCCGGCGTTGAAGAACGGGTCATCCTCGAGCACAACCACTGCAGCGCACACGGCGTCCAGCGCTGATCCGCCTTTGGCAAGGACCTCGAGACCCGCCCGGGCGGCAGCCCGGACGCCACGGAGCGCGGCGGACGTGTCAGCGCCCCCCCACCAGCCGCAGCCGCCGTGAACGACGATCGCCCGGCGCGACATCCGAGTCCGCGCGGGTGCTACGCCACCTGAACGGGAGAGGGCGACAGCGCGCGCGCCCTAGCGTTCGCGGCGGTGTCGGTCGGCCGGGAAGTTTCGCGCATCGTCATAGACATCTCCGGAAGAGATCTCGCGCCGGTCGTGCGCTCACCGGAGGGGAAGGGCGATTCTAAGTCCGAAGCCGGGTCGCGGCCCGCGACAAAGCTCTTGACTGTCTTCGGGGCGCGGCGGACGATCGGGCGACGTCGACCGCACAAGAACGACGACCCGTAGGCAACCGATAGGAGGATCTCGCCATGACGGCTCCCGTTTTCCGTCCGACACGACGTCGATTCGTAGGCGGTGCCGCGGTGGTCGCTGCTGGCGCTGCGCTGCCGGGCCCCTGGCTCCGCCTCGCTGTGGCGCAAGGCGCCAAGGAGCTTAAGATCGGCTTCCTCCTGCCGCTCACCGGCTCGTTCGCGGAGGCCGGCCAGCTCAACAAGCAGGCGGTCGAGTTCGCGATCGACGAGATCAACCAGGCGGGCGGCGTCAAGAGCCTCGGCGGCGCGAAGATCGTTCCGGTGTTCGCCAATTCCACCTCGGTCGACGAGGCGAACACCGAGACGAACCGCCTCATCTCGCGCGAGAAGGTCGTCGGCATCATCGGCGCCTACTCCTCGGGCGCGACGATCTCGAGCACGGTGATCGCCGAGCGCAACCAAGTCCCCTACCTGGTGCCGAACGCGCTCGCCGACGAGATCACCGGCCGCGGCCTCAAGTTCGTCTTCAAGACGGTGCCGCACTTCTCCCAGTTCGCCACCAACGCGGCCGAGATGGTGCTCCAGCTCTCCGACAACGCGAAGCAGCCGCTCAAGACCTGCTGCCTGGTGCGCGAGAACAACTTCTTCGGCAACGTCGTCGGACGCGAGTTCGCGCGGTACATGCCGAACTACAAGATCCAGATCGCCAAGGACAACATCTTCCCGACCAACCCGACGTCGTTCGAGGACGTGATCCTGTCGCTGAAGAAGGACAACCCGGACGTGGTGTTCGCTGCGGGCGAGCCGTCGTCGATCACCCTGCTCTTCAAGCAGCTGAGCGAGCTACGCTACTGGCCGAAGCTCGGCTGGGTGGGCCTCGGCGGCGGCTACACGAACCCGATCACCTGGACGAACCTCGGCCGGCTCGCCGACGGCTTGATCGTGGTGAACGACTGGTTCCCGGACATCAAGCTGCCGGGGGCGAAGGAAACGAACGAGCGCTTCAGGAAGCGTGTCGGCAAAGACCTGCTCGGCAACTCCAACACGACCTACGCGGGCGTGCACATCTTCAAGGCGGCGCTCGAGCGGGCCGGCTCCACCGAGGGGCCGAAGATCCGCGACGCGCTCGCGAGCCTCGACCTCGTGAGCGGCCCGCAGACGTTCATGTACGAGCGCGTGAAGTTCGACGACACCGGCTTCATGCCGCGCGCGACGCTCGTCGGCGCGCAGGTGAAGGGCGGCGCGGCGCGCGTCGTCTGGCCGACCGCGCTGCGCGTTGCCGACGCCGTCTGGCCGGTGCCGGACTGGACGAAGCGCGCCTAGCCGTCCCGCACGAGCGGCCCGGGCGGAAGCACCCCGCCCGGGTCGGTGCCTTGCGTTCCGCTGCCGGAGTGGCGAATGCCGGCTGAGCTGGTGCTGCAGTCGCTCCTGCTCGGCGTCCTCCAGGGCGGCGTGTACGCGCTCGTCGCCTGCGGCCTGACGCTGATCTACGGCGTGATGCGGATCGTCAACTTCGCCCACGCGGAGTTTCTGACCCTCGGCATGTACCTCGCGATCGCGGCCTGGACCGCGGGCGGCGTCTCGCCTTACGTGTCGGCGCTCTTCGTGTTCGCCGCGGTCTCGCTGCTCGGCGCTGCCGCGCAGTGGCTGGTGATCCGGCCGGCGCTCCGGCATCCGCAGATCAACCAGATGCTGATCACGATCGGGCTGTCGACGATGATGATCGGCCTGATGCAGCTCGTGTGGGGGCCGAACAACCAAGTGCTCAACCTCGCCTGGAGCGGCGCGACGTTCGAGCTCGGGCCGGTCCGCCTCACCTACGTGCGAACGATCGCCTTCGTGGTCGCGATCCTGATCGCGGGCGCGTTCTGGCTGTTCCTGAAACACACCCGAACCGGCATGGCGATGCGCGCGGCGTCGCAGAACCCGGCGGCCGCGCGCCTGATGGGGATCAACGTCCAGCGCATCAACCTCGTCACCTTCGGCGTCGGCACGGGCCTAGCGGCGCTTGCCGGCACGCTCATCGCCCCGGCGTTCTTCGTCAACCCGACCCTCGGGACCGACTACTTCATCCTGGCGGCGTTCGTCATCGTGGTGCTCGGCACGATGGGCAACTTCGTCGGCGCGCTGATCGGCGGCCTGGTGATCGGGGTGGCGGAAGGGGTCGGCGGTCTCCTCTTCGGTCCGGCGCTCCGGCAGCTCGTGAGCCTGGCGGTGTTCGTCGTCGTCCTCCTGTTCCTGCCCCGCGGCCTGTTCAAGGGGAGGGTGACGTGACGCGGCACGCCTTTTTCGCCGACTGGCTCAACTGGCAGCTTGCCGTCACGCTGGGCTTCGTGGCGCTGGTGGCCGTGGCGGGCGGGTTCGCGGCGTCCGACTACTTCCTCCAGATCATGGTCCTCGCGGTCATCTACGCGGCGATGGGCACGGCGTGGTCGATCGCCGGCGGCCTCTCGGGCCTGCTGCTCCTCGGCTACATCAGCTTCTTCGGGGTCGGCGCGTACGTCGACGCGCTCCTCTACACGAAGCATGGCGTCAACCCCTGGCTGTGCGTGCCGCTCGGCGCCGCGGTCGCGGCGGCGCTCGCGTGGCTGATCGCTCTGGTGACCCTGCGGTTCGGGCTCTCCGAGGACTACTTCGCGATGTTCACCGTGGCGCTGTCGCAGGTGCTGAAGTACATCCTGCTCAACTGGGATTACGCCGGGCGCGCGACCGGGGTGTACCTGACCGTCGTCAGGGACGATCCCGCGACGCTGTCGTTCGTCGACCGGCGGCCCTATCTCTTCATCGCGCTCGCGCTGCTCGTCCTGATCGTGCTCGTCAATTACGCGATCCAGCGCTCGCGCTTCGGCTACTACCTCGCGGCGGTGCGCGAGAACACAGCCGCGGCGGAGGCGCTCGGCATCGACACCTCGGCGGTGAAGACCAGGGCGATGATGGTGAGCGGCGCGGCGGCCGGCGCGGTCGGCGCCTTCTACACCCAGTTCGCCACGTTCATCGACCCGAGGCAGGTTTTCAGCCTCGCGACCAACTTCGAGATGCTGCTCGGGCCGGTGCTCGGCGGGGCGCTCTCGATCGTCGGCCCGGTGTTCGGCGCGGCCTTCCTCAAGCCGCTCCAGGACCTGCTGCGCGGCTGGCTGGGCGGCGAGGCAGACGCGCTCTATCTCGTCATCTACGGCGCGGTGCTGATGATCGGGATCCTCGCCCTCCCGAAAGGACTCGCGAGCTACCTCGAGGCGTGGCACCGCCGGCGCTACGCGAGCCTATGAGCCCGCCGTCCGTCCGACGCTCGTCCGGCGTCACCAAGCGCTTCGGCGGCCTGACCGCGGTCGACCGCGTCTCGCTCGCGATCGAGCCGGGCGAGATCGTCGGCGTGATCGGGCCCAACGGCTCGGGTAAGACGACGCTGTTCGCGACCGTGTCCGGATTCCTGCGGCCGGACGCGGGCGACATCCGCTTCGACGGCCAGGCGATCGGCGGCCTCAAGCCGTCGCGCATCGCCGTGCTCGGCATCGCGCGCACGTTCCAGGTGGTGCAGCCGTTCGCCGGCCTGAGCGTCCGCGACAACGTCGTCGCCGGCGCGTTGCGCGGGGGGCGGTTGCGGCTCGTGGACGCGCGGCGGGTCGCCGACGAAGTGCTCGCGCGGTGCGCGATGGAGGGTGAGCGAAACAAGCTCGCGGGAGCGCTGCCGATCGTCGGCCGCAAGCGGCTGGAGGTCGCCCGCGCGCTCGCGACGCGGCCGAAGCTGCTGCTCCTCGACGAGGTGATGGCCGGCCTGCGCCCGACCGAGGTCGACCAGGCGATCGAGCTGGTGCGCTCGATCCGCGCGTCCGGCGTGACGGTCATCGTCGTGGAGCATCTGATGCGCGCCGTGCTGGCGCTCTCGGAGCGGCTGTATGTCCTGCGCGCCGGCGCGCTGATCGCGCAGGGCGAGCCGCGGGAAGTGATCCAGCGGCCAGAGGTCGTCGAAGCCTACTTCGGCGAAGCGGGACATGCTTAGCGCCGCCAGGGTCGAAGCCCGCTACGGCGAGGTGGTGGCGCTCTGGGACGTGTCGCTCGAGGTCCGCCCGGGCGAGCTGGTCGCGGTGGTCGGCCCCAACGGCGCGGGCAAGTCGACGCTGATCAACGCCATCTCGGGGCTGGTCGACGTCACGCGCGGCGAGATCCGGTTCGACGGCACCGCGATCACGAGCATCGGCCCGGAGGCGCGCGTGCGGAGCGGCCTCGTGCAATGCCCGGAGGGGCGGAAGCTCTTCCCCGAGATGACGGTGGAGGAGAACCTCTTGATGGGCGGCTACTCGCGCCCCGACCGCGGCGCAATCGCGGCGAGCCTCGACGAGATCTACCGGCTGTTCCCGATCCTGGGCGAGCGCCGGCGGCAGGTCGCGCAGACGCTGTCCGGCGGGCAGCAGCAGATGGTCGCGATCGGCCGGGCGCTCATGGCGAAGCCGCGCCTGCTGATGCTCGACGAGCCCTCGCTCGGGCTCGCGCCCATCGTCGTCCGCGAGGTGTTCGCGCTGCTCAAGCGCATCCACGCCAAGGGGATGACCCTGCTGCTCGTCGAGCAGAACGTCCACCAGACGCTCGAGCTCGCGGATCGGGCTTACGTCCTCGAGAACGGACGTATCGCGCTCGAGGGGAAGGCGCGCGAGTTGCTCGAGAACGAGCACATGCGCAGCGCGTACCTGGGTGCGTAGAAAAGGTGGCGACCCGGTCGCGCCCGGGAATCAACCGCTATTGAAACGCGCGAGCAATGCCTGCATCGCGGCCGACAGCCCGGCGTTCGGCTTTTCCGGCGGCGGAGCGAAGCTTCCCGCCCGGGCGATGCCGGGATTCAGGTTGACCAGCGTCTCGGCATGGCGCACCGCGCTCGAAACGCCGTCGACGACCGGCACCGGGAGCTCCGCCTTGATCGCGCGGGCGAGGCCGGCGAGCGGCGCGCCGGCGAGGATGATCGCATCGGCGCCGTCCTCCTCGACCGTCGCGATGCACAGATCTCTGAGCTGCCGGGCGTGGTCGTCCTGCACGCTTCCGATGTCTTTGAGCGGCTGGTCGAGCGAGCGGATGCTCGCGAGGCGGCCGGCGAGGCCATTGCTCTCCACGGTTTCCCGGTACCAGGCGCGAATCCGGCGCGATATCGCGACGATCGAGAAGCGATTCCCGAGCAGGCAGGCACTTGCGAGCGCTGCCTCGGTGAGGCCCACCACCGGAATGTCGAGCGCTTCGCGGAGGCCGGCGGCGCCCGGATCGCCGAACGCCGCGACGATCACCGCGTCGTGCCCGCGCCAGTGCTCCGCCACCACATTGGCCGTCGCGTAGGCGCCGATCAGCGCCTCGAACCGGGTCTCGATGTACGCCACCCCGAACGGCGCCGTGAGCATCGTGATGTCGGTCCCCGGGGACGCGGCGCGGCGCGCCTCGTCTCCGATCAGCTTCGAGACGCTCTCCGAGATGTTCGGGTTGACGACGAGCAGCTTCATCGCGGCCGAGGCTTCGCCGGCGCCGGCCGCTCGCAGCGCAGGAACCGGCCGCGTCCCTTCGCCGCCTTGACTTCGGGGCGGCTCCAAACGATCTCGCCGCGCGAGATCGTGATCTCGGGCCACGCGGAGAGCTCGATGCCCTCGTAGGGCGTGTAGTCGACGTTGTGATGGAGGAGGGCGTTCTCGACCTTCAGCTTGCGCTCGCCCCAGATCACTAGGTCGGCGTCCGCACCGACCGCTATCGTGCCCTTGCGCGGATAGAGACCGTAGATCTTCGCGACGTTGGTCGAAGTGAGCGCGACGAACGAGTTGACGTCGATGCGCCCCTTGACGACGCCCTCCGAGAACAAGAGCGCCAGGCGCGTCTCGAGGCCGGGGATGCCGTTCGGGACCTTGTTGAACGGCGCGCTCTTGCCCGCGACCATCTTCCCCTGCGGATCGTCGTAGCGGAAGGGCGCGTGGTCCGACGAGAACACCTGGAAGACGCCGTTCTCGAGGCCGTGCCAGATGACCGCCTGGTTCGCCTTGTCGCGCGGCGGCGGGCTGCAGACGCACTTCGCGCCGTGGAAATCCTCGCCTTCGAGGTGGTCGGAGCTGAGGAAGAGGTACTGCGGGCAGGTTTCCCCGTAGATGCGCAGGCCCTTACCCTGCGCCCAGCGGATCTGCTCGACCGCCTCCCGGCCCGAGACGTGCACGATCAGCACGGGGATGTCGATGAGCTCGGAGAGCGCGATCGCGCGATGCGTCGCCTCCCGCTCGACCAGCATCGGCCGCGAAGTGGCGTGAAACTTCGGCGCGGTGTGGCCGGCGGCGAGGAGCTGGTCGGTGAGCCAGGCGATGCAGTCGGTGTTCTCCGCATGGATCATCGCCATCGCGCCCTCGCGGCGGGCGACCGCGAGCGTCTCGAGGATCTGGCGGTCGTTCAGTTTCAGGTCGTCGTAGGTCATGTAGATCTTGAACGACGTATAGCCGTTCGCGATCAGCCGCGGCAGCTCCTCCTTCAGGACGCGCTCGGTCGGATCGGAGACGATCATGTGGAAGGCGTAGTCGATCACCGCCTTCCCTTCGGCACGCCGGTGGTAGTCGTCGACTGCGGCCTGCAGCGACTGGCCCTTGAGCTGGCAGGCGAACGGGATCACGGTCGTCGTGCCGCCGCACGCCGCGGACAGCGTGCCCGAGTGGAAGTCGTCCGCCATCCTCGAGCCGTCGGTCATCGGTTGGTCCAAGTGGCAGTGGCCGTCGATGCCGCCCGGGAGCACCCAGCGGCCGGCGGCGTCGATCTCCTGCTTCCCTTTCGGCAGGCCGCGCGCGAGCGCGGCGATGATGCCGTCCTTCACGCCGATGTCGGACTCGAAGACGTCGGCGGCGGTAGCGATCCGGCAGTTGCGGATTACGAGCTCGAAGTCAGTCATGTCTGGACCTCCTGGCTTGGCTTGAGTAGTGCTCCTCGAGGATGGACGCGGCCTCGTCCTCGAGCGCTGGTCCGAGCACGTCCACTCGATGCATGCCGCGCGCGAGCACGTCGCGGCAAGCGAGCATCAGCTCATCGGCGCCGGGACCGGCGAGCGCTAGCATACGCGCGGCAGGGAGGGCGAAGACGACCCGGCGCACATTGGACCAGTAGATCGCGCCGGCGCACATCGCGCACGGTTCGCCGCTCGCGTACACCGTGCACCGCGCGAGCGTCGCGGCGTCGAACCGGCGAGTCGCCTCGCGGAGAAGGTTGGCCTCCGCATGTCCGGTACAGTCGCGCTCGGTAACCTGGGTGTTCCCGGCGCGCGCGAGGATCTCCCCATGCTCGCTCACGAGGGTCGCCCCGTAGGGTTCGTCGCCGCGCCGGCTCGCCTCGCGCGACACGGCGATGGCGGCACGAAGATGCTCGATGTCGCTCGGGTTCATCCGCACCTCAGTCTACGTTCCGGAACAAACGCCCCCAGCCGGTGAGCCGCTTCGGATCGATGCCGGCGAGCTTGAGCGCCTTCCAGACGACGGTTGCGATCGAGTCGTAGATCGGGATTCCGAGCTCGCGCTCGAGCGCGTCGGCGAGCGGCGCCCCCTGGACGCCGGTGCACAGCACCGTGATCGCGTCGGGTCGGGCGGCTGCCACTTCGCGCACCATCAGCGCGACCTCCTCCGGCGTGACCTCCGAGAACGACCAGTTGTCCTGCCAGCCGAGATGGCGTTCCGCCACGCACTCGAAGCCGGCCCGCGCGTAGTTGGCGACGATCCGCTCCTGCACGTCGTGCGCGATACGGCGTGACCAGCCCGAACCGCTTCACGCCGGTCAGACGGAAGATCTCGTTCAGCGCGAGCACCGACGTGCACGCCGGAACGCCGGTCGTCTCCGTGATGCGCCGGCACAGGCGCTCGTCCGTCTCGAACCCGAGCCAGCTCGCGGATGTGCCGCTCCAGCCGATCGTGTGGACGCGCGCATCGGTAAGCAGCTCGGCGGCGCGCAGGATCTCGCGATCGTCGAACTGCGCATTCGCGTCGTCGGAGAGCGCGATCTGGGTGACCCGGAAGCGGCCGAAATGCGCGGTCGCTTCCGGGATGCCCGCAATCATCGCGGTGGTGATCGGCTCGAGCCGGGTGTTGGACGATGGGGTGAGCATTCCCAGCAGCCGCCGCCCCGTCGGGCGCAGCGGCTCCGGACGGCGTTGCAGGGCCGACGATGACGCCATGCCGCGTCCTCAGCCCGGCAGCACCGACGCCGACTGCGTCCAGGGCGTGATCTGGAACGGCACGTGGTGCGGCTGCTTCGCGTCGTAGATCTCGAACTCGAGGATCAGCTTGGTGTAGTAGCCGCCCGGCACCTTGGCGCCGATCTTCTTGAAGTACTCGCCGGTGTGCGCGACCACCTGGTAGCGGCCGGGCTTGATCGTCTCCGGCGTGAGGAACGGGCCCTCGGGCGGCCGGCCGTCGGCGTTCGCGACCACCGACTTCAGCGTCTTGGCCGCGCCCCCGTCGAGCGCGATGAGATCGATGCGGATGCCGTTCGCGGGCGTGCCGGAGTACAGGTCGAGAATGTGCACGGTGAGGCGGCCGCCCGCGGCCTGGGCAGCCGCGGGTTGCGGCGCGGCGGCGAGCGCGGTCGCTGCGAGCGTGGCGCCGACGACGAGAAAATCCCTGCGATCGGTTTCGATGGTCATTATGATCTCCTCTTTTGGCTGCCGCGCTCAGCTACCACGATAGGTCATGTAGCTCCACGGCGAGAAGTACAGCGGCACGTGGTAGCGCGAGGTCGCGTCGTAGATCGCCACCCGGATCGGCACGACGTCGAGGAACTCGGGCGTGGTCTGGGGAATCCCGGCGCGCTTGTAATACTCGGCCACGTGAAACACAATCTCATAGCGGCCGACCTTCATGTCGTTCTCGTTCAAAAGGTTTTCGGTTACGCGCCCCTCTTCGTTCGCGCGCACCGACTTGAGCAGCTTGCGCGTGTCGCCCTCCACTGCATAGAGATCGATGCGGATGCCGGCCGCCTGCTTGCCGGTGTAGGTGTCGAGGGCGTGGGTGGACAGCTTCGGCGGCAGCTTCTGCGCCTGCGCCGTCGCCGCGCCGGCCGCCGCGAGCGCGCCCAGCGCGAGCCCGGCCTGGAGGAACTGTCTGCGGTCTGTGTCGTCGGACATTGCGGTCTCCCGTGTCGGCTGCACGGCGATCACCCGAACGAGAGGCGCGGCAGCCACAGCGCGATCTCCGGGAAATGGATGAGGATCGCGACCATCACGATCATCGTCAGGAAGAACGGGATCGTTCCCTGGAACACTTCGTTGATCGTCCCTTCCCGCCGCACGCCCTGGATGACGTAGAGGGTCATGCCGACCGGCGGGCTGATGAGCGAGATCTCGCACATCAGCACCATGAACACGCCGAAGAACACCGGGTCGATGCCCGCGGCGGCGACTAGCGGGAAGATGATCGGCACGGTGCCGACGAGCATCGGCAGGGTCTCGAAGAAGATGCCGAGGAAGAGATAGAACACGGCGAGCACCCAGAGCAGGGTGGTCGGCGACACGTCGAGCCCCTTCACAAGCTCCGAGAGCGATTGCGTTACGCCGAGCAGGCCGAGCACGAAGTTGAGATAGAACGCGGTCGCGAGGATGAGCAGGCTCATCGCGGTGAGCCGCATCGTCGTCCGGAAGGCGTCGTGCAGCATCGGCACCGACAGCTTGCGGTAGCACGCGGCGATGACCAGCGCGACCATCACGCCGAGCGCGGCGCTCTCCGTCACCGTCGCCCAGCCGGTGTAGATGCTGCCCATCACGACCGCGAACACCGCGAGCGGGCCGGCGAGGTGGACGAGCCGCCCGAGCTTGTCGGCGAGCGGGATGTGCTCCTTCTCCGCCGGGGCGAGCCCGGGCCGCCACAGCGCGATCGCCAGGATCGCGAGCATGAACAGCACGGTCATGATGATTCCGGGGATCACGCCGGCCGCGTAGAGCCGTCCGGCCGAGGTGTTGGTCATCGCGCCGTACACGATGAACGCGATGCCGGGCGGGATCAGGTTGCCGAGGCTCGCGCCGGCGGCGATCGAGCCGAGAACCAGGCGCTGGTCGTAACGGCGGGTCTTGAAGGTCGGCAGCGCGATCGTCGAGATGGTGGCGGCGGTCGCAACCGACGAACCCGACACCGCGGAGAACATCGCGGACGAGCCGATGTTCGTGTGCAGCAGGCCGCCCGGCAGCCGATTCAGCCAATCGGCGAGCGAGCGGTACATCTTGTCGGTCGCCTCCGCGCGCACCAGGATCTCGCCGAGCAGGATGTAGAGCGGGATCGAGAGCAGCACGAAGTCCTCGGTCGCCGCCCAGAGCTGGGTGCCGAACGCGAAGACCGCCGGCTGGCCGAGGTACAGCATGGCGCCGGCGAGCGCGACCAGGAACATGACGGTGGCGACGTGCAGCCCGAGGAACATCAGCACGATCAGCAGCGCGAAGCCGATTGCGATCTCGGTGGCGCCGATCACGACCGCTGCTCCGCTTGAGGATGCAGGAGCTCGCCCGCCTCGGCCTCGATCTCCTCCTCGAGCGTGAGCGGACCGTACTGGCGGTTCAGCTCGCGCTTGTCGCGGACGAAGAGGATCGCAGCGTGCGCAGCCAGGATGGCCGCACAGGCGGCGAAGAGCGCCCAGCCGACGAACCACAGCGAGTGCGGGATCCAGAGCGGCGTCTGCAGCGGGCTCGTCGAGACGCTCTGGAACTCGATCGACTCGGCCGGCACGGTGTAGCCGCGATAGACGGCGAATAGCGCCATCGCGGCGAGCGTCACCATCGCCGCCAGGTTCAGGAACGCGCGCAGGCCGAGCGGCAGCTCGACACCAGGAAGTCGACGCGCGTGTGCGCCTTGAGCAGCAGCGCGTACGAGAACCCGAACGCGCTGGTGACCGCGAGCGTGTACGCGCCGACTTCGTCGATGCCCTGCAGGCTGTAGTTGAAGAGCTTGCGCGACACCATCTCGACGCAGGTCGCGATCGAGAGGGCGATGAACCACCAGCCGCAGGCGAGCGTCAGGAACTCGATCGCGCCGCGGAGCGCGCGCGTGAGGGGGTTGACGGGCATGGCGGGCGCTCCCGGCGGGTGAGCGATCTTCAGTCGATCTTGTAGCCGCGCACCTTGCCGACCGTCTCGTTCCAGGTCGCGGTGCACTTCGGGTCGACCTTGTTGCAGGTGTTCTTCCACAGCGGCAGCACCGCGGCGGTGACGGCCGTCTTCACCCGCTGCTGGTCCTGCGGCGTGACCTCTACCAGGTTCATCTTGAACTTCACGCCCTCCTTGCACGGCTCGCGACCGACGTTGCAGTTCGAGGCGTCGTCGTTGACCCTGTCGGCGAGGTCCCACATCTGCTCTTCCATCTGTCGGAAGGCGTTGACGAGGCGCTGCTGCTGGTCGGGCGTGAACTTCTTGAAGTAGTCGAGGTTCATGAAGTGGCCCTGCACCGAGCCCGACACCGCGAGCGGGTAGAAGTGCGTCGTCACCTCGGGCCACTTGCCGGTGTTGCCGGAAGTGGGCGAGGTGACCGCGCAGTCCGCGACGCCGCGCTGGAGCGACGGGTAGACCTCGGAGAACTGGAGCGTGACCGGGGTGCCGCCGGCGTTCTGGACGAGCGCCGCCATCGACGGCGTGAACACGCGCACCTTCAGGCCCTTCAGGTCGTCGAGGCCCTTGATCGGCTTGTTGCAGTAGAAGACCTGCGGGCCGAACGGCCAGAGCGTCATGACCTTCGCCTTGAAGCGCGTCTGCAGGCGCTGGTCGAATGCCTGCCGGTACGAGTCCACCGCTTTGCGCAGGTCTTTCATGTTCGGCGAGACGCCGATCAGGTCGAGGCCCTCGAAGAACGGGTCGTCGCGCGAGGCCATGCCGATCTGCACGCTCATGACGTCGAACGTGCCCGAGCGGAGGTGGCGGAGGGCGTCGGCGGCCTGGACGCCGACCGTGTCCATCGGGTTGTAGTTCACGTTCAGCGGGACGTCGATCAGCTTCGGCAGCGCGGTGAAGAACGGCTTCTCGATCGAGTCGACGTGCTTCGTGTTCGACGAGAAGTTGCCGGCGATGCGCATCGAGTTGGGCGCCTGCGCGTGGGCGTAGCCGGCGAACGCGAGGACGGCGGCGGCGGTGAGCAATCGTTGCATGGGATCTCCTTCTGGCGCAGGTTGATAAAGCTGGAATCAGTGCAGCCGGCGGTGCAGGCCGACGTCACGACCTGCGGCCTGCAGGTACATCTCGCGGTAGTAGGGGGCGAGCCGGTCCGCCTCGCGGCCGGCGCGCGCCAGCGTCTCGCGGTAACCGTCCATGAGAGCGCGTGCTTCCGCGCGGATCGCTT